>JBFLZC010000024.1:7294-90854 GCA_040756375.1 Thermodesulfobacteriota bacterium
GATGCTGGGGCGGGGTTGGCCTTTTTTGAAAAATGGGCCTCCCCGGACCCCTCCCCAAAAACTCCTATCTTCCTAAACGCTTCCACCACTTGCACGATCTAGGCATAGCGCACACAAGATGGCCACGCGCGTGGCGTCCAGTAGCTTTGGGCAGTTTTGGGCCGATGGGTCAGCTATCCCAGTCGGTGCGAGGAAGTACCTACATGGATGTAGAAGATACAAAAATTGTAGCTTTTGCGTGCACGTATTGTGCGTACAATGCAGCGGATCTCGCCGGTTCCACAAGGATGCAATATCCACCCAATGTGAGGATCGTGAAATTGTTATGCACCGGAAAGATCGAACCTATCTTGCTGCTGGAAGCTTTCCGCCACGGGGCTGACGCTGTCTTTGTCGCGGGATGCATGGAAGGTGAATGTCATTTTCTCCAAGGTAATCTGTGTGCTCGGCAGGTTGTGGAGTATACAAAAAAGCTGCTGGAAGAGGCCGGTATTGATCCCGGTCGCTTGGAAATGTTCAACATGAGCGCATCCATGGCCCAAAAGTTCGTCGAAGCAGTCCGCACTATGACCGAAAGAGTGCGAGAACAAGGCCCCTCACCACTCCGCACAGCTGCCGGCCCATAGATACGCTTTCAGGAATCAACAGCCGTTGAGGACGTGGCGGCGGATGCCCTTCCCAGGAAAACGCCTTTCTCCCAACGCATATAACAAGTGCCAAAAATAATGTCCGATTGCCGCTTGGGCTTTGGTAGGTGCCGGCCTCCGTGCCGGCACATTTTGCCTAATAATATCAACCAGATCGGGCCGGCAGGGACTCCTGCCCCACCAAAGCTGTCCATTATCGTCGCCTATTTGATGGCACTAACGCGTAATCGTATCAGAGAGCTCTTGCACAGCCCGGACAAACGCGCCGGGTGTGTTGCTCGCGAGGGTAACGAACATCAAACGACGCGGATCGATCCCGGCCTCTTCCAGCATATCTGACGCGTGGGAGACACGACCTCCAGCCAGCACCGTTCCCCAGATCGATGCGCAATTGCCTGTGTGGCACCCTGCAACAAGGACTCCGTCAGCTCCCAGTTCAAAAGCCTTCAACACCGCGGATACATCCACCGTGCCCGCGCACGGCACCACAACAGGAATGACGTTCCCTGTCAGCCTCGGACCTGTCGCGGCCATTGCGTGGGCTGCCGACCGGGAACAGAGCAGGGCCACAATACGTGTTCCATCTTGAGCCCGGGAAAGCGCTCCCCTTACCTTACCGATAACGTCCCCTTGGCCCTCCGGTGGCTCCAACCGAATGGCCTCCATCGGGCATTCGGAAGCGCAGATTCCGCATCGAACGCAGCTCGCGGGATCGGCTTCTGCACGCTTCCGGAAGCTCATGGCTCCATGAGGACATAGGCGGACACACGTGAGACAGATCGTGCACTTGGCAGGGTCCACGATCGGCGGCCCAGGAAACGCTGCCGGAATCTCTTCAGTCATCGAGGTCTTGAGAGCCACTACCACGGCTTCGACATCGGACGCATCCGGTTCCAGGCTGAAATGTCCCCGGGAGGCTCCTGTGGCGAGGATGCCTGCTTTGGGTGTCCTCACGCCGCTGAATCTTGAAGATTCAGGCTGGAGGAACGGCGCAGTCGCGGCAGATGACGGAATCAGATCCAGCAACGGCTGGAGCGATTCAGGGGGCGCGAGGTGCTCATCTACCACAAGGATATCCGGAGCCAATTCCAGCTCTACCCCGAGTATCGGGTCTGTGAAAACAATCGAAAGCTCGTCCAGACCTTGCTCGAAAATGGGTCCGCTTTCATCGAATTTGAAGAAGAGGGTGCCGGCTTCTCGGATCTCCCGGTATCGCCGCTCCATGCCGTCTGCGGCTACTTTCACGTGCCGGGTCAATACGTACGGCTGAACGCGAACCTTGCTTCTGAGCTGCTCAATTGCGTCGAAAACTCGCTTGAATGCCGCAGGATCCGCGTCCCCTTCCAATCCGCACAGGAACGCTGCATGGAACCAGTCTCCTCTGGGCTCCGGCAACGTGCCTTCACCTTTGAGCAGCGCTTCAAGCTGCGACAGAGAGATCACTTTTTCGGAGGGGCCAAGCCCGTAGTCGCCAAACTTGGCGAGTCTTTGAGCAGGCTGCGCGGCGACCACAAAACCGAACCGACCGGTTGAAGAGCCCTTTGTGGAACTCAGCGACGCTTCGAAGCCACCTACAAAGCCATCAATTCGTTTCAGTGTCTGGCCCGCGGCCCCGCCGTTGCCTGTGGACTCTGCCTCGGTGCCATTATTGCCGAGCTCCACGACCTCGAATCCCTCGGACACAAGCCGCTCGCGAAGCGCCGCGCCCGCGAGATCGCCCCCAAGGACAAGCACGCGGCGGAAGTCCCTCTGCTCCGGTATAGGGCCCCGATTCAGGAAGATGGATTCGAGTTCCGGCACTTTCACGATTTGTCTCCCTGGCCGGAGCGGTTTAGATACGACGCCACGTTTGCCGCCGTCTTGATCGCGTGGGAAACGCTTTCCTCGATGGATTTTGGTCCCTGGGCCGCGCCCGCCACGAATACCCCGGAAGTACCTGTCATGACCTCGTCACCATTGACTCCCAAAAACGCATCTTCATTGAGTGGAACTTCCAGGAGCTCCGCAAGCCCGGCAATAGCAGGGTTCGGCGAAATACCAATGCTCAAAACCACCAGATCGAATGATTCATACAATTTCTCGTCGTTCGGTCCGTGATAAATCAGCTCAGGCCGACCCTCGCTCCCACTGCGGACCTCCGCGGGAATGGCTCGGATCAGTCTCACTTCCTTTCGAGCTATGTCGAGCCTGCGCTCGAAATCCCGGTCGAATGTCTGAATATCCATATAGAACATGGAGGGCTCGATCTCCGGAGAGCGGCTGCGCAACAGTCTTGCCAAACGAAGCGCATATCCGCAGCAAACGCGGGAACAATAGTTCCGGCCTATTCTTGGATCCCGGCTTCCTATACACTGGATAAATGCAACCGATCGGAGCGCCTTTTCGCCGTTACCGACATCGAAATTGTCCGCCCTGAGCATCTGGTCCAGCTCAAGTCCTGTAATAACGCCAGGGACGCGACCGTACCCGAAACGGGGTTTCTCGCCCGCATCGAATGGCTTGAAGCCGGTAGCGAGGATGACCGACGAAGCATCCAAGCTGATTTCTTCGTTAGAAGCTGCCAGATTGACCGCACCTTCAGGGCATACATCAACACAAACTCGGCACGAACGATCTCGGAAAAACAGACAGGCTTCTTCGTTTATCAAGAGACGATCGCCAGTGGCCGTCCGAGCCAGCGCGCCCGGCGAAGGGCAAGTGTCGAGGCATTTACCGCAATCGTTGCACTGATCGGGATGGATTCGCGAGGGCCGGCGGAGCAACTTCAGGCTAAACCTACCGTTCGCCCGTTCCACGCGCAAAATGTTTGTTTGTAGATGGAAAGAGATCTTGTCGGAGGATTGTATTGTGTCGAGCACGTCTTCAAGCAAGCAAGCGCCGCATCGTTGGCATTTGTCCGTGGCCTTGCAACAATAATAGGCCACATGGCCGCCTAAGTGCGCGTTTCTTTCTACTATGACGGATCGGAAACCCAGCCGGGAGAGCTCGTAGGCACACCAAAGACCTGCAATGCCTCCTCCTATGATGGCAACATCGGTCTTCATCATTCTGCTCAGACAAGCCCCTCGATTTCCGATTCTCTCCCCGTCGCGCTTATACACACGCCGGCAACTTTCCCGGAACTCTTCAGCTCAGCAATCAACTTTTTCACGTGCGTAGCAGAAGAAGAGATGAACGCGTCTTTGCCTGCATCTTTCCAGGACCGCACGAGATCCTCAGGGATGAGTGTGCCGGGAATCGATCCATCCTGGTAGCCCTGGATCTGTTCATAAGAAGGCAGCAAGACGCCGGCGAGGATCTTTGCAGGACTGCCGCTCAGACCGCTCAGCACCGGTTCCAGCTCCTTGATTGCGAAAATCGGCAACGTGATGAGGAATTCCACACCCGCCGCAATCTTTTTCCGCGCCTTCATCAGATGGGGCATGGAATGTTCTGCCGTCGCACGGACCGCGGCTCCGAGGAAAAAGGAGAGAGGCTCGGCAGGATTGCTCTCTGCGGCGCCGCTCCCGTTTTGCATGTGTCGCAACATCCCGATTAATTGAACCGAATCCAGGTCATAAACAGGCTTTGCCGCGGGGTTGTCGCCAAAGTTGAAATGATCGCCGGAAACGCACAGGATCGATTCGATATCCAGCGCAGCAGCGCCAAGCGCGACAGAGCCAAGCGCCATTCTGTTTCTGTCGCGACACGAGAGAGTCACGATCACATCATGGCCGTCTCTGACGAGCCTTTCGGCCGCCACCAACGATGAAACTCCCAATGTCGCTGAAGGATTGTCCGCAACAAGAATGCTGTTTACTTTACCTTTCCACGACGCTGCCAGAGTGCTCACATTCGCGAGATTCGTGCTCCTCGGCGGAATCACCCGCGCTACAATCTGAAAAGAGCCCGATTGGAGCCCTTGCTTGAAGAGGTTACCCAATGTTAAACCTCCTCTTATAAGCGCTGTGGATCAATCGGGATGGATGCAGGCGCAGGCCGTGATCCATCGGAGGCACGGGCGTCTCCTGCAATGCGATTCGGGATTGTTGTTCCAGCCGTTCGTATATCATGATCCAGGCGCAGTTTCGCTCCGGGTCAACTTCACACTTTCCGTGAATCGGCCCGGAACACGGCCCGTTCAGGAGTCCTTTGCTGCACATGGTAACCGGGCAAATGCCGCCGGTGATGCCCAGATAACACTGGTTGCACGAACGGCACCGTTCCGACCATTCGCCCGCGTCTTCGGCAACGCCGATGAAGCTCGTATCAACTCCCGGAAATACCGGAACTTGAGGATACATTTCCGCGAAGAATTGTATGCCTGCTCCGCACGCGAGAGAAACTACCGCATCGACCTGTGTCACACGGTCCCGGAAGAGTTCGAGGAACTCTCGATCGCACTGTCTTTCAACCGTGGCTGCTGACGCAAAGAACTCCTTCTTGTCCATGCCGGCGGCTATCATCAGCTGAGACGCGAGCACGCCGGCTTCTTTTTCCCCCCCAGCCAGGCAAACAGCCACGCAGGTTCCACAGCCGGCCACAAGCACACGCGAGTAAGGGTCGAGCATCCCCTTGATTTCAGGGAATGGCTTCCTTCGTGCAACAATCACATGAACCTCCGGGGGATGGGCCTGAACGCAAGCATTGTTCTGTACTATACTCGGGCGCTCATGAGCCGTCAAGGCGCGAGGAGCCTTGCGATACGGGCCGCTGAATGTTCCGAGAGGGTTGCGGTACACACGTCCACGAGTGGCTGTGATGTTTCAGCAGACTGAATAGCTCCAAACGACACCAAAGAAGCACCCGAGCAGCGTGCTTCGTAGGGGCGCACGGCCGTGCGCCCCTACAGGCGTAATACGAGTGCGTGGTCAACCAACGAACAATCCTCTGGATCAGCCACGGACCGGCCAAAGCTTAGGTCCGTGGCGTCTCAAGGCCGATACGGCTTGTCTGTTGGGTGCCACTGACCTGGGCAGCAGATCCGTGCTGATTTTGATGGAAGTCATCTGCAGCGCTTGAAAGCGAAGTTGCATCGAGGGCCGGCCGATCAGAAATGATCTATATATTGCACATTGCGTTTCAGGAAGTTGATGCGATCATATTTGTTGATGTAGGACTCTGAAAGCGTGCGCGTGTCCAGGGCCGGAGCGCTCTCTGCTGGAGGGCCCTTCCCTTTCTGCACTTCGCCTAGGTACAGCTCGCCTCGGTTGGGATCTGTGAATCGTGCGATCCAGTGCACGTTCGGGTCGTTTTGAATTCGGCGATAGAAATCTCTGGATCGTATGTCCTTGGAAAACAGCTCGGTATCGAGAATCAGCCAATCTGCCAAGAGCTCGTTCTTCTTTTCGTATGCATCCACAAACGCGTGAAGGATGGGTTCGGGAGAACCGATTGCATGTTTCCGTCGATCGGTGGGGAAGTCTTTTGGCATGACGACTCGCTTGTTTTGCCCTCTCGCGTATTGCCCAACCGCGGCTGCAATATTCCTCGGCAGGAACGCGGTCTTATCTTCTCGGAGGAGGTCCGGCCTCTGCTCTATGAGGAAACAAGCCGCAGCCGGCACACGACGGTCACCATCGTCGTATGGCGTGAAATCCTTGCTGAACGTAAGGTACACCTGAAATACCAGCATTACCGCGCACACAACGCCAATTGCAGGCCTTGGGAATCTTGCAAGGCTCATCGCAGCCAGCACGGTTGTCGGCAATGCAACCACATACAAATAGGTCGCGGATGTTGAGGACGAAACAAGCCCGGCCACAGCGATCAAGAACCAGATGACCAGCGCGTCCATCATAGAGCGTTGTACGCGACGCGCTAATAACTGGGTCCGTTCCCTGAGAACATAGAGCCCGATGCCCGCGGCGGCAAGCGCCAGGTGGAGACCGTCACCGAGCAGCACGTTCCAGACGACCCTCTCAAGAAAGTCGGGATTGGTGGCCAACTCCGAATAGCGCACAAATGGGTACAACAGTACCGAAGTATGAGCCACATGCCTTTGACCGCTTACAAACAGCCAAATCGGCCAAGCAATCTGGATGAGCCCCACCGACAAAGGTAGAATGTTGTAAGGATTGCGCAAGACAGTGCCGAATCGACCGCTGATAATCACAAATACCGCGAGGGCGAATAAAAATGACGGCCAATCCAATGCAGTGAGCAAATATAGAGCGAGACATGCAGGGGCCGCGGCCCGGTAGAGCCGGCTCTCAGGATGGAGCAGAAAGCTCATGAGAAAATAAAAGATGGCAAAATGTAGCAGCGTGGATACCGTATTGAACACCCACGGAACTCGTATTGTTTCGCCCCACCAGGGACTGAGCACAAATATCAGCGCGCATAAATAGCCGAATCGAGCTGAATAGAGCCGCGCTCCGATCAGATAGGCAAATATGCTCGCTACAAACGTGAAGAGCGTATTGGGAAACTGCATCGTGGCCGGGCTCAACGGCAGGATGTCGCCGACCGCATACGCCCACGCATTGAGGAGCATGAATTGCAGAGGCCCCTCCATGTGTAGGAACGCCACTCTGAAGAACGTGCTCCATGGATTCGGCTGGGATATGAAATGAGAAAAGGTAGTAGCAGCATCCCTGATGCCGATCTCATCGAAGTAATCGTGCACCGGCGATTGTCCCAGTGCGCCCAAAAGCCACAGATAGATGAAGAGGCCAGCAAAGAAAGCGTATGTGATTAACCGGCCGCTGCGAGTGCAGGGACTAGGATTCAAGAAATTTTGTTCTTCAATCATGGGCAGATTTACTTGTCCGAAGCCCGGCAGAACCTTTTGCTGCAAATTCTGATCCCGTTTTAGAGGCTCAGGCCAAAACGCAGCATAGCGCACCCGCGGCCGGACGATCAATCGCTAACTTGCCAAGGCCTACGAAGTAGACGGGCTCTTCCTTTGGAACTGTAACGTGCTATGATGGTATGTCCTCACCAACTGCTGCTGCGAGCTCCAAGGCGGAAGCAGAAAGCTTTTCCGACAGTCTGGAAGCATTCTTTCACTTGTACGAGGAATTGAACTTATGCAACAAAGCCACCTGATCTACCTCCTTTTCTTTGCTTCAGGAATTAGCGGCCTCATGTATGAGGTGGTTTGGCTCAGGATGCTCACTCGCGTAACAGGCGTGACCGTTTACGCAACCGCAACCGTGGTCGCTGCGTTTATGGCCGGGCTCGCGCTGGGGAGCTTCCTCTTTGGCCGAATCGTGGACAAACGGCAAGATCCGTTAAGAATGTATGCGTCGCTGGAGTTCCTCATCGCGGGCGCCGCGTTGCTCGTTCCGTACGCGCTTTCAGCGTCTATTCCTCTGTTTGGATACGTCCATGATCTCAGCCAAGGGAATCTCACCGTTACGATTGCCGCACGAGCCGTGGTTTGTTTCGTTCTGCTCTTGGTTCCGACGACGCTGATGGGGGGAACTCTGCCCATCCTCACTTCCTATCTGGTCAGGAAGGACAGCCGGTTCGGACGGCATTTGAGCCTGCTCTACGGCATTAACACCCTCGGGGCGGTGAACGGCGTCGTCTGGAGCGGTTTCCTCTCAATCGGCCTGGTGGGCGAAATGAAGACCATGTATATCGGTGCGGTAATAAACCTGTTCGTGGCTACCGGAGCCTATTTTCTCTTCAGGCGCGAAGGACGGCAGCCAGGAGTGCCTGCAACCGCAGCGGTCTCTTCAGGTCGTGAAAGTGCCATATCCCCCTACCCCGATCGCGTGAGGGCAGCGGTTCTGCTAGCTTTTGCGGTAAGCGGCTTCACCGCCTTGGCCTATGAAGTTATCTGGACTCGTCAACTCATTCTCTTCCTTGAAACTTCCATCTACGCGTTTTCCGGCATGTTGGCCCTTTTCCTCACTGGTATCGCGCTGGGCAGCGTGACCATGAACCGGTTTCTGGAAAAGCTGACTTCGCCCCTTGCGGTGTTTGGGATCCTGGAACTGGTGGTCGGCCTGCTCTCTGTGGTGAACCTCTATTTGTTCGTACCATTGGACAGCGCCTGGGCCGAATCGGTGTTCGGCTGGAGCGTGCCCGTAGTTGCCTCGTTCATCTTGGTCTTTCCTCTAACCTTCGCGTTCGGGCTGATCTTTCCTGTGGCCGGCTATTGCTACGCGAGGAGTGCGCAGAGCGCCGGGGCTGCAACAGGCCGACTGTACGGATTTAACACTGTTGGCAGTATCCTGGGATCGCTCCTTGCCGGCTTCCTCTTCGTGCCTGTTATGGGCTCAACGCGAGCGGTTATCCTGATGGCAGGGATGAACACGCTGCTTGGGATCATCTTAGTGGCAATGGAACCAGCCAGGATTCGAATACGGGCCGCGACTTTGGTGCCAGTTTGCCTCGTGTTTGCAGCCCTGACCTGGGGGGCAATAGGCAATGACCCGTTTCTGGCCACCGTGGAGCATCGCATATTCCGCGCGGCCCAGGCCAACCCGGCCGAACCCCCTGTTCACCCAAACGCAGAGGTTCATTTCAACGGCGAGACCTTGGAGGGAACCGTTACCGCATTCGCAACAAGCGGCCGGAAACGTCTCTGGATCAACGGCATCGGAATGACTTCTCTGTGCACTGAGACAAAACTCATGGCGCACCTGCCGCTTCTCTTTGCCCGCGACCCCAAGGAGCTGCTGGTTGTATGCTTCGGGATGGGGACCACGGTCCGGAGCGCTACGCTGCATCCGGGACTAAACGTTGCTGCGGTCGAGCTGGTCAAGGAGACCTTTGACCTCTTCAAGTACTACCATCCCGACGCGGATGAGGTGCTCCAGAAGAACGTTCGCTTGATCGCGAACGACGGTCGGAACCACCTGCTCTTCAATCCTAAGAAATACGATGTGATCACCGTGGATCCGGCTCCCCCGACTTACAGCGCCGGAACCGTAAACCTCTACAGCCGGGAATTTTTCCAATTATGCAGAGATCGGCTTACGCCGGACGGCGTAATGTGTCTGTGGTTTCCAGGGGGATGGGGCGACGAGGACGTACTCGCCATCCTGCGGACTTTCAGTGAAGTGTTCCCCGAGTGCTCCGTGTGGAGCGGTCCTCACCGATGGGGCTTCTACTTCATCGGAACGCTCAAACCGGTTTCGTGGCAGGAATTCAGAGAACGGGTTAATGAGAAGTTCAAAGACCCCGCGTTCGTGCAGGATCTCGCGGAGTACGACCGGTCTTGTGCGACACCCGAACAGCTCTACAGACTCTTACTCTGGGACAAGGCCGCTGTGGACCGACTCAGGCCCAAAGGTGCCCTGATTACGGACGATTATCCGTTCACCGAGTTCTTCCTGGTGCGCTGACGCCTCTATTTGACCACCGATTTTATTGGCGTGCGGAATATGCGTCCTGTGCTGGAGAGCATGACCAGATCGGACCCCTGGATCGCGGGGCCCAGCGCGTCATCATCCGGTGGGGCGAATGACGTGGTGCGAGCGTCCAAGAGTCCCTTGCCGCGGAGCAAAGTCTTGAGCGGAGCTACGTAGATCAGGCTTCGCCATGGTGACTTATTGAGCTCCAGCACTGTATCTTCCCATATGGCAAGCCCGGACGGGAACCCACCGTTGACATAAGCAGCTTCTCGCCCACTCAGAATCGAGCCCGCGGCCATCGCCATGCTCGGATCGATGAGATACGTCTTTCGGGTATACAGATAGTTCGCGACCAGCCAGACGTCTTTTCCTCTGTGCTGCATCGCTCCCATGGCAGTAATCCGCAGATGACTCATCGGCAGGGTGAGAAGAATGACCGCGCGGCCGTTTCGGAACGATGATTCCAGATTTATTCCCATGAGCAGGTGGGTGGTTCGATCGACCAGGTAGAGCACGCCGTCCTTTACGGGAAAAACGTTGAAGGCCGGATTCATGTAATTGGGAAGTACGAATTCTTCGACCGGAGTCTTTCCGGAAAGGTCCGTCCGCCGCACGATTTTGGGGCCTTCACCGGTCTCTAACATGACCAGGAACTTGTCCTCTTGGACAGCGAAACCGATCACCTGTGCGAGCTCGTTCTCTGCGATAAGCACCGGGCCGGGCTGCCATTCGACCCGCATTTTCGGATTATCCAGGACTGCCCTGATAGGTACCTGGTTTGCCCAGACAAGTATGGCGAGAAGCACGGACAGAGGCACGGCCGCGTTCAAGATGTAGTTAAGCTTACTCGAATAGGCGTCACCTTCGGTGAAGCGCACTTCTGCGTCGAATTTCTTCCGTATTCCTCTCTTGAGCCGAAAATATCCTACCAGCACTTCGCCGGCCATGAGCACCGAGCAGATGGTCATGAACAGCGGAAAATAGTTCCGCCCCCAGACTGCCCAAATCCCGTACATGGCGTACAAGAAGTATTTGTTGGTCAGCGTGATCCGGGTCCCCAAACCCATGAAGTTGATGATCACGCCAAAGACCACCACAATGAGGTAGAGCGTAATGTATATGCAGCCAAGAAGCGGCTCCACAAAGTGATGGAATACCGCCAAGGTGGCAACTACCACCATGCCCAGTTGATCGCACACCAGATCGGTGAAAGCCCCCGAGTGAGAAGCCCTTCCTGCATAACGTGCGTATGCGCCGTCAAGGCCGTCGCACAGGATGTGCGCGGCGAGGAAGATGACCGCGGTCAACGGACTGCGCACGAAATAGAGCACCACGCCTGCCAGGAGCGCGATCCCGATGTACGAAATGGTATCCGGAACGAGCCCGAGCCTTTTGAAGAGAGGCACAAGGACCGCAGCCATCCTGGTTCGCTTGTTCGCAAACCACACATGGATAAAGCGATCCTTCCCGAAGTAGTGAAAGAATTCTTTCTCAGGTTCAGGTTTGATGCTTAGTGGGCGCTCATCTCGCATCGATTCCATGTGCCGTGGGCATTCTCCATGCCAAACATAGCATCAATGCCGACCGTTTTGCTCTTGGGCCGGCACGGTTGATGGCGTGCTAATGAAGAAGCATAGTCAAAGCCCGCTCTTTTCTCTTGCAAAGCTCCAGCGCTCAACTTCACGTTTACTATTCGCGAACCACGCGCCGTACTGCTCTTCCCATTCGGTGGTCGTATCCCGATGTGGCCGTCATTGCCCGAGCTTGGCTATGATCTGATCTGCCGTGCTCCGAATGGACTCCTTATCTCCAGGTACCGGCTCCCACTCAGAAATCCGTATCCCGTCACCGTGCCAACGCGGCACCAGATGCACGTGGAGATGCGGCACAACCTGATTAGCCGCCCTTCCGTTGAGTTGAAGCACATTCATGCCCTCCGGCCGAACCACCTCTTGAACAGCTTTGGAGAGCCTGCACACTACCCCCGTCACGTGGCCGTACGTTCCCGGATCTATATCCAGGATGTTCCCGAAATGCTCTTTTGGCACAACGAGCAAGTGCCCGGTATTGAGAGGGCTGATGTCCATGAAAGCAATACACTTGTCGTCTTCGTACACCTTAAAACAGGGAATCTCTCCGGCAACGATCTTGCAAAAGATGCAGTCCTTATCGGTCTTCATCGCTCCTCACCCCTGTCGAAATCAAATTACTCAGTTGTGTCTGCCACGATCCCCTTTGAAACGCAAGAGGGGATGGGAGCCGCGAACCCCCGCTCAGCTCGCCCAGCACACCGCGGACAGAAATACATCATAGGCCGGTTCGTGCATCGAAGAGCCCTTCAAAAAGCGCGGTCGTGAGGTACCTTTCCGCGGCGCTGGGCAGTAACGTCACAATGGTCTTCCCCTGGAATTCCGGCCTCGAAACAAGTTTTGCACATGCAGCCACCGCAGCGCCTGAAGAAATGCCTGTCAGAATTCCTTCTTCCCGAGCAAGCCTGCGAGCGTAGGTAACCGCCTCATCGCTGGAAACGGTGACGACCTCGTCAATAAGGCTCAAATCGAGCACGTCCGGGACGAAGCCGGCTCCGATTCCTTCTATCTTGTGAGGCCCCGGGACAACTTCCTTCCCCTGGAGCGTCTGTGTGATGACCGGGCTCTCAGAAGGCTCTACCGCGACCGAGTAAATCTTCTTGGCTTGCCGTTGCTTGATAAAGCGAGATATCCCGGAGATGGTTCCGCCGGTCCCCACACCCGAAACCAGAACGTCAATGCCTCCCTTGGTCTCCTCCCAGATCTCCCGTCCGGTGGTCTCTTCGTGGATTTTAGGATTGGCAGGATTCTTGAACTGCTGAGGCATAAAGTACTTGTCCGGATTGGCGTTCGCGATCGCGTACGCTCGATCCACCGCTCCTCTCATTCCCTTTTCGCCTTCGGTGAGAACAAGGTTGGCGCCGAGTATTTTGATAAGCTTTCGCCGTTCAATGCTCATGGTTTCCGGCATAGTGATGGTGAGCGGATATCCCTTGAGCGCACAGACAAAAGCTAGAGAAATGCCTGTGTTACCGCTCGTCGGTTCAATGATCTCGATTCCGTTCCCGATCAGTCCCTTTTCTTCCGCGTCCTTGATCATGGAATAACCGATACGATCTTTGACCGAGAAAGCCGGGTTTCGACCTTCGATCTTGGCCAAGACGAGTGTCTTGGACGGATCGAAAATCTTGATCAGTCGCACCATTGGCGTCCTGCCAACTGATGCCACGTTGTCCGGGGAGTATTCTCTCATTGCTCGCTCCCTCACTGTGGGTCTTCACATTTGTAGAAGAGGGGCTCAGCGCTCATTTCCCAAGCACGCTGCGGGCTTCGATCCGAGGCCAAGACGAGAGTCTCCAGCCATTTCATGCTTAGGAGCTCCTGTCCCGATGGGTGTGTGTGAAGGGAGGCCCTGGTTCTCCAGTGAGTTATGCGTGATCGTTCGTCTCGGTCGTGCAGCAGTTCGGAGAAGGAAGGGCCATTGCAGCGGCCGTGATTGCCCCTCATATACGACCGCGATGGTAAACAATACTCTCACAATAATCGAGTTGGGTAAAGAACAAAACCGACCAACCGCCGAACCCTCAGGATTACCCTTAATGTACGCGGCACACTATGGCAACGCTCGCGGTTTTAGTTCCAGGAATAGGGAAGGTGCGAGCCTTTTCCACAGAGGCTTTGGGGTGGTGGATGAGGGCCAATCTATGCTAATATAATTGTCGTTCCATTGCGGCCGACAGCTCATGGGGCTAGCGGCCTTTGCACTCAAGAGCTATCAGGGCGGGCTATCTCAATCTAATTGTTCCTGGAAGGAATCGTACGCAACGTGTCTCCATCGTCCTTTGATAGGAGCATCAAAGACCAGATCATTCGTGACATGCGCGCAGGCGCGCGGACCCGGCATGTGCTATCCCGGTACGGGCTGAGCCTGGACAATTTCAAGGAACTCCTGAAAGAGATGATTCGCGAAGGATCCTTTACAAAGGACGAATATAAGGCTTGGAAGGCCCGCCGTTACGGGACCATGCCTGAAAGCGAGAAGACACTCGAGGGTGGCGAAACCGTGTCCCCTACGTTGCACGGCGCACCCCCGATCCAGACATACGTGCTCCACGAGCCGGAAAAGAACCATTCCTGGGCCCTGGAGCTCTTCTCCACCCGCCGGGAAGCTATTCCGGGAGCCAACTTCAAGGTCAACTTGTATGGGAAGAGATACTCCTTCGTGGTTGAAAAGCTGCTGTACCGAGGCCCGGTGACCTTACTTGCGGACAGCGCGGCCGGCCAATCCGGTGGGCAAAGCAAGCGTCAAGAAGCCATGGATTATATAGCGAAACACGGATGGGCAGCGTACCTGGAAGACAGAGCTTTTCAGGCAAACTTCGGCGAGGATCCGGACTCCGATCAGCAGCAAGCTCAACTCATTGTACTGCGGTGTCGCAATGAGACATTTCTGGCCGCGCTGCACACTCCTACGCCGGCCATCAGCTTCTACGTTTCGTCATCTCTGAAGACTATTCTGGAACGTCTCGCCAAGAGCATCGATACAGCCCCTCTGCGTATTAAGGATCAGAGCCCCTCGTGGTAGAGGCCGTCCCGCGCGTCTGCCCTCCTTCCAGGACCAAAATCCGCACAAGCCGTTGAGAACGCCCAATTGCTCGCCCGCGTGAAAAGGTGTATAAGTAAAAGAGCAGGCTCTCGACAGCCTACGAACGGCCTTTTGGCCGTAGACGATAGCTCAGAGGGAAATGGAGGACTTTCGGTTGCGATTCGCAGCAAGAGCTCTCCATGGTATTGACAGTCGGCATCAAGCTTGCCGTCGCGCGTGGGCCGGCTCCCTCACTCCCTTCATGAATGCTGAAGATACCCCTTCCAACCGACGCTTCTGCTGACCCTCTCGGTCTTCTCCCCGAGCAAGTGCGGCCGCTTGTCCGTGAAAAAGGCGAGATCCACGACTACCGCCCCGGTGATGCCATCGTGGCTCCGGGCGACACCGGAGACCGCATTCGGCTGCTCATGTCCGGGCAAGCCAGTGTCATGTTGCGAGACGAGGACGATCAGGACATCGCTGTCGACAGCCTACGGCGAGGAGATATCTTTGGCGAGATCAGCTTCCTTACAGGGCAGCCCTCTCCGTCCGATTCAGAAGTGGTAGCTGACGAGGATTGTCAGGTTCTCGAGATCGCGTCCGGCGATTTCGAAGAGATAGTCAAGGAGAATCCTGAATTTGCGCTCTCCGTGGTCCGGGGTCTGGCGCGCAAGGTGATGCGGCTGGACCGACAGATCCTGAGGAGCAAGATCAGGCGAAGGGCTCTACAGGCGCTCATTAGCAGAGAAGAACACATTTTCCCGGACTATGTGATCGGCGATTACGTCCGGAAGCACCTGGTCGACGATGCGCAGGAATTGGCCCAGTCGGAAGGCCCCGTGCTCATAGTGGGAGAAACCGGTGTCGGAAAGGAGGTGCTGGCCCACGCTATCTACCGGATGAGCCATCACCACAAGGATGTTTTCCTTCTTCTAGACCTGTTAAGGGGCCGAGTAGATAACCCCTTCGCTGAGGTTGCAGGTCCGCCATCGGATTTGAACAATGATGCCACCGAAGACCAGATGCGTCTCTTTTTTGGTTCCGAAGAAATGGGGCCCGATGGGAGGAAAAAGGAGACGCCCGGATACATCGAGTTGACGGAAGACGGCACGTTGTTGGTCCGGGGAGTTGAACACCTCTCCTCAGGGATGCAGAGCAAACTCTTGGAAGCCATTTCCACGGGCCGGTTCCGCCGCGTAGGGGGCTCAGACTTCTATCCGGTGCGAATCAGGCTCGTTGCGACCACCCAACTTGAACCTGCCGAGATCTCTCCCGAGAAACACCCGCTTGCTCATGGCCTTTTGGACAGGTCTTTGAGCATCCCGCCGCTCCGAAAGAGACGCCGGGAGATTTCTGCTCTCGTGGAGCACTACCTCAGCAAATATAGCCAGGAACTGCGCAAGGAGATTGTCAAGGTCCCGCCGGAGACCCTCAAGACGCTGGTGAATTACACTTGGCCGGGAAACGATCTGGAGCTTTCCACTACCCTCAAGCGGGCCGTAATGGTTTCGGAGGGCGGGGTCCTCAGGCCCGAGGATATCTACTTTCACCTCAAGCGAGTAGAAGGCGCGGGCAAGTTCAACTTGCTCCGCTTCAGGCCGGTACGTCAATCGCTGTTGAGTCCATTGTTCCCAGCCATTTTGCAGAGCGCAGTTACTCCGTTCTTCTTCATTCTGCTGGTTCTACTCTTCCTCGGCCCTGCCGATCCTTTGCAGAATCCCGGGGCGCTCTTTAGCTGGGCCTTGGGCTGGCCCACGCTTGTCTTTGGCGCATTCCTATGGGCCCGCTTCTGGTGTACGCTCTGCCCCATAGGATTTCTCAGTAATCTCGCCAAAAAAGTCATGGCCTTGGAGCGGCCTTTTCCTGCATTCTTGCGCAACCACAGCGACTTCTTGGTCGCCGGCGCGGTGCTTTTCATTATCTGGCTCGAAACAGCGACCAATATGCGAAGCTCTCCGTTCAACGTGGGATTGTTGCTCGTTGCCATGCTCATATCCGCTGTCTTCGTCGCCGTCATATATGAGCGCCAGTCGTGGTGCCGCTATTTGTGCGGTCTGGGCGGGATGATCGGAGTGCTCGCGAAGACGTCTCTTGTGGAGATGCGCGCCGATCGCAATGTGTGCATATCTCAGTGCACTTCCAATGAATGCTTCCTGGGCACCGCAGAGAGAGAGGGGTGCCCTTTTGGGCAAGCGGGGCCAAAGCTGCACAGCAACCGGCTGTGCAAAGTGTGCGCGACCTGTCTCAAGAACTGTCCCCACAGCGCAATAAACCTTAATCTGCGCGTTCCTGCGCAGGAATTGTGGGAGATTCGGCATACCAACACGGGTACTGCGTTTCTGGTTACCGGGATCTTCGGTGGTCTCTTGTGCGAAATGATAGCCAAGACTCCCATCTTCTCCTGGTTTGTCGGGTTTCTCCCCGGACCGCCTGTGGTCAGTTTCTCCATTGTCTTCGGCGCATTGATAGTGGCAGTGAATCTGATGCTCGTCTGTGCCACATCCTTCTCGTACAGGATTTACGGTGACACTCTCGAGGAGAATTACTCACGGTACGGCCTGGCTCTACTTCCGCTCGTTTTGGGCGCCTTTGCGGCCTTCCATATGTACTACCTGATCAACCTGGGAGTACAATTGCCGATCCTCGTGAGCCGCATGTTTGACTTGGAAATACTGAAACCGCTGATCATCACTGTGCCGCCTGACGTAACGAGAGCGATTCAACAGACCATGATCTGGCTTGGGCTCGCCTGGACCCTTATGGTAATTTATCGATTGGGCCGGGCAAGCGCAGAGCGATTCTCAACAGCCTTAGTGGGAGTGATTCCCCATACGATACTGGCCCTGGCGTTGGCTGTTGTGGCCTCCAGGCTCATGGATCTCTTCTTCTACGGACGCAATGCCTTCGGTTAGAATGGGTCGGCTCGTGAGAGCACACGAGTGCTTCCGGCCTGCCTTGATCAGAGAAGGACAGGGCGAAGCGCCGGCAACGTAATAGCTCTGGTGAGAAACTTATGACTCCTGAAGATACCCTTCTCAAACCATCGTCAGCCGTGGGGAGTGGCGAAGTCCGTACCTTCACGCTGCCTGAAAGCAAGGTCAGTATCACCCGCATGACCACGTTCTGTCCGAATGTGGTCGGCCCGGGCCCGGTTCATGCCTATCTCGTCGAGAGCGATGCCCTGATTCTCCTGGACACAGGGCTCCCGACTCAGGTCGCCAAGGCCTTCTTCTACCATTGGCGAGCCCAGCCTATGCCGAAAGAGGTGGACGAACTCCCCGCGGATCACAGCCAAAGGGAGCTGCTGGAAGGTTTCCGGCTTCTGGGGCGGTCGATTTCGGACATCGATATGCTCGTCATCTCCCACGGCCACGCGGATCATTTTCTCATGGCCAGGCAGGTCCTTGACAGTTACCGGGTCCCGATCGCTGCACACATCTTTGACACCCCCGCCATCTGCAACCCCTGGGGCCTCTTAAATATGTGGATCCTTCGGCAAGAACAGATGCGCGGCTCCGGAATGCCTGAACCTTGGTCCGCTCAAGAATCCGTGCGTGATCAACTTCGTGGAGCAATGGATTTGGAATCCCTCGGTATGGCGCTCAGTGTTGATCGGCCGGTGCTCCGGAGTGGGCCCCTGATGGTCAATAAGACTCCGATGAAATCCGTCGAAGTGCAGCACTTACCGGGTCATTCTCCCGGCAGCATCGGAATGCTGGTGGGAGAAGGGAAGGCAAAGATCCTCCTTTGTGGTGATGTGCTCATGCACCCCATCAGTCCCCATCCCGATGACCTGTTGGTTTACTTGCGAACCCTGGAAGAGCTGAGTGCACGGGACGATATTATCCTCGTGCTCCCCGCGCATGGCGAGGCAATCCACGACCCGGCCGGACGAGTTCGCGCCCTGCGCGATCACCATCAACGACGTCTCAAGGTCACATACGAGACGTGTGCTCAGCCGCGATGCGTGTGGGACGTAGCAACCCTGGAGGGGTACTTCGACACGTATGTTGACCCGAAGCAATTCAATCTGCTTGCGGGGTTGGAGGCGCTTGTCCACATGGAGCTCCTCCACATGGTGGATGGGCTTCGACGGGTGCACAGCAAAGACGGAGTCCAGTACTTCGTCAACTCGGCTGAATCCTTCAAACAGGTTTACGGCCGCATCCGAGAACTTGTGACGGATTCACATTCAGGCTCCATGATGAGGTACTGAACGAACTGCCCGCCTTCTATTGCCAGGAGAAAATCGCTGTGTTGGTCATAAAAGATCTTCACGTGAGGTACGGGGGGATCCGAGCGCTCAAGGGGATCTCTCTCACGGTGAATGAAAAGAGCATCGTGACGCTCCTGGGGTCAAACGGTGCGGGAAAGAGCACCACGGTAAGGGCGATCTCCGGGCTGGTCCCCGTTGCGCGTGGAGAGGTGCTGTTTCGAGGAGTACGCCTAAACAATGTGCCGGTGCACGAGATTCAACAGCAGGGGTTGGTGCACGTACCGGAGGGGCGTAAGATCTTCTCGAATCTCTCCGTTCGAGAGAACTTGATCATGGGCGCGTACACAAATAGGGACCACGCGGACGTGGATCAAACCATGAAGCGGGTCTTCTCGATCTTTCCTATCCTCGAAGCGCGGCTCCATCAGCTCGGTGGGACCCTCTCCGGAGGCGAACGCCAGATGCTCGCTCTGGGCCGAGCAATGATGTCAAAACCCAAGCTGCTGATGATGGATGAACCGTCCCTGGGTTTGGCGCCGCTGATCGTAGCAGAGGTCTTCCGGACGACACAGACGATCCGCGATGAAGGTGTAACCATCTTCTTGATCGAACAGAACGCCTACGCAGCGCTCAAGATCACTGACTACGCTTACCTGCTGGAAACCGGCCGGATCGTGCTCGAGGGCTCGGGCTTGGATCTCCTGGAAAATCCAAAAGTCAAGGAAGCATACCTGGGCGAACAAAGCTCCTAGAAGGTAGTATTCAAGCGAGTGCGGGCTGAAAGGGATCGGCTTGCACGAAGATCCCCGCATCTGACTCGTTGACAGCGAATCCGTATCGGCGGCACGCGTCACTTGAATTTAGAAACCGCGTCCTCGTATGCTTTCTGGAGGTCGTCAACCGCCTTATCGAAAGCGACCTTCATATCTTTCCACGCGGCCGAAGTCGCAGAACCCAACTCCTTGAGTTTCGGTCTGGCCGCATCCAACCGGCTTTGAAGATCGGCTATTAAGGAACGATATTTCTCGGCAGCCTCGCCACTAGCATTCTTGGCTTTTTCTTTCAGTTCGTCGGTTTTCCTTGAGAGCTCCTCGAGCCTTTTCTCCATATCCTTTTTGTAAGCGTCCGCCTCTTGTGCCGTGTAATCTTTAACTTTCTCAGCGGCTACCTTAACGTCTTTCTTTACTTCTTCTTTTGTCACCGTGCCCTGCCCCATAGCAATTCCCAAGGTCAGGAGGCTCAGGCAACACGGTAGTGCAAGATATGTCATAAACTTCTCGAACAGCATCACTCAGTCCCCTTTCCTGGTGCGTTGGCCGCACCCGCTGAGATCCTCGCATCTACATTATTCGTTAATCATGCGTCGCTGCCCGGTCAAGAAGAGCGGCCTTTAATCCACCGATCGTTGGAATGAAGACGAGGAGAGCAAAGGATAAGAGGGCGTGAGGAACCGCACTCCTACGGTGAATCTCATCCATCGTCTCCTCGGTAAATCTGACTGATGCCACGGATGTGGCCCGCGCGCAGCGGGACTCGTTTGTGCAAGGTGCTTATGTCCCAAGGGCTCATGAAGAAAGGACTGAGCCTCTTAGGCTAAAGAGCTTAGCAGGGCGGCTCGATTCACGGCGTACTTGGACGTCATCCTTCATTCATCATAGAGGACGGGAGAGAAGAGCACGGATGAACCTTCGGCACATCCGTGGCGCCAGCCATTCGGAAGATGTTGACCTTCCCTGAACTGGGATGATCTAATCCGTTTAAGCGGGTTCTCCATAAGCATAGAACAGCCAAGACGAGTGAGATTGGAGATCTCCGTCGCACCAAGGTTCGCTTTCTCAGTCTCTCCGCAAGGGTCTTTTCTGGTGTCTGGTGCCACGGATGTGTCCCGCGATGAGCGGGACTCATCCGTGCCTGGCGCTTATTTGAGAACCGCCAATGAGAAAAGTGCTGTTCCCTGGTAATCCCACAGGCTGATTCCATGACACGCTCTGAAGACACACTTATGTGGTACAAGCGGATCAAGCATTTCAATTTGCCCGGACATGTTCATTTTCTCACCTTTTCCTGTTACCGGCGCTTGCCTCTCCTCACCAACGAATTGTGGTGCTCTTGGCTGGCGGAATCAATCAGCCGCGCTGTTGAAAAGCATAACACAGCGCTGTGGGCTTATGTTTTCATGCCAGACCACGTTCACCTCCTCGTGAGGCCGAGGAATGAGACGTACGACATTTCGGCATTCTTGCGCTCGGTAAAGATTTCCATAGGTAAACGGATTCTGAGTGCTCTGCGTAAATCAGGCTCCCCATTGCTGCTTCAGCTCCGGGGCCGCGAAAGACCCGCAGACAGCCAATTGCGTTTTTGGCAAGCTGGACCTGGCTATGATAAGAACATCTGGACACTGGAAAAAGCTGTTGAAAAGGCAAATTACTGCCACAGGAATCCTGTTGCTCGGGGCTTGGTGACAAGCCCGTCAGACTGGAAGTGGTCGAGCTATTTGGCTCTGGAACTTGGTTATGATGAGATCGAGGTCCTCCCCGTCGATCCATGGCAGGAGTGACCTATGTCAACATCACAAGCTAGAGACATGGCGAGAGTCGGCAAAGCGCACAGAGCTCGGCGGTCCCACCCGGGCATCAGTTCGTGATCCGTTGCCAAGGTTCGGCTCACAACTATTCCCACTAGAGGACCCAAAATGCTTCTTCATAGGAAGGAGGCAAGAGAATCAAGTCCGTTCGCCGCAAACCGGGATGCGGCCCTAGCTCACAACAATCGACAAAGCAGAGCACGGATGAGTCCCGCTGTCAGCGGGACACATCCGTGGCACCAGCTATCCGGCAGATATTGGCACTTCCCTGAGTGGGGTGACCTAATTCGTCCAAGGAGGGTCTTCAATTAGGCAATGTGGCAAAGAAGGGTGAGATTGTATTTTGCAGTACGCTAGGATTCGCTCTTCCAGTCTGGAGGCAGGCTCCCTCCCAAGCACGTATCGTTCCCAGGCGTGCTGCAACGAAGATAATCGAAAGAGGATCTCGTCCGCGCTGTCCCCGGCCAATCGAAGCAGTTCTTCGAATAATTCGGCCTGCGCTTGCCGATCTTCCGAGATCGGCCAGGAAATAAGTACGGGAAGTGGCAAGTCAGCGATTCCGCCTCGAGGAGGGCTCGTAACGTTCCAGACCACGGTTCCGAATCGTGCATATTCATCTGCGATACGTTCGCGGCGGTCCGGATCTCCAGGATCGGACACAATCAAGGTGAAATTCACCGACACCACCTCCCCTTCACCAACAAGAGGGGCGTACGAACGATTGATGAACAGTCCTGGATCGGCCGATACTTCCAGGGCTTTTCGAAAAAAGGAAGATCGCGGCGGTTCGGGAAATTCTGCTACCACGTGCAAAACCGCATGAGGGTTTCCGGAGCAAAATTGGCTCAGAATCTTGACCATCGCCTCCTCTGCCCTGTGAGACGACGAACCGCGGAACCAGAAAGTGAACGGATCAGAGGCCCGCGATATCACCGCATCCAGGAGAGGCCTCCACGACGGTTCTTCAGACGGATCGAGTATCCATTTGCTTATGTAATCAGCTCGATCGGGCCTGCCGATTACTTCCGGCCCATGATCCACCAGCGACGGCAGCGGGATATGGTCCATTTCCATGTCGAAGACTTCCTCGCACTGAAGAAGGGATGCCTGTATCGATTCCTGCGTGAAGGTAGGAGTGGATCGGACATAGTACGGAGGTCGCGGCTCGTAAGTGAGTCCCAGCATTGAAGCCCTGGTTCTAAAATTCGTGCCCGGAAGAATGGAGAGCACAAACGGGTGAACTACCGAGTAAGCCCCAGTCTTCTTTAGCCAGGCCAGAGTGGCGGCAAACCCTTCCGGCGAATCTTTGGGCAATCCGAGGATGATCCCGGTGATTACCTCGATACCTCCTTGTTTCAGGAACTCCACGCCTCTCGCAACCTTCTCGGGATCGCCGGTTCGGCCTGCTTCGCGCAGAGCGTCACGGTTGATGCTCTGTAGTCCCACCTCTGCGGACCGTAAGCCCGCGTCCTTCAGGAGCTCTACATCTTGGCGGGTCAAAAGGTCGGCTCTCAACTCGGTGTGGAGCGCCACGTCCTTCTGCGGCCTGTACTTTCGGAGCTCTTTCAGCAGGGTTCTGAAGCCCCGGATGGCATTGAATGTGGGGTCCATCAGATATAGCTCACGCACGCCGGACTGCTGAGAATAGGTCATGTCGAGCACCGATCGGATCGATTGAGCCGGATGCTTTCTCACGCCGGCAAAGGTCTTGTGGTAGTAGCAGTACCGGCATTGGAACGGACATCCCCTCACGGTCTCCAGGAACAAAGTTCCGTCCCACGAAGGGGAAATCCCGCGGTCCAAGTATGGATATGGAGCTGCTGCGAGGTCCCACGGCTGGGGGGTATCGTCGTTAATCAGGAGCTTTCCACGGGCTTTCCGGAACGTACCTGGGGGCTGAGATTTGCTTGCACCGAGCATCAATTCCATCATTGGGGCGATCCGTGATTCCCCTTCTCCGAATACGCCCGCATCCACTGCCGGATGTTCCAGGATCCACTGGTTGTCAGGCGTTACCTCCGGCCCGCCAACGATGACACGGAGCCCCGGTAACCGTCGTTTCAGGTTTGAAGCCAGGAAGAGGCTCCTCTGTGAGTTCCAGACGTACAGCGTCATGGCCACCACATCGGGTTGCTGTCCCATGATACGCGCCGCGAGGCCTTCGTCAGCCAGGAAGTCCGCGACCGCTGGGTCGAGCACAGACGATTGGAACCCTGGTTCAGTGCTTGCTCGGAGCGCGCTTACGAGGAAGCCCGCAGCCAGAGGAATATTGGTAGGAGGTTCCTCAAACCGGAACCGTGGTGGAGGCAATTGCACAAAGAGAACGCGTTTCATCATTTCAGCCCTTGGAGTGCTGTGAAACGCTTATACCATGCGGGATCGTCAATTGTAATTGCTGGATGAGGATTGGTTTGCGAGTGCGGCTCATCGCGGGGACTGCTCGCCGCACAACGCCCGCAGTCCGGGGCGGACATAACATCCCAGTGGAAGGAATTGGGTGGGGGCTTCCAGCCGATCTTGCATTGAACCGAAGCCGTCGGTTTGGGCGGAGTCGGCAGGAACCCCTCACCTCACAGCTAACATGACGGTGGGCCAGCGCTAAGCCGGCCCCAGGATTGGTGATTCCTTTGCGAGGCGAGGGACGCTTCGGGCAACTGAAGGTCCCCCGCCCTCGGTGTTAACGAACTTCAAGCTGCCGGCGCTAGGGCTCGCCGTGAGTGCCGTCGGCTACTCCCACAAGCCGCGGACGCACCGGTTCTCTTTGCCTTGAGTAATACGGCCACCTCCTTATAACCTCGGAATAGAGCCCACGAATGTGGGGTGTTTCCATGGTTATCTTCCTGATACGGGGTTGCTCCATGTCGGAGGAATAATCTCACTACCGGAGCGTGCCCCTCCATAGCGGCCCAAAAGAGCGCGGTTCTGCCCATCTGGTCTTTCGCGTCGAGATCGGCGCCGTTCTCAAGCAGGAGCTCGGCTAAAGCGAAATGGCCGGCGGACGCTGCTTCTATGAGCGCCGTCATTCCAAGGTCGTCGGTCACGTCGACCTCAGACCCCGCCTTCACAAGCAGACGCGCTATATCAAGATTCCCTGCCGCACTCGCTATGAAGAGCGCGTTTCTCCCGAACTTGTCTCGTGAATGAACCGAAGCGCCGTTGGCCAGGAGAATTTCCACCACGTGCGTATGCCCGCAATGCGCTGCCTCCATTAGCGCTGTGGCGCCGCTCTCATGCGCACAGTCCGCGTTAGCACCTCGAGAGATCAGGTCTTTTATGAGGTCCGCGTTCCCGGCTGATGCAGCGGCAAACAATTCCATGGTGCGACTCATCGGTCACCCTCGCGGCGGCACAGATTACGAAAGCAGCCCCTGCCCGGGATGGGCTGGGAGTTCCTGCCCGCTGCCCTGCAAAGGATGAGGTGGATTCACGGCAGACCACGGCTCCTTGTAACGTCGGGCAGGTTAGGCTCGCCGGTTGGGATTGCGAGTCCCTCCCGGGGCTGCTTCGGCTGCATCGCAGCGGAAATCAAGTTGTCGAGCACAGGGAAATCACCCTTAAAGACTTGCAAGTCAAATGCCAAATCCGGACATCGGAAGCAGAGAGCGAAAGAGTGCTCCGATGGCTGCTTTGGCCTAAACTTAAGTTCTTGGATGGGTCTGATTGATCGGTAGGAAACTGTACAAATTCCGCACGTCCTGGGTACCTTTAGCAATAATGCATCTGATTATCAGTACGTATCATTTTCCTGCCATGTGCGAAAAACGCACGCGGCAAATGGTCGCGTCGCAATGCCGCACACCCCTAACGAAAGCCCGCGTTCAGGCAATTGGGCGGGACCTCGCCTCGCAAGCCGACCAGCAAGTTTTCGGCAGCCAGGGCCGCCATCTTTGTCCGCGTCTCCAGCGTCGCGCTTCCCACATGGGGGAGCAGAACCACGTTTCGCAGTTCCAAGAGCCCCGATGTTAGTTCCGGCTCACGCTCGTACACGTCTAAACCCGCGCCTGCAATCGCTCCGGCTCGAAGCGCTTCCACCAGAGCCTCTTCATCCACTACAGGTCCACGGGAAGCATTGATCAAGTACGCGGAAGGCTTCATCAACTTCAGCTCACGGGCGCCGATGAGATGGCGGGTCGCTTGACTGAGCGTGACGTGGAGTGAAACGAAGTCTGCTTGGGTGAGCAATTCCTCGATGGTCACGTAGCGCGCAGCAAGCTCGCGCTCTTGACTTTCCGGGACTCTCTTTCGGTTGTGATAGAAGATATTCATGTCAAAGGCTCGCGCTCTACGCGCCACGGCTTTGCCGATCTGTCCCAGGCCGATGATGCCCAGGGTTTTGCCGGAAACGTCATGCCCTAGAAAAAGCAGAGGCGCCCAATACTTGAATTGGCCGGCCCTCACCCGCTCGTCGCCTTCCACGACCCTGCGAGCCACGGCCAGCATAAGCGCAATCGTGATGTCTGCGGTCGCGTCGGTCAGGACACCAGGAGTGTTGGAGACCCATATTCCCCGCGCGGTGGCTGCAGAGAGGTCCACGTTGTCATACCCCACTCCGTAGTTGGCTATCATGCGGAGATTTGGCGCCTTTTCCAGCAGCTCGTCGTCGATCCGGTCCGTGACCATACAGAGCAGTCCTTCCTTGTCCTCGATCTTCTCGAGAAGGACGGATCGCTGCATCGGAGGGTCTTCGTGATTCGCTTCCACGTCATGATCTGCGACGAGGCGCGCCATGATCTCTTCCGGAAGTCTTCCCGTGACTAGTACTTTCATGGATGCGCTCCAATTCTCCCAAGTTGCGGGCTCTGACGATAGAATTCGGCCTGGAACAGCCCGGATGGACTCTCAGGCCGCGGGCGTCCACCGCTTTGAGGCTGATTATAAATGAGCCGCGGTAAAAATTGGAGCAAGAAACCCCGTGCAATCTACGGGAACAATGTGTAGCTTAGGAAGCTCTATTAAAAGAGGCCGTTCGCCGTTGAGCGGCTAGCAGGGCAGCACGTCCGGGGATCATGTGATCAGCCTCGTCATGGTCATGACTCACCCTGCGACGTGAAGACCGCTTGATTCGGAGCTACCCAGACCTCTTCAAGCAGCATCACGCGAATGCGGGCGTGAGAGGTGGCTTTGTACTTTGAGCCAGTGAACCTTGCCGACGTCGATGACCGGCAATTAGCGGGATATCCCGACCGAACCATATATCAAACGGTCCCCTGGCTCACGTTTGTCTCCCGCACTCAGAATGCCGAACCCCTACTTGCCGCGCTTAAGCAATCAGGTGAGACGATCGGGTATTTCACGGGGCTTGTTGTTACGAGGTTTGGCTTCAGGATCCTCGGGAGCCCTTTTCCGGGATGGAGCAGCACGTACATGGGTTTTAATCTCCATCCGGGCGTATCCAGATCCCGTGCGCTGTCGGCACTCACTGAATTCGCATTTGACGGTCTGAACTGTCATCACCTCGAATTGATGGATCGATACCTGACTCCTGCCGATTACAGCGAAGATGATTTCGAGACCTGGTGGTTTGAAAGCTACGAGATAGACCTGGAGCCGACCGAGGGTGAGCTCTTTAAGAACATGCGCCACCAGACTCGTGGGTGTGTGCGCAAGGCGGAGCGAAGCGGTGTGGTGATCGAGGAAGCTAACGACCCGGAATTTATTGAGGAATACTATGCTCAGCTCAAGCATGTCTTTGCCACAAAGGACCGTGTTCCCCATTTCGGCATCCATCGGGTGAGAGAACTCGTGAACTGTCTGCTCCCCACAGGAGGCCTCCTCCTGCTCCGGGCACGGAACGAAGACGGCGTCTGCGTGTCCACGGGAATATTTCCATTCACGGACCGCGTCATGTACGCGTGGGGTCAAGCAAGTTGGCGCCAGTACTCGAACGTGCGACCCAACGAGGCGTTGTTCTGGTACGGTATCTCATACGCGAAGCGCCGGGGTCTTCGAGTATTCGATATGGTCGGTGGAGGAGACTACAAGAAGAAGTACGGCGGCACGCACATCCGGATTCCATGGGTCAGGCGATCCAAAAGTCGCCGAATCGCCTTCTTGAGGGCAAAGGCGGAGACCGTTCTGCTCAGTCGTCAGAAAGCTCTGGGTAAGCTGGTTCACTTTGCCCAGCGATTCAGCGGGGCGAATCCGTCCGCAGAGTGAGTCTCCCCAAAACTTAGACGGCGTGCCGCGATGTCGGGCGTGATCGGAGCAAGCCTTGCGGCCCTAGAGCGGTCGCTGAAAGGAGCCAAACACGTGGGGGTTCGCTTTAAGCAGGCGTTGATGGCGCTGGTCGCTCTTTTTATCGGTCTCTTTCTTGCGTTTCTGCTGGCTGAGGTCATCTTGAGGATCTTCCCGGTCCACGGCGCTTATTTTCGCATTCCCAACAAACCCAATGACGCGGTGGGATTTACAAGATTCCCCGGGGAAAAGACTTCCTTCCGCACGAGTTGTTACGAGACCCCTGGCATTGAGTTCAATTCAGCAGGCTTCCGGAGCCGCGAATGGCCGGAGCTGGGCACACCGTGTATTGCCGTGCTGGGAGACTCCTTCATGGAAGCTCTTGAAGTCCCCTCGGAAGTCACTACTGCGAACATACTGGAGAAACTGACAGCAATCCCGGTGCTGAACACCGGAGTGAGCTCCTACGGCACCGTTACTCAGCTCTTTGTGTACAAGACGATCTTGGCCCGTTATAAACCGAAAGTGGTTATCCTCTTCTTCCTTGTGGAAAACGACATCAAGGACAATTCATGCCTGCTCACCAAGCTCTATGGCGAATCGATCATGCAGCCCTGCGGCGAGATCTCAGGGGGTAAGGTCCACTGGCGCACCTCGTACGATAAGGCCGGGCCTCGGGATACGAGCATCCTAAGGGCCTTGATCAGACGAAGCTGTCTCACATGCCTTCTTTCATACCGACTATTCAAGTACGACGTGGTAAACCGGGCGCGTCACGGTGAGCTGGATTTTCTTTTCAATTCGTATCGCCACGATCCCCCGGAGTTGTACAAGAAAGCTTGGGAAGACGGGTGGGCAATCACAAAGGAAGCGATCCTGGAACTCAACCGGGAAGTCCAATCCCACGGCGGCAAATTGCTGATAGTAGCCATTCCTTCCTCGTACGCGGTGGTCCATGATTGGAAGAAGGTCTTTCGCGAAAGCACACACCTGGACCACGTGCCCGAAGATTTTGACCCGCTCATGGGAGAAAAACGGCTTGAGCGGCTGGGCACGGAAAACCATATCGCGGTGCTCAATCTTGTGCCCGCATTCCTGGAATACCGAGACAGCCAGGGTCTCAAGGATCCGTACCTCTGGTACTCCTGCGACGGGCATTGGAACCCGGTCGGCCATTTCCTCGTTGCTAATGTGGTGGCACGAGCCTTGATCGAACGAGACCTGCTCCCAATGACGCCGGAAAAGAAAGCGGCGCTGCTAGGCAAAATCCGTAAAGATCTGACTTTGTCGCCCCAACAGGTTCTAGGGACGGAAGGCTATCGGGAGGTCTACGAGAAGGGGTACTATCGGGGGGCATCCAACATTCCGAAAATCCTTGCCGAACAGTGAATACCGGCCAATAGCTTATTTCCGAATGATGGGATCTTCACCGAGCGTGACTTCTACTTTACGCTCCTGATTGTTCCTCAGAATTGTCACTGTAACCTTCTGGCCGGGCTCCTTTTCCCGCACGGCATTCTTGAAATCATCAGAGGTGGGCGTGGGGGTGCCGTCAACTGCGACCATCACGTCCCCGCCAAGAATGATAGGCTTAAGAGTCAATTTTGGGCGATATTCCCGGAGGATGGCCCTGGTTTGGCCGCCCCGAAGTCCTGCCTGGTCAGCCGGGCCCCCCGGCACAACATCGAAGATGAGCACTCCACCCGTCCGAGGTAGTCCAAGCTGCGCGGCGATGTCGGGCTCCAAGTCCATGGATGATTTGATCCCCAACCACGGATAGATCACCTTGCCCCATTTCACTATATCCTGGACTGCCTTGCGCGCTCGGTTGATGGGCAAAGCGAGCCCGATGCCGATGGACCCTCCGCCAGGTGAATAGATTGCTGTGTTAATTCCGATCACGTTCCCTCGGGAATCGATCAGCGGCCCTCCACTATTACCCGGGTTGATGGCCGCATCGGTTTGGATCATGTCCATCATGGTGCGTTTATCGACGTTGACATCGCGGTGTAATGCGCTGATGAATCCCGCTGTCACCGTGTGCTGGAAACCAAAAGGATTGCCGATTGCGATAACTCGCTGTCCGACGGCCAGATTATCCGAATTGCCCAAAGGCGCAACCATCATGCCTGGAAACGGATCGATCTTGATCACAGCTAAATCACTGGCCGAATCCTGGCCCACCACCTTCCCCGAAGCTTTCTTTTCCCCGAGGAGCGTGACTTCAAGAGTCAAGGCCTTGGCGACCACGTGACTGTTGGTCACAATGTGCCCTTCTGCATCCACTACGAGACCGGTTCCCTGACCCAACTGCGGATAAAGACGCATCCAATTGTCCACTGCAAGTCCTGTGGTAGCCACAATATTGACTACGGTGGGATTCAGCCGACGATAGACGTCCATAACCACCGCTTCCCCGGACTCCAGGGGAGCGTAGGATGCAGGGGGCGGCGTATCAGCGGGTCGGGGGGTGCTCCGCAAGAGCCACATGCCGGCAACCACGCCGGCGCCGAATATAACGGCCACCGTCACGGCCAAGGACCAGGTCCGGGTTCTGCTCATCGGAACCGCCCTGTGGGAGGGGATACTTGGAAGAAATTCCCCAGATCTCGAAGGAATCGTGCCGCCCTGGGGAGAAAGGCTTCGCCGGGCTCAACTTCCTGCTCGGATCCGGCACGTCTCGACCGGTCAGGCCTCTCGTCCGGATCGCGGTCTGACTCGTACGATTCAACATGACTGGGGGTGAAGTATTCGCGGTGAACCATCGCCCGTCCCCGTTCGTCGAACGAGTACGGAGCATGTCCCAGGGTTTCTCCCGTGGGAGAAAGGACCCGGATCATGCTCGGATCAAACGAGGCGACCTGCCCACCGAAGTAACCCTCAAACTGACCGGGCGGCCCGGCCATAGGCTGACCGGGAAATCGGCGTGGACCCATCGCGGGGGCATAACCAGACCCCATCTGCCCCGAATAACCGAAGGCCGGATTGGGAAGACCACCCGCCGGTGCAAAGACCGCGTCAACAGGGGATATTGTCTTTGTAGGAAGGTGCGCTGCAAGATCCGGCCCTGATTCGAGTAGCGCTAGCACGTCGCCCCTTGCTGCCCGGAGGCTTCCTTCATGAAAGACAAGGCCCGGAGGCACAGGGTATCCTTCCATAGGTTGGCCGGCCAGGGCCTCTTTCATGAACGCCATCCACACCGGAAGGGCGGCTCGTGCTCCATATTCGCCCTTTCCCAGGGACACCTTGGCGTCGTATCCAATCCAGACGCCCGCGGTGTACCGAGGATTAAAACCGACAAACCACGCGTCCGTGCAGTCATCCGTGGTCCCTGTCTTCCCGGCCAAATCTCGTCGCCCAAGCCGCCGCGCAGCCGCGCCGGTCCCGGACACACACACATCTCTCAGAATGCTGGTCATCAGGTAGGCAGTCTGCGGACTCAGCGCCCGTTTCGGTTCGGGACGGCGGCGCACGGCAGCGGGCGTGATTCCCCGGGGGCTTGCCAGCAGGGATTCAATGGAGAGACCGCCTGCGGTCTCTTCCTCTTCGACACGTGGCGAAAGTTCTCCATAAGTCCGTCCGAGGGGTCTTGCAAGAGGAGCTACCGGTCCACGGGGCGCTTGCTCCTGGTCCGGGTCGAAAGAGTCTTGTTCCTGTTCTGGGACAAACGCCCGTTCCTGGAGCCACTCCGTTGCTTCTTCCGTCGCCAAGACTTCTGGTGTAATAGCTAACGGTTCCGCCGTGTTATCTTCCAACACCTTCCCGAAACGGTCCACAACCTTCTTGACCAGGACCGGCGCTACCCTCATCCCCAAATTGGGAAAGACCGTATACGCTGACGTGAGTTCCAGGGGAGTCACTTCCGCGGCTCCCAGCGAGATGGAGAGGTTCTTGCCCAGCGGGGAGACAATTCCCATGCCGCGGGCCGTCTGGATCGTAGCATCAAGGCCCACGTCCATGAGGAGTTTCACCGTGGCCACATTGCGGGATTGGGCCAAAGCCTGGCGGAATGTGATCGGACCGAGAAATTGATGGTCAGAATTCATCGGTACCCATTCTTGATCCCGGGGATCGATCACCACCGCGATAGGTTCGTCCACGATCGTGCTGTACGGGCTGTAATAACCCCACTGGAGCGCTGCCGCGTATACAAAGGGCTTGAAGGAACTGCCGGGCTGGCGCTTCGCCTGGTACGCCCGATTAAAGCGGGAGCGCTCGAAGTCCAGGCCGCCCACAAGCGCCCGCACATAGCCTGTCCGGTTTTCAATGCAAACCACCGCTCCCTGCACCGGCGGCATGGTCTCGGGTTCGAGGCTCAGTTTGCCTTCTTGAGCAGAAGTTACCTTGAATTCCAGCAGGTCGTTGGGACGATAGGGAATGGGACTGGTAAGCTTTGCCCCAAACTGAAGATTTCCGGGAAGAGCCAAGGTACAGTCTTGCTCGTGGCTTGGGGACTCCCCTTTCTTGCGCTGGTTAGGAGTGTTGTTCTTGATCACCAAAGCTCTGACTGCGTCGCCCGCCTTGTACGCGGCATCATGTCCGCCTGCCAGGAAGGTCTTCGCCTCCTGCGCGGTCAGACGTTGCACCAGCCCTGTGGGGCGTCGCTGCCTTTTCTCCCACTCGGTGACCCCTTTCTCTAAAGCCTCTGCAGCCTTGTTCTGGAGCGTGAGATCGCAGGTAGTCATCACTTGGAGACCTTCGTTGAGTAATCGCTGCTCGCCGTATTTTTCCACTACGTACTGGCGGACCGCTTCCGCGAAATAGGGCGCTCTCTGATAAGGATTGGGCAGTTCTTCGCGGAAATGCGGCTTCTCCTTGAGGGCCTCCTCATACTGAGCCTGAGTGATGAAACTGTTCCGCAGCATCGTGGCGAGCACGATGGACCTGCGCTCAAGAGCTGCATCTATGTTGCGGGCGGGTGAAAACTTGGAAGGACTCGCGACCAATCCTGCCAGCAGCGCTGCTTCCGCGACGCTCAGATCCTGACAGTTCTTTCCGAAGTACGTTCGAGCAGCCGATTCTACTCCGTAGGCACTCCGGCCGAGGTAGATCTCGTTGAGATACAGGCCCAGGATTTCCTGCTTTGAGAGGGTCTTTTCCAGCCTGAACGAGAGGATCGCCTCGCGGATCTTGCGCGACAGCTTCTTTTCCTTTGCTTTGAGGGGGTCTTCCAGCGCGAGAACGAAGTTGCGGGTAACCTGTTGCGTGATGGTGCTTGCGCCCTGGGCATAGTCTTTTGCTTGAATGTTCTTTATCAGGGCACGGGCCACCCCCAGCCAGTCAACGCCGGGATGGGAAAAGAACCGCGCGTCCTCAGCCGCCAGGAACGCGTGGACCACATGGGGAGGAATATCATCCACCGCAACGGGAAAGCGCTTTTCGCGGTAGAAAATTCCTATAGGAGTGCTGTCTTCAGCATAGAAGGTAGAGACGGTCTTGGGACGATAAGCTCTCAGATCGGGAATATCGGGCAGGTTTGCAGAAAAAAGGAGATAGGTCCCCAGGCCGGCGCCCGTAATCAGAAAACCTAGTGCCAGCACGAGCAGCACCGGAAGCCCGGCAAAGAGCCACACGGACAGCCCCGTCATTACCCCGGCTCTTCTTTTCCCGCCATACCCGTCACTCAAAAGACACTCCTATGAACCCGGAACGCGTCTTCCGGTCAATTCGAGGAATTTTACGCTATCAGCGGCCCGCGGTCAATGCCGGCCTTCAGGACGCCTGTCTTGACGTGGATGAGCTCATGAATTAAGCTCGCCCAATCACACGAAGCCTAGGAGTGAGCTTTGAGGGTAGGTCACGGGTTCGACGTTCATGCGCTGGCCGAAGGTCGGAAGCTTATTCTCGCGGGTGTTGTTATCGATCATCCCCTGGGCCTTGCGGGACACTCGGATGCCGACGTAATCACGCACGCGGTGATCGATGCCTTGCTCGGGGCAGCGGGGCTGGGAGATATCGGGATGCATTTCCCGGATTCGGACCCGGCTTATCGGGATGCTTCAAGCGTGAAGTTGCTCGGCACTATCGCCCAGGCGGTCGGTTCCTTGGGTTACGCTATTGAAAATGTGGACGTGACGCTCATGGCGCAGGAGCCGAAAATCGGGCTTCACAGGCCGTCGATGGTGGAAAACCTTGCGGCGGCGATGGCAATAAAGCCGGACCGGGTCAACGTTAAGGCTACTACGACCGAAGGGTTGGGCTTTGTGGGGCGGTTGGAAGGAATAGCGGCTTCTGCCGTGGCCCTTCTGAAACACAGAGACGATAGATAGCTCACGGTAGCCAATCCCCATTTTGGATGAGAGACAAGGATGAGCCTCAGCGTTTTCAACACACTGACCGGACGAAAAGAGCCGTTCGAGCCTGTCGAACCAGGAAAGGTCGGGATGTACGTCTGTGGAGTCACGGTTTACGACATGTGCCACATAGGCCATGCCCGGTCTCTCGTAGTCTTCGATATCATATTTCGTTATCTGCTTAGCTTGGGTTACCAGGTTACCTACGTAAGGAACTTCACCGATGTCGATGACAAGATCATCAACCGGGCAAACCAACTGGGAGAAAATTGGAAAGAGCTCGCGGAACGATTCATCAAGGAGTTTTATATCGATGTGGATGCCCTGGGTCTGCTTCGACCCACGGTTGAGCCCCGAGCCACGGAGCACATCGCTCAAATACTGTCACTTGTTGAGCGATTGATCGAAAGCCAGCACGCGTACGAAGCAGACGGGGACGTGATGTTCTCGGTGGAGAGTTTCGACGGGTACGGCCGGCTCTCAGGCAAGAAGGTCGATGAGCTCATATCCGGCGCACGGGTTGAGGTGGATCAGAAGAAGAGAAATCCACTCGACTTTGCCCTGTGGAAGGCCGCCAAACCGGGAGAGCCTTCCTGGACGAGCCCGTGGGGACCTGGCCGACCCGGATGGCACATCGAGTGCTCCGCCATGAGCATGGACTATCTCGGGCAGGAATTCGACATCCACGGTGGAGGGGCTGACCTCGCGTTTCCGCACCACGAAAACGAAATTGCTCAGTCGCAGGGCGCCACAGGCAAACCGTTCGCCAAGTACTGGATTCACAACGGCTTCGTGAACATCCGATCCGAGAAGATGTCAAAATCGCTCGGCAACGTGCTCAATATACGAACCGTACTCCAGGATTTTCACCACGAGGCTTTGCGCCTCTTTCTCCTCTCCAAGCATTACCGAAGCCCCCTGGATTATAACGACGATTCGATTCGAGAAGCCACTGTGGGCCTGGAACGGCTGTACTCGGCTATGGCGGCCCTCGAGAAGCTCTTGGGATTGCAGGGCCAGGCACGCGAACTCCCCGAACCTCTCACAGGCATTCGTGAACGTTTCAGCGAGGCAATGGACGATGATTTCAATACTCCCAGAGCCCTGGCGGTGCTCTTTGATGGTGCCCGGGCCATCAACACCATTGCCACGGCAAAACGCCCGCCACGTGACAAGGTGCCTTTGCCGGAGTTGCTCAGCGCGGCCAGGGACGAAATTACCGACGTGTCGAGAAATATTCTGGGAATCCTCATCGAAGAACCCCAAGCATTTCTGGATGATATGCGCAAAAGACGAGCGCTGGCCAGAGGCATCCAGGCGGAGGAGATCGAAGCCCGCATCGCTGCTCGTGCCGAGGCCCGCAGCAAGAAGGACTTTGCTACAGCGGACAAAATCCGTGAGGAATTAGCCGAGAAAGGCGTAGTGCTGGAGGACAACCCCGAAGGCACGACCTGGACCGTCAAGGATCCCCAGGTTGACTAGAACCGATTGGCGGGCAACGCATCTCTGTCGAAAGGTTTCTGCCGCGTGGAGCTTGTCGTTCAAGATCTGGAATACACTTATCACCGAGGCACACCCCTGGAAGTGAGAGCTCTCCACGGGGTGAGTTTCTCCCTTGCGCAGGGCGAAGTCCTTGGCATACTCGGCGGAACCGGATCAGGGAAGACAACTCTTATCAAGAACTTGAACGGACTGCTCTTCCCGACTGCCGGGCATGTGCTCGTGGACGGAATCGACAGCCGCGAATGCGGGCCTGATTTGCGGCGTCGAATCGGTCTGGTGTTCCAGCGGCCCGAGCGGCAACTCTTTGAAGAGAGCGTGTACAAAGACATTTCCTTTGTTTTGCGGCGATTCACTTCACTGACGGAGACTCAGATACGAGACCGCGTCCGCGACGCGTGCAGCCTCATAGAGCTGGACCTTGGTGAAATCAAGGACCGTTCGCCTCTCGCGCTCTCGGACGGCGAAAAGCGCAAGGTCGCTATTGCGGGGATTCTGGTTAACGAACCCGAGATCATGATTCTCGACGAGCCCGCGGTGGGCCTGGATCCGCCGGCCATCGCGGATCTGGTCCGCTTCATAGAGGAAATCAAGGCGCGTGGCAACCGTTCGGTGATTCTCGTCTCCCATGATATAGAGTTCTTCTTGCCCGTGGTGGACAGGCTGCTGGTATTGAGGAACGGAACAGCCGCGACTTGGGGCTCCCCCGCGGAGGTATGTCGAGACCTCTCAAACGATCGTGAGATGCGTGCATTGCTCCCCGGACTTGCCCTGTTGGTTCACGATCTTCAAGAAGCCGGTTACCCGTTGGAGCCGAATGGGTACCGCGTGACGGATCTGGTTGATCAAATGTCGCGTCTGTCCGGAGGCCCAAATTGAAAGGCCGTCTGATCGCTCTTTTCAGCTTGAGCCTATGGCTTGGAGCAATGCCCGCGGCCAGCCAGGACCGGGTGCCCGCTCCGGAACAAGTGCTGGAAAGGGTCAAGAAGGCCTATGCTGGGCACTGCTGCTTCAAAGCAGCATTCGACCAGGTCACCGTAAATGTGGCCATGGACCTGAAGGACCGATTCAGGGGCGCCATGTACGTGAAGAAGCCGGGATTTATCTCGCTGGAGGTAGATTGGCCCGAAAAGCAAAGAGTGGTGCTCAGGGGACGAGCTTACGCTGTTTATTTTCCCGCGGACGGGAGCGCGGTGCGTGGCGAGATTCCACCGGACCTAAATGTGGAACATTTCTTCGGCTTTTTCAGTAACATTGAACAGGTGGACCGTCAGTTTATTGCATCGTATCCCGCTCGGCCTCAGGACGACACCGAAACCCTGACCATGCTGGAATTGACCGATCGCAAAGACAAGAAATCCTCTTTCCGTATCGTGATCGGGATTGATCGTTCGGATTACACGATTCGAAGGGCGATAATTTACGACGCTTTAGGAAACTACAATCGTTTTGACCTGTCTGGGATACAATTCATGTCGTCGATTCCTGACAAAGAATTTGAGATCAGCTACGGGTCTCAGGATGCTGTCATGCCTCCCCTGGGACCGATGTTGCAGCCACGTGACCCGAAATAACCCATTTCATCTCATTAGCCTGGGATGCCCGAAAAACCGTGTGGACGCGGAACGGATCCTCTCTGTTCTGACTCGATCGGGTTACCAGTACACACCGGAGCCGGAAGAGGCTTCCCTCATCATTGTCAATACCTGTGCTTTTATCGAACCCGCGGTAGAAGAGTCTATCGACGCGATTCTGGATAAATGCGCTCTGAATCCGGATGCGCTCCTCGTGGTGGCCGGCTGCCTTCCGTTACGGTACGGGGACCAACTCCTAGATCCCTTGCCGGAGGTCGATCTTTTCATCGGGCCTGAGCAGATCGAAGCCCTCCCGGAGTTGTTGGCCCTCAAGATCCGTTCCCTCAAAAACAGGAAGGGCCTTCCTCAGCCCGAGGCGCCTCATCAGGGTGACCTCGCGACTTCTCCAAGAGTGCTGACCACCCGCGGGTACGCCTATCTCAGGATTGCAGAAGGATGCTCCAGGCGCTGTCGATACTGCACCATCCCATCAATACGCGGACCGTTCAAGAGCGAGGAACTTGAAGCCCTGGAACAGGAGGCTCGGTGGCTCGCCTCACGAGGAGTAAGAGAACTGGTTCTGGTGGCCCAGGATACGAGTAATTACGGAATAGATCGAGGCATAAAGAACTGGCTCACCACATTACTCCGAAGTCTGCAATCAACAAAAGGGATCAGGTGGATACGCCTCATGTACCTCCATCCCGCGTCCGTCCCTTCCGACCTGGCCCGGACGATGAACGAGGCGGATGTAATCCTGCCCTACCTCGACATCCCGATCCAGCACGTGGCCGACAAGGTGCTCCGAGCCATGCGAAGACCCGGCAAGGGTGACCGGATTCGCAAACTGATCGACCGCCTCCGTAACGAGGTCCCCAATCTCGTTCTCAGAACGACTCTTATGGTGGGATACCCGGGAGAAGGAGATGCTGAATTCGGGGAACTTCGAGGATTTGTGGAGTCTGCTCGCATCGAACACCTGGGCGTCTTCACGTACTCACCCGAACAAGGTACGCCCGCTTTCAAGCTGGGAGACCCTGTGGCCGATGAGGTGAAGGCCGCAAGAGCGGAAGAGATCAGAACCATTCACTCCCGCGTCATTGAAGAACGCAACCGCAGAAGGATTGGTTCAATTGAGGAATGCCTGATCGAAGGCCCGTCGGAAGAAACCGAGTACCTCCTCCAAGGCAGGATGTGGGACCAGGCTCCGGAAGTTGACGGTTCGCTCTACGTGACCTCCGGGCAAGCCACGGCCGGGGAAATCCATACCGTGCGCATCACGGAAACTTTCGGGCCTGACCTGTTTGGAGAGCTGATACCCGAGCAGATTACTCGTAGAGATAATAGTAGAGAAGGACGGCGAGGACGAGAAGGGCGCCGGTAACGATCTTTATCACTATCTCCGGTTCCATCCGAGCTTCCGTAGCTAGATAGCTACAACGAATTATGAAAGCCCTCGGCTACGCCGACCACTCCGGGGCTTCGCCTCGGAGTTAGGCTGCAAGAGCGCATCGTTGCGCAACCATTTGGAGGGGAGACTCATCTCCCCTCCAAGCCACCCCATACGTAAACCCGAACAGGGGTACCTCATGCCGGCGACTTTCTTAGAGGCGATAATACTTGAGGCAGAGTCCTTTCGGAAGAAGAATGTGCTCTCAGCAGGAAGAGGAGCGGGTTTGGGGGGAAATTGATCCGGGGCTCTACAAGCGCCCTTTTTCTTAAAAAAAGACTTTAGCTTCCCACCCTATCATTCTGTTTTTCCTTTTTTTCTTGACACATATCGCAAACCTCTGTTAAAATCCCTCACAGCGTTATCCTCGCGCAAAGGATCAAGTTCAATGGTCAGAGCATACCCGGCTTCATCCAGAATTACGGCGCCTTATCACGAACGCGCCAGGTCGTCTTGTCCACTGTTTCCATCCGGTGGTTGGGAGCGTGAAACCATGAGGTCAACCCTGATCAAACATGTGCTGGCCGCACTCAGTTGCCTGCTGCTGGGAGCTTTCTCGGTTGCAGCCTGGGCTGCGACGCCCGGTGAGATAGTGCACGTTACGGTGGACGCTAAGCAGAAGCTGGTCACATTGCAAACGAGAGGGGACGTGGGCAACCATGAGGCCCGCGTCATTGCTAATCCCAATCGTCTCATTATTGATTTCCCGGGGGCCAGACTCGGCAAGGTTCCTCCCAAGTTGACTGTCTCTTCTGATCAGATCCACGAAGTGCGCCTTGGGCTTCACAAGGGTCATGCGCGTGCTGTTATTGATTTCCAGAATACGCCCATTCCCGCCTTCATGGTTAAGCGAGCCAACGATCGGGTCCTGGTAGGCTTTGGCGAAGCCGTTTCCCGAATACTTTCAATGGATAAAATGCATGAGCCGCGAGCTCTTCCCGGTGCTCCCTCCGCGAAGCCCCAGTTTGCTGCCGGCGTGGCGCCCGCGCCAGCGCCGATGCCGGCTTCAGTTCAGCCTCCGCGCAAGGAATTGCACTTTGAACCGATGAAACTTCCCACAGGAACGAAGAGCGTAGCGGGTGCCGCGGATACCAAGAACTTGGCTCAAAGTAAGAGTTCGCCGCTGCCCGCAGCTTACGCGGACAAAGGTAAGCTCCCTGGTTTACCTCCTGCGCCTGCGAACCTGGCCAGTGACAAGCGAATCAGGCTGGCTCAAGCCACACCCGAGCGCAAGCCGAACGATGTGAAGCCCCCGGCCACGCCTCCGGCGCCCGAAAAACCGCTGGAAGCCACCCTCGACAAGAAGCCTGCGGATTTCCCCGCTCAGCAGACCCCGGGTGTGGGCGACACACGTACTGGCGGCGGCGGCATGGTGCGTGAGGTCAGACCTCCGGTAACACCGCCTACGCCTGATCCCAGGCTGCTGGTCCAGCAAATCACTGAACTCAAGTTTATACAGGTCGGCCATAATGCTCGCTTGGTCGTAAGAGGAGGAGATCACCTGGATTACCGTATGAATAAGGTCTCCCCCACCAAAGTGCGGCTTGACCTGATCAACGCAGAAATCCCCAAGGTGCATCAGAAGCCTCTGCGAACGGACCTTTTCTCTACGTCCGTGGAGATGATCGTTCCCGGGTCGCAAACCATCTTCATTCAACTCAAGGACGCGGTCACCTATCAGGTTGAGAAGAAGAAGGGCGTCCTCATGATCGACTTCCCGCCGCCGCGCTTTGCCTTGACGGACGATCAAAAGGGCGCGCTCGCCGCACAGGGCCCTCCGACCGAACGACAGGCCCAGACTCAGGCCCAGGAGGCGAGGGACGCGTTGCTGCAGAGACGTGAAGCGGCAAAGATCCGCAAGCAGCACCTGCTGTCGGAACAGGCCGAAACCGCAGCAAAGCAGATCCGCGACCTGCTCAAGCAGCAAGAGGACATAGTCAAGGAACGGAAGGAGATCGATAAGAAGTACCCGCTGGTGGTTCCGGATCCCGAAGTCTTCAGCAAGCCGGTCACCATGAAATTTCAGGGCATATCGCTGAAGAACGCTTTTTCTCTCCTCGCCGAGCAGGCAGGCATAAACGTCATCGTCGGAGCCGAAGTCACCGGCGCGACCACATTACACCTCTTCCAGGTGCCGCTTGGCCAGGTGATCGACCATCTCCTGGTCACCAATAAACTGGCCAAGGATATGCGGGGCAATGTGATGTGGGTAGGCGGCCAGGAAACAATAGCCGCCAGCAAACAGACTCGAATGAACGAACGCCGGGCTCTGGTTGAAGAGGTGGCAAAAAAATTCGCCGCCAACAAGCAGGCCATCTCGGACCTTGAAAAGAAGCGCGAACAGGTGCTCAAGGACATGGCAGCGGCTGAGGTGGAAGAGGAAGCCGTTCCCGAAGAGACCACCGCGGTGGAGACCGTCGGCGCTACCGAGACGATCGAAATCGACGGCGAGCCTGTGACACTCCTCCTGATTCAGGTCAGAATGAGTTACCGTAGAGCCAGAGACATCAGGACCATTCTGGAATGTGTATTCAACCGGCGGTGTGACGAGAGAGCCGGCGCCGCCCCACCACCCGCTCCTGCCGGAACGCCGGAAGCGGGTGCGACAGCACAGGAACAGCGCAGCCGTGCGCTCGAGGCAGCCGGATTCCAACCCGGCAGCCCCGGGTACCAGAGCCGCATGGAAGCCTTGCAGAGGCAAGAACGAGATCAGGCCAGGACTCAAGCTGCTCAGCAGATCGCTACGCAAGCCCCGGGCCAACCCGGAGGAGCACTCACTCCGGAAATGGACGAACGGATGCAGAGGATCCTGCGGCATACCGTGATATGGAGCAACGACACCTTTAACATGCTCTTTATCAAGGATCTGCCGGAGCGCATCGAGGACATGAAGAAGCTGATCATGACACTCGACGTGCCCACCCCCCAGGTACTTATTGAGGCCAGGATCGTTCAAGCCAACCGAGACTGGGGACGTGGTCTTGGCATCCGATGGGGCGGCAGGCAGACTCAGACGGGGCAGGTCCTCCCGAACGGACAATCTACCTGGGGCCTGGCCGGTTCAGGCGGGGCTGCTACCTCAGTCACCGGCGGAACTCTTGCCGGCGCCGGTCCCCCCACTACCATACCGAGTCAGTTCGCAGTTGACCTGGGGCCCGCGATTGGAAACCTTACGGCCCCTCTCATGGGACTAAACTTTAACTTCGGATTACTCAATACTGCCAACGGCATCACCAATTACCTGACCGATCTGGATGCGCGACTGCTGCTAGGCGAGGCTCAGAACAAGGTCAAGATCATTTCGAGACCGAAAGTGCAGGTTCTTGACGGACAAGCCGCCAGCATCACCAGAGGCCGCCAGATAGCGTACGCGACGGTTTCCGCCGAAGGAACTCAGACACAGTTGGTGGACGTGGACCTGAAGCTGACGGTGACCCCGAGGATCTATCCTGACGGTCGCATTCAGATGCAAGTGGCCGTCTCCGACAACAACGTGGCTAACGTCACGGTCAACGGCCTTGCCGCTATCGATACGAGGAAAGCCAACACCACAATGATCGTGAAGGACGGTGAAACCGCGGTCATAGGTGGCGTCACGGTCAAGACGGACAACAACAGCAGACAGGGCCTGCCCGGGTTAATGAATTTGCCCGTCCTTAACTTCTTCTTCAGTAACAAGAGCGTTGACACCTCCATTGGAGAGCTGCTCATATTCCTCACGCCCACGATCATCAAGAGACCTCCTCCCGCCGCCTAGCGGCGCGAAGAATCGGAGTGGAATCGGAGTACGCCTTCCCTAAGGTTCGCACCAAGAGACTTGGGACGGTGTTCTCCGATTTCTCTTCCCCGATATCCCCTACGACTACCGCCACATAATCATTGACCGAACACGCGATTTTCGTGTAGTGTCCAAGCGGGAATGCTCTTCCAGACACAGGGTTGATTGGACATCGTGCAGCAGGGAGATCTTCTGAGGCGAATCTCAAGGCTGCCATTGAGGCGCTGATCGAAGGTGTCGGGGTTGAACGTGATTTCGGACTGCCAAAGGGAGAGGCCAACCCCGTCAGCTTCGCATGCCCGCCTCGGTAACCAATTTACTTGCAAGATGTGATCGCCTGATACGGAATTTGTAAACGCGAAATCCCGGACGGCACATCATTGAATGTAGTTTGGAGTTGCCGGAGTGAACCCATTTCCATCCATCGGGCGGAAGAAACAAAGTTCACTGCTTGCGATGGCGGCCTGTCTAGCTATTATTGCTGCCATCCTGTCCTTTTGGCCGTCACCGTCGGACGCGCAGAGTGAAGACATAGCGCGAGATCTCGCCAATCCCTTCTCAAACTTGTGGAACGTGGTCAACCAGATCAACTTCAATCGGCTGAAAGGGGGCTTATTCCTCGAGTCACACACTCAATTCAACTGGAACTTGCAGCCCGTGATGCCCATTCCGCTCACGAGCGAGTTCAATCTGATAAACAGACCGGTGTTCCCATATTACAAGAGCCCCTATGTAGATTCGACCGGTCTCAACTGGGCTTGGGGTCTGGGGGACATACAACTGGCCAGTCTTTTGACGCCGAATAGGGCGGAAGGAATCATATGGGGGCTGGGTATTACCATGATCGCTCCTACAGCCCAGGATTCCACACATATCGGCCAGGGGCTATGGCAGCTCGGTCCTGCCGGAGGTCTCTTTTACGTGAGCAGGCACCTTGTGGCCGGGGTGTTCCCGCAGCATTGGGAATCCGTTTCGGGTGTGAGCAACGAACATCCCGCGACACGATTCACGAATCTTCAATACGGCGTTTCCTACTTGCCGACTCCCGAGTTGACCATCTTGTCCTCTGCCAATATCCTCATCGACTGGACAAAAGATGAAGACAACAGATGGACCGTTCCTTTATCTCTGGGGGCCAGTTATCTCTTTCACTTCGGAAAATTACCGGTCAGTATGGGCATCAATTATCAGTGGATAGTAAAACATCCCGCGGACATACCGCATCAGGAATCAATTGTCAGACTTACGTTTACCCCGGTTATTCCGTCACCCTTTGCCAAGAAGGAATAAAAGCGCCAGGGCGGACCACGAAATAGATCACCGGGGTTGGTACCAAAATGCTGTCAAATTCGCACGGTCTGTCCTTGTTCTCAGCGCGCTGTTTGTGCCGTTAGTACTGCGGCCGTCGCCCAGTAAGAATTAGGGTCGCGTATCAATCATTGGAAACAAGGTATTTCAAACACAGGGGAGCAATTGCCCGGAGGAGCCAATGATGACGAATTACCAGAGAGTAACATGCGTCCTAATCGCAATGGTAGCTATCCTGGAAGCATGGCCTGGGAACGCTTGTGCCTGCACCAGCTTTCGCCTCAAGGCTGATGACGGCGCGGTGATTTATGGCCGGACAACGGAATTCGGTGGCGACCAGTTAACTAAAGGAAACATTGTGATCGTGCCGCGAGGGTACGAAATCTCCGGGACTGCTCCCGGAAACAAACCCGGGCTGAAATGGAAGGCCAAGTACGCCATGGTCGGACCCACTCTCGAAAAGTATGTGACGCCTGTGGACGGTCTAAACGAGAAAGGGCTCGCAGTCGGGACCTTGTACCATCCTGGCTATGCAGATTATCAAAAAGTCGGACCCGACGAATTTGTCAAGACCGTTGGCTGTACGGAGTTTGCGCTTTGGTTGCTGACAAACTTTGCAACGGTAGAGGAGGTGCGCAAAGCCTTGCCGGAAGTGCGCGTCACGGACCTCGTATTTCCGCCCTGGGGTTTTAGCCCTCCCTTTCACTACGTCGTGCACGACCCGGACAGGAAGTGCATTGTTATCGAATTCATCAAGGGAAAGATGGTCGTGTATGACAACCCGCTGGGCGTCATGACCAACGCACCGACGTTTGATTGGCATACAACCAACCTGCGAAATTACATAAACTTGACCGCGACGGGCGTTCCGGCGCTTGAACTGGATGGCCTAGAGTTTGCTCAGTTCGGCAGCGGGTCAGGTATGCATGGCATACCGGGCGACTACACCCCGCCATCGCGGTTTGTCCGTGCAGTTGCCCTGAGCCGGACCGCGCTGCCTGGCAAGAACGGGGAGGAGGCTGTCCAACAGGCGTTTCACATTCTGAGCAACTTCGACATCCCTCTTGGCTCGGTGCGGGACAAGCATGGCAAGACCACCTCGTACGACACGACCCAGTACTCTGTGGTAGCTGATACAAGAAACAAACGATATTACTTCAACACCCACGACAACCGACGGCTCCGCGTGATCGACCTGACCAAGATGGATCTGGATGCGAAGGATGTAGTCTTCATTCCTATGAAAAGCAAGGAAGACGTTCAGGATCTGACGCCGACCCAAAAGTAGCCCCGGGAATAACCCGACGCTCAATCGGTGAAGGATATCACCGCCACGACGAAGTACCGTGAGGATGTTGAGTTCCCCGTAGGCGGCGCGGCGGACTAAGCGTGCGATGGCAGCGACCAGGCTGTGAGCAGTTCGTCAAATTACAGTTGCAAGAAGTAACTCAGATTACCTCTTGAGCCTTACCGTCTAAGAATACTGTGAGTTGGAGTTCACGAGCACCCGACCGGCCGTCTCTGCCACGAGGAGCACGTCGGATGTTTCCGTGACGAAGTACTCGGTCGGCGGGGGCTTCGGCGTGGGGGTGCTCTTCTGAGAACGGAAGCCTGCTCCTTCCAGTGCATTCACGGCATTCTACGACCACGATAAGACCCGTATTGAAAATGGGGGACGGATGGCTGCGCGTGGACCACATAGTCTCCGGACGACCTTTGCGTGCATCCAGTTTCAACTTTGGAACTTTTCTTAAGGAAGGGCCGGTACGCACGAAACTCCTTGACAGACATCCAGCATAATGGTAGACAAGTCTAACTTAGGTCGCTAAATCTATCAAACCAAAGAATTCGCTGCCTCGTGCTTTTGCCGAGTGTAGCGAAACGGTTCGCGGAACCGGAGCGGGGAATCCAACGGTGCGGGGCGGACTCCAGCGGCGTGACGAGAGAGCACCGGGAGTGGTGACACCAGCCAGCTTGACAGTTGGCGGTAATACCTTGTATTAACGTAATATCCGATGTTACGATAGCCTGGTGCTTAAATCCCATGAAGAGGTGAGAATCATGTTCTGTGAGGAACAGGATACGATCACCTCCAAGTTCCCCGGGCCCCAGGGAAGGTCCTGAGGAGGATTTCGATCCGAACGGGCCATGACGGGTTCAAGCGCTCCTGGAGTCCCTTAGCTAGGATGCAGTTTTTTCTTGCTACGTTTTGCCAAAGCGTGTTATCATCCGCGCCACCGTGCCGGTTCGGCTCTTACGTGGAGGGAGGAAGGGAATGCGAAATCTGCAATTTGTCGCCCTGGTGGCGGTTTGTTTGTGCCTGTCCTTGGGCGCGAGAGAGGCCCGAGCTTGGGAATTCGATCTCGCAGGTTCGATGGAATGGAAATACGAATGGTACACCCAAACTGGGAGAGAGGGGTTCTTTGGTCGGTACGACACGGACAACGGGACTACGACCGTAGGGAATCTCAACTTCTGGAATGGGGGACAGTTCGACACAAATATCGTAACCGGAGCGAGCTCGGGGTGGTCCTATTTCAATGTGAAGCTCCTGCCGCAAATCAAGGTTAATGAGGCAATAAAGCTCAGGGCAAAATTTCGGCTTGGCACCTACCTCAATCCTTTCTTTCAGGACTATCACACTCAGGATGCGCCTGGAACGGAGCTGGCCTTCAGCGAAGGTCAATGGAGCATGTTCTGGTTTACCGCGAACACCCCCTGGGGGACTTTTGCTATCGGCAAGAGACCTTGGCTCTTCGGCAACGCGCTGCAGTACGACGGCTCTGACGCAACCAGCACCGAATCCGTGGTCCTTGCTGCCCCGTACGGTCCTCTTGATATAGGAATCGGTTTCTACCCGTACAGGTTTGCGGGCGCCTCGAACATCGCCATATATTCAATCACCGACCCGTACGACCTGCCTCTTTACTTCACGGCAGGCGGAGTTCCTGTGCGCGGCCAGTACTTCAGTCACGCGGATAAGAGTGGCGGTTTCTCCAATGATTTTCTTGCATTTGTGACGTATTGGAGTGGACCCATTAATGCGGGCGTGCTGGGTGTCTACGGCAAGTATCATATCGGCCCTGAGGCGCTCGTAGTGGACTCCGCTGTCCCATTGGCCAGTCGCCTGGTGCCGCAGGATTCCGAGTTGTTTCATGGCTCGGCTTTCGTGAAGTACTTTAGCGGCCGATTCTTTTTCAATACAGAGGCGGCGTGGCTGTACTGGACCGACCGATGGGAATCCGCCGGCGGGCCAATTGGGGCTCCCAACCGTCGGTATATTGAGCAGTGGCGCTACATGGTCGAGTTGGGCGCGATGGCAGGGCCTCTCAAGGTCACCTTGTTCCATGCTTGGAGCCCGGGCCCTGACAGGCGAAACGGGGTCTTAATCGACCGGCAGCCCGGCGCATTCGTGAGACATCCCACTTATGATACTCATCTTGGCAATCACACCCTTTTCAGGCCCTATGGCTATCTGTTCGCATATGATTACGGTTCAGGACTGAATGCGTACAACCTCACTGGGAACGGCTATGTGAGAGATGCCTCCGTGCTCGCGGCCAGGTTAGACTACGCTGTAGCAGCGAACATGAATGTGCACGCGGGATTCTTGTGGGCACGGAGAACGTCTTATGGCTACAGTTGGGCGTGCATCGGACCGAATGAGACTGCTTTCAACGGATTCCCCGCGGATGGAAACGTTGACTTCAACCTGAACCGATACCCGGCCTCGCCCAATATTCCGGATACTGCCCTGGGATACGAGATCCTACTAGGCCTACATTGGAAGCTCCTTGAAACATGGGTTGCGCATGTAGAATTCGCGTTTTGGCAACCGGGCAAGTGGTTCAACTACGCGTGCATAGACAGGTCTGTCCCGGGCTGGAACATCGGTTCCTCCGCGAATTCATTCGGCACGCGACCGGACAGAAAGATCGATCCGGTAATCGGGGGCGAATTCGCCTTGACCGTTGAGTTCTAACGTGCCCACGGTGACCGAGTGATATAGCTAGAGGTGTTCAAATGCGAATCCAATCTAAGCTTTGTGTCGGGCTTATTATTGCAGGCGTTCTGGTGGCGGTGTCTTTAATTGCTTCGGATTGTATGCAAGCCACAGACCCCGCTTCCGGGGGCGAACCTTCCGCCGCGATAGAGTCTATCCCGAATCTCCAGCCAATGGGGGCCCCCGTGGAGGCCGAACTGGGCGTTTCCTGGCGACAGCCGGCTTCTGCCGGTAACAGCGATCGCCAGAGCACTGCCGAACAAAACAGTAGCGAGAATGTGACCGCTAAAGTCCAAGCCAACGACAATGGTGATGGGGAAGACGACGGCGAGGACGAAGCCGACAAGGACGGAGACAATGAAGGTGGCTTTGATCGGACGTGGGACCGATGCCTGTGTGGTTAAGAGTCAGGGGCCTGGCCCCACGGAAGCAAAGTCCCTTAGCAAGCCTTTCGGAGGCCCTTTCTTTCCTAAAAAGCCTTTTTTGAAGAGCAAGCCGTCTTTAGGGATCTAGGGTAAGGCGGTTTCCGCCGCTCTTCTTGCTGCGATACATGAGTTTGTCCGCACGCGCGACGATCGATTCGGGGGTATCGTCCGGACGCGCGCTGGTCCCGCCAACAGACACGGACAGCCGAACGACCGACGGGTTAGACGTGACCGAGCAATGGCGAACGAGTGCGAGGAGCTTGGAACCCATACGCTCTATGTCGTCGATATCGGCATGAAGAATGATTACGACGAATTCTTCCCCTCCCCAGCGACTAACGCAGTCCGAGGATCTAACGTTGTGAATTAGTGTCTTGGCCACCGTTTTCAGGACCATGTCTCCCACTTCGTGACCGTATGTGTCATTGATATTCTTGAAGTTGTCCACGTCAATAAATAAGAGGCCGAAGGGCCACCCATACCGAGCGAGCCTACTCAAGCTGCCCTGGAGGTAGATCTCTCCATACCGACGGTTCCCGACCTGCGTGAGCTGATCTATCAGTGCGAACCTCTCTAATTCCTTGAGGCGCTGTTTGGCGTCGTGAAGCTCTCGGTTGTCCGTGAAGATCTCAACAGCCCCCGTTATTATGCCTTTCTTGTCTCGAATGGGTGCAACGCGGGTACGGACCGGCAACCGGTGTCCATCTTTGTGATGAAGGTATACCTGCACCTCGTGGGCTCTCCCGTCAGTCATTGTGGCGACCGCGGGACAAAGGGCCGCTGTACACAGCTCTCGACCGTTTTCATCGATATGCATGAGCACATTGTCGGAACATCGTTTACCAATGACCTCGTCCGCGGAAAAACCGGTTATGTGTTCCGCGCCGCGGTTCCAGTAACGGATGACTCTGTCGCGGTCTAGAAAATAAACCCCCTCATACAGCCCATCCAGTAATGCCTTGTAAAATCCGTGATCAATTTCCATACGTGAAAATCCTCGTCATAAGGGTAACATTAGGCAAAGCCGCGCGTATAATAACACACTAGACCACGATTGCAGCCATGCACGAGCTGCATGGGCCCCTGTCCAATAACTCGTTGGCCAGGGTATTCCATTGAATGACAGCGATTGAGGACCACATGGAAGCGAATGAAGTGATGGAACAGCTGGGGACTCAGACGGCACATGAAAAATGGCTAAACTACCTTGCCCTGACCACCATAATCTTGGCGGTCTGCGCGACTCTGGCAAGTTTCAAAGAGGGCAACAACTCCGTGGACACGGTGCTCAACCAGACTCAAGCCGCGAACCAGTGGTCGTACTTTCAGTCCAAGAGCATCAAAGGATATCTCTATGAGATGCAACGGGACAAGCTTCAGGTGGAACTGGACGCGGGAGAGGCCACACTGGCGCCTCGTATGAAGGAGGCGTACGCCAAGCAAATCGAGACGTACACTAGTGAGCTTGCGAGGTATGCTCAGGAAAAGAAAGAGATCATGGCCGAGGCTAAGAAGTATGAAAAGGAGCGGGACATAACTTCACGCCGACAAGAAGCCTTCGGCATTGCAGTCGTTTTCCTCCAAATGGGCATTTTGCTCTCTTCCGTCGGGGCTCTCATGAAGAGGAAATCTTTATGGATAGTCGGTTGCGTAGTAGGCGTGGTGGGGATCGTCTATTTTGTTGACGGATTCGTCCTCATTATTACGTGATATCGCGATGAAAGAGTGCCCTCAGCGAACAGAAAGGATAGTCCGAGAGATCGCGTGAGGTGTCTCAGTTATTAATTCCGCAATAGGTTGGCCGGAAGACGAGGTAACCGACATTGGCTGAAAGCCCCGTCATAGAATTCCAGGATGTATCGTTCGCGTACGATCGTCACCCGGTCCTGGAGGCGGTGAACTTCTTCGTGAAAGAGCGCGAGTTCATCTCGATTGTGGGGCCAAATGGGAGCGGGAAGACCACGCTGCTCAAGCTCGTGCTGGGTCTGATTCATCCCCAGACCGGCAGTGTGCGCGTCTTTGGAACCCGACCCGAGCACGCGCGTCAGCGAATCGGATACATGCCTCAGCACGCGCACCTGGATCCTCAGTTTCCGGTGGATGTGATAAGCGTGGTGCTCATGGGCTGCCTGGGGCATTCGAGATCGTTCGGGCCCTACACCCGAGCCGACAAGGAGATTGCCTGGAATGCCCTGAAACAGATGGACATGTGGGAGTACCGCAAGAGCCATTTCTCCGCGCTCTCAGGCGGCCAAAGGCAGCGAGTGCTCATCGCGCGGGCCCTGGCCACTGAGCCGGAACTGCTTCTCCTAGACGAGCCTACCGCAGGCCTGGATCTTGCCGTGGAGACCGAGCTTTCGGAGCTCCTTCACTCGCTCGCGCGATTCTTGACCATAATCGTTGTCTCACACGATTTCGCGTTCGTGTCGCGCTACGTGGACAGAGTAGTCTGCGTGAAGCGGACCGTGGTGGTGCATCCCACCGGCGAGGTCCAGGGGGAGACCATCACGGGGCTTTACGGATCTCCCATGAAGATGGTGCGGCATGATAAGACCGACTCGGGAGCTTCCGGCCCATGTTCGCCTTTCTGATTGACTTTCGGCAGCCCGTGGTCCTCCAGTATACCCTGCTCGCCGACGCGTTGGCCGGTGTGGCAGGCAATGTTATGGGGGCATTCGTCCTCGCGGAGCGAATCACATAGGTCACTGGAGGATCGGAGAATCGGGCCGTGAGCGCGACTTCCGGGGCCTCTTTGCCTTTCCTGAACTTCATCTCTAGCGCGGGACAGGGGGTGAGAGCTATAATGGGTCCGCGTTCAGACTCACCAAGTGATCGAATCCCCCAAGGAATAGCTCATGTCGATCACCGAAATCGGCTTGCGTCCCTATCAGTGTTCGGCATGTGGTTGGCAGGGGCTCGTTCGCGCTGTGGCGGTCTGCGACAAGGAGAGAATCCTCTACGTTCAACCTGTCAATCCTCGAGAGGTCTGCCCGCGGTGCCGCACACCTCTATGTGACGATCGGGACCAGTACGCGTGGAAGTCGGAAGATGATTTCACTTGGCCGCGGTTGGCTTATTTCTCTATGACCAAGGGGGGGCCGGCTCACGACGAAGAGCTGTGGCGATGGATACTAGGGGGCGGCCTCGACGCCGATACCCCTGGCGATTCTCAGATAGTTCGCGAACGCCTGCATTTGGCCACTTCCGGGTACGACCTGTTTGCGCGGTCTCAGGACACTGGATCAGTAGTGACCGTTGAGGCGTGGGAACCACCCAATCGACCCGAAGACAAGTTCGTCGTTCTGCTCTACCGCCGCGACACGGGCGCGATCGTGGCGCCGGAAGACCTCCCCGTGGAAGAAAAGAACAAGATTGCTATTCTTGCGTACGTTCGGCGCTTTCAAGGGCTCTGAACCACCTATCGGATACCGGGGGACAGGCAACTCGTTGACGGAGAGAAGGCAAACTTTGATTTGAGGTGGCCCGTGGACAGAGAGGCTCTCCTGAAACATCACGAGGAGTTGCTGGCCCAAGGCTGGGTCCGTCGGTTCACCGCGGAAGAACCGCGCGTATCGGAAATGAAAGAAATCTATGAATCCATGGGGCTGGAAGTACGGGTTGAATCCGGCGGCGTGCCCGAGGCGGACCAGGACTGCACCGCTTGCCTCGATCTCCCCGGCTTTTCAGATTCGTGCAAGACCATCTACACCAGGGGAGAAGCAAAAGCCGACCGCGCGGACGAGGAGCTCTACGAATAGACGCGAGGCAGCCCATCCTAGTATTTGGTCCCGCAAGTAACTTCCGTAACCGGCCCTGGGAGTCCATCCGAGAGTTATAACTGGCGCAGGAGTACCGATTTTGTCATTGCGAGCGAAGCGAAGCAATCTCAGTGGGTTGCACAATAAGTGCCTGAGATTGCTTCGTCCCCCGGATCAAGTCCGGGGTCCTCGCAATGACACCATATTGCGTCGGGGCTGTTAGGGCTATTTGCGGGACAGGACACTAGAGCCATCCGGTCCTGATCGCCTGACCATGACAACGCATATTCAGACTATCTCTTGAATTTCAGCTTCATCCTTTATGTCAATGCAGCCCATGACGCTCTGAGCCGCGGGACACTTCGCAATATAGGATGAGAAGGCATCTCGTGCGTCCCCGGCCTTCCCCCCAGGCACCTTCAGGTGGTAATTGACTCGAATTCGGGTGATTCTGAGCACGTTGTCCACGTTCTCGATATCGCCTTCCACGTCGGCCCAGTATCTCTCTTCGGGCGTCGGAATTCCTTTGCCGGCCAGCACCGCGGCCAGTGTGCCCATCATTCAGGCCGCGGTGGCGGTGACAATATGGTCGAGCGTGGCCGGGTGCTCTTCTTTGGGTTCAACCTTGTAAAAGCTCTTAATGCCGCCATGAACCCCGTAGCGAACCGTGCCTTCAAATCCTTGGATCACCGCGCGGCGTGTGGGCCCGTGCTCGCGCACAATGCGACTCCGTGATGTGTGCACAATCTCTCCCATGGCAACCTCCTTTCCTATGAAGATAATGCCCCCCTGATGCAAACCTGTCCAGCCCACGCTCTTGTGAGATAAATGGTTCTGAGCTATACCAAGGGCAACCGCAATTGGTCTGAGTGCAAATTCGTACAATGTTTAACGGAATGCCAAAGAATTAATGAGAGCCTATCGCGTAGCGAAATCCAGAAAACCGGTCAGAAAGAAAGATCGATTTCCCCGGAAAGAGAAGAAGCGTGAGGTGCCTGTCTCGAAGCCGCCTCGGATTCATCCCGCGGCGCGGGAAATGCTGGCGAATATAGGCAGGCCCGAGCCGGCGCCGTTTCATGCCGACCCGTTCCAGAAAGAAGCGAGCAGAGCCATCCTCACGACGGACGTGCTCGTAAGCGCGCCGACCGGGTCGGGCAAAACCTGGATCGCGCTGCAGGCTACAAAGGCATATCTGGCACGGGGAGCGCGGGTCTGGTACGCAACGCCGCTCAAGGCGCTTTCGAATGCCAAACATCAAGAATTCGGCGATGAGTTTGGCGCTGACACCGTCGGAATCCTCACCGGGGATCGCAAAGAAAACCCCGACGCTCCTGTCATCGTAGGTACTACCGAAATACTCCGGAACCAGCTTTATGACGCCATGCAGTCCGGCGAGCGTCTGCCCGTGGACCTGGTAATCCTGGACGAAGCTCACTATCTGGGAGACCCGGACCGGGGCGTAGTCTGGGAAGAGGTGCTCATTTATCTCCCCGATCGGGTGAGAATTCTGCTCCTCTCGGCTACTATCTCCAACGCGGAGCAGGTCGCGGCCTGGATGAACCACATCCGCAGGGCAGTCTGCCGCGTGGTTCGGGACGATGTTCGGCCGGTCCCCCTCTATGTGCTTTTCCGCACGGTGACGGGAGAACTCACTCCCTTTTTCAAAGGTGATCGGCTGTTCCATACGGTGGCGGGCTATGCTCGGGCTGAGAAGCGGAGCCGCAAGTTCGGCGAGAGGGTCGCGGCGGACGTGAACGGCATCGTCTCTACCCTCCGGGAGTCTCAACTGCTTCCTGCCATCGTTTTCCTGAAGTCTCGAGCTGACTGCGACAAGGCGCTCCGGGAGCTCCAACCTTCACCGCTCGCGGCGGACGATGGGGCGTTCCAGGACGCAATCGAAGCGGAGACACAGAACTACCCGGAGTTGCTGACGCAACGTCAGCTCGGCCGTCTCATTCAATGTCGGGCAGGATCTCATCACGCAGGCCAATTGCCCGCGTGGCGCCTGTTCGTCGAGCGCATGATGGCTATGGGGCATCTGGAGGTCATTTTCTCCACTTCCACCGTGGCCGCGGGCGTGAATTTTCCTGCTCGAACCGTGGTCATCGTACAAAGCGACCGATTCGACGGAACCACGTTCGTCGACATGACCGCCACCGACCTCCACCAGATGACCGGCCGAGCAGGCCGGAGAGGCATGGATAATGCCGGATTCACTCTTATCGTTCCCGGAAAGTTTATGAATCTGGAGCTGGCGGGGGATCTTTTGCGTTCTCCACCGGAGCCCTTGGAATCAAGGATCACCGTCAACTTTTCGATGGTGTTGAATTTGCTTCTTTCTCACGATCCGGCCGGGATTAAGGAGCTGCTGGGGCTCTCATTCGCCGCGTTTCACGAAAACCCCCGTGAGGCCCGAAAGGTCCACCAACGGCTGCAGAAAGAGTTCCAGAGGCACTTGAGCGTGCTTCAGGAACTTGATTACGTGGACAAAAAGGGAGTTCCCACTGATGACGGACGATGGGCAGCGCAACTCAGGCTCGATCACCCGCTGCTCATCGCAGAGCTCATCCGGCGCGGGACGTTCGTGGATCTCGAACCCCAGGAGCTGGCCGGTCTTATGGCGCCCTTCGTTCTCGATAAAGAGAGAGAAGTCCTTATGAGCAAAACGCTCTGGGACGAAACAAGACCTCTCTGGAAGAAGTGGCGCCGGATGCTGCGAGAGCTGAAGCCGCGAGCTCAGTACCTGTACTCCAGAGGCTTTGGCGTGCCCTCCGTCATGTTCTGGCCCGCTTCTGCCGCTTACCTCTGGTGCGAAGACGTGGAATGGACCGAACTAGCCCGGCACGTACGAGCAGACGAAGGCGACCTGGCCATGCTGCTGCTCCGGACCGCAGACCACGTGCGGCAACTCCTCTCTCTGGCCGACGAAAAGCCCCTCCTCGCACAAACAGCAAGGGCGACGTTGCCCCTCATTATGAGACCGCCACTTGTATAGAACCTATGGCGACTCTCAAGAACAATTGGGAAGAGAGATCTGGCCTGCGGCTCTTCTCCGATGGTGGAACCGCAAATCCCCTATCACCGTGATAGCTGAGCTTTCATGTGGCCCCAATACCACGCGGCACGGGACTGCTATGGCGCATTCGAGTCAATGCCTTCGGCACACCTTGTGGTTGACAGGTAACGGTGCCGTAAAATATGCTTAGTGTGAAGAAATCATAGGCCTTATCGGCTACATGACGACGGTCATTCGTACTCCGAGCATAGCGGGGGAGCATACTCAGCTCTTTTCGGGGTCAGCGAACCCATCCCGTGATCGCCCCCAAAGACCCCAAGATAACAAGACAGCGTAATAATTCCGGGACATGTTCGACAAGGCGACGTTTCCTTGGTGCGGGGGGGAAGGGGGCATCGGAAATGGGGATCAAGCCAAATCAAACCTGCTTGATTATTAGCTGGCTAATCTCATTGTGCTTCTTTGTTCTGGAGCCGTCACTGTGCGCGGGGCAGCAGTGGGGTCAGCGGCAGCGGGAACAGAAAGCTCTCAGAGGATCTCACTGGCAGGATTCCAGACGGGACCTCCAGAAAGGCTTAGATGGCTTTACCCGTGCGCGCAGCGCTGAAGAGATGGATGAAGCGGCTGAACAAATCGAAAAAGCCACGCGTTCATTCGAAGCCATAGGGGACGACTTTGTCGTCGGTCGCTCCACCGCCCGGTTAGCGAGAATCGCTGAGCAGAAGGGAGAGCTGGATAAGGCGTGGTCTCTGTGTGAAAAGGCCCTCGTACACATTCGACGGGCCAACGACGTGCAAATGGAGTCCAGGGTGATGATCACAATGGGACTCATACAGAGGAGACGCGGAAGAACCGGCGAGTCCGAAGCAGCATTCGAAAAAGCTCTCGACGTTGCAACCAGATCCGGGGACTCTCTCCAACAGGGTCTCGCCCTAGCCGGCTTGGCGCGGCTCCAGTTGTCTCAAGGCAAGGATCAAGAAGCTCTGGCCAATTTTGAGAAAGCCGCGAGCGAAGCAAGGAGAGCGAACGACGCGGAAGGTCTTCAGATAGTTCTGAATTCGCGTGGGTACGCCTACCTGACTCTTGGCCAGTACGACAAGGCCGCAGCGAGTCTCGAAGAGGCTCGTTCGGCCACAGAGCGAAGCGGCAATGTCAGACATAGAGCCGGGGCCCACGCAGGTTTGGCAACAGCATATCAGGGATTGGGGCGAAACAATGAGGCGACCGAACATTTGAAGAAATCTCAGGAACTGAATGTGCGTTTAGGGGATTTCAGCGCAGCCACGGAAAATGCCAGGCAGACCGGGTTCACATACCAGGAACGGGGACAATACGGCAAGTCCGTAGAGGCTTTCAAGGAAGCTCTCGCACTTGCAAGAAAGACTCGGGATGGAAAACTGGAAGCCCTGGCGCTCAATAATCTTGGGCAGGCGTACACTCTCGTGGGTAACTATCCCAGTGCGCTCGAATGCCTGCAGAAATCAGTCGATGTGGCGCGGCGTGTGGGCCAAAAGAATCAAGAATCTCAATCTCTGGTCTCCCTCGGACATGTGTTCTTCAAATGGGGCAAACACGACAAGGCCAGGGAATTCTTTGATAAGGGACTAGCTATAGCAGAAAAGACCGGCGATAAGAAAGCAAGAGCGGAAGCGCTCACTCAATTGGGACTCATGTACTGCTCCAATGGCCGGCACAACGAGGCATTGGAAGTGCTTGCCCGCGCCAAGAAGATCGGGGAATCGGTGGTCGTCGCAGGTGGGAACATAGATGACCTCATGGGAAATTTGTACCTTGATATGGGCGAATTGCAAACAGCCGAAAGGTTCATCCAGAAGTCGGGGTCTGATGTATCCAAAGGAAGACTACATCTTGTGAAGCAACAGTACGTGGAGGCAAAGCCTTATTATGAGAGTTTGCGCGAGTCCGCGGAGAAGACCGGCAATGTGGACAATCGCTTCATTGCATACACAGGGCTTGGGCTGGCTCTAGAAGGCGTCGGTGAGTTAGCTCCGGCAGCGGACTCATACCGCAAGGCAATTGAGACGGTGGAGGAGCTTCGCGCTAACCTTAGCCTGCACGAGCGAGCTGAATTTTACAATGTGCGGATTGGCGGGTTTCTAAGAACCGGGCCGTACGAAGGGATCGCCCGCGTGCTCGTGAAGATGAACAAGCCCGCGGACTCGCTCAAGGAATCCGAGTACGCAAAAGCCAGAATGTTCTCCGAAGCCATTTCGCGCAGAGTGGAGGGGCGATATCAGGACATTCCTGAAGACTTGATGGAAAAAGATCTTGAAGTAAACGAGCGTCTGACCGCGCTGCTCAAACAGAGGCAGACGGCGTACGAAAAGGGGCAAACCGAAGCCATCGATGCTCTGGAAGCCCAAATCCAACAAGCCAAAGATGAGCTTTCAACGCACGTGGACCGTCTGCGAGCCGATTACCCTCTCTTTGCAGCCACAAAATATCCTTCCCCCATGGACTTGACCAGAACCGCAATCGGCCCGGGCGAATGGGCTCTCGCCTATGACGTAACGGATCAAGGGCTCCTGATCTATCTTACAAGGGGAAAAGAACTCGTCAAAGGAGTGTTCAAGCCGGTTCAGCGTACGGAGATCGAGGAGGGCTTGCGCTGTTTTCTAAAGGCGCTCGACGTGACTTCGAGTGAGGATAACCCCACAGAGAGATTGAAGAGCTTTGATTTTGCTGCGGGAAAGAGACTTGCAGACCTGCTCTTAGGAGAGGTCCTGGGCGAGCTTCCCGAAGGCGCTCCATTAATAGTGATCCCAGATGATTGCTTGGGTGTTATGCCTCTGGAAATGCTTGTTCTCAGTGATGGAGGGAGCCTGAATCTGTCCGGGGATGTTCCTCAGACCGCGGGCGTCCGGTTCTTTGGGGACCGGAATCCTCTTGTGTACTACCAGTCTATTACTGCCCTGACCCTTGCTCGCACACTGCAAGACAGAACTGACCTTCAGGCGCGACTGCTCGTTATCGCGGACCCCGTCTTTGCCGCGAACGATCCTCGGACGCGACGACCAGTGCAGTTGGCCGACGTGGAAACAGCCCGGACCGCATCTCGCATCATGTCGGCAATGAAGAAGGAAGGGCTCGCGGACATTGAGGTGCCGAGGTTACCCTTGACTGGCAATTTGGCCATCAGCCTTTCCCAGCTATATCAAGACGAGTGTGATGTGTACGTAGGCCTGGATGCAAGCAAAGAGACTTTTCTTACAAGGATTGCTCCCTCGCTCACTCAATACGGCTCCATTGTTTTCGCTACTCACGGTTTTGTCGATAGCTCCGCTCGTGGAATGGCGGAACCGATGCTCGTACTTACCCTCGTCCCGCCCGGAACTGACGGACTCCTGAAAGCGAGTGAAGTCATGGGCCTGAAGATGAATGCCTCTGTCGTTACTTTAGTTGCGTGCCAGACCGGATTGGGGCGCCAGGTGTCCGGGGAAGGCACAATGGGCATGGGTCGCGCTTTCCAGTACGCAGGCGCAAAAAGTGTGCTCATGAGTATGTGGAGTGTTGCGGAAACCTCATCCATACAACTGGTTCAGGCATTCTTCACGTATCTTGCGCAGGGACAAGCAAAGGCAGAAGCCTTGAGGCTTGCACGGGCGGACCTCAGAAACAACGGATACGATCATCCCTTCTTCTGGGCTCCCTTTATTCTGGTAGGAGAGTCTCAGTAATGGTCAAGGCTTGATTAATTGAGGCCACCCGTCTACGAGTTGGAACAGCGAACAGTTTGGAGACCAAATAGGCCAACCTAACGGGTGAAAACCTGGGCAGCAACCATATATGGCGCTCTCAAGGCTTGTGTCTGACCGCGAGCGCTTCTTCTCCACGCACAAAAGTCACCTGGGTCCCGAGTGCGAACCACGGCCCAAGGTGAGGTGCCTTCTGCAAGAGCTCGAAATAGGCATCTCCCAGGAAATCCACGTGGATAGTCTTCATCGTTGGGTCGTACGATATGTCGATCCACTGCCCTTGCTCGGAACGAAATACTTTCCCATCGATCACCCGATAAGAACTGGAATAGATATCAGCAGGAACGAGAGAGGTCTTCAGGGTCCACAAGAGGGTACCGCTCTTTAAGTACGGCAGTCTGGGCCTGCCCGCTTCGGCTCTGGCGGGAAGCAGGGGGTTCCTGAAGCCAAACTGTTTTGCCAGCAAGCCGATCTCGTCCGCCACTGGCGCTTCGCTGCCGGTAAGGTGATATTGTTCCAGGAGTTCTCCCAGCCTGCGCATACCCCACAGGCTCATTATGTAAGGCCGCGCTTGAGCCGTGAGCGGAAAGGCTGCCGGCCCGCTCTCGGTAACGTTGCGACCCGCAGCCCTTGCCGCGAGACGAACTTGCGACTGCATTTCCTTGTCTGTCGAATAGCGGCCGAACACGAAAACAGTCTCTTCCCGAAATGGATCGGGAATCGGAGTCGGAATGACGTACTCGGTTTTCACGCCCTCAAATTGCATCGAAATTGCCGAGATGCGGGGTCTGGAAATCGCGGCGAAGAAATTCTGGAGCTGCTTATCGAAGTCTTCTCGTGCGGTTACATGGAAGAGCTTGCCTTTGGCTGCCACCGCGAGCTTGTCCAATAAGGCGACCTCGGCATGGGTCCCGAAGGCAAGCGCGAACATCTTCGCGTCCACAGCATTTTGGCGTTTGACATCGTCGAGGATACTCGTAGGGTCCGTTATTCCTACCGTGGCCTTCCCATCCCCCGCGAGCATGATAAAGCACGGCCTCTTGCGGCCCGTGAACTGGTCGATGGCGGTCATCAAGCCGCTATAGAGGTCTGTTCCTCCTCCGGAGGGCAAACCATCCACAAATCGGACGGCATCCGCGATATTGATCTCCGTGGCCGGCGCCAGGCCCTTCATCAGTGCCGACACCCGTGTGCCCATAGTAATTACGTTAAACCTGTCCCGCGGGCGGAGCCGTTCCAGACAGAAGACGACAGCATCTTTGGCCATGGCGAACGCCTTGTCATCCAAGCTGCCCGATGTGTCCACCAGGAACACCACGTCCTTGTCCGGCTCTCTAGCCTTTTCCGGAAGGATCGGGGGTTCGATGAGGGCCATGAAGTACCCGACTCGATTCGGCTGCCGGTGGGTGAAGAGCCTTACGTTGAGCTGATTGCCGGAGAAGGTGGTGAGCAATCGGAAATCGTCACGTACGGGCTTCTCGCGGGTTTCCAGCTGCACAACACATCGGTGTGGCGCCTCGCGATGAATCGCCACGTGGTGAGAGGGAGACATCACCGTTCGCACCGGTCGCGACATGGTGAAACGCACACGGATATCCATGAAGCTCACGGGGCCGAGGGAAAAGCGCTCTCCGTCCAACGGAAGACCAATCTCCAGCACGTCGCCGGCCAGAGAGATCTTCTTCATGTAACGGACACGGATTGTCCTTTGCTGGGAAACTGCCAGAGTAATAGGATCAATCACCAGTAGGTGTCTTCCAACGAGCCCTAATAAGGAAGAATCCTTCATCTCGCGCGCGAGCTCTTTCAGTCTTCCGAATGCCCCCTCAGGCCGAACAACCTGGAAAGGGGAGGCCATTCCGTCAACCTGGACTTCAGCGACTGTGGAAACCCCGTCGTCGATCGGCAAAAGATAAATACCCTTCAGAGGGAACTGGTTGTCATTAAAGAAGGTTTGGTCGATTCGATATTCGATGGAGGTCTCATGGACGGTGATCAGGGCACGGGAAGCCTGGATCGCGAGACGGGCGACTGGGAAGACGTCCGACCCAAGCTGCGGTGGAAAGACGTGGAACACCCCTCCTGCAAACAGCGTGGATGGGAAGACGAGCAAAAATGTCAGGAGGATGGCCAGAACGCATCCCATACCGATATGTCCGCACTTCTTATACCTGTTCGCTGTCTTTTCCATAGCATCGTTGGCGAGAGATGTGATTGCGTTGATGGTGGGACAGGCTTCCAGCCTGTCTATTAGCGGTTACCGGCAAGATGCCGGTCCCACCAGTCCCGCGTCTCGCGGGATAGGGGCGCATGGCCATGCGCCCTTCCTGGATTCCCGTCCCCGCTTTCGCGAGGACAAGCTTTCACGGGAATGACGAGGCGATTGCTTCGGGCTATGCCATCGCGATGACAACTGTCGGCAATGTTGTATTTTTTGTGGCGAATTCGTATTAGCGCACCAAGCCGTGCTGTTGAATGCAACTATTGGCTTATGGAGGATGTCCCCAGCGTCAATGATGAGTGCTCCGGAAAGTGGTGAGGACATCAAACGAATATGTGTCCTTCAAGGGCTTATGGACTTCAGACTAGCTTCGAAGATTACGCGGGCTGGTCGCTATGTCTGTCTAATTCGCGGTCCCAGTATGCGTTGGCGATTTCTCTGAGTTCTTCTACAGTGCAAATGTCCGCGGCCGCTGCTTCGAAGGTCTCACGTGAGACTTTGCCGTTGCGAGCGAACTCCTCTCCTGTCGCCCTGATCGCGTCCATGACCCCTTTGACTCGCTCCGGGTATTTTTTCGTCATGAGACAGGAGAAGACCGCGGGCCGGAGGAGCGCTCCCATGAATTCCGTGTGAAGGCCGATCGCTATTCTTGTCATGTGCAACATGAGCGGATCGAAATTGTGCAGTCCCGGGTAACCGCAGATAGACACAAGAAAAAGCTTCTTGGGAAATTGCCACCTCAGTGGATGTCTCAGACCTCCGCCATGATCGACGAAGTGCGGATCCAGGAAAGTGACGAGCCGATCCACGAATGCTTTCGCAAGATTCGTCATGCCGTCCAGGTATACGGGAGTCGCCAGGACTAACGCGTCCGAAGCACGGATCCGCTCGCTCAGAGCGGGCATGTCGTCATGATGAATGCAGACTCCCGGTGTCTGAGCATAGCATGTAAAGCACCCGATGCAGGGCTTGATCTTCTTCCTCCCGAGCACCACCACATCCACCTGGGCTTCCTGATCTCGCATTCCGACCAAGAAGGGCGTCAGGATCACCTGGGTGTTGCCGGTTTCCATCCTCGGCGCGGCATTGATGACGATTACTTTCATGGTCTGCCTCATCCGAAGGCCGCGGCGTATATGGGCAGGGTCCGCGGCGAATATGGTCGATCGGTGCTTTATAATCGAAGGCTGAGCTTGCCCGCGCCGACGAGCACTAGGAAAATGTTTTCGATCTTTTCGTAATCCTTGATGACTACGGAAGTGTTCCGGATCGCGATTGCATCCAGTGCTTCAAGCTTCGCGAGGTATTTGCCGAGCTGTTCATCGTCCGGGAGTCGAGTCAATTCCTTCAGCTCGGCAAAATCTACCATTGAACCGTCCTGCAAGTTCGACTGACCCTGAAGCGCCAGCAGCGCGTGCAGAAGGCGGGCGATAGGATCATCCAGCACAGCGCTGGCCAGTGCTGTCACCAGCCGCTTGATCCTTCCCACCAGGCGCGCAAAGACTTCTCGACTGATCTTCTCGTCGAGCAGTCCGAGGAAGGCGCCTCTGTCAAGGCAATACAGGACGCACTTTTCTCTGGCCTTCGCAGTCAGCGGTCTTCGGCGCTCGGCTAGAATGGCAGTCTCTCCAAAGACGTCGCCTTCGCCCAATACAGCCACGGTTCGGACGTTGCGTCCTGTTCGGAGAGAGAGGCTCACTTTACCGCTCTGAATAACGTACAAAAAGAGGCTGGGATCGCCCTGTCGGAATATGGTACGCCCCGCTGGGACCCGAAGAAGTCTCGGTAGCCCTTTCTTCGGGGCGGCAGAGGGCCGGCCTTTCTTACCCGGTTCTTGGACGAGAATGCTTGACAACCTAGTTAACAGATCGTGAGGGCCGCCGATTGTGTCATCAAGCGCCACAGGCATACCAGCCTGTGCTGTCGTCTGATCCTTTGGAGCCCAGTCCAGTAGCCGCTGCATGCGCCGACGATCGATTTGCATCTCCCTGTCGAAGACTTCGCCCATGTAATCGGCGTGAGCTCGTCCTTCCAACTCGAAATCACATTTCTGCGCCACTGCCAGGAGTTCGTCAATGATCTCGTCCATGCTGCCGTAGCGAGCTTCGGGCTCCAGCGCAGTGGCTTTTATCAGAATCGGCTTGAGCTCGGGATGGAGTCGATCGCTGGCTTGGATCTTGCCTGCCACGTCCGACTCCAGGATCATCTTCATTGTCTCCCCCACGTTGTCACCGTGCTCGAACAGCCGCTCGCCGGTGAGCAACTCGTGCAGGAGCATACCGACCCCGTAGACATCTACCCTTAAATCCACCGGCTTCCCTTGGAGCTGTTCCGGAGAGAAGTACAGCAATTTCCCCGCGACAGGCAGCTCCTCGTCCTCGCTTTGGGCAGGCAACACACGGGCTATTCCGAAGTCGATAATCTTCACATCGCCCGAATACGTGACCATCACGTTGAACGAATTGATGTCCTGATGGACCAGGGACTGGCCTTCACCCCGACGGTGCCCTGTGCAATGCGCATGAGCCAGGCCGCGAGCCACCTGGAGCCCAAGGTGCACCGCAAACTCTGTGGACGGCAGCTTCTCCTTCCTCTTTGCCTTCGACAGCATATGGGCCGCGCTGCGGCCTTCCACGTACTCCAGGGCTATATAGTACTGGCCCTCAATGAAACCTGCATCGATCACCTGAACGATGTTCGGGTGATTGAGCCGAGCGAGCGTCTGGGCTTCATTGACAAATCGTTTCACATAGCGGGGTAAGGTTGAAAGTTCAGAGAGCAACCTTTTGATCACAAGTGGCTTCTGAAAGCCGCCAAAGCCCACCGTCTTGGCGAGGAAAACTTCCGACATCCCTCCTCGCGCTATGCGGTCCACGAGATAGTAATGGCCGAGTCTGATCGGTTTGAAGGCCGAGTGTCGTTTCTGGCTCGAAGGGGTTTCTCTGGATTGGTCGTCCGACATCAATTCCCGGTAAATGCGACTAGCTGATGGTCGCTTGGTTCAGTATGGTGTATGAAATGCTGCCGATTCGCATCGTGCCCTGCCGCTGGACATCGACACCCTTGGGCAGGCGACGGTACCCCAGCGCCCTCTCTGCCAGCAAATAGAACTCGCGTCCACCCATAGCGAGGTGGATCAACCAACTGGGAGGAGGCGCGTCCTTCAGCTGGGATACGCGGGGATGCTTCAGCGGTAAGCGAGGGATTTCGCGATTTCCCAGCATGATACTCTGTTTCCCGCTTAGTTGCGCAGCCTGCGGTTTGGGCAACGGATAAAGCGCAGAAACGAAAGAGGATGGGACGGCCATCGGAAGGCCACTCCAAGAGATCAGGAGAAGACCGTCGGGACCGTACCGGTCCTTGTCAGGAAGTCGAGCGGCAACCGAACCGGCACCAGTCTCTGTTCCCATTTCGGCAAGGCGGCGGTGGGCCGCGGATAGCTGCCCCACTCGTTGAACGAGAAGCGTCTCAACGGTGCTCAACCTCCGGGTGACCTCATCCCGTGACATATCGCCCCCTTTTCGAAGAACGCCGACGATTTTTGCCAGTCGTTGGGATACTTCGTCAAGGGCGCTTACCGCGCCGCCCACATTCCCTACCAGTTGCTCCAGCGGTATCTCGCTCGCGGCGGGCGCGGCGCCGGTATCGGTCGCCTCTCGGGTCATCGAGGATGCCATAATCTGCTTATACTGTTCGTTGAGGCTATTCAGAAGCGCCGGATCGACGGATCGCCTGCCACCTGATTCCAAAGTTTGTCGCGCAACCGAAATACTCCCTTGGAGCAACTGTGCCACCCGCGGATGCGGCGAGGCACCCCTTCTCAAAGCCTCCAGGATGCGCAGACTCATCTGCACGGCAACCCGAGCCGGACCCTTCTGTGGAAGAGTATCTTCCAGCTCCTTGAGCTTGAGCGACAATGCCTGCATAGCCTTCTGGCTTGTCTCCCATTCCAGTTCGAGAACGAGTGCTTCGGTCTGATCGATCAGGCGATCGGGAGATGAGGGCCTCTCAGCGCTCGCAGCAGGGGGCTGGGGGCACCGTGGGACAGGAGTCGGAGCCTTCGGAGGCGGGCTCGGGGCACGGGGGCCGGCAACGTCTCGCAACACCGCGTCCGAGGATCCGGCCCGGTCCGCGACTTCAGAGACGGATTTCTGTTCGGGCGCCGGACGACGAGTAGACATTATGACAGACTCCTCCGAGACGGACTCCCCAAAGATCTCGTCGATCTTCTGTCCTACAGCGCTTCCCAGTTCCGAAGGCGATTTGAACTTCTTATCCTCGGCCACGGCTAATCCCCTGAGGCGTTAATCCCAAGTCATCTGCCGGATGCCTGCAGCGTCTTGTCTTTCAGGAGTCTTGTGCTTACATCAACTACCGTCATCATGCAGACCTTCTTGAAGGTCTCCCTTACTCCCTCTCCCCGCAGAGCGCTGGCCGGAAAAGCCGGATAATTTCCCAGATTGTTAAGGTCTTTTTCCAAGTCATCTATTGAGAGCACCGGCACTTTGCTATCTTCCAGATCTCGTTTATTGTACTGCACAACCAGGGGCAACGAGGAAAGATCTTTCCCTTGGTCGGCAAGATTATCGATGAGATTCTTGAAACTGTCCAGGTTGTTTTGTCGTCTCGCTTCCAAAGAATCCGCCACAAAGGCAATGCCGTCAACGCCCTTCAACACAAGCTTTCTCGTATCGTTATAGCGTACCTGCCCCGGTACCGTGTACAGAGAGATCTTGATCCTGAATTTCCCAATACTTCCCAGATCCATGGGAAGAAAGTCAAAGAACAAGGTGCGGTCTCCGGCTGTGTCTATGGAAAGTAGTTCTCCCCGCACCTGGCTTCCCAGCGCCTTGTGCAATGCTATAAGATTCGTGGTCTTGCCACCCCGCCCAGGCCCATAGTAGACTATCTTGCAGTGTATTTCGTCCGATCGAAAGCTTATTATTGCCATGCAGGCGTTCCTGTTATCTCCGCTGAAAGATCGAAGGTTCCTTTCCCGCTGACACAGCCTCTACGAGTTGAACCAAGAGCGGAGGTTCTTTGCAAAAGTAGCTTCGATTTTCTCCAGACCCTTCCTCACCTCCAGCCTTACCAGACCCAGATGAGTGTTATTGTTGAAAATCGTGATCATTAGGCATTCTTCACCCACATTCGAAAAGTGTATGTTCTCTTCCTTTCCTTTGTGAAAAAGCAATGTGAATTCTTCTTCGCCGAACAGGCGGGCGATAGCCGTGGTCGCTCCGTAGTTTGCAGCGGTTAGAGCAGCCAGGGAGGCCACCTTTTCCGCGTCCATCTTCCCCTGAAAGCTGATAATTTGACCCGATTTGTCAATCAGCAGTACCGTATGCGCGCCGCTCCGGTCCAGCATCTCCGACAGGATCGCGTCTACCTCGTCGAGGGTTTGTTTCGTCAGAACAATATCAGCCATTGTTGCATCCCAACGGGCTTACCGGTGCATCTCGATCGAGGCTGGAAAAGGGCACATCATAAACGACGTGGCCGTAGGTCCGGCACGACCTGCACTTCCTCGCCCCTCAGCATATATCACATCACAGCGGGACTCTGAAGTCCGGAACTGGGGATTCTCGCTACCGTTCCGGCCCGCGGGCCTTCCATCACGCCGGAGCGGGGCTTTCCACTCGTCTCATACTTTCCATCAGGAGAAACTCCCAGCTCTCGCGGATCGTTTCGACCTGCGGAGCCTGCTCATCGCACTCAAATGCCCCTGTTTCCCAGGATAGGATTTGGTAGAAAGCCTCTTCTCCCTGGGATGCGCCATTCTGCGCGTGAATGATTTCTCCCGATCGAAAATATATATCGCCCTTTCGTGTGCCGCTCCTGACGTGCAGCCGGCGCGTGTGGCCGCCAATGCACATCAATTGGACCACTTCATGGAGACTCGTATTGGTCACCCTACCACTGAAGCCAATGGACCCCACTTCTTCCCCAAATCCTCTCCCGGCCGGCGCAAGCTCGGCAGAAGCTCATCCGACGCCAACCGACACCCATCTCAATGCATGACCCGCCTCAAAAAACCCATCCAACCCTGTCCCGGTCTCATGTGGTTAAGGTGAAGGCTGCACCCTTCGCGACGCACCACGTGAACAAAACACCGTAACGCTCAGATGCTTATTCTGGGTTACTGTATCAGCACTCTAAGAGAAAATCAATTCCTACTGTGATGCCAGTGGAAATCGAACGCTCTCACTCCCGGAGACCCTTGCTTGCTCACCCGCAAGAAAATCGCCTCTAGTCAGATTCCGGGCTGCCGTTATCTCGCGGCCCCGGACAAGACCCGCGGCTGCGTAAGGGTTTGCAACGCGACATCTTTGGTTCCGTATTTTAAGGGCTGTCTCAAAACCACGATCCCACTCGAGATCGTGCCACGATTACTGAAACAAGCCCCAAGTGGGTGGCCCCGACGTTCCCGCGGAACGCGGGATCGGGGTCGCGCAGCGACAGAAGGCTTATTGGGACGGATAGGCCACTTTTCGCTTTGTTGCTTGACAAGCCGGCAAGAGAATAAACCTCCTGTGCCTTCGGCACCGGGACGTATAACGTCCCGGCCACCCGCGCATCGTAGCACGATGTTCCAAGTGCCACGGTTTTTCGAGACAGCCTCTTTATCTTCGCGCTCCCACTCCATGACTCTTTTGTGGTGACAATGCCTGTGTTATAGTCACAATCCGTGAGTTTCCCGGGGACCGATTTAGAGACTGCTTGTCGCCAGAGAGACCACGGCTGACTCGGCGCCCGGTTCCCAGAGTCGATTGGACAGCACCATGGCAGAAAAGAACTTTCTCAATCCCCTCTTGAAAGTCGTTCTGTGCGCCGGCGGAATGCTCCTCATGGGCTACTATCTCTACATGGCAAGCCTCGAAGGCACGCTCTACGAGCAATTGAACATAATTCGAGGACTGGTCTTCCTGGGATTCGCTTATCTCCTCGCGCAGAGCCTTCGGCAGCTCCTCGAAGCCACGGGTCATAAACAGGATGACTGACGGACGTCGATTTCTCTCCTTCAGCTTGCCGTGAACTGTGACCGGACATCCTTTCACCAATCTTCATTTTTTTTCTTGCCACCGCGCATGAATTTGCTATGTAGGGGGCACACGTTATCACCATACGCTGTAGCGTACCGAGAGAAGCCTGGCGGCTCCCAATGTCCTAGCGTCGGGCTTTTCGTTTGTACACGGCGTCCCACAACTCGTTGTTTGATCGCTCATCCCCGTCGGTCCCTTCATCGAGAGCTTCGCTACGGACATGAGTAAGTGACGATTTCGTTACCGCGGAAAGAGATGATCGAATCGCGCTGACCCAGTCCATAATGGACGCAATAATTTTACTTGACGCGTGATTGATTCTGTGAAAATACGCCGCGCCAAACTACGAACGCGCGGCGATGAGTATGCCGGCCAAACACGAAAGACTGTTTCCCTCAGAATCCCAGGTTTCGGGCGCACAATCGAGGCTTGTCGAGAGCCCCTGGCAAGAAATCCATCCGGAAGCGCACGAGCAGGCCGTTCGCCCGCTCAGCTATTACACCGCTGTGCGCAAGGACGTGGTCACTCTGATTCCGACTGGTGTTCACTCAGTCATGGAAGTGGGATGCGCGGGCGGAAAGACGGGCGAACTGCTCAGAAATCGGGGCGTGGATACGCTGATCGGCATCGAAATCGACCAACGGCTCGCGTCCCTTGCCCAGAAGCACTATTCACAGCTCCTGATCGGGGACGCTGAGGAGCTGGAGCTTGCGCACATTCCTGGAGAGAGCCTGGACTGCATTCTCTATCCTGACGTTCTGGAACACTTTCGCGATCCCTGGGCTGTGCTCTCTCGCCACCGGCGCCTCCTCCGGGTCGGCGGATACGTCGTGGCGAGTGTGCCAAATGTGCGATATTACAAGAACGTACGAGACTTGGTGCTGAGGGGACAATGGGATTACGCTGAAGCAGGAATCCTTGATCGGGGCCATTTGCGGTTCTTTACATGGAAGTCTGTTGAAGCGCTCTTCGAAAGCACCGGCTACCGTATCTTGAGCCTACGGAGCAATATTCGAGGTTCCAACCTGTTGCGGCTCGTCAACCGCATGGTACTGAATCAACTCCACCACTTCCTGGTGAAACAGTACCTTGTGCTGGCACAGAAGACCGATGGATGAACGGTCTGGTAAATGAGGTCTTTTCGGGAAGTGGAAGGCAGGAGCTTTGAGCTTGTGTTTTAGCTGTCCCAATCCCGGGTTGCGTCAAGCATGGGTCGGATCCTCTTCCCAGGCGTTACCGCTTCTCTGGAGTCGTCGCGCCTCCGTCACGTCTTTTGTCCGGAAAACGTAAGCCCTTCAGGCCGTTGACAAAAACAGCGCTCATCAGCTATGGTATCTGTTCTTATTTCACGTGGAGGCAAGGGTTTGAAAACCGTCCTCGTAACGGGCGGCGCGGGCTTCATCGGAAGTCACCTGGTTGAGAGGCTCCTCAACGAGGGACACGCTGTCATAGCCCTTGATAATTTCTTTACCGGAGCGAAAAAGAACCTGCTCCCGTTTGTCGGCAACCCGAATTTTGAGATCGTCCGGCACGACGTGGTGACACCGGTGCTACTGGAAGCAGACCAGGTCTACCATCTGGCATGTCCGGCATCACCGATTCACTATCAGAACAACCCTATTAAGACGCTCAAGACATCAGTGCTGGGCACTCTCAACATGCTGGGATTGGCCAAGCGCCTTAAGGCGCGGATTCTTTTCTCATCAACTTCAGAGGTGTATGGGGATCCGCTAGTGCATCCGCAATCCGAGACTTACTCCGGGAACGTGAATCCGGTCGGACCTCGTGCGTGCTATGACGAAGGAAAGCGAGCCGCGGAGACGCTTATGGTAGGCTATCGGGACTACAACGGCGTGAACGTAGCCATTGCCCGAATCTTCAATACGTACGGCCCTCGTATGCTTCCCAACGACGGTCGGGTGATCAGCAATTTTATCTGTCAGGCGCTGAAGGGCGAGGACCTGACCATATACGGGGACGGCACTCAAACTCGCTCTTTTTGCTACGTGTCAGATCTGGTTGAGGGCCTCATGCGCTTGATGGAAAGCACGGAATCAGACCCGGTGAACCTGGGCAATCCCCAGGAACTCACCATTCTCGACATAGCAAGAAAGATACTCGACATGATACCAAACACGAGGTCGGGCATAACATATAGCCCGCTTCCGAAAGATGACCCTCATCGACGCAAGCCGGACATATCTCTCGCGAGCCGGGCTCTGGACTGGAACCCCACCGTTCCGCTTGAGGAGGGCCTGACGCATACCATCGCATATTTTAGGCAGGAGCTGAAAGAGCAGGCATGAGCAGCACCCGATCGAGGTTCAGACGGAACGTGCTGATCGTCGTGGGGTGCGGCGTCGGTCTGGCGTTCTTCTATCTGGCGTTTCGTGACGTATCCTGGCACGAGCTGGTTGACGGCTTCCATCGGATGAAGCCTCTGTATCTCGTGCCGTCTCTGCTGTTATTGATCGTCGTTCAGATGCTGCGAGCCTTGCGTTTCGGTCTAATTGTGAGCCCTTTTTGCAGGCCCGGACCAAAGGCCATGTGGGACATCGTCAACATCTGGGCAGGTTTGAACGTGCTCATGCCCGCTCGGCTTGCCGAGTTCGTCCGTCCTTATCTTCTGAGGCAGCGAGGAGCTTCTTTCTCCAGCGGATTCGGCGCGGTGTTGGCCGAGCGTTTCTTCGATCTGTCCGGGCTACTCACCTTGTTGGGAGTCGTTCTGTGGAGCACTCCTCATTTGGCAGGCAAATACTCACGGCTCGGCGCAGTGCTGCTGGCGCTACTCGCGGCCATATACGCTTTCGTCCTGCTCCTATTGGCTCGCAAAGATGCAGTTCAGGCCGTCTCTAACCGGCTCCTTGCCCGCCTTCCGCATCGGGCTGCTTCGTTTCTTGGAGGCATCGTTCACCGCTTGATCGAGGGTTTCCGCATCATGGCGAGTCCGTGGCAGGCCCTGCTCATATTCCTCTGCTCGCTGGCCATATGGTTGACTTTTGCCGCCATCACATACCTGTTCCTCATCGCTTTTTCCATTGAGGTGCCGTTTCTGGCGGCACTTACGATACAGGTCTTGCTGTGCTTCGGAGTGGCTCTGCCTTCCGCGCCAGGGTTTATCGGAACATTTCACGCGGTGGGACGATACGCCTTAACCATATTTGGAGTCGGTGCGGCCCTCGCGGTCTCATTTGCTACCGTCTACCATCTCTTTAACTTGCTGGCATCGGTCTTGATCGGGGCCATCTCCTATTTCACCAGCGATTTCAGGTTTGACCACAGGATCTTCGATTCTGAAGAAGCCAACGGCTCAAACGGAGAAGACAGCCTCCCACACGCGGCCGGCTCTACGAAATGACAATTGTGCCATAGGCGGCAAATACAGGCCCTTCAGGATGCGAGTTGAACCACAGTTCAAGCCAAAGCCTGAAACTGCATCCTTTTTTGTCCGGCACCCGGCAGCAAAGAATCACAAGAGCCGGAACTCGACTGAGGAAGAATCACGGTGACGAATTGGGCTGATCTGGACAAGAGATATCTGTGGCATCCCTTCACCCAGATGGAAGAATGGGCACGAACCGAGCCTCTGGTCATTGAAAGAGCTGAAGGTAACTATTTGGTCGACACAGAGGGCCGGAAGTACCTTGACGGCGTTTCATCGCTTTGGGTGAATATTCACGGCCACCGGCGAGCCGAAATCGATGAAGCGATCTCGCGGCAACTGGAGAAGGTCGCACATACCACATTGCTGGGATTGGGGTCGGTTCCCTCCATACAGCTCGCTCAGAAATTGGTTGAACTGACGCCGGAAGGCCTGACAAGAGTCTTCTTTTCCGACTCGGGATCGACTGCGGTTGAGGTGGCTCTGAAGATTGCTTTTCAGTACTGGAGAAACAAAGGCTTCGAACGGAAGACACGCTTCGTAGCGCTCTCGGATGCTTACCACGGCGACACCCTGGGTTCGGTGAGCGTAGGTGGGATGGACCTGTTCCATTCCATATTCCGCCCTCTCTTGTTCAACACGCTCTTTATCCCCGCACCTTTTCCCTACCGAAACCCCGAGCTGACCCCCGAAAAATGCCGTGACGCGTCTCTGGAGCACTTCCGTTCACTTGCCAAGGAACGATCGCACGAGATAGCTGCGCTTATCGTCGAGCCATTATGCCAGGGCGCGGCAGGAATGATCGTCCATCCACGGGGTTTTCTCCGCGGCCTTGAAGCCATATGCCGCGAATTTGGCATCCTGCTCATCTGTGACGAAGTGGCCACAGGATTCGGGCGCACAGGCCGAATGTTCGCATGTGAACACGAAGGAGTGCGCCCCGATCTCATGGCGTTGGCAAAGGGCATGTCCGGCGGATATCTGCCTCTTGCGGCAACCATGACCACAGAAGAGATCTACGAGGCTTTCCTGGGAGAATATACTCAGTACAAAACCTTCTTCCACGGCCATAGTTACACGGGAAACCCACTGGCGTGCGCAGCTGCGCTCGCAAGTTTACGCATCTTCGAGCACGAGCGAGTGCTGGAACAATGCGGACCCAAAATCGAGCTGATCGGCCGGATGTTGGAGCGAGAGATCCGACCGCTGTCTCATGTCGGTGATATCCGGCAGTGCGGGTTTATGGTCGGCATAGAGCTGGTTCAAGATAAGGACACACGCACCTCCTTCGAGCCGGCCTCGAGAATGGGAGCACAGGTGACTCAGCACGTGCGCAGGTACGGCGTCATTTTGAGGCCGCTGGGGGACGTTGTAGTTCTTATGCCTTCCCTTTCCATTACCCATGATGAGATAGAGTTGCTTGTATCCGCAACTGCACGCTCAATCCACGAAGTTTGCGAAACCTAGATTGTGTGAGGCGATCCTGCGTGCCTGACACCAGCTAACGGACACTAGAAGGCCTCGTACTGTGCTTTCTGAACTGGATTCCTGCTTCCGCAGGAATGACGGGATGCAGCTGCCGCCAATCGGACAAGCTTTTCGAGGATCGCTATATTTCCCTGGAAACGTAACCGTATGAGAACGAAAGGACTTTTCATTGCCGGAACCGACACCGGAGTCGGTAAGAGCATCGTGGCTGCGGGCTTGGTCAGCCTTGCGCGGCTGGAAAGGATCGCGGCCATTGGCGTCAAGCCCGTTGAAACAGGGTGCCGGGTCGAATCAGGAGTGCTGTGGCCCGAGGATGGAGGGCTCTTGCAGGCAGCAGGTGGACATGCATTGACGCTGGAGGAATGTGCTCCGTTTCGTTTCCGCCTTCCCGCGTCTCCGTACCGCGCGGCGCAAGCGGAAGGAACTCCCATAGACCTGGGATGGATCGAGGCCCACATCAAACCCTTGGCTTTGAGGGCTGACCTTACGATCGTGGAAGGCGCGGGCGGCCTTATGGTTCCCGTCACCGAAAGCGCCTTGATGATCGATCTAATGCAGACGCTCGCTTACCCTGTTATTCTCGTGGCCCGGACATCCTTGGGGACCGTGAATCACACCCTGCTGAGTGTGGAAGCGCTCAAGGGCAGAGGATTGACGGTAGCGGGAATCGTATTATCCAGAGGTTCTCGCAGAGCGGGAGAAGAGGAGGAATTCACCCCGTCTGACATTTCTCGATTCACCGGGGACATCCCGCTGGTCGTGCTGCCGCATATGACCAAGAAACAACGATCCCACCCGCGGACCATAGCGGAACGAATGCGCCGCGCGTGGCCGAGGGAAATATGGTCTAAATGGCTTTCCCTTTCGTAAGGCGATTGCTGACACTTTTTAGAAGTATTGAAATTGGCCTCTATTCGAATCCATTTACTGTAGGGGCGCACCCGCGCGTGCGCCCTTGAGCGGCCTGGGCAGACGCGCTGGTCTGCCCCGACAGGACCTTGGCTGATTTCGAACGCACGGTTGTGTGGTTCCACGAGGGTGCATACCTACGGCGTAAGCGTCAGACTCGCCTTGGTATTCTTCCTTATTGCTTCATCGCTAAACCACCAATACACGGCGTCTCCGCGCATGAACGGGACGATTTGATCCCTGGCGTGCGGGTGGAGAGTTCTCCCTGTCACCCCGGCTGGAAGCACTCCCAAAACCTTTTCATCGTCTCCAAGGTCAGCTACCATGCGCAACGATGCCGAATTGGTCACCGCAAACGAGTCATTGAACGAGTAGATCGCCCGATACAAGGTTTCTCCGGAGCCGCCCATGGGATGGGAGCCCCCGCCCAGAAACCCTTTGCCGAACCCATCCCTTCTAAGGGGATTCACAAATTCCAGCCGATGAGACTGGCCCCAGAGCCATCCAGCCGGATCTGAACCGCGAGTGGAGCTCATATCTCGGACGAATTGGACCGCGGCCTTTTGAAAAAGATCGTTCATGGTCTCTTGCTTGTCCTTGGTACGGATGTCGTCAAACCAGGGCGAGTTGCCATCTTTCACCATGCGATGAAGGCGTTCTTCCCAGAAGTACCAGCTTTCTAACATGAGCGAGGCAAGGTCGGCGCCAAGTTCATCTTCGTAAACAAGACGGGCAAAGTTCCGGTAAACCCCTTGGAATACTGTCGGAGCAGCGCTTTCAAGATCGTCGCGTGCATTCCACGAGGCCAACACTTCACCGACCTTCCTGGTCTCCTCCTTCCCCAGAAGGGCTTTTGACATGATGGGCGCAATATCTCGAGCCATCAGGTTGTCCGTGTCTCGCTGAAACGCCCAGTGGTCGAGCGCTTTCTTGGGGGTCGGGTCGCCTAGGAGTTCCTTCAGGCGGCGGTAGCGATAGGAAGGCGAAAGATGATTCGAGTAGTAATATGGATAATCATTGCGAGTGGTTTTGTGGTTGCAGGTGCCGACCCAGCCGTTTGCCGGGTTCCGGCTCTGGGGCATCCTTTCCTGGGGAATCCACCCAACCCAGTTGTCCTTCGCATCACGGACCTCGTACGGCACGAGGCTCTCACCTTGAGAACGAATCGGAAGACGCCCGGACACAAGCCAGCCAACGTTCCCCTGTTTGTCAGCGAACACGTAATTGAGCACAATCATGGTCAGGCTTGAAAGCGATGCCTGCAACTCGTCGACGGACCGAGCGCTGAGCAGATCCATCAAGCGAATCTTTGGTTCCATCGATTCGTTGGCAGCCCATCGAAGAGTAATCACCTTGTTGGTTCTGAGGCCCGGGAGAACGCCGGAGACCACAGGCCCGCGTTTGGTAAACCGTATGCTGAATTCCTCCTCCCTGTAGCCGCTGGGAGCCGCCTTGTCTTTGATCCTGAGCTTCTCTTTGACCACCTCGAAGGGCTGCGACGCTGCCCCCTCCATGTACTTGTTTGGATCCTTAGGATCGAGCGTTTCCACATACAGGTCCTGACAATCTCCGTAAGCGTTGGTCACGCCCAGTGCGATATGGTCGGTGCGGCCTATTGCCATGCCGGGTATGCCCGGGACCATGACTCCCACTGCCCTGAATTCCGGGGTGATCAAGCCCAGCGGATACCAGACGCCAGGCAAGATCCGTGCATCCAGGTGAGGATCATCCGCGACAATTGGCTTGCCACTCGTGGAAAGCCTTCCTGCCACCGACCAATTATTGCTTCCTTGAAGCGGCCCGGCCCAATCGAGGTAACCGCGAAGGAGATGATCAGAGGCCAAATGTAACTGCGTCGATTCGGGAAGCCACGCTGATCGTGCCCCGGTATCGCTGGGGTCATCAGGATTCACGTTTATGGGGAAAATTTCTCTCGCCTTTTCCAAACCCAGCTTCTCCACGAGCATTTGAGCCACAATTTCGGTCTGCATGTTGCCGGAAGTGGTCCACGCCATGTAATAGAGAACTGACAGCGAGTCGGCAATCGTCCAGGTGTCGGGCTTCAGCCCCGCGATGGAGAACTCCAGGTGGAGATCTCTCCCGCTCTTAACGAAAGCGTTCACGCCATCCACATATGATTGAAAGAAATTTCGGGTCTCCTGGTCCAGTATCTTCTCATGCTTCCGCGCGAGGCGGTGCATGCCGATGGTCCTCATTCTGATGTCCAGCGGTTTGGCTTTCTCCCCTGCAAGCTCGGATATGCGTCCCTGTGCCATCATCCGAGTGAGCTGCATCTGGAAGAGTCTATCCTGAGCCGTTATGAAGCCTTGGGCAGCTATTGCGTCATGGAAGTTCTCGGCTCGCAGATAGGCCATACCTTTCTCGTCTCGAACTACCTTCACCGGCTTCTTGAGCACCGCGAGTTTCAGCGTGCCCTCTTCCTGATAGGTGTTCATCCGCGGTATGATCAGCGCTGCTGCGACAACAGCGCAAACCACGATTGCTGCAACCAGGATCAGACCCTTGACCAGCTTGCGTTTCATCTCACCACCCCACGATTGAAGATCAGGCCGTCATGCGGCCAATGAATAACAAGCACGATTTGTGTCGGAAACTCGCGCGAAAGCTTCCTCAGATGTATCCAAGGTCTGCGAGTCGTTTCTTGATCAGCTCTTCTTCTTCCGAAGTGTACCCGGATTGGTACTCACGTGCAGCCGGACGCATTTCGCAGTGCGAAGTATGCCGGCGTTCGGGGGCTAGTCGATCGGCCATAAGGTCACGTCCACACAGGTTTTCCGGCACCGTGAGTCCGAACTCATGGAGGATGGTTGGTGTGATGTCCAGGACTGAAGCGCCCTCGACACGACGGTCCTTGCGTATGCCTCGGCGCAGTTCTGCCATTCTGGTGCAGATGAAGATCCCCGCGGGATCGTGGTTCGCACCGTCCGGAGTGTCGGCAGCGAGGGCTACGGAGAACTGCTCAGCGCCGACCGTGCCGATTGAGCGACGATTCAGATCGTCAAAATAGACGATCAGATCCGGCGGGACATTGTTGCAGGCCTGGTAGAGCTCTTCGGGCCTGAGCACCCGATTGGCCATTGGTCTGCCTTTTTCGTCAGGGATGGTTTGGAGTAATTCCGCCAGTTCCGTGCGAACCGCCTCATAATCTGCCGGGTCGATTACCCCTGACGGTTCCCGTCCCCTGACGTTGAGGAAGATGCGAGCGTAGTAGCCTCCGTCGCTCCAGGCCCTTGTGCGTTCCCAATCGACCATCTCGGGTTTGAGGTTGGTTTCTTTGCCCGGAGGGTTCTTGAGAACCAGCAAACCATTGTTCATCAACCACTGGTTGATCAGCACTCCTCCTACATTGTTACGCGTCCCGTGATCGGATACCACCAGTACCGTGGTATCGTCATCCAGGAGCGCCAGGAGCGAGCCGAGGCGTTTGTCCAGATAGGCGTAGAAATCCCGTATCGCATGTTCATAAGAATTCCCTGCGCGAAAAAGGGGATGCTCCGGGTTGCTGTCCTTCCAGAACGCATGGTGCAGGCGGTCTGTGGCCATTTCGACCATCATGAAGAAGTCCCAGGGCTTGTGTATCAGGAGATGACCGGCGGCCTGAAAGCGAGCATCCAGCATGGAATATAAGTCCTGGAGCAGGCGGCTTCTTTCCTTGGTGCGGAAGCCCTCCACATCCGTTCGGTACCTGCCTCCCGTGATCTCCTGGAGTTCCACGGCGATTTCTTCAGGAAATGTAGAGGGGCCATGAAGTTCAGGGGCCAGGAACCCTGAAATCGTGATCCCTCGATGCGGCCGAGGTGGATAAGTTTGTGGAATACCAAGTAGGATCGATGTCTTATCGGCTTCGTCAAGGTAATCCCAGACACGAGAGGCCTTAACCTGGGCGGCATTGGCAGTCACCAGGCTCCGGTAATCATGATCCTGCCGATTGCGAAACCCGTACAAACCGAGTTCTCCGGGATCTTTACCCGTGGTCATGGACGTCCAGGCGGGCACGGTAATAGGTGGATCGGTGGACCTTAGTGGACCCCATACTCCGTGTTCCATCAGCCCACGTAGCGTATGCAGATCGGCCCCGGCCCGATCGAAAATCATCGCAGGCGGAACGCCGTCTAGTCCGATCACCGCTACTCTCGTCGGGCGTCCGGTGGGGCCATGACCGATAGATGCGTAGCTCCGGCACGTGAGATCGACAAAACGCGATTCAAGGTAGCTCAGTACTTTGGCAAGGGACTCCTCCACTGTCTGTGCGCCAGTCGGCACTATCAGATCCGGAGACCCGGGCGGCTCGAACGGAGCGGAAACACCTGTGAATTCCGGTATTTCGCCAGCTCGAGCTCGGCAGTAGAGGCCCTTGGGATCGCGGCTTTCACAGACCTCTACCGAGCAATCAAGATAGATCTCCACATACCGGCTGGGTTCGAAAAGCCCCCTGACAGCCTGACGGAGGCTTTCGTATGGCGTGATGAATGCCGCGACCACCGTGTGACCCGCATCGGAAAGGATTTTTGCAACTTCACCGGCACGGCGGATATTCTCGGCCCGGTCCATAGCTGTGAAACTCAAGTCACGGTTCAGACCGCTGCGTAGAACGTCTCCGTCCAGGAGCACCACAGGGATGCGCCGCGATTCCAGTATGGTCTGCAGCGTAGATGAAAGCGTAGACTTGCCCGACCCGGAAAGCCCGGTAAACCAGATGGTTTTCCCACTATGCCATTTCATTCGTTGTCACCCACAAAAAGCGCGCCCACAAGCGCTCCGGAAGCATCTTTATATCATGAGATGACTGAAATGGCATCCTCCCGGGAACGTACGTGGGAGTGGTGATGTAAATGCCAGCAGCGTGGCTCCTTTCCAAAGAGCTCGTCAGTAGCCGACTCTGACCCCAGTCTGTTCCGCGAGGGAGCTTGCGTCGCAGCCATCTTTTGCTAGAATAGGGAGCTCACAGGTAAGCCCATGGGAAAGAATGCTGCTGCGGACACAGACACAAACCGTCGCGATATCGCTCTGGCTCATTCCTTGCGAGTGCTCATTGTCGGCGGATCCGAGGCTGTTGCTGAAAGCGCCAATATCCTCGAATCGCTCCTGACCGCGGGCTATGGAGTGACTCTGCTGGGGATTATCGACCGGGCCGCGGACTACCTGGACCGCGTTAATGGCTCCGACGCGGAAGGTCAAGGATTACGGCTGCTTGAGCAACTCCTGAGTGCGGACCCTCCCGACCTGATCATCGTGACCGCGCAGGACACGAACATCGCTTTAAGGCTCGCACGCATTGTGCCTGATGGAACGCGGGTGCTGGATTCGTTTGCGTTGAGAATTCTGCAGTCGCACAAAGACGCGATGCGACAATTGAACGCGACGCGCAACCGCCTGGAAAGCGTGGAATTCATCAAAGAAACGCTTCTGTCCGGCTCCGGCACCGGCCTCATAATCGTTGATGAAAATCTGAATGTGCTGGAGATCAGCAGTTCGCTTCAAAAGAGATCCGGGCTCACCCGAGACCAATGTCTGAACAAGCCTTGTCACTGGGTAATGAGGGACTGTTTGGAAGCCTGCAACACGTCAAAAGAAACGTGCTTGGCGCGAGAGGTCTTCCGCACAGGAAAGGCCGTGCACACGGTCAGAGAAGAACCTACCGAGAACGATAGTGCTCGGTACTACAGCGTGAGCGGGCATCCATTGCCCTCGACGGAAACAGGGGAAAAGGCCGCGCTCATCATCTGGCGGGACATTACTTCTCAGTTGAACATTGTTTTGGACCGTCAGGCCCAGAACATCAAAGAGAACTTCATCCACTTTCTCCAGCAGGACAAGTTGGTTGCCTTGGGCAAACTTGCCGCCGCGGCAGTGCACGAGATCAATAACCCCATTCAGGGTATCCTCGCCTTTGCGAAGTTGATGCGCAAAAAGCTAGAGGACGGCTCGCTTTCAGCAAAGGATGTGGAGCAATTCCGCACCTATCTGGATCTCATTGCCGGTGAATCCGCGCGTTGCGGGCAGATTCTCCGCAATCTCCTTTCTTTCTCCCGTCAGAGTGAGCTCAAGGCGTCCTCCTTCAGCATCGCTCCTCTCTTGGATGAGATTGCCCTCCTGCTCGGCAATCGCATGGAGCTCCAGCAGGTATCTCTTCACCTAGAGCTCGCGGATGATCTTCCCAAGATTTACGGCGACCGTGACCAGATCAAACAAGGCCTCCTCAACGTGGCGCTAAATGCCATCGAGGCCATGCCCAACGGAGGGACCATCACCATTCGCGGAGAAACGCTCCCCGATTCGACACGTGTAAGAATTCGCGTCGAAGACACCGGCACGGGCGTGCCCAAGGATATCCAACACAATATTTTTGAGCCGTTCTTCAGCACCAAGACAGACGAAAAAGGAGTGGGATTGGGCTTGAGCGTGCTGTTCGGCATCCTGTCCCAACACGGGGGAACTGTGGAGGTGGAGAGCTCCGAGGGAAAAGGGGCCGCGTTCATTCTCACTCTCCCCACAGCGGATGCCGGCAGTGCTTCGGTTGAGTCCCGCGCCCGAGTGAAAGAAGCGAAGCTACCCAACTGAGGAGATATAGTGCCTGGTCCGCAAACCTGGGGCGCGGTCTGCCGCTTGGGGCGTCAGGGTAAAGAGCTCAAACGAGAACAATGAAGGGAAATAGAGAGCGCCGGGCACCTCGCGGGTGAAAGGCGGTCTTGGCGGTTCTCTTGCGGGTACACAACGGGGGAGAGGAGGAGTCTATTCGATTATGGCTCACAAACACAGATTCATGGTGGTCGATGACGAGCTTATAGTGCGGGAGTCCCTCGCCGCGTGGCTGGAAAAGGAAGCAGCCGTGGTGGACAGGGCGGAATCGGGCGAACAAGCTCTGGACCTGATGCAGCAGAACCTGTACGACATCCTCTTTGTGGACATCAAGATGCCGGGCATGGGCGGTTTCGGCCTGCTGGAACGGGTGCGGCAGGTCTATCCCACTACGGTGGTGGTGATCATAACCGCGTACGGCACCGTGGAGTACGCGGTGGAAGCCATGAAGCTGGGCGCGAATGACTTCCTGGTCAAGCCCTTTGATCCGGAGGGACTGAGCCTTCTCGTGGCCAAGCTGCTGGAACACAAACGACTGCTCGAAGAAAAGCAGTACCTCCAGAGCCAAGTGAGCCGTTGTTGGGGCGGCCCGGACGAAATCATCGGCCAATCCAAGGGCATGTTGGATCTGTTCGAGCAGATCGTCGAAATCGCAGCCAGTGATACTTCCGTGCTTATCCTCGGAGAAACCGGCACGGGAAAAGAGCTCATCGCGCGCGCGATTCACGCGAACAGCAACCGTCTGGGCGGGCCCTTTGTTCCCATCAACTGCGGGGCCATCCCGGAATCCTTGATGGAAGCTGAGATCTTTGGCTTCGAAAAAGGCTCTTTCACCGGCGCGATCCGACCCAAGAAAGGCCTGATCGAAGTTGCGGAAGGGGGAACGCTCTTTTTGGACGAAGTGGGAGAGGTCAGCATCAAGATGCAGGTGGACCTGCTCCGCGTCTTGCAGGATAAGACCTTCTTCCGCGTGGGCGGAGTGGCGCCGATCAAGGCTGATTTCAGGCTGATCAGCGCGACTCACCGGGATTTGAATGACGAAGCGGCGAAAGGAAATTTCCGGCAAGATTTCTATTATCGCATCAACGTGATCACGCTGAGGGTGCCTCCGCTGAGGGAGCGCAGAGAAGACATACCGCTGCTGGTGAGGCATTTCATAAAGAGTTTCGCGCAAGAAACCAATCGTAACGTGGACACCATAACGGACGAAGCTCTACAAATCTTGGTTGAGTACGATTGGCCGGGGAATATCAGAGAGTTGGAAAACGTGGTGGAGCGGGCAGTAGTCACCGCGCGCGCTACAATAATCGGTCCTGACGCGTTTTCGTACCTCAAAGCAGACGTGATTTGCGCTCCTCGCGAAAGCGCTACGTTGACCCTGGAAGCGGCTGAAATAGCCCACATCAGGAGAATCCTCGACCAAGAGGATTGGAACATCAGCCGGGCTGCAAAGATCCTCCAGGTAGACCGAACCACACTCCACAAAAAGATCCGCAGATATGCGCTGGAACGCGCGTCGCAGGAAATGCCGACCACCCCAGAGAGGGCGTGAGGCGGACCCCGGATGGACAAAGCCAAGAAAAAGGAGCCCGGGGCCGCACGGACTCAAGCCATTATCGCGGTCATTCCTCTGGGAGAGTCAGACAGCGGTCTGCTAAAGGTCGTGGCAGATTCTCTCCAGGGTGTGCTCAGGCTCCCGGTGGATCTAAAATCCGCTGTCCCTCTCCCCGAAGACAGCTTCATGGCCTCAAGAGGCCAATACAATGCAATGGCAATTATCAAGCACCTGGCGGAGGTTTACGCCGACGGATACCTCAAGGTGATCGGGATCACCGCTCAGGACCTGGCAAACCCTATCCTTACGTATGTGTTTGGCGAAGCATACATGAACGGCGTTTCCGCGGTGATGTCATCGTTCAGGCTCTGGGCAGGAACCGGCAACCAAACCGTTTCGCGCGAACACTTCCTCGAGCGCGCGGTCAAGGTGGCTATCCACGAGATCGGCCATACCTTTAACATACCCCATTGCCACACCGACCGATGCGTCATGCGCTCGTCGCACAACCTCATCGAGCTTGACCAGAAGCTAAACTATATGTGCGGGTACTGCGAACTCTTCCTCGCGGAGGCGCTCACCAAGGCTCTGAAAGAGCACCCGACAGATCTCAAACGGCAAGAAACAGCGTAGACACGGCTGCAAAACCTGTGAGCCTCTGGAGGAGTTGCTGGGGAGACCTCTGAAATCCCTCGAGCCCCGTTTACCATACCGGTTGCCAAGAATAATGTTCGTTTGACTATGAGATGGGAAATCCCGTTGAATTCCTCTAATGACCGCTTTCTCGTCATTCCCGCGTAGAGCCTGCCCCTGGCTTGAACAGGGGCGGGAATCCAGAAACCGCACGGGGTGGCTGGAGGAAAACCTTGTACCAGGCTTCCTAGACTGGATTCCTGCTTTCACAGGAATGACGGAGCGCAACCGCCGAGAATCGGACAAAGACTTCGGCAATCATTATTAGGGGCATAATGTGGATTTCCTCGACTCCCCCCAAGAATTCCTCTCTCTCCAAGCGTTTTCAGCGCTGGAAACGCTCCTCAACTTATCGTGACTCCATCCCTGCGATCTTCTTCGGATGACCGCGCGTTCTTGCGTCGGTTCGCGGCCGAAAGCTCGGAAGCGAACGAATATCCCCGTTGTTTTCCTGACAATTCATTACTTGACTGAGACATTTGCGCACGAACAGCATCGAGCACCCCAGTACCGGTCAGGAGATGCTGCTGCTCCATTTCTGCCATGTGGTCGCTGAAACAGCGGGTATAGTAGTGGTCCGGGCCTAACTGCTCTTGAAGATATTCTAATGCTTCTTTTTTCCACCGATAAATAACGCGAATATCAAAATCGCTGTCGATTACCTCGCGGGCAGTCCGTATCAAAGTTTCAATCCGTTCCACAGACATTCGGAGTCCCTCCTGTCTCGCGACGCTGTGCTCAGGAATAATCCCAGGGAACGCATGCGCTCCAGCGGATTATTATGCGGAGAACATCGTGAAATAGCTTCTCAAATATCCCTTATCTGTCCTCCCAGGTATAATCCCTCTCCCTGAGCATTTTGCTAAGAGGGGATTAGCAATTCGTTTTGCTGCATTGAATTACGGAAGAGCAAACATGATGCCATGTAGCTTTATGTCGCGAAAATACTGCAAATTTTCATGTATCGCGGCATATCAAGCATCAATAAAAAGGTGCATTTTTTTCGCACCTTCGGGCCTGACCGCCAATGCTGAGGCCGTGGAAAGCAATATCGATGCCAAATCGCGTTAAGTTTTGATAATACTCCACCTTTAATTGCACTACTGTAAACAAAATTGCTACCAAAAGAGCACTTCTTTCGCACCGATGCGACAAAATTCACCCGCCGCTCACTTTTTTCGCACCGGAAGAGGTTTCAAGGGCCAAGAGTTCTGGCAGAGGCGGGGGGGGGGGGGGGGGGGGGGGGGGGGGGGGGGGGGGGGGGGGGGGGGGGGGGGGGGGGGGGGGGGGGGGGGGGGGGGGGGGGGGGGGGGGGGGGGGGGG
>JBFLZC010000025.1:0-90819 GCA_040756375.1 Thermodesulfobacteriota bacterium
ATAGCCGTCCCTCCCAGGAACGTGCTATACTCCCTCTAAATCCAAAACGCGAGCAAGAAGTTAGCGCCTATGCCCCAAAGCCCCCTTCAAGAAACTCTCTATTCCTCTGGCATCTCGCCTTCCTGGAGAGGAAGGCGAAATGCCAGAGACACATAGAAGTTTTTGGAAAGGGGTTCGGGGAGGAACCTTTTTACAAAAAGGTTCTCCCCGTCTTACTTTCTTAGAAGCGAATCGGTATTACAGCTTACCACAGAGTGCAGCGCGCAGCAGCATACTTGCCGCGGACGCCCACCTTCGCTGCATGTTCGCGAAGAAGGTGTGGAGTGACGCGGGTTTTTTGTGGAGTTGAATTTCCGGGGAATGAGAGGAGAGAAGTCCATGCCCGAGCCTTTTCTCGTCCGTCTGCCCACCGGCGGAGACCTTCTGGAGTCCATCGCGGAAGCCTTCCGCAGGAGATCCATTCGGAAGGGCGCGTTCAGTGTGATCGGCGCGGTGACCGACAGCGTAATCGGGTACTTCGATCACAAGACACGCCAATACACCAACAAGCACCTGGAAGGCGTGTACGAAATCGTGGCCTGTACAGGGAACATCTCCGAGCGGGACAATGAGATATTCGTCCACGCGCACATCGTCCTCTCCGACGACGAGTTCCGGTGCTTCGGCGGACATCTGATGCCGGGAACCGTGACATTTGTCGGTGAGCTGCACGGCATGGAGGTTCCGGGACCGGTTCCAGTCCGCACGCTTCGGGAAGACATCGGACTGGCTTTGTGGGACGAAGAGCTTTAGGAGTAGTTCAAGGTCGCGGGATCTTTAGCATCATGTTACGCGTCTCAGCATAAGCGCGCGTGCACGGCGATGCAGGTCCTCAGTACGGTTGAAATCGGCATTTCTGTGTCATTGCGAGGAGTGAATGGTGGGACAGGCTTCCAGCCTGTCTATTGAGACATATAGCTGAGGGATTACGGAGCGGCATTGATGAGATTAGCGGATCTTCTTATTCTTGTGGTTACGTTCGGCTCTGCGGCTGTCGCGGTGGCCTTGCCCGCGCTTGGGACTCCGTTTCAGCCTTATATTCCGTTTTTCCTCATGATTATGCTCTTTCTCAGTTTCCTGAGAATTGATTTCCGCGCGCTTCTCAACCTGTCTACATCTTCCTTGCTGAGGCTGGTTGCGCTCACCACAGTCAAGCTAGTGGCTCTCCCTGCCCTACTCTACTGGCTGACGCTGCTCGTGCTGCCGGAATATGCTGTCCCGGTGCTCCTCCTGACCGGCATCTCCACCGGTGTGGTCGGACCGTTCATCGCGGGTCTGGTTGGGGCTGAAATGGCCTTAGTCCTGCGCATGGTCATTGTGACGACCCTTCTGGTTCCGTTTACGCTTCCACCGCTGGTCAAGGTCCTTGCCGGCGCGGACGTGGTCGTGCCCTTAGGGATGATGATCCGTCTGCTGGTCGGGGTAATCTTTGTCCCCGTCCTGGTGGTGCTCTTCCTGAGAAGGTATTTCCCCAGCGTTCCCGAGAAGATTGCAGCACGCCAGTATCCTGTCTCGCTCTTCATGTTTGCGCTCATTAATTTTGGGGTGTTTTCAAAATACTCTGAGTTCTTCTTTCAGCATCCGCTGGAGATCCTGCTCAGCATCGGGGTGGCGTACGTGGCCGCAGTGATCTATTACGTGGCGGGGTTTGCGCTTTCCCCTGGGTTGAGTGTGCCGGAAAAGATGGCGGCCGGGGTGAGCTTCGGGGTTATGAACAACGTGCTGGTGATCGTCTTTGCTTCCCGTTTCTTTGGTCCTTTAGCCCCAACCCTTGCGACGATGTATATGTTCCCGTTTTTCACGATGATTATTCCTTTGAGGATGATAGGCGAGAAGTCCCGGACCAAGAGCATCTCCCGCGGAGAATTGCCATGAAGCGACGCGGACCGCGCGAAACATGGTTGGCGTTAATTCTGCTCGCGGTGGGTCTCGCATCAGTTGCATGCGACAAAGCTCCCGCTCCGTACAAGGCCAGCCGACTCCTTATGGGGACCCTGGTCGAAATTACCGTCGTGGGGCACCCTGACAAGGCCCGGTCAGCCTCGGAAGCGGCATTTGATGAAATCAAACGGGTCGAGCGATTGACCTCATTCCACCAGCCTTCCGCGCTAACCTCACTGAACGAACAGGCAGGTTTCGGTCCGGTTAAGACCGACCCGGAGCTGGTAAGGCTTGTGGAAGCAAGTCTCAAGATTGCCGCGCAAACCGGCGGCGCGTTCGATCCAACTATCGGACCTCTTTCGCGGTTGTGGGGGTTCAGCGGCGCGGCCGAACCACGATTGCCCACGCAAGCCGAAATCGATTCCGCGCTCTCCAAGGTAGGTTGGAAGCTTGTCCGTATCGATACCTCCGCTTCATCAGTTGAACTTCCCGAGCGCGGCATGTCCCTAGACTTGGGCGGCATAGCTAAAGGCTACGCGCTGAATAGAGCCGTGGCAGTCCTGAAGGAGCTGGGGATACGATCAGCGTTGGTGAACGCGGGGGGCGATATTATTGCGATAGGCGAGAAGTCGTCGGGAAGGCCCTGGAGAATCGGAGTGCAGGACGCCCGTGACCAGAAGGGGATCTTGGCCGTGGTCGAATTGAAGGACAGAGCCATCGTGACGTCAGGAGACTACGAACGAGTCTTCTTCATCAATGAGGAGCGTTACCATCACATCCTTGACCCCAAGACAGGGTATCCAGCTCGAGGCATGCAATCCGTCACCGTCGTCTTCTCGGATGCTGTCATTGTGGACGGCCTGTCAGTGGCCGTGTTCGTGGCGGGGCCCAAAAAGGGCATGGAGATGATCCAGTCCGTTCCCGGAGCTGCGGGTTTGCTGGTGGATGCCGCGGGGGAGCTGCACCTGTCCCCAAGAGCTGCCTCAGTCTTTGAACTGAAGCGATGAATTCTTTTTGTTGATAGCGGGCCGCGAAAGGTGTAGAATGCGTCCTAATTCCGTCTGTGGATTGTGTTCATGAGTCGTTGCGTCAAACAGCTTGTTCTGGTCCTGATCCTCATCTCTGTGTTCGCGCTCAGCGGGTGCCTGAGCTGCATCCCGCAGTATGTGGCTCCTCCTCGTGGGCCCGTATCCGCATGTTACCCCACCGGCCATGACCCGTATGTCCCCATGGACCACAACCCAAGCATCTTGAATCCCTGGGACATCTGGAGTTCGCTGGCTGCCCCCGCGCTGTACGGCCCTCCGCGGTAATAGCCTCATCCCCAAAAGCTCGAGACTTATTGACTGCCTTCAAAGGATATAGTTGCGAGCGGCAAGACTTACAGGAGACTGTGATGGAGCCAGTATTCGACGATCCTGTGAAGAATGAAGTTTGGCAGGTCTTGAGATCACTTAACTACTGCTGGACGAAAGGCGACCCTACAAAGCTCTCCGATTTTTTTCACAAAGATATGGTAGCGATAACGGCCACAGATAGAGATCGACTCGAAGGCAGGGAATCATGTATCGCCAGTTGGGCAGACTTTGTACGGAAGACCAAAATACATCGGTGGATTGAGTTAGATCCCCAAATTCAATTATATGGAAATGCCGCGGTAGTGACCTACTACTTCGATATGGAATATGAAATGGAAGGCCATACTATCAAGATGGGTGGGCGAGATATGTTCGTCTTTGTAAAAGAAAACGAGCGATGGTGGGCGGTTGCGGACCAGTTTTCTCCTTACCCGCAAAGTGCCTGATTAGTGTGAGCAACGTCAGGAAGGCAACATGATTGACAAATTCGAGAGTTCAACTACCACCTCAACAACCGAGCTCGTTTCATTCCCGAAGATGTCGATGACCTTAACCGCGACCCAGTAAGGGCCAGGGGCTTGATATTCATGCTCATGGCTGGTCAGCTCAAGGCTGCGCGCTTTCCGTGTCCGGAAGCTTTGCCAATCGCTTTCAAAGACGGGATGGCTTCCATACTCGAAATCTACCGCCCAGTAGTCGATCCAATCGGCCCATTTCTTGGTGAGGACTTCCCGTGACATCTTCCCTTTCTTGTCCTTCGCGACCCTCACGAGTAGGCCGTGATCCACGCAAAGCAGGCTTGTTCCGGCTTTTAGCTTGTCGGCAAGTGCGTCCGGGGCCTCCTGCCGATGGAAGACACCGAAACTCGTGAGCGTCACGTTCGCCTTATTGCCTAAAACCCGCGGCAGTATCTCCACATATCCGACCGGATAGAATTGGACCTGATCCCGAACCACCGCTCGTGCATCAAAGATATCCGGGGGAATATGCTTTAGGGACACGTTGACCCCTCGCTCCCTCGCGAGCCCGTGCACGACTGGCTTCAGGTCAGTTTCAAACTCGAACCCGAGAACATCCACCTCCCCAATACCGTGAACGGACGCCGCAGTGACGGCCTCCTCGAGCATTTCCTGGGACACGGGCGCATCGAGCGGCCCAATCAGCACTGCCGCGGCCTCTTTCTTGCCGTGGAAGGGCGGTATCGAGGCAAGGCAGTCCGCTTTGTATGCGGAGAGCACGAGATCGACGTAACGGCCATCCTGCCGGGATGTGTGCGCGCCCGTCCGCTTGGCTGACACGCTCGGGTCAAGGCCCATCCAGTATCGTCGCTCGTAAGGGCCGGTGCTCAGGATTTCAAAGTCAGCGCAGGGCCGGTTCTTGGCCTTGAGCTCTCTGCAAACTCCAATGAGCCTTTTCCTCGTCGTGTGAATAGCCAACCGCCCAACATCGCAACCGATCCACTTGCGTCCAAGCTTTTCCGCGACCGCGAGTGTGGTGCCCGAGCCGCAGAAGAAATCAGCAATCAGGTCGCCTGGATTGGACGCTGTCAAAATGATGCGCTGAATGAGTTGTTCAGGTTTTTGCGTGGGGTACCCCAGGATTTCCGGCTGCGCGTGGAGCAGCGGAAACCTCCAAACATTATCCGCGGTGCGCTCCTCTCGCACCACGTAGAGTCCCCTGCCCTGCTCGTCTTTCACATAGACCTTTTTCCCATTGACCTTCTTCATCCGCGAAACTTTTATCGGTTTGTCACGCTTGTCATATTGCCAATGGAAAATGTGGTCGTCCGAACGAGTGTAATAGAGAATCGTATCGGTGGAATTGGTGTACTGTCGTTTTCTGGTATCCGGTATTTTGTTGGTGTAGTACCAGATGATTTCATTTCGGAACGCGCCGGCTCCGAACACCTCGTCCATAACGGCACGCATCAGGAAATTCACCTTCCAGTCGCAGTGAACCCAGATACTACCATCCTCACTCAGCAGGTCGCGCATAATCAATAGACGTTCGTACATCATGGACAGATACGCGTCCGGACCTCGACCCCAGGTATCGCGGTACGCGAGCTCGTCAATCATGACGGGATGTTTGGAAGAGCCGTCTTCGCCTATTTGGACGCCGATTGAGAAGTCGGTCCCCAGATGAAACGGCGGATCTATGTAAATGAGCTTGAGACCTCCCGAAGCCTCCATTTCCTTGCGCATAGGCCCGTTTTTCAGGGAAGAGAGGACCAGCTTGTTGTCGCCCCAGATGAGCTTGTTGGTCCAATGTGCGGCTTCCGGCTTCCGTGACGGTCCTGGCCGTGAGTCTTGCGAGTTCGGGGCTTCGTGATCGGCCGCATTGACACGTTCGAGAGACAAAAACGGCAGGACAACGTCACTGATTTCCGTGCTCTTCCCTTGCCAGACGAGCTCCACTTCAGGCGCGTCAGGGAAAAGCGTGAGCCTGTACCTGGGCGGGAGGGGCTCGTCTCTGTAGATACAATCCTTGATAAGTCGCTTGTCGCGGTCACTCAAACGCATCAGGCGATTGGGCCTCAAAAGAGAAAGATACTGCCGGGTCTGCGATCAGCCCGTTCGGTGGGGGCTTCATATCATGTTACCGTGAGAAAAGAAATGCGTCCGAATCCCGCTGCTTGAGCATTGACTCCGTCCAGCCGGTGCTTAATTTATTCATGATAAAACAGGGACCTGTGAGGAGGTGACCCTCTATGGTGATGATGTACGAAACGCTCTTCCTGGCGTTCGTAGCTTTGGTGGCTCCATTGTTTGGGAAGTTGGCAGGATATGAGCTCCACCGCAAGCCGTTTGAGTTCGTAGCTTGTTCAGGACTTTTCTTCTTGCTGACGGTGGCCTTCGGAGTGTTGCCTTTCGAGCACACGTTCCTCTCGGGCGTGTGGTATGTTGCGAGCGTGATCTCCTACTTCATCGGGTGGTTTACGCTCTTTATCGGCACATTCTGGGCCTTGTACGACGTGATCAGGATTCCCGAAGCTCACGAGCACCGCTAACAAGCCCACAACCCAACACCCCCCAACGGGTTATCCTTGGGGGGTCTTCTATTGTACGCGCCTGTACTTTGCGCCGTCTGAAACCACCATTCCGTTTCTTATGAGACGCTCCAGGTGTTTTCCCATCAAGGCTCGTTCGCCGAAATCATAGAATTCAGCAGGTTCGCGTTTTCGGCCGTAAATAATATAGGCTTCAACAATATCCGACATGGTCCGCGGCTCTTTGAGTAGGTCGAGAAGCTTCTGTTCACGTTCATGAATGACACCCAAATACCGATCCCAAAGGTCACCGGGTTCATCCTGAAATACGCCTTGTTCGTGAGCTGCTATCCAGACGCGGGCAGGTATTGCGCGGAGCCGATTCACCGATGCAATCGTGTCATCGATGTTTGAATCCCGGTCGCCGTACCACGGACCGAAACCGGATAAATCATAATCCCCAAGAAAAAGAACCCCCTGCTCCTGAAAGAATAGCGCGGAATGCCCTGGCGTGTGGCCGGGAGTCGGGATCACTTCAACGGTGACTCCTCCCATGTCCACGATTTGTTGTCCATTGAAGAGCCGGTGGGGTTTCCACGGTTTGAAGTGGAAGGCTTGTTCTAGTATGGGCTTCCAGGCCACGCGTTCCTGAGCGTTCATGCCGTATGCGTCAAAGAGGGATTCCAACCCGGCGAGGGGCGCAGCGTCTTCCTTTGACATCCACAGTTCCCTGTCATCAAAAAGATGCAGGTACTTGAAATGATCCTCATGCCAGTGCGACAGCCACACCGCATCTACTCCAGGGCCGTCTCGTAGCTCGAGGAGCCTCTTCTCATCGGACGCGGCATCAATCAGGACCTTGATGTCAGCCTCGATGTATAGGGAATGGGAAAAGGGATATCTCCCTGAATTCTCTCCGGGCACGAAAACCACCGGCCCGAACCGTTGTTCCTCCATCATTACCTCCACAGAAGTATGGCAGTCGCAAGCAAATGTGAATTCACGGTTTGGCGTCCAGGACTCTGCGAACCTGCTGGAGCAGCTCATTCATCTTGAAAGGTTTGCCCACGAAACCTTTGGCTCCAATCTGGAGGGATTCCGTCATCGGCAAATCCCCCGCGTATCCACTGGCGATGAGCACTCGGGCCTCGGGGTTCAGTTTCAGGATCTCCACTAGGCATGGTCTGCCGCCCATCTCCGGCATGATCAGGTCAAGAACGACGAGCGCGATGCTATCTTTCTCTTGTTTATAGATTTCCAGTGCCTGTCTACCGTTGTCCGCGGTAAACACTGTGTAGCCTGCTCGGCTCAATACTCTCTCGCCCAAGTCTCTCACGAGATCTTCATCATCCACAAGGAGTATCGTCTCTGTTCCGAACGCGGGCATCACGCCGGTGTCGGCCAGATCGGTCGGTGCTTCACGTTCTAAGGCCGGGAAGAATGAGGAAAACGTGGTGCCTTGACCCACGTGGCTCCGGCATGTGATAAAGCCGCCATGCTGCTGGCAGATTCCGTATACGGTGGCGAGCCCCAGGCCCGTGCCGCGCCCCAGTTCTTTGGTGGTAAAGAACGGCTCGAAAATGTGCTCCAGGGTCTCGGGGTCCATGCCCTGTCCGGTATCCGATACCGAAAGAACCACATATTCGCCTGGTCTGGCACCGGTCAGGCCTCTGCAATCAGCTTCATGCAGCACGGTCTGGGTCGTCCTGATAATTAGTCGGCCGCCTTCGGGCATCGCGTCCCGTGCGTTTACCGCTAGGTTCATGAGCACCTGTTCGACCTGTGTGGGATCCGCGGCTATTTCCGGTAGGCCTTCTTCCAGATCGGCCTGGATCTCGATCATTTTGGGGAGCGTTCGGCTCAGCAGTTTTTCCACGAGCCGTATCTGCCGGTTCAAATCCATGGGGATAGGCTTGGGTTCGACCTTTCTGCTGAATGTGAGCAGCCTCTGGACGAGCTCGGCTCCGCTTCTCGCAGCCTTGCGCATCCTTTCCAGATCTCCGTAATCCGATTCGGTTGGCTTTCTCTCTGCAAGCATCAGTTCAGAGTAGCCAAGAATCACCTGCAAGAGATTGTTGAAGTCGTGAGCAATTCCACCCGCCAGCGTGCCTATTGCTTCCATCTTTTGGGCTTGAAGCAGCCTTGCCTCCAGTTGAACCTGTTCGGTCACGTCGTGCCCTATGCCGACGAACGCGATGATGTCTCCGGAAGAGTTGCGTACAGGAGAAACGGTGACATTTACAACGCGCGATTGACCGTTCTTTTGATTTTGGACTACACGATCTTTCCAGACGTGACCGCTGGTTATGGTTTCCCACATGTTCTCGAAGTATTCCGGATCGTCATCTCTGATCTTGAGCGTTCGGATGTTCTTTCCGATCAACTCGGACCGAGTACGCCCTGAAACCGCTTCAAAAGCTGGATTAACATATTGGATCTGTCCCTTCTTATCCGTTATGGCAATGGTATCGGCTGCCTGGTCGACTGCTATAGCCAAACGATTTCGCTCTTCCTGCCATCTCTTTAGCTCAGTGACATCTCGAATAATGCCCTGATACCCTACAATAGCCCCCGCGAAATCACGGCGAACGCTCGCAGTAATGAGAGCATCGATTTTTGACCCGTCCTTCTTGAGCAGCCTGACTTCGTAGTCTTTGACAGAGCCGCTCGGCTTTATCTCCTCCACGAACTTCTTGCGAGCCTCCGCATCGGCGTAAGTTTGGTGCACCTTTCTGCCTATGATATCTGCCCGGTCATACTTGAAAAGGTCCAGATAGGATTGGTTAGCGTCAATGAGTGTGCCGTCTCGTGCGGTGACAAAGGCCGCATCTCTCGAATCCTCGAAGAGAGTCCGGTAGCGGTACTCGCTTTGTCGCAAGGCCTGCTCTGCTCGTGTTGTCGCTGATACGTCCGAAATCGCGCTGACAGTTCCTTTGGATGGATCGGCAGGGTCGAGATATGTAATCTGCAAACGCCCGTCAAATGTGGAACCGTCTCTCCTCTTGAACTGTGTGAAGGCTTCGCCCACTTCTCGATCCTGAAGAGCCTGATAGGCAACGTCGCGCGCTCTCAGATACTGTCTTTCCGACACGTGCATTATTTGAGTAGGTTGATTGAGATATTGAGAGCCGTCTTCAAGCCCAAACATCTGTTCCCACTTTTTGTTCGCCCACCGGATAAGGCGATCTCGCGTTAGACATATCCCGACCGGAGAAGCCACCAGAATGCTCCTCAGCATGTTCTCGCTTTCTCTGAGAGCTTCTTCCGCCTGCTTCCTCTCCGTTATGTCGGAAAAGACCACCACTCCCGTACCTTCCGACGCGCCCTCAAGACCCAACAGGCTCTGGCATATGTGGACGTCGAACAAGGAACCGTCGGCACGTTTCAGCTTTGCATCAGCTTGAAGAACCTCACCAGGAAAGCGATCCGAATAAAGTTCTCGTCCGACGCGAAGATATTCCTCATCCGAAGCATAGAGTATTCTGGCGCTCTTGCCCTCATATTCATCTTCGCTCTTGAAACCGAACATCTTTTCCCAAGCCTGGTTTGCCCATTGAATGGTTCTGTGTCTGCCTAGGACTATGCCAACGGGCGACGTGGCCAGAATCGTTCTCAAGAGCAGCTCGCTCCGGCGAAGGGACTCCTCAGCCTGCTTTCGAGCTTCAATATCCAAAGCCATGCCGGCGAGGTAGCGCTTGCCATTGACAGCAAACAACCGGCCATTGAACAGATACGATCTCCTCTCCCCGTTCTTTGAGACCAAGCGTGCTTCGCGCGATGCTTCCCCTTTTTCGAAGACCTCCTTGAGACCCTCTTTGATCAGGGGCAGGTCCACCTCGTCGATGAAATCGAATGCTCCCATCTGAAAGATCTCTTCGGCAGAATAACCGGTGACAACCTCCGCGCTTTTGTTCCATCGAACAAGCTTAAACCTTTCATCAAACACGTAGAAGAAACCCGGAAGGCTCTCCATCATGGCATCGGAGAACTGCTTCTCTTGCATCAACTCGTCTTGCATGGCCTTCCGGTCGCGTTCGCGGATCTCAAGGGACTCGGCCATGTGGTCGAAAACACCTCCCAAGTGCCCTATTTCGCCGCTATTCGGATCAAGACGGGTTCGTGCCTGCAAGTTGCCCGAAGAGAGCTGACGGGATGCGCCAACCAGGGTATTTACTCTTCGCATCACGGACAGGTACGTGAAGAACCACGCCGCGGCCAAACCCAGGACACCGGCCGCCGCAAGCCAAACCAGACTTCGCATAAGCACGCGGTCAGCTGCAGCTACCACCATTTCTTTAGGAAGCCCAACGTAGATGTACCCGCTCTTCGCAGAAATCCCCAGCGGAGCGAATCCAAAGAGCTTTGGAATCCCCTCCAGACCGGTTGCTTCAGCCATCCCTTCACCCGAGTCGAGGACTTTTCTCACGACCTCCTTGTCGATGGCAGGCTTACCCGACCAACTCTCACGGTCAGGATGACGAACTAGAATGGTGCCTCGTTCGTCGACAAGGGTGATGCTCGCACCATTGGGCATTCGAGTAAGGCCCAAGACCTGCTCAATCCAAGCCAGATCGACTGCCGCAAAGGTCACCCCCGTTAAGTTTCCCTCCTTGTCCAGTACCGGATACGCGAAATGCAATGTACGCTTCCCGCCTATGCGCCCAACCCCATATTCTCCGGCCGAAAAGTTGCGCGTCTCCACCGCTTGCCTGAAACAACGGCCATCCGCCACATTGACCGGTTCGCGTAGTGGAACAGCGCTGTAGATCACATTACCCTGCACGTCCGCAACTCCAATGTTGGCAAAGAAAGGGAGCAGGCGATCTCGCAAGCGAGTTTCAAACAAGGTCGAGCGGTCCGCGGAGTGTTCTTCCTGGAGTGCAGGATCCTGAGCCAACGACGCCAGCATATTGCGCGTCGTTTGGACGAGGACTTCATAGTCTTTTGAGAGTTCTTTCGCCAGTTGAAAGGCGGTCTCCTGAGCATGATCGATTGCTGCCCTCCGTTGTTCCATGCCGTTGAACAGGATAAGGAATAGCGAAGGCACTATGCCCAAAATCACCAGCAGAATAAGTCTGAAACGAAGACTGTTCCAAAACGGAAACATCGTGAGATCACTCCGCAAAGTAACGGTGGACTACGGTCACCGGGGTCCTCGTTCGTTTCAGGGCAAGAATATGCTCACAGGCGGCCGTCGAGCCTTGAGTCGCATCTGGTGACCCATTCCATCACGAGACCGGATTGACCCATGAAGAGAGTCTTCCGGCCGATTCTCGTACTACCGTGAAACTTCCTGTGGAAGGTGCGTTGCCGGGCACTTTGTCTGGCATTCGCAGCAGTAGTAATTGAAAAGAGCGTTCGAAGGGCACCCCCCAACGCACCCCATACACTGGTCACAAGTATTTTCGTTCAACGGGGAGTCCGGGTCAAGACCCGCCGCGGTGACCAACCCCGATAGCCGAACGGCCGCGCCGTACTCCTTTGTAACCAGTAAGCCGTTCTCACCGTACGAGCCCAGTCCCGCGCGAACGCCGGCCCGTCGCCAACAGATTTCGCCTCGCATGCCTTTCTTGGGAGCTTGCATGTCTATAGGTAGAAAAGCCGGCACCGCGGCGGAAGCAAATCCTTGAGCTTCCAAGAAGCGGGCTGTCTTGTGCGCGGCGCGAGCGACTTCGCTGTACGTGTGAATGGTATCGAATTGCATGACGTGGTGCGTCGCGGACTTGAGCGCAGTCAGGCTATGTTTAGCAGCTACCACCACAACGGATTCTGCTGAAGGCAAGATCCGAAAGATGCTTTCCGCGTGCTCTTCCAGATCCGCGACCTTCACCACGCCCACCAAGGCGGCGCCTTCAGCCAGGGCCACTTTCTTTGCTTCATGAGTAAGCGAATTGCTCATGACCGGAAAATCCCGTATTGGAATCGTTCGCACTCGCACAACAGCGTCGAAGCTATTTCTTTCGTCCGACCACCATCACGTCCGTGGCCCAGCGTGGGTGGCGTGCCGCGAGTTTCTGCGTGAAGTTATAATACCAATCGAAATCCTCAAGGCGTGCCATGAATCGAATCCGGTTGCGAAAGAGACGAAACGCCGTTACATCCAGAATCTCAAAATTTGCCTCTCGTATTTGCTCCATAAGCGAAGCAAGGGAGCGATACGCGATTCTGCAAGGTCTCGTAGCAGTTCGCCATTCACTTTGTGTATCCAAGGTTACTGAGTTGCGCGCTTGATAGACATTTCGCCCCAATCGCTTCAGCGCGGCGTAAGTCTTCGGAAACCATGTAATAGGATTGTAAAGGAAAACTTTTCCGTTAGGCCGCAATACCCGATGAAACTCGCGATAGAGTTCCTGATGGTTTGGAAGATACATCAGCACTTCTTTGCATACCACCACGTCGAAAGAATTGTCTCTGAATGGAAGCCCATTGAGAAGGTTTACTTGGAACAGACCTCTATAGGAGCCTGTTTCCTTCGCTTGAAGTAACTCATGTTCCCACAGATCCAAGCCGTACCATTCATACGCGGTCAAAGAACTACAAAAATATGCCAAAATTCCGGGGCCGCAACCAACATCGAGAACTCGCCTCTGTTCACGCGAGTTTTCCGCCTGCAAGGCATCACGTACATAAGGCAGCACAGCGTACTTTAGGCGTCTCGAGACCATGTTTTCTTTCAGTTCCGTACTCCGGTATCGACTTCGACTGAAGTTGACATTCACTAATGCTGGAGTTTCTTGAAACGGCGCACTTCGCCAACGATTTTGGGGTGGTCCATGAACCACTTCACGAACTCCTCGATCCCTGTCTCAAAGGGGACTGTGGGCTCAAAACCGAGGATTTCGCGCGCCTTCGTTATATCCGCGTACGTATCCAGCACATCTCCGGGCTGGACTTGAACCATATCTTTCACGGCCTTCTTTCCTGCCAGATCTTCTATCCGCTCGATGAAATGCATCAGCTCTACGGGCCGGTTATTACCCAAGTTGACAAGTTCGTACTTGCTATTTGTCGGATAGCTCAGTGCGGCAAGGATGCCCTGAACTATGTCGTCGATGTATGTAAAATCTCTTTTGTGCTTGCCGAAATTGTAAACTTGTATGGTTTCACCCGTGATGATTCGATCCAGGAAAGACCAATACGCCATGTCAGGTCGTCCCCAGGGACCGTACACCGTAAACAATCTCAAACCAATAGTGGCGATGCCCCACAATTGTGTATAAGTATACGCGATAAGTTCGTTCGCGCGTTTTGTGGCGCCGTACAGGCTCGCGGGCCGATCCACTCGGTCGTTCTCCGAGAATGGTATCTTGGTGTTGCCCCCGTATACGCTGGAACTGGACGCGTACACGAACCTCTCCACTTCCGTGCGCCGTGCCTGATCGATCATGTTGACGAACCCCGCGAGGTTCGATTGATGGTACGCAACGGGATTTTGAAGAGAATACCTCACTCCCGCCTGAGCTGCCAAGTGGCACACCACTTGAGGCCGGAACTGTTGAAAAATGCTTTCTACAGACTTAGGGTCGGCCAGATCGCTCTCTACGGATACAAAGTTATCAGACCGCCCGAGTATCTCCTGGCGGGCACGTTTCAGGCCCGGGTAATAGTACGAATTGAAATTGTCCACGCCGACAACAGTCTCATCTCTATCGAGCAGAGCGCGACTCACATGGAAACCAATAAAACCGGCGCTCCCGGTTACGAGGATGTGTTTCATACCATGGTCCTTAAAGTCTGTTCAAAACCTTACACGTTGCGGAGGAATTCACGAAGCATCACTTCCGCATGATATCAAAGCGTCACAACTGTCTATTTCTTTTTTCCTATGGTCACAGAGTACAAAGCAAGCCCTACCAGAAAATCGGCTGTGACCGTTCCAACCGACGACACCATGGTGTCGCCCATCCACGCGATAGGATCCTGAAAGAAAGCCACTTTGACCCAACCATGGACCACCGACATAATACCCAGATCAGCCATCATGATGATACCGAGCATTGCAAGGAAGCTATTAAGTAGCAGCCCCCACACCGCAGTGCTCTTGAACGCGAACAACAAGCTGACCAGAAACAAATCAATCACAGAAAACGCGAAAGGCCACGCGTGCGTGAGCCCCTCGTGGATCGGGTGAAGTTTGTAGTGAACGATCATGCCGCCCAAAGCGAGCGCCACCAGAGCCAGCCACAGTTGCGTTCGTTGCTCGTTCATTGTGCGGCCTCACTAAAAGTGCATGGAGTATCCCAGCAGAAATACGAGCACGACGGAAACCACGTGCAGAATAATCCACCCGACGCTTGGATACATGATCTTCCGGAGCATCGTCTCACCTCTCCAGCAGTGTTGCTGCAAATCGACCTGCTGCGTAGACCAGAGCAAGTCCTACAAAATGTACGACCCACCATCTGAACCTGAGAAAACGCCACTCAGTTTTCATATCCGCACCTCAGCGATTTAGGGTCAGAAGCAGGATGGCCTATCTTCACACGGTTCTCGGACAGAGTTTTTCCAATTTAAGGTTGAGAACGTTTGCGTCCGCCGGTTCCGGGCACTGGGTCACGCGTATCACTCCGTAACCTTTTTGTCGATAACGCTCGTCATCATGCATCACGATGGCTTGGGGAATGAACTTCAACTGGTACCCGGCCTCGAAAAGTGCACGGGAGAAGCGTACGTCTTCGCCTTGGTAGAATCCGAGATCTTCACGCCATGCATGATCTTGAAAAATGTAATCCTTGTATATCCCGTAACCTCCGGTGACGTATTGAGACACATTAAAGCCCTCGTGGTAACATCGGAGGAATGTCCAGTCACTCACATTATTGACCCAGTCACAGTACCTTGAGAGGTCGGGGTTCACGATGACTCCCGTGGCCAGATCAAAATCCTCCTGAACAGCCTCCACTGCCTCGACCCACCGGGGGTGCAGGAGCAGATCGTCATCCAGGCACACGAATTTGTTGAATTTCGCGGCCTTTGCCAAGACATTGCGCATCGCCCCGAGCCGACCCTCCTCAGCCTCGTTTTCCATGAGGAGAGCCGACAGATCGCCCCTCGATTCGAGGCCTTGGACCTTGCCGGCAACGAGGATTTCGAACTGATCCTTCGACAGGTCTTGCGCCTGGATCGAGCGGATGAGGCATTCAAACTTCTCGGGTCGAGCAGCGTTGGTGATGATTCCGAAACTGTAACCCGCGGGCTTGGTAGATTCCTTCGTTTTGCCCGGACTCGACGGCTTGAGCTCCTTTCCGAACGCGCTTAACAGGGCTAGTCGCTGATTAAACGTGAGAATCTCCAACCGATGGATAGCGACGATGTTCTCCTGGATTTCATGTCTCAAGAGCTCCACTTCCTGACGAAGCGCTTCGAGCTTGTGATTGTTGTCAAATCGAACGATCTTCTTGTGGTTTGAATTACGCCGTGTCTTCTTTGCTGCCCGCTCCATGGAGCCCCTCCCAATTCAACGATCCGAACGATTATACTCCAGACCGGCCCGTACTTCCCAGGGGTGTTATTCTGGTCAGGTAGTCCTGACTTACCTTGTCCCTGAGAGTGCGCTCCGATTCGCCGGTCAATCCGAAACGCCCGCAAAAACCCTCGAAGGTTTGCCAGAAGTCCTCATAGCTGTCCCCGGTAAAAGACTGTCCCTCGAATTCCCAATACAATGCTCGCACCAGGCGGCACTGCTCTTCAGTTAGGTCCGGATTACATTCCTTGAGATTCCGATTGCTTATGCTAGCCGCGGTCTGAACCTGAGTATCATAGCTGCGGACAGAGGCCTGCTCTCCATCGGTCCGAATCCGGTGGGAATAGAGGTATTCCGGTATGACGCATGAATTCCCGGGTCGGCATACCCTCGACCAGAGGTCATAATCCTGGGCGACCCTCAATTGCTCGTTGTACATGCCTGCGACCGCCACGGCGCTCTTCCGAAACATGATCGACCCGTGGGCATAGTTGTTGTGGAACTGGAGCCGCCAGAGTCGATAATACTCGTCAATAAGGATTTGCTTTTCCTCGACGACCTCTCCTCTGTCATCGATCACTCGAAAGAACGATCCGACCAGGTCCAGATCCCTATTGAGCGAGATTGCCTCATGCTGGACCTCCAGCCTCCGGGGAGCGCTCACGTCGTCCGCATCCATCCGTGCAATAAACTCCCCCGTCGCTTCCTCAATTCCACGATTGAGGGAACGCGCCAACCCGCGGTTCTCCTGTCTCACCAGCCTTATTCTGGGATCTTGATACGAGTTGATGAGTTCGCTAATGGGTTCGGTCGAGCCGTCGTCTATGATCAGGAACTCGAAGTCCTGGAAGGTTTGCGCCAGGATGCTCTCTACAGCCTCCCTTACAAATCGACGACCATTGAAGACCGAAAGGAGCACAGTAATCGCGGTTTGCTTCATCGACGAAACCTTCGTTTAGGAGACTTCCGGCTCAGCTTGAGCCCATATTTCACCCCAGCGGCATTCCTGGTGCGTCACTGCGAGACCCGCGGCCTCCATCTCCTGCGCAAAACTTTCCAGAGTGTATTCAGTGAAATGGGTGGGGTCGAGCCGACAGTCTATGCCGAGCTCCTGTTTCAAAGGGACTCGCCAGTCCCGTTCAAAAGACGGCACGCGAAGGAGCACTTGCCTGGGGCTGGTCTTCTCCACGAGCTCACGGAGGAAATCCACTCGATGGTCGAGGTGCTCCAAGAGATTGGACAGGACCAATGAATCAAAGTGCCGCGCCAAATCGGCGTCGAGCACATCCCCGTGAATATACGAAACATTCGGATGAGAGAACCGGGTTCGAGCCTGTTCCAGATTGCGCTCGTTCAGGTCAATGCCGACCACCACAGCACCGGTCTGTTGCGCCATATCGTATGCCAGCGCTCCGATACCGCAACCCACGTCCAGGACCTTCTCCCCGCTCTCGATTCTGTGGATGAAGAAGTCGTGGTACCGGGTGTGCCGGTGTTTGGTGTGCACCCCGCGGTCATAAGCCACCGCGAGATTCCCTTCCAGAGGATAGAGCGCTTCGTCGACGCCAAAAAGGAACTTTAGACCCTCCGCGGGAGAGAGCGACCGCACCCGAGCTTGCACCGCACTGAGAAATAGCGCGCCAAGAGAGTCCAGAGGCAGGCTGGCGAGAATGCCAGGCAGAATTCCGGCTGCCATACGCGAAAAAATGCCGTTTGCGCTCACCGGGCCGGAACCTCCAGCAAGAGTCGATGTTCCAACTCGGCGATTTTCTCCAGGGAGAAGCGCTCGGTCACATATTCGCGCGCGTTGCGGCCGAGGGTTCGGCAGAGTTCCGGATCTGCAAGCAATTCTTCGATGGCTCGCCTCAAGCCTTGGAAGTCCGGCGGGCACAGATAGCCGTTGCGGCCGTGGCTGATGATTTCTCGAATGCCCGGAGAATCGGCTCCGATTACCGCCATGCCGCAAGACATGGCTTCGAGCAGGGCTTTGGGATGACCTTCGTACAGCGACGGCAGCACGAACAGAGCAGTCTGATTGAAATAGGACGGCAATGTGGAGTTGGGAACATTCCCTTCCCACCTGACTTTCCCGTTCAGATCACCGTAACCGGCCTGGAGTCCCGGTCTCAACGGCCCTTCGCCGATTACCGTCAGCGTTACTGGGAGCGGCCGGATCGCATCCAAAAGCGCTTGAACGTTCTTTTCCCGTGAGATCCGGCCCACGAAGACGATCGAGTTAGGCTCCGGAGCGCCGGCCCCATTGCAGAAGGTGAGCGTATCCACATAATTGGGAATCGTCACCGTTTTGGAGGCTGCTTCCGGTATTCGTCGAGCCACATCCTGCGCCATGGCCTCGGTGGTGACCACTACTCTCGTCGCGGCCTTGAAGACCGATTCCTCCACCTGGAGAGCTTCTCGACACTGCGGCGAATCCAAGCCGAATTCACGTGCTGTGTTACGAGACCACAAGTACCCACATCGGGCGACAAGGGGTTTTTGATAATGCTCCGCGGCCATCGCGGCGAGTGGCGCTCCGTATGCTTGATTGGTCTTGATTACGTGGCAAGATCTCAATGCGGCCGCGTGCTGTTTAAGGAGCCGGCTCTCGTAAACTTCCAGAGGCGAGGCTTCTTCGTTGCACAGAATCTCGATTCCATGCAGTTTGTCCGCCAAATCCAGATCGGACGAATGCCCGTACGTCACAAAGCTGACTTGCCAACCCATGTCCTGGAGACAGCGATACAGGGCCACTTCTCGCTCCAACATGCCCACCATGTTCCAGGTGCGCAGGGAGACGCCTCTCGTAAAGAAGAGGACCAGATGCCGCTTCATTGGGTCACTCGCCTAATCAAATCCAGGTACTTTTCAGCCACCGTGTCGATGGTCTGCACGCAAATGAGATTCTGAAACATCTCATAGTCCTGCACCAGTCGATCCAGTTGGGGCAGAATGTCGTCCGTGCAGCTAAAAGGCAGGCCGCCGTACCCCACCAGCTCCGGATGCCCGCCGTCATTGAGATACAGCGCAGGAAGGCCGCAAGCCAGCGCCTCGATCAGCGCGTTGGAACACGGGTCATTGCTGCTGGCAGTAATGTAGATGTCGTGCTGCCGCAACAGATCTGCAAGTTCCTCCGATGAGAGCGCAGGTATGTGATTCACGCGATCGAACGGCTGGGACACATTTCCCACAAAGGTGTATTCAAACCTGTCCCAGTCGAGGTTCTCCTCAATCCATTTGTAGATGGGGCCGCCCTTGCGTGGGTTATTCGACCAACTCGTGGAGATAAGCCGCACCTTTCTCCCGCGCCGGAAAGGACTTTGCCCGCTACGGTGAAAAATGGATGGGTCCACGCCGTTGTGAATGATCACCGGATTTTTAGGCCGATAGCCCATTTCCACAATTCGTTGGAAAGTCCATGAGGATTGTATCACTGTGGCAGAAGCCAGCGTATCGTTGAGTTCAAAACAAAACTCGTCCTTCTCGCGATCAAAGCCTCTGATTAGATAAATAGGGCCGTCAATGCGGTGCACGATATTGAGGCGGCTTGAAGCCTGTAACGACCGGAAAGCCTCTACGTCAAATTGCACGGAATTGAGCACGTAGGCGTCGATTCCCTCATTCAGCTCGTTCTCTCGCACGTCCACGCCGGATTTCTGCAAACCTTTGCGCAAAGCCAGCATGAACTGATTCCCGCCACCATAGGGAGGTTTGAAGAATTTGTGCCACAGCGACACAGTCAAGGGCCGCGGTTTGGAAGCCCGCACATGACCTTGAGAGGTTCTGCTGGTTCGGCTCACGGCCGGAGGGTCAGTCAATTCCGGAAGATTCTCGTACATCTGAGCGAAGAGCGGTCTACAAGCATCGGGGACATGATGCCGACGAACCCTCTCGTAATGAGCATCTAGCGAACCGGCCAAGATACTCCGATCCATGTCCGCTTCAATGATTTCCACTGCGCGTGACGGGGATTCAGCCAGGCAGGCTGGTTCAAGTAGATCCGGAGCGACGCCCACGGGAGCGCTGACCACCTTGCATCGCGCGGCCGCGGCTTCCAGCACCGCATGAGGACCGCCTTCCGACCGGCTGACCACGAGACAAAGGTCCACCAAATTGTACAGGACGTTCAGTTCCTGCCGGGAAAGCGTGTTGAGATCGATGTCATCATGTTCTACGGGCTTGCCGATGTACGTGAAGGGAATCCCCAGGTCGTTGAGGCGCCGCATCAGCCAGTGTCGCCGCGGCCCGGCAAGCACCACGTGGATGTTTCGACTCTTCTGCCAAAGCCTCGCCACCACCTCAGCGAATGCGTCCGGGCCCTTGACCAACTTGGGGCTCGCCAGATCGCTTCCTTCCGTGTCGCGCTGGAAACTCCCGATGAGGTACTTTCCTGCCGGAATACGCCACTTGTGGCGCCTGTCGCTCGCGCTCTCGTCGTCTGGTTCAAGCGGACGAAACGTGTCCGTATCCACGAGGTATGGGATCTTGTGATTTGGGAAGCCAAGCTGAGACATTTGGGATTGGGCCTGGCCGGTCCGGGTAACCCAAATTCCTACCCGATCCATGATCCAGGCATGGTCAGGCACGCCCATCAACCGAAACGGTTCGCCGGACACATGACAGATCACCCGCTTGTTGCCGAGGATTTCCGAGCTCAGGTCGAGCAGCTTCCACCACCAGAGCGAGTGAACCACGTCCGCCTCTTCAGGCGTGGCTACAAGCTCCAAAATATTTGAGATGGCCTGGCGAGTCAGCTTGAGATCCTCGTCAACCGCCCAGCCGATGCCGTCTCCACCTGTGAGGTAAACCTTGTATTTCTTCATGGCTTGACAGCCCTGATACCGAAACCGGTTGTGAACGCGGTGCGAATTCCCGTCCCAGTCAGCGGTTGCCGGGCATCGAACTTGAGGGCCATGCTCTTGCACGCGCCCACAGCCAGTGAGGCCGCTTTCGTCAGCAATCCTGAGCCGTTTCTTGCAAGGAGCGCACTTGAGTACACTGCGTCACGCACCATATCTACGATGACCGCCCAAAACAGTCCTTGCCGCTCTATGCACACGTCCGTGAAACCTGCTTCCAATAATGTCTCGGTCCAGAACGAGTCAGTGTATCGGCCGTAATCGCGCGGATCGGCATGGATGCGGGTGAGAAAAGGCACGCATATCAGGAGCAAACCGCCCGGTTTCAATACGCGATGGGCTTCTTTGAGCACAGAAACCGGCTCGCGCACGTGCTCCAACACTTCCGAACATACCACTGCGTCAAAGTAAGCGGTCCTGAACGGAATATTCGTCGCGTCCGCCTGCACATGCGGCCGTTTTGCCGACACAATGTCCATATGCACCACGTTCAGGCGGAAGCTGTCTATGTCGAAAAGCCCGCGCTTAGCGCCGCGGTGCCCGCCGACGTTGAGCACGAGAGCGCCCTCCCCTATGCCCGGCACATGCGCGAAATGGAACCGATCCACGTAATAACGCCGCATCGAGTAACCCAAGTTTTCTCGCAAGAGCTGCTCCGGCTGTATCGCTTGCTGGTCACTCATAGTTCTTCGTCGTCAGTCAAGCTTACGAGATATCGATCGTGCATGGCTCGAAAGCCCACGATTCAGTCTCCGTTCAAGAGGCGGTTCTTCTCCGGATCCCAGTATCCGCCGAGGATTTCCCGGTCGGCAAAACGTATCCAATCTTCCGCGCTCACTCCTTTGATATGTTTGCCGGTGGCTTTCCGCACTCCTCGCCCGAGGTGTAGAAATATCGCTCGCCCGTCATCATCGAATGCCCTGTCCACAGGCAAACCCTTCAGGGGAGACTCCGGGTGCAAGCGATCCGACAGTTGAGGCTCCCACATTGTGTTCCTGCACGCGAACACTTCGTATCCGGCACTCCGAAACTCCGTGGTGACCCTGTCACCCACATCAAGGAGGGGCAGCCTAGGAAAGAAATCAAGACCCAGCCTACCAAAGAGTTGGAAGTCCATCACAAAGCCTAACACATGCAGCACGCCGTCGGCGACGCGGGTCCTGTCCAAGCGCACCCCAGCAGCCGCTACCGAGTTGGACAGCTTCGACATAAGAAAGCCCAACCAGCCTCCCCAACAGGGCAAGGTGTCCATATGGAGCGCCATCACGTAGCGAGATGCCGGATCGATGATTCTAATACCCAGTTCCAACCCCACAGCATTCGCGTAGCTGCCCCGATCTTCTTGTGCGTTATTGGGAGCGGAGGAGGTCCCGGAATTCGGAGCCTGCGGAGGGATCGGTTCAGTTCGGCTGCAGATCACGTTCAAGTCGCGCTGCTCTATGAGCCAGCTCAAGTTCTCGGAAGGCGAATTGTTGTCGACCACCCACAATTCATGCGGTTCTGCGGTGAGCTTCTTGATGGCTTGTACGCACACTCTGAGTAGCCCGGAAGCTGTGCGGTTCTGTTGGTTCGCCACCACGACGAGCCGCGGAGCATCAGGCGGAAGTTGAACGGGCCTCCGGACGTGGAGAGAATATTCACGACCATCCACAAGCACGGCCGAATTGATTTCTATGGAAGTTGCCGGCATGAAGCATCCTTGGTGGGGTTTGCGTATGTCGCTATCGTTTGCGTTAGGCTACTTCCGTCGCTTATAGACGAGCGCCTTCATCCCACAATGACAAAGCCGGCCTCGCCGGCTCCCGACCCGTGCTGTCGATGATTCGACTTGAGTCCTTTCCCTACAGCCTCGCGTCCCCCTCTCCCTTCCCTCTCCCACCAGGGGAGAGGGCTTCGCTCCCCTCCCTCGATGGGAGGGGGAAGGGGGAGGGTGACTGCAGCAAATCTCCAGGCTGTTCCTTACGCCATCTTCTCCATCATGTATGCGTAATTCGCGGCTGGGTCCAGGCTCCCACAGCGCCTTGCTCCTTCTTTATGAAAAACACCGTTCTGGCTATAGCTGTCCCGCTCCAGTTCAACGGAGTGCCCGGCTCTTGCTCGTCGGACCATAACACTTTCACCACATGGGGCGCGAACAATCGCAGGATCCCATTCACGCCTCCGAAGTCGAACCGGTCAGCCCCTCTGGTATTATACTTGATGGGGACCTCGACGGCCATCAACGCCCCGGACTTGGCGACCCGTAGGACTTCCGCGACTGCCTCTTCCACCCGGTAAGAATGCTCCAACGAGTGGGACCCATATACCACCTCAAACGTGTCGTCCGGAAAAGTCATATGGTGCATGTCCATCACCAACACGTCCGGATGCTGCGAAAACAAATCTATGCCGCATATGTTCGAGAAACCCTGTCCCTTGAACCACTCCAGCTCAAACCCGTCACGAGGCCCGACGCAGAGGACTGCCCCCTCTTTGGGCGGATCCCCAAGCTCCACCAATCGCTCCATGAGAATGGAGTTTCGCCTTGCAGGAATCTGGTTCCGTTTTGAAAACGTTCGGTCGAACTGCACAGTTAAGTATTCCTGATATTCCTTGTTCCGGGCGCGCGTGAGCCCCCGAAGCTTTGCCTTGTGCGTCAGGCGAGCTAGGTAGTCTCGCATTCTCTTGATTGGATGTTGTCCCGTCATGTCCCGCAACTGCCAACCGGTGCTCGTTCGCTTCGTTTCACAATCCGGTTCGCTTTCTCCCTGCTCCATAAAGGGTAGCCAGGAGGTTCATGCAGCGATAGCGATCCAACCTTTAAGCATAGCACCTTGACGTAACTTCTTCACGTCATTTGTTTAAACGAGTTGTCAATGCCCCGTGCATCTGGCACAGTACGTTTTGACGCGGGATCTCGGATGAAACAGGAGCAATGAATGGCTGCCGGCAAAATCCGACGGCGAAATGTGACGTCAGGCTTGTCGCACCTTGACGAGCTGTTGGGGAGCCTCTACATCGGCGACAATGTGATCTGGTACGATCAAGCGGGAAGCCTCGCGAACGTCTTCTGCCTCAGCTTCCTCAAGTCGTGTCAGGAGCTTAAGAAGCCGGTAATTTATGTGAGCTTCGATCGCTCTCCGCGAACACTCATGGAGCGTCTGGGGCCGATGGCTGAGAATCCGCGCCTGACTATCCTGGACTGCTTCACTTGGGGCAAAGGCGCGGGCTCGGATGTCTTTCTCAGCTTCTACCATGACACCAGAACCGAATGGCCCTGCCGCATCGTGAGAGTGGATGAACCGGGGAAGGTCAATCAGGTGATCGAAACCCTGTACGGGATACATTCAGGGCTCGAAGGCGACGTGCGCTTCATCTTCGAGAGCCTGACCGGTATGCAGGAACTGTGGGGTGGAGAAGACAAGGTGTTGAACTTCTACAGTCATTCCTGTCCGCGGTTGTATGAACTCAACACGGTGGCTTATTGGGTGATCGAAAAGGACGCACATACACCTCGTCTCAGAGCCCAGATAAACCAAATAGCCCAGGTCGTGATCGATCTGTCCATCAAACGGGGGACCACTTTCTTGGCGGTGCTCAAAGCAGAAGGCCGCGCTCTGGACAATTTACACAAACCATACACGTACTGGACCGAAGGGCTGGAAGTCAGATTCGAGGAAGAAAAGAGAGCATTGGGCCGCATCGATATCGGTCGACGCCTCAAAGAAGCCCGCACCAAGCGGGGGATTTCTCAAACCGAGCTGGCCAAAGGCGTGGGCGTGACTCCGAGCACGATTTCACAGATCGAGAGCAACCTCATTTATCCCTCCTTGCCTGCGCTCTTCAAGATGGCAGAAGTCCTCGCGGTAGATCCCGGTGCGTTTTTCCAGGAAAGACCCGACGCGGCAAGGAGATTCATGTTCTCTTCGGCCGAAGGGACAGAAGTGCGACTTCCTCGCCTTCCCGAAGACACGATCCAGGCCAGATCGCTTGCGCCGGTTGACTTCGAGGCAAAGGCCGAACCATACCTGATCGAGATCGCGCCGAAAAAGACTCTGACTTCACACTTTTTCGTTCACAAGGGTGAGGAACTAGGCTATCTCCTCTCCGGAAGGCTCCAGGTGACCGTAGAAAAAACGGTGTACAAGATGCAAGCGGGGGATATGATCTACCTTACCTCCCAAATACCCGATCGCTGGAAGAACCCCGGCCCTGCCCTCGCGAGACTCCTATGGCTGAAGCTGAAATGAAGAGCGCTTTGGCAGTTCTCGAAAGTAATCGCGGATTGACTAGTGGGTGCTCCCGCGCGACGCTGGAGCACCCGAACACGCCACCGAAGCAGCCAAAACGATTAGTCAGGAGCGTTTGGACCAGGAACACCCGGCAAAATGGCTAGCACAGCTTGGGTAGGATGTGGTGAGTCCCGCGTTCTGCGCGAAACTCACCACATCAGCCGAGGTCCTTCAGCTTTCAGTGCCTCACGACGTGGCTCAAGCAAGACATAGGTCGATGCTGTTCCTCGCGGAACGCGGGATCACCGGATCTTACGACAACTATCATTACTTGAGGCTGCCGAAAACCGTATGTGAGGAAGAGAGAGAGAACTTGTAGAAACTATGAGAAAGGCAGTACTGATCGAGACCAGGTCTTACTACCTCCGTCACGGCTGTTGACACTCGTGCCATACTGTCGACAGAGGCCAAAAATGATCGCGCGCATTTCAACTTACCTGGACTGTACTGAAGATCGATTCTGGGAAAAGATCAAGGACCCGCAATCACTGCAATTTATAGCATCACCCATTTTGAAATTTCAATCATCTGTAAAGGGCGATCTTGATCGGGAATGGATTATAGGCAAATCGTATGAGTTGAAATTATACTTTCTTGGTATCTTCCCGCTGGGACGGCATACAATAAAGATAGTAACAGTCGACAGAGATCGGAACACGATTGTGAGTAATGAGACCGGCCTGTTGGCAAAGGTCTGGAATCATACCATCCGGTTCAGCCAGGCCACACCTACCAAATTGATTTATTCAGATGAGATTCAAATCGAAGCAGGATTGTTGACAGTCCCCACTTGGATATTTGCACATCTCTTCTTTCGTTATCGGCAGAAGCGGTGGAAGCTGCTACTGAAATAGACAATTCGCTACGAGCCCTTGGATGACGTGCGTTAGGGCATAATTCGAGGAGTCTGTTCACTCACTGGTTGAACTGCTTGCTATTGCCCCTCGGATCACGATCACAACGGAGGCCAAGAAGCAGAGGGCGCCTAACAGAGCGACCGGCGCAAATGTCATTGCCCCATCAGTCAGTCCTCGCAAGATCAATCCAATCGGCATAATGAAAGAAAGCACAGCGAGAAGCGAACACCTTCTTTTCCACTTGTCGGTAAGTGCAAGTTGGTCCACAAGTAAGCCAATGACGATATTGTAAAAAGCAAAGGGCATACCATGCGTATGCCCCGCCTTCAAGAACACTCTCCCCAGAGGAATTGCATAAAACCCCTTTTCAAAGAACGGATCGAGAGTAAATCCAAGTGCGAAGCCTCCGATTGAAGCCACGAGAATGACTATACCGCCTGAAACAACGTTCAGCCTTCCGTAATTCATTATCGCCTCTTCTTGATTCAGAGCAGATTCTACTCTGAGCCGGAATGTTGCGGCGGTCTTGCCATTTTGGTCCTTTTGGCATCCGCGAGGGGCGTCCCACGCGACCTGACGCAGGCAAGACCGTCGTCTTGTCGATGAAAAAGCTCTCTTTATCCCGATTTTGAGCGTACTTCACCGCGCAGCCCTTGGTCAACCATTTTTCTGCCGCGCTCGTCACCCCAACACGGCTCACTCTCGATTGGCCCCAAGATCCCGAAACGCTCGTCTATGGCCCCCGGCAACAGGAAACCCTTGTCGGAGGTAATCTTGGCTCCCTGAAAATCGATCATGATTGAACGGTCCAATTCGGGCCGAATTGTCTCTCTTTCCTTTTCACCACTGCCGACTATCCGATTACTTCCGATAGCGGTCCATTTCCTTCACCATATCATGGGGTTGGCCGGACGAACATACTCTTCTTTGTTTACCCACCGAATAATACGGGGCGGTACGGTCATGCCGCGGCGTCGATCATTTCCAACAGTTCGGCGGTCTTCTTATCCAGCAAGGCCTTGTCTCCACGGGCTTCCACGTTGAGCCTGATCACGGGCTCGGTATTGGACGGCCGAAGGTTGAATCGCCACGTATCGAATTCCACGCTCAGCCCGTCCGTGTAATCGAGTTGTGCTCCCTTCCCTTTGAACTGCTCCTCGATTTTCTGAAGCACCTTGTGCGGATCCGAAACCTGGCGGTTAATCTCGCCGGAAACCGGATATCGCCTCACTCTGTCTTGGATAAGCTCCGATAGCGGCCGGTTTTCCGCGCTGAGAGTCTGCACCATGAGGAGCCAGGGGATCATTCCGCTATCACAATAAGCGAATTCACGGAAATAATGATGCGCGGACATTTCTCCGCCGTAGATCGCATCTTCCAGCCGCATTCTCTCTTTGATGAATGCGTGGCCGGCCTTGGTTTGGACCGGGATGCCGCCCGCGTCTTGCACCATCTCGATAGTGTTCCACGTAAGTCGCGGATCGTGAACGATTCGCTGCCCCGGATGCGCTTTAAGGAACGCTTGCGCCAGAAAACCGACGATATAATAACCTTCAAGGAACTCGCCCTTTTCGTCAAAGAAGAAACACCGGTCGCAGTCCCCGTCCCACGCGATCCCCAGGTCCGCCCTATGATCGAGCACTGCCTGCGCGGTCGCCCCTCGGTTTTCAGGCAGTATGGGATTGGGTATCCCGTGAGGGAACGTTCCATCCGGCTCAGGAAAGAGCTTGATAAACTCAATGGGAAGGTGCGGCTCAAGCTTGTCCAGTATGGGACCAGCGCAGCCGTTGCCGCAATTCATGACCACTTTGAGCTTTCGAATCTGCCGCGGATTCACATAAGTCAGGAGGTGCTTTATGTACTCGTCTTCCATTGAGACGCGTTCGATCCGGCCCGGACTAGACTGCGGAGCAAATTCCTCACGCAGAATGATCCGTTCGATATCCTTGAGGCCTGTGTCCGCGCTGATCGGCTTGGAATCTTCCCGGACGAACTTCATGCCGTTATAGTCCATCGGATTATGGCTTGCAGTGACCATGATGCCGCCATCGAGCTTCAGGTGCGAGGTCACGAAGTAAATCTCTTCGGTAGGGCACAAGCCGATATCGATCACTTCACAGCCGTGCGCGTTGAGACCCCGCGCGGTGGCTGCCAGGATCTCTTCGCTGGAAAGCCGCACATCTCTGCCGATACAGACTTTCTTTGGGGAAAGGAGCGTCGCATAACCCCTTCCGATCTTGTAAGCCATCTCCTCGTTGAACTCGTCCGGTATCCTGCCCCGGACGTCATACGCCTTGAAGCATCGCAAGCTCTCTGACTGTGAAGCCGTCATGGCGGATTCCTTTCGCGTAGGTTGGTGTAATCAAAGCAAAACGCGCTTAGTATTTTCCTGCCTAAGTTCGATACAGCGCGTCGGGAAGAACTGGTGGGACAGGCATCCTGCCTGTCATTCTTTAATAGACAGGCGGGACGCCTGTCCCACCAATATTATGAATTAGTGCCACGCCCCTCTTTGGCTTCGGTAGGGACCACCGTCCCCCGGATCAGGGTCCGGGGCAGGCTCTGGTGGTCCATCAATGACCGGCAGAGACGCCGGTCCTACCAAATGCGCCGTCCTGTACTCAGGGGTAGGTACCCTCGGTGAGCGTGGTCCCCTGCTTGATTCGATACGTTTCACCTGGACGAGCTTTGATCACTACCCTCCCCTCTACCTTCACGTCTCGTTCAAAATAAACCGGGCCGGACACGTGCAACGAAACCGCTCGGACCAGAGACACGGACGAGGGATCCTCGAAACGTGAATCCATGCGGAGAGCAGAATCGAGGAAATCCGGCTCGAACACCACGTCCGGCCGCAAGGAAAGTTCCGGAGGCCGCTCCGGGTTTCGTTGAAGTCGATAGGCAGAATCGAGCACGCACGCGTCGGATTGGAGCAGGAAGAGATCTTCCACCTTCTTAGTGGGAAAGAAGCGATCTCTACCCACCCGGAGGCCTCGGGCACGGCCGAATGCTCCCACCGCGGCTCCCATAGCGGTTTCAAGCTGTACAACTTCCGTGCCTGCTACTATCTTGCGGTTCTGTATCACGGGTAGGTTGAACATCTGCCAGTCGATTGCTTCCGAAAGCGCCTTGAGGTCTACCCAAACGTTGTTGGTGTTGAAGACCCGGAATCGGTGTATGTCCATGAATGCGTCCCGTTCTTCAGGCCCGACTTGGGCAATCTCCAGCAAATCGAGCTTGCCGTCTCTCAAGACCAAGGTGCCACCTTTGCGGTCAACTTCCGTCCTGTCGGTGACTTCGAGCAGGAAATCGATCTCGTTGTAATCCATGAGCCCGAGGATCCACGGGTCAAGGACCCCTGCCAGGTTGTCCAGGTTCGAGATAAATGCCCAGCGGTATCCCTTCCGGAGAAGCCCATCGAGCAACCCGCTGCTCCGCAGGCTCGTGTACACGTCCCCGTGACCGGGCGGAGTCCAGTCATTTTCCGTGCCCGTATCGAGAGGTTCCCAGGTCGCATCCTTGAGTCGGGGCACCTGGCTTTGCAGAAACGTGACGACAGGGATGTCGAATCGGCTGATCACGTCCAACGTCGGTTCGTGGGTGAAGAAGCTATTCATCAGCACCAGAGGGACTTCCACGTCCCGGGCTCTCTTGAATGCAAGCATCTGACGGGCAATGATTTCCAGGTACGAGAGCCCATTCTTGGCAATGAGCACGCCTTTGGGTATTTCTCCGCCCATGGTGGTGCTGCGGCCCCCGTTTAGCTTGATTACCACGGCCTGACCGAGCAGCTCTTCTCCTCGCTGCCGAAGTGCCTTGTCCTGCGCGAGACCTGACAAGCCGTCAAAGAGGTAATGGGAGTCGGGCTCCAAAACAGTGTCAAGCGGCACATACGCGGATTCACTATTGCGGGCCCGTCGAACCAGAGACAAGAACTGCTCGATCGTCTCGCCACCGATGCCTCGGGTGCGCATCCTGGCCCTGATCTGATCTTCCACGCCCTGTTTATTCATATGTATCTCTGCGTGCAGCCCTCATACCAACTGTCATAGTCCAGGAGCTACAACGAATCACGAAAGTCCTTGACTTCGGCCCATCCACTCCCCTCACCCTTCCCTCTTTGTGGGGCGGCCTTTCCAGGCCGCCGGCAGGCTGGAATCCCGCGAGGCCGCGGGACTGCCCCACAAGAGGAGAGGATTTCGAGAACCCCCTCCCTGGATGGGAGGGGGAACGGGGAGGGTGACTGCAGACCGGAACCGCCACCGCGAACGTTATGAGTTAGCGCCTATGCCCACTCCCCGGTTCGTGTGCGGCCTTAAAGTCTGCCCAATCTATAAGCTGTATCGGCAAAACATGGGAGTTTTTGGTGGAGGGGTCCGGGGAGGCCCCATTTTGCAAAAAGGGGCCTCCCCCGCAACTCATCCAAAATTTCCAGTATTCTGCCGGTGCTCCTATGGCTCGAGGCGGTCCATGAGTCGCGGGAACGGTATTGTTTCCCTCACATGGTGTATTCCTGCGATCCACGCCAGGGTGCGTTCTATCCCCAAGCCGAATCCTGCATGAGGCGCTGAGCCGTATCGCCTCAAATCCAGGTACCATTGGAGCGGGTCCGGATCCAGGCCGTGTTCCGCGATCCTCGCTTCCAACTCATCCAAGGAATCTTCCCGCTGTCCGCCTCCGATGATTTCTCCATATCCTTCGGGAGCCAGCAAATCGACTGCGAGCGCAAGCCGGGGATCGTTGCGGTCCCGCTTCATGTAAAAAGCCTTTATCGCGGCCGGATAATGAGTCACAAAGACCGGTTTCTCGAACGATTCAGATACCACCGTTTCTTCGTCCGCGCCCAAGTCATTTCCCCAGACAAATGGGACTCCCTTGTCTTCCAAAAGGTCCACCACTTCGGAATAGGTGATTCGCGGGAAGGGAGGCGCGACTTTTTCCAGCGCAGTGCGATCCCGCTCCAGCACCTCAAGTTCCTGGCTGCATGTCCGCAGCACCTCTTCCACGAGACGGCACACGAGCCCTTCCGCAAGGTCGATGGTTTCAAAGAGTTCCCAGAAGGCCATTTCCGGCTCAATCATCCAGAATTCCGTGAGGTGGCGCCGAGTCTTGGACTTTTCAGCCCGGAACGTGGGCCCGTGGACATAGATTTTGCCCAAAGCCATTGCGGCGGCCTCGCCGTAGAGCTGGCCGGACTGGGTCAGGTAAGCATGGCGGTCGAAGTATTCCACTTGGAACAGGCTGGTTGTGCCCTCACACGAGGTTGGAGTAAGTATCGGCGCCTCTATCGCGATGAAACCTTGCTCGTCAAAGAATTGCCGAGCCGTTCGGGTTAGGACGGAGCGTAACCGAAGGAGCGCGACTTGACGGGAGGATCTCAGCCACAAATGACGATGGTCCATGAGGAAACTTACGCCATGATCCTTCTTCGCGATGGGGTACTCTTCAGCCTCAGACACAAGCTTCAGGTCAGTCGCCGTGACCTCAAAACCACCCGGGGAACGCTTGTCCTCGCGAACTTCACCTTGCACGATCACCGCAGATTCGTACGGTACCTTGTCGGCAAGCTCGAACGCGTCGGCAGGCACTCGGTCGGGCAGCACAACACATTGGATGACACCCGGGCCGTCGCGGAGCAAAAGGAATCGAATTTTGCCGGAAGATCGTTTATTCGCGACCCACCCCCTGAGCTCCACCGATTTGCCTGCATAGCCCGAAATCCTGTCTGTGGTTACCCAATCCATGAGGCCCCCTGTGCGACTCTCAATGTGGCCTGATTGTGTAACATGGCCTGCTCGCGGTCAAGGCATTGTGACTTTCGAGGCGCGAGGGTTGACTTGTATGTTTTTAGATGCTAAAAACAGAGCATGGATCACGAACCCAGAATACTCGCCGGACAAATCCGTCGAGTCATCAACCGCCTGATATTTTTGGAGAAGCGTAGTGTCTTTCGGCATCAGGGGGTCCGCCTCCATCCGTCGGAAATCCATTTGATGCAGGTCCTCCGCGAATCGCCTGACCTGAATGCCGGCGGGATGGCCCGGAAGCTTGGAGTCAGCAATGGCGCGGTTTCCCAAACCCTGGCCCGACTCGAAAGAAAAGGAGTTGTCAAAAAGTCCAAGGATCCATCCCTCAAGAACAGGGTGACCGCGGTCTTTACCGCGGAAGGGAAAGAGGCCATCGAGCGCTTCGAGGCGCAGCAGGCCTCGTCGGTGAAGACCTTCTCCATCTATCTCGCCGGGCTCTCTGAAAGGGAAAGGGAAGTGATCGGAAGCTTTCTTTCGGAAGTGGTAGAGTTCCTGAAAAGGTTGGGGTAATTTTTTTTGCGCTGTGCTTATAGCATCTAAAAACGCAGTGCAGCCTTATATCACAGCCGAGCTTAGCCCGGAAAGGAGTGAAATCGTGCGTAACAAACTTATGGCCGGTATCTGGCGCTACATTATTGGAGTCCCGCCTTTCCTGTGGGAAAAGCGGATTGAAAAGGCCGTGCAACGAGTGAAACGTGCCTCGAGATTCATGTCTCCGGAGCATAGACTTGTGCATCACTTCGCGGTGAGGGAAATGCCGCGGCTCGGCAGGCCCATACCGGCAGAATTGGTTGCCGGGGACTTGGCTCTTACCTCGGGACGCGTGGCGGAGATTCTGCGAGAGCTAGAAAGTCGCCTCACTTTCTTATGGAGAAATAGCGATGGAGAAGTGACCTGGGCCTATCCGGTGACCGTTGAGAAGACCCCCCATGCGATAACCTTCGATACGGGGGAGCGGTTATACGCGGCTTGAGCGGTGGACGCATTCGCGACGCCCTTCGTGCAAGGGCGACTGAGGCGGGAAGCATTGTCCATCAGAGTGCGCTCTGAATGCGCATTCTCCAGGCGACCCATGATCATGGAAATCGACAGCGATATGAATTTCAGTTGTGAGGATCGGGATTGCAGTCCCGTGATCTTCGTTCCTGAGGTGGATTTGAAGGCTCTGAAAGAACCAAACATCATAGATGCGTTTTGAAAGGAGAGCGTTTTCTTCTGGTCAGAAGAACACGCCAGAGAATATCGGAGAAAGACGCATAGGATGCGAGGCGCCTACTTCACGGCCAGTCAAATAGCCTACCTGAACAGGCGAATTCAGAGCGCCCTGTTTGGCTGGGCAGCGCCGGAGCCGCCGCTGTGAACGGAACGCCTTTGTGAAAACACAACGCTCACAACGGAGGTGGATAGAATGTCCTTTGCCTTCTCAGTGACTGAGATTAGGGTGCGCGGGTTTCACGTGGACGTGTTTGGCGTCGTCAACCACGCGTGGCACATCCACTTCTTCGAGGAAGCCCGATGGTCGTATTTTGACGAGCGGGCAGCGCTGCAACAGGCATTGCGCTCTGCCGGTATAGCCCACTCGGTTGTCTCAATGGTAGTCGAATATAGGCGTCCGGCACGCTTTGGGGACATTCTGCGCATTGAGACCCGAGTGAGCCGCGCCGGGAGCCGTAGCATCACCTTCGACCAAAGGGCCTACGTTGGCCCAAGCCGTGACATTGCCGTGGAGGCCCAAGTCGTCAATGTTTTCTTCCGGACGCACGGTGGTCAGGCGATCGGGGTGCACGATGAGGTGTTCAATTCCTGGGGCGAGCTGAGAGATTTGGCCGAGCCGGAATCCGGTGGTTGATCGCGGCTGCAAGAACGGATCTCCGGTCCGCTATCAAGCGAACCCGTGCCGTTTACTTTCGGAAATTCGGAAAGCGATTTGCTTGGCCCATCTTGAGCAGCCTAACGCTGAGCTAGTGGTCACGGCGATTTTGGCCGCGTCCGGCTTGAGCGATTTACAAAAGGAGATACAGCCGGATTTTCGATGCGATTAGATTCAGAAGTGACCTGCGGGGATTTTCTAACGCCCGCGTAACCGAATGGCTACCCTGCGAAGCGTTGTTCCATTGCATCGTAGGTCTACGTCTGGTAGAACGAGCACCCATGAAAGATTCGTGCCTTGCAACCAGCCCTGCGATTTGTTTCAGCCTCTTCCGGGTTCGTCGAGCGGTTGCGACCATGGTCCTGTGCGCAGCCACGATTCTGGGAACCGGTACCCCCAACCTGGAAGCCGCTTCGAGCATACAACCCAACCAAATCCCGGCCGAGTTGGCTCGCAAAGGCAAAGGCCTGAGCGCGCTCAAGGCGGTGATGGCCGTGGCAACATCGTATGACCACGGCAAGTCCCGCCAGGACGTGAAAGGTTTCCTGCTGTACAGGCGCCCCAGTGATTTCCGGTTCCAGGGGCTGGGTCCCGGGGGCCATCCGCTCTTTGAGCTTATTCTCAAAGCAAACACGTTCGAGTTGTATGTGCCCGGAGACGGAAAGATACTCAAGGGCGCAAAAGACTGCTTCAATCGGCGTTTTCCGGACGTGGCCGAGCTGGAAAACTTGATTCCGCTCGCTCTTCTGCAATGGAAGGACGCGCACTTTGAAGAAGCGCTCTCCCAGGATGCACGAACCACGGTCATTCGCGTCCGCATGCGCCAGGAAATGTGGAAGGCCACGCTGGATTCAAAGGATCTCCATGTGCTGTCGCTACAGCGGCTGAATGAGGGCAAGCCCGATCTTCTCGCTCATTTCGGCGATTTTGGTTCCAGCGATTATGGCTGGCTGCCTCGCCGCTTCGATATCCAGAGTTCACGCGCGGGCTGGCGAAGTCTCGTTACCATACAGCAACTCGAAGCCAATCCCTTCTTCGTGGAAAGTAATTTCAAGCTGGAAACGCTCTTTTCACCCCAGATCGAGCAGTGTCGATGAGCGTTCTCAAGGAGCGCTCCCGTATCAGACGCCTTCACCGAATCCCATGGCTCGCCTGATTTACAACATCTTCTTGCATACGCTGGGACCGCCGTTTCTCGCGGCTTACTATTTGCCTCGGATTGTTCTGGGCGGCAAGTATCGGCGTTCCCTGGCCGGAAAGCTGGGCCGGCTGCCCCGTGATTTCGATCCCGAGCGCCTCTCCAGGCCGCGTATCTGGTTCCATGCCGTATCCGTCGGCGAAGCGGTAGCGCTTAGGCCGATGGTGAGCGCGCTCAAAGAGTTGTTGCCAAACGCGTCCTGCGTGGTGTCAACAGGAACTGAGACCGGCCAGGACAAGGCTCGTGAGCTCATGCCCGACGTGGATGGCTTCTTTTACCTGCCGCTCGATTTCCCTGCGACGGTGAACCCGGTGGTGAGAAAGGTTGACCCGGACCTGTTCGTGCTCATGGAGACGGAACTCTGGCCCAACCTTGTCAACACTCTCAAACAGAGCGGCGCGAAGATTGCGCTGGCAAACGGCCGCATTTCCGATCGATCGTTCCCGCGCTACGTACGACTCAAGCCATTCTTCTCATCCACACTCAGAGCCATTGACCTGTTCCTCATGTCCTCGGAGCTCGATGCAGAGCGCATCGTGAAGATGGGCGCAGCGACTGAAAAGGTCAGCGTGACGGGAAATACTAAATTCGACGCGGTGCTTGGGCAAACCGACCCGGACATGGAGGCTCGCGTGAGGGCGCTGCTGGAGATCGAGCCGGAAACGATGACACTGATTGCGGGAAGTACCCATCCGGGCGAAGACGAAATCGTGCTCAAAGCGTACGAAACCGCACGAGCCGCATTTCCGGAATTGGTCCTTGTGCTCGCGCCAAGACACGCGGAGCGCTCCCAGGATCTGGTTGCGCTCGTGGACTCCATGAGGCTGGGCCCCACTTTTCTGCGAAGCGCCGCCGAGAACGGGGAAGAACGAAACGGCCGAAAAGTGGTCATTCTGGATCGGATGGGCGAGCTCTTTCAGATATACTCACTCGCTTCCGTGGTCTTCATGGGCGGATCGTTGGTTCCAAAGGGCGGCCAGAACATCCTTGAACCCGCGGCGTGGGGCAAAGCGGTCCTCTTCGGCCCATCTATGGAGGATTTCCGCGAGGCGCGAGACATCCTGATCCGGACCGGCGCGGGAATGGAAGTCCGGACCGGTCGAGACCTGAGCCGACGCGTGATCGAAGCGCTCTCCGACCTGGAACGGACCAGCGCTGTGGGCGCACGCGCGCGAACCGAAGTCCTGAAACACGCGGGAAGCGCCCGAAGGAACGCGCAAGCGCTGGCAGAGCTCCTTGAGTCTCATGGTAAGGCCGTCTGATACCAGTTTGCTTCCGAACGGTGAAGCTGGCGTTGAAGCGAGAGCGGCCGTAGGTCGGATTGAGTCCCGCGTTCGCAGCGGGACGAAATCCGACATCATGCCCAAAGCAACCTGTCGGGTTTCACTGGGCTCAACCCGACCTACCTCTGCTCCTTGAGTCTCATGGTAAGGCCGTCTGACGCACGACTCGGCTCGAGCAGAAAGGACGAAGAAAGGTCATGAACCCGAGCGATCGAAGTGACCTGGCAGGTTTCCTGGAAGCCTTGGGCTATGACGAGGAGCCCCTGGGCATGTTCTATACCGACCGGGAACCGGCTCGCGGGTACGCGCCCAAACCTGGCCGTCTCCCCTCAGTGGAAGCGGAAGCACGCAAAGAAGTAGATTTCCGGCAACTGTGGCGGGACTTCTCTTGCGTGATCGGCCAGCTCTGGATTGCTCGCAAGAAGCGCGCTCCCGCGTATTTTGACCGCGAACGGTTCGGCTGTATTGGAGGCGCGTTCTTCCTTGGGTTTCTCAAGCCTCAGCTCGACTTCATCGTGCACTACGTATCAACAGGGATTCCAGGTGTGGTTGAGGGCGAACGGTACCTGCCCACGCCTCAAATTACGCGGGCGTTCTACGAACACTTGGACCCCAGGCCGGCGCCTCGGCGATTCTGTGTCTTCAAGCCTCTTTCGCAGTTCGATCCTGACGAAGAACCTGAGCTGGTTATCTTCTTCGCCAGACCTGAAACCATTTCCGGGCTCCATCAGCTCGCCACGTTCGTGACGGGCGATCTGGAAGCAGTCCATTCCCCGTTTGGCTCGGGCTGTGCGAACATGGTCACGTGGCCGATCAAGTTCCTGGAGCAAGGCAAGCTCAAAGCGGTGATTGGCGGGTGGGACCCATCGGAAAGGCGCTTTATCAAAGCCGACGAGATAACCTTTACCGTGCCGTACGAAATGTTCGTTCGTATGCTGGAGCAATGGCCCCAATCGTTTCTCACCGCGGACGCGTGGTCTCAGGTGAAAAAGAGAATACTCCGCAGCCAAAAAGCCTGGGGCGAGGGCGACTAAGACCTAATTTGCAGGAATGGTCGCTTCGCCCTTTGCCTCAGCCCATGCCCGTTGCCGGAAGTCGTCCCGGATTTGAGGTAGCTTATACCGGTTGTCAAAATCCATGGCTTCTTGGGCAGCCTTCGCTTGAAGGAAACCGGTAGGGGCCGGCGTCCCCCGGATCAAGTCCGGGGCAGGCTCTGCCGGCCCGAGTTGGTTGATATTTTTAGGAAAAATGTGCCGGCACGGAGGCCGGCACCTACCACAGCCCAAGCGGCAATCGGCCATTACTCTTGGCTAGCACTTTAGAACAACTGGTTTTCCGCGAGAGGCAAAGCGAGGTTTTGGAAATGGCTCCTTACAAGGTTGACTTCCAATCAATTCCTTGGGAAACCCCCACGGTCGGCGTTCGAGCCAAAATCGTAAAGAAGGATGGCAAGCAGCTTCGTCTCGTGGAATTCACTCGTGAGTTCGTCGAGCCGGATTGGTGCCGAAAAGGGCACTTCGGCTATGTCCTGGAAGGCGAACTCGAAATAGACTTCGATGGAAAGCGGGTATTGTTTACGCAAGGCGACGGAGTCTTCATCCAGCCGGGAGAATCCCACAAACATATGGCAAAGGTCGTAACGGACGTGGTCAGACTGATCCTGGTGGAGGACGTCTGAGCTAGAGGTCTTCGTCCCCTTCCCACGGCGGCGTCCACGGTTGCAGCCGAGGTATCCAGCGTGGAACATGTTTCTTGTATTCGAGGTAATCCGAGCCAAAGCGGCGGACCAACGATCGCTCTTCCCAAAGAGGGATGTAGATCGCGTTTACCAACACAAAAGGAACAAGCCAGAAGACCAACGGCCAAGCGCCGAATAGGATCACCTCCCCCAACAGAACCGCGTAAACGCCACTCATCATAGGATTACGAGCGTAGCGATACACACCCTGCACAACGAGCCGTTGTGTGGGAGACCAGGGAGCTAGGGTCCCGTGACCGCGCTGGACAAAGAGCTTCACCGTGTGAACCATGAGCCACAGTCCTGCTCCGATGAACAGGACGCCGACGATGATGGGCACGAGAGCCCACGGAAAGCGAAATCCCCAGCCGGGGCTCACGGCTTGGGTGGTGCAAAGAATCAGTCCTGGAATGGCAATGAGCACCATTCCAGGCAACAGGACAATCGCTGCAAGGTGTTTTGCTATGGTCATCCCGTGGCTGAGTGACCTTGAAGATTGAAGAGATTCATCCTCGGAGCACCAGCTCGAAGCGCTTTGATGGCGCGAGGTTCGGATGCTCTGGAGTAACACGCGCCGCGTATCCGCACATGCCCGTATGGGTCAGTGGGATGGATCCCACGAAGGTCACTTGCCCGTCCGGACCGGCTGACCCCTCAACAGGAGCCAACAAAGCGACATGCCGGTGCTTGAAATTGTCTCGTAGATCCATGGGTCCGTGCAGGATTTCCACCCTCAGTTCTTCGGGGCGATGGCCTGCGGTATTGATGGTCACTTTCGCTTGGATCTCTTGCCCTCGGACCGCCCGGTTCTGATCTTCGACTTCCATGCTGACGATTGCTATTTTGTCCCAGTCTTCTTGGATGCTCTTTCCCCAGGACACCATCTGCTTGAGGGCTGCGTATCCGTCAGCTTGCAGCTTGAACGAGTTGCGCGCACAGGGCACGTAGATTCTTTCCACGTAGTCTGAGACCATCCGATGAGAATTGAACATCGCGCAGAGGGTCCCTATGGATCGCTTCATCATAGCGATCCAATCGCGGGGGAGTTCGTCGATTGTCCTCTCGTAAAAGAGCGGCATGACGCTTTCCTGGAGGAGATTGTACAAAGCGCGACTCTCGATGGCGTCCTGGTACGCGGGATTGTCATACTCCTCTCGCCAGCCGATGGCCCAGCCGTTATCTCCTGTGTATCCCTCGTCCCACCATCCATCGAGAATGCTCAAATTGAGAGCCCCGTTGGCTGCGGCCTTCATGCCTGACGTGCCGCAAGCTTCCAATGGGCGTCTGGGGGTGTTGAGCCAGACGTCGGCCCCTTGCATCATGAGCCGCGCTACGTTGATGTCGTAGTCTTCGATGAAGACCATTCGCGCCCGAAACGGCTCTTCTTTGATCAAGTTGATGATTCTCTTGATGAGATCTTTTGCCTTGAGGTCGTCCGGATGAGCTTTACCGGCCATAATGATCTGGACCGGCCGGTCTGGATGGCCAATGATGCGGGCCAGGGTTTCGGGCTCTCGGAAGAGGAGGTCCACTCGTTCGTACAGGCCGAAGCGTCTGGCAAAGCAGATCGTGAGCGCCTCCGGGTCGAGCACGCGCTCGGCTTGCTCTACGATTCTGGCAGATTCGCCGCGGTCTTTGAGCTGCCTGAGCAGGCGTTGCCGAGCAAACTGAACCAGACGGCTTCGGCACCTGTCATGGGTGCGCCAAAGCTCAATATCAGGGATTTTATCCGCGCGTTGCCAGATCTTCTCGTTGTCTGGGTCTTCGTTCCATCCCAGCCCCAGATACCGGTCGTAGAGCTTGGCAAGGTCCCGAGATATGTATGACGGGATATGGACGCCGTTGGTCAGGCCAAAGATAGGCACGTCTTCAAGATCCGCGTTGGGCCATACGTCCCGCCATGTGTTCCGCGCCACTTTCGCATGGAGGCGGCTCACCCCGTTTGCTCGGGAGGACAGACGCAGCCCCAGCACAGCCATACTGAACTTCTCGGACTGATCTTCAGGCCGCCGGCGACCGGAACGCACGAGAGGCTCGATGCTCATCCCAAGGCGTTGCGCCTGACTCGAAAAATACTTTTCCAGGAGGCTCCGATCAAACAGGTCGCCGGCGGAAGGCTCCGCGGTATGCAGCGTAATAACGCTTTGAGCCGTGGCCATTTCGCCTGCCTCCCGACGAGAGAGCCCTTCGTCCTCAATAAAGTGACGGATTCGCTCCAGGAGAGCGAAAGACGCGTGTCCTTCGTTGAGATGGAAGACAGTCGGCTTGATTCCGAGGGCTGCCAGCGCGCGGCAACCCCCTACCCCCAGGAGGATCTCCTGGCGGATCCGCATTTCCCCATCGCCATCGTAGAGCTTGGATGTCACGGCGCGCAGATGGGGCGGATTGTCAGGGATGTCCGCGTCGAGCAGGTATAGGGGCACACGCCCGACATTCACTTTGAGTATGCGCGCCCAGAGCGTTTCATTGGCCAACTCCACCGCGATTTTGAGTGGGTTTCCTGACTCGTCGGTCTCTTTTTCCAGCGGAAGCGTATCCAGCTCAAGCCGTGGGTACAGCTCTTCCTGCCATCCGTCAGGCCTGAGTCTCTGGCGAAAATAGCCGTTGTGGTACATCAGCCCCATAGCAACCAAGGGGAGATTCAAATCACTGGCAGACTTGAGATGGTCCCCCGCAAGGACACCCAGTCCGCCTGAGTACATGGGGAGGCACTCGGTCAGGCCGAATTCAAGAGAGAAGTAAGCAACGGTGAAGTCCACCGGCTCATCGAGATTGTACTCGTAGAAGCGTTTGCGCTCCATGTAAGCCTTGAAGCGCTGGCGAACCTTGAGCGCGAACGAGCGGTATCCCGCGTCTTCTCTGATCTCTTGGAGCCTCTGTTTGGAAAGGCTGATAAGGATCTTTTGTGGGTTATGGCAGCCTTCCTCCCAAAGCTTTTCGTCCAGGTGCTCGAAGAGCTCCATGGCTTCGCCGTTCCAGGAGAACCAAAGATTGGAAGCCATCTCTCTCAAGTTTTCCAAACCCCCTCGCATCGGGGGGACCACCACGTATGTGCGTACGGTCATGCAAACCTCGTCGGGATTTCCTGAAACCGAAAATAATGCAGGCTCGGTGCCTGAGCGGCCATCTCACACGTCCCATTTCGGGGCACGGGCCAAGATCTCCTCCCTCTGGGGACGCGATTCGCAACCGGATGAACCGCTCTTTTACGAAAAACGTATCCTACGGGAATTGCTGAGGTCAACAATAACCTTGGAGCCCCACTGGTCGTAAACATGCTTGAAAATGTTGACTTCAGCCGTCGGTATGAATAAGCATGATACTGTGTGTGAGGTCTCCCGTCGACTGGTTAGTGCGCGGTGCTCGCGGCGCGAGTGACCGACAAAGGACAACCCGGAGCGGGATCCTACCGCGCAACGATGAGGTGCGGGCTGCACTTGTCGTAGCGAAAGAACACAGGCATTTCAACTCGGATTGAATCTCAACAGAAAAGGATGACCCATGCCCAAATCCGAAATCTTGTCAGAGAAGTTGATCCTGGCGGTCGATGATGAGGAGGACGTCCTGGAAATCATCGAGGAGGAACTGACCGACGCGGCGGACTGCACGCTGCACAAGTCCACCACATTCGAAAAAGCCCAGCAGTACCTGGTCTCGTACACCTATGATCTGGTGATCCTGGACATCATGGGCGTGCGTGGGTTCGACCTGCTGCAGATTGCCAACAATGCCGGTTTTCCGGTGGTGATGCTTACCGCGCACGCGTTCACGCCGGAAGCGCTGAAGAAGTCCATTGAGCTGGGCGCCAGAGCGTATCTGCCCAAGGAGAAGCTGGGTTCGCTGGTGCCTTTCCTGGAAGATGTGCTCAGGCTCAATTATACGTCGGTTTGGTCAAAAGCTCTCGACCAAGTGGCCACCCTCTTCAACAAGAAGTTCGGTTCGGACTGGAGAAAGTCCGAGCAGGAATTCTGGGACGACTTCGAAAAGAAGCTCACGGTAGAGGAAGCGGCCATCATCAAGTAGACTTCCTGCCTGCCAACGTTCTAGTATACCCGGGTGCGGGAGCGGACAGCAGGTCGACTCTGAGCGCTTGAGCCAGGGGTGGTGCTGTTAGCCCGCGAGGTGACCGCTCGCGCACGCCCTCCATCGAAAAATTAAGAGATCAAGGAGCTCTTCAATGACGGACGTGGTTATGGTCTCCGGTTGTCGCACTGCCATCGGGGCTTTCGGAGGCACGTTGCGCGATATGCACGCTTCAAGAATCGCAAGCGTAGCCATGAAAGAAGCTATAAAGCGTGCCGGAATATCGGCCGATGAGATCGACGATGTTCGATTCGGATGTTGCCTCAATCCCACCGATGCCATGAACGTCACGCGTATCGGCGCGCTCATGGCAGGGATCCCTGATACGGTACCCGCGGTGACTATCAATCGCGTCTGCATCTCCGGCATGGAAGCGACGCTCTCCGGCGCGGCCATGATAAAGGCCGGCGTGGCAGACATCATCCTCGCGGGGGGAATCGAGCACATGTCAGGTGTGCCTTTCACAGTGGAGAATGCCCGGTGGGGCATTCGTATGGGCAACTCCACCTTCACCGACGCGCTCACCACGGGGCTGCATTGCGGCTCACATGTCCTCCCCTACCCCGCGGACGGACCCGTGGAAGCCTTTCGGGGCAAACCCTACATCATGGGCCACACCGCGGAATTCGTGGCAATGAAGCTGGGAATCACAAGGGAAGAACAGGATGAGGTTGCGCTGCGCAGCCATAACAACGTCGAACGCGCCGGCAAGGACGGCTCATTCGCGGACGAAATCGTGTCCATCAGCGTGCCCCAAAGGAAAGGGGATCCGAAGATATTCGACAAAGACGAGCATTTCCGGCCTGGGCTCACGCTCCAAGATCTGGCCAAATTGCCGCCGGCCTTCATTCCTAAGACCGGAACCGTCACCGCAGGCAATTCCAGCGGAATCAACGACGGCGCGACCGCGCTGGTGCTCATGTCCGCCGAAAATGCCAAGGCCAGAGGGTTGAAGCCCTTGGCACGCATTCGAAGCCAAGGCATGGGCGCATGCCATCCGTCGATCATGGGCCTGAGTCCGGTGCCCGCAGTGAAGAATTTGCTGGACCGTTCAGGACTCAAGCTCGAAGATTTCGAACTGATTGAAGTCAACGAAGCGTTTGCTGCTCAATATTTGGGTTGCGAGAAAGAGCTGGGTCTGAACCGTGAGATTACGAACGTTAATGGCTCAGGAATTGGATTGGGACACCCCGTGGGCTCCACAGGGGCGCGTCTCATCGTGACCCTGGCATACGCCATGAAAAAACGCGGCAAGAATCTGGGGTTGGCCACGCTGTGCGGCGGCGGCGGGGTCTCCATGGCCTGCGCGATCGAAATTATCTGATCCATATACCGATGCTCGTCGGCGCACGCGGGCTCACCAGCCCCGGACCGGCTTCTTTGCATGAGGTCATCTCATGTCATTTCTGTATGCTGAGAGTTTATGAGCGGTGCCTGGCGGCAAGCCTGAAAAAAAGATCAGCGCGCGGTCCATCATGTTGGACCTCAAGGCCGGTCTATCCGACAAAGAACTGATGGAAAAGTATGGGTTGAGCTTCCAGGGACTTCAGACCGTCTTCACTCAGCTCATCGCGGCTAACCTCGCCACCGCAGGCTATTTTGAAAAGAGGGCTATGCAGCAGGCCACGGTTCGACCTGTGGAAGAAAAAACCAGCACGTGCCCCTATTGTGGGTTTAGCATTTCCGAGGGAGACAAAAGGTGCCCACGGTGCGGCCAGGATACGGATGAATGGCTCGATACCGTGGAATTAACTAAGATCCTCGAAGGCCACAGGTAGCCCTTATATCCAGTTCCGTTCCCGCAAAGGCTCTTCTTCTTTGCCTTGGTAGGCCCCGGCGTCCCCCGGATCGGGTCCGGGGCACGCTCTGCCGGTGCTCTTGGCCACATGCTCGTCATTCCCGCGTAAAGCCTGCCCCTGGCTAGAACAGGGGTGGGAATCCGCGGACCGGCTTTGGTGGGCCAGGCATCCTGCCTGGCTTTCGTCATTCCCGCGTACGCGGGAATCCAGGAGTTCAACACGCGGATAATGGAAAACCTTGTACCAGGCCCCCAAGACTGGATTCCTGCTTTCGCAGGAATGACGAAGAGGAGCCACGCGAATTAGACAGGATTTTCGGCAATCTCTATAGGAAGCATCCCTCGGTATCAGAAGAATTCCAAGTATTTCAGCAGCAATCTGACAGCGAGCAGCGCAGCCAAGAACAGAGCCAGCACGCCAAAGATAACGTGCAGGCGTCTCCCCAGGTCCTTTAGTTTGGCGCCGTAGCCCTTCAAGCCCTCGGAGCTGCGGTCTCGCAGTACAAACTCCTGGACTACCGCGAGAGCTAGAAGAAGGAGTGCGACGAGGATCACGTATTTCATTGAGCGAATTATCCCACGGGCCTGTGCAGGTCCGCAAGGTTGCTTACCCGCTCAAAATGGACTACATTGCCGCTATGGAAGTCGAGTTTCAAAAGATGCACGGGACCATGAACGATTTCGTGGTCATGCATGACTTCACCGGCGCGCTTCGGTTTGCCCCGGAACAGGTGCGCAGAGTCTGCGACCGCCGCGCAGGCGTAGGCGGTGATGGCATTATCGTGGTGCGCGATTCCGCGAACGCGGATTTCTTTATGGACTATGTCAATGCGGACGGCTCCCTTGCGGAGATGTGCGGCAACGGCATCCGCTGTCTTGCCAAGTACGTCTATGACAATGGGCTGACCGATAAGAAGCTCCTGCCGGTCGAGACGCGCGCCGGCGTAAAGAATGTCGAACTCCTGCCCGGCGATGACGGAAAGATTCGCCGAGTGCGCGTGGACATGGGCAAACCCATCTTTTCGGCCCAAGAAATACCGGTTAACCTGGCAACCGATGGGAGCCCCATCCTCGATCAGAGGATCGAGGTTGAAGGCCGAGCCTTCTCCGCGGCAATCCTCTCAATGGGGAATCCACACTGCGTGATTATCCTGGACGAGGACGTTGAACCGCTTCCTCGTCGTTTCGGCCCTGCGCTCGAACACCACGAGCTCTTTCCTGCTCGGACGAATGCGGAGTTCGTCAGGGTTGCAGGTCAAGATCGCCTGATCATGCGGGTGTGGGAACGCGGGAGCGGCGAGACGTTCGCGTGCGGCACCGGAGCGTGCGCGACCGCGGTGGCAGCAAGACTGAAGGGCTTCGTCGGCGAGAGCTGCACAGTCTCGCTCCTGGGCGGCGATTTGGAGATACAATGGAAAGGCATGAATAATTCGGTGATTATGACCGGAGATGCAGAAACAGCCTTCCGAGGATCATTAAGCATTTGAATCTACAGATTTATTCATCTTGACTTTTCCCGCGGCCTGGACTAAGAACCCTCAAACCCCGGTGGAGAATTCTGGCGGGGCTCAAACCGACCCGGTTCCTCTTCTTCGACGAGGGGAGAACCGGGGAGCATTTCGTATTCCCGACCATGGACTGGAGGTCGTCTCCTGTGAAAAGAGCACACTCTGCGGCCGGATTCACCGTGCTGGAGATGGTCTGCGCGGTCTTGATCGTTACGGTGCTGGCTGTCATATATTTCCTGATGATGGATTCGTACAAGGACCGTCGGTCCAGCGAAGTGGCTGCAAAGGTTCTCATGCAGTCTGCGCGCGTGGAGGAGGAGTTCTTTGCCAAGGAGCACCGGTACTTCGATGCGGAAGTTGCGGGCAGTGGCGGAGAGACATACTTGGTGACGCCGTCGGGCGAAAAGAGCTCGGTCGCGGTCCCTTCGAACGTGATCCTGAGTCTGAGGGCTGTGGGCCCGGATAAGGCCGCGTTCGTGGGTAATTCCTTTTATACGGGCAGTAAGGTGCTCCATCGGTACGATTCCCGTACCGGCAAGATGACGACGGTTTCTCGCACACAGGATGAGGCTGGATGAAATCGTCCGTTGCGACCCAGATTAAGCGTAATGAGACCGCTGTGGTGGCTGCGATCATCGCAGTCGTCTTTGTTGCGGCCATGGGCGTGGTCGCCTGGATGCTACGTAGTTCTATGATGGCTCCGCCGTACGAAGCTCTCGCGACCGACGATCTGAAGCGCGTCTTTGCCACGGCATATCTGAGGCACAGAGAAGACGACGGAAAACCGTACCTGAAAATCGAAATACACAACGGGACGCTCTGGTGGATCAAGAAGGTCGAATTCGAATTTGAAGGCGTCAGATACACACTGACCGACCCGCTCGTCTTCCAACCCATGCACTACGGAGCGCTCCGGTGCCCGCTTGCCAGAGAGCCTGCCGAAGCCCCCAAGAGAGAGTACGATATCAAGATCCTCAAAGCGGTAGGTTACCCGCCCGCTGAACCTCAGCTCGACCGCCACATCAAGAAGATGGCTGGACGCGCCGACCGTAGTTCTTGATCCCATCGAAGACTTGCGCTATCCCTCTTCCCACATCCCCGTTGATTGACGGAAGTCCTTTCGATAGAATTATTTTTGTGATTCATTAACGTTTGTCCATCCAGACTCACTTTCGTGCACGGAGGGGGGCATGGCCTTCCTGCCGGCGAACACGTCGTGAGAGCGGCCCCTGAGACGCCGCTCGTGTGCGGGGTGAGTAATCGCATTAGGAGGCTAAGATGCAGCTACCAGCAAGTGTTTCTGCAAACGATTTCAATAAAGCCTTAGAAATAGGCCGCCCACCCAACGTGAAAAAACTCTTCCCCCACTCGAAGGCGCTCCTGGTGAGCGGCAAGGCTATTGACCGCGCCATGATAAGGAAGGGCCACGCCATTGCCATCGCGGCCAGTGTCCGGAACTCTTTTGTGGCAAGAGGCGCTCTGAAAGCAGCCCAGCGTGCCAATGCAGCGATTCTGATCGAGATTGCCAAATCTGAGGGAGGCGCGAATGCCTACTGCGACGTGAGCCTCTGGAACATGGCCCGTATCGTGGACACCATTTGTAATGAGCTCGGAATCACCGTGCCGGTGGCGATCCACTGCGATCATTACGGGATCAAAGGTGGAAAAGATCTTCAGGCCGCTCGGGTGGAAATCCCATCCCTGTTCGATGCGGGAACCACTTCCATCGCAATTGATGCTTCTCATCTGCCCGACGAAGAGAATCTGCTCGCAAGCATTGAACTGAGCAAATATTTCCCGTCATGGGCAGGATACGAAACCGAAGTGGGCGAAATAAAAGGAAAAGAGGGGCTCTCCACCGTGCATGAGGCCCTATTCCTTGTTCGCGGCCTCAACGCGCACAGTATCTTCCCGGACTGGATCGCGCTCAACAACGGCACGACCCACGGGATCGAGGCCACGGGCGGCGGCATCCAGGTCGAGCTTACTTCGGAGATTCACCGAGCCCTGGAACCCTATCGAGTCTCCGGCGCGCAGCACGGAACATCCGGGAATAATTACGACAAACTGAGAAACATCGCAGCCAAGACCCACACCACCAAAGCCAACGTAGCCACCGCGCTCCAGATGGTTTCCTGGGGCGTCAAAGTGAATGAATTCGGCAACGCGGAGCTGGATTCAGACGGCAACTTCATCAAAATGCCCGACCAGGGGGTCCCGGAAGACGTTTGGCAGGAAATGGTAGCATACGCGCAAAAACAAGGCTGGAAAGGCGGCGACTTCAAGAAGTTGAATCGGCCTTTCGAGAACAAGCTGCTCGGGCTGTCCGCGCAAACGCGCGAACGCATGATACAGGCAGTCGAAGACTTCGTGTACCACTTAATTGTCAATGTCTTTAATGGCAATGAAACCGCGGGATTGGCCATCGAAGAAATCCTTAAGGCCGGTTCGTACGACCTCGGGCCTAAGGTAGGCCGAATTGAAGACCCCGCGGAATGGACTGAAACCAAGATACGAGAAAAGGCAAAATCAATCGCCTCGGACAAAGGCCCGGAAGGGGATTTTTCAGACTGAAAGAGATCCGCTTTGAGATGTAATGAAGGGGCATCGCGCGCCGGCCTGATGGCCCTTCGCTTTCAGAGAGGTAAGAATCGGGGAAGACCTTCTTGTAACCCCGCGTCTCGCGGGGCTCCCCGACCCCCTCCCCAAGAACTTCCACCATTTTTCGGAATGCTCATTTCTCCTGCGGGGAAATGAGCATTCCGAAAACCGTGAGAACCTCTTGTCTTAGCCGTGGAGCACGTTTCTCACAGAAAAAGTCTCCCCCCGATATTGCCTCTTTGTAAGCCCATCACTATGATGCCCCTTCATTGCCTTTTGTGCCGGCAATCTGCCTGGAAATGGCCGGCAGAGCCTGCCCTTACGAGCCTCTTGAGCCGCGTACATAAGAAGCCCCTGGCTTCTTTCATGGGAAGGCAGGGGCTTGTAACGCGCTGATATTGTTGTGGAGGCGGGCAAGGCCCGCCTCAGGGATTCTACTTAACGATAAACGGCACCACCAATAGAGCGACCATGTTGACCACCTTGATCACGGGGTTCAAGGCCGGTCCTGCGGTGTCTTTGTATGGGTCGCCGACCGTATCGCCTGTGACCGCGGCCTTGTGAGCCTCGCTCCCTTTACCGCCCAGGTTACCGTCTTCGATGTACTTCTTGGCGTTATCCCAAGTTGCACCGCCTGTTGTCATCGCGATTGCCAGGAACAGACCCACCACGATGCTCCCAATGAGCACGCCGCCCAGAGCCGGCGCACCCAGGCCTGGAATGAAACCGATTACCAGCGGTAGCACCACAGGCAGTATTGAAGGCAGCACCATCTGCTTCTGGGCTGCTGCCGTCACTAGATCGACGCACTTGCCGTATTCGGCCTTTACGCCGGGCAGACCTTCCTTCAGACCTTTGATTTCACGGAACTGACGCCGAACCTCTTCAACGATGGCGCCCGCGGCCTTTCCAACGGCCAACATACAGAGCGCGGCAAAGAAGTAAGGAATGATCCCGCCGATGAGCAATCCGATCAGAATCTTAGGATCGGAAAGGTCAAACACCAGGGCTTTGCCAGTGAGCTCCTCAATGGCCCTCGTATACTCGGCAAAGAGCACCAGGGCCGCAAGAGCCGCGGAACCGATAGCATAGCCTTTGGTGACCGCCTTGGTTGTGTTGCCCACTGCATCCAAGGGGTCAGTGCGGTTACGCACTTCTTCGGACAAGTTTGCCATCTCTGCGATACCACCGGCATTATCCGTGATCGGGCCGTACGAGTCGATCGCGACCACCATACCGGTCATGGAGAGCATGGAAACGACCGTTACTGCGACACCGTACAAGCCGGTCGACGGGCTGCCGGTAAAGCCTCCGCCCAAACCGTACCCGGCTAGAATGGCTACAGCCAATACGAGAATCGGCAGGACCGTGGACATCATACCGATAGCCAAGCCGGCAATGATATTGGTGCCGTGACCGGTGACACTGGCTTTGGCCACATACTTCACCGGGCCGTACATGCCGGTGAAATACTCGGTGATCACCACGATGAGCCCCGTCAGGATTAGGCCCAGCACAGCCATATAGAAGATCGAGATCGGAGTGATGACGAATCCTGCGTCCTTCTGAGCCGGCAGAGGCAGATAGCTGGCCACAACGTAGAAGAGGATGGCCGCCACGATGCCCGCCACTGCAAGACCCTTATAGAGCGCGCCCATAATGTACAGGTCTTTCTCAGCCGTGCTCTTGCTTAGTCGGACAAAGAAGGTGCCGATAATCGAGGCGATTATCGCGGCGCCGCCGATCAAAAGAGGCAGATAGAACGCGGCGGAATCCATGCTGTACAATGTCTTGCCGAGCAGCATGGCTGCCACGATGGTAACTGTGTACGTCTCGTACAGGTCCGCGGCCATACCTGCGCAGTCGCCTACGTTGTCACCCACGTTGTCCGCGATGACGCCCGCGTTGCGGGGGTCGTCTTCGGGCAGGTCGGCTTCGACCTTGCCCACGAGGTCCGCTCCCACATCCGCAGCCTTGGTGTAGATACCGCCACCCACACGAGCAAAGACGCTCATGAGGGAGCTGCCGAAGCCCAATGCCACTAGAGCGCTGAAGATGGCCTTAGGATCGGGGTTATACCAGCGGGCCAGCAGAAAGAATATCGCGACGCCCAAGAGCGCCAGACCGGTCACCACGATTCCGGTAACCGAACCGCCCTTGAAAGCCACTTCCATGGCGTCGGGCAAGCTCTTAGAGGCAGCTGCGGCCACCCGCACGTTTGCGTTAACGGAAACCTTCATGCCCAAGAAGCCCGCGAGACCGGACCCGACCAGTCCGAAGAGGAATCCCAGCGGGGGCATGATGCTCTTGAATGCCACGTACAAGACAATGAGCAGAAGCACGGCTATGATAGCCACTACCTTGTACTGGCGAGTGAGGTATGCCATTGCGCCTTCGGCCACGTAGCTGGAGATGTCCTGCATCTCCTTGCTCCCGGCCTCCTGCTTAAAGACCCAGCCCGCGGTAATCAGGCTGTACGCCACACCTATGGCCCCGCAGATGAGGGCAATATAGACCACCCAGTCCATCCACCTACCTCCTTGGAATGCAATCAAATATTTTTCTCTTGGGAGAAAAGACGCCTGTTCGGCGCAGATTACCGATAAACGGTCATGGTGTCAAGGACGAATGCGGGCGCGGCGTTCCAACAAGGGTCCGGGGGATTACCCTTCGCGTGACCTTCGTATTACTTGCCCACCGCAACAATCATCAACGGCTTTACCGACGACGGGAGGCCCAGCACGGACGCCACCTTTGCGTCATCGAATGCCCCGACGCCTCCGGCGGAAATCCCCAGAGATTCGGCTTCCAGGTATATGTTCTGATTGGAACTTCCCGCTTCCATCATGACGTAGTTCACTCCCCGGCTACCGTATTTCATAGTCGTGCGCTCGAATATTGCTCCAATCACGACCAGCGCGGGTGCGCGAGCCAGCCACATCTGGCCCAGGGCTGCATTAGCCAGCAAGCTCCGTTTATCGCCCTGAGCGGTCAGCTCCAGCGCGTTCTTGCGTGGATTGTACTGATAGACTCCCGCGGGGAGGTCAGTCACGCCACCTTGACCGACCACGAGAAAGACTTCCAGCGGGTACAGCCCTCCTGCAGAAGGCATCACCTTGAACGTTGCGCCGCTCATCGCGTCCCGCGGAACGTCGCCGTTTGCGACCCACATGAGCTGAGATACCTGCTGTAGAGTCAGCGGTGTTCCTTTATACTGTCGGACTGTCTTTTTCTTCGCCAGGGCTTGGGCGACAGAGACGCTTCCTTTCAGGTCGGGTTTCGGCAAACGGATCTCGTTCTGCGCGGAAAGGGCGGGAGAGCACGCGAAGCTCAGGGCCAATGCGCCGATAACTACACGATATTTCCTCTGATTAGACATAAACACCTCGACCTCCAAGAAAAGTGACGGATCGCCCGACGGCGAAGCGGCCTTGTCTGTCACTTCCAAGCTTGTAACGCGGCACATCTTCTTTATCAGAACCCCTGTAGGAAGACCACAGGTATCCCACGAATATGGTACGGATTGGGTTGAGCGTGGTGGAAACCTGCCTTCAATATGTCAGTTCGTAGGATGCGGTGAGTGTAGCGAACCGCATCTGTCGCGGCTTCTCACGGTTGAGTCCCTGGGTGTGAGGCCGAAAGAAGACCGCGATCTATGCGGTTCATTTCATTCACCGCATCCTACGGTGTGGAAGAACAGGTTCGGCATCGATACTGCAACGGCTTTGCGTCGCTTCTTCCCTTTTTGGCCCAATTCTTATATACAAAGGTTTTCCGACCCGGCTTTGGCCGCCTTCCACGCGCACGAGCGAATCAATATGCGATTAAGAGCCCTAAAGGAGAACCATCATGCAGAGAACCTTGTCTATAATTAAGCCCGACGGCGTCAAAAGGAGACTGATCGGGTCGGTAATCGCGGTTTTCGAGGAAGCAAACATCAAGGTAGCCGCGATGAAGATGAAGAAACTGAGCCGCGAGGAAGCGGAAGGTTTCTACTACGTGCACAAGGAGCGGCCCTTTTTCCCGGAACTCGTTGAGTTCATGATCTCCGGGCCGGTGGTTCTCATGGTGCTGGAAGGTGACAACGTGATCGCGCACAATCGCGAAATAATGGGCGCAACAGATCCGGCCGAAGCAGCTCCAGGAACCATACGGGCCCGATGGGCAGACAGCAAACAGAACAACATCGTCCACGGATCCGATTCCGTCGAGAGCGCCCGATTCGAAATCGGATACTTTTTTAGCGACATCGAGATCTATTAATCTTATCGGCTCTATGTCGCGTTCAGACGCTACGAAACCACATGATGACCGACGCACATCAGCTCAGGCCTCAAACGGCTCACTCTCCAGCGCTTCCGGAGTCCCAACCCGATCTTACGGGTATGACTCTGGACGAGCTGGAATGCTTCATGGCTCAACTGGGCAAGGAGCGTTACAGAGCTGCGCAGGTGATGAAATGGATTCATCAAGGCCTGGCTGACTCATTCCAAGAGATGACCAACCTCTCGAAAAGTTTCCGAGAGGAATTGGCCGTGATTGCTCGTGTGGGCCTGCCTCGCGTGGTTTCGGAACTCTGCTCCCAGGACGGCACCCGCAAGTTTCTGTTGGAGATGCAGGATGGCCGTGGTGTAGAGGCAGTCCTTATCCCGGAAGAGGATCACGACACACTGTGCGTTTCCACCCAGGTGGGTTGTGCCATGGGATGCAAGATCTGTCGCACTGCCCGCATTGGGCTGGTGCGAAACCTGACCGCGGGAGAAATCGTCGGGCAAGTATTGTCAGTCCGCAAGGCCGTGCCGTCCAGCCGCATCACAAACGTGGTCTTCATGGGCATGGGTGAACCGCTGGCCAACTACGCGCACGCGGTCAAGGCAATCGGCATTCTTACCCATCCGACTGGGCCTCAGATCTCGTGGAGACGCTTAACGGTTTCCACATCCGGTCTTGTGCCCCAGATCAGACGTTTGGGCCGGGACGCGAGGGCAAAGCTCGCGGTGAGCCTCAACGCGGTTACCGACGAACAACGCGATCTGATCATGCCGATAAACCGCACCTATCCCCTCGCGGAACTGCTGGAAGCTCTCCGAGAGTATCCCCTGCCCAGAAGGGACCGCATAACCATTGAATACGTGCTGATCGGAGATTTCAACGATTCCGACGCGGATGCCCGACGCCTGGTCAAGCTCTTGAACCCCATACGGGCCAAAGTTAACCTGATACCGCTCAACGACGACATGCTTGAGGATTTCCGATCACCGGCTCCGGAGCGTGTTGCTCGCTTCCAAGAGATCCTCATGTCCCGTTCACTCATGGCCATTATACGGAAATCTCGGGGACGCGATGTTCTGGCAGCGTGCGGCCAGCTCGCGGGAGGTAGCCTGGAACTGTGACCGCTCAATTGGATAGGCTCATCCAAGCCCTTTCCCGCCCGGATCTATATCCTCACCACCCTCAATCCATCCATGTAATACAAACGCACAGTTCCGTGATCTTCCTCGCTGGAGACCTTGTGTACAAGGTCAAGAAACCTATCGACCTGGGATTTCTCGATTTCACCACGCTGGAAAAGCGCAAGTACTACTGTGCCCAGGAGGTTCGTCTCAATTCGCGCTTTTCAGAAGGGGTTTACCTGGGTGTGGTCTCCATTCATCAAGGTCCGCAGGGGATCAATCTGAACGGCGAAGGTGAGGAGATCGACGTTGCGGTTCTCATGAAGCGTCTGCCTGAAGAACGGATGCTGCTCACCATGCTCAGGAACGATCAGGTAACCCTGGAGATCGTCGATCTGGTGGCGGACCGAGTGGCGTACTTGCATTCACACGCGCCCACCGGACCGGAGATCAGCAGGTTCGGCGCCCCAGGTGTTATCCGGTACAACGCGGAAGAGAACTTCGAGCAGACCCGTCCCTACATTGGCCGCACCATCGACCAGCAAACCTATGAGGAGCTGGTCGCGCTCACGATGGAATTCCTGGAAAGCCAACGGAGTCTCTTCGGGCATCGAGTGCGGGAAGGGTTCATTCGTGATTGCCACGGAGACTTGCATCTAGAGCACGTGGTTATTCTCAACGGCATAATCCTGTACGACTGCATTGAATTCAACGATCGATTTCGGTACGGAGATACGGCCGCGGATCTGGCTTTTCTGCTTATGGACTTGGACTTCAGAGGCTTCCCCGCGTTCGCGGATCGTATGGCGCGGCGATACCATGATTCTTCGGGCGACCCGCATGTTATGGACCTCTTGGACTATTACAAGTCCTATCGCGCCTTTGTTCGAGGCAAGGTCTTGAGTTTCACGCTCGACGAACCTGAAGTATCGGACGTGGAGAAAGAAGCGGCTCGCGCGGCTGCACACGATTACTTTGCACTTGCCCTCTCGTACCTCAAGCCCGCGGCTCGGCCGAATCTGATAATCACCAATGGTCTGTCCGCGAGCGGTAAGAGCTACCTGGCAGAGCGACTGGCACTGATGCTCGGGTTGGAGCCGATCCGGTCGGATGTGATTCGGAAAGAGATCCACAACGTGGAGCCCACCCAACATCGACTTGACAAGTACCGTGAGGGGATCTATACGTCCGGTGCGACGGAAAGGACCTACGAGGCCCTCCTGGAGACCGCGCGGCGGCAACTGATCCGGGGACAATCCGTGATTCTCGATGCAGCCTTCGGCAGTCGCCGCTATCGAGAACAGGCTGGAGAACTGGCCAACCAGGTCAAGGCAGGATTCAGGATCGTGGAGTGTTCCGCGCCTGACTCTGTCCTTCGTGACAGGCTCCTGCAGCGAATGGAGAGCACGGACGATCCCTCCGACGCCCGTTTGGAAATCCTGGAGCACCAGAAGAGCGATTTTGAACCCATTGACGACAGCGAGCGAGCGTACTGCCGAACGTGGGACTCCACCACCGATCTTTACGATTTCTTGAAACGTTTTGTCCGAGAACTCATAACCTCACCATGAACGTGCCAAACCGTAATTCAGATAACCGACAGAGCGAAATCCGGAAAGCGATGGCGTGGCATCGGACTACAAGACAAGAGAAATGTTCGCAGTGGCTTTACGCCGCTCCGAGAGCCATAACTGCGCCGGTCCTGGCTCTGACCGTGCTCCTCGCCGCGAGCCTCATCGGAGGATGCGTTCCCCAGAAGGGGATGACCTCCGAATCGACCCGGCAGAAAGTCGAAGTCCACTATAAGGCGGGAGCGCTGTATCTTCAGGAAGGCAAGACGCCGCAGGCTCTCAAGGAACTAGTCTCCGCTCACGAACTCGATCCGACGAACCCGGACGTAGAACATGCCCTGGGACTGGCATATCAGCAGAAGGGAATGTACGACCAGGCGATCGAGCAGTACTACAGAGCATTGAAGCTGGAACCGAAACTCACGGAAGCTCGCAACAACTTGGGGACGGTCTACCTGATCAGAAGCAAGTTCGATGAAGCTATCGAGCAGTTTGAGAAATGCCTGAAGGACCCGCTGTACGCTACTCCGGAAAAAGCCCTATACAATTTGGGCGTAGCTTATTTCAAGAAAGGTCAACCGGAGAAGGCCATCCAGTACTACCAGAAAGCGGTATCATTAGACGATCAGAATGTCATGGCGCTTTATAACCTCGCGTTTTGCTACGAGAGTCAGAAACAATTCGCCAAAGCCCTCGAGAATTACCGTAGAGCTATCAAGGTGGATCCCAAATTTAAAGAAGCGTACCTACAGATCGGGTTGATTCAGAAGCAGCAGAAAGAGCATGACGAGGCCCAAAAGACTTTCAAGAAGATCTTGATACTGGACCCCGACTTTCTGCCCGCGCATTTCCAGATCGCCGTGGCCCTGATTGAAACCGGCCACGTCGCGGAAGGCCTGAAAAAACTGGAAATGATCAAGAACATGGATCCCACCGGGCCGGTCGGGAAACAGGCTGACGAGCGCATCGACCAAATCCGGAAAGACATGTTCAAAGGAATCCCCAAGGAAGCGGCCAAGTAGCCCGAACAGTGGGCGTTTGCGTATAGGAGAGAACGGTATTGGACGGCCGGAGATATAGAAAGCTGCGTTGAGATCTGCGCCTTTGGGTGAGGCTGGAATCCCCCTCTGCCTTCCCTCTTTGTGGGGCGGCCTTTCCAGGCCGCCGGCAGGCTAGAAAGCCTGCCCCACAATGGAAGAGGGATTTACACCCCCTTTGATGGGAAGGGAAGGGGGAGGGTGACCCTTGGCGCATGTCTCAATGCCGTTTATTATAGCTCCCTCGGCGATGTGGTAAGGTTCTCTGATAGGTGGGTGCAGGAATGGGCAAGATCGCACGAGCTCTCATCAGCGTGACGGACAAGACCGGAATAGAAGGCCTGGGAAAAGCATTGGCCGGGTTCGGAGTTCAGATTCTCTCCACGGGCGGAACTGCGAAAGCCCTTGCCCAAGCAGGCATACCTATAACGGAGGTTTCGGCATTCACGGGATTTCCGGAAATGCTCGATGGCCGCGTTAAGACCCTGCATCCGAAAATCCACGGCGGCATACTCGGCATTCGCACGAATCCCGATCATGCTGCCGCAATGGAAAAACACGGGATCCAGCCCATTGATATGGTAGTGGTAAACCTGTACGCATTTGAAAAGACCGTGGCTCGTCCGGATTGCACGCTGGCCGAAGCCGTGGAAAACATCGACATCGGGGGCCCTACCCTTCTAAGGGCCGCAGCGAAGAATTATCCTTTTGTGACCGTGATCACCGACCCGGCCGACTACGCAGTTGTGCAAGAAGAGATGGCTCGCGCAGGCGGGTCTGTGTCGCTGGAGACAAACTTCCGACTGGCTGGGAAGGTGTTTAAGCTTACCCAGGAGTACGATGCCGCGATCTCGCGGTATCTGGAATCCGCAGCCCGATCCCGGTAAGGGGCGCGACGGGAGCAATCAGGCAGCATGAAAGATATCCAGGTCGGCATTGTGATGGGAAGTGATTCAGACCTTTCGGTCATGAAGAAGGCTGCGGAAATCCTTGAACAATTCGACGTTCCTTACTTCATGACTGTGGCTTCCGCGCACCGGACCCCGAAACGAGTGGCTGAACTGGCCGAACGAGCGGAACGTGAGGGCTGGAAGGTACTCATCGCGGCCGCAGGTATGGCAGCTCATCTGGCGGGCTTTCTTGCAGCCCATACGGTGATCCCCATTATCGGCGTTCCCATGGACTCATCGTCGCTCAGAGGGCTGGATGCGTTGCTTTCCACAGTGCAAATGCCGGGTGGGGTGCCTGTAGCCTGCATGGGCCTTGGCAGCGCAGGAGCAAAGAACGCAGGACTGCTCGCAGTCCAGATCCTCGCGTGCTTTGACGAATCGTTGCGGAAAAAAGTCATACAATACAGAAGAAAGCAAGCTAAAGAGGTCGAAAGGAAGGCCTCGCAGGTGGAACGCGCCTGAGAGCATATCCGTCGTATGCCTTCAGTTATCAGAGGCAAGATCCCTTTGCCTCTATAGCCGCTATCTTACGAGATAGCCCCTTAGTAATTCTAGTTAGATGATTCGAGCAGAATCCCGTCACCCCGACGAAAGTCGGGGTCCAGTCCCGCGCGGAACGCGGGATTGAATCCCGCGAAACGCGGGACGGGATTCCTGCTTTCGCAGGAATGACGCTGTGTTGTCACTTCTATTCGCACAAGAAATTTCGCGGTCATCATAACCATTATGCCACAGAGGGTATTCAAGAAAAATTCCACAACAATCAAACTCTACGCCGAGGACTGCTTCCAGGGCATGGACCGGATGCGGAAGCAGAGCGTCGATGTGGTAGTGACCTCACCCCCGTACAATATCGGCGTGAATTACGGGTCTTACGACGACACCATCGGTCGCGGCCAGTACCTAAACTGGATGGAAGAATGGGCGACCAAGGTGAAACGAGTTCTCTCTCGAAGCGGCTCCCTGTTTCTCAACATCGGCGGCAAACCCAAGGATCCATGGGGTCCTATGGAAGTTGCGCTGCGCCTTCGCAACGTGTTCCACCTCCAGAACACCATCCACTGGATCAAATCAATAGCTGTTGACGCAGCGAGTAATGGCGACGATCACGGACTCAGTCACGATGTGATCGTCGGACACATCAAGCCGATCAACAGCCGCCGGTACATTTCCGACGCGCATGAGTACGTCTTCCATTTCACACCAAAGGGAGATGTGGAACTGGACCGGCTCGCTGTGGGCGTGCCGTACAAACACAAGTCCAACATTACGAGGTGGAAATCTGCCGGCAAGGACCTTCGATGCCGCGGAAATACCTGGTTTATCCCTTACAAAACCATTGTCTCAAGGATGAAGGATCGGCCTCATCCAGCCAGCTTCCCTCCGCGATTGGCCGAGATGTGCATTCGGCTCCACGGGCTCTCCAGAGTGAGTCTCGTCCTGGACCCCTTCATGGGTCTGGGCAACACCGCATTGGCCTGCATGGATCTAGGGATTTCCTTCGTGGGCTTTGAGATTGACCCGGAATACTTCGAATACGCGTGCAGTCAGGTGGAAACGAAGGACAATCACTCGGCCCCAGCAAGGGGTTGTCGGGCAGACTCCCCTGCAAGACCTTCGGCCGTTGGCACGATCCCCCTGTTCGATACCCATTCGCTTTCAGACAAGTAATATCCTGTTCTTGTTGGCACTGGCATTCTGGCTCTGGTTTTCGGGCCGGAAGAGAGAGGCTGTCTCAAGAGTCATCATTTGATACCGGTTCGCCTTCAGAAAGTGAAGGTGAGGTTGTAACAAAGGCAGCACTGACCTGGTGCCCAGGTCAGTGGCACCCAGCATCCAATCGATATCGGCCCGGGGTGCCACGGACCTGAGCTTTGGCAGGTCCGTGTCTGATTCAGATGATTCCTCATCGTTTGGCCACGCATAGGCATGAAACCCATTCGGCAGGGGCGCTTCGTGAACCTCCCGAAATCAGGGCGTTTCTCGAAGTGGCCCTACTTGATATTCCGTACATCCAAGGCTTGGAGACAATCTATCGGGACCTGCCCCTACACGGGCTGTGAACAAATGATTCGGCCACAGCTCTTGGCAACGACTATGGTAAGGATCGCGGAAATTTCACGGAAGGATATCGTACGCGAAAACTACACTTCGAGGTCCTGTGAGCAGAGGTAACACGGGTCGATAGCTAACAAGGAGGACCACAAGAGACCGGGTGCCGGCATTCTTCAGGTCTCGGATTCGGAAGTCGGGTATGATTCCTGGAGATCCGACCGTCTTCCACTTCGGCTTCAGTTCGCTCCCGTCCCATAACAGATCTTCGATCACGCAACCTGCGCCCGTTTGTTTTGCCGCGAGCACTTCGTTCTCTCCGTCCCCGTCCGTATCCGCAATGAGGATCCTTCCCGGATAAATCAATCCTGGCGCGCCTTTCTTGTCGGATACCTTGAGGGCACGCGGCACACCGAAGAGCTTGTCGGTCATATTGGCAAGGAGTCGATTCTCTTCGTCGAAGACCATGAGGCGCTGATCCTGGTTCAGAACCACCTGGAGAAATGTTCCGGCTCTGCCCAATCTACCTGATGCATAGCTGAGCAATAAGACGCCGGGAGGTAGTGAAGCCTTGCCAACCGGCGTGACTTCTTGGCCTTCCATGCGGAAAACGATCATCTCGCCGGAAAAGATGTCGGGCCGATCGGTGCGTTGACCGAGAAGTATGCGCTTTTTCTCGTTGGTGGGATCGGCAACCGTGGCGAGAATAAGGTGCGGGAACTTGGCGACTTCTCGCATGATACGATTCGCATAATTGAAAATGGCCGATTCCATGCCCGACGGAGTCTGGTAGCACAAGATCACTTCCGCCATACCGTCGCCATTGAGATCCTCCGCTTCAACGCTTATGTAGTCCGCGGGCCTCTGAGAGAACTGGAAAAGCGTCCTGAGGCTGCCCTCTTCAAAGCGACTGACCGTCACTTGGCCTGCATCAAGGAAGATTGCTTCGTTCCTCTTGTCCCCATCTACGTCCGCGATGTCCACAGCTCTCAGGTCCATAGGGAGCTCCGGACTACGCCACGGCCCGGCTGGGTCTCTGCGAATAGAGACCGGCGCGTACAATCTGTCCCGAGTCGGGGCGCCCGGCTTTTCCGACGGGTCCGCGCGGTAGAAAGGCAGCCGTGGACTCCCATAGATTCCTTTATTTAGATTGACCGCGAATATCTGGAGCAACGTGGGGAGTCCGTGAATGTTCGCCACCTTCAGGTCGGTTCGGACAACTATGCGCTCTTTCCGGATGTCCCATAGAATGCCATTGAGGCGGAACTGGCCGTCCTCCTCCGATAGCACACCAAAAACCACCAGAGCGGACCCCGCTTCAGTCCCCCGGTTCACTGCTTCCTGCTCGGTGGAAGGAAAGCCTTTTTGCTCTAGAAGCTTTCTGGTAGCATCTTCCGCTTCCACTCGAAGGTTGGTTCCGGAGACATCCACGGAAGACCTAAGCGTCTTGTGCGCGTGGTCACTGAAATCCTTCAAAGCCTTATCGCTCTGCCCGGAAATCACGTGGAAAGGAAGAATCAGAATAGTGCCCGAACGGGCCTCCACAGGAGACGCCTCGGTGGGGCTCAGCGCGCGAAAGGATAAAGCGAGCACCAACCCCATGCACAGGAAGACGGTGATGAAAGAACGGGTATGCATCAGGCTCCAGCCTTCCTCCTGAGCCGCGGCTCGAAAAAAAAACCAACTGTGAGTAACAGTTGGCGTAGGAGGAATAGCTTTCTATGCCCTGGGAAGGAGCAAATCTCGTGCCACTTTTGCGAACGGTGATCGCTGCACGATATCTTGAATAATTCAGGTGAGTTAGTTGGGGCGAGCGCGAGTGCCGAATTGATTGAATTCACAGCGAAATGTTCAAATTTTTGAACATGTTGCCCGCCTGTTCGCTAATTGGTTGATATGACACGATGTTCACCTCGTTCAAAAATCGGAACCACCTGCCGAATTCTTGAACTTCTCTCAGCCAAGGCCAAAGTAAGCCTTCTTGATGAACTCGAAATTGCCCCGCACCTTGTCCGCGCCCTGAAGAGCCGGCCCATGACCGGGAATGAGCAGTTCCACGTGCAGCAGCGAAAGCCTCTCCACACTCTCTTTGAGCTGCTCCATTTTGCCGCCGGGCAAATCAAAACGGCCTACCCCCTGGTAGAAGACCACGTCCCCGGGAATCAGGACTTTGTGTCTGGGCCAGTACAAGCACAAGCTCCCAGGGGAATGGCCCGGCGCAAGGATGACCTCGAATTCATGCTTTCCCAGTTCCAGGGTCCCCTCTTGGAGATAATAATCGACACGATATTCAGGCATCTTGATGCCTTGTTTGAGGTACGCGGGGCGCCAGACTTCTTCGATAAAGCTCTCTTCTTGTCGGGAGAGCCCGATCTTCACGGACGGGTCTGAAAAGGCCGCGGTTCCCTCGAAGTGGTCAGGATGCGAATGCGTAGCAATCACGGTCTTGATCTTCTTCGGATCGAAACCGTCGGCCTTCATGCGGGTGAAGAGCTCGTTTACCCGGTGCAAATGCCCGGGGTCTATCAGTAATGGGACTTTGCCGTCTATGAGGATGCTGTTACAGTTGTTTTCTCTCTGGTTTGTCCAGGGGTAAACGTATAGGTGGTCTGAAACCTTCATAGTCGTTCCATTCCTTTTGACCTTCGCACTTTACCTACGTTATCAACGAGCACCGTCTCTGTCACTCTCTGTTTTGGGACAACGAAGCCGCTATGCTTGCGCAAGCAGATCTCTGAACTGCAGCGCGTTATTAGGCGCATGAGCTTCGTAGTCGTTGTTGAAGAATGCGTAGACTGCCCTCGACTTCAGATGCGTTCTGAGCATCGATGCCCAGCGAACCAGTTCCTCCATCGAGTAGTTGTAGCGGTACAGCTCCCGGCCCTGTCCGTGAAACCGCACATATAGGAAATCCGTGGTCGCATATATTTGGTCCGGGAGTCGGGGATGGCTCACAGCCACGAAGGCCGCGCGATACCGTCCGAGAACAGCCGCAACCTCATCGTCAAACCAGCTCACGTGCCGGAATTCCACCGCATGACGTACTTCTGGCGGAAGCTGGGACAGAAAATGCTCCAACCGACCTAAATCCTTGTGCAGCGACGGGGGCAGTTGCCACAGGACAACTCTGAGCCGAACGAGCTGTGAGACTTGCGAAAGGAATTCCTTGAGACGTTCCTCGCAGTCTGCGAGTTTATGCACGTGGGTCACCGAGCGATGACCTTTCACCACGAGGTGGAACTCATCGCCCAGCCTGCGATTCCACGCAGCTATCATCGTTTTAGTGGGAAATCGGTAGAACGTGGCGTTCACTTCTACAGTGTTAAAGCGGGTGGCGTAATGCGTCAGCCGCTCCGACCCCTTCACGTCTCGCGGATAGAAACGGTCGGCCCAATCGTCGTAGGTCCAGCCCGAAGTCCCCACGTAATGACGCTGTGCCATTTGAGACCAACTTACAGCCGCGACGGGCAACCACAAGGGCTGCCTCTACAGGAGACGTGCAAATCGCCCCGTGCTTAGACCTGACCAAGGGCGCCCCCTGCCGCCCACCTTCATGGAAACCCCGTTGAGAGACGAGGCATTTCTCAGCGTGAAGCGCCGACCTGTGCGCACTCCTGGCAGACCGGCCCCTGCTCCGTTTCCACGAGTCTGGACATCATGGTAGGTTCGCCGCACTTGGCGCATGGCTTGGTCGCTACTACGGACGCGTATGGGGGCATTTCCAGGGCTATCTCCCTGACTTCAAAGAAATCAGCAGGTTCGCCGCGTACGAGCGCGCTCACTGCCTCTCGACGAAGCTTGTCCCATTTCTCTTTGTCTTCTTGAGAAGCATCCCCTGCGTCGATCTTTGCCTTGAGCGCCCTGCGTTCTTCGTGTCCGGGCAAAGCCCGGTTCCGCAGTGACACGCGAACTGCACGTCCGGTCTTTCTGTCCATCAAGGTGAAGACCTGCTTTCCCCAGTCTCGGAAGATTAGGTTCCCTTTGCCAAAGGTGCAGCCGGTCAACACCTGGATCGCGTCCACCGCGCACGAATCGTTCTCCACAATGACCACAAGTTCTTCGTCCTGAGCGTGAGCACTCCCTAGCATTGTCCTGGCCGCATTGACCGCGGCAAAACCTATCGCGAGTCCCGGGCACACGTGGCCATGAAACGCAACGCAGCGAGAAAAATCGTCAGGAAAGACTTCAGCGGTTATCATTTGAGGCTCCTTCAGAAGCACAGACCGAGAATTCCGAGCGCCCATCCTCGATCAGTTCAGTGAAGTGTTTGAGAATCCTCGCAGTCGCTCCCCAAATGTTGTGTCCTTGCCACTTGTAGAAGACCACCTCGATGTCCGTGTCCTGATAATGCCAAGTTTCCTCGCTTCGACGACTGGGGTCGAAGAAGATTTCCAACGGCACGCCCAGCACCTCGTCGATCTCTCTGGCGCTTGGTTTGAACTCGTAGGGATACGGGAGCACCCCAACGAAAGGAACCACGAGGTAACTGGTCGCTACGGTGTAGAAATCGTCCAGTTCTCCCAGAATACGCACGTCTTCCGGTCGGATGCCCACTTCTTCAGCGGTTTCTCGCAGTGCGCAGGAAAGCAGGTCCGGATCGGTGTCGTCCATCTTGCCACCCGGGAAGGATATTTCGCCCTTATGGTGCTCCACATGGTTAGAGCGTCTGGTGAGCAGCACAGTCGGAGCGCCGTCCTCGTAATAGATTGGAAACAGAACTGCCGCGACCGTGAAGTCCAGACGAGGAAGCACGGTCTTTTGCCGCGAACTAAGTATCCGTGTCAGCGATTGTTCAAAACATGGGGAAGCCCAGATCTTGTCACTATTTCCGTTCATTGAGCCAGCCGTCCTTTTGCTGCCGCGAAGATGATTACAGGATTTTTCAGTCACTGGTACGCAATAGGGATCCCGTCTCCGCTCGCCTTAGTAATATTGATCCTGCCCCAGCAAATGCAGGTTGCCTATACTAACACACGTGAGTCCCGCGCGCAGGGCTGCGTCGCGGCATTCTTTCGCGTGGCTCCTGGACGTGGCGGGAAGGTCACGAAGGTAGAAATCCGGGTGAAACGCGAGCAGCCGGTACGGGATTTGGGGATTCACACCCGCGATAAACGCGGCTAGATGCGCGACCTCGCGCTCGTCCACATATCCGGGGACCAGGAGCGTGCTGGCCACGACAAATGGCGGTTGGGGCCTCTGGGCAATCCATTCCCCAAGCCACGCGAAATTCCGGAGGGTGTGCTGATTGCTCACCCCGCACAGCGCATGATGTATCCCGTCATCCCAGGCCTTGAGGTCGAATTTGACGGATCCACCGGACCCGATAGACAGCTCGCCAACCCTATTCAGAAACGGCCGCTGCATGGAGCCGTTCGTTTCCCAGCAGATCCGCAGCACCCGATCCCGCGCCTGGGTCAGTGCGATCTCGGACGTCCGAATCGCATGGAGGATCTGAGGTCCCGGATCGCCCCCAAAGTAGCAGATGCACGTGGTGCGCTCGTCAGACGCGTCCGCGAGGTGCTGCGCCGTTATAGTGCCGACGCGGCGTGAGCTCTCCCGGTAGTGATAATTCTGGCAGTACAGGCAGTTAAACGAACACGCTTGATAGAAGACAGCGAGGTTCTTGAATCCGTATTCCGGTCCCCGCGCGACCGAGTATTCAGGATAGCCCGCTTCGGAGCCACCGGGACATACGAAATCAGCCACACAGTTTGTGGGAAGGGGGTCGTGGTAATAAGTGAGATTCCCTTCGTGAGGCCTTCCGCCCTTGAGGCGCAGATCCTCCACGTGTCGCAGTCCGCAGTACCCGCATCCTCCCTCGGGAATCGAGCACGCATGAAAACAAAGGGGACATGTCAGTCCATCTTCAGCCCTAGGAGGGTCTCCGGGAAGACCGTATCTGCGCCTACTCTCGTCATGGACGCTCTTTATCTGCGGCCAGACGTCCGAGTAGTGATTCCGGATACAGTCCGCGCAGAAGCCGATGGCATCAGATATGACCGGCGCAGATGATTTGCAGTGTTTGCATGTGCCCATGATCAGGCCCAGAACAGTATGTGGCATTCAAGGAGGTGAGTTCAGCGGCGGTCGAATTCCAGGTTCCAGTCCAGCTCCCACAACCAGACGATTCCGTCCGCAGAGGAGCTGATGAGAAGGCGGGCGTTGAAGGAGAACTGCGCTGCGGTGATTTCGCGAGCATGGCCCTGAAACTCGCGGAGGAGCCCTCCCGTCTGGAGATCCCACATTTTGAGGTTGGTGTCGGTCCCGCCGGTAATGATGAATCGCCCATCCGGAGAGAACCCGACCGCGCGCACGCCCTTCGGGTCCACATCGAGAGTACGCAGGTGGGCTCCCGTGCCGATCGCCCAGATTCTGGTGGTACCATCCATGGAGCCGGTGGCAAGCAAGTCGCCTCCCGGTGAAACCTTCATGCGGGTAATTTGTGCGCTGTGCCCTTTCAAATCACGGAGCGGCCTACCGGTCTCCGCGTCCCACATCTTCGTCAAACCATCAAATCCGCCGGTGAAGACGTATCGAGAATTATGGGTAAAACCCACAGCAGAAACCTTGTCTTCATGACCTTTGAAGGTCCTGACGAGCGAGCCGTCCGAGGCCCTCCATAGCTTGGCCGTTGCGTCCCACGATCCTGAAAGCACCGAAATCCCGCTCGGCGCGTATGCCACGGAACTGACGCTGTCACCATGTCCTCTAAGGATTGCGGTGTTCCTCCCAGAGTACGTTTCCCACAGTCGGATGGTTCGGTCATCGCTCCCGGATGCCACTTCGCGTCCGTTGGGTGACAATGCCAGAGCGGCGACAAGGTTTGAATGGCCTTCCAGGATCTGCGCACATTCTCCGGTCTTGGTGCTCCATACGCGAACCATGTGATCCGCATGGGCAGTAAGAAAACTGATGGCAGTGGGCGAACAGGTAAGGTCCATTATGGCCGACGAGGTTTCGACGGTTTTTCGGTTCCATCCGCCGTGCAAACCCACTCTCATGCCGCGGTCGGCCAATTGATGAAGGAGGTCAAGCACGAGGTCGGCACGTTCATAACCCGGCAGGGATTGAGCTTTGCGAAGGTGCACATAAGCCGATGAGAGTGCGCCCCTCTTGATGGCCTGTTTGGCTGCGTCCACATCCGTCTTGAATTTCTTGTCGGAACTGATCTGTTTCTTGATAGTGCGCACTTTGGCCAGGGCAAGTTCCGGCCAGAGAGCTCGCCCACGGACGTCCCATATGCGAGCGGTCATGTCTCGTCCGCCCGCAAGGAGCCGGCTACCATCAGGGCTGAAAGTCAGGCAGAGGATCTCATTGTCACCAGCCGGGAATGTGCGATAGACCCGCCCGCTGCCGACGTCCCATACTTTCACCCCTGACTTAGCATCGTAGCTTGCTGCCAGATTTCTCTCAGCGCTCAGAGCAATCAAACTAACTTGGTCTTCATGTCCCTGGAACGATGCGAGAGGCTCGCCCATTTTGCCGTCCCAGACGACGCACACCTTTTCCTTAGAGCCCGTCAGCACTACGCTACCGTCCGGAGAAGACTTCATCGCGGTCACGCGATCGCCCATGTTTCGGGAAAAGGTGACCGTCTCCGACCGAGCCAGATCCATACGTCGGATCACCCTGTCCTTTCCCACAAGAAAGACTTCAGGGCCCGATCCGGCAGGGAAAATGGCAGCGGCCACGCTGTGCATAGGGACCTTGAAAGTCTCCTCCGCCTTCGCGGTCCGGATGTCCCAGACCCGAGCCGCGCCGTTCTCTTCCACGGTGAGAATATGGTGACCGTCGGGCGAAAAGACCGCGCTCGTCACCGCGCCCACATGCGCCAGGGGACTGCCGACAAACCGATCCGCGTCCAGATCGAGCAGTTTGACCGGTGAACCCGGGCGGCCGTCCCAGAGAGCCACAAAGTGTTCTGTGGGAGAGATCCAGAGCGCTGCAGGGGGTTCCCCAACCACCGGAACACTCTTGATCTCCGAGCCTCCCTTGAGGTCCCATATTTTTATCGTCCTGTCGCGCGCGCCTGTTATCACCCGAGCCGTACGAGGGAAATATCCCGCGCAGGTCACCCATCCCCGATGGCCTTGCAAGACAAGCGTTTCTGACAGCAGGGAGAATCGGAAGAGTTCGCCGATCTTTTCCGTGGGCAGCCCTGCCAGAGCCTCCGCGCGCGGGTTCTGGGCCAATCGCGCCTGAGCCTCCTCTATCATGCCCTGTCGCGCCAGTGAGCCGATCAGCCAGCCCAGAGCGTCTTCATCGTCGGGGAATTCCTCCAGATAAGTCTCCAGATGCGTGGCAGCATCTTTGTCCTGTCCCACTCCGATCAAGGCTATAGCAAGGGGCTTTAGCCTTTCTTCGGAGCCATCATCAGCCGAGAGGGAGAGTTCGCCGGCCTCCCGAGCCCGCTGAGCCTCCCCCAGTGTTAACATGCACCGGGCCAGGAGATGCGCCCCTCGACCACGGTATTCCAGGGTCTTGCTCACTTCTTCGAGCTTCACAACCAGTGCTCGATCCGGATTACCGGTGCGGGACCAATCCAGCAAACCAAGATTGTACACTGCTTCGGCATGATACGGGTCGGATGCGAGCGCCTGTCGGAGCGCTGCCTCGGCCTCCTCCTCGTGGTTAAGGTCCATCAGGGAGACCGCCCGATTATTGAGCGCATCCGCGAGAAGCTTCACCTCATCGGCAGGCGGACGAGGATAAGGCTTTTGGAAAATTTCTTCATACACCCCCGCCAGTTCGTTACGTATTTCCCTGAACGAACCGTATCGATCGGAGGGCTTTTTCTCCAGACACTTCAGGATGATTGTTTCGAGTTGTGGCGGAACGTCCGCGCGGATCGATGAGGGCGAAGGCGGCGGCTTCTCTAGATGAGCCATGACCAGATCCTGGCGCCGTTGTCCCGGTTTGAGGAAAAAGGGCTTTTGGAGGCAAGAAAGCTCAAAAAACATGATTCCGAATGCATAGACGTCTGCTTGAGGTCCTACCTCCTGGTCCATGTTCCACAGTTCCGGCGCCATGTAGCTCGGAGTTCCCATGCCTGCCGCGGTGATGGATTGATTTCCCAGCGCGAGCAGATCCGTCAACGAGACGTTCAGCGGACCCCCGGCTTGCGATGTTCTCCGCTTGGTAAGACCGAAATCGGTAACCTTAATCACTCCGTCCTTGGTCAGCATGCAATTGGCCGGCTTCACGTCACGATGAATTAGCCCCTTATAGTGCGCATGTTCGAGCCCATCACTCACTTGGATCATCATATCGATGATCGTGTCCCACTCCGGCATCTGCCGGCTGCGGATGATCTCGAAGATGGAGCCTCCGTCCACGTATTCGATGAAAATGCGCGGGCTGTTGAGAATAGTTCGCACGTAATAACAGGCTGCGATATTCGGGTGGAATCCCAATTGGATCCAAGTTTCGGCTTCCTTCACAAAGAGCGCGCGGTCTTCAGGATTCTGGCGGAGGCTTTGGAGCAGAGATTTCACTGCCAGCATGACGTTCCAGCGCTTGTGATGCACGATGTACACCGCGCCCATCCCACCGCGCTTGATATCCCGAACGTCGTATAGGTTCTCGATGGTTTCTCCGACTTTCCATTCCCCTTCCTCGGGGGGGCGCGCCAGGTCTCGACGTGCCGAGGTCTGACGGTCGGCCACGGACACTAGCTTGGGGCCTCGCACGTCGCCGGCAGGCGAGCGCGTCACAGAGAAACCGAGAGACTTCAGGAAAGCCTCCAGCTTATCCACCGTCGGGCTTTCCCTCATCACGATCAGCATCCCTTGTCCGCGGGAGATCCGATCCATGATGCTCTCAGGGGAAATCTTGATGACGTGAGAGAGCTTCAGCAGGCTAGACTGCGACACATCCTGAGTGGAAGGAGTGGGTATGATCTTGAGGGCTATTTTCTCTTCGGCCATGCGTCTACAACAACTTTACAAGAGAGAGCCCCAGCCTGTCCTCTCTGGGATTGACCTTTTCAATTCTGATCAAGGCACGGTCATGCGGAGTGAGAGTTAAGCCATTCGGGGTAGCCAGTGCCCCGTTTATGCATAAGTCCCGAATCTGCACAAGGTGGAATCGAGGGAACCGTTGGAGCACCACAGCTTCAAACTCTTGGTTCACTCTCTGCTTAAGGTATTTCAGGAGAAAATACCGCTGACGCTCCCTCTCCAGCGCCGTGGCTCTTTCCAGCGGATAGGAGATCTCTACCAGGATCTTTTCCAGCTCAGCTCGCTCCAGAAGAGGCCGTCCAGTCTCTAGAAAGGTCTTGACTTGCCTCTGCACCACGAGATCGGGATATCGCCTCAGGGGTGACGTGGCCGTGGTGTACGGGTCCAGTGCTAAGGTCGAATGCGGCGCAGGATCCAGTCCGACGTCCCCGCGTGCCATCGCTTTCCTGGCCCGATAGGATGCTACCGGGTCATAGACCTCACCAAGCTCGACCTTTTCCGCGGGGGGCGGCTGACTCCGGTACAGGCCCGGGATCTTATGCTCCTTCATGAATCGAGCGAACAGGCCATTGGCCAGAATCATCATTTCGGACACAAGGATCTGGGACGGGGCTTCTCTGTCTCTGATGGAGACTTCTATTCGGCCTTCTTCATCGACTCGAATCGCCAGCTCGGGGTCCCTGAAAATAAGCGCTCCCGCGGCTACCCGCGCGTGTCTCATCGCTTGAGCCATACGAAATAGATGAGCTTCGGGGGAATTGGGGTCTTCGATTCTCTGATCCGCCTGCTCGTATGACAGGCGCTCCTTGAGCCGCACCAAAGACGGAAAAATGCGGAACTCCCTAATCTGATAGTCAGGCCCAACCCGTAAGCTCACCGTGATGGCCGCGTGGGTTTGCCCTGTCGTAAGGCTCGCCGCATCCTCGGAAAGCTCCGGCGGAAGCATGGGAATGGTCTTGTCCGGAAGATAAATCGAGGTGGCTCTCTGCCGGATTTCTCCGTCGAGGAGCGAGTCATAGTCCACGAAGTGAGCCACATCCGTAATGTGTATGCCCACAATCGTCTCGTCCCCTTGGGTCGTAATTGAGAGCGCATCGTCCACGTCCCGGGTGGTCGCGGAATCTATCGCGATCACGTCCCCGTCGGAGAAAAGTTCGGCCGAAGTGGGGGGCCGCCTATGGGCAGCGGCTTGAGCCTCTTTTTCCGCTTGGGGATCGAATTCGATCGGTACTCTCTCGGCCCTGAGACGAATGTTCTCGTCCTGGGACCAGACCCCCAGCTTCACGAGTATCTTGAACGGGTTGAAATCGGAGGCAATCTCCGCATGAGAGAGTATCTGCTTGACCGTCTTGTGGTCACTCCAGTCCTTGCCGGCTTCCGCAGCTTCTTCCAAAAGCGGTATGAGTCCGTCAGGCGCGCTCGCGGCCGAAACTTTCTCGCCCGACCCTAGTCGGCTCAGGAAATCCGCGCACCGGCTTACGAACTCTTTTCGTTCCCGCTCCTTTTCCATCTGCACCAGAGCCTGTTCAACCCGGGCAGGTGAAGTCACCTCGATATGATCGGGCTTGATTCTGAAAAATATCCTATCTTCGTGAACGGCCCGCAGCAGCGCTGCCGTGCTGTCAGGATCCGCGCTCTTGCCAAAAACCAACTCCGCAAGATCCTCGGCGCTCACCTCCTCCGCATCGGAACTAACCACGTCCCATATTTCCTGCAAGTTTACGTTGGCCTTGAGTTGCTCCCTCCTGGTGGCAAGCGCCTTGAGCCTGGCAACCTGTTCGTCTCTGGTGCCGGAAGACGGAAACTTGGCATCCCTTGCCGCGGACAGAACCCTTGATACCGTAATCTTTGCTTCTTGGCCTCGATCGCTGAGCACGCGTAGGCGCTTCTCTTCTAAATCGAGAACAGCACCGGTACATATTCTCTTGTCGTCAAAATAATCTACGATGTCGTAGCGTTGCAGTTTCATGGATTTCGAATAAGGTATTTCGCGTCTTGAGTGCCGCGGGCATATCCACGCGAACTCACAGACCGATGCCTCGTGATCCGCCCGTTCATTGCAAGTCGGGGGCATGGGCCATCCTATAGATTATAGCCTATCAGGGCGGAGAGGCCAGAGCCACCCCTTTTTTAACCGCATGCCTTTCTCGTCCAGTCTGGTCGTGGGTTATAAGGCTTGAGCACAAGCTCAGCCCGAGCGCAGTCGCGGGTGCGCCCTGCACGTGTTTCACTTTTTGCTAGAGGCTGTGAAAAAAATCGTTCATTATTGGGGCGGCCACGCGGCCCTGAGCGGTAACATACCGGCTGGATACCGGACGGTGGGAGTTGCGCAAGGAGACCCGATTCCTTGAAAGAACGCATCGCCGAGATCTTCAATCAGAGCATGGAGCTCCAGCAAGCCTTTCTCCGGCAGAATCTGTCTGCACTGGAAGACGTGGTTCGCGGTCTGGCCGCAGTCTTGGAACGGGGCAACAAGGTTCTTCTTTTCGGCAACGGAGGATCTGCGGCCGACGCCCAACACATAGCCGCGGAATTCGTTAACAAGTATCTGATAGATCGCCCCCCTCTCGCGGCGATCGCCCTGACAACGGACACATCGATCCTCACGGCAATAGCTAACGACGTTGACTACGAGTCGGTGTTCGACAAGCAGATCAGAGCCATTGGGAAGGTCGGTGACGCGGCAATAGGAATCAGCACTTCGGGCACGTCGAGAAATGTGGTAAGAGGACTGGAAACGGCCCGAGGGTCAGGGCTGGTTACGATAGGCATCGGTGGTCCTCCTGACGCCCGAATGCGCGACTTTTGCGATCATTATCTTGCAGTTGACGGTGGCACGACCCCTCGTATACAGGAAGTACACCAGGTGATCGGCCATCTCATTGTGGAGCTGGTGGACGAGCTCCTTTTCGGAACGCGAACCGGGGCTCACAGCGCAGGCTGAGACGAGGCTCGACGCGGTGGCGGGCCGCTAAGTGGATCGTAACGGCTTGAGTCAATTCCTATGAAAGTCCTCGGTATGAGGCACCCCTGTTAGGGTTTACGTATGGGGTGGTTTGGAGGGGAGATGAGTCTCCCCTCCAAATTATTGCGCGACGATGCGCTCTTCCTCCCAGTCTCCGAGGCGAAGCCACGGAGTGCTCGCCGAAGCCGAGGGCTTTCATGATTCGTTGCAGCTCTCTAACTTTGGCAGTTAGTATGAGGTTTCCGAAGTGACGCGCGCAGACGTCAGGATCCCTTTCAAATTCATCGTGATCCACGGGGATGATCCCTCGCGAAGATCGGACCAACATTCGGGAATGACGCGATCGCTGAGCCTGACCGGCCTCATATTTGATACTCCCCGAATGGTGATCGACGGATTTCATCTTTCCTTCACCGAGTATTCTTTCGCCAGGAATTCTTTAGAGCTTGTACTGGACTTGGGCAAAGCCTTCGGCACCGTTGACGCCCTGGCCCAGGTGGAATGGTACGAACGCCAAACAGCTGACGTATTCAGCGTGGGCGTGGAATTTGGCGAAATGCATACTGATGCCCGCAATGCAATCAGGCGCTTCATCGAATTCTGCGTTAAAGGCGGCCACGAAAGAAGATAGGACCGAACTGCCGGGAGATTCAATATGGCAGAAGACTATTTCGGCTTCGACGTGGGAAAAATTGTAGTAGGCATTCTCAAGATGATGAAGGACAAAGGCATTACTGACGAGGAAGCAATCCTGGACCTTCTTTGGGATGCCAAAGATCCCGCATTTCCCTGGTCCAGAGAAGATATTAAAGAACTGATGAAGCTTTAGCGCAATGATGCGGCTGGAACGTTGAATTATTGCTTCTCCTGTGGCACCGCGGGGAATCCGTAGCCCTGCAATGAATTGATTCGAGGTTTTTCGGTTCCCTGGAATCCCAAGCTGAAGGACCCGGCCGAATTCCGTCTCATCGGGACCAGTCCCACGCGCCCATAGAGCCGCAGAATTGCACCGCCCACGTGCAAAAGGATAGATGTGACATCTGGTGTCCCACCCAGAATCAAACCGCGGCTCTGCGTGCGGCATCAGCCGTCACCGGCTTGGAATTTGACCGGATCCATGTGCACACAACGCACCTTGGGGTGGAGCAGATCCTCGTGAAGAAGCGCAAGTACGGCTAAGACAAATGGGGCTGATTGCTTTTTTATTCAGCTCCCAAAGCGACCTGCGGGCCATAGACGCTTGCGGGACCAAAAGTATATGGAAATAATAATAGTGTTAGAGTACGGTGGAGGTTCTGCGGCACATATGCCTGCGTCATGCCGAATGAAAGACGCATTGGTGTGAAACCTTCGGAGGGGGGCTGCTCCTTCGAAGCCATGTTGCAATCGAGAAGAGGAAACATGAGTAATTTGAGGGACAAGCTGCGAGTACCGTGGGAGGAGCTCATCTGGCACGACTCTCTTCGCGACGTGGTGGGTGAGACCACGGCGGGAGTGGCGCCCCAGGAAGAGGTTCTCGGGCAGAGTCGAGCTGTTAAAGCCATCAAGTTGGGCCTAGCCATCAAAAGCGGCGGATACAACGTCTTCGTGGCCGGAGTTCCGGGCACCGGACGGCGGAAAACCGTGGAGAAGCTCCTGGAGGAACACAACGTCGACGGACCGATCCCTAACGATCTCTGCTATGTGAATAACTTCAAGTACCCTGACCAACCAAGGCTGCTTACATTTCTCGCGGGTGGAGGCCGTGAATTCAAGAAGCGGATAGGTGACACCATCGACGCGCTCAAGAAGAAGGTGCCCTCGATATTTGAGAGCGAAGAATTCCAGTCCGCGCGTAATGAAATAGTCAATCGCCATATCGGACGACAAAAGGCCTTGTTCAAGAATTTTGAGAATAAGGTTCAGCAATCAAATTTCATGATGGTGCAGGTCCAGGTGGGTCCGTTTACCCGTCCGGATCTGGCCCCTGTGGTTGTGGGAAACCCCAGGAAGATCGAGGAGCTGGAATCCCTGGTGGAGGAGGGGAAATTCTCGGCCGAAGAGTTGGAGAAGATCAAGGCCAAGTATCAGGAACTCTCCCAGGAGATGGAAAAAATCATCAAGGAAGCCAGGGAGATAGATAAGGCCATTCAGCATGATTTGGAGGAGCTTTCCAAAGACCGGGTCGATCCCGTGGTCAAAGACCTAATCGGCCCCATTCGTGAAGAAACTAAGGACGACGCGGTTACCGCTTACCTGGACGAGCTCCAGCAGGACATCATCGACAATCTTGATCGCTTCAAGCCCAGACTTGTCCAGGGAATGCCGGGAGCCGAAGGAGGAATGCCCGGACAGGCCATGCTTGCTCCGCCCGAACAGGTTCTTTTCAAGGATTACGAAGTCAACGTCGTTGTTGACAACTCCGAGACCAAGAAAGCTCCGGTGGTCATTGAAACCACTCCCACGTTCCGCAACCTTTTCGGCGGCATCGACAGGGTGGTGGACCAGCGCGGGGTCTGGTTCTCCGATTATCGGCATATCAAGGCGGGGAGTTTTCTGAAGGCTAACGGCGGGTACCTGGTTCTCAATGCCAGAGACACCCTCGTTGAAGTTGGTGTCTGGCCCGTTCTGAAGAGGACACTGAGGGAAGGAGTTCTCGAGATTCAAACGGATCCGTTCAGCTTCCTTTTCACCGCGTCGGTTAAGCCCGAGAAGATCCCGGTGAAAATACGGGTGATCATGATCGGAGAACCGGAGATCTACGACATCGTCCATTGGTACGACGAGGATTTTCAAAAAATATTCAAGGTTAAGGCTGAATTCGACTCGGTAATGCCCAACAGTTCGGATAACGTCCAGAAACTTCTGGGTTTTGTGTCGCATGTCTGCAAGGAAGAGGAGCTGCTCCCGTTCGATCTCTCGGGCATCGAAGCTCTCACACGCATGGCGGTCCGATGGGCGGGCCGAAAGAAGAAGCTCACCGCGCGACTGGAACGCATAGCGGACCTGATCCGGGAAGCCGACCTCGTGGCTAGGGAAGACAAAGCCTCGGCTATATCGGGCGCGCATGTGGAGAAAGCCAACTCGGAACGTATCGAACGGGTCAATATGATCGAGGATAAGATCCACGAGATGATCGAAGACGGTATCCTCATGATTGATACGGAAGGGGAACGAGTAGGCCAAATCAATGGCTTGAGCGTGTACAGCCTGCCTGAGTTTTCATTCGGGAGGCCTTCCCGTATCACCGCCAAGACGAGCATGGGTAAGGGAGGTATTATCAACATCGAGCGGGAAGCGGAGCTTTCCGGCCATAGTTACAACAAGGGCGTGCTCATCCTCTCAGGATTTCTGCGAGACCGCTTTTCGCAGGACAAGCCGCTCAATCTCACGGCGAGTATCACGTTCGAGCAGTCCTATTCGGGAGTGGATGGTGACTCGGCCTCCTCGACCGAGCTGTACGCCTTGTTAAGTTCGCTCTCCGAGAAACCGATCGATCAAGGGATTGCCGTGACCGGAAGCGTAAACCAGCACGGCGAAGTGCAGCCCATTGGTGGGGTGAATTACAAGGTTGAAGGATTCTACAAGACCTGCAAAGCCAAAGGGCTCACTGGAAAGCAGGGGGTCATGATCCCCAGACTAAACCTGGGCGACCTCAATCTTGAACCGGAAGTGGTTGAAGCGGTCAAGGAAGGCAAGTTCCACATCTGGGCAGTGGATCACGTGGACCAGGGGATTGAAATCCTCACCGGAATAGCTGCCGGAGAACCGGACAAAGACGGTAACTGGCCTGAAAACTCCATCAACTACCTGGTAGACCAGCGGCTGGACGATCTGGCAAGAGCAATGAAGGAATTTGAGGGCCCTGAACCGGGGGGCCAGTCAGAAGAGGGTGAAGAAGGCTAATAGAATCGGCACACCGGTACTTCGGCTCCCAAGCATTGTTTCTGGGATACAACACTAGCCCAGGGTCCGCGGGTTTTTCGGGGAGGCCTGCGATTGATCGGCAGATGGGCGCTTTTCGGCTCGCAATCGGAGAAGCTCGTCTAGAGCCTGCTCCAGCTCATCGAGCGTAGAGGGAATTCTTTCTTCACCCTGATGTTCCATGGATTTCTCGGATTGCCCTGAAGGTGCCCGAAGCTGTTCGAGCTTTTCTCTTAACGCTTGCAACCTCGAATCCAGGTCGGGCGAGGTCTCACTGGAAGTGGGATCACCGGCCAGCCTGCGCTCCAGTTTCTCTAAGAATTCCTCAGACTTCCGACGCAACTCTCCACCTTCAAAAAACTCGTCCTTGAAGTTGAGGAATTCGCCTCTTATCCTTACCCAGAGCTTATCCAAGATCATCGCGTCGAACTCTTCGGCTGTTTATCCTTCGCGAAACCTTTTCCCACCTCACAGCATCTCACTGTTAGGTAGCACCCTGAACACAGGGCGGAGGTGGAAGACATGGATCGTTTGACTGAGACGGACGGACTCAGGATATACCTTTCTCAAATTGAACACTATCCCCTATTGAGCCGCGAAGAAGAAACCGAACTTGCTATTCGCTACCGTGATGAAGACGACGAACAAGCACGACAAATGCTCGTGACGAGCAACCTCCGTTTTGTCATCAAGGTAGCGTTAGGGTATCGGAATTACGGCGTTAAACTTCTGGACTTGATCCAGGAGGGCAACATCGGGCTCATGAAGGCGGTACAACGGTTCGATCCCACCAAAGGCTATCGGTTGATTTCGTATGCTATCTGGTGGATCAAAGCGTACATCCAAAACTTCATTATTCGCTCGTGGTCTCTCGTAAAGATCGGAACCACTCAGGCTCAGCGTAAGCTCTTTTATCGGATCTCCGATCTCCCCGAGGCTATCGACTACGAAGACCATCTGGAGAACGTAGCCAGGCTTGCAGGAAAGATCAGCGTTACCGAGGACGAAGTGATCGACATGCAGGCGCGGCTGAAGGCTCATGATCTTTCGCTGGACGACCTGATCGGCGACCGGTCCCGCGATTCGTTTACCGACACGTTGCAAGATCAGACTCCCGACCAGGAAGAGTTGCTGGCCATACTTGAGGAACGGGAAGGCTTACGGGAATGGGTCCAGGATGCGCTGGAGACACTGAATCCTCGAGAGAAGTACATCATCGAAAAGAGAATTCTCTCCGATGAACGATACACGTTGAAGGAACTGGGCGCGCACTTCGGCATCACCCGCGAGCGGGCACGCCAGATCGAAAGGAGCGCGCTCCTCAAACTCAAGGGGAACTATCTGCGATCTCAACCTGCGGCGGCCTAAGTCTTTGTTGGGCACGGCACGGAAACTGTCTCTAAACTACGATCCCAATCGAGATCGTGCCACGATTAGTGAAGCAGGTTCAAACTGGGGGGCCCCGACGTTCCCGCGGGACGCGGGATCGGGGTCGCAAAGCGACAGGAAGCGACGCCCATAGGGCATCGAAGCTACTGGCAATACACTTGACCGGACGCTTCACGACAAGAGCGCTTCTTGTGCCTTCGGCACCGAGACGTATGACGTCCCGGCCACCCATCGTGGCACGATCTGTTCGGTGCCAGCACTTTTGAGACAGTTTCCACGCCGTGCCCTCTTGAGATGTTCCGCAGAATTCATTGCGCGTCATCATAATGTTCAGCACGTGGTGGCGCACTTTTTCGTCACGCCCATGGCAAATCTCACAAAAGTTCTTTCATAATCGGTGCCAAAATTTTTTCTTCCGGCATATAACGTGGCCGGCGACTTCGGCGTCCATTTGAACAGAACGGTGGCCAATGAACGATGCGGACCTGGTCAGAGATTTCCGGAACGGGAATCGTGAAGCCTTCGCGGAGCTCGTCCGGCGATACTCCAGACCGGTAACCATGACTATCCTTGGGATAGTTCGAGATAACGAGGCCGCAAAAGACATCTCGCAACACGTTTTTCTCAAGGCGTTTGAGAAACTCTCCGGGTTCATGTTCGCCTCGTCTTTCAAGACTTGGTTGTACCGTATCGCAATCAACGCGGCCCGTGACCACCTTCGGAGACGAAAGTACGATTTCACGGTAGAACTGAATGAGTACGTTTCCGACCCGGGCCCGTCACCGGTCGAGCGTCTCGAAGAACTCAGCGCGCAATCTCTTCTTCGGAGCGCGATCGAGGAGCTGCCCGAAAAGCAGCGCTTGACTCTTCAGCTCCGAATCTATGATGAGATGGATTACAAAGAGATTGCCCGTCTGTTGGGCGGCACTGAAGGCGGTGCACGGGTCAACTTCTTCCAGGCTGTGAAGACGCTCCGAAAGAAAGTCGGAGGCATCGATGAGAAAGCTCACATGCGCAAACATAGAGGAACTGGTAATTCGTGATCTGGACGCGGGCCTCGACGATAGGGAACGCGCAGCGCTGGACGCGCACGTGCTGGAGTGCGCTGCGTGCAGGGAACTGCGGCAGGAAATGGCCGGCCTGATTGCCACGCTCAAGACCAACGCGCCCGAGGATCCCGGAGCGGAATACTGGCGCAGGTATGATCTCTCCCTGGACGCGAAACTTCGTGAAAAGGAAATGAACCGAGGCACCTGGGGTCTGCGCTGGAAGCTTGCCGCTGCGGCCATTTGCGTGGTCCTGGCTGTGTTTGGGGCATGGGAGTACTCCATGCGACCGGATCAGGATGGGCAGACCTTGCCTTCCCGAACCCTGGCGCTGGTGGAAGATTTGAACGAGCTTTATGGGCCTGTGGAAGAAGACCGGTACGCATCCGTGGACGTCCAGGCCGCCACCATCCCCGCGGACTCCAGAATAGCGTTCCTCAACGATGGGCTCATGACTTGGTTCGAAGCCGAGGACGAGGCTGACAACTTGCTGCTCTAGGGCGCATCTCGACATGAATGCCGCGGTGCGTCTCACTATTGTCGAAAGGGAACCCACATGCGATCGATTCTGATGGCACTGCTTCTGATGGCTCTTGCGGCATCTCTTGCGCCCAATGCGCGCAGCCAGCCGGAAGAGGGGCCGGCCAAAGCGCAGGAACGGCTCGAAATGCTCCAGATGTGGAAAATGATGGAGGCTCTGGATCTGGATAAGAAGACTGCGGACAAGATTTTCGAGATCCGCGCAAGGTTCCTTGCAGACAGAAAGAAGCTTCGCCTGGCCGTCACTCAAGATACACGAAAATTGAGGGACCTACTGAAGAAGCCCGCGGGAGAGGCTTCGGACAAAGAAATCGAGGACCTATTAAACAGGATTCGAACGACAAGAGGGCAACTCAAGGATCAGTGGGAGAGGCAGTATGATGAGGTATCCAAGCTTCTCACCATTCGTCAGCAAGCGCGACTCATTCTATTCTTGAAGGATTTTCACAAATCGGTTGCCGGTTTCATGCGGCCTCCTCCACCTCAGCACGGTATGCAGCCCGGAGCGGGGCAAGAGATGCGGCCCGCACGCCCTCCTCGTCCCCCGAGGCCCGGAGACGTTGGGGAAGACAGACCGGGACCGGACGACGACTGGCAATAGAGGAGATGCCGATTTAGGGCCTCATGGCGGGATCGGGAGGAGGTCCTACCTTGTCCTCCTGAGGTGTGAAGGGAGAGGGCTTTCCTTCCCTCGTGGTGAACTTTGCGTCCATCAGCGATGCGCATCCGTTCAGAAGCAGCGCAATCGCGATGACAATGACAAAAAGACCTTTCATACGCTTGAGCCTAAAGAGAGCTAAGGCCGTCCTGGGACAAGACGGCCTTCTAAAAGCTCTATCTCAATGTTTCAAACCGAGAGAGGTTACCGCCTGCGCCTCGCTCCACATCAGTTCGAGCGATTCGCCTGTCGGGAGTCCTCCCGCTCCGCGCGCCGGATCTTGAGCATAATGCCCACCGGCCCGCGTCCGCTCGGCTTCGGTCACCGCTCGGTTGCCCGGTCTCGACTATTAGATAGTCGCAACCCGGACCTAGCGGCAAGCGATCGATTGTTCTTGCCGGCTGGAGCCGGCCGAGCCGTATACGGCTCCACCATCGATCACTTCTTGACCGAATCCTTCAACGCCTTGGCTGCCGTGAATTTCGGGGCCTTGGTTGCGGGTATCTTGATCGGTTGCCCGGTCCGCGGGTTGACTCCCTTGCGGGCCTGCCTCTTGATCACGCTGAAGCTCCCCAGATCGGCGATCCGAATCTTCTGGCTTTTCTTCAGAGCCTCGTGAATAGCCGCAACTACGGAATCCAGGGAGAGCGCAGCAGCTTTCTTGGAAATACCCGCTTCTTCCGCAATCCGAGCCACCAAATCCGCCTTAGTCATCTTTGCCTCCTTTCACCAAAGAAATAGCACAAAATCGGAAAACATACTGCCAATCGGGGTTATACAGGCAGAGAAAAGCTATGTCAAGAACTAACAGCACATTTTAGAGCACAAAATGCTGTACCATCCTTGCTTGACCCCCACGTGACCCTGGATTATGCTTGAAAAAGGTGAATAAAAATGGACTCTATTCCTTTCTTACACGCCAATCAGCTCTTCACTATTTTCTTCGAAGACGATTTGGCGTTCACCGAAGTCCGGCTGATCCTGGATTACCTCCTGGACCACAATGCATTCGATCCCGATGTTCAGGAGACGGCCGGGCGTTACCTTGTCGACTCCGACCAGACAACGTTTACCGTCTGGGTAAGCGAAATGGACGTGATCATCCAAAGGGGTCTTGTTAACCCTGAGTAGAGAGCTGGGCTATTCGTGCTCTCACATACGGTGCATCCGGCGCTTGCGGGAACATCTTTAAGTATTGACGATAGGCCTGAATCGCTTCCTTTTTCTTTCCCATTTCTTCATAGATCGCTGCTATCGCGGTAGCAGCCTCGCGGCGGTAGGGTGAGTTGGTGTCTTTGGCGAGCTGATCGAAAAGTGACGCGGCAGTGTCGAAATCCTTCAGGGCCATCCTGGTCATGGCCATGTGGTAAATCACCATGCCCCCAAGACCCTCGTCCACTAACCTAGTGGATTTCATGCTGGTATATCGCTCCAGCGCGCCCTGGTAATCCTGCATCCGATACAACACGTGCCCGCTGTACAGGAGTGAAAGCTCTCCCGGCAGTGTAGACCTATATTCTTTGGCAAGATCGTCAAAAGTCTTGAAAAGCTTCTCCCACTGTTCTTTTTCCGCCGATTCGGTGAGCGTCGCGGTCCGGTACTCTGCATAGGCTTTCAGGAAGAGCTCGTGGCCCTGCTGCTTGTGGTACTGCATATACGCGTAGCTCAGGAGGCCGACTATCGCACCCGCGACTACTACCACAGCTATTGCGGTCACGGTGCGAGGATTGGTCCGGACATAATCCAGGACCTGCTGGGATGTGCTAAGAAACTCATCGGGCTCTTTAAGGAGCTCTTTTCGGGAGATCTTTTTAGGGGCCACTGCGCTACCTCTTGGCTACCCGGAGTCAATTCGCTATGGCTGGATCACGGTCCCTGGAACACCGTCTGCCCGATCCAACGGGTTCACGCGCCCTTCAGGTGGACACGACTGATAATGCACGGTGGAATAGGAAAGGCTGAGGGCTCCAAGTCAAAGAAAATGGATAACTGATCGAATCCCTGAAGTCAACGCCATCGTGCATTCGGGACTACAACCCCATGATAGTACCGAAGAAACTCTCGTACCACATTACTGTCCAAGTACGTGCACAACGTGCGCGCCTCGGCATTGCTGGAAGCGTGCGGGTAAGGATTCAGTTACACGGGAGAATCAAGTGCATCTAACCTGTCATTGCGAAGAGTTAATGGTGGGACAGGCTTCCAGCCTGTCCATTGGGGATGACCGGCAAAGCCTGCCCTGGACTAGATCCGGGGATGCCGGTCCCACCAGCAATCCCCTCTTGTGAACGTTGGAGATTGCTTCGCTCCGCTCGCAATGACACTCTTTGCCCGCGTAACTGATTGGTTACGGGTGCGGTTGCCTGGAGCTTTTCTTGCCCCGGGGCGTATGCTAGGCTTGGCCCGAATATCGTGAGACAGCGAATAGTCGCCGAAGAATGAGAGATTTTGCTTCAACCAATGTATTCACCGGCCCGTTCGAGCGGGCGGTTCAGTTCCTTTCCCACGCCGCGCAAGACGGCGGAGTCTATGGTCTGGTGGCCTCCGCTCCCGCCCTGTTGACGGCTGCTGCAGTGAGGAGAGGCGCCAGGACTATCGTTCAGGTACTCCCTGACGGAGATGCGGCCGCGGCACGCGCGTCCGACGTTCGATTCTACCTTGGAGCGACGGGGCCCGCGGATCGAGTTCTCGAGGAAGAGGTGCTCTTGTATCCTTCCTCGGACATTCTACCTTACTCTTCCGAGGTGCCTGACACCGAAGTCTCTCTCGCTCGTTCCACGGTGCTCTATCGTCTTGCTGATGCCTCCTCTCCTCGCGTCGTGATGTCGGGACTTGACGCGCTCCTGCGGAAAGTCACTCCCCGCGGAGAGTTTGAGCAGAGCTGCTTTTCTCTTCGCGTGGGCGAGGAACTGGACCGGGAGTCTTTCCTGGCGCGATTGGTTGCCGCGGGCTATCGGCGTTCGCCGCTGGTAGAAGAGCCGGGGGACTTCTCGGTACGTGGTTTTATAATAGATCTGTACTCGCCGTTGTATTCGTTCCCGGTTCGAGTGGAGCAGATAGGTGATGTGGTGGAATCGCTCCGGTTCTTTGATCCAACGAATCAAAGGTCCAGAGAAGATGTTCCCCATGTCCGTATCAGCCCTCTCCACATGCTCATTCCCGACTCCGACGCGCTGGAGCGTGGCTTGGTCAGGCTTCACCAGATGTGTGAAGACCGTGGGGTGGAGAAGAGGGTAAGGCAGCGGCTTATCGACGATTTCAAGCACGGCGTGCGATTTCCCGGAGCAGAATCCTACCTCCCCTATTTCTTTCCGGAACTGGAAACCCTCCTTGATTACCTCCCATCGGACGCGACGCTCGTATTGCCCGACGAAGATACTCTGTTGCGCGCGTTTGAAGACGTGGAGGAAGAGATCTTTCGCGGTTGGGAAGCAGCTGCCGGCGACGGGCAGCCCGTGCCTCCCCCGGAGAGCTTGTTCCTGAGCCGAGAGGAGTTCTTCCAACGAATAGCATTGTTCCGCCGGGTAACCGTGTCGTCCCTGGAAATCGAAGAGCGCGGCACGACCGCACTGCGCGTGCCCTGTCATACCAACAAAGATATCCGACCGGAGCTTCTCAGGGGCGCGTCACATGACTCGGCTATGGGGAATCTCGTTAAGCGCTTGCAGCAGTGGCGTGACAAGGGATGCGAGATCTTCCTGGTAAGCCACACCCGCGGGCAAGCAGAGCGCCTGCTCAAACTCTTGGAACCCTATCCCGCAAAGGTAGACTTTCGCGGGGAGGGCTTCGAAAGTTCGAATCTAACCTCCGATCCTACTCCGGGCCTGCGCCTCTATGTGGGCGAACTCTCTTCCGGTTTTCGCATGGAGGAAGCTCGGCGGATCGTCCTCACCGAGGAGGAGATCTTCGGCTCGCGGGTGAGGACTTCCACCCGACTTAGGGCGCGGGGAAGCCTTATATCCTCTCTGACCGATCTCGCGGAAAACGAGCCGGTGGTTCACGAGGATTACGGCATCGGAATCTTCCGAGGGCTCGCCACCAGGGAATTCGACGGCATCCCGAGCGAGGTCATGGTTATAGAATACTCGGGCGGCGACCTGCTGTACCACCCACTTGAACGGCTCCACGTCATTCAAAAGTACATTTCGGGCTCGGAAGAAGCCCCGCACATAGATCGCCTGGGTGGCAAAGGATGGGCCAAGACCAAGGCCCGTGTGAAAAAATCCATTCAAGAAATGGCAAAAGACCTGCTCGAAATCTATGCCAAGCGGCAGATCTCAACCCGCAAGGCCTACTCTCCCCCGGATGAAGACTTTGCAGCATTCGAGGCCTCGTTCGAATACGAGGAGACACCCGACCAGGGAAAGGCCATTCAGGATGTTATGGAAGCCATGGACTCCGACAAACCAATGGACCGACTTGTCTGTGGGGATGTGGGGTACGGCAAGACAGAGGTCGCGCTGAGGGCGGCTTTCCGGACCATTCTGGACGGCAAACAGGCGGCAATCCTGGTCCCGACCACCGTACTGGCGCAGCAGCATTACGATACTGCTCTAAGGCGCTTTAACGGTTATCCCATCCGCGCGGATGTTATTTCGCGATTCCGCACTGCTGCCGAGCAGAAGGTCATTCTCAAGGACCTTTTGGGAGGCAAGATCGACCTGATTATCGGCACTCACCGATTGCTCCAGAAAGATGTCTCTTTCCGAGATTTGGGGCTCCTCGTGGTGGATGAGGAACAGCGCTTCGGCGTTACCCATAAGGAGAGAATCAAGAAGTACAAGGCTCACGTGGACGTGCTCACGCTCACTGCCACGCCAATACCCCGAACACTCCACTTCTCGTTAACCGGCCTCCGAGACCTATCCATCATCGACACTCCCCCTGAAAACCGGAAATCCATCCGCACCCACGTAATGCGGCAGTCCGATGAGGTGATTCGCGACGCGGTGCTGAGGGAACTCACGCGAGGCGGGCAGGTTTTTTATATCCACAACCGTGTCCGCACTATATACAAGCGTGCGGCTGCGCTCCAGCGCCTAATTCCCGAAGGGACGTTCGGCGTGGCGCATGGTCAGATGCCCGAAAGGGACCTGGAGCGCGTCATGCTGGACTTCATCAGAGGAAAGATCAACGTGCTCGTGTGCACGAGCATCATTGAATCCGGTCTGGACATTCCCCGTGCCAACACCATGATCATCGAGCGCGCAGACACCTTCGGTTTGGCCGATCTGTACCAGCTCAGGGGCCGGGTGGGCCGGTCAAATGTGCGTGCTTACGCGTATTTGCTCACACCGCCTGAGACGCTCATGACCCAGGATGCCATCAAGCGTCTGGCAGTTATCCAAGAGCACTCGGGACTGGGACAGGGTTTTCGCATTGCCATGCGGGATCTTGAGATCCGGGGGGCGGGAAATATCCTGGGCTCTGCGCAGTCGGGCCATGTGGCCCAGGTGGGCTATGAGATGTATCTGGAGCTCTTGGAAGAAGCCATTCAGCAGATGAAAGGGGAAGAGCCGCCTCCGAGGATCGACCCTGAAATCAACCTCGGAATCGAAGCCCGCATTCCCGAGGAGTACGTCCCGGATCAGCAGCAGCGCATGAGCCTGTACAAGCGCCTCTCGCGCGCTTCTGAAGATAGCGAAGTGGATGGGATCGAAGACGAGATCATGGACCGATTCGGGAGGGCTCCGACCGAAGTTGCCAACCTGTTGAGTCTCATGCGGATTCGACTGGCCATGAAAGTCCTGAGAGTCTCGAAGATGGACTGCAACGGACGAGAGTTTGTCCTCTCCTTTGACGCCCAAACTCCGGTCAGCCCGCATCTCATCATTGAATGGGCCCAGACCAACCCTGAGACGGTACGATTCCTTCCCGGAGACCGGGTTGCTTTCCGAATCCGGTCTTCCGACGCCGCAACGCGCATCAGGGGCGCGTTTGAGCTCCTGGAGGCCCTGAGTTCACGCATGAATCCCAGGACAGCGACCGGAGGAACCCGCCAATGACGAGGCGTTCGCAAGAAGGAGGACTGATTTGCTTGAAAACGGTTTCGGTTTTGTGTAGACCTTCCAAAACTGGCACAACAGGACGCATGAAAAGAACAATCGCCGCGTTCGTTTTGATCCTCCTGGCAGGAGCATGGGCAACCGCTCCTTGCGAGGGTGAAGTCTATTCGGACAGGGTCGCAGCCGTGGTGAACGGTTCGGTGATCCTAGTCTCGGACATCCATCGGTATAAGAATCCCTTCATTCGCAGCCTGGTTGACTTGGGCCTGAACATAGTCCCTCCGGGCAAGTGGCCTACTGAGAAAGAAATCCTTGATGAGCTGATCGTGATCCGTCTGCTCGAGCAAGAAGCTGACAAGGCAGGTGTGAAGGTCGAAGAATCAGAAGTCGACAACACCATTGAGTCCATTATCAAGCGCAACAAGATCACTCATGATCAGTTCGTCCTCCACCTTGCCGCGAACAAGCTCAACTACGCTGATTACCGGGAGATCATGAAGCGGCAGTTCAAGCTGCGAAAGTTAATGCAGAAAGAAGTGGCGCAGAAAACACCGCTGAGCGAAGCAGACGCGCAGGAGTATTTCAAGGAAAACCGCAACCGCATCGACGAGCAATTCAAGGAGCTGCAAAAGGCTCATGCGCCTGCGCACCCCGTTGAACCCACAACCAAATTCGAGATCCCGACCCACGAGACAATCTACACCGGGGGCAAAGTCCGGCTGAAACAGATCACCTTGAAGATCGACCCGGCGAACAAGCAGAAGAGTAAGGCCAACGTGGAGGCAAAGGCCAAGCGCATCTTCCAGGAAGCTTCCACCGGAGCGGACTTCGGGCAGCTCGCCAAGAAATACTCGGAAGACAATCTGGCCCGCAGCGGCGGGGACCTGGGAGTCATGGATTACAAGGATCTTGTCCCGAACTTGCAGAATCTGGTCCAGCGAATGAAGAAGGGAGACGTGACCCCACCGCTCGGCGCGGGGCAGAATGTAATCATCTTCCACCTCGCGGAAGCTACCGGAAGACAGGAAAAGAAGGTCCCCATTCCCGCGGCTGTCCGCAAACGCTACGAACAAGAGTTGGAGAAGAGGCGCAAGGAAATAGAGGCCAGACGTAAGCCCAACCCGGAACACGGCGGGGACGATCCCGATCACGGAGCCGGGCCTCCGGATGAGAAGGCCGCGCCTGTTAAGAATTTAGGAGTACTCAATCCGGACGAAGCCAAAGAGTACGCGAAGGTCAGGCAAAAGGTGTATGCCATCGTGACCACCAAGACGAAAGAAGCGCGCTCCAAAGAGTGGATCGAGGAGCTCAAGAAGAACTCCATTATCGAAGTAAAAATCTAGGAAAACGATTCAACAAAACCTTTCCGTCGTCTCCAACGCCGATTCTCGCTGAGGACCCTACGTGAAACGTCGCCGCAGCGGATTTCGTGTCATCAAACGCGCTTTCCCTGAAGAACCCAAGCGGAAAGGCGCGCATGAAATGATTTGCCGGTCGCCAGAACAATCTCCGTTTGACCTCGGGGCGGGAATTCCAAGGAGACACGGCCAGCGAGCCATCGTTCGTCATTCCCGCGCACGCGTATAGGCGTTAACTTAAAGGATCTCGGCATGTGATTTCAAATAGTTAACTCAAATGCATCCCGTCACCCCGGACTTGATCCGGGGTCCAGAACATATTGAAAAGACTGGATTCCCGCTTCCGCGGGAATGACGGACGAAAGAACGGGGCTGCTTGACTTAACGCCTATGTGCTTTCGCAGGAATGACGGGGTGCAGCGGCTTCGAATCGGACCGGAACTTCGGCAATCACTTTGTGCCAATGCGCTTCACCTGATTGAGAGCGCGATGGCATAAGTCCACTTCCTGTCAGGTGGCGGATGCTGCTTGATCTTATTGCATCACGGATCTCGAAGGACCTGGCGATAGATCTGGGGACCACCAACACCCTTATCTTTGCCAAAGGGAGAGGTATCGTCCTGAACGAGCCTTCTGTGGTGGCCATTCGCAAGAGGGATCGCCGGTCGTCCGAGGTGTGGATCGGCGAAGATGCCAAGCGGATGATCGGAAAGGTTCCGGGCTCGATCGAGGTTTACAGGCCCTTGAGCGAAGGGGTAATTGCAAACTTCGAGATGGCGAGCCTGATGCTGAAATTCTTCATTCAGAAAGTCCATGATCGCAAAGCATTTGTGCGACCTCGGGTGATTATCTCAGCACCTTCCGGCGTCACACCGGTCGAGCGCCGTGCGGTGCGCGATTCGGTCCTCAGCGCGGGCGCGCATGAGGTCTTCCTGGTGGCGGAAGCAATGGCGGCAGCTCTGGGCGCAGGTTTGCCCGTTGCCGAACCCATCAGCAGCATGATCGTGGATGTGGGGGGAGGCACCACCGAGGTGGCCATCATCTCATTGAGGGGTGTGGTCCACAGTAGCTCGATCAAGATCGCCGGAGACCGGCTCGACCAGGACATCATGAACTATATACGAAAGAACTTCAGCATCCTCATTGGGCCAACCACAGCGGAACAGATCAAGATCTTGGTGGGCAGAGCAGGAGGCGACGAGGACGAAGAGGAAGTGGACGTCAAAGGCCGCGACTTGATGGACGGAATTCCCAAAACCATTACGGTGAGTTCCACGGATATCAACTACGCAATCGCGGACTCAATCAATTCCATAGTCGATACGGTCAAGCAATCGCTGGAACAGTGTCCGCCGGAGCTCGCTGCGGACATTATCGATAGCGGGATCGTGCTCACCGGCGGCGGCGCGCTCTTGAGGAACATGGACATGCGCCTTCGTCAAGCCATCGGAGTTCCCGTTATTGTTCCGGACGATCCGCTCTCTACGGTGGCCCGTGGCGCAGGGAAGATGCTTGACGATATCGAGTTACTCAAGGAAGTCGCTGCTCGGTAACCTTGTCCGCCACTACTGTTCGCCCAATCCCTTCACAAATTCGGCAACCGCGCGATTGAACTCCTTGGGCTTCTCCATCATGGCCACGTGTCCTGCGGCCTGTATGACGCTCATACGGGAATCGGCGATCTGATCGTGCAAATACTGAGCGTATTTCGGGGGCGTCAGTCGATCTTCTTCTCCTACCACGATCAACGTGGGGACAGAGATCTCGGCGACCCGCCCCATGGCGTCAAATTCATTGCACGCGGTGAGGTCCCCGTGGATCAGAGCGGCAGGATTGCTCATGAACTTGCGCAGTGTCTCACTCTGCGCAGCCTCAGAACCGTGGGAAGCCACAGCGAAGGCCGCGAATTCCTTCATCGCCTTTTCCCGGTCCTGTAACACGCCGTCCAGGAATGCGGGATGAACCCGCAGTCGTGCGCCGCCTCCTACGACACCCAGAGCCTTCAGCCACGAAGGCCGTTGTAGCGCGATCCATTGAGCTATGCCGCTCCCCAGGGAACACCCGAAGAGCATGACCTTTTGGAGCCCCAGAGCCTCCACGAAATCAATCACCCATCGGGCGTAAGCGTCAACGCTCGCTTCCCCTGGCGGATCGGACTTCCCGTGACCGGGAAGCTCAATAGCAACTATGGTTGCCACTTGCGACAGGCCGTCCAATTGAGCGCGCCAGTCTTCCCGGTCTCCTCCGGTGCCGTGAATGAAGACCACAGAAAGCCCGGACCGGTCGAAATCTTGGGGCTGAGCCTCATAGCCCAGCCGCCGCCCTCGAATCGTAACTTCCGACATAGGTATCCTCGATCTTTCTAACCTCGTTCCAATATGATGCCGCGGGGGACGATCACTACTCCACCGGGAGAAATAGCGAACCTCCGCTTGTCCTGATCCGGGTCGTGTCCCACCGTGAATCCTTCGGGAATAACCACGTCCTGGTCAATGACCGCTCTTCGAATCCGAGCGTGCGGCCCCACGCGGACACGCTCCAGGACGACCGAATCTTCCACCACGCTGAAAGACTCCACCCTGACGTTGTGCGAGAGAACCGACTGGACTACCTTCCCGCCCGAAACCACACATCCTCCGGAGATAATCGAATTGAGCACCATTCCTACGCCCTGTTCATCCCCCTGGGAATCGATTGCCACCACGGTTTTGGCTGGTGGGACCTGCTCCTGGTACGTACGAATCGGCCACCCCGGATCGTACAGGTTGAACTGCGGTTCCAGCGAGACCAGGTCCATATTTGCTTCCCAGTACGCATCCAGAGTCCCAATGTCACGCCAGTATTGGCTGTTGGGATCGGTCGCGTCGCGGAACGTGTGCACAAAGACCTTGTGTTTCCCAATCATCCGCGGGACCACGTTCTTGCCGAAATCATGGTCCGAACCAGCGTCTTTCGCGTCATCGATGACGTTCTTCACCAGAGCCTTGGTGTCGAAGATGTATACCCCCATGGAGACGAACGACTTATCCGGCTTGCCTGGCACCGGTTTGGGATCCTTGGGTTTTTCTTCCCAGGAAGTGATTCGGTACTCGTCGTCGCACCCGATGACTCCAAAGGAGCCGGCAAGAGACCGGTCGATTTCGACCCCGCCGACAGTGAGTTCCGCCTCTTTTTCCATGTGGAACGCGAGCATGTCGTTGTAATTCATCCGGTATACATGATCGCCTGAGAGCACGAGGATTCTGGCAGGTCGTTCTCGCTGTAAGATATGGATATTTTGATAGATGCTGTCCGCGGTTCCTCTGTACCACCTGTCCACATTGCGTTGTTGGGGCGGAATACAGTCGATGAATTCATCGAGCTCACGATTGAACATGTTCCAGCCCATGCGAATGTGGCGATCCAAAGAGACGGAACGGTATTGCGTCAGAACGTAGATTCTCCGGATTCCGGAATTGAGACAATTGGAGAGAGTGAAATCGATGATGCGATAGATCCCGCCGAAACGTACCGACGGCTTGGCCCGGTCCTTGGTCAGGGGGTAGAGGCGCTCGCCTTTGCCTCCTGCCATGAGGATGCACAGGGTATTCTTCATAAAGTCCTGATAACTCATTCTCCCAACAGCCTTTTGATCTCGGCTTTCAGCTTCGAGGTATCGGAGGATTTTACCACGTACGCATCCGCGCCCCACGTGGCGAAGTCATTGCGGAAGTGGCTGTACGCGGTATTCAGGATTACCGGTATTCCCTTATCGCGTCCCAGAATCCTTTCCAGGATTTCCACTCCGTCCATCCCGGGCATTTGAATGTCCAGGACGATCAGGTCCGGTGGATCGCGCTCAATCTCATCGAGGGCTTGCGCGCCTGAATTTGCGCAGGCTACTGCATAGCCTTCGTCCTCCAGTTCACTCCGGTAAAGCTCGCAGATGTGTATCTCATCGTCCACGACGAGTATGCGTTTCATGATGGGTCCCCACGATGCGTACTCGATCCGGCCATAGAAAAGCTTGCTTTGCGATTTGAACGCAACCACGCAACGATGTCAACCCGAATTCCCGACATCCCGCCAACTGCCACAGCTAGAGAACTACAACGAATCACGATAGTCCTCGGCTTCGACGCGCACTCCGGGGCTTCGCCTCGGAGATGGGCCGGAAGAGCGCATCGTTGCGCAACAATTTGGAGGGGAGACTCATCTCCCCTCCCATAGGCGTTAAAATAAGTTCACTCTACTTGGCCTTGCGGGCCCCAGAGGGGCTATAGAAAGTAGCCCGGCGATTCAGAGACTGTCTCAGAAGTCTGTGAGAAATGACCAGGCAATGGGACGCCCGCCGCCTGAGGCAAGAGGATCACCCTCGTAGGGCCTGCAGGACCCTGTGAAGGGATCTGAGTCT
>JBFLZC010000026.1:0-80992 GCA_040756375.1 Thermodesulfobacteriota bacterium
ACTGATACAAGACTCAGATCCCTTCACAGGGTCCTGCAGGCCCTACGAGGGTGATCCTCTTGCCTCAGGCGGCGGGCGTCCCATTGCCTGGTCATTTCTCACAGACTTCTGAGACAGTCTCTGAATTACCGGGCTACTTTCGGTCGCCCCTTTGGGGCTTCAGCGAAGCTGAATGAATAATTCATTTTTCCCAACAAGGGTCCCCCCCAATTCTTCACCCGGGCTGTCATCGTTTGGCGCTCATGGTAGGTCGGGCTGAGCCCTGCAGGCCCGACGCCTCCCTGCAATGTTGCGAGCAGAATAGACAATTTATGCGACAGGCTCGGTGCGAAGCACGCGGAGGAGGAGTGGGAAGCATAGAAGTTTTTGGTGGAGGGGTCCGGGGAGGCCCCTTTTTTCAAAAAGGGGACTCCCCGGCCACTTCTTCAAAATCTTATAGGTTTTGCCGGGCTATCGGCCTTGATGGCGGAGTCTGAACCGAGCAGCTTGTCTGGTGAAGACGTCTTCGCCGTGTCCGAGCACGCCGTAGCTCCCGTATCGGGTGTGCCAGTCCAGAGTTTCTCTGAGGGTCATTTCAAACTCAGCCGGTGAATACCCTTTCAGGAGCCGTTTTACCAGGAAAGAACTCCGGAACGGATCCGCTTCTGCGGAAGGGAACGGAACCGGGCTGATAAGCGGATACTGTATGGCATGCGGGTGCACTTTGGTATGACGAACGCCCTGTGCTTGAACAGTAAGGGCGGCGGCAAGGACTATGACGAGACAGAGGCCGATCAGGATCGTGCTGCGCATCATCAGGGGCTCCTTCTGAGATATCAAATAATAAGCAGCCTAACATACGACCGGTTGCCAATATATCACATATGGCTGCGAATTTGCAACGATTATATGGCAGAGCCCTTTGACCATTGACACTTTCCGGGAATTGGGCTAGCTTTTTTAAAGTCGGGGCGTAGCGCAGTCTGGTAGCGTACCTGAATGGGGTTCAGGTGGTCGCTGGTTCAAATCCAGTCGCCCCGACCAACTCATCCCATGAGAATCAGCGTATAATGCTCGGACAGCGTTACGCTGATTTTTTTGTTATGGGTGCTCCGAATCCAACATCCGGGCTGTGTGGCCAGCCCTTCCTTGCTTGACTCTTGAGAAAGTGCTATCTAGATGCATATTTTGGTAATAAGTAGCAGTGCTTGCAACGATGGAGGCCGGCAATGCTCAAAAGTTATGAGGCGGTGTACGAAAACGGGAACTTGCGATGGGTTCGAGAACAGCCTGCCGCGAAGCGAATGAAAGTTATTGTGACGGTGCTGGAAGAAGAGACGGACGCTCAGCGAGCGGCAACCAGAAAGGCTCTTCTGGAGCGTACCAAAGGATGTGTAAGACCCGGAAAACCCCTTGAACAAATAGATGCCGATATTCGCCGGATGCGTGATGAATGGCAAAGGGAATGGGACAAATGATCCGGGGGAGCGTCTTCGATTCGAACGTTTTAATCTATCATATCAACGACCAGCTTAATCAGACAGCAGAGCGAGTTGTTTTCGATCTCTTCGACGGGCCCGTGTATATCTCGGTAATCTCTAGAATTGAGGTACTGGCGTGGAAAGGCCACTCCGAAGAATCCAGAGCCATGACAAATGAGCTGATAAGCAGTCTCATCGAAATAGGTTTGAACGAGCCCATCGTTCAATCCACCATTAATATTCGCCGCCATAGCTTGGTCAAACTCCCGGATGCCATCATTGCCGCTTCGGCCCTTAGTCTTGGTCTTCCTCTGGTTACTCGGAATGTGGAAGACTTCGGCAGAATTGAAGGACTCCATTTGATTAACCCTTTTGAACCTGTCGCGATGTAGGAGGTTCCCCCAGCGGGAAGAAGCGTTCAAAATCATCATGAGAGGCTTTACGGCCGTCATCGAACGATGCCCGGACACCGGTCTTTACGTAGGTTACGTGCCGGGTTTTCCGGGAGCTCATTCACAAGCCGAAACTCTTGACGAACTTCATCGCAATCTTCGAGAGGTAATAGAAATCCTCTTGGAAGATGGGGGACCCCGCCTGGAGGCAGAGTTCGTCGGTGTCCAGCAAGTTGTGGTGCCGTAGGCATGGGCAGTCTTCCTCTTCTTAGACCACAGGAAGTCATCGTTTTGCTTGAGGCCCTTGGCTTCAGAGACGTGCGCCAGCGAGGAGATGTTCACGACACTGTGATGCCCGTGGGGTCAAAGAGAGCCCCGCTCCAGCTTGAAGGAATGCCTCAATGAGCGACTTCAAGACAGTCCTGTATTTAAACAATCAGCCACATGAATCGCCTCACCTAAAGCGACTGGCTTTGTTCTTCGACGAGATACAGTATATAGCTCCTCAAGTTTATATCATTGAGGAAAGACCGAAGGTAGATGCTCATGGGGGATTTTCTTTTGAGCCGTTCAGCGATTGTACCCCGTGGTCAGTGGTGCATTTGGACGAACTACAGGATACGTTGCCGGCATTCGAAGATGCGGGCGTGGCAAAACGAGTGTTAGTGCCAACATTTGATGATCCAATGAGTACTTTCAATAGGGTGAGAAAGTATGTGACCCAGCATTTTGCGGAAGATCCCGAATTCATGAAACTCAGCGGTACAAAGACACTCCGGGCTCGCGCGAGATCAATAAAAGCTGCCGTCATTAATGGGCCCGTGAAAGGCACTGAGAATGCCTTCATCGAGGTGGCGCTGCCGAATTCCGTGCAAGACATGCTCACCATATTGAATACAGCTTATCTGGCGCACGATCAGTCGTTATTTCCCATTTTTCCTCATGCCAGGCAACACTCAGAATTGGTGTACCTTTTGGAGCAATTCAGGATCAGATTCCCCGAACTGCACAAGATGTTTCCTGATTTGATTCCAGGAGAGAATTATGATGAGAAATTCGCTGAAATAACGTTCTCGGTGGCATGCGAGCTGCTTTCAGCGCAAGAACTCTCTCGATTGCCTGCGGACAAAATAATTGAACTGAGAAAAGAGCTGGACCAGCCAAGGAGAAGATACATCAGCAGCGATCTCATGGAGCTTTCTGATCTTGTGAAGACCAATCCTTGGACGGAGAAGACCAAAAAGGAAATCCGCAAGTACGTTAACGGCAAGCTGAATCAAGACATTCAAAAATATCACGACATGGCTCGTGAAATAAAGGACAAGTTCCTAGGGTCGTTCTCAGTTGCAGCTTCCAAGGGTGGCAGATACGCCGCGATAGGTCTCATGGCCCCAGGAATCATTGGTCAATTCTTACCGATAACCTTATGGACCATGATCGTGACAGCAGCGTGTGGCGTCGCGGTGGCGGTACCGGATGTGGTAGGGGCGTTGGCAGAATACATCCAGGACCGCAGAAGATTGGACCGAAATTCCATAGCGTACGTAGTGAATCTGAAGTCACGCGGCTAGCGATTTGGGTTGACCTGTTTTGCTGCGGTGGACGAGTTGCAGTCAGAGGAACCATCCCCGGAGCAGTGGTCGGACGAGGCGCTCCAGGGTCCAGAATTGGCCTGACTGGAGCATAATTCCGGATTATTTGGCTTGCGGGCGACATTGCTGGCCGCACTTTGACGAACAGTTTGTTGTTGGAACCGGCGTAGTCTGACACTGCGCCATGCAAACATTGTAGCATTGGCTGTAAGGAGTCTGTTGACTCACCGTCCTGGATTTGTTTGCGGTATTACCGCTTATACTTCCCGTTCCCGCGCTTCCACCATCCGGTTGAGCCTGCCTGGCTTGGGAGCGGGCGATCAACTGAATCCCGGAATGTTGAATAGTCTTGTCGTATCGATCCGCACCGAAAATCACAGGGCCACCGTGTAGTGTTTCAAAAGCACAAGCCGGGATGCCCCACAAGACTCCTGCCAGAGCGACTAACCCGATCAAAATACCCACCACGGCTACTTGGTCAGCCTTCATGGCTCGTTCCTTTCGTCATTCAGTTTGAGTATGTAGATGCGGTTCGCCGTATGGTGATTCGCGAGCCGAGGAATTTCCAAAGAGATCCTTCGACAAGGGAGTCCGTGGGCGCTTGGCCCTCGGGCTGAATCCTTCGGATCTGTGCGGCATCAAAGCCTATCAAATAGGTCATGCGCGAGCATGAGCAGCGAAAGAATCCAAGAGGAGATAGGATTATGTCCAGAACGTCATTTAGGGTTACTTTGGTAGTAATTGGGGTAATGGCTGCTTTCATTGTTGCGTCAGCAGATGCGGCGACGGTGAAGCAATGTAGCGCCGCCTACAACAAGTGCATGGATGGTTGTGACAAATTGGCTAATGGCGGCGATGGCAGCCCTCGTGCAAAATGCGTGGGGAAGTGCGGCCTTTCGCTTGTCAATTGCGGCCCCTGGAGCCTTCCTCCAAAAACAAGCGGCATGGCGGCCCCGACAGGGACAACTCAGCCGCCAAAAGGCAATGTCGGGCTGGACAAGGTAGATGTGGGCGGAGTCAAAGACCCCGGCCCGGGCACCAGTCTTCCGCCAAAAGGGAAAGTGGGTTTGGACAAGGTAAATGTCCAAGGCCTTAGTTCCGGACAGACATCCGGAGACACAACGCCGATCCAGCGTTCCCGCGGGGGTAAGAAACATTAATGAGAGCGGCCAAAAGGGTGTGGACACAAGAGCTCACGGCCGATGAATTATGCGTGAGCGGCAAGGGAATCGATCACTAGGTGATTGAGGCCTCCGACAGAAACAGGCTTTGTGTCATCACGGTTCCAAGGTTTGAGGAGTCTGATGAACACTTGTCCGACAAGAAATAACCGTGACCTCCTTTGGTCGACCTTGAATCGGGGCTACGCGGAAAGAATTCAGGTGGTTGCGGGTTCAAACCCGGTCACGTCTGCCCAATGAGACGATACTCAGGCCCTCAAGTCTGAATTGACTTGACGGTTGTTCCTCGTTCCGATACTCCATTAAGCGTCGTAAAAGAACGACGGATCGGCTCCTTCGCCACCGAAAACAAAATGAGGAATGAAACTAAAAGAGGGGCTTGTTTCCAGTGCTTGCGGAATTTGGAGGGAACGAATGACGTTAGAGTACGAAGTCACACTGGATGATTTAGTCGAGTTTAATCTCTATCATTTCGATCATTCGCGGACCTTTCTTCGGCGCCGATACCTCAACCGGTACGGTCTGCCGGCCATGGTGGTATTGGCCCTTGTGATCGTGACCTACCCTCCGACAGGAGGCACATTCGTTTCAGGCTTTATGACTGCCGGACTATGGATCGCAATTTGGCCCCGGATTGAACGAAGAGCGACAAGAAAGCACATAACGAAGTTTTACCGCGAAGGACAAAACAAGGCATTATTGGGAAAACATATGTTACAGCTACTTCCCGATACAATAGTCGAAACTACGGATCACGGCGAGACCTCAGTCAGTTGGGACGCGGTGGAAAAGATAGTGAAAGCAGGCGATAAGATCTATGTTTACATCAACGCGGTGACTGCGTTCGTCGTTCCGAGGCGCGCATTTCCGACAGAAGAAGCTTTTAACGAGTTCTTCGCAACCGTCACGAAATCTAAGAGCCAGTATGCCGGATGATCAGCCGGAACAGCTCCGGACAAAAGCTTTGGAAGCCCTAGCTGGACGATTCTGAAAAGGTCGGGCACGCCTTATCAGACGAGAAAGCGGTTCTCCTGGCAAAGAGGCTAGAAAACGAATAAGTGCGGTACCTCAGTCGTCCGAGCCATGGAGTGATGCATGACTCCGATTCAGCGCAAAGCTAGAACCATAGCGATGTTGAAGAAGAGAGGAATTCGTTATCTTTCCTGGCTGCCTTGCGTCGAATCCGAGGAAGAGACTGAGTTGCGGACCCCCAAAGAGGTAGGCATTCGAATGTTCTGCCTCTTTTGCGTCATTGGCACTGCATACGACCCGTCCGATACATCGTATAAACGATACCTGAAGAAATGCCGGCTGTGGAAACATCTCACGCCTGATGAACTGGCTTTTTTATCAAATCCATCGCCGGACCGCCGGACTTGCGTGAATTTCACTTGGCGTGTCGAAGCATTATTCGTGTTGATGTGGGCGGTGAATTTGTTCAGGTCGTTGCCATTCCCCTCTAAGCAAGTAAAGAATGAAAGAATTATCGACAAATTTCCCAGTTTCAAGAAATCTGCCTGGCCTTTTATCCGTGCTATGAAAATGCGTCCCAAATCGCAAATTTTGGACAAATCCGATCTCATATACCGGCTCCACTGGGCGACCCGACAGGCCGAAATTGATGGAGAACCTCCGCCACCCGGGGTCGATCCGGAAGTGATCCTCGAATGGCGCCATGCAATAAACTGGCTCACGAAATATGATGATTCGGATGGGGATCACGTCAGCACTGACACTTAATGTGTCAGAGGAAGGAATCTCAGGTCGTGCTTCGCCCGCCTAGAAGCCGCGCGTTTGGGCAAGAGATCTTGGCCTAAAGAGAGAGGTTATCCAGCGGTCATACTCATGGGGGCCATTACTATCTGGACATGTGGGTCGTGGATGCCTTTCAGATCCAGCAGATCTTGTGCGCCGATCCTTAATGATTCTAGCAGCTCTTCTTGGGTTCGTTCTTGCGCATTTACCCCAGGGAGATCAATCAGCCACCCGATCCACCATCCCTCTGATTTCTCTATTACGGCGTGATACTGCATAGTTACCTCACGAAAGGGATGTCCAAGTCTTTACAGTCCCTTACTCGAAATCGATGGCAATCTCAAGCAAGAGCTTCCAGCTCCGTGCCAGTTCACCGAATTTTTAGGCCTAGACCTGATTCCAGTCCGTAGTCACATTCTTGGATCTCGTGGCAATCGGCCCAGGAAGTTCTTTCGGGAACTTGGCGGATGACTGGAGGCCCATACAGGGCCACCCTTGCGCTCCAATGCACACGAGATATCTTGTTGTTTAGAGCAACAGAGACTGGCACAAAGGCCGGCTTGCCTCATCATCTCTTCCTGGAGACGGTCATCTCCATCATCTTTTCTTCCTTGCCTCCCTTGGGAGTGATGAACATTTCATATTCCATGGTGTTATCATCCACGATCCTGCTCACGCTACGCCACACCACGGGACCTCTGACCGGGTCGTCGTACCGGCATTCCTGGGTGATGGTCTTGCCATCCGCGCTGCCAGTCCCCTCAAAAAAATAGATACCGGTGCTCATGGAATCGAACCAGATGGACACATACTTCTTGGTGTGGTTGTCGTACCCAAGGAGGTTGATGCCGGTGAACGACATCCCCATCATGTCGCCGGTATACTCTTGCTGCAGATAGCGCCCGTCAAAGAGCATCTTCTGTTCGCAGGTGCCGGTGCCATGCGCTGGAGGCTTGCCTGGTTCCATCCACGCCGTGGTCTTGGTGGTCCAACTTCCAACCAATTTCGCAAGCATCTTGTGGGGCTTGCCTGGTGTTGCCACCTTCTTATACACCTCCATCATGGCCTGCATGTCCACCTTGGCTTTTTGTTTCTCCGCTTTGGCGTGAGTACTGCCCCTTGTCGATCCCTTGGCTCGCAGCCCAGTTGGGACCGCCTCCCGGTGAGCGTGACCGCCATAAGATCGCCTTCTTGCCGGTTGCTTCTCGGTTGATGGTTGCATATCCTGTTCCTTCCTTTCCCGTTCTTTGCATATTTGTCAAGTCGTTGATTAAGCATAGTCACTGTCTTCGTAGTTCACAAACTGCCGTGTCAAGCCAACGCCAAGCAAGGCGTGGCATAGCAGGTCGGATTGGCGTTATACTGGATAATCATAAGCAGAATGAGGAGGCTTTCACCCATGACCTCGCCATCCGGCGGTATCAACGGCACAGAGCACTGGATAGACCAAGACGGCATCAGGCTTTACCTGTGGGAAAAGTGTCAAGGCAGCCATGCCAACAAACCGATTGTGGTTTTGGCTCACGGGTCCGCAAGTGCCGGGCGTGGGAGTTTTGACCTCCAGGTGCCGGGAAAGCCTTCGTACAGCCTCATGGGCTTCTTGGCGACGGAGGGCTTCGATGTATTTGCCCATGATATCAGAGGCTTCGGCCGCTCAACCCGTCCTGATGTTCATCTGACGACCCAGGTCGCGAGCGAGGACCTGAATGCCGTAGTTGACTACATTGCAAAACTGAGAGGAGCAAAGAAAATAAACCTTCTTGGCTGGTCTTGGGGCACGCAGTACTGCGGGATGTTCATCATGGCTCATCCGGACAAGGTAGAAAAATACGTGAGCTATGCCCAGATGCATGTGGACAGCCCGGACATCGCACGGAGGCGGCCTAGAATCGATATCTTCCGGAACTACCCTTACGTGAGTATTCCGGAAGCCGCATGGAAGCCTCGTTTCTATTCCATGACACCGGAAGCGGTCAACGATCCTGACGTGGTTAACGCTTATGCTCAGGCAGCGGTACAGGCGGAACCCCAAACACCAACGGGACCTCAGCTCGATATGGTGACCATCATGCCGATGATCCATCCCAAGCTCATACCCGTTCCCACCATGATTATTCACGGAGAATACGACGACGTGGCCGATGTCGACGGTCTTATGCCATTCTTCGGCCAACTTCCCACCTCGTACAAACGATATGTGGTCGTTCCTGATGGCGGCCATATGTTGCACCTTCAGAAAGGCCACCGACTGTTCCAGCACGAAGTTGCCTGCTTCTTCAAAGCGCCTTCTCATACTGCTTCGCTTTCAGAGAGGTAAGAATCGGGGAGGACCTTCTTGTAAGAAGGGGCTCCCCGACCCCCTCCCCAAGAACTTCCACCATTTTTCGGAAAGCTCATTTCCCCGCAGGCGAAATGAGCTTTCCGAAAACCGTGGGAATTTCTTGCCTGAGCCGTGGAGGTACCTCTCTCACAAAGAAGACTTCCCCGATCTTGCCACTTTGAATGCGCATCAGTATCAGTGAGCAAGTTTACGTTCCTCACCTCAATTTGACAGCACCCATTGCTGTGTACATCGTATGATCGTCAAATGATTACGGCCCAATTGCAGGGTATGAGGGCTGCTCGAATTGAATAGAGGGGCTGCACGAGAACCATTATCACCCAGAGAATTGATCGAGGAGTGAAAAATGAGAAGACCAGCTTACATAGCAATGTTGGCAGTTTCCCTCGCGGTGCTGTTCGCGTTCGCCACAGCACCTGCTGTAGCGCAGATGACACCGGGCTCCATGATGGAACAATCCGAAAAGGTCCTCCAACATAAAGGCCAGATGGGTGGTGAGGCCGAGGCGGAGTTCGGCGGGGAAGCAAAGGCCGGAGCTTCCCAGGAAAAGAGAACTGAGGGCGAAGGCAAAGCCGAGATGAAGGCGGAGCCAAAAGCCGAAATGAAGACTGAAGGCAAAGCCGCGGTTTCAACAGAGCCCAAAGCCCAAATGAAGGGCGAGGGAAAGGCTGACGTTAAGACCGAACCGAAGGCCTCGATACCAGGCGCGGCCAAGACCGGCGAAGAGATGAAGGCGGGCATGAAAGGAGAATCAAAGGGCGAAGTTCGAGGAAAGCCTGAAGCAGGAATCATAGGGACCATGCCAAGGGCTGACATTTCGGCTCGTGCCCAAGGGCGAACGGCTATTGTCCTGAGTGTCGATATGCCTGAAAACTGTCTCCGTGTCCGCAGTGGACCCTCGGCCTCGTCTGATATCATCACGTGTGTGCCGCAAGGGCAGACGTTGAACCTTGTCGGCGTATTCAGCGAGGACGGGCGTTGGGCCCAACTGGACAATAACGGCTGGGTGTTCTTCAGCCAGCTCAGAACAGACGTGCGGCCCTCGGGCGCGGAGTGGGAAAAGGCCGCGGCTGAGGGTAAGAAATCAAAAGGCAAGAAGATGTATCGCGGACACAAATTCCGCCACTACTATGGTTGCTTCTATCCGGGGTACTATTATTATGGCTATCCCGGGTATTATCACTACGGTTACCGCAGCCATTCCTCTGGCTTTCCAGGGTTCTTTGGCCGACCTGGGGGCCTGTGGTATTGATCGGGTGATCCTGATCCAGTGATTCGTTTCCCTGTGGCTCTGCGGTTCGGGTGTTTTGTTCCCGGACCGCAGAGCTGATTTTGGTTTCTTATATTAAGGTCTTACTCTTCGGGCACTTGTATGATTATTAGGATAATCCCATTGGTTATTGCTTCCTTGCTCTTGGCTGCTCACTTCCTCCGACATGGAGACATCGGATTCGTGGTGATGTGTCTTGTGGTTCCTCTCCTTTTACTGATCAAGAACCGGCGGAGTCTCATATTCGTGCAGTTTTCAGCCTATGCAGGCGCGGCGGTTTGGGTTTACACCGCTCTTCAAATTGTCCGGGAGCGCATGATGTTTGGTCGCCCCTGGGGCGTGGCAGTAATCATCCTTGGGGCAGTCGCGCTGTTCACCATCATTGCCGGTCTGTTACTGAATTCACGCACCTTGAAGGACAGATATCCTTCTCGATAGCTCAGCAAACTCCCCGTACGCAATACCGCTTCGCTTTCAGAAAGGTAATACGAATTCGCTGTTACTCTCGTGACACCCGTGATGTCGGCTGTCATTGCGAGGAGTTAATGGTGGGACAAGCGTCCCGCCTGTCGTCGAATGACGGGCAAGATGCCCGTCCCACCAGCAATCTCACTGGTCGGAGATTGCTTCGGGCTTGACGCCCTCGCAATGGCAGCTGTCAGCTACGTTATGTTTGTTATGGCGAATCGGTATCAAAACGGCCAAACCAGCGGAATAATCAGTATCGCGGTGGCGGCTATGATGAGGTCCAACGGGACACCAACTCGAAGGAAGTCCGTGAAATGGTACCCGCCGGGTCCGTATACCATCATGTTCGTCTGATATCCGAAAGGTGTGGCAAAGGCCAGCGAAGCAGCCATCATGACGGTCGCCGCGAAAGGCGTGAAATTGACTCCTAAGCCCTGAGCAGTGCTCAGCGCAATAGGGAAGACCAACACCGCTGCGGCCGCGTGCGAAACTATTTCGGTGAGGACAAGCGTGAGCAGGTAAATCGCAGCCAGATTCAACCAGGGATTCGATCCGGCAAGCGATGTCACACTCGATGCGATTGCTTCGGCCGCTCCTGTTTTGAGCATAGCGGCCCCCAGTGCAATTGCGGCGGCTATGGTCAGCAACACCTCAGTGTCTATACTGCGCCGGGCTTCGGTCCCGCTGACACAACCTGTCATGATCATGAATCCTGCTGCCAACATGGCTGCCTTGACCATGCTGAGCCATTCCAGCGTCGCAACCAGCACCATTAGCCCCAGTATGGTCAGAGCTACCCAGGCACGCTCGTGTCTAGGAGGGCTGGAATCTTCAATGGGGCTCACGAGATAGAAATCTCTCGAATTGCGCTGTTGTTCCACGAAGATGTCTTGCGCTTCAAGGAGAAGAACGTCTCCGGGGCGGAGTATGATGTCTTCGACATTCTGCCGTAGCCGCCGTCCATGCCTTGCGACAGCCATCACGACCGCGTCGTATCGAGAGCGGAAGCGACCCTGTTTGACTGACTGGCCCACAATGGGACACCCTGGAGATACCACCGCTTCGATGAGCAGCCGCTCCGACCGAGGAACATCGAGCCTAAATACCTGATCCGTTGCCGGCTTCAGCCCTTTGATCTTTTGCAGTTCGGCAACGGCCTCAGCTCCTCCAACAAAGATCAGGCGGTCATTCGCTTCCAGGGGTTCGTGGGACGAAACCGCAGGGATCACATGTCCTCCTCTGTCGATTTCAGCCACATAGACTCCCGTGAAGTGGTGTAAACCAGCCTCTTCCAGAGTCTTCCCCACAAAACTGCCTTCAGGCTCCACCATCATCTCGACCGTGTACTCGCGGGCGCTTTCGAACTCGCTTGTTGAAGCGTGTCGATCCGGGATCAACCTCATCAGAGGCACAATGCAGGCTATTCCGATTATTCCGACGGGGATGCCCACCCAGGCCGGTTCGAAGAAGCTGAACGGCTCCATCTTGGCCTGGGACGCAATGAGCCCGTTGACTATGAGATTGGGGCTGGTGCCGATGATGGTGCACATCCCCCCTGCGATGGTTGAATAACTCAAAGGCATCATAAGGTCGGATACTCGAAGGTTGTAGCGTCGGGCCCATTCCTTCACCGCGGGAATCATAATCGCTACCTGAGGGGTGTTGTTCGTAAAATTGCTGATAATCGCCGTCGGTATCATCATTTTGAGTTGGGCCCTTATGGTCGATCCGGAAGGTCCCAACAGCCGCTCCACAATGATTTGCGTCACGCCGGTTTGCTGCAGGCCGGCAGCCACAATGTAGAGGACCCCCACGGTCACCATACCTTCGTTTGCCAGACCGGCCAAAGCGTCTTCAGGAACCAATATTCCGGTAATCAGCAGGAGGGTCACACCTCCCATGAGTACCGTGTCCGGGCCGATGTCGGTCAGGGACAGGAATCCCAACATCACAAGCACGACGCCGATCGTAAACCATGCTTCAATTGCCATCTCGCCCCCGACAGCCCCTGCTTGGCTTAACCCATGCTTTTCACCGTTGCCGACCACTCTTGATGTATATTAGTTCACCGGGCTTACACCCCTTAAACACTTCCGAACAATTATTGGCTTCCAATCGCAGCAATCTTCCCAAAGAATTTGCACTCACCCATAACTAGTCAAGCAAGAACAAGCCGGTGGTAAATCGAGTGCAGTGGGAATCCAGGCGCCTTTCCTCAACGCGAGCTTTCAGTCCACAAACCGCTGCCGGGCCGAGGAACTCCTTGCTCCCCCTTCCGCCGTCTCGGCCTCGTCGAAGCTTTGCCGAACAGCAGAATACTATTTGATGAATGATTTAATGAATTCGCGCACTTCGTCCTTAGTCCGGAAAATGCCAAAATGCCCTTCCAACAGAAGGTCAGCGTCCAAAGCCAGAATTTTTTTGAGAGAGGCCTGATACTGTTTCTCGTCAGATAACAATGCCGGGTGGATCGGACCGTGAACGTCTTGGCCGAAAAGCGCAAGTTTATCACCTAAGTAGGTAGTGTAGACCACCGAACCAGGGGAATGTCCTGGCCAATGAAGCGCCGTTACTCGACCGGTACCGATAGCAATTCTTGATTCCTCGCCCTGAAGTTTGATGTCGATACTCAGCGGTTTGAGCCGACTACCATACCAGGACGCTGCGGTCACTTCCGCGTTACCGGCTTCAAGATAGACCGCATCCAATTCGTGCGCCACGATCCGGCAAGCAAATTCGTTCCTCACCGCTTCCGCGCCGCCGGTATGATCAAAATGACAGTGGGTGAGCAGGAGGTATTCGAGTTGCACACCAGGACCTAAGCTTTCAACAATGTTCTTCTTCAACCGCGAATGCGCTTGTCCACTCCCTGCATCCACCAGGGCTGCCTTGTCGCCGAAGCGGATGAGATAAATAGCCGCATCCGCCGGATCGGTCAGTCCGTTACCGCCCACTTGCCAGAGATTGTCCATGATTCTTCTGCTCAATTCAGCCTCCTCTTGTCAGGTGATAGCCTACCATGATCGTGTACGGGACGTGGACGACTACCGATTGTAATGGATTTGTAGAGAGGGTACCAACAAAATTGGGTGAAATTATAAATAGGTTCAGCGACGGGGAGGCTTTGCAATTGATTCTAGTCTGACTTGATGTCGAATTGGCTCAAATAACGATAGAAGGTATCACGGGAAATGCGAAGCAGGCTCGCTGCTCGCTTCTTGTTTCCCCTACATCGCTTTAGTGCCTCGGAACAGAGAGATTCCGTGATCTCGTCGAGGGTCTCGCGCAGACCTTGACCTGTGCGAAAGATCTCGTGATCCCCATATCAAGTAAGTGACGTCAACACTCGATGGCGTGTGCCTGCGAGAGCTGTTGGCTTCTCATTTACAGCTTGACAAAAGGATTTTTTTTCACTACAAGTGTATCATTCGTGTAAGTGTGTGTGGATCTTAAACTCGCTGCCTTCTGGGTGATAGAGGGCGGCATGTGTTGTTTTGTGGAGGAGGGTTAAGGTATGAGGAATGTTGTAGTTCTACTGGCTGCAGTATTCGCACTTGTCGCGGCCCCGCTCTTGGCCGGCGCACAGGTCCTTCCCGGATTGCCCGGGCTCTTCCCAAGTTTGGGTGGCGCTGGTTGTGGGATGGACCCCAAGGCCTCTATCCTGGGCGCGCCGACGGGTTATATCGGCTACGTAGGTAATATCGGCGACACCCGCTTTGCGTTGGATGCTACCAACGCTCCTGCTGCGAACCTTGACAGGATAAGCATGAAGTGGAGGAACGAGGGGCTATGGCTGGAGCTCGCTCTTCCGCTGCGTTTCGGCCCCGCGGGAGCGCTCATCCTGAGCGGTTCGTACATGGTCCCAAGCCTATCCACAGCCTATGAGCAGTATAATCAGGCTGCGGCAGGTGCTGCGATCGAGAGGGACTGGTCGCAGAACACCAACTGGTTCACTGCTCAAGCGGTTTGGGCTTATCCCTGCGGCGAGACCTTTGCGTTTCTGGCCGGCTTCCGTTGGGACTCATTCCAGGTTGCGTACACGAGCCCGACAGCCGCCACCGGCGCGCTAGGCACCACGAACGACAGGGCTGACCTGACCATCAACGGGTATGTGCCCTTTGTTGGCGGTATGGCGAACTGGGCGTACGGAGAAACAGCTCTGAGCGTCGGTTTGGTGGGGATGTTCACCGCGCTGGGCGATATGAACTACCGGGAAGGACTCTCCCAGGTTGGTATCCCCATAAGCGCAGAGCTGCGCGGCCCGTTGCAAGGCGGCCATTTTATCGAGGCATGGGCTGAGTATTCGCGCAGGGTCTTCGGCCCCGGGAGTTTGGGCGCATTCGCCAAGGTGAGTTCGATAAGTGCACGGTCGCACCCCACACTGGACGTTAACATCAATGCTCCGGGATTCGGGCTGGTAACGAGAGATTACGATTTCACGGTGACTCGGAACATCTGGATAGTGGGCGGCAAGGTTTCCCTAGATTTTGCACTGCCACTCTAGCTCTTCGCATAGGGCGACGGATTCGGCAATCTCTTGGAGAAAAGGGATGGTTCGTATCAACGAGCGCGTTTTCTTCTTTTTTAGCTTTAGGAGGTATACCCGCGTGAACTGAGTGTGACCATCTGACGATACACAGAAGAGCGGAGTTCACACTCCGCTTTTTTTGTTCTGCCCAAGCATGGTGGAGCAGTTCAACGATCGACCGCAACGCCGGGATGAATTTGATTCATCGGGCGGGAAGACAAGAAAGGAGTATAGGAATGGGCGGCCCTCTCGAAGGAATTCGCGTAGTCGAGATTTCCATGTTTCAGCAGGGTCCGGTGGCAGGAATGCGACTGGGCGACCTTGGCGCGGACGTTATAAAAGTGGAACCCAAAACAGGAGATCCAGGCAGAGGATTCATGAGAATCATCGGAGCTATGGTGGGTCTCAAAGGGCGCAATTATTACTTTGAGCACTGTAATCGTAACAAGAGAAGTATTGTCTTAGATATGAGGAAACCCGGAGGGATGGAAGTGTTTTTCAAGCTTATCGATGCCGCGGACGTTTTCCTGACCAACATGAGCATACCCGCGCCAAAAAGAATGGGCATAGGACCGGAAGTTCTCCTCGCCCGAAATCCGAGCCTGATCTACGCTCATGCTTCAGGCTGGGGCCGCATGGGGCCTGATGCGGATGATTATTCCTTCGATTACACAGGAATTGCCCGGTCCGGTCTCATGATGGCGTGCGGTGAAAAAGGGGCTCCGCCGACACAAATTCTGCCTGGTATTGGTGATGAAGTCGGAGCACTGGCTTGCGCCTGGGGTGTAACGGCCGCGCTTTACGCCAGAGAGAAGACCGGGAAAGGGCAAGTGATTGACACGTCTTTGATGGGTAGTGTTATTGCTTCGCTCGGACTCATCATGGCAGCACCGTCGATGTTGGGCAGCGAATTTCCTAGAGAAATCAGAGCAGAAGCAGGAAATGCTATTTACAATCACTATCGATGCCGGGATGACAAATGGATCGCCATTGCTCACCTCCAACCCGACCGTTATTGGCCAAAGGTCTGTCAGGCGCTTGATTTGGAACATCTAATTGATGATCCGAGATTCAACACCATAGAAGCGCGAAGCAAGAATGCTCAAGATCTCGTTAACATCCTGGACGAGAGATTTGCTTCCAGGCCCAGAAATGAGTGGCTGACGATACTCAACCAGGCGGAATGCATTTGCACTCCTGTTCAGACTCCGAAAGAAGTTTCCAACGATTCCCAAGCACTTGCCAACGATTATTTTGTTTACGCGGATCATCCTGCGCACGGCAAAACCAAGGTGGTAGGGTTCCCTTGGCATTTCAGCGAAACCCCTGCTTCATGTCGTCTTCCGGCTCCCGAACTTGGAGAGCACGCAGAGGAAATTCTTGCGGATCTCGGTTACAGCGCACAGGAAGTAAGTGAATTACGAGAAAAGGGAGTGGTATAGGCGCAAGTATCCATTCAGTTTCAAGCGGCGAAAGGCTGTCATCCTGGATGACGCTCGATTTGGGCGTCATGCCGCGTCCAAGACATCCCGCACGGTCTGTAAGAGCTTCGTGCAATCATACGGTTTGTCCACAAACCCCTTGGCCGCCATCTGGAACTGTTGCCCGTTTGTGTCGATCGAATAGCCGCTCGAAATGATGACTTTTGCCTGTGGATCGAGCTTCAGAATCTGTTCAAGACACTCCCCGCCGTCCATTTCGGGCATAATGAAGTCGAGTATTACCAATCCTATGTCTTGTTGTTGTTCTCGGTATAGCGTCAGAGCGCGCCTTCCATTCTCCGCAGTGAGTACCCTGTAACCGGATTCCTTGAGAATGCGCTCTCCCACATCTCGTACATACTCTTCATCATCCACTAAGAGGACGGTCTCTGTGCCAAGGACCGCCATTGTTTCCGCCGGTTTAGTATTCGATATCTCGTCTCCGTTCATAGCGGGAAAGTAGACCTCGAAGATCGTACCTTCGCCGACTTTGCTTTGGCACGTAATAAACCCGCCATGAGATTGGACTATTCCTAATACCACCGCAAGACCAAGACCGGTTCCGCGACCACGCACTTTCGTTGTATAGAATGGCTCAAAAATACGATCCCGGACCGCCTTTTCCATACCATGTCCTGTGTCTGAAACTCTTAGCAAGGCATATGTCTTCGCTTTGCATCCGACTTGTGTCTCGCAGCGTTGATCGTCCAGCTGGACACTTTCGGTTGAGATTACAACCGTCCCTCCATCCGGCATTGCGTCTTTAGCATTGATGGCCAGGTTCAGCAGAACTTGCTGTATCTGGCCGGGGTCCGCGTTGACCTTATCCACATCCCCATCGAGGAAGGTATGAATATTGATCGACTTGGGAAAGGTTCGGAGGAGCATCTTTACAGTTCCCTGTGCTTCCAAATTCAGGTCCACGGGACGAAGATCAGGTTCAGCCTTTCTACTGAAGGCCGTTAGCTGTTTTACCAAATCTGCTCCCCGCCTCGCGGCCTGCAATACCGTGTCCAGGTCTCCGTAATCAATATCGTCCTTACTCTTGCGCATCAGAAGGAGCTCGGTGAAACCCTGGATAACTGTGAGAATGTTGTTGAAATCATGAGCAACGCCCCCTGCCAATGTACCGATTGCCTCCATCTTTTGGGCCTGATAGAGTTCCTGCTGCACTCGCTTCAGTTCTGTTATGTCCACAGCGACTCCTCTCATGCCCACGATCCTATTGTCTTTTATGATGGGTGCAGCATAGGTGACAATGGGGAACTGGTCGCCATTTTTCCGAAGAGCTTCGTACTGTTCACCGGAAACCGTCTCCCCTCGCAAAATCCTGCGAAAATTCGCGAGAACCCGACTCCGGTCTTCCGCTGAAACCGCCTCTGACACGACGAAGCCTTTGGCCAAGTCTTCCTCACTCACGCATCCCACGGCCAATCCGAAGCGATTGAGAAAGGTGAATTTGCCCGTTGCATCAGTCTCGAAGATAATTTGCGGGAGGAGCTCAGCCAGTTCCTTGAATCTGGCTTCGCTCTCCATGCAGTCTTTTTCCGCTTTGGCTCGTTCCATCATCTCCTTTCTGAGGTTAGCATTGGTCCTTACAAGCTGTGCGGTCCGTTCCTGCACCCGCGATTCCAGGCTATTGTGCGCATGTTGGAGCTCCATATACATTCTGTGCCGTTCACGGAACCCTCGGAAAATGAGGAAAAGCATCGCCGCAAAGACCGACGCCCACAGCCCTAACAATCCGGCCCAAAGTATCCAAGAACGGCCTGTTAAGAATTGAGCGGCGGGTTCAACCCGAATCAAGGAGAGGCCGGTGTCGAGCAAGTATCTTTGCACTACCATCCACGAATTCGCGCTGCCGGCTTGCGAGAAGTGGTTCCCTTCTACAATTCGGACCCCTTCCGTGAGCTCAGGAGATGCTGCCAGAATGGGGCCTATCTCTTTTCCGATCATTTCCTTCGGACCTGAAATCAAACTGCCTTTGAAATCAACAAATGCCGTGAAGTGGTCGTCGGTCTCCTGCAAGGGGAGTTCTATTTTGCTCTGCATCTTCTCCAAGTCCAACTCAGCCACCAGATATCCCTTTGGTTGATCCTTGTAGTCGAAGCGCCTGACCAGAAAAAGTCGATAACGGTCCCCATGATTTGAGGCTATCAATGACCATTCCAGGGGGTATCTTTGCTTGATCGTCGTGAAGAGACTACTCGGAGCCCACCTCTTCATTCGAAAATGGTGGGATTCAATTGTTACGCTATCTTCTTCCAGGTCGAAGAGAGCTATACCCACAAGACCGTATGGATAGCGTTCCGGTGCTATGCGTTGATGGCGATCGAATTCGTCTGCCACCGCTGCCCGAGACACTGCAAGACCGTATTCCAGCGACATCCCGAGGGCCTTATTCTGGTAATAAGATCGCACAAATGGACTGCGTGCGAGTTCCTCCATAGTCCTGAGCTTGCTGCTCAACAGATCACTCACAATCGCGGCACGAGAATCGACTCTCTGAACCAGTGATTTCTTCTCGGCCTCAACCAAGAGACAGGAGGCAGAATATAGTCGTGCTAATGTGTAGACCGTGCCAATCACGAGACCTAAGAGTACCACACAGAGAATCCAAAATGATTTCAGGAACTCCTTCACGGCCATGGAACGCCTCTCCAATAGTCATTAATTGCTGCCGGCATTCTTCATTCCTGAGCGGTAAGGGAGAAATAGCGATTAATAAGCGGATAATACTTGCCAATCAGCTCTGAGAGCTTTCCACTCTGGTGCAATTTGGATAGAAACGAATCGAAGGACGCCTTCAGCTCAGGGGAATCCTTGGAAATGCCAAAACCCATGAACTGCTTCCTGGACACCGGGCCCAGGACTTTTACCTTGCCGGGAAACTTCCCCAGGGCTATCAAAGCGTCGGGAACGTCCAAAATGCAGAGCGGGGCATCACCCTGAATGACCACGGCCGCAAGATCGTTGAGGCCTATGTTGTCTTTGTACAACGGCTTTGTATCTTTGATATTGTACAAAGCAGGATCAACACATGTGTTCCGGATCCCCATCACCTCTTTTCCGGCGAGAAGCTCCTTGGTAGCCGCCACATCTTTCTCGATCTCTCCGCTAGGATGGATAGGTCTTAGTTCCGAAGTTGCTTTCGTCAGTACCCATATTGCTGTGGGAAAATATGAACGGGAATAGTCAATCACTTTGGCACGCCACGGCAGGAAAGTCAGCCCGTTTCCGATGATGTCTCCCTTCACCGGCGATTCACCAAGGATATCCACATCATCTCCGTTGGGGAGCACCCTTTTCCCTGACAAATCGGTGATCACGGTCGCCCATGAACTCGGTACGTATACGTATTTCACCCCTATCTCTTTCGCGTACAGTTTGATTATCTCCACATCGAGTCCGCCCCCGTCGCCCGTAACGAAATTAGCATAGGGGACACCTAAGTGCCTGATCGCACCTGATTCCTTGATCTGCTTCAGATCTGCTGCAGCGTACGAAAAGGTTAGGGAAGAGAGCAGTACTATAAGACCTATCCTTACAAATCCTCCCAGCATTAGTCTTTTCCCCCTGTTATCAAGTAATTCCGGCTTAGCTGAGATTCAGGCACGACGCCTGGACAAGAAACAATCACTAATGCACAACAACATTTGGCCGGAGATATGGAACATAGTCGCACCTCGACACTGAGGTTTTAGCCCAAGTTCTAAAGCCACAGAATGTGAGTGTCACAGCATCCGCGCCGGGGAGCGTTTAAGCAATTTAGACGGCGTGCTCGCCCGGATGTTGCATTCTCCCCTGTTGCCCCTAATCATACGACCCCGACATCCTCAATGTCGACAGGGCCAGTGTGCCTAGATCAACCAGTGAAACTGTCGCAAGTAGATGCATTTCCCGTGCCAAAAGGTCACAAGAGGGGCCACCGGAAGCAACTATTGGTTATGCCAATTTTTAACCCATGAATTTCGACGCGGACAGCACACCTCTCGCGCAACACGGAGTCATGGCGCGTCTTAACACAAGACACGAGACCGCCTGCATGTCCAAGAATCCTCATCGGCCACCCCTTTACCCAGTGTCTGCCCCCTGAGTGCGGGAACAGGATGAATCCACAGATTGCGCAGATGTTACAGATGTCGATTACCCCCTGAATAGGGGAACAGGATTCAACCAGATTTCGGGCGACCATAGCTCTTGCTGGGAATCGGGCAAAAAATCCTTTCAGGACACGAGGCTCCAAGCTATTATGCCAACATTGCATGTTGCTCCGCAGCTACGAATCGTCCGTACTTTGGTGCGGATACGCGAGAAGCACAACCACTCCGAGGGGGGCTAAGGACTTCTCGTGTGATAACCATGGTAGGAGAAGGAGAAGTCCCCAAGAGAGCTCATTATGGAACGATGCGTAACCCAAGGGGCATGAGGAGGGGCACATGGACCGAACAAAGCGCAGGTATCCGATCGTTTCCTTTTTGTTGTCGATCCCTTTCACCGGATTGGGCCACGTCTACAATGGAAACTTGCGTGAAGGAATCCTGTTCTTCGTTGGATTCTGGTTTTTCTTCTTTGCACTGGCATTGAGCGGCATCCTCTCGAGTCTGCCGGGCCTGATTGCTTTCATCGCCGCAGTAATGATCTGCAATATCCTTATCGCGGTACATTCCGCGATTGAAGCCGCCCGTTTGAAGGTAGCCGATTTGAAATGGTACAATAAATGGTATGTTTATGTCGCCGTTTTGGTAGCTTTCAATCTCGCATCGGAGCCGATCGCTCTCTACGCTCAGCATAACCTGGTAGGCGCGAGGGCCTTCAAGATGTCGAGCAATTCCATGTCCCCTACTCTGAAAGCGGGCGATCATTTTCTCGTAAAGCTGGAACGGTATCAAGATCGACTCCCCGCAAGAGGCGAGATTGTCATATTCCCTTATCCGGAAGACAGATCGAAGACGTTTACGCATCGCATCATAGGCCTCCCAGGCGAGCAGATCCAAATCAAGGACAAGGTTGTTTTCATCAATGGAGAGCCGTTGAAAGACAAATGGGGGCATCATCTGGACACGGTCGCACGTGCACATGATTATAGCCCGAGAGACAATCTTGGCCCTATCAATATCCCCGATGGTGCCGTATTGGTCTTGGGTGACAACAGAGACTATTCCGCTGATAGCCGTTTTTGGGGTTTTGTCGAAATCAAGGAAATCAAAGGAAGAGCCCTGTACATTTATTGGTCCGAAGACCGAAGCAGGATCGGTAATCAACTCAATTGAGAAAGATATCATTCGTGGGCTCGTCCGACGAGCCCTTTCCCAACTCGTTGAAACGTGTGAGCTGTTCTCGGTACAACGGAGCCCCCCAACCCCTTGAATTTACTTGACCGCTTGGCGCAGCCGGAGTTATATGGATAAAGTTCATCCGTTTCTTTCCAATGGGTCACCGAGCCCCATTCCACAATCCCGTGATCAGACAATCGTGAGGGAGTCATGGACGCTCCGAAAGTCACGATCAAAGCCCACGAAGCCCTTGCAGACATCCGAGCACACATGACGGATGCTGCTCTTATGGAAAAATACGGGATTTCGGAGAAAGGCCTCCAAAGCCTTTTCGGCAAGCTGGTTGGTGCGGGGTTACTAGCGCAGGCTGAATTGGATAACAGAACCGATTCCGCGGAAAAAGCAGTTGATACTGCCGAGAAAGACCCTTTCGAACTGGTTCGGGGGAGAACATTACTAGCACGTGCGTTGCTGGCGGTCGTTGCGAGCATCGTGTTGAGCCTCCTCCTCCTGCCCTCGGAGCTAATCCATGAATCAATGACCCTGCAAAACATTGTGTTCCTGGCGCTTTTCAATTGCGTCCTCCTACTGCTCGTCATTCGATTGCTTTCTCGTGCGAAGTTGGCTCCGACGGAGGTCATAGGGAACTATCCATCTTGGGCGATGGTAGGGCGAAATGCACTCTTGGCTTTTCCGTTGGTCGGAGTCGCAATTGCGGCAACCTACCTCCTCTACCTCCCGCTCTCCTATTTCTCACCCCGCTTCGTGGAATGGTGGATCCTTGAGCTGCCTCCGTTCATTGTCTGGAAGACTGATTCGGGGTCTATTTCGGGGAACTTGTTGGGCTTCTTGTGTGTGGTATTGATTGCTCCGATAGTCGAAGAATTCTTCTTTCGCGGCCTCTTGTTGACGAGATGGTCCGTCAAGTGGAACGTGCCGTGGGCCATTTTCGCATCTTCAGCGCTTTTTGCCCTGGGCCATCCGGACGTTATCGGAGCCTTCTTCTTTGGCTATGTCATGTGTGCGCTCTACATTCAGACAAAGTCACTTCTCATTCCTATTGCTCTTCACATGACGAACAACGGCATGGTGTGGATTGTCGCGGGAGTTGCGATGCTCGTTGAAGACACCAACTCAGGGGCCACACTCGCCCAATTCCAGTCGGAATGGTGGGTTGGGTTGGTGGCGGGCGTTGTCGTCATGCCGTGGGTGATAATTTTCGTAAAGCGCCATATGCCGACCGCAACCTGGCGTGTCCCATACTTCACCCTGCGTGAAGGCCAAGCGCTCGGCGCAAGAGCGGCTTGATACCGCTTCGCTTTCAGAGAGGTAAGAATCAGGGAGGACCTTCTTGTAACCCCGCGAGGCGCGGGGCTCCCCGACCCCCTCCCCAAGAACTTCCACCATTTCTTGGAATGCTCATTTCCCCGATCTTGCCTCTTTGAATGCGCGTTCCGATGAAAGCTACCGGCACAAGGCACGCGTGATCGGGTCTACGTATGGCGTGGTTTGGAGGGGAGATCATAGGCGTTAAGATAACGCTCAACCTATTCTCTGAATTGTGGTGTCCCGCAGGGACATCCAGATAGTAGCCCGGCAATTCATTGCCGGGTGAGGTGAACTGTCAACGAATAACATCTCTGAGTCCCAGAGGGACGGCAGAGCTTTTCAGGAACGCAGACCCTATCCACCGATATTATCCTGGTTTTCTGTCGTCCCCCTGGGACTCTCAAAATCGGGGATGTTGGAGGCGGATTTACCCGGCGATGAATCGCCGGGCTACTTTCTATGGCCCCTCTGGGGCCCGCAAGGCCAAGTAGAGTGAACTTATTTTAACGCCTATGGGAGGGGAGATGAGTCTCCCCTCCAAGTTATTGCGCAACGATGCGCTCCTGCTACCGATCTCCGAGGCGAAGCCCCGGAGTGCTCGCCGGAGCCGGGGGCTTTCATGATTCGTTGTAGCTCTCTAGCTATGGCAGTTGGTATTGGATCAGTGGCGGTTGTGTGGCTAGGGACTTTTGGCTGGAAGGGCGCGCATCACGATTCGTTCAGGCCGGGCCACCGGTAAGAATGCCGAATTCTCTCAAATATCGATACAAAGAGTCGCGAGCAATCCCCAGGAGTTTTGCCGCCTCCTTCTTGTTTCCGCTGCATCTCTCTAGGGCATCTAAACACATGGAACGGGTGATCTCGTCGGTCACGTCTCGCAAGGTTCTGCCACCAAAGTCGATTGTCATGGCCTGATCCTGTTTTTCTCCCGCGAACGTCGGCAACGCGACGTCAAAGCGCTTCCCGTCCCAAAGTATCAAAGTCCTTTCCAGCACGTTGCGCAGCTCTCGCACATTCCCTGGCCAATCGTAGCGAATCAAGGCAGCCATCGTAGACTCGTTCGGGTGGGGGACCGAACAGAGTTGCATTTCAGTAGTCAGCGAAGTGAGGATTTCGTTCACCAGGACGGGGATGTCCTCCAGCCTTTCTCGGAGCGGAGGCACGTTTAATCCAATTACATTCAGCCTGTAAAAGAGATCGCTCCTGAACCGCCCTTCTTCCACTTCTCTTTCCAGGTCGCGGTTCGTGGCGGCAATGAGTCGCACATTCACCGAGGTTTCCTTTTCACCGCCCACACGCGTAAATCTTTTCGTATCCAAGAATGTAAGGATCTTCGATTGCACCGCAAGAGAAAGTTCTCCGATTTCGTTTAACAGGAGTGTCCCGCCTTCGGCCAGCTCCAACACTCCTCGTTTTCGGCCCACAGAACCGGTGAAAGCTCCTTTCTCGTGACCGAAAAGTTCCGATTCGGCGAGATGGGGCGCGATCGCAGCGCAATTAAGCACAAAATACGGCCCCCCAGCCCGCTCCGACTTGTTGTGGATGTACCGGGCCAGCCAGTCCTTCCCACAGCCACTTTCGCCCAGGAGCAGCACCGTGGAATCTCTCTGCGCGACTAGAGTGGCCTGCCTGAGCGTAGACTGCATTGCCTTTGACGGATACATAGGCTGTGAGGCAACAGTTTCGGATACTTGAAGCCGTTTTCTCTCGGTAACATCACGAGTGATCCAGAAGATACCCACAACTTCTCCGGCCGAGTCCCGCAGAGGCGTCACGCTATAGCTGAGCGTTACAGGGGTTCCATGTATCAAAACAGTTCTTTCGCCTTCCACACTTTCGCCTTGTAACACCCGGTGGTCGATTTCGGCAGCGAATTCTCCGAATTCTTTCCCGAACAAGTCGCGGACTGCTCGACCGACGATTTCGTCGGCAGCCCGGCCCACGAGCGACTCAAAAGCTGGGTTGACCTGGATATATTTTCTTTCGCGATCTTTGACAAAGATGTGATCCGTCGCACGCATGAAAATTGCTCGAAAACGTTCTTCGCTTTCACGAAGGGCTTCTTCGGCTTGCTTGCGAGATGAGATGTCCAGAAAAGTCCCTGACAGGCGCACAGGTTCGCCCCTCGTGTCCCGTTGAACAACGCGAGCCCTGCTCAGGACCCATTTCCATTCGTCGGACTTCGTTCGTAGGCGGTATTCGGCTTCATAAAAGGGAGTCTCGCCTTTCAGGTGCGCATCGAGCGCGGCAGTGACACGATCCGCGTCGTCCGGATGGACCAGATCCATGTAATCGCGAAAATGTTGTAATTCGCTTGGCGAGAAACCGAGGACTCTTTCTGCCTTCTGGCCCACAACACCCTCATTTGTCTTCAGATTTCTTTCCCACGGTACCAGATCCGCCCCGTTCAGGGCCAGCTCGAGCCTTTCCTGGGCGTCCAAGAGTGACTTCAAGGCCGCCTGGGAAGCCTCGGTTGCGTCCTTGCATTGCTTCAAGATCTTATGACGCTCAATAGCGTAATTGAGGGACCGCACAAGGAGATGATAATCCCAGCGATCCTTGCAGAGATAATCTTGAGCGCCCTTTGTGACAGCTTCAATTGCGACGGCTTCGTCGTCGAGTCCGGACATCACCACAATGGGAATGCTCGAGCAAAAGCTCCGCATTTCCATAAAAGTGTCAAGCCCTTGGCTGTCGGGCAAACCCAAATCAAGGAGAAGGACGTGGAACGCCTCTTGCTCAAGGATGCGCTTGGCTTCTCCCAGAGTTTCCACTGAAGATATGTCGAATTTCGTGGAATCTTTCGCACAAAGTTCATCCCTGAGACGAAGCACATCCACCGGGTTGTCTTCGACCGCCAGAATGTTTACTGTTTCTGAGTTCATCGGCTTTGACCACCTGGAGGGAGTTTGACGATTGTAAACCAGAAGCCGTTAATGGATCGTATCACTTGGGTAAATTGATCCATATCTACCGGCTTCGTGATGAAACAATTCGCGTGTAAGCAATACGTGGTAAGCACATCGCTTTCAGCTTCCGACGTAGTAAGAACGACCACCGGGATGTTGAGAAGGTTAGGGTCCTCTTTGATCTCAGCGAGAATTTCAATGCCGCCCTTCTTGGGCAGATTCAGGTCCAGGAGGATCAGATCCGGACGAGGCGCGTCAGCGAACTTGCCCCTTTGGTAAAGGAAATCCATTGCTTCTTCGCCGTCTTCGGCCACATGCACGTTATTATGCACCCTTGCCTCTTCCAGGGCATCCTTGGTCACCAGGATATCTACAGGGTTATCTTCCACCAACAAGATTTCCACCGGTTTCAAACTAGTTGTCGGATCCATCACGCGTCCATCTCCTTTGCGGGAATCGTGAAATAAAATGTTGTCCCCTTTCGCGGCTCGGATTCGACCCAGACCGCGCCCTGGTGTCGTTCTATAATCTTCTTGACAATGGCCAGCCCCATGCCTGTGCCCTCATATTCCGCTCTCTTATGGAGTCGCTGAAAAATCACGAATATGCGGTCCAAATGGCGGGCTTCTATGCCAATACCATTGTCTTTGACGGAAAAGACCCATTCATTGTCTCGCTTGGACGCAGAAACATGGACATGAAGAGGCTCATCGCGACGAAACTTTATCGCATTGCCGATGAGATTCTGAAAGACCTGGCCCAACTGCGTGAAATCTCCGACAACAATGGGAAGCGAATCGTGGGTTATCGCGGCCCCTGCCTGTTCAATGGAGGGTTTCATCTGTTGGACGGTCTGCTCGAATACTTCTTCGCAGTTCGTGGGTCGGAAAGGATTCCCGCGTGTACTGATCCGAGAATAAGCCAACAGATCTACGATGAGGGCTTTCATGCGTACGGCTGATTCGGTTGCATACGAGAAAAGCTGGTCCGCGTCCGCATCGAACTTCCCTTTATATTTCTTATCCAACAAGTGCACGCAACTGGCAACGTTGCGCAGAGGCTCCTGGAGATCGTGGGAGGCAACATAGGCGAATTGTTCGAGATCGGCATTCGATCTCTCCAGATCGACAAGCGTCTGTTTCAGCGCCTCATCCGCTCGCTTGCGCTCGGTAATGTCAATACCCATTTCAAGGATCAGGAAAGAGCCGTCTGTATCCACAAAAGGGAAATCGTAGATATCGTAGTCCCTTTCATTCGGACCGGTCCAGTACCAGTGGTGTGGCGCCCTTGTCTTCATAACGGTGTACGTCTCGCATACTTCGCACGGTTCCGTTCGGTTAAACAGGAAATCATGGCAACGACGGCCCTGCGATTCCCCAAAAGTTTCACGGAAATACCGGTTAGCAAATGGCATTCGATAGTCGGCATCGAGCAAGCAGACATACACCGGCAATGTTTCCAGGACATCATACAGCCGCTCCCGTTCCGCGGTCACAGCTGCTTGAGCCCTCCTTCCTTCCGTGATGTCGATATCTATCTCCAGTATGAGCGGAGACCCATTGGTGTCTGAAAAGGGGAAGTCATAGACATCGATAATAGAGTTATCGGGGCCTGCACACTCCCAATGATGGGGCTTGCCGGTTTTCAGCACGTTGTAGGTTTCGCAAAACGTGCAAGGTTCTTTTAGGCCAAAACAATGATCGTAGCAGTGCCGACCGTTGGCTTCACCGAATTTTTCCCTGAAGCTGCGATTGGCGAACGTGACGTGATAATCCGGTGTCAAAAGGCACACCATGACCGGCATAGTCTCCAGGATGTCATATAACCTTTGTTGTTCGGCCGTCACGGCTTCTTCGGCCCGCTTGCGTTCCATGATCTCGGATTCCAGAGATGCATAGGATGTCTTGAGATGCCGGGCCATAGTGTTGAACGCGCCTGCCAGCTTTCCCACTTCGTCATCGCTTTTGGTTTCCACCACGTAATCGAAATTGCCAGCTCCTATGGCCTGGGCTCCTCCTGCAAGTTCCTTGAGGGGTGCTACCACAGACTTCCTGAGCAGATAGAGGTTTATAAGTATGCTGATGACCATAAGGAGAGCCATGATGACAATAGTTCTCTGAGCCAAATTCTGCCTATTCAATGTCGAGAGTTGGCAGGTGATGTTCAGATCGTTTGCAGTCTCGGCCAGTTGTTCCAGACGAAGAGACATCATGTTATGTAATGTTTCTTTCAATGCTTTCGTCTCTTCGCTATGATTCTCGTCCATTTGTGGAGACGGCGCTTGCATGACCTTAAAGGCGAGGGAATTCACTTCCTGATAGCGCTTTTCCAAATCTGCACGAAATGGTTGGCCGATTGATCCGAAAGCTTCCTTGTTTGCCAGGATGCTCCCGAGTCGGGCAAGATATTGTTGCCACTGCCTGAAAGAGCGCTTATCTCCATATTCCAGGTATTCATCCGTGAGAACTCTCAGCATAAAGGCGGTCCGGACCACATCCGAGCTGACTCCAATCGCGCTGATTCCTTGCTGCACTTCACGGGCGCTCCAGAAGATCATCGATCCCATGGCCAAGACAAACGCAAGGAGAACAGCGGTGGCTACCTGTATTCTACGCTCGACGGTCATCAGTGTTTCCTAACGAAGGATTTTCACCTTTTCGGGACTTACGGAACTCAGCCCATCAATATAAATGAAATCCAGCACATCGGGCATATCGGGCGTCCGGCTCCCGGGTGTTGATTTCATCCATCTCAGCTCATCTTCCATTTTCACAATGAGGGGCCGATTCAACCCGAGTCGAAAGTTGTGGTTCTTCCATAGAGCCCTTTTGTGGTGGGTACCTAATTGCTGTTCCATAAGCTGCATGGCTTCCGTCTCGTTATTCCTGATAAATTCTTCTGCCCATGCCAATGCAGAGAGAAAACGCCCTATAGCAGAGGATCGCTTCTTGACAATTTCGTCGGTACTGAGCAGTAGCCAGTATTCATCTTCTCCACTTTGTGCAGGCCAGCTCACCGCATTGGTTCCCAACTCGTCTTTCGCCATGGTGGCAAAAGGCTCCCAGACCATGATGGCGTCAATGTCCCCTTTTGCGATGGCCTTCACTTGTTCGGAAGGCATCAGATCCACCACATGAACATCTTCGGCACGGATCTTCTGCAAAACCAAGAAGACGTGGAGATAGTAGTCCGAACTGGTGCCCCTGGCTATCCCGATGCGCTTGTTTCTGAGGTCCGACGCCCCAGTAATCCCATGATCTCTCCTCGCGACCAATTGTTGATCCTTGGCCGCGTCAAGAATTGAAATGATTCGGAGATCTCGTCGGTCAAGACAACGTCGAGCGGTAGCAAATTCCGTGGCAGTCGCAAGGTCCAGGCCGCCTTCAAAAAGGTCTCTGATAGCGAGATGCCCGGATTCATAGAGCTTCATATTGATATCGAGACCCTGCTCCGAAAAATAATGCCGTGCCTGGGCAATCCAGATCAGGGCTGAAAGGTCGATGGCAGAAGTACCCACGGTGAGGCTTTCCGCAGGTTTGCCCTTAATGGTGTCTGACCTAAGGAAATGAGGGGCGACCCAAATGAGGAGGCCGAGCCCCAATAAGCAGATGAGCAAAACCCCGAGGACTTTCTTCATCAATGACACAGCAACACCCCCCGTCGGATTATGTGAAAAAAATCAATCCGAAGGTTATCGGCAGCGGGCAACAACAGAGCCGATCCTAACTGTCGCCTCTACAGTACCATACATCGATGCTGACCTTGTCGAAAACTGAATGTACCCAATTCTTCGCGCCGAGTGCCGCCGGATATCAAGGTAACCATTGCAGCCGCCGCGGCGTTTACCACATACGCAGATCGCTGAAGAGTCTCATTTGGCTGCGGCCGAAAGTGCGACACTCAATTGAATAAGTACCTCTTTGACAGGGGGATAGTCAAGCGTTTCCTTTGTCAATCGTGCGCCTTGAGTTACCCTGGGCGAAGGGGTCGGCTCAAGGGAAGGCGCACGGGGCAATGTCGTCACCCCCGGCGAACTTCCATAACTTTCCAGTCACAACGAAACGTGAAAGTCCTGCTATGCGGTTTGGTGCCATCCCGCGAGACGCGGGATGTCCCGTCCCGCGGGACTCATCCGTGCTTGGCGGTTATTGCCCGACGGCTAACGAGAACCTCTCCAGCAGTTGAACCCCATGCCAAGATTGTTTCATCAGACCAGACCGGCACGGATGAGCCTTCGGCACATCCGTGGCACCAAATTCCCATCGCCTCCTGCACAGTGGCCGCGCACTTTCAAGTAAAAGCCGGGGTCACGTAAATCTTAGAAAACTGGAGTCCGGCCGCGGTTTTCACCGGGGTAAACTTAAGAATCGCCAGAATGACAGGAGGAAGCACAGCGCAGTCTTAACTTAGCGCCCGGGAGACAAAGGCGGATTTCCCTCGTCTTGGCTCTCGACCAGTCGCTTTATCTGAGCTGCGGTGTGTTCGTTGCACAATTTCCTAAACAGATGGTAGAAATACAACGCAGCAACCTCAAGGGCTTCCACACCCTTCTTGTGAAACGCTTCCGGCGAAAGCTTGCCCCAGTAGATACGGGCAAAATGCCCGTTCACCTGCTCCACGAGCTGCCTGAGGATATTAATCGAAACTTTCAAGGCCTCGCGGTCAAAACCGTCCTTGGGCCCGAGGCCGATATTGTCCATTTCCACAATCAGCTTCCCCAGGGTGACAGCCTCGTGTGAGTAGACCTTGCGGCCCTCTTTAATTTCATAGGTGATAATGCCCCATTCTTCGCCTCTTGCAAGCCATTTCGGGCCCAGGCCGGTGGCTTCCAGGAATGCTTCTTCCCCTACAATCTCTTCGATCAAGAGATGGTCGCGTGGGGTGAAGTACTTACTGTGAAGGCGGAAAAGGGAACGTTCCAAAGAGGACGCCCGCTTCTGCCGTCTCAGGATCTGCTTGATCACAGAAATAGAAAGCCCGTGGTTTTCTTGAAGCTCACGTATGAACCTTATCCGGTCAAGATAGCTCGCGTCGTAGTCTGCCAGCTTCTTTCTTCTGAGTTTTGGTTTGGGGAGTAAGCCTTCCCTCAGATAGTACTGGACCGTGTCTCTACTCACATCAGCCGCTTTAGCCAGTTCGCCAAGTCTCACAGGGGCCTCTATCCGTCATTTGAAAGGTGGCGTGGTGCTGCACAGAGGTCAGCCGAGCAGACGATACCTTTGGGAAGGGCGGGTTGTCAACAGCAAAAGAGGCTAATGGAAAAAATAACATGACATATTACTGCATTAGAAATGGTGTAGTGAGCGGCACACAATTATCCTTGACAATCCACCTCCACACACTATACCCTCCTACGTTGTCTCCTCCGACCAGAGGATGATCACCCGTGAAGGTCCGAAACTTAGTAAATAATGACGCAAAAAGGGTCGCGAATTCCTGCACGTCACCCCGGCGGAAGCCGGGGTCCAGTCCCGCGCGGAACGCGGGATTGGGAAGACTGGATTCCGGCTTCCGCCGGAATGACGGAAATGGCGTCCCTGTACGACCACGAATCTAGGAATCAGAGTACCTGGTGCACAATGGCTTTGGTGGGACAGGCGTCTCGCCTGTCCTAAAGCAAAATAGACAGTTGCGGAACTTGCCGGGAGGGAGATCATGGAATCCAGACCGTGGCATCGTCACTACGACCCCTGGGTACCCACCACCATGCGTTACCCAAGGATCAAGATTCAAGATTTCCTCAACTCCGCTGCCAACATTGCCCCGGACAAGCCGGCTCTGGATTTCTACGGCTCAAGATTAACGTTTCGAGAGGTCCGCCGGCAATCTCTGCGCATGGCGAACGCCCTGGCATCTCTTGGTATCAAGAAAGGCGACAGAATCGCCCTGCATTTGCCCAACTCTCCGCAATACGTCATCGCCTACTACGCCGCCCTGAATTTGGGAGCCATCGTCGTCAACATCAATCCGCTGTATACGCTTCCGGAGCTCAAACATGTCCTTGAGCTTACCGATCCCAGGGCTCTGTTTACCTTTGACCTGGTCTTGGGCAATGTGCGGAAGCTCGGGCTGGAGCGCGGAGCCATCCACGTGGTGGTCACCAGGGTCACCGATTATATCGAGGTCATGCCCAAGAGCACGCCCGAAGAGCTGGATCTGGAGGAAGGCTGGCATCATTTCTCGCAGCTTCTGGACTCATCTTCCGACGTCAGGGTCCCACGGGTCGAAATCGCGTCGGAGGACCCCGCGGTGATCATGTTCACCGGCGGGACAACCGGCACGCCCAAAGGAGCGGTCCTGACCCATGCCAACTATGTGGCCGCGAACTTCCAGCTTGCCGCGTGGGGAGGCAACGTTGCTCCGCTGATCATGCCCGCGCAGCAGCGGGTGGTGGTGAGTGTGATGCCCTTTTTCCACGTTTACGGCCAGATCTGTTGCCTCAACTGGTCCATGACCAACTTCGGCATGATGATCCTGGTGCCTCGTTTCGACATAGACGAATTCCTGGGACTGATGGCGAACTTCAAGGAGATCACGTGGTTTCCTGCCGTGCCGACCTTGCTCAGCGCTGTTGTGAACCATCCCAAGGCGGCCGAGATCGAGCTGGATGCCCGAATTCAAATAGTGAACTCCGGCGCGGCCCCAATGCCTGTAGAGCTTATCGGGCGCGTTCAGGACTTGGGGGTCACGTACACCGAAGGTTGGGGAATGACCGAAACCACCAGCCTAGGCGTCGGGAACCCTCTCGCGGGTATGAAAAAGACCGGCAGCATTGGCATACCGTTTATCGATGTGGACGTTCGGCTAATGGACGTGGACAAAGGGGTCGAGGAGGTGGCGGCAGGTCAATCCGGCGAACTGATTATCAAGAGCCCATGTGTCATGAAGGAATACTGGAACAACCCCAAAGAAACCGCTGACCACATCAAGGACGGATGGCTGTACACCGGTGATATAGCGGTGCAGGACGAGGAGGGATACCTGTTCATAGTCGATCGCAAGAAAGACATGATCATTGCGGGCGGGTACAACATCTTTCCACGGGAGATAGACGAAGTGCTGTATCAGCACCCAAAGGTGAGAGACGCGGTGGCAGTGGGCGTCGCCGACGAATACCGAGGCGAAACCGTCAAAGCTTTTGTGGTGCTCAAAGATGGAGAAACCGCGACCGAAGAGGAGATCATAAGCTTTTGCAGGGAGAGCCTGGCCGCGTACAAGGCCCCGAAGATCGTGGAATTTCGCAAAGAGCTTCCCAGATCCGCGGTAGGCAAGATTCTGCGAAAGGTACTCCGGGAAGAGGAATTGGCCAAGAAAAAGGTCGAAAAACCGTAGCGTGGGTCAAGGCCCGAGTCATTCTTCCGCCACGAGAGACGCTTGCGGGAGCGTGGAAGGGCCCATCCACGGGCACAGAGGGAGTTGCAGGATATGAAGACCGATTACAAGACAGTCAAAGTGGATTTGCGGGACGGCGTGGCCGTGCTGACCTTGAACAACCCACCGGTGAACCAGCTTTCAGAACATTTTGTCCTTGAGCTGGCCCAGGCCATGACCGAGGCTTTCACGGACTCGAATGTGAAGGCGCTGGTCCTCACGGGAACCGGCAACAACTTCATAGCCGGCGCGGACATCACTCAGTTGCAGGGTGTGAAGGACAAACAAGCCCTTCAGCCCAAGGTGCTGGAAATGGCACGCTTCCTCAACTCCATCGAAATGGCATCGAAACCGGTGATTGCCGCAATCAACGGCAATGCGCTCGGCGGAGGACTGGAGACGGCCATGGCTTGCCATTATCGCGTGGCCGCGGAAGGCGCCAAGGTCGGCCAACCCGAAGTTCAGTTGGGGCTCATCCCGGGCGCGGGAGGCACTCAGCGGCTCCCACGGCTGATCGGTATGCCCAATGCGCTGGAAATGATGACGGTAGGAAATCCGATCGACGCCAAGAAGGGCCTGTCCCGCGGAGTCCTGGACGAAGTGACCACTCCTGAAAACCTCGTGGACGCGGCTGTGAACGCAGCGAAGAAGTTCATTTCCGGGCAGCTCAAGCTGGAGGAGCGTCGCACACGCAACAAAGTTTGGCGTCTACCCAGCGCCGCTGAACAGAAAGCTGTGTGCAACGGCGCGAGATTCATGGCTATGCAAAAGGCCCAGGGCTACATAGCGCCCTTTAAGGTCATCGACGCAGTGGAAAAGGGTCTGAGCTTTGACATCGAAAAGGATATCGAGCAAGAAGTGGAGCTTTTCTGTGAATGCGCTCTCACGGACGTTTCAAAGAACTTGATCGGTATCTTTCTCAGCAGCAGGTCCGCAGGCCGGCTTCCACGCACGGAAGGGATCGAGCCGGCTCCGATCAAACGGGTCACCATGCTCGGCGGTGGCGTGATGGGATCGGGAATCGTCAACTTGCTTCTGAAGGGTGGTTTCGAGACGGTACTGTGGGACATCAACGATGATGTGCTCCAAAAAGACGTAGCGTCCATTCGTAAGACCTTCGCGTATCCTATCAAGAAGAAAAAGATGACCGAAGCAGACCTGGACAAGATGATCCAGGGTCAGCTCCGAACCACGACTTCTCTGGAAGATGCCAAGGATGCGGATCTGATCATAGAGGCTGTGGTCGAGAACATGAAGATCAAGCAAGATATCTGGAAAAAGCTTGAATCCATATGCCGACCCGATACCGTCTTTGCAACGAACACCTCCGCGCTGCCGATTACCGAGATGGCTTCGGTGCTTAACGATCCGGGTCGGATGATCGGTCTGCACTTCTTTAATCCTGCCGAACGCATGCCGTTGCTGGAGATCATCTGCGCGGAAAAGACCTCCGATCAGACCCTCGCAACATCAGTGGCCTTTGGACGGGCTATCAAGAAGGTTCCGGTAGTGGTCAATGACGGTCCGGGGTTCTATGTGTCCCGGCAGCTCGGCGGATTATTCGGAGCGGCCGTGTACCTGAGCGCGGACGGTGTTGACGGCGCGCAGATGGAACGAGTGGTGAAGGAATTCGGCATGCCGATGGGACCCGCGGCTTTGGCGGATCTCACGGGAATCGACATCAACTACCACGTGGGCAAGACTTTCGAGCAACGGTTGGGCGAACGATACAAGGTCCATCCCCTGACCGAGCTTATCTATCAAACCGGGTGCTACGGCCGGAAAACCGGCGCGGGATACATGGACTACAGCGGTCCCAATCCTGTGCCGAACCCAAAGGTGATCGAGGTAGTTCAGAAGTACTACGCAGATAACAACGTGCAGCCGAGAAAGGTCCCTGATCAGGAAATAGTCGATGCCATGTTGGCGCTCGGCATAAACGAGGCAGCGCTGATCATGGAAGAAGGGATCATCGATCGGCCCGCGGACATGGACCTGGCCATGATCTATGGAACGGGGTTCCCGCCGTACCGGGGAGGCCTCCTGCGGTACGCGGACTCGTGGGGCGTACGGAATGTGTACGACAAACTCCTCGATCTGGAAAAGAAGTACGGAGTTCGTTTCAAGCCGGCAACCCTGCTGAAGGACATGGCGCAATCCGGCAAGACATTCTATCAGGCATAAGGGCAGCACAATGGCCGAACGATTCATGAGCGAACGGAACCTGAAGTTCCTGCTGTACGAGGTCCTGGACCTGGAAAGCCTCACGAAGTTGCCCTACTACCAGGACCACAGTCGTGAGGTCTTCGACCTGGTGCTGGACACCGCGATACGCATGGGCCGAGACCTCCTCGCTCCCAAGTTCCAAGAGATGGACAAACAGGCCCCTCAATTGGTGAACGGAGAGGTCAAGGTCCACCCTCTGGTCAGAACATTCATGAAGGAAAGCGGCGAAGGTGGCTGGATCGGCGCAGGGTTCCCGTACGACGTGGGAGGGCAACAGCTTCCCACGACTCTTGCCATGGCCGCGGCTTTTATTTTTGGTGCGGCCAACTTTGCTGCGGGCGCGTATCCGGGGCTCACCACAGGCGCGACTCACCTCATTCTTTCCTTCGGCTCCGATGAGCTGCGAGACACCTACGTCGCTCAGATGCTGTCGGGCGAGTGGCAAGGCACGATGGCCCTGACCGAGCCACAGGCAGGCAGTTCGCTTTCGGACGTCACGACTCGCGCGGAACCGACGGATGAGGGCTATTACAAGATCTTCGGCCAGAAGATCTTCATTTCCGCGGGCGATCATAACGGCGTGGACAACGTTATCCACCTCATGCTCGCGAAGATCAAAGGCGCTCCTTTGGGTGTTAAGGGCATCTCGCTCTTTGTTGTTCCCAAGAAGCGGATTGAGCCGGACGGAACTCTTGTTTCGAACGATGTGACCACGGTCGGCGTTTATCACAAGATGGGGTACAAAGGTTGCCCCATCACGCAGCTCAGCATGGGCGATAACGGCGACTGTCGCGGATATTTGGTGGGCGAGCCGCACAAGGGCCTTGCGTACATGTTTCAGATGATGAATGAGGCGAGACTCGGTGTGGGGATGCAGGCCACGTCTATCGCTACCGCGGCCTATTATGCGTCATTGGAGTACGCGGGAGAGCGTCCGCAGGGACGTAAGATCGCGACCAAAGACCCGAGCCTGCCCCAGGTGCATATCATCGAACACGCGGACATCCGTCGGATGCTTCTGTTCCAGCGAGCCATCGCAGAGGGATCTTTGTCGCTGCTTCTCCAGGGTTCGCTTTACAGCGATCTGGCCGCGCACACCGAAGGCGAGCAAAAGGAACGCTATGAACTCTTGCTCGACCTTCTGACTCCTGTGGCAAAGACTTACCCGTCTGAAATGGGGATCTTCTCGGTGAGTCAGGGTCTCCAGATCCTGGGAGGATACGGATACTGCGACGAATTCCCCCTTGAACAATACTATCGGGATATCCGCATTCATCCGATACACGAAGGAACCACAGGGATTCAGGCGCTGGATCTTCTGGGCCGAAAAGTCGTGATGAAGAACGGCGCCGCGGCCAGGGTTTACTTCGAAGAGGTTTACAGGACCATCACACCTGCGCTTCAGGATCCGACACTCAAGCCCTACGCGGAGAAACTCCAAGAAGCCTTGGGAACGCTCCAGTCGGTTACCACCCATCTGGTGGGCTTTGCGCTCAAGGGTGAGGTGGAGCTGTTCCTGGCCGATGCCACGCTATACCTTGAGCTCTTCGGGATTATCGCGGTGGCCTGGCAGTGGCTCTTGCAGGGATTGGCCGCGCAAAAGGGTTTGCAGGCAGGCCCTACGGAACAGGAAACCCTTTTCTACCAGGGCAAGCTGATGACCATGCGTTATTTCTATCACTACGAGCTCCCCAAAATTCAGGGGCTCTCGACACGGCTCACAGACGGCGTGGCCGTAACCACGGAGATGAACAGGGAGCTCTTTGCGGACTAGATTGCAGGGCCGACCCCGGATGAGCTTACACAGCGAATAAAGGAGATAAGCACATGAGAGAAGTAGTAATTGCAGGGTATCTGAGGACCGCTCAGTCTCGTTCCCGTCCCAATGATCCTGCGCGGGACGTTTTTTGCCGAATGAGAGCCGATGAGCTGCTGGCAAAGCTCTTGCCGGAAGTCATTAAGAGGACCGGCATCGAGGCATCTGAAGTGGAAGATTTCCTCGTGGGATCGGCCATGGGTGTCAGCGAGCAGTGGACCTATGGAGGCCGCAACCCGATCTTTCTGGCCAATCTGCCCAACACCATAGCCGCGAAATTCCTCGATCAGCAGTGTGGTTCGTCCATGGCAGCGATTCACGTGGGTTTTATGGAAGTTGCCATGGGATTCGCTGATATCGTCATGGTGGGCGGCATGGAACATATGACTCGCGTTCCCATGGGTGGACCTCTTCTGGATCGCGGGGCCATAGTGCCGAACATGACGTTGTTCGCAGCCCCCGAATACCTCCATTGGGACATGATGACCGCCATGAATATGGGGCTCACAGCCCAGAAACTCTACAAACAGAGCGGCTATACGCGAGAAGACATGGACAAGTGGTCGGTGAGGTCCCATCAGCTCGCGGCCAAAGCTCAAGCAGACGGGTTCTTCGATGGCGAGATACTTCCCATTGAGGCCCCGCAGGCTGACGGCACAATAATGAAGGTTGATAAGGACCAGGGCGTACGAGGCGACACGAACCTGGAAGGGCTGGCTCAGCTGAGACCTGCGTTCAAGGAAGGTCATGAGATCACAGCCGGGAACTCTTCGCCTCTAAACGCGGCCGCGACCTCCATGATTATCATGTCAAAAGAAACGGCCAAAAAGAAGGGCATAAAGCCGATGGCCACTATTCGCTCCATCGGCTTCGCGGGAGTGGATCCAACCATTATGGGCGCGGGGCCCGTGCCTGCGAGCAAGAGAGCGCTGGAAGCCGCAGGGCTCCAGGCATCGGACATCAATTTCTGGGAGATCAACGAGGCGTTCGCGATCGTTGCTTTGAATTGCATTAAGGAGCTGGGCCTCAATCCGGACACGGTCAACGTCATGGGCGGCGGGGCTGCGATTGGGCATCCTCTGGGAGCCACTGGCGTTAGACTTGTAGGAACATTGGCCCGAATCCTTGACAAGAAGGGCGGCCGCTACGGTTGCGCGAATGCCTGCGTGGGCGGCGGCCAGGGCGTAGCAACCATCATCGAGAAAGAGAACTAGAAGTTCTGATTTCTGAAACCGCGCCGCTTATGAAGAAGGATTGGCGGGACTGTCCCACCAAAGCCATAAATCCGCGGCCGTGCTTATGTAACCGAGCACTAGGCTTGGTGTAGGATTTTGATCTGCGATGGAGGCCCTATGGCTGACTTCACCTTAGACGAAGATCAACGGCAAATTCAGGACATGGCCCGCAAGTTTGCCTCAAACGAACTCAGACCAATTGCCCGACAGTGCGATGAAGAGGCCGTGGCGCCTCCGGAGCTCCTCGATAAAGTTTGGGAGCTTGGTTTTTGCGCGAATGCTATTCCCGAGCAGTATGGCGGATACGAACTGGGCCGATCGGCCCTAATGTCCGCAATCATGGTGGAGGAGTTGGCCTGGGGCGATGTGGGGCTGACAGTGGCAGCGCTCTCTCCGCTTCTCATGATGATCCCGATCCTGGAATTCGGCACGGATGAGCAGAAAAAGGAGTGGCTTCCTAAATTCTGCGGAGAACGCTTCTTTCCGGCCACGGCAGCAATCATGGAGCCCAGAATTGCCTTTGATCCCCTTGAGCTGGGAACCACGGTGGAAACTCAGGGAGACAACGTGGTCATCAACGGCAAGAAATGCATGGTTCCCATGGCGGACCAGGCCGAGCACATACTGGTTTACGCATCGTCAAAGAGCGGGGATGCGTCGGAGTCGGTCAAGGCCATCATTGTAGACAGGAATACCCCGGGCCTCACTGTCGGGCCGAAAGAGAAAAACCTCGGGCTGAATGCGCTCCCGCTCTTTCCGGTAACGTTTGAGCAGTGCGTGGTCCCTGCCTCGCGATGCGTGGGCTGCGACCAGGGGCTCGATTACATGAGGCTGCTCAACCTTTCGCGGGCCAATCTCAGCGCTATGGCTGTCGGTGTGGCTAGGGCTTCCCACGAGTATGCCTTGGCGTACGCGAAAGAGCGATTCGCCTTTGGAGAGCCCATTGCGTGCCGGCAGTCCATCGCGTTCATGTTGGCAGAATCCGCTATGGAAATCGACGGCATGCGCCTCCTCGCGTGGCGAGCTGCCTGGCGGTTGGACCGAAACGAGGATGCCACCAAAGACGCTGGGATCGCCAAGATGTACTGCTCGGAGCAGGCAATGAAGGTAACCGATTACGGCGTGCAGATTCTTGGCGGTCACGGTTATATCCGAGAGCATCCCGTGGAAATGTGGCTCAGGAACGGCAGAAGCTTCTCCATAACGGAGGGTTTGGCTATCGGCTGAGAGTTCCCTAACCCCCCCTTTTACTAAAGGGGGGCCAGGGGGTTTTGAAAGCCGGTGGATGCGCCCTGAAACGTGCCCCCTTTGAACGAAACGCATTATGGACCACGTAAACGCTTCATGAGGATTTCGCCATGATAGATTTTGAACTCAAGCCCGAGACAAAGCAGTTGCAGCAAATGACAGCGGCTGTTGCGAACGGCGTTTTTCGGCCTGTTTCGCGATACTACGACGACCACGAGCATGAGAAAGTCAAGGAACTCTATGCCCTCGTTGAGAGCATGACGCCACCGCCGTCAAAGAAGACTGAAGGCGAGGGCAAGAAGCGTTCCGGAAGAGGTCTGGCTCAGGGCCCGGAACCCAGCGTAGCTCTCGTGGTGAGTATGGAAGAATTAGCTTGGGGTGACACCGGCATTCTTCTCTGTTGGCCTCAGCGGGGTCTTGGAAATTCCGCGATAGAGGCGGTGGGGACTCCCGAGCAGAAAGCCCGATTTGCCGGTAAATTCGCCGCGATGGCCATAACTGAGCCCGGCGCCGGGTCGGACACAGCCGCAATTACCACCACCGCAAGGCTGGACCCTGATGCAAACGAATGGATCATCAATGGGGAAAAGATCTTTGTCACGTCAGGCTATCACAGCGACGCAGTGGTTGTTTGGGCCACGCTGGACAGAAGCAAGGGCCGAGCAGCGATCAAGAGCTTTGTGGTGGAGAAGGGAACCCCGGGCATGACGGTTACCAAGGTGGAAAAGAAGCTTGGTATCCGAGCATCCGACACCGCAGCAATTGTGTTCGAGGACTGTCGCATCCCCTACGACAATATCCTGGGCAGCCCGGAGATCCAGAACCGAGGCGAGGCAGGCCTGGGCGGAGTGATGAAAACCTTTGACGCGACCCGACCGGGAGTGGCTGCCATGGCCATCGGAGTGGCGCGAGCCGCGTTGGAGTTTACCAAAGCACGGCTTGAGGCAGAAGGTTACACGTTCCCATACGGGAGAAATCCGCTCCATCTGAATGCTATTCAGAAATCCATTCTAGAGATGGAGGCCGAACTGGAGGTGGCGCGAATTCTGAACCTTCGAGCAGCCTCGATGCTCGACGCAGGCATCAGGAACAGCCTTGAGGCGTCAATGGCCAAGGCAAAGGCCGGCAGAGCAGCCACGCTCATTACGCAGAAGTGCGTCGAAATCCTTGGACCCATCGGGTATTCGAGGGAAAACCTTGTGGAAAAGTGGCTCAGGGACTGCAAGATCACGGACATCTTCGAGGGAACAGGACAGATTCAGATGCTGATCATCGCGCGCAGCATCCTGGGATTTTCGCGGGACATGCTTAAATAGGCATTGCACACCGCTCGACTCAAAGAGGTAATACGCGGCGGCCCAAAACTAGACCGTAGGATGTGCTGACCCCGCGTCCCGCGGGGGAAGCGCATCCTATCCCCCTGGCAGGACGGCTGGCACCTACCATAGCCGAAGCGGCAATCGGACATTAGTTTTGACCGTTGCTATATATGTGAACTGCTCGAATAAGCCCTTTCCGCGCAGACCAAAAGCCCCCATTGCCTCTTCTTGTTGGAACGAGCCTGCCTCCTACTAAGAAAACTTTGGAAAACTAGTAATTTTACGTGTTCCCCGCTCCACTAGAATATTGTATAGTGTTGAGAGGGAGTAGTACGTTCAACGAATTAATATGGGACAACGTCTCCGAGCGATGGGGGAGTCTTCCGGAATTGATTGCGTAAAGACAGGGGGGGCAGTGCGAAAGAATTGCCTGATAATTGCAAACAGCTATACGGAAGTCCTTTTCAGTATCCGGAAACTTCTTGAGCCCCTGTCCGATGCCATTCTCATGGCGGCCGATGAGCGGTCGCTCCTGCAAGCACGAATTCAATGGGAAGGAGGTAGGGGAAAAAGCATAAGAAAAGAAATGATCGAACGTTATTTCAGAGGGAATTGATCTCCATCCCTCGTCCTTAACCGAATTTACTAAAGGGGGAAAGAAGAATGATATTAAGAAAAGATGCGTTCCCAATGGTCCTTGCCATGCTCTTCGTGGCACTGGCGTTGGTGGCTAGCCCAACGTTTGCGGCCGAAAAGAAGCCCAACATTCTTGTCATCATGGGTGATGATGTGGGTTGGTTCAACGTGGGAGCTTACCATCGCGGCATCATGTCAGGCAAGACGCCAAACCTCGATAAGCTGGCGTCCCAAGGCATGATGTTCACCGACTACTACGCGGAAGCCAGTTGCACGGCAGGTCGGGCGGCCTTCATCACTGGCGAGATTCCTCTCCGTACGGGGCTGACCACGGTGGGGCAGGCGGGGGCCGACGTTGGGATGCCGGCCCAGGCCTGCACAATTGCCACGGCGCTCAAAGCGCAAGGCTACCTCACCGGACAATTCGGCAAAAACCACCTCGGCGACCTGAACAAATACCTACCAACGCTGCATGGCTTCGACGAGTTCTTCGGCTACCTGTACCACCTCGACGCCATGTCGGACCCCTTCTGGTATTCATTCCCATCAGATCCGGCCTTCTTCGAGAAATACGGGCCGCGCAACCTCGTGCATAGCTGGGCGACGGACAAGGAAGACGAAACCGTCATGCCGCGGTGGGGCAAAGTTGGCAAGCAGAAGATCGTAGACGAGGGACCGCTGCGCCCCTTCCAGAAGATGACAGCCGATCATCAGGGGTGGCAGGCAGGCCCGCCGGGTTCCAAGTACGACATGGAGACTTTCGACGAAGTCCTTGTCGAACAGACCAAGGGCTTTATGGACAAGGCCAAGAAGGAAGGAAAGCCATTCTTCATCTGGCACAATACCACCCGTATGCACGTTTTCACCTACCTCTCACCGAAGTACCAGGCGAAGATGAACTACAAGAGCAACTACGGTGTGGAAGAGGCGGGCATGGCACAGTTAGACGACAGCATCGGCGCGCTCCTGAAGCACTTGGAAGACATTGGGCAGGCCGATAACACCATCGTAGTCTTCACCACGGACAACGGTGCGGAGGTATTCACCTGGCCGGACGGCGGCATGACGCCGTTCAAGGGCACCAAGGGAACCGTCTTTGAAGGAGGCTTTCGCGCTCCGGCCATCGTCTGCTGGCCCGGGAAGATCAAACCGGGCACGGTTGAGAACAGCGTCTTCTCCGCCCTTGACTGGTTTCCCACATTGCTCGCCGCCGCTGGGAATCCAAACGTGACTGACCAGTTACTCAAGGGAGCAAAGCTCGGCGACCGTACTTACAAGAACCACCTCGACGGTTACAACCAGCTGGACCTGCTGTTAGGCAAGGGGCCATCCAAGCGTGAGGAATTCTTCTACTTCGGCGGCCCTCACCTTGGCGCCATCCGGATTGGCGACTTCAAGTACCAATTCTACCAGCAGCCACAGGGCTGGCCCGGGCCGAAGGTTACCACCGACATGCCTACGATCGTGAACATCCGCCAGGATCCGTTCGAGCGGACCCCGTCAACTGGCGGACAGAGCTTAAACGACCTCGGTGGCGGCTACATGAACGACTTCTATGCGCGCGAATTCTGGCGCTTCGTGATGGTTCAAGAATATGTGGCGAAGCTCGCTCAAACGGCCATCCAGTTTCCGCCGATGCAGGACCCGGCCTCGTTCAACCTTGATGCCATAAAGAAAAAAATAGAGGAAACGCTCAGGAATCAGCGGGGGCAATAGCCTAGATGTCCTCACCGCGGGTGCTCCTTCAGGGGCACCCGTTTTGGCACGGCAGTCTCACGATCAGTGGAAAAAGGCACTCGAAAGAGCTGTCAGGGAAGTCGCCGTTCCTCCGTTCAGACCACGCTTATGAGAAATGAGCGTGAACGCCTTGAACATTTTCGAGCTTCCGGACCGCACTCCACTATGGAAGGGCGCGATACCTTCCTGCGCAGGCAGAGAGCCCACTGTGAACTGCTTATACGACACAGAGGAGAGACCGACAGAACCGAGGACACTATGAAACTTCAGACTATGTTTTGTCGATTAAGTCTTGTGATGGCTTGTGGCGTGTGCGCCGTGCTGTTTACCGTTTCCCATGCTGGCGCCCAAACAGATCCTCGAAACCCTGAACGAGCTCAAAGCCCGAAAGAGTACTTAGAATCTCGTTTGGGTGGCAAGATAGTAAAAGTGGAAAAGGACCCTTCGGACCTCCTGAGAGCGGTGTTGCTGATCGAACGAAAGGACTCCGTCACACAGCATGTACTGGAGGCAACCCTGAACTCTGAGAGAGAGCTGGAGGAAGTCCGGATCATAACGACCAACAGGAACTCGGCGGGAATCCCGCCCGTAATTGTCATGCCTCTCTCGCTGGCGGCCAAATGCTGGGCGCGGTGCAAGGAAAAGTGTGACCAGGGCACCGAATGCCGAATGGGTTGCCTGTTTGACTGCATTGGGGCTTGATGATGAGCGCTTAGGCTTGCTGCGATGATTGATAACAGGGCAAAGAGGGGGAGTATGCGAAGGGAAAGGTTGTGTCCGGTGGGCCGATGCTCACTAAAGAGCCTGAACTCTCTCCCAACGACAACAACGTCAGCAGGCCCGAGGGGAGGGCATTCACCTAATGGTTGAGCTCCCACCGCAGGCCCCATTCGGCAACTCGAACGGCGACCGGCTGATGCTTGAATGCACGAAGGGCCTGGTATCTAATGGGCGGCCGTTTGCCAGATAAAGTGAAATTACTTAACGGAGGAAAACAATGAGCATCACGAATAATAGATTGCTCGCCGTGTCCATCGTCATCGCCATAGTATCTTTCACTTTCACAGTTCCGGTCTTTGCCGCCGCCGATCCACTTCCGTCATGGAACGACGGGCCGGTCAAGCAGGCGATCATCCAGTTCGTGCAGGAAACCACCGACAAGGCAAGTCTCAAGTACGTTCCTCCGGAAGACCGCATCGCGACCTTCGATCAAGACGGGACGCTGTGGGTGGAACATCCTATGTACACCCAGGTGATCTACTGCCTGGAAAGGGTTCCGGCAGTCGTGAAGGCGAAGCCGGAACTGAAGAACGTTGAGCCTTTCGAGACCGTTTTATCGGGCAATCGCGAGGCGATAGCTAAGTTCACGATGAAAGACCTCGAAAAGGTCCTCGCGGCCACGCTCACCGGCATGACCGTGGATGAGTTCAACGCGGAAGTGAAAAAGTGGATCGCGAGCGCCAAACATCCGCGCTGGGATCGCCTCTACACTGAGCTGGTCTATCAGCCGATGCTGGAGGTGTTGAACTATCTGCGTGCCAACGGCTACAAGACCTACATCGTCACCGGGGGCGGCCAGGACTTTGTGCGCGTTTACTCCGACCGCGTGTATGGGATTCCTCCCGAGCAGGTGGTGGGAACCGCTGGAGGCACAAAGTACGGATACGCGAAGGATGGCAAGCCCTTCCTGACGAAGGAGCCCAAGCTTCTGCTCAACGACAACAACGCCGGAAAGCCCGAAGGCATTCACCTGATGATCGGTCGCCGGCCCCACGTCGCATTCGGCAACTCGACCGGCGACCGACAGATGCTTGAATACACGAAGGCTGGAGAAGGTGCGAGGTTGTGCGTGCTCGTGCTGCACGATGATGTGAAGCGCGAGTATGCTTACGGACCGGCTCAGGGGCTGGCCAATACCAAGGTCGGCACCTTCACGCAGGCTCTGTATGACGAAACGAAGAAGCAGGCCTGGGTCGTCATCAGCATGAAGAACGACTGGAAGGTAATCTTCCCATTTGAGAAGAAGTGAGCCGAGAACTTATCCGTACTCCTCATCCCGCACCTCTCTTCAGACCGAAAGAAGAGCTTGTCGAGTGGCGGGATGGGGCATCAGACATCCGCAGAAAGGGAGAACGAACCTCTTATCATGCAAGGGGTGTTTTGACCTGCGGCTCCCTATCCAATGCGTCCCTACAATGCGGTCAAGAATTGCGTTGAATTCCGGCTGGGCTTGTTCTATCGTCTCATAGATCATGAGAGCCTTCGCGCTGCGAGCTTCTTGCCGATAGTTTCGATGCACGAGTTTCCTCGCAAGGCGCGCCACAGTCTCCGATCGCGGGGCATAACGCGCACCCGCTCGATGCCGATACCGAGAAGGAGTCCATACCGATTTCGTTTGGCAGAGTGAGACCCAATTATACTTACAGACTAGAGGATGAAGGAGGACGGCAATGGAACAAGGTGGTCGGACGAAAGGTAGGAGCATGCTGGGAAGACGGGGGTTTCTCAAGGCGACTGCGGCAATGGGAGGCGCGTTTATCCTCGGCAGCCCCGCGAGCATTTGGGCGCAGGCCCAGAAGAGGATTTCCGTAGCGACCGGCGGCATGGGCGGAGTGTATTATCCCATGGGAGGGGGAATCGCTGCGGTTATCACCAAATATGTGCCCAACGTGGAAGCCGCGGCCGAGGTCACCGCCGCGTCTGTGGACAACTGCAAACTGGTAGCCGCGAAGAAATCCGATCTCGCAATAGTTATGGGAGATGTGGTCTACGATGCGTGGGGCGGAACCGGCAAGTTCAAGGAAAAGCTCCCTCTTAGGAACCTGGCGGTCCTGTACCCGAACGTCACGCAAATTGTGGCTCGCGAAGGGAAGGGCATCAAGCAAGTCTCGGACCTCAAGGGAAAGACCATTTCCACTGGTGCTCCGGGAAGCGGTGTAGAAATCATAGCGTTAAGAATTCTTGAAGCCAACGGCATCAATCCTGACAAGGACATAAAAAGAGACAGGCTGGGGGCTTCCGAATCTGCGGGTGCGGTGAAGGACGGCAAGATGGACGCTTATTTCTGGTGCGGTGGAGTGCCCACTGCTTCCATCCTGGACCTGGCCGCCTCTCCGGGGATGAAGATCTCCCTTATCTCGGACGCGGACGCAGTTCCAAAGATGACTGCCAAATACGGCCCGGTCTATTACAAGACCGCCATTCCCAAAGGCTCGTACCCAGGCATGGAGCAGGACGTGCCCGTAAGTGCGGTGGCGAACCTGTTGATCGCCCATGAAGCTATGGATGACAAGTTGGTATACGACATACTTACCGCGATCTTCGATCACAAACCTGAACTGGTTGCCATACACAAGCAGGCTGAGAGCATAGACCTCAAGTCTGCTATTGTGGGGTCGCCCATTCCCTACCACAAGAGTGCGATAAAATATTTCAAAGACAAAGGCCTGGACATTAAGACGTGACACACAGTTCAGGACGCAGCCCCAAGACGCTGGTTCTGGTGCTCGTGATTCTTGCAGCAGCCCTTCTTACCGTAGGGCTCTGCAAGAATCTGCTTTTGGTGCAGATCGACAACCCGGAAGTGCTGGCGCCGGTCTCTGAAGGAGACGTACTCGTCCACACCTATATGCATTCCATGTATCAAGTGCCCGTGAGCGAGAAGTTCAAGATAGAACGCGGCCATTTCCGGCTTTTTCATGTGAAGACCGACAGCTACGCAGCGTTGGAGTACCTGGGCTTGGAGAGAAAGGACGAGCCTAACGTGGACGTGGCATTTGCAGAATTCTCCATCCCCGCTGCAAGTATTGGCAAGCATATGCTGCGACTGCACGATCGTGAGATCCCGCTCGGAACGCATCAGGACTCGAACGGTAGAATCCGGGTGAAGCTTGTTCAGGCGTCCGCAGTGGTGTACTTCGCACGTCTTTTGTGGAGATAACCGTATGGAAGACCGGAAGACCGAATGGGTTGCCGAAGAGCAGCTCAAGAAGGTCGAAGAAGTTATCGAGAAGGAAGAGGGGGTTACCCGAAAGCCCAATCCGTACTGGGCAACGGTCATTACCGTCCTCGCAGTAGCCACATCGGTCTTTGCCATCTATTGCGCGGTCGGCACACTCACCACCCAGGTGCTGCGCGGGGTACACGTCGCCCTGGTGCTCACCTTGATCTTCCTTCATTACCCGGCGATCAAGAGATTCAAGTATTCAGTCAACGTGGCAGACCTCGTGCTGATTGCCCTAGGGCTCGCGGCCATCGGCTATATGCTCGTCGATTTTGAGGAGTTCATCTACAGGGCTGTCACTCCGGACATGTGGGACGATATTTTTGGCGTGATCCTGATCCTTCTTATTCTGGAAGCCACTCGGAGGACCTCCGGTTGGATCATGCCGGCTACAGTGGTGGTCTTCCTGATTTACGCCTACGTCGGACCGTGGCTTCCTCCGCCTTGGACCCACCGTGGTTATGACCTCGAGCGCATCGTCGGGCACATGTACATGACGCTGGAGGGCATTTTCGGCGTTCCTATTGATGTTTCTTCTACCTTCATCATTATGTTCTGTATCTTTGGGTCGTTCCTTCGCACATCGGGAGCCGGCAGGTTCTATGTGGACTTCGCGTTCACCGCGATGGGTCGGAAGGCCACAGGCGCTGGTCGTACGGTGGTGATGGCTTCATTCTTTCTCGCGGGCGGTTCAGGCAGCGGAGTTGCCGATACGGTAACGGTCGGGTCCGTCGCGTACCCCATGCTCCAGAAAGCAGGCTACGACAAGGAAAATGCTGGTGGATTGCTTTCCGCGGGAGGTCTCGGAGCGGTGCTCACGCCCCCGGTTATGGGTGCGGCAGCTTTTCTCATCGCGGAATTCTTGAGGATCACCTACCTGGACGTGATCAAGATGGCAGCCATCCCGGCATGCCTTTACTACTGGTCGCTCTTACTGATGGTGGAGTTCAACGGCAAGAAGTTCGGGATCAAATTGGTGGAGGTGGAAAAATCGTACGGTCTGTGGGCACTCACGAAGATGTACGGATACCACTTCTTCCCGGTCATAGCACTGGTCATATGCTTGGTTTCCGGATTTACGCCCGCGATGGCCGTGGTCTACGCGCTCCTGACCTGTTTTATCGCGTGTTTTATCCGCAGAGAGACCTGGTTCACCCCCAGACGGCTCGTTGAAGCTCTGAAGGGTGGCGCCATGAATGTGCTCAATGTTGCGGCCGTATGTGCATGTGCGGGCATTATCGTGGGTGTCGTCAGCCTCACGGGGCTCGGTCTTAAACTTTCCACTATTATCGTAACCTATGCGGCCGGGAACCTTTTCCTTACGGCTGTGTACACGGCTATCCTGTTGTGGATAATCGGTCTCGCAGTCCCTATAACTGCCACCTACATTATCGCGGCTGTGATTGCAGCCCCTGCTCTCACCAAGCTCGGAGTGCCCGATTTCGCCGCGCACATGTTCATCTTCTACTACGCGGTTTTGTCGGAAGTCTCACCACCCACGGCTCTGTCTCCCTTTGCCGCTGCAGCCCTTACCGGAGGCGACCCGTTCAAGACAACTATGATGGCCTGGAAGTACACCACCGTGGCATTTGTCGTTCCTTTTATGTTCGTTCTCGATCCGTCGGGCCACGCCTTGCTTCTCAAGGGTGAAAGCCTCCCCCAGATGTTGTGGGTCATTGCCACTTCATTCGCGGGCGTCTTTGCATTTGCATCCGCGGCATCCGGATGGCTCCTGAGAAGATCGAGCCGAATAGAGCGGGCATTGCTCGCGATTGCCGGATTATGTCTTGTTCATCCGGCTATATGGACTGATATGATAGGCTTAGCGCTGGTCAGCCTGGCGGTCTTGCTGCAAGTCGTCCTTAAGGAACCCCAGGCTGTAACGGTGAAATAGGGGAGCTGTTCTCTCTCCAAGGACAAGACCAATGCTGCAAGGGAAAAGAACACCTCTCTATGACTGGCATGTGGCCCACGCCGCGACCATGACGGATTTTGCCGGTTGGGATATGCCGGTCTGGTATCCGACGGGCGCGGTGGCCGAGCATCGAACGGTCATAACGAATGCGGGGCTGTTCGACACCAGTCATATGTGCGCAGTTGCGATTTCCGGACCTGGCGCGTTCGACTTGCTCCAACTCTGCGTGACAAAGGATCTAAACGCCTGCGTCGGCACGGTGAAGCGGCCTCTTCAGCCGGGAGATGGCGTTTTCGGCGCATACCTGAATGACAAGGGCGAGCTGATCGATGACACCATCTTGTATATGATAGCCGAGGGGATGTACCTCAGTGTGGTGAACGCGGGTCATGGGACCGAGATTGCCCAACATCTCACGGCCCACGTAGGCGACAAGGATGTCCAGGTTGAAGAAGTCAGCTCCAAAGTGGGCAAGATTGATTTACAGGGACCTCTGTCGGCCAAGATCCTCGAGAAGCTCCTCCAAGAGCCGCTCAAGGTCTTGGACAATATGCAATACTTTGGTTTCAAAGGATATTTTGAAGATCGGCCCCGGCCTGACGATGTCAGGCTTAGGGACGGCACACCGATTATGTTGTCCAGGACAGGCTTTACCGGCGAATTCGGCTTTGAGATCTTGGTGAGCCGGGATCGCCTTCTCCCCGTGTGGGAAATGATACTCCCAGCAGGACAAGACCTGGGCCTCATCACCTGCGGGCTCGCGGCCAGGGACTCTCTCAGGGCAGGGGGCTTGTTGCCGCTTTCGCACCAGGACATGGGTCCATGGCCCTTTATCAATAATCCCTGGACCTTTGTTCTGCCCTTTGATGATGAGGATAAGAGCTTTACCAAGAAGTTCATCGGCGATGTGGTGCTCGCGGAAAGGGACCAGGCAGAACACACCTATGCATTTGTAGGATATGATCCACGAAAGGTTTCAGGGAAAGGATTATCCGTTGTCATTGATTCCGGCGGCAACGAAATTGGCGTGGTCCTAACTTGCGTGAGCGACATGGCCATAGGGCTCTCCGGCGACAGGATCTACAGCATTGGAAGCCCTGACAAACCGAAGGACTTCAAACCCGCAGGTCTGAGCTGCGGGTTCGTGCGGGTAAAGACCCCGCTCGTGCTCGGCCAGGAGGTCGAGCTTCGAGACAGCAGGCGAACAATCAGAGTGAGAATTGTGGACGACGTTCGGCCGGATCGAACCGCTCGTCGGCCAATGAAAGATATGTTGTGAGACAAGGAGGAATTGAAATGATCGACACGAGCCAACTTATCCTCCCTGATGACTTGCGCTACGCGGAGGATCATGAATGGGCGAGACTCGAAGGTGATAAGGTCAGGGTAGGTATTTCCGATTTTGCCCAGCAACAACTGGGCGACATTACGTTCGTGGAATTGCCGAACGTGGGCGACTCATTTGGAAAGGGACAACAATTCGGAGCTGTGGAATCTACCAAGGCTGTTTCAGACCTTTTCATGCCGATCGGCGGCGAAATCCTTGAAGTGAACCAGGCGATCCGCGAGTCCCCTGAGTTGGTGAACCAGGACCCATACGGGGATGGATGGATGATTTTGGTAAAACCCACCCGAGCAGATGAGATGAATCAGCTCATGACCAAGGACGCCTACCTGGATATGGTGGGAAGGACGGAATAGATGCGATACCTGCCTCATACTGAGGAAGACATCGCATCAATGCTCCAGGCCATAGGGGAAAAGAGTCTGGAGGGCCTTTTCGCGACGGTACCCGATTCCTGCCGCCGCGAGCGAGCGCTGGAACTCCCTGAGCCCTTTGGCGAATTCGAATTGTGCGAACGTGTGGGGAATCTCGCGGGTCGGATGGCCGTCTCCCCGAAATATTCCGTGTATTTGGGAGCAGGCAGTTACGAGCACTTCATTCCTGCATCGGTCTCCTACCTGCTCGGGCGCTCGGAATTCTCAACATCGTACACGCCTTACCAGCCGGAGATAAGTCAAGGGACGCTCCAGGCCATCTACGAATACCAGACGTTGGTTGCGCGTTTGCTCGGCATGGACGTGGCGAATGCATCGCTGTACGACGGTGCGTCCGCGCTCGCGGAAGCGCTGTCAATGGCCGTTCGCGTGACCAAACGCGACAAGGTCGCGGTTTCAAGCTTGATTCATCCCGCGTATCGACGAGTGGTTCAGACCTATTTTGAAACCACGGGTCATGAGGTGGTACAACTTCCGTATCTCTCGAACGGCAGAACAGACTTTTCCAAACTAGAGGAAATCCAAGATCTTGCCGCGCTTGCTGTTCAATCGCCGAACTTCTTTGGCTGTATTGAAGACATCCAGACAGCCGCAGAGGTGGCGCACCAAAAACGAGCGCTTCTTGTGGTAACGTTTTCGGAGCCGCTTGCGTACGGGCTGCTGAAGAGCCCCGGAAGTCAGGGAGCGGATATCGCATGTGGAGAAGGCCAAAGCTTCGGCGTTCCTCAATCCTTTGGAGGGCCTGCGCTTGGGATGTTCGCCACTAAAATGGAATATGTGCGCAACTTGCCCGGCCGCCTCGTGGGTCAGACAACGGACATTGACGGCAACAGGGGCTTCGTTTTGACTCTGGCGACGAGAGAGCAGCACATTCGGAGAGAAAAGGCCACTTCCAATATTTGCACCAACAACAGCCTCTGCGCCGTGGCCGCGGCAATGTACATGGCGTCGTTGGGAGCCACAGGATTGCGTGAACTAGCTGCTCTAAACCGAGACAAGGCGGAATATCTGAAAAGGAGACTGATGGAGACGGGCGCGGAGAAGCCCTTTGAAGCTCCTACGTTCAACGAATTCGTCGTGAAGTTCCCGAACAGCTTCGAAGCTACGTACGAACGGCTGTTGAACAAAGGAATTGTGCCCGGCCTCCGACTGGAGCGGCACTATCCGGAATTGACCGGACATTATCTGCTGTGCGTAACCGAAATAAGAACCAAAGCCGAAATGGATGCCCTGGTCAAGGAGATTGCATCATGACGGGCTTTCCGGGCACCACGGGCCTCATACTCAATGAGCCGCTGCTCTGGGAAAAGGGCAAACAAGGGCGGAGCGGTATGAGCCTGCCGCATCGCGACGTGAACCGTGCTCCATTTCCCGAAGAGCTCTTGGGAACTCCGCCGGAATTCCCCGATCTGAGCGAAGTGGATGTGGTGCGCCATTACACCAGGCTGTCGCAGTGGAATTTTGGTGTAGATACCGGGATGTATCCGTTGGGCTCATGCACCATGAAGTACAACCCGAAGGTTAATGAAAAGCTGGCAAGCTTGCCGGGATTCTCCAAGGCGCACCCGCTGCTTCCGCATCAGCTCTGCCAGGGCGCGCTGGCTCTCATGTTCGAGCTTGAGCGACTGCTCGCAGAAGTTACCGGGATGGATGCGGTGTCTCTCCAGCCGGCCGCGGGCGCTCAAGGCGAGCTCACCGGGATGCTCATCATCCATGCGTGCCACAAGAGCCGCAAGTCGCAGCGGTCAAAGATCATAGTGCCTGACACAGCACACGGGACCAACCCCGCGAGCGCGGCCATTTGCGGTTATCGACCGGTGAAGGTCAAATCGAACGAGCAAGGAGTGCTGGCCGCCGAGTCCATCGCAGAGCTTATGGATGAAGAGACCGCGGGAATTATGGTCACCAATCCGAACACCCTGGGTCTCTTTGAAGAGCATATCAGCGAAATAAGCCGGATAGTGCACGACAAAGGCGGGCTGGTTTACTGCGACGGCGCGAACATGAACGCGCTCATGGGCATCGTGGATATGGGCAAGACCGGAGTGGACGTTCTCCACCTGAACTTACACAAAACATTTTCCGGGCCACACGGTGGCGGAGGTCCGGGATCAGGCCCGGTCTGCGTCAAGAAGGACTTGGAGCCCTTTTTGCCCGTTCCGCGGGTGATGGAGCAGGACGGCACGTATCTATTATCAGAAGACTTCCCCGAGAGCATCGGCAAGGTACATGCGTTCTACGGCAGCTTCGGCGTATCGGTGAGGGCGTACGCCTACATTCTGAGCATGGGCCCGGAGTTGAAGACAGCGAGTCAGCTTGCGGTCCTGAATGCCAACTACATCAAAGAACAGCTCAAAGGCACATTGCATCTGGAGTACGACCGCCCCTGTATGCATGAGTGCGTCTTTTCCGATAAGCTTCAGAGAGCTCATAAGATCACCACACTCGATATGGTCAAACGCCTTATGGACTATGGTTTTCATCCACCTACGATTTATTTTCCCCTCGTTGTCGAGGGAGCGATCATGATCGAGCCGACTGAGACGGAATCCAAGGAAAACGTTGATCTGTTCATCGACGCCATGAAAGCGATCGCAGAAGAGGCCGCGCAAAACCCGGAACTTTTGCGGTCTGCCCCCACGCGATGCAAGGTCAGAAGGCTCGATGAAACATCCGCGGCAAGAAATCCGTGCCTGACTGGCTGAGCCGTGCGTCCAGGCAAAGCACGCGAGCGGAAGTTCAATGGAGAGGCCCATGAAGAAATTCATGATCTTATTCCTGGTGGCAAAGGACAGACCGGGAATCGTGGATGACCTCTCGACCTTTTTGTTCAAGCGAAACGCAAATATAGAAGACAGCCGCATGGCGGACCTTGGCGGGCGCTTTTCCGTCATGACGCTCTTCTCATGTGCGCCTGAGCGCCTGGAAACGATAAGAAAAGACCTGGACAAGCTAAGGAAGCGAGGCTTTGAGGTATCGCTGCACGAAGCGGACGACCCGGGCGCGGTCTCTAAGCGACCGGAAGTGCCGTTGAAACTGGAAGTCGTGGCAATGGATCACCCGGGAATTGTTCAGAAGGTGGTGCACATCCTGAATAGCCACGGAATCAACATTTACGCGTTGAACACACAAGTTCTCAGGGCGCCGCTTTCCGGAGCGCCTCTGTTCGATCTCAGCCTTGAGGCTGGAGTGCCCCCGGGGGTTGCCATCGCGGGGGTGAAGGAAGAGCTGAACCGGCTCGCAGCAGCGGAAAATCTGGATTTGAACTTTCTCAGATGAGGATGCACCTGCCGGAAGGCTACAGAGCACGGTCCTCAACCCCGCTTGATGTTGAAGACAGGTCCAGCCTGTGAGCGAGCATCATCGGGGCAGGCCGGGCACGTGAGGCCGGATGGCGATTACAGCATACGTGAAGGAGAAAACATCTATGAGTGCGGCAGAAAAGATCGTCGATGGGTATCGATTTCTTCCACCCAGTTTGGCGGCCTGGGTACAAACTTTCATCCCTAACGAGAATTTCAGCGAAGCAATCCCGTGGACGCCGCTTTCCAAGCCGGTGAAGCAGGCTACCATCGCGCTGGTCACAAGCTCCGGTATCAGCATGAAGTCCGACCCACCATTTGACATGGAGAGGGAGAAGAGAGAGCCATTATGGGGTGACCGCTCGTTCCGGAGCATCCCGAGAGAGGCAACTGAAAAAGACATTGATGCGAACCATCTCCACATCAACACCGGATACGTTCTTCAAGACATTAATGTCATGTTGCCTCTGACCAGGATGAAGGAGCTTGAGGCTGAAGGCATCATCGGCCGTCTGGCGCCAACTTCTTACTCTTTCTATGGATTTCAATGGCAAAATACAGACTTCCTGACCGAAGCGATCGAACCGATGTGCAAGAACATGAAAGCGGAAGGAGTGGATGCCGTGATCCTCACCCCGGCCTGACCCTTCTGTTGCCAGTCCGTGGGACTGGCCGCCCGTCGGTTGGAGGAAGCCGGATTGTCCACGATTGTGTTGACCCCAACGCCGGATTGGCATAGAGCAGTTGGCATTCCGCGGTCCGCTGCTATTGAATACCCTTTCGGAAGACCTTTGGGTGAGGTGGGAGACAAAGAAGGTCAACGCAAGGTGCTTCTGGACACACTTTCCGTGCTGGAGAAGGCGCAGCGACCCGGAGAAATCCGGCACCTCTCCTTTACCTGGCCTGAGGAACCCAAAGAGACCAAATGGCAGCCTCCCGAAATGAGCCCTCTTATCAAAGTGTATTTGGACGAGATTAAAGCCGCACGAAAGGCGAAAGGATAACCAAGTGTTCCTTGGGAGTCACCCAAGGGTATCACATTCCGGCAGGACCAATCCCCCCTTCCTTCTCAGAAAAAAGGGAGGGGGGATTTTCTTGCCCTGCCGTGTTCCCCCCACGAAAACAAGGACTCATCACTAGTTGAAATGGCAGCCCGTTCGGGGAATCAGGATAGCCTGGATTCAATTCCTCGGAAGAATGACTTCTCAGAATGCTCCCGATGAAGGCGATTCCGTTGCTTCCGCGGACAGGTGACCTGCTGGGATGACCTGTGGGCTCGGGAGCTGCATCGCAGGTGTCCACGCTGTTATTGTGTTCAAATCCACGAGCTTTACAACAACAGTCACGGTATATCCCGTGGTCCCGCCTTCAACTCCAAAGGGGATCGCCGCGGGCATTACCGGACGCGGTAGCGTCGGTGGCCGCGGCCGCGGCCCGGACGAATCTCGGCTAACTTGTGGGAAGGGTCCGTCCGCGAGTATGTCAATGGTCTCTATGGTAGAGTTTCCACCCGGCAGCATGTTCACCGAGTCGAGATAGCCTATCGCGGGACTGTTGACTCTCGAAGGATCGATTGCCGACAATCCTTGACGGGCGGCAATACGGCGGTCGGCGAAGCGTGTCAAAGCCATCGGCGCCCCGTTCGATTGCGGTACTACTATGATCACGTGGATCGCCACAGGCTGCCCTGTTTCCGGGAGGGCCGGAGACGCCACGAAACAGATTGCGATGAATGCGAAAAAGATAGCAATGCGACATGTTTTCATTTGTCCATCCTCCAATGGGGGGCCAAGACGCACTTAATATTGAAAAGAATAGATAGAGAAGGCCGTATCCATACTAATTTTTGTGGCTCGGGCGGTTCAAGGTTTCGTCATAATTGGCTGGGCCGGGTGTGCAATTGCCTCGAATCGCCCCGCCGCCACTCCCCTGGTCATTACTAATCGGCACTTCTCCTTTTGGTTGACTCCCCCCCAGGACTCACTCAATAATTCTAATGTGTCTGTTCACTCCCCCCTGCCCAGGGAGCCTCCCCAGTGGAACTATATGTCGACCGAGCCCGTGGCCCGGAAATATGTTCTTTGATCGCCGTAAGGATGCCTTCTCCGGCTAGAAGATCCTTGTTTCCTTCTTTCAGAACAAAATTCTTAAAGTACAGCGTATAGGGGTGGTCCGCCCCCATCAACACTTCCACACACTTGAACGCCTGCCTTCGCCACCTGCCGAACGCCCTCGCGTCAAAATCGGACTCGAGAACGAACCAGCCGGCTTCGATGAGGTCATCAATCATCTTTTCCGCGCGCATCAATTACCTCCTCGAACAGACAATTCGCCCGCGGGGCCCGTCCAATTGAAGAGCCCCATCGTTCAAGCAATTAATTGAATGGCTGACCGAAAGTCTGCTTGCAGAGTCGACTGCAAAACCTCATTCCGTATCAAACCAAGCCCAGCGGAGTGCCCTACCAATAGATTTGGTCGACAGACCACTCATTTCGGTACTATTTGCCGGTTCTTAGTATTGGGTCTGTCGATTTAACCAGCATCGATTAACGGGCTTGGTGACGAATACCGCTAGTGAAGAGGTTTTGCAACCGACTCTGCAACGCAACCCCCATTCTCAGCGAACGTCTTCCACGGAGACCCTTGAGCCGGGCCTCAGCCCTCCCTGCGTTTCGTTCTAGCAATGTTCGTACCAACTTTCCGAACAGAGCGTTGTTTACCAGAATCATGCATGATAGAAAGGGGTTAACCGATGGGGGGACGAGGGGCAGATTTTAAGCGCGATCTTCTCCGAACATACGAAGAGTGTCTTACTTCTAGGCAATAAAACCGAACAAACAATCCTATCGAATGGTTGGGCTAAAGGGGCGTGTCTAAATTTCGGTCGCCAACTCGATTGTGTCTTACCCTAAGACTCGAGGCCAAACTGGCGGAGGTAACGATAGAGAGAATCACGCGCGATTCCAAGCTGTTTCGCCGCTTCCTTCTTATTTCCGCCGCAGCGTTGGAGTGCGCCGATGCACATGGATCGGGTAACTTCGTCGGTGACTTCCCGCAGGGTCCGACCCTCGGCGAACTCCATGGTTACTGCGGTCTCTTCAATTTCGACCCCCGAGGCAGGCAGCCGGACATCAAAATACCTGCCGTCCCAGAGAATGGCGGCCCTTTCCAGGACATTCCGCAGTTCCCTCACATTTCCCGGCCATTGGTACTGGGTCAGGGATTTCATCGTGGCGGCATCCATCAGGGGAACATAGCCAAGCTGCATGTCCGCGGCCAAGCGCGCAAGGATCTCTTCGGCAAGGATGGGTATGTCCTCCACTCTATCCCTAAGAGGCGGGACAGTGAGTGAGACCACGTTGAGCCTGAAGAACAGGTCCTGTCGAAAGCTGCCGGCATCAACTTCTTTTTCCAAGTCTCTGTTCGTAGCTGCGATGAGACGGGCGTTGACCGAGATACTCCGTTCTCCTCCGACCCGCGTGAGTTGCCGTGTGTCAAGGAATGTCAGGAGCTTAGCCTGCAAAGGGAGCGTAAGTTCTCCGATTTCATTGAGTAAGAGTGTCCCACCTTCCGCCAATTCAAGAAGACCGCGTTTGCGGCCGTGCGCGCCGGTGAATGCTCCGCGTTCGTAACCGAAGAGTTCCGATTCGGCTAGTTCAGGAGCCACGGCCGCGCAATTCACGGCAAAGAACGGACCGTTAGCTCGCTGGGAGTGCTCGTGGATGTACCGGGCAAGATAGTCTTTTCCGCTGCCGCTTTCGCCAAGAAGGAGAACCGTGGTTTCTTTTTCCGCAACCGCGCGGGCCTTTGAAAGAGTGGCTCTCATTACCTTGGACGGATATTCATGGACTGTTTCGCGAGGCGTTGTCTCCCGCACTTTCCAGTCCGTGATGTCACGTGATATTCCGCAAAGACCCACGATCTCACCAGAGCGGTTCCGCATAGGCACCCTGACTTCGTGGAAAGTGTGTAACACCTCTCTGACCTTACGTGACGTCTCTCCTTCTACCCATTCACCTTGCAGGACCCGTGCGTCCACATCCCGGATGTACGCGGCAGCATCCGGTTCGAGAAAGTCCTCCGCAGTTTTGCCCAGGACACGTGAAGCCGGCATTCCGAGCAGCCTTTCACATGCAGGATTCACATGGGTGTATCTTCCCGAGACATCTTTGATGAAAATGAAGTCGTGGGCTCCTTCAAAGACCGTCCGGAAACGCTCTTCACTGGCCCGAAGCGCTTCTTCCGCTCTCATGCTTTCGATGATCGAGCCCAGTCGATTGGCGATCTCTCCCAGAAGGGCCCGCTCCTGGATTAAGAAAGGCCCTTCGTCACTTTCGGGCCTCTCTTCAAGGTAAGATACCTCGACAAAACCTGCCTGCCGACCTGAAAGGGACACGGCCTCACTCATTTTCCAAGGGCCACCTTTGAAGCCGGCGGTCTGAACCTCTCGACCGTCGAGCACGATTCTCGCGGCGGCAATCGACGGGTACTGACACGCCGGTGGAATAAGGTCCGCTATGCTCCGGATGATCTCCGCTTCGGAAATTCCCTGGATTTCCAGCAGCTTGGTAATGCCGAACAGGCAATCAAGCTCCTTAACTCTCTCGGCAAGCTCGTGCGTACGCTTCCCCAGCGCTTCTTGGGCTCGCTGCCGCTCGGCTTTCACCCTTAGGCTCTTAATTCCAAAACTCAGATCTGCGCCGAGGTGCTCCAGAAGCTCTTGTTCTTCGTCGTCGAATGCATCGGGACGATCCGCCCAGACCGAGAGCCCCCCTATCGCATGCCCATTTACGTTGACCGGCAAAACGATCAATGAGGCATACTCTCTTCGTCGGGCAGCTTCGTGCCAAAGGGCCAGCGTAGGGTCGGCCAAAATGTCTCTTACAATTTGGGTTGCGCCGGAACGAATGGCTTGCGCCATGGGGCCATGAGCTGCATTTCCGCCGTCCAGGGCTATGCCGAGTGTCTCGAGATACCCATCCTCAAATCCCGCATTGGCAACCGGCTCAACCGTTCGGATGTCGTCTGCTTGCACGAACCCCACCCACGCCATTCGGTATCCGCCTACCTCCACGATGATTCGGCAGACTTCATGGAGGAGCTCGCTTTCGTCAGTGGCATATATGAGGGCCTGGTTGACCCGACTTAGAGCTTCAAGTCGTCGAGATGCTTGACGCAAACGTTCTTCGGTCCGTTGGTGTTCGGCGATTTCTTCCAAGAGCCTTTGATTCGTGGTCCTCAACTCCGCCGTGCGCTCTTCTACTCGAAGCTCCAGCTCGTCATGCTCTTTCTTGAGCTCCCTCAATAACAGGCGGTAAGGCTTTCGGAAGCCGGTCTCGACGATTGCCAAGTACGTGAGGAAAAAGGCGACGATCTTGAGATAGTGGCCAATGAGGTTCGGCAGGCCGGTGACGGTAATGTAGAGCGTGAAGGACAATTCTGAAACGATGGTTGCGGCGATGGAGGACACCAAGATCAGGAAGACGCCCCTCTCGAAATATTGCCGCCGAGCAATAAGTCCGAGCGCCGACCCGAACAGAATCAAGCAGATGACGTATTCACTAATCTTCTTGAATGCTGTGAGACCGCTACCTTCTACAAAGCAAGCAGGGAAAATATCCCAGACAAAGATGGATAGGACGGTCAGCACGAAGAGGCAGGTGTATACGCCGAACACGTGCCCGAGTTTGAGGTTTCGGCCCAAGAACCAAGGGGCCACGAATAACGAGGCGCTTTGCAAGTATCGAGCAGCAATCCAGAGTTGAGTGGGCAAGTTCGCGTCATGCTTAGGGAAAACTCCCATGCCCTTGTACGCGAGGGTGTGCAACAGATCGATTGCTCCCACGTAAAGGCACGCGATACCGAAAAAGAGCAGATAATTGTTATTGATGAATCCGCGTGAGTTCCACGCCACTACGAAGATGCTGAGCGCTACGACAATGCTGAAGAGTTCGGCGAGACTGTGAAATAGCAAGTAGCTGTACAAGCTGGATAAGTACAGCCCCACCGATACCAGGGCAGCAAGGAACACATTCCACCATACCCCTCGTCGTGCCGTGCCCACAGCCATATCCCCATACCTCGCGGTTGCGTTCACGGTCGTGCAACCTCACCCATCATACCACAGCGAACATCGAAAGCGCCTGTCCGGGTAGCGCCAAGGCCATTCTTGTATTATTCCGCATGAATCCTATGAAAGTTGTCGGCACGAGGCACCCGGGGTCGGATCTACGTATGGGGAGGTTTGGAGGTCCGGTGTAGGGGCAACCCTTGTGGTTGCCCGTCCGGTCTTGCTACAAATCTCCGAAGCGAAGCCACGGAGTGGTCGCCTAAGGCGAGGGCTTTCATGATTCGTTGTAGCTTTTTAGCTATGAGGATTGGTATGGTGGGTTTTTTTCCACAAGACGAGAACGATCTCAAATAGAGGATTATCATGGCCAGGAAGAAAGACTGGACGAAAACCATGCACGGTTCCCAGCTCCTTGGCCCGGGAGACATCATACGGGTCATGGACGGGGGAGCCCCGATTCAATGCCGGGTGCTGTCATGCCTGGCCTCGGAAGACGGGAGCTGCTTTGCCCGGATCGAAATACTGGAAGGAGACCGAAAAGGAGAGCGGATCAGCACGAAGCTGACATGCGACCCCAAGCTGAGGACGTGACCCTCTGGAGGCTTGCGAAGCAAACGAAACAATCCTTTTGTAAAAAGGTTCCTTCCCGAACTCCTTTCCGAGAACTTCTTTACACAAAAGGAGTCTCTCTCGTGCCGTACCTCTTGGAAAGCGCATTGGTATTGGAGCATGGGCTCCTATGGGGACGCTCGGAATATGGTTCTCGCCGGTATACTCGTATGAACGTTGGCGCTGACAATTTGCGGAATCGACTGTAGGGCCGTGATTGATCACGCCCTCTTATCGGGCGCAATGAATTGCGCCCCTACGAGCTACGAGCTGCTAAAGCGGGGTTTCGACTGCTGATTTGAGAACGGTGGCGAGCACCCGGCCGGTGGATATCACCAGCGGGATCACGGTCTGGTAGTTCATGCGTTTGGGACCGATCACGCTGATACTTGCCAGCACCGTGTCTTCAGCGCGAATGGGATACGCGACAATAGCGCATGTGGAGATTTCGCTCAGGCCGTGCTCAGCGCCGATGAAGATCTGAACGCCCCGGGCCTCAAGGGTTTTGTCCAGGATCTTCAAAAGGTTCGACTTCTCCTCGAACGTGACGAGCAGGGCCCTGAGCTGCTCCACATCAGCGAATTCCGGTTCCGCAAGAATGTTGGTTTGGCCTTCTATAAAGACCTCCCGCGCGCCTTCCTGAGAAAGAATGATATGGCCCAGGCGCAGCGCCTTGGTCAGCATCGCGTCCATCAGAGTCTTTTCTTTGAGAAGCTCCCGTTCCACACGCTCACGGGCCTGGCTGAGGTCCAGATTCTTGAGCATGTCATTGATCATGCGGCTGTATCGTTCCAGAGTTTCCTGACTGAGGCCGTCCTCGTCGAAGATCATCTTGTTTTGAACATAACCGGCTGAAGAAACCAGCACCACCACAATGCGATCATCAGAAACTTTGATAAATTCAATGCTCTTAAAGGTTTGCTCGCGTGGGGCGGTTCCTGTGACTACTCCGGCCTTCCTGGAAAGCTCCGCCAGAACCGATGAGGAATGGCGGAGCACGTTTCTCACGTCTACGCCTCCTTCTCTGATCAGAGCCTCTATATCGGGCCGATTCTCTTGAGGGTTGAGTTGTCCCGCACGCAACATCGCGTCCACGAAGAACCGATATCCTTTGTCCGTGGGTACTCTCCCGGCGCTCACATGCGGTTGGCTAATATACCCCGTCTCCGCTAACTCGCTCATGATGTTGCGAACTGTGGCGGCCGACAGATCGATCTCCTTCTTCTTTGAGACGGTCCGCGATCCCACAGGCTCGCCCGTAGCAATGTATTCCGAGACGATAACCTTGAGTATGGTGGAGGTTCGAGCTTCAAGCTGATTCATCAGCCGCTTCCTTCAAATCCACTCCTGACCTGATGGTTCGCTGAACACATTAATCATGGGCTCGCTGCCCGTCAAGAGAAACCTGTGAACGCCCGTAACTGCTCAACGCATGGCTTTCAGATGGCTCGCGAAAGACTTGTAGGTCCCTTTGGGAGCCGCAATTAAGGGGCCGTCCACCCGCGACCCGTCCAGGTAATCGCCCACGTGAAATCGTTTGCCGTCCAGGAATCGGATTTCGCCGCCCGCGGCTTCCAGGATGATACTCCCTGCGGCCAAATCGCGCACGTTGACGTTCTTCAAGATGCAGGCGTCAGCCGCGCCCCTGGCCACATAGGCCATATGACCCGCGGATGAGCCGAAATTCCTGATCTTTCCTGGGAAATCGCTGGTAAAATCCTGATGGAATCGGGAATACACCAAGATAAGACTTTCATTATCTATGGTGGATTTCTCCCGCACCCGAATCGGTTTGTCGTTCAGGAGCGCTTCTCGTTGCGCATACGCAGAGTAGAGCTCTCCAGTGACGGGAAGGTACAGAAAGCCCAGCACCGGCCAAAAAAGCTCAAAGAGGGCCGCGCTGATCCCCCACACGGGCAGTCCTGCCTGAAAAGACGCGGCGCCGTCCAAAGGATCCACTATCCATATGAAACGCGGGCAGTCTTCACTGGCCACTTGCTCGGCATTGAGTTCTCGCAGGAAACTGTGCCGCTCGAAACTGCCCCTGATTTTGGAGGAAATCAGCGCCCAGGCGGCGTTGTCCGCCTCAGTCACTAGCTCGTCGTCGAATTTGAGACCCGGGTTCCCGTGGCCGTACAGCTCCATAAGCAGAGCGCCGCTCTTGCGCAAGGTATTCTCCACGAATTCCTTGAGGGTCCGGAGTTCAGGTTCGGTCAGGGATCTGGCGTCATCTTTCTTCATGGTGTTCTCCGTGTTGATGGAACGAAGGGAAACCGGTGGAAAATGCTAGTAGACCACAGGGGTTCAATAGCCCATACTTGAAATGAACCGGTATCGAGTTGCCGCTCGCAGTCGGCGCTGTCCGAACGCCGAGGCCGCTCCCGGGCAGATGCATGATCAGGCGTTCGTGTCCACGGTCGTCGCGTGTGGAGAGGGGTAATGAAAAGTGGAGGTGTACGGGGACGCGTAGCTGCACTGTGGAGTGGTTCCCGGTCTCAAAGCATTGGCGCATACTGTAAGTTCACAGGAGCCGGCATGTCAAGATCCGGAAACGGACGGAGGACTCCTGCCCTATTGAGGGGTTGGCGGCCCAGTGCCCCGGGACGTGAGGCGAACCAATCCCGGCGCGGGCTTTTCACTTGACATGAACAGGAGGGCGGGCTAATATCATTCATTTAACACGGGAAACGTGCATTCTTCAGGAGGTTTTGCTCCTTATGCCTGTAACAATCCGTCTGGCTCGATACGGAGCCAAAAAGAAACCAATTTACCGAATCGTAGCCTCGGATTCCCGCTCCCCAAGGGATGGCCGGTTCCTTGATTCACTGGGAACATACGATCCCTCCAACAAGGTCAGTGGCGTGGATCTGAACGTGGAGAGGATTCAGGCCTGGATCTCCAAAGGAGCTCAAGTTTCCGATACCGTCAGGAAGCTCTTGAAGCAGTCTGTCCGCAGCGCAACCTCTGAACAGTAGACCCTTGCTCGGCCGGCAGTTCGCGACTCCATCGGACCTGCCTTCCAGAAAGAGAGGGACGGATGAAGGAGCTCATCGAGTACATCGCTAAGGCGCTGGTGGATCATCCTGAAGAAGTAACCGTTTCTGAAGTGGAAGGCGAAATTACCTCTGTCCTCGAGCTCAAGGTGGCAAAGTCGGACCTCGGGAAAGTAATCGGCAAGCAGGGACGCACCGCACGGGCCATGCGCACCATATTGAGCGCGGCGTCAACCAAGATAAGGAAGCGAGCCGTGCTGGAAATCCTGGAATGAGGTGCGGTCCGATATCAAGCGGATCGCCCATGAGCCGATTCCCTTCAGGTTGCCGCTGAGGATGCGCTCGAAGAGACTGGTAGTCATAGGAGAGGCTGTAAGGCCTTTCGGAATCCGGGGAGAACTCAAGGTTCATCCGTTCACCGAGTCCTTCGAAGCCTTTGAAAGATCTTCCACCCTGGTCCTCGGTAACGTCCCCTATCGAGTGCAGAGCTTCAGGAAACACAAAGGAGCCGCTCTCATATCCTTTGAGGGGATCGATACGCCGGAAAAAGCACGGGAACTGGTGGGCAGTCTGGTGCAAACCGCGCAAGAGAATCTGCCGCCCAAGGAGGATGACGAATATTACTGGTTCGAACTCATCGGCATGAAGGTCCGCACGGTGGATGACCGGGACCTGGGCACGGTGACAGACCTGATGCGCACCGGCGCACATGACGTGTTGCAAGTGGAAGGCGATTACGGAGAAGTCCTCCTTCCCATGATCGAACAGGTCGTGCTGGAAGTGGATACGGAGAAAGGAGAAGTGCTTGTCGACCCACTGGAGGGGTTGATCCCGGATGTATGAGGTTAAAATCCTAACCATTTTTCCGGAGATCTTCGACTCCTTCCTCGGATTCGGCAATCCCGCGAGAGCAATCCAGGCAGGGCTCCTAAAAGTGGAGACCGTGGACCTGAGGCAGTTCACCCTGGATCGTCACCATTCCACGGACGACTATCCGTATGGTGGCGGTACCGGGATGGTGATGAAACCGGAACCCCTGGCCCGAGGGATAAAGCATCTTCGGGAGAATATGGCCAATCCCCGGGTGGTTCTGATGACCCCGCAAGGAAAGCTTTTCAAGCAGACGGATGCTGAAGAGCTTGCAGCAGCCGACAGTCTGGTCCTTGTGTGCGGGCGGTATGAAGGGATCGACGAGAGGGTCCGATCCTTTGTTGACGACGAGATTTCAGTGGGCGATTATGTGTTGTCCGGGGGCGAGACCGCGGCCATGGTAGTGATCGACGCGATTTCCCGTTTGATACCAGGCGTCCTGGGCACGGACAGCCGCACGGAAGGCGATTCCTTTTACGACGGGCTGCTCGAATATCCCCAGTACACGAGACCGAGGGAATTCGGAGGCCTTGAAGTTCCATCGGTCCTGCTGGAAGGGGACCACGCGAAGATCACGCGATGGCGCAAGAAACAGGCGCTTGCCCGAACGCTTGCCCGGCGCCCGGAGCTGCTTGTGCAGCGAGCTCTGGACCCTTTGGAGACCGAGCTACTTGAAGAGATCAGATCTGAGACGAGCAACGGAGAATCACAATGAATATCTTGGAACAATTGGAAAAAGAACAAGTCCGTATGGACCTGCCGGCCTTCAGACCCGGTGACACGGTAAAGGTCCATGTGAAAATAGTGGAAGGCGGCCGCGAACGCATTCAGGTCTTCGAAGGCGTGTGCATCGGGCTCAACCGCAAGGGTGCTCGCAGCACCTGCACGGTGCGCAAGATTTCATACGGCATCGGTGTGGAGCGAGTCTTTCCCCTGAACTCCCCGATGATCGATCGGATCCAGCTCGTGACCCAGGGCAAGGTAAGAAGATCCAAGCTCTACTACTTGAGGCAACTCAAAGGCAAGGCTGCAAGGGTCAAAGAAAAGCGCTAGAAGGCAACCACCGTGCCTCGCGGTCGAAGATCCTCGAGCGAAAAGGAGAAGAGCGGGCCCGCAATGTGCCCCTCTTGCGCGTTTGAGGAGGAAGCTGCCCGACTCGGGGCTTCACGGATCGCGGGGATCGACGAAGTGGGCAGGGGGCCGCTCGCGGGTCCGGTTGTGGCCGCCGCAGTGGTAATACCCTATGCGAAGCCGATTGCTGAGCTCAATGATTCAAAGATGCTCACTGAAGAGACACGGGAACGTCTCTTCCACATCATCATGGAAAATTGTCTCTCAGTGGGAACGGCCGAAGTTTCACCCGAAGAAATCGACCGGATCAACATCTATCAGGCCACCAGACTTGCCATGAGCAAGGCGGTCAAGTCAATGTCACCGCCTCCTGATTTCCTCCTTATCGACGGGCCTCTTTCTCTCGACGTCAACATTAGGCAACGCTCGATTATTAAAGGCGATCGGCTCTGCTATTCGGTGGCCGCGGCCAGTATCGTAGCCAAAGTAACCCGCGACCGGATTATGAAGGATCTCCACGAGCAGTATCCCCAGTACGGATTTGCCTCCCATAAAGGGTATGCTACCAGGGCCCACATGGACGCGATCGAACGCCACGGGCCGTGCTCCGTGCACCGGAAATGCTTCCGAGGAGTACGAGAGCACCTGCCTACCCCGCTGTTCGGCAAATGATGTCTGCGATTCATTCATACAGATTAGCTTTCAAACGGTTAAGATAGGTTCGATCAGAATCAGCACCGACCTGGGGACCATATCCGTGCTGGATTTAGGACGTAGGATGTGGTGAGCGTAGCGAACCGCATTGTGTGCTTGGGTGCCACTGCTGGCTTGCCCAGCAGTGCAAGATTTCGTTATGGTTCCACCATGAAAGAATTGTCGACTCATCGCAAGACAATCCATCACTTCGACGAACCTGGGCACTTCCACGAATTAACGTTCTCTTGTTACAGGCGTATGGCGTTGCTGAACAACGATCCGTGGCGCTCGATGCTCACTGAGAGCCTCGACATGGCAATGCTGCGTCACGGCTACTCCTTGATCGCATTTGTATACATGCCCGAGCACGTCCACTTGTTGGTTTTTCCACAGAACAGGGCTTCCAGGATTGATCAACTGCTGAAGGCAATCAAGAGACCGTTTTCTTATCGAATCAAGGAATTGCTGGCAGAAACCAGGAGTCCTCTTTTGGATGAACTGACGATTCTGCAACGACCTGGTGTGACGACATTCCGCTTCTGGCAGGAGGGCCCTGGGTACGACAGAAACCTAATAAGTCCTGAAGCAGCATTGGCAGCGGCGCAGTATATTCACCGCAACCCTGTCCGTCGTGGACTTGTAGCATCTGAATTCGATTGGCGTTGGTCTAGCGCCATCCATTTCCTCGGATCTTGCATCGAACCCGACTCCGCGTTGCCGTCGATTACTTCACTGAGCGACATAGTCTGGGCCTGAGCCCGTTGCGAGGGCATGAGGAAGCACTGCTGGACAAGCCAGCAGTGGCACCCAAAGTCAGCATTCACCGCATCTTACTTACTGCATCATGAGGATATAGCGTGTAGGTCGGATTGAGGAGTCCGAAAGCCGACGAAATACTATTGCACCATAGGGGTGTAAGAACCGAGGGGCGCAAGGCGCACGTCCGGCGAGTGGGAGGGCCCGCTGACCAGAAAGGTAGTGGTAAGTATCTTTCCGTTTCGGGAGAACAGGTTGCCGAAAATTCCTGAAAAGAGCGTATCCAGGCCCACCAGCGGCGCAACGTTTACCCGAAAATCTATTCGTCCCTGATCCGCAAAGTACATGCCCGTGGAATCAATATGCGCGGAGTCGGATTCGAGCTTCAAATCCTTGACTTTCCACCGTTCGTCATGCACGTCCATGTTCCAAACCAGGCGCCTGTACGGCAAGCCGCCCGCAATGAGATCCGGGAAGCGTCCTCTTACGATGGAGCCGAAATTGATCAGAGAGAATATCTTTGAGAGAACCTCGAACCGATAGATCATCCCATCCTTGAGTCGCACTTCAGCCGAGCCGGTCTTGTACACTCCGTTGTTTTCCCGTTTTGGTGTGGTGTGCCATTCCATGTGACCGTCCACCCACATGTCACCCTCAATCTTGAGGTAATTCGGGTCAAGGAACGCGGTCCTCTCAATCTTCAGGTGATCTCCACGGAAGTCTACGCGGAGCGGTGTCCTCGCGTTGGCTCGTATATTGAACAACCCGGAACCTCGCAAGGCGCCGTCCGCGAAACTCAACTTCCACTCTGGGACACGCAGCATCCCGCCTTCTCCGGTCAGATGGGCATCGAAATCCGAAAACGTGCGGTATTGCGTCTTACCTTTGGCCGCTTTGATGACTGCCCCACCTTTGCTGCGTGCCAGAAAGAGAATGACGGGATTGATCTGCAACCATTCGCCCCACGTGTGGGGGCTCACGTACCCAGGAGGTCTGGCGAAATCGGTAGTGTCCAGAAAGGAGAAATCGAGTTTCACCTGTACGGTGGGGTTTGAAAAATCCGCTATAGAGCATGTCCCGCTGAAGAGTGAATTACCTATCTTGGCCCGTTCGACCGCGGCATGGAATGAGTTTTCACGCCATCGGATCTTCGCGGTCAGTCCCTTGCTGGGCTTGGGAAGATTGAAGATCTGAGCCGACACGTGGCTCAGCGTGAAGTTGGCCTCCACACTCGGCCACTGAGATCGATCGGGACCGGCTTTGATGGTCGCGTCGCCTTCGATCCGCCCTCCGGGCTCCAGCTCCAGCGCAGGCGCTGCCAGAGGCACAAGTTGCTGGGTGAGGAGACCTCTCGGAGGCAGGTGGATATTCAACACCGTGTGCCCGGACGTGTCCACGGAGCCTTTGATCGAAACCCTCACGTTGGTTGCGCTCAGATAGCCCTCTTCGATCTTGAGCCCGTCTGCGCTCCAGGTTCCGGCTGCTTCCAGGGCGAGAGGAATCCCGGGCTTCTTGTCAACTACCCACCCCACAACGACTCGGTTCTTGTCGAAATCAAGTCTACCAGAGAAGTTGGGCTGCTGCGGTTTCCCTTTGAGGGTCAAGTTGCATGATAACGGACCGGTCACTCGCACTGAAGCCGGGAGCAGCTTAAACGCAACCAGGTCTGATGGCGCGGCTTTCGCGGCCACATCGATTTTCATGTTCCCCGGGGAATACTCTCCATTCAGCTCGGCCTCGGTCTTCCCCACTAAGCCTTTGATCGACGAAAAAATAATCTGTGAGCCGGCAAAGCTCACCGAGCCCTTGATGTTTCTCAGCGGAAGAGGCAACCCTTCGATTCCGCATGAAAACTCATTCAGGTTCAGCTTTCCTTCTACGCTCGGTTCCTTGAGCTTGCCCTTTAGGGCCAGTTGCATGGAGATCCGGCCTGTGGGCTCTTTCAGCTTTTGAAACGAAGCAGGCAGACGTGCTGCAACGGTCTTCCTGTCCAGGATCGGCCTCAAGTCCTGCGCAGTCGCGTTCAGAGAGACAAAGAGATCCATGCTGGGAGATGCGCCAAGGTCCTTTATTGCGCCGTTAAGCTGAATGGGCGAATTCCCCAACGTGAGTCGAATTCCTTGAAACGACGCCTCTTGGCTGTTCATCTGGACTCGGCCGGACGCGTCTTTTAGCGGGACGTTCAGCCCTGGAACAAATCCTGAGACGTTTTCCAGAAAAGCTTCCACTGACTGAATCCCGTGAACCAACTCCCCGTTCTGCAGATCTTCAAGGGTTCCGCTCCAGGTCCCTTTGGTCATCACCCGGCCGCGTACGCCGGCTTCCAGGTAGGACTTTCGATCTTCCGGCTTGAGCAGCCCGAGCGGGACCAAATGCCCGAATCGGCCCAAGTCCAGATCAAGTGCCTTCACCGTTATTGTTGGCCGCGGTTGATCACCCAGAAAGTCAGGAACTCGAACTTCTAGAGAAAGATTGAGGCCCGGAAGCGTCAGCTCGCGAACATCCACATGCAGAGTCCCGTCCTTCACTTCTGCTGCAAATTTGGCTCGCGCCCGATCCACGAGCACACGTCTAAGGAAAATAGATCTCGGATCGATCTGCCCGTCCTGGAGTTGCATCCATCCATCGATGTGGCAGTCTTTCAAAGATCCTTTCATGGCGATTCTGAGGTCTGCGAGACCTCCGGCAAGGGGCATGTCGTGTCCCAAAGTCGCCAAGAGAGCACGAAAGGGACGAACCTGACAACCGGTGAGCATCACCTCCAGATCCGCGCTACGGCCGAACCGCGGGCGAAACGACACGCTCCGCGCAAGAACTTGAAAGGAGCCTGCCCCGTTGTCGTGAGGGACAGAGCCTCTGACGGAAGCATACTCGACACCGCGGAATCTCACGTTTCGAGCCTCGACCTGAATCCCTTCGAACAAGCGTTCCACGGGGCCGGTGCGAGGATCCTCCGCCAGTTGAACTCGGCCGGATTCAACGGTGAACAGCCGAACCACGGGTCTGAGAAACGAAGCTGCGGCCGTACCGCGCAAGCGGTCAGCGGGGTAGCCTCCATCCCACTCAATCGGCTTGCGAGGGAGTACCAAGAACGGCTCCACGACCTGCACACGCTCCAAGGAGAGCGATCCCCAAGCCAAGGGCAAGAGACGCACATCCACCGCCACGGTCTGCACTTTCGAGTGTATGGCGCTGCCGGGTGGCCCATCGCACGTGATGCCGTGCACGGTGAATCTCGCTGTTTCTGCCGAAAGCCAAACCAGATCGCACGATGCATACGTGACGGTCATCCCAAGATCCCGCTCCATACGCGGGAACACGAGACGAGCAAGCTGCTCCCCTGTCAGAGTGAGCCGCAAGAAGACGAGCGCACCTACACACATGAACACCACGGACAACAGGAGTATCAGCAGCGCTTTGAGCAGCCGCTTTGAGCCTGGGTCACGAGGCGGCGAGGACGGTGTTGTGGGCGGGTGATTTACCATTAGGGAAATGAGGGCATTCCGTGGCAGACCGGCCGGTTCTTCCGAGCGAACTTATTTCACCAGTGCAACGATCGAATGAAAATGGCGCGGAACCCGGGACCTACTACTTCCAGAACCAATCGCATGAATCGAGTGCTCGCTTCTGCCACGGCGGACACCAGGAACAGTGTAACTGACTATTGACGCGTTTTCTTCTTCAGCCGGGAGATCTTCCTTCGCAAGGCATCCAGCCGCTTACGCGCTGCTCCCTGGCTCCTTTCCTCTTCTTTGACGCGCTTCAACTCACCTACTTTGGCCTTCAGCTCCCGAACGCTGGTGGGCTTCTTCTTGCTCTCGGTGTCCGCGATCCCTTTGTGCTCTTTGAGGATGCGAATCAGCTCCTCTTTGTTCATGCCGTGAACACCCTGGACACCGGGTATCTGGAGGGCTTCTTCGCGCAGCTCCTTAACGGTCCACCTATCGAGGGCTTTGGTCTTCTTATCCTTCATTTCCTTCTTTTTCTCAGCCATGCTTCCTCCTGGGGCAGGTCCAACCTCTGCGTTGAGCCGGAATTATGGACAAAAATCCGCGGAAATACAACACAGGCATAGAAGTAGTGGTAAATCCTGGGAGCTTTTTGAAGCAGGAGCTTGGGAGGCCCTTCTATCTTGGGCCATGCCAAGGCATTGGGACTGCGGGAACCGGCACGTAAGGGTAAGAGACCCAATAAACCGGCGTGGTGTGCCAAGTGAACGGGTATGCATTCCAGACGAATGGATTAACCTGGAACGGAGCTCCAACCGGCGCGACGTACTGGAGCCCTCCATCGGGCATGATAGCGCCACCCGGAGCAACATTAAACTGCGCCATCGCCGGGCAGCAAAGCCCTACAACAAGGATTATCGCAAGCAGCAGTCTCGTCATTGTCGTTCCTCCACTGATTTCTGGGGTCCCTCGCCACGATGAGCACGATCAGACCATCTGAGAACGAGCGAACTGAAGGATCTCACCGGCAAATTGGATCGCGTTTTCGCTCTGTATGCGCCCGTAGTGCACGAAAGGAGCCCCTTCCGGATGCCAGGGCGGGTACCGGGTCGGGATATAGAAATTGTCCAACACGTGGGCCTTGTTAATCAGATCTTCCGAAGTCCGGGAAGGCAATTCAGATATCAATTCAGCGATCATATGACCCCAGGCCTTTTGTCTCCGAGATGGATGCAGGGCCTTCACTGCCTTTTCCGCGGCTTGATGTGCCGCGAAACATGCCCATTCGTGGCGCCCTTCGGACTGGGACGATCGGGCTTGTTCGAGGTCTCGAAACGCCTGGGCCAGCCAGTCTCGTGATCGATCGGCCAAGAGAACCTCCCGCTGACCGAACTCTCCCCTTGCTACCCACCTTTATACATCGCTTTGATCAAATCGCCGAACTTCTCGTTTACCGATTTGCGCTTGACCTTCATGGTGGGGGTAACTTCACCGTCTTCTTCGTACAACTTTTTCGGCACAATGGTGAATTTTTTCAGCGTTTCCACATGCGCAAGGCCTTTGTTGACCTCTTGCACTTCGTTGTCGATAAGCTCAACGATTTCAGGCGCTTTGGTAAGGCTCTCATACGTGGTGAACGGGATCTTGTGGTCCTGAGCATACTGGACCACGTTCTCTTCATCAAGCACGATCAACGCGGAAAGGAACTTCATACGGTCGCCGATCACGATCGCGTCGTTGATGTAAGGGCTGAATTTGAGCTGATTCTCAATATTCTGCGGCGCGATGTTTTTGCCGCCCGCGGTAATGATCAGGTCTTTCTTACGGTCGGTGATTTTCAGGAAGCCTCGTTCGTCGAGTTCTCCCACATCGCCTGAATGAAGCCACCCGTCCGTAAGGGTCTCTTCGGTGGCTTCGGGGCTACGGAAGTATCCCATGAAGACGTTCCCACCCCGGACCAGGATTTCGCCGTCGTCGGCCAGCCGGACCTCCACTCCAGGCAAGGCCGGACCAACGTTTTCGGGTTCCACAATGTCGCCCTGATGGATGCAGGTGGGCCCCGATCCTTCTGTTTGGCCGTAAACCTGTCGCAGGGGCACGCCGATGCCGTTGTAGTACTTGAGCACATCAGGCGATATGGGCGCGGCACCGGATATCGCGAGGCGGCAACGCTCGAATCCAAGACGTTCCCTTAACTTATAGAAGACAAGGACGTTTGCGAGGAAACGTAGGAGCCGCAATCCAACCGGAATACCCTTATGCGTAAATTGGTGTTCCGAATACTTCCGGCCAATGCGCTCCGCAAGCACGTATGCCACTTTTTTGAACCAGCTCGCGTTCGCGACTCGGATGCGGATGCCGGAATAGTACTTTTCCCAGATCCTGGGCACTGCAAAGATAACCGTGGGAGAGACTTCCCGGAAATTGGCCATCACCGTGTCCGGGCTCTCGGTAAAGTTCACCGTGTACCCGAATCGTAGCGGCATAAAGACGGAGAACATGCGCTCCGCTATGTGGCTGAGCGGCAAGAACGAAAGGAGCTGGTCGTCTTCCGCGACCGGCATAGCCTCACCAATGGACCAGGCAGTCCAACCGATGTTGTTGTGGGAGAGCATCGCTCCCTTGGGCGGCCCCGTAGTCCCGGAGGTGTAGATGATGAGGGCCATCTCTTCGGGTTTGACCTTGCCGAGCATTTCATCGAAGAGAGTAGGCTGCTTCCGGTTGAGTTCTCGTCCTCTCTCCAACAGCTCGTCGAATGTCATGACCATGGGATCGGAAAAACCGCGCAGGCCCTTGGTGTCGATAACCACTATTTTGCGCAGATCCGGGGTCTTTTCTCGGAAGATCAACGCCTTGTCGAGCTGCTCCTCGTCCTCCGCGATGTACACCTTGGCCGACGAATGACCCACCACATACTCGCACTGGACGGCCGCGCTGGTGGTGTAAATCCCCACAGTAACCGCGCCGAGGAACATGGTCCCAAGATCGGAGTACAGCCATTCCGGACGGTTTTCACCGATCACAGCGACACGGTCCCCCGCAGTCACGCCGAGAGTGCTCAGACCAAGCGCGACTTCCCGGACGCGTTCCAGATATTCGCCCCAGGTAATGTCACGCCATATGCCCAGGTACTTGTATCTCAGCGCTACCTTGCCCGGGTGCTTGGAGACCCGGTCCAAGAACATTTGCGGTACGGTTGTTGGTGTGTATTCAGTCATGGTCCTACGTGTTTATTGTTCAAGATCCGGCAGGCGCCATACACGCGTATCGCGCTTAACGGTTCTGAAACCGTTGTCATTGTGGTTGAGGAAGATTCTGGTCCGATTTGCCTGCCCTTTGTCGTCATTCCTGCGGAAGCAGGAATCCAGTTTTGGAAATACGGAACGGAGTTTGCCGCTATAGGCACTTTCTCCTCCTGGATTCCCGCTTGCGCGGGAATGACGGAGGAGGCGCTTGTGACCCTCAGTTTTCCGATGGAGCTATCTCGCGGCCAAATGGACATTGTCGTCCGTAATCACGCAAGGGCCTCAGCGCCATCTCTTCTTGCGCTTGTACCGAGCTTCTCCGCGGACAGCCTCTTCTTTTTGGATGCCCAGGTAGAATTCCTGGACATCCTCGTCGCTCATCAGCTTCTCCGGAGTCCCTTCCAGCACAATGCGACCGGTTTCCATGATGTACGCGTGGTGCGCCACGCTCAAGGCTTTGTGAGCGTTTTGCTCCACCAGCAAGATCGTGGTGCCGTCTCGATTAATCGTGCGTACGATCTCGAATATCTCGGTCACCAGAATAGGAGACAGCCCCAACGAGGGCTCATCCATCATCATGAGAGATGGTCTGGACATGAGGGCCCGACCAATCGCGAGCATCTGCTGTTCGCCGCCGGAGAGGGTCCCGGCCTGCTGTTTGAGCCGTTCCTTGAGAATGGGGAAATAGGTAAAAACCCGATCCAGGTCCTCGGAAATGGACCTGTCTCGCCGAGTGTAAGCCCCCATCATCAGGTTTTCTTTCAGGGTCAGTTCCGGAAAGACCTCACGTCCCTCGGGAACGTAAGCGATACCCAAAGGAACGATCTGTTCGGTTTCCAGGCCGTCAATTTGTTTACCGTTGAACCATATGGTCCCTTTGTCCGGCTGATCGTCCAGGTACCCCATTATGGTTTTCAGCGTGGTGCTCTTGCCCGCTCCGTTAGCTCCGAGTATGGCACGGATCTCCCCCTGTTCAACCTTGAGGGAGAGACCTCTGACCACCATGATTTTGCCGTAGTAAATCTCTATGTTCTTCGTTTCAAGCATAGCCACTGCCGATTCGAAAGAGGCCCCTCTCCGGGATGTGGAGAGGAAACGCTCTATTGTTGACCGAGATAAGCCTCAAGCACTTCCGGGTTCTTCTGGACCACATCGGGCGTGCCCTGCACCAGCTTCACGCCGAAATTGAGTGCCACGATCTCATCAGAGACATCCATCACCAGGTTCATGTCATGCTCTACCATGATGATGGTTACCTTGAAATCGTCTCGGATATCCTTGATCCAAAACATCATATCCCTTTTTTCTTCCTGGTTCATGCCTGCGGTGGGCTCGTCCAAGAGCAGCAGGGTCGGCTCCATCGCAAGCGCCCGCCCCAGCTCTACGAGTTTTCGGGTTCCATAGGGGAGCGCCAACACTGGGATATCTCGAGCCGATTCTATCTCCAGAAATTCGATAATCCGCTCCACGCGTTCCCGATGCTCGCGCTCTTCGCGCGCCGCGGGAGATCGCCGCGTCAGAAATGTCGCGCCCGTGAACACATTGGTGTTCATGTGAATGTGGCGGCCCAGGAGGAGGTTGTCCATGGTTGTCATGTGGCTGAACAGCTCGATGTTCTGAAAGGTCCGGGCAATGCCCATGCCGGCTACCTGGTAGGGCTTCTTACCCACGAGCTCTTTCCCTTGGAATTTGATGCTCCCCTGATTAGGCCGATAGATCCCGGTGATGCAATTGAACACCGTGGTCTTGCCCGCGCCGTTTGGGCCGATAATGGAGAGAATAAGCCCCTGCTCCACATCTATGGAGATCTTCGTGAGCGCAGACAGGCCGCCGAATGATATGCTGAGATTCTGTATGGATAGGAACGCCATGATACGAAGTTACGCCTCGATTCACCGCTCATGAGAATGGGGGTGCCAGGAGCGGCACCCCCGGAACAATGTGCAAGTATTAAAATCTACGGAAAATGCTACTTGCCTTTGAAGGTCAGCCAGTCCGAAATCTTGATGGGCTTACCTCCATCGCCGCACTTGGCCAGATACACCGACTTCATCCCTTGACGCTCAGTCGGAGAGTAGGTGAGGTCATACCCGAGCCAGTCATTCCAGTGCTGAATGCTTTCCATAGCCTTAACAAAGGAGTCAGGGTTCAGGTCCTTCCCTGCTCTGCGAAGACCCTCCAAGAACGGCTCACCAAAGAGGAAGCCTGCTTGGTAGAACACGCCCCGGTACTTTTCTTGGGGTGCGAACTTATCGGTGGCGGCCATATATTTCTTGAGCCGGTCGGCACTCTCCTGATTAAGGAAGTTGGCGTAGATCACGTCTTTCCAGAGCCCCTTCGTTATGCTGAACATGAGCTCGGAGTCCGACAAGGTAGTGCTGGAGATCCATTGAGGGTTGAACCCCATTGCCTTTGACGTGCCAAGGATTATTGCGGCGTGCTTGGGAAGAATCCAGAGAATGACCGCATCCGCGTCGGCTTCTTTCATCTTTAGAGCATGGGACTTGAGGTCTGTGTCCGTCACTTCCACGGGCACTTCGGCCACCAGCTTGATACCTTTTTCTTTGGCGTACTTTTGTGCACCTTCCAGCCCCTGCTTGCCGTAATCGTCATTCTGGTAGAAAAATGCGATCTTCTTCTTGCCCATTTTCTCGGTCGCATACTGCGTTAGCAGATACGCTTCCTGGATATACAGCGGGTACACCGCGAACAGGTACTTCTGGAACGGATCAATCCAGTGAGTCGAGCCGGAAGAAGGCGCGACCCAGACAACTTTGTTCTTCATCAAGTCATCCCGTACCGCCATTCCGCACGAAGTTCCCACTCCTCCGACCACGGCAAAGACGCCTATGTCTTCAATGAATTCCTTGCCGATGGCCTTGGTCTTGGCGGGCTGATACGAATCATCCCTCAGAAAATACTTGATTTTTCTTCCGTGGACGCCGCCCTCCGAGTTGACGAGCTCAAAGAGGACTCCGGTGCCTCTGCCCACAGCGCCCCAAAGAGCTGCCGGACCGGTTTGCGGCCCCCACTGACCGACCAGGATTTCGGTGTCGGTTACGCCTCGGACTTTTTCCGCGGCCATAAGAGTGCTCGCGGACACCATAAGGCACAGGCTTAAGCACAACGTCAGCCAGAAAACCCTTTTCATCTTTACCTCCTTCGAGTGAACGATAAGCGAACGCGGAAACCTATTGAACCCCTGACCGGGGCAGCTCGCTCGAACCTGAACTCCTGCATTTATGCAGGGTTGAATCAGCGAGCTAGCCCTTGTACCACTTGCCCCCTTCTTTAAGGAAAGTCAGAACGCTCCGTCTTTCCGCATCGGGCGCGCCTTCTCCGGCCAGGAGCACCAAGACCCTGACCACGCCGAGCTTCTCCACATTGGGCATGTTTTCCGGGTCGGGCCTGTCGACCACCTCCATTACCTCTTCGATCACGTAACGCTTCACCTGAGTCGCATTTCCTCGGACCATCTCCTGGTACATCGGATACGTGTAAGTCCTCTTGAAAACGGAGGAAGGTGCGATCAGATTCCATACTTGCAGCAGATCGCCGGACATTTCAGCATCGAAATACGCTTTGACCGCGCTGATCAGATCGGCCTTGTCGTCTGCCTGAGCCGGATTTGCGATCGTCCCGGCCACAAGAAGTACGAGCATGGCTACCGCTACAGTGGTCCATCTGAATGGCGCCAGTGAAGCAATACGAGCTGGACGGCTCCGGATCATGCTTCTCAGACCTTCTTCTCGTAGTGTTTGACGAACAAGCCGGATGGCTTCACGCAAAGAATCAGCACGATCACCGCAAAGGCGACTACAGACTTGAACTCAAGTGATACGTAGCCACCAAAGAAGTTCTCAATCAATCCCAGCAAGTACCCGCCAATGGCCGCTCCGGGGAGGCTGGTCATGCCCCCGAGCACAGCAGCCGCGAACCCTTTCATCATGGGGTCTAGCATCATGTTTGGGTCAAGAGTGGCAATCGGAGCGATCAGCATCCCTGCCACGGCTCCGGTTACCGAGCTAAGCCCCCAGGTAAAGGTGAGAATGCGACGGGTCGGGATTCCCATGGCACGTGCAGCAAATGCATTCTGCTGAACCGCCTTCATGGCCACACCGACCTTGGTGTAACGGAAAAAGAGGAAGAGCAAAAGCATCATGACCAGGCTGGTAACAAAGGTCCAGATGTTTATCTCGGTGATCATCACTCCGCCCACCATGATGCCGGAGTACTCGGAAAAGGGCACAGGAAACGGATTCTGATTAGCTCCCCATTTCCAGCCCGCGATCCCGTACAGGATCATCTCGGCTCCGAGCGTAATGACTATCAACCCCAGTACCGTCGGGTTCTTTGCGGGTCTGAGAAATGCCAGTTCAAGCACACAGCCGAGCAAAAACGAAAAGACGACCGTGATTGCCGCGGTAGTCCAAAAGCCGACTCCGTAGCTCTGGATCAACGTAAACGCCACGAATGCCGCGATCATGGCCATTTCGCCCTGAGCGAAGTTCGGCACCTCGGAGGTCTTGTATATGATTACCATGGCTAGGGCTACCAGAGCATAGCAAGCCCCGATGGCAAATCCGCCTATAATCAGATCGAAAAAGATACCCATCCCTTCTCCCTTAGAACGGCCATGTTCTCCAATAGCGTTTGGTTCTCAGGTAAATGCCGTGCATTCCCAGCGGCTCGAAAATTACGATCGCAATCATAATTGCGCCAATAACAATGCTCTGGATGTTGGGTATGCCTTCCGGGGTCAAGAACCGTTTTGAAATCTCAAGCAAGAACGGGCCGATTCCCGGAGCTTCGTGGATGACCAGCAGCTTGAGCTGGAGATAAGTCAGCAGCGCTGCTCCCAGGATGGAACCCATGACCGACGCGAGCCCGCCGACAATCACCATTGCCAGAAACGTGATGGAAAGAATCAGGTTGAAACTGCCCGCGCTCACGTGCTCCAGGGCAAAGGCCATCAATGCTCCTGCGATCCCGGTATAGAACGCGCTCACCGCGAACGCGAGCGTCTTGTAGTAGGGCAAATTGATCCCCATCGCTTCGGCCGCTACTTCGCTGTCCCTGATTGCGACAAACGCACGACCAACCCGCGACTTCAGGAGATTGACCGCAGCAATTGCAAGGATGACCGTAATCGTCATGATCACCGCATACTGCTCTGCGCCTGTGTCTGCCACGAAAGACCCCAAAGACATCGGAGGCGCCTTGATGCCCATGTGGCCGCCGGTGAAATCCGAGTGACTGATGACCTGGGTCACTGCCATGCCGAAACCCAGCGTGGCAATGGCAAGATAAGGGCCCTCAAGCCGCAAAGACGGCAGCCCCAGCACAAAGCCAAACAGAGCGGAAATGAATCCCGCGGCAGGTAGCGCAAAAATAAACGGCACGCCGGCTTTGACCATGAGCAGAACGCATGAGTACGCTCCGATGGCGAAGAAGCCGGCATGGCCAAGCGAAATCTGCCCGGTATACCCCACCAGGATGTTCAGGCCTATTGCCACAATGGAGTGGATAGCAATTAGGTTAAGAACGTACAGCGTGTAAGCACCCGCGAAGAACGGAACAATAGCCAGAATTGCAAGGAATATGACAGTAACCACAAGGACGGTATTCGTCCGGAATAACTGTATATCCTCGAAGTAATCGCGTTTCATATCCATGGCCGACCCCTGAGATCCCGCGCAGGAGTGTGCGTGGAACACCGCGTGCAGGACGGCGAACCCCGACAAAGCCCCACTTGCCGATCATGTGATCTTAAAGATGAGATGAACGCGTTCTTTTAGCAAGGCGCCAAGATATTGTCAAGTACTGCGAGCGCAAAACCGCTCAGGGAGTGGGCGGGAGCATTGCGTTACTTCAGGATCAGATCGAATCTTTGTTCTTTAATAATATTGCCCCATTGGCTCACTTCGTGCTCTTCTGTCAGCACGAACCCCTCTCGTTCATAGAGGTGACGAGCTGTATCAAGACCCCGAAAGGTCCAAAGGAAGACCCTTGAGAAACCTGCTCCTCGACAAAAATCAACCGCCTGACTTATCAACGCCTTGCCGATTCCGAGGCCTTGAAACTCGGGATTGACAATGAACCACCGAAGGCGGGCGCCCTCGGTTTGAGCCGACTTGCCGTCAATGGCGATTGCCCCGGCAAAGGTCTCATCCGCAAGGGCCGCGGAAAAGAAGTCCCTGTCTTGCCGGAAATCGGCCATGAAATCAGAGAGCTCCCGCCCTACCTGTGTCTCGAATGAGACATCAAAGTCCCAGTGCTGGTGATAATAAACCGCGTGCAGTTCCACGACCTTGCCGATTACTCCGGGATAGTATCCGGTAAATTCCACGCTCATGACGTTCCTGACTGCCCTCTTTGTGGGGCGGCCTTTCCAGGCCGCCGGCAGGCTGGAAAGCCTGCCCCACAGGGGAGAGGATCTGCAAAACCCCGTCCCTTCATGGGAAGGGGGAGGGTGCTCCGGGTTCTCGTACCAATGCGCTTTCAAAGAAGTAAAGCACGGGGGAAACTTCTTTGTGTAAAGAAGTTTCCCCCGGAACCCCCTTCAAGAAACTCTATATTTCGTTGGCATTCCTGCTTCCATCTAGGAAGCAGGAATGCCAACGGCGTATAGAAGTTTTTGGAAAGGGGTTCGGGGAGGAACCTT
>JBFLZC010000027.1:0-76163 GCA_040756375.1 Thermodesulfobacteriota bacterium
CATCAACAGCTGGTCGTAATCCGCCCTGATCTCTCGACTCATCTCTGCCTCACTTGATTTTTCCCGCCTTTATAGTACATCCATCCACACATCGCGAGACAAAAATGGAGTTTTGAGACAGTTTCTTCATTGCCGGGCTACTATCTGGGTGTCCCTGAGGGACACCGAAACTGAGACAATGAGTTGAGCGTTATTATGACGCTCATGGGCGTCCGGCCTGTCTCCCCAAAATCGAGGAATACGTCACCGCACTCTCAAACGCCGAACTAAGGATTCAGCACCACCAGGGCATCAACTGCCAGCGCAGTGCGTCCCTTGATGATGAGCGGATTGACGTCTATTTCTTTGACTCGTTCGTGCTCTAGCCCGATTCGTCCTACGCTGATCAGGATTTCCGCCAGCGCGTCCAGGTCCACAGGTTCCATGCCACGGACCGCGCCCAGGACTTTATGGCCTTTGATCTCCTTCATCATCTCCAAGGCATCTCGCTTCTCCAGCGGAGCCAGTCTGAAAGAGACATCTTCGAGGATTTCGGTGAAAATCCCCCCGAGCCCGAACATGACGCAGGGACCGAACTGAGGGTCACGGGTGAGCCCCGCCATGAGTTCTCGGCTCCCTTTGACCATTTCCTGCACGAGGACTGCCGCGCTGCCCGAATTCATGGCCGCGGCGATCTCATCGAACGCGCTGAGGGCCTCTTGTTCGCTGCGGATATCTAACCGCACGAGCCCTCGTTCGGTTTTGTGGCTGATTTCAGGCGAGCAGCCTTTCAGCACCAGAGGGTAGCCTATGCTTGCCGCGGCCTGTGCCAACTCGTCACGGCTTTGGATGAGCACTTCGCCGGCTATGGGAATCCTGTACTCCTTTAGGAGCTGCTTGGATTCGTATTCCGAAAGAACGGTTCTGCCTTCACTGAGCGCTTTTTCAATAATGTGCATGATCTCCTCCCACTCCACCTTTATAGCGTGCTCCCCGGCAGAGGCGCAAGACGTGAAGTACTTATGAAAGCGCTCGGCGAGATGTACCCTCTTCCGATCTACCTATGGGATATTCCGCAACAAAAAGATAACCGAAGTGTCGTACTCCGCAGTGGAATGGACCGAAACACATTTCGCTTGATTCCTGAAGGCTAAACGTTTAGAGGTGAGAGAGAAAGGCGCGGCACGTAGTACGTGCGGGCCGGCTTTCCATTGGGCAGAGTGAAGCCGTCCGACGTGGACGTCCCCCTGAGGCCCATAAGAAGAACCCGATAGACATTTTTCTTGCCCCCTGGGGGTCCTGGAGTATAACTCCATTGCGGACACCCTGGATCTCACGGCTGCTGAAAGCAGTGATTCATTGCGAGGGGCGTTGGCCGCGCATACAGTGCAAGCCGTTGCAGGACTTAATTCCGCCGGCGCAGTGAACGATTGTTCGCGGTTGGCGGCGGATAATCCGGCCGACTCAAGGTGTCGAAACGAATGCTAGAGAGTCGCTGGATCGATGGACGCCGGGGCAAGGCGGTTGTCGCCGGCGCGCACAAGAGCCGGATTCGGCTCAGCAAAATGCATCCAGGTGAAGGAGAGGAAAATGACCAAGAAACCGCCTAGACGGGATCCCGTCATTGTTTATAAGAGGGAAGATAAGAGGATGAGGCCCTTCCTGCCCAAGACGGGAGGGTTCCGATTTGGGCGAGATCATGCGCCCAAGCCTCCGCAAAGGCCGAAGAAACCAAAAGAGACAAAGGCGGTGATCCCGGAGAAGGTCCGGCTCCACTCGCAAAACCTGGAATTGATACAGGCACTGCCCTCGCCGGAGAAGGAAATTGCGAGGGTCTGCTATTTCATGTGCTACCTGGTTCACGAGACCAAGAGCAACACCGAGCTCTTCCCTTTGAAACACAATGTGCTCGAAAAGATATTCAGAACAGGCCATCCCGGACTGACGGTGCACCATATCCGCCGAGGAGATCGTGAAGTCTATCACCTGAGTCCTGAAGCAAAGAAGAAATGGGAAGAAGAAACCGGCAGCAATAAACACCACGTGCGCATGTACCTGAGTGGCAAGTGCAAGGTAGAATACGAAGAGGGCTACTTCGATCTTTACAACTTCCACATTGTTGCGGAGCCGTTCCGCTTTTCTTTCTACCTCCCCATTCACCAGGCCCCCTGGATGGACAAGCGACGGATCTCCAGGAGGAAGTTCCATTACCCGCAAACCGTCGAGTACGGCTTGGTGAACGGCCAACAGGTCACAACATCCCGCAAGGCCACCATGATCCCATTGGAAATGCTCAGGCAGGAGTTGCAAGCATTCCTGGACGCGGATCTGGGTGTCTAGGGGCTGTGCGCTTTCAAACAAGCAACTATTTTGAACAAGGAATGGCGGGGCAGGCGTCTCGCCTGCCCAAAGAAGACAGGCAGGATGCCTGTCCCACCAAGAGCAGGAGATCACTTATTCGACTGGGCGTTGGAATCGATAGGCCTCCTATCAAGAAACCCCGCATTCCCGAGAAATAATGGTCTGGAGTATTTCCGAAGTGCCCCCGCCGAAGAGCAAGAATCTGCAATCCCGATAATAACGCTGCACATCATATTCCATGGAATAACTGTACGCGCCGAAGATCCGTGTGGCTTCGTCCGCACATCTGCACGCAACTTCCGACGCGTAATACTTCGCCATGGAAGCCTCTTTCAAAGGCCGTTGACCTTTGTCGATCATTTCCGCGGTCGTGTAGGTCATGAGATGTGATGCCCAAATCTCAGTGGCCATATTCGCAATCTTCTGCTGAATGAGCTGGAAACTACCGATGTGCTTCTTGAACTGGGTCCGTTCCATCGCGTAGCGCGTAGACTGATTGTATGCTGCTCGTGCCAAGCCCAGAGAGAGCGCGGCGGTCATTACGCGAATGACCGCGAGAATACGCATCAGATTCCCCACACCCTGGCCTTCTTTACCCAAGCGGTTCTCATGGGGAATTCGCACGTCGGTGAAAGCCAACTCAGAGATCTCCGTGGCTCTTGTTCCAAGCTTCTCGAATTTTTTGGAAACGTACAACCCCGGTGTGCCGCGTTCGATGAGGAAGAAATCCAGGCCTCTAAGCCCCTTGGCCTTGTCCGTTTGGCACAGAACCGTAAAGAAGTCGGCAACCGGAGCATTGGTGATCCAGGTTTTGGAGCCGTTGATCACCCAATCGTCGCCATCCGGTCGGGCTGTAGTCTTCACATTGGCCAGATCCGTAGCGGCGTCTGCTTCGGTCAATGCGAAGGAAGCCACCTTTTCTCCCCGCATGGCAGGCTTGAGCAGCCGCTCGTGCTGTTCTGGAGTGCCGTACTCGAAGAGGAAATTGGTTCCCATCAGGCATTGCATGGCGGTAAACGCGGCCACACTCATTGATCCGCGTGCCAGCTCTTCCACCATGATACAAAACTGGGTGGTATTGCCGCCGGCTCCGCCGATCGACCGGGGGTAGCGGATCCCAAAAGCCCCGGTCTTGGCAATCTTCTCAAACATCCATCGGGGAAACTGGTCCGCTTCGTCCATTTCCCGTGCCTTCGGAATGATCTCCTCGTCCGTGAAACGGGCAAAGCTCTTCCGGATCATCTCTTCGGGTGTCGGTCTTGGGATCTTATTCACCGGAGCTCCTCGCCAAATCGAGTCCCTGAGTCTCGGAATCGCCTCTAACGTTCCTTGATCGCTCTGGTGAGCGCGGGCAGAATCTCATACAGGTCCCCGACGATTGCATAATCCGCGATCTCGAAGATCGGCGCATCCGGGTCCTTATTGATGGCCACGATATACCGGGAGCTGTCCATTCCCGCTTTGTGCTGTACCGCGCCTGATATGCCACATGCGAAATACACCGCAGGTCTCACAGAATGCCCCGTTTGCCCCACCTGCCGCTGAGCAGGCAAATAGCCTTCTTCCACCACCACGCGGGTGCAGGCCATTTCTCCACCCACCGCGTCGGCAAATTCTTTGAGCATCGATACACCTCGCTCCGAGCAGATCGGGCGTCCGCCGGCCACAATGATATTCGCGGAAGCCAGATCCACGCCCTTGTCCTCAGCCGCCACGCACTCAAGGACCCTGGTGAATTCACGGCACGCTGCCATGTCCACCTGAGCTGTCGAGATATCGCCTGTGCGAGAAGAATCCGCCACGAGCGGCGTCATGATCCCCGGGCGCACCGTAGCTGTCTGAGGCCTGGAAAAGCGGGAAACGATCGTGGCCATGACATTGCCGCCAAAAGCAGGGCGTGTTTGCAGGAGTATCTTCTCTTCCTGGTCGATAGAGAGCCGGGTGCAGTCCGCGGTGAGCCCCAGTCCGAGCCGACGCGCCAGCCTGGGAGCCATATCCCGTCCCAGATGCGTAGCCGCGATAAGCAGAATATTCGGCCGATGCTGCCTCACGAGCTCGCTAAGCGCATGGGTGTACGTGCAGGTCTGATAATATGCAAGCGAAGGGTCATCCACCAGGATGCAGCGGTCAGCTCCATGATGAATCAGCCGCGATGCTTTTTCCCTGAGATCGTTCCCCAGAACCGCAGCAACCACTTCTTGGCCAAGGTCGTCTGCAAGACCGCGTGCGCATCCCAAAAGCTCAAACGCGGAGCGGTGGAATTCGCCATCGTGCTGCTCCACAAAGACCCATACACCGAGGCGATCGCTGAAATCCGGGACCTCGGGAACGGGCATTTCTCCGGTTAATGCTTCGAACTTGCACGATTCGAGACATGCGCCGCAGAGAGTGCACCGGTCTTCGATCCATCGGGCTTTCTTGTCCACCATCTCAATGGCCTGGTACGGACAGGCCCGCGAACACATGGTGCAGCCGTTGCACTTTTCCGGATCGATGACGATCATGCCCATATCACTCTCCGAGCCGGATTTCCTTTTGACGCAACGCTTCGATCAGTTCGGCGGCGATGGCAGCGGGGGAGCCTTCCAGGCGCTGCGTGTCACGTGCCCCCTTGGGCGTAAAGGTGCGAATCACGTGTGTGAGCGAGCCCGACAGGCCCACATCCTGCACTTTGGCGCCGATGTCTGACGCGTTCCAGACTTCGACCGGCGAGCGTTCCAACGTCGCGGACAGAATTCCTTCCACCGTAGGATGTCGCGGCTTATTAAGCGCCCCGAGGACCGTAATCAGCACGGGCGTGGGAGCCTCTATGTGCTCACAGCCGTCTTCCAGAGCCCGTTCCGCGATCACTTTTCCTTCCTGCGCGTCCAGACGACGCACATAAGTGAGTTGCGCGATGCCGAGGAATTCAGCCACCTGCGGCCCTATTTGAGCTGTATCCCCATCAATTGCCTGTCGCCCGGCAAGGATCAGATCGAATTCCCCCAGCTTTCTGATAGCCATTCCTAGAGCGGTTGAAGTCGCCCACGTGTCGGCTCCGGCAAAGGCCCGATCGCTGAGCAGAATGCCTCGATCCGCTCCCATTGCCAGACACTCGCACACGGTCTCCATCGCCTGGGGCGGCCCCATGGAGATAACCGTCACGGTTCCTCCCAGCTTCTCTCTGATCTGCAACGCGGCTTCAACCCCGTGACGGTCTTCAGGATTGATTATGCTTTCCACACCTTCTCGGATAAGGTTACCGGTCTTGGGATCGATTTTGACATCGGTGGTATTCGGGACTTGTTTGACGAGGACCACAATGTTCATTGGAAAGACCCCCGGAGGAAAGCCAAGGCTGGCCTGCAAAAATACCGTCAACGAGGCGAGAATGTCAAGGTCGTCGTGATTTATACCAACTGTCATAGCTATAGAGCTGCAACGAGTCATGAAAGCCTTCGGCGAGCACTCCGGGGCTTCGCCTCGGAGACAAGCGGCGAGAGCGCACCGTTGCGCAATAATTTGGAGGGGAGACTCATCTCCCCTCCAAACCACCCCATACGTAATCCCGAACAGGGAGACCTCAACCCGACCGCTTTCATAGGAACTCCCATGGCGAAAGCTTGTCGTTGCGACCCCGCTGAAAAGCCGGGGAAGCAATCTGTTTGGTGGGACGGGCGTCTCGCCTGTCACGCTTTGAGGGAAAAGACACTAGGAGCCGAATAGACAGGCGGGACGCCTGTCCCACCATTCACTCCTCGCAATGACACGGAATTTCCGATTATCCAGTAACTGAGGACATGCAAACAAAGGCCCTTTTGACTGAACAGCCCAAGACGAATACAATCACCAAATAGAAGCCCTCACGTCGAGCGAGTCGCTTCAGCACATGGACGAATCAGCGAAAGGACAGTTTCTATTGTGCCGCAAACCTCCAACGGGTGGCTTCCTCAGTTTGAGGCCGCTTGCGTCCAGGATGGACGCCCCGATAATAGCCCGGCGATTTATCGCTGGGAATGAGCGGTCAAGAAAGAATTTCTTCGTCTACAGGTGGCGCCGGAGGATTAATCCTCCGGCGCCACCTGTAGACGAAGGGATGGATGTTTGCTCATTGGTTACCCGGCAATGAATTGCCGGGCTACTCTCAATCGCCCCTTTGAGGCTTCAACGGAGTTGAATGAATAATCCATCAGCGAAAAATTCCAGTAAGTGGACCATACGGGAAGTCGTGCAATGGACCACTGACTATTTCCGGCAGAAAGGAATCGACTCCGCGAGGCTGGACGCCGAGGTTCTCCTCGCCCATGCGTTGGGAGCGGATCGGCTTTACCTGTACTTGAACCTGGACAAGCCGCTCTCCCAGCAAGAAAGAGACAAATACCGCGAATTGGTGACCAGACGTGGTCGCCGCGAACCGGTAGCGCTCATCACCGGACGAAAGGAATTCTGGTCCATCAATCTGCGCGTGCATCCCGGAGTCCTCATACCAAGGCCGGAAACGGAAGTGCTGGTGCAGGCGGTGCTTGATGAAATTCGAGAGCTCCGGCAACCCCGTGTCCTGGATATCGGCACGGGATCCGGCGCGGCGGCCATTGCTATCGCGCACGACCGCCCCGACGCTCGCGTAATTGCCACCGACCAGGACCCTGCTGCCGTGCACCTAGCCTGGATGAACGCCAAAGAAGCAGACACGGCAGAGCACATGGCAATGCTTGCGGCGGACCTCTTTTCGTGCTTCCGACCGGGCCCGCATTTTCACGTGATCTGCTCAAATCCTCCGTATGTGTCTGATGACGAGATGATGACGCTCGCTCCTGAGATCTTCCGTTTCGAGCCCCGATCCGCACTCGCCGCCGGACCCGAAGGTCTTGATGTGATCAGGGCTATCGCATCGCAAGCGCGGGAGTTCTTAGCAGCAAAGGGCGCCTTGATCCTGGAGATGGGCGCTGGACAAGAAAAGGCCGTCCGAGAAATCTTTGAAACCGCGGGATTGGGTGAGGAGATTGCCGTGTTTAGGGATTTAGCTGGAATTCCGCGCGTGGTGAAGGGACGCAGCTAACACGATGCCGTCAATCCCCGATCAGCGATAGGGGGTGTGATTCATCACACCCTCTTACTTGTGGGTGCCACTGCTGGTTAAGCCGGCAGTGGCACCCGGCGCTTACCGCCTTCTATGCTCCTTTTCAATAGAGGGACGCTCTTACGCAATGAACTGGAATGCAGGCATTCGATTCGATTTGCCTCCAAGACTGAAAAGATGTAGATTGGTATTATGACTGTTGCGGAACTCAAAGAGGCTATTGAGCAATTGAATGTCGAGGAAAGAGCCCAACTCGAAGCTCTCCTTCATCCTTACGGCCCCGATGAATGGGACAAGCAGATGGAGGCAGATTTTTCGTCCACCGGAGACTTGGCTTGGCTGGTCGATGAAGTAGATGAGGACATAAAAGCAGGCAAACTGCAAGACATGCCTTGAAATCGAAATGCAACCGACGCTTCTGGGATGCTTTTCACTCTTTTCCCCCGCATATCAAAAGGCTTGTTCGAGCCAAATATGCTTTGTGGAAAAAAGACCCCTTCCATCCGTCCTTTAAGTTTCAAGAAATTCAGCCGGGGATATGGCGAATACGTTTGGGAGATCACTATCGAGCCCTAGCGCGCCGCGAACGTGATCTCATGGTCTGGTTTTGGATCGGCACTCACGAAGACTATAATAAATTGAGGCAACTGAAGAAAACGTAGGATGTGGTGAGTCCCGCATCCTGAGCGGGACGAACCGCATCTGTCGAGGCTTTGCATATCTCAGCCTCCCGGCAAAATGCAAAAACAAGACCGCGACCGATGCTTGTGGGCGCCACTGCCGGCTTGCCCAGCAGTGTTTGCGCCAGAGCACTGATGGTCAAGCCGGCAGTGGCACCCAAGACACGATTAACGTCCAATGGATTCCAATCAGCAGGTTACTTATGGAAATCGACACGACGTACATTATTGCAGGCTTTGGCAAATTCGGCCGTTTAGCCCTGGAGCGCTTAAGCAGGTGCAAGCCGGAAAGCCGCCTCTTCGTGGTGGATAATCGCGCGGATTTGGCCGATGTTCAGCAATTTCCCTATGCGGGGGGCGCGAGCAAGGACGCGGTGGAATTCCTCATGCAGAATGCCTTTCTCGATGAGAGAGATATTGTCATTCCCATGGTCCCATTCCATCTGGCTGCACGCTATGTTCTCGCCCGTGATCCGGATATTCGAGAAACGGTCCTGCCGCCTGAGTTGGAAACCGTGCTTCCCAATGCGGCAAGGTGGGACCCATCGACGGTGACGTGTTCACGAGCTGATTTCGTGTGTCCTGACGATTGCCCTGAAGGAGATGTGTGCACAGTGACCGGTGAGCCTCGATCGAAGCCGCTCTACGAAGAGCTCAGAAGGCTCAAACTTCGCAATTTCCGCCTGGTTGTCCAGCGCAGTTACCAGATACTCCCCGGTGTGGGTGGGTACCTCCTCGGCGACCTTGACGACTTGCCCGCACGTATCACCAAAGGAAAGAGCGTGCTCGCGACTTCATGCCGTTGCCACGGGCTCTTGACGGCGCTGGAACGATGATTTTGTGGCGGCAAGTGGATGAGAAGACGGTCAACCATAAATTATAGTGCGACGCGGCCAATCGACGCGTGTGCCGCGCGGCTTAATCGAGGGGTTGAGTAATGGAGGAAAAATGAGAGAGGTTGTGTCAAATCCCAGCCTTGTGGCGTACTGCGGACTATACTGCGGGGCCTGCCGAGCATACCTGAAGGAGAGGTGCCCGGGCTGTCACGACAACCAGAAGGCGTCGTGGTGTAAGATTCGATCCTGTTGCATGGACGAGGGCTTGGCCACCTGTGCGGACTGCAAGCAGTTCTCGGACCCAAACGAATGCAAGAAGTTCAACAATGTGGTGGCTAAAGTGTTCTCTCTGCTCTTTCGATCCGATCGAGCCGCATGTATTCGACAGGTTCGTGAACTCGGAATCCAAGGACATGCCGAAAACATGAGCGAACATAAACGGCACACAATAAAGGGATGATGCCTCGCCCGGCGAAGCATTAGCGTGCAGGATACGCCACCAGCACGATCAAACGTTACGCTTTTCGTTATACGGTCACACGTTGAATCCGACCCTTTCCCACCTTTGTGGGGCAGTCCCGCGGCCTCGCGGGATTCCAGCCTGCCGGCGGCCTGGAAAGACCGCCCCACAAAGAGAGGAGTCAATGGGAGGGGATTAGGACACAAAAAAAGGCCCCAAGATCAACACGCAGCAATATAATCGGCCGACAGTTCAAGGAATGTGGTCATGAAAGAAAAGTTTTCCAATGTGTACGAGGATGAGACTCGCGCGAACGCGTATAGCAAACTTGAATTCCCGGGCACGTACTACCTGGCGTACCGTGATCTGCCTGCGATCATTGGTGAGCACGTCCAAGGCAGGAACGCCCTGGACTTTGGGTGCGGCGCGGGGCGTTCGACCCGGTTCTTGCGCGATCTCGGCTTTGATGTTGTGGGAGTCGACATCGCAGAGCACATGCTCGGACGAGCTCGCGAGGTTGACCCGCAGGGAGACTATCGTCTGGTCTCCGACGACGACCACGGCAGCCTGGAGCCACAGACCTTTGATGTCATATTGTCCGCGTTCACCTTCGACAACATCCCGACGATGGACAGGAAGGCCTTGCTCTTTCATTCCCTCAAGCGCCTGCTGAAAGACGGCGGTCGCATCGTGAACCTTGTCTCGTCGCCGCAGATCTATGTCAACGAGTGGGCTTCATTCTCCACAAAAGATTTCCCTCAGAACCGAACTGCAAAGAGCGGAGACAAGGTGCGGATTGTGATGCTTGACGTGGAGGACAAGCGACCGGTTGAGGACATCATTTGGACAGATGAGGATTACCACGAGGTGTACAGGCGTGCAGGGTTGCTGTCGATCAAGGTTTATCAGCCTTTAGGGAAACACTCCGAACCGTACGCGTGGGTTAGTGAAACAAAGATAGCCCCCTGGGTCATCTATGTTCTGGGAGACGGAAAATGACGCTGTTTCAGAATGATGGAAGTGTCAAGAACAATGTCCGATTGTCACGTAGGCTTTGGTAGGTGCCGGCCTCCGTGCCGGCACACTTTTCTTGAAAATATCGACCAGCTCGGGCCGGCAGAGCCTGCCCCGGACCTGATCCGGGGGACGCCGGCCCCTACCGGTTCTTCCACGATACTATTTATAAAAACCACCAGGGGTCTTTGAATACAGGATGCCGTATTTAGCCTTCACTTCGCTGTCCAGCCGCTCTGAATCTTTCAAATCGAGCGGGAGCTGGAGCTTGCCGTCAATTTCCAGGATGGCCTTTTCCGCACCTTTCGTTTTGAGAGACTGTATTGTGTCGTAGAGGTGCTCGATGTTGATCACCTTGACGCCGTTGACCTTCTCCACTCGCTTCACATAAGAGGCCGTCTTATCCAGCCCATATTCGGGAAAAATCTCGGAAACGATCACAATCTTTTCGTACGGCTCTTCAGGATGGCCGTCCAAGTATTTTTCCTTGAAGCTCTCTCCGGATTTGCCCAAGTTTTCGATACAATTGTATGTGAGCTCCACAAAGCCCACCGCGCCGAAGATGAAGTAATTAGCCGGGGTGAAGATCTTCGGGACGAGCCGAGGCAGTCCAGGAGTAACCGCACCCGAAATCTCCAGGATCTCACCTTTTCGCTTTGCTTTAACTGTAAGAGGGTCGCCGACCTTTTTCCTGTTGAGGATTTCGCCGAAGAAGACCTTCTGCTGCAGCGGCCTGAAAAAGATATCCCCAAAATTGTCGATCTCGTGACCGTCTATCTCCATCAGTATGTCGTCTTTTCTCAAGCCGAACGAATGGGGGCCACCGCCTGGTATCACGTAATCAAGGAGGACGCCTCCTTCATCAGGTTTGAGCTTGTAGTATGCCTTGAGCCTGGGAAACATGTGTTGGACCACGTACCGCCAACGGGGGACCTTCTCCTGATGCTCCAGGAGGGGAATGAGGCTCTTCACCAGGTTTATGGGGACGAAATAGTTGATACGGTCGCTCTGCCGAATCCCCTGGAATGCCATGCCGATGACTTTGTCCCCTTTCAGCACCGGGCCGCCGGAGTTGCCCCGATTCTGTTGCAGCGAAGCCTGTACCATGAGCCAGTCTTCGAGGGAGTACGCAAACCTGCTCACTTCGATTCGGTTGACTTCCCCTTGTTCGGACTTGCTGATACCTTCACCACCCAGCGGGTAACCCCATCCTCGCACCTTGTCCCCAACGCGCAGAGTGTCGCTGTCACCAAGCTCTAGAGGCTCCACTTTGCCGTTTCGGGACTCGTACACATCGAGATCTTTCGGCTCCATTTCCAGGACTGCAAAGTCCGCCATGTTGCAGGTCCCGATGGGTTTCACCGTGTACTGACGCTTTTCGCGGCCATTGGAAACCTTCACGCTCTCGGCCATCTCCACCACATGCGCGTTGGTGAGGATGAGTCCTTTGCGACCAGGAAAGTTTTCTTCGTCTTTGAAGAAGAACCCACTCGCTCGCATAGTGGTGAAATCTGGCGATTTCCAGGGCTTATGGTAATAATTGGATTTTTTGGTGGAAAGAATGCGTACCACTTTGGTCTCGATGTCTTTCCGGAGTTCTTCCGCGTGGCTCGCAATTCCCGCAGAAGCCATGAAAAACACAAGCAGACAGATTACCAATCGACGAGGCATTCGTGCATACCTTTCAACCCAAATTGGTGCTCTCATGGAAGACCATGGAACAGAAGCTGACAAAGGAGTTCCGGTCATCTACATGGGTAAAGTCGAGATCGAGTAGAGTCCCAGTGCAGGCATCCATGCAGTGGACCATCGCCGTGATGGGCGAAAACCCGCAAATCCGCCGTGCATCATTGTCGCGGGCTACGTGTCCAACGAAAGCCTCCACATCGAACTGCTCCAGATGTGCGATCATGGACCGGTCCTTGTCTAGAGACTCCCGAACCGTGCCCTGATGCGGAACAAATGAATCCCCGTATCGGGGACCGATATGATCCAGGTCCGCGCTGGCTATGAAACAGACCGACTTGGAGCTCTTGCGCACGACTTCTTTGAGCGCGGTGCAGAAACGGTCGAACAGCGCTCGTTCCGCGTCAGATTCCGCGCTATTGCCGAACATTGTCGGTGAAATGGAGACAAGGACGGGGAGAATCCGGAAGTCACGGCGGCCGCCAAGGATGTATTGCAGAAATAAGGCTTGGAATTCGATCACGTGCTCTTTGAGATGCAGAATCTCCTCAGCGCACGGGTCCTGGCCGAACTCCTGGGCAAGCTCTTGGAGGAAATCCCGATCGGTTCGTACCATCCCCAGCGGTGTCTCGAAATCAAGGGAAGTGGCCGTGAAAAGGCCTTGCACGCCTGAATGGCCTGTTCCCAGAATGATGTACAGATCCGAAGATTGCCCGGACGCGAGTGCGTGATACCCGTGAGCAAAACAGCGCCCACCCGATCGTATGTCGATGTGTGGAGCTATCAGAGCCCTGGGCCGCCGAGGGTCCGAGAAGTACTTCAGCGGGCCGGGACCTCCGGGGCCCTCGAAGAACGACGCAAGCTGAGAGCGTAACTCTTCCGGGTCCGCGTTGTAACTCAAGCCTGCATGGCTGGCAGGTCTGGACGGAAGGCCGCGATACTCCGCGACCTTGCCGGCCAGCATTTCCTGAAATCGAGGCCCTTCCAGCAGAAAGGCCTCGTCCAGAGTGTTGAGTAGTCCTTCAACCGCGTCGCTGAAGACGAGGCTGCCCGTGCGTCGAGTCAATTCCCACTGGATATCACGCAGGGAGTGTCGACCGTCCAAGAGCGCGAGCACCGGCAGTGCTTCCGTGCCCACACAGACCATCCGATCCGTCAGCGCAAGAGGGTCCTTCAGCGCCACGGCCTGGCGGCCCTGAAGGACCACCATGACCGGTTCCACGTTTCTCAACTTGGGCCGATAATCGTTGTCCGGGCTCATCAGATGGGGCGGTTACCCTTCGATGAATGGACGCAGCCGTCGGCTTCGAGAGGGGTGGCGCAGCTTCTTGAGAGCTTTTGCCTCGATCTGCCTGATCCGCTCTCTTGTAACATCGAAGTCCTGTCCGACCTCTTCCAGCGTGTGGTCCGCACGCTCGCCGATACCAAAACGCATACGCAGGACCTTTTCTTCTCTTGGCGTCAAGGTCGCCAGAACCTTCCTCGTCTGCTCGGTAAGGCTCATCCCGACCACAGCCTCGGACGGAGACAGGATCTTCTTGTCCTCGATGAAGTCGCCCAGATGGGAGTCTTCTTCCTCGCCGATGGGCGTCTCCAGCGAGATCGGCTCCTTCGCGATCTTGAGCACTTTGCGGACCTTCTCCAGAGGGAACTCCATCTTGTCCGCGATCTCTTCAGGAGTGGGCTCTCGCCCGTACTCCTGCACCAGATAGCGAGAGGTGCGGATGAGTTTGTTGATGGTTTCGATCATGTGCACCGGGATACGGATGGTCCGGGCCTGATCCGCAATGGCACGGGTAATGGCCTGCCGGATCCACCAGGTAGCGTACGTGCTGAACTTGTACCCGCGCTGGTACTCGAACTTGTCCACCGCCTTCATAAGCCCGATGTTCCCCTCCTGAATCAGGTCGAGGAACTGAAGGCCGCGGTTGGTGTATTTCTTTGCTATGCTGACCACGAGGCGAAGGTTGGCTTGGACCAGCTCGCTCTTTGCTCTTCGAGCCAGGTATTCGCCTTCCCGGCATTCCTTGAGTGCTTTCTTCAGGTGATTGCCCGGCATTCCTGCTTCAGCTTCGAGCTTCTGGATTTTGCGCAGGCCGTTTTCGATCTTTCTGTCCAGATCCATGATCTTCTGCGCGCTGAGCGTGGTGTGTTCCTTCAAGGACTTTCGCGCTTCGACGAGGCCCTTGAGAGAAGCCACGTGGTCTTGTGCCTTCTCGATCGGCATCTTCAGCTCGTATTCCACACTTCGGTGCTCGTCTTCCGCAGCATCGAGCTTCTGCACCAGGAACCTGAGCTTGCTGGCGATATGGTCGATCATGTTGCTGTTAAGGTTGATGTTCTTCAGGCTCGTGACAATCAGTTCCTTATGACTGTCGATTCGCTTACGAACATCTTCCAGAGCCTTTTCCTTCGGATTGGGCCCGAGCGCGTCGCGCTCCTCGTATAGGGCCTGCAATTGGGCGTCCTGTTCGCCAATGTCCTGGATAAGTTGCAGAACACGCTCAACCTGGGCGGTGTCGTCTCCGTCGGGCATCTCTTCGTCTTCGAAGCCCCGCACGACCTCCTTGAGCCTGATGGTTCCTTTCTGGAGCTTCTCGCCCAGCGCCAGCACTTCCTTGATGGTGACCGGGCATCCGATAATGACGCTGAATACCTGCTGTTCGCCTTGCTCGATGCGCTTGGCGATTTCCACCTCTCCCTCACGGGTGAGCAGCGAGACGCAGCCCATCTCGTGCAGATACATCTTCACCGGATCGTTACCTCTGGCCACCGCGTCGGGTTCGGGCGCGAGTTCTTCTTCCTCTTCCTCCTCCTCTTCCTCCTCGGGCTTTTCCGCCTCGAACCTCCTGATCTTCTTTTCAGAGAGCGGGATCTTCTTTTCAGAAGCCACCAGCTCCACGGCGAAATCAGCCATGAGCTTGGTCAAGATCTCATCGATCTGCGCGGGCGCAACTACATTCTCCGGCAGATGCTCGTTGACTTCGTCGTAAGTCAGGTACTTCTTCTTTCGCGCCAGATCGTAAAGACCGTTGAACTGAACATCAGGCATTGTTGAATCGGACATATAGAGGACTCTCCTTATTCGTTCTTCCGGACCGTCGCCGACCGCTCAGGAACTCCCGATAGCTGGTGGCTCTTGGTGTAATCGAGCCAACGTTCGGGGTCCGGCTTTTTTAGCAGAGGGGCCAAGCCACGGTCATGCTTCTCAACCTTCGGATCTTGTAGGGGCGCACGGCCGTGCGCCCCTACGCGTGGATCGGCAGATTTCTGTCGGCCTCATTTCCGCAGGCGTCGCCCGATGGTGAGCAACTCCTGTGCAAGTTTATTGTACTCTTCGTCACACGGAGTACACCGTTTCATGCGCTCCATGATTTCCTGCTTGCGTTGCTCGAGCTTGCGCAAGCGTATTCGGTCAAGGGACTCATCCATAGCCAGATCGCCGTCAACTTCCGGCCTGAGGTCATCCTCTTCGTGACAGGGCTGCATCCAGCTTGCGACCACCGACGCAAACTCCTGCTCGTCCAGGGATCGACAAAACGCGACGGAATCGAACTTCCCAGTTCTGTCCCGGAAAGCGATTATCCGTTCCGCAATAGACCGCAAAACCGGATCTTCCAGGTCCTTGACCACTCCGCTCTCCACGACCCGATCTATGAAGCCGTCCCGGAGCAACATCCCTCGCACTACGTCTCTCTCGCCCGGAGCAAAATCGAACAGACTCTTCCTCCCGGCCTCCGATGACGGGGCGCTTCCGACGCGGTGCGACTTCCGGGCTGTGAGGAGCCTCCGGAGACGATCTTCTCGAACCCGAAACCTGGACGCAAATCTCTCAATAAGATAATCTCTCTCCGGGGAATCAGCAATCTCACGCAGAATCGGGAGACACTCTTCCACAGCCAAGTTTCGCCCGTGCAACGACTTCAAGTCGTAATTGGTCTCAACATCCTCAATGAACACGTCGATCAGCGAGACCGCTTGATCCAGCAACGCGCGGAATCCGTCGATGCCCAGGCTGTTGACCGCCTCGTCCGGGTCCTTGTGCTCCCTGAGGATTACGCAGTCAGGCTCCACTCCTTCGGCCAAAAACAACGGTATGGACCTTTTCACCGCCCGAATGCCGGCCTCATCCCCATCGAACACCAGCACGACGCGCTGAGAGAAGCGCTTGGCGAGCCTGACCTGTTCGCTGCCCAGCGCGGTGCCCAAAGGCGCGGCCGTGTTTTCCATGCCTCTGATTCTGAGCGAGATCTGGTCAAAATACCCCTCCACCAGGACCAGACGCCCCTCACGACGGATCGCCTCGCGGGCCGATTCGAGCCCGTAGAGCACTCCCTTCTTCCTGAAGATTGCGCTTTCCGGCGAATTGAGGTACTTCGGTTCCCCTTCGCCGAAAATGCGACCTCCGAAGGCTACCAGGCCGCTGCCCAGATCAAATATGGGTATCATGATCCGAGAACGGAAGTAGTCGTAGTACCCTCCTGTTGGCCGGGGCCTAACCAGACCCGCCGCGACCGCGTCTCCTCGATCGACGCCCGCGGCGCTCAAGTGGTCGTACAGCCCGTTCCATGAGTCCGGGGCAAAACCGAGCCCCAAACGCTGCGCCCATTCAAGAGACACGCCTCGTGCGACCAAATAGTCCTGAGCAGACGCGTCCGCGGCCAACCGATCCCGAAAGAACCGATGAGCCACGCCGAGAGCCCTGGTCAGCCTTTCCTTCTGGTCATCCCTCTTGCGATCGACCTGCTCGAATTCAAACGGTACCCCGTAGCGCGTAGCGATCCTGCGAACCGCCTCCACAAAGGTGATATTCTCGATCTTCATCAGGAAGCTGAAGACACTGCCACCCGCGGTACAGCCGAAGCAGTGGAAGATCTCCTTCTGAGGCGAGACATAAAAAGACGGGTCCTTGTCTCCGTGAAACGGACAGAGCCCGCGATAGTCCTTCCCCGCCCTTTTCAGCTCGACGTAATCGGAGATAACCTCCACGATGTCGGCTGCGGAAGCTACTTCAGCGACCTTCGAGTCGGGGATTCGCATTCGATGCCTCTAATCACTCTGCTGACTAAATTCAATGCCGCTTACGGGAAAGGATTGGTGGGACAGGCGTCTCGCCTGTCTACAAACGATGACAGGCAGGATGCCTGTCCCACCAAGGCCATGAATACGCAGCTGCATTTGTGCCATCGTGAACTAACGCCGGGTTCGTGACAGCGTACATGTTTTGCAAAAATGAGGAAAAAGCGCCGGCGGATCACTCCGTGTCCAGATCCACGATTGTGACGCCTTCTCCACCCCTTCGCATATCTTCGCCACGAATGCCTTTGACCAAAACGTGTTGGGAAAGATAATCGCGAATCGCCTGCTTCAGACGGCCCGTGCCCTTCCCGTGAATCACGTGCACTGAGGATAGGCCGCCCAGGACTGCATCATCGAGCGCCTTGTCCACCACGGGGAGTGCCTCGTCAACCCGGAGGCCCACCACGTTCACCTCCCCCCGCGGTGTGGCAAGGGGGATATCTACCCTAATCTGCTCCATTTTTAAAGTGTTTTTTTTCGTCGAGGCATCCGTTTCCAGGATATCCAGGTCTTCTACAGCGGCCCGGACCTTCATTTTACCTACCGCAACTTCGGCGTGTCCTTTTTCCAGGATTTCGGAAATAACCCCTTCCTTGCCCAGGCGCCCCACGCGGACCCTAGTTCCCACGCTCAGCTCCGGGAGTTGCTTTTCCAGCGGTACACCCAGTCCCTGCTCAAGATCCGCCTTGATCTCGGCCATGCTCTCCCGCACGCGAGGCCGTTCCTTGCCCTTGGCGGTCTTCAAGGCTTTCTGAAGCTCCGCAATACGACGCTCGGCAGTGCGTATGGCCTCACGAGCCTCTCTGCGAAAGCCTTCCAGCATCTCTCCCCTTGCCGACCGGAAGTCTTCCAGCTCGAGTGCCACGTCCCCCCGTTCCTCTTCAAGAGCCTTCTTGCTGCGCTCCACGGCCGAGATCTCGTTCCGAAGGCGCTCGATCAGCTTGGAGCTGCCTCCGGCTGCTTTGTCCGCATAGGAGCGAGCCGAAGCTATCACGTGCTCCGGGAGCCCGATCCGCTCGGCAGTTTCGATCGCGTGAGACTCTCCCGGAACATTGTATAGAAGCCTAAAAGTCGGTTGCATGGTTTGGGGATGAAATTCCACGCTCACGTTCTCGACTTCCGGCCGTCCCAATGCATATGCCTTTAGGTGTGTGAGGTGCGTGGTTATGACCACCCGTGCGCCCCTTGCGATCAGCTCGTCCATGATGGCCATTGCCAGCGCAGACCCTTCCTCAGGATCGGTCGCGCTCCCCAGCTCGTCCAGGAGCACCAAATCACCCCTGGCTGCGGTGGCAAGGATGACCCCGATCCGGTGCATGTGCCCGGAAAACGACGAGACGCGGCTGCGAATATCCTGCTCATCCCCAATATCAGCCATGATGCGCGCAAAAGGTTGGACCTTGCTTCCTTCAAGCGCAGGGAGCATCATGCCGCAGCGGACCATGAGCGGGAAAAGCCCCGCTATCTTCAGCGCTACGGTCTTTCCGCCCATATTTGCCCCGCTGATCACCGCGACGGACGTGCTCGGCTCCTGGATCACGTCCATAGGCACAACCCTAGTGTCCGCGGCTGCCAGCAGTAGAGGATGACGCGCACCCAGGATTCTGAAGCCCTGCTCAACGAGCTCAGGCTCCACAGAATCCGTTTCCGACGCGTACTTGGCACGCGCCTGAAACGCGTCCAGCCGAGAGAGAAGACGATAGTTTTCCGAAAGCTCTTCCCGGACGATGCGGATCTCCTCGGTGACTTCCTTGAAGATCCGGCGAATCTCCTCTCTTTCCTCGTCCAGGAGCGAAGCAACCTGATTGTTTAACTCCACCACGCGCAGGGGCTCCACATAAACCGAAGCGCCGCTCCTGGAATGGTCATGGACTATGCCGTCCAGGTATCCCTTGAATTCCGGGCGGAGCAGAATCACGTACCGGTCGTTGCGCAGGGTGACATAGTCTTCCTGGACCACGTGAGCCAGATCCTGATTCCGGACCACATCGTCCAGGACGTTCTGCACGTTGCGGCGAACCTTCCTGAGCCTTTCACGGATCGCCATGAGCTCACGACTGGCCGTCTCCCGCACCAGGCCGTGATCGTCGAAGACGTCGTTGATCCGGTGCTCCAGTGCGTGCAGGGCAATCAACCGCGCGCCAAGCCGTCGAACCTGCACGTATCGCTCTTCGAGCCTACTCAGCCGGTCCATGGCCAGGTGCGAGAGCGCAGCAAGATCACGCACAGCAAGGATTTCTTCCACATCGAGGATCGTGGCGGGATTGGCCACTGTGGCGAGAATACCCTCCATCGGCAGAAGGTCTGCCATGCCCACTGGACCGTGCAGTCCGCCGATTTCCTTGAGCTCGGCCACCAACGTGAGTTGAGCACGGATGGTTGCGAGATCGGCAGCGGGCTCGGACTCAAGGACCGCAACACGACCCGGCTCGGAAGCCGCGTGTTGAGCCACTTCCTCCAGAACTCCCGGCAGCTCCAGAGCCACGAGGCTCTCCGTCACGATATCCTCGCGGAATTCTTCAATCCTAGTCTGAGTCTCGAATTGCGTCATCTGATGAAGAAGATGGGAGCCTTTCGTAAAAGGGATTTGTGGCGGCCTGTGAGCATCTCACTCTCTTGAAAGCGCATTCCCAAGAATGTTGTCGGCATTAAGCACTCCTGGTCGGGCCTACGTATGGGGAGGTTTGGAGGGGAGATGAGTCTCCCTTCCAAATTATTGCGCAACGATGCGCTCTTGCTGACGATCTCCGAGGCGAAGCCCCGGAGAGCTCGCCGAAGCCGAGGACTTTCATAATTCGTTGTAGCTCTCTTGCTATCGCAGTGAGTACCAATCAATCATGGACCATTCGGACGGGAATCCCTTCGGCAAGGAGGTATTTCTTCAGTTCCGGAATCGGAATCTCCCGATAGTGGAATATAGAAGCAGCCAGAACAGCATCCGCGTTCGCCTGAACCACCACGTCTCTCAGGTGCTCGGCCTTGCCCGCGCCTCCCGACGCGATCACGGGCACACCCACAAGATCGGTGATGGCCTTGGTCATGGGAATATCGTATCCGTCCTTGGTTCCGTCGGCATCCATGCTGGTGAGAAGGATTTCCCCGGCCCCAAGCTCTTCCACCTTTTGCGCCCATTCCAGGAGATCCACGCCGGTCATGGTGCGGCCGCCATGGATCGAGATCTCATAACCTGACCGCGTATTCCCGGTTAACTTGGCGTCGATGGCAGCTACAATGCACTGACTCCCGAACATGAGCGCAGCTTCCCGCAGGATATCCGGGTTCTGCACCGCCGCAGTGTTGAGGGAAACCTTGTCTGCGCCGGCAACAAGCAACTCCCGGATATCCGCAGTCGTTCGGATGCCCCCGCCAACGGTGAGAGGCATGAAGACCTCTTCCGCGGTGCGTCTCACCACATCCAAGATGATCTTCCGTCGCTCGTGAGACGCGGTGATGTCCAGGAAGACCAGTTCGTCAGCGCCTTCTTCGTCATAGAAGCGGGCGTTCTCCACCGGGTCTCCCGCGTCGCGGAAGTTGACAAAGTGAACACCCTTAACGACCCTGCCGTCCTTGACGTCCAAGCAGGGGATAATTCTTTTAGCGAGCATCTCGTTTTTCCGTCAGCGCTATAGCTTCTTTCAGGTCTATCTTGCCGTCGTACAGGGCTCTCCCGATGATAATGCCCACGATCCCGAACTTTTCAAGGGCCAGGGCTTTGCGCACGTCTTCCAGAGCAGACACGCCACCGGAAAGGATCACCGGCGTGGAGGTGCTCTCCGCGAATTCGCGTGTTGCCGCGACGTTCGGGCCCTGCATCATACCATCCCGTTCTATGTCGGTATAGATGAAGGCCGCGGGGCGGTGCGCGTCGAACTGAGCGGCTAGATCCGAGGCTTTCACGCTGGTGGATTCAGTCCATCCCTGGACGGCTACCCATCCGCGGAGCGCGTCAATTCCGATGGCAATGCGCCCGGGGAATTCCGAAATCAGGTCACGGGCTTTTTCAGGTTCTTTGGCTGCCATGGTGCCTACGATGACCCTATCAACGCCCATGTCCAGGTACACGGCCGCAGTGGCTCGATCTCTCACGCCACCGCCCAATTGAACGGGAACCGGGACCGCGGCCGCGATTTTGCCCACCACGTCCAAGTTCACCGGCTTCCCCCCCACGGATCCGTTCAAGTCCACCACATGAATACGCGACGCGCCGAGGGCTTCCCACTTTCTGGCCTGTTCAGGGGGGTCGTCGTTGAAGATGGTGGAAGAATCCATCTTTCCCTGTCTGAGACGGACGCATTTCCCATCTTTGATATCTATGGCAGGGATAACGATCACGGCAGGTGTCCTGCTCTGAATAAAAAAGCCCCCTCTCGGGGGCTTTTTTTCCCTATCAGAGTAACTATGCGTTGTTACTCAACCGGCAGATAATACACGAAGGGCGGCCAGGGAACGATGAACTTCCACATGGGGACCGCAACGGGAATAGGGGGCGGTCCACACACCGGCCCGACGCACGGGGGCATCTGCGGCTGAGGAAACTGCATATTAACCTGAATGCTGGTGGTCAGCTGCTTGGGTTTGGCTTTCACCTTGGGCGAAACCATCTTCACCGGCGGACAAGCCACGCCGACACATGCTGGAGCAGAGGCCGGCATAACCGTCGGTTGGGGAGCTGCTATTGTCCCCGTTTCAGTCCCGGCCCATACCATGCCCGCCGCAGCGACGGCGACCAGGATGAATCCGAGAATTGCTAGCTTCTTGACCATACCCTCATCCTCCTTTCGCAAAGATCATTATATCGTAGTTCTCTGAACTGGTTCTTCTCTCACACAGCCCTTACTTCTTCACCTTCATCGGCATGGGCGGAGGCGGACAGGGCATAGGCCCGCACTTGGGCTTCACATAGTTCGCCTTCACGTACACGCAGCGGGGCACGTCCACGACCTTGCAGCAGGGACCGACGAGCTTCCAGAAATGCTCTTTCTCGATGCCTGTCACAGGAACCAGCCACTCATAGCGACCAGGAGCGACGGGAGTGGGCCAAGCCTGCGGGTTGGTAAGGAATGGTAGAGGGGTACGCGGCCACGCGATGCCCGCCAGGTAAGGAGCAACGACTCTCACTTTCCTGAGCTGAGCCGGAACCGGCGTAATCGTCTCTCTCACTACGGAATACTTTGAAGATGCTGGGCCGCCAACACAGGGAACGCCCGGAGGGCCAGGCGGCATGTAGGCAGCGCCACCGGGAGCTCCACCGGCAAAAGAAACCAGCGTGCTGGCGCCGCACAGAGCGAGAACCAAAAGGCTCAAAAGAATCAAGCGTTTAACCATACCCTCAATCCTCCTTTCAACAGTTCCTCCCGATTTTTGGTCGGGAGCCCCGTAAAAACATTCCCGGAAAACAACCATATAGTCCGGAATGTATTCTTTGGTAACAAATCACCTGTGAAATGTCAAGCTATTTTTTGCCTGACTCCCTAGCCAACAGCGCCTTCGGAAGTCCTGCCGGACCATCCTCGGCCCAACATCTCCCCAAGACACCGCTCGTTCAGGCAATCCTCGCGAGGATTACCCGATTTCTTAAGCCAATCCACGATCACAATGTGTAGTATGAGTTCTCTATCAGACGGCTGCAGTCAAGTCAACGTTTTTTTTCGCCCTCACGGTAACGATCCGGTTGCGCCGGGCCGGAGACTTCGTTCGCAGGCGTTATCACGGGTGCACCGAAACAACCTTCCAGCCCTGCAAGAATCCGGATTCCTGACGGGACGGCCCCGCGCGGAACTCGGGGTTGCCCGTCAAATCCCCCTCTTTCCCCCTTTATAAAGGGGGATGAAGGGGGATTTTCGCCTGCCCCACCATTCACTCCGCGCAAGGACAAGGCCAGGCTCGAACGCGCCCCGAACGGCCGATCCCTAATATCGGCGCTAAATCATGCCGTATCCGCCATCCACGCACAGGACCTGTCCTGTGACGTAGTCCGAATCCGGCGAGGCAAAAAAGACGAACGCGGGCCCTATATCATCGGATTTGGCGAAACGCTTGAGCAGGATCCGATTCATGTATATTTCCCTGAGCTTCTCGTCGGACCTGATTTTTTCGGTCATGTCGGTCTCGACGATCCCCAGAGAAATCACGTTGGCACACACGTTGTACCTTGCCATTTCACGCGCTACGCTCTTGGTGAAGCTGAGAATGCCGCCCTTGGCTGCTGCGTAGTTCACCTGCCCTACGGTGCCGACCAATCCCGCTACGGAACTCACGTTGATGACCTTGCCGTAGTTCTGTTCCTTGAAATAGGGAAACGCTGCCTGAACACAGAGGAACGGGCCTTTCAAATGCGCGTTCACCACTGCGTCCCACTCAGCTTCGGACATTTTGTGCAGCATTGCGGGCCTGGTGAACCCGGCATTGTTCACCAGGATGTCCAGCCGGCCGAAGTATTCCTTCGCGGCCGCCATCATTTTTTCCACGTCGGACCGGGAGGCCACGTCAGCACGGACAGCCAGGGATTTGCGACCCATTGCCCGTATCTGCTCGACCACTTCAAGTGCAGGGCCTTCACTGGCAGTGTAATTCACCAGCACGTCCGCGCCTTCCTGCGCAAAGGCCAGTGCCACCGTACGCCCAACCCCACGACTGCTCCCCGTAACTACAGCCGCTCTGCCGGCCAGTTTCATGGTGCCTCCTTAAGATATCCATATTTTATTTGGGGATCGGGCACTTTGCGATTGCCCTCCCCTCGGTCATGCCGACTGGGAACTTACACTGGTTGCCTAAAATAGTGTCCGCTTGACCGGGAGACGGGAAATTTCGTTGAACACCGCCCATGACCGCTTTTTCGTCATTCCCGCGTACGCGGGAATCCAGAAACCCCAGCGAGTAGATGGAGGAAAACCTTGTACAAGCCTTCCTAACCTGGATTCCTGCTTTCGCAGGAATGACGGAGTGCAGCCGCCGCCAATCGGACAAAAATTTCGGCACTCAATACGATGACGAGGAACGCGCAGTTCCGAAGGAGGCCAAGTTTATCAGGTGGATCGGCAAAAAAAAAGCCCCGATTGGGCATCGGGGCGTGAAAGGAGGTATGGATATGGGTTATCGTGTCTCTGGGCGAACCGCTCATCTCGCCGCACGGGCTGCCAAGATGCGGTCAATACATGAGATGGTTGCGGTTTCGCGATTCACATAACCCTCGATTTTTAAGACACATCGGACCCTCAAAAAGTTCCCTTTTCGCCGGTAATAGAAGCCCGAAAGCCCATCGCGCGTCCTTGTGCTACCTCACGGTCGTGTCCGACCCGGCGGCCCCTCCGGCGGAGAGTCTTGGAACGTCCATCGGCTTCAGAGGCTGGCCCGAATTGACAACTTCCTTTCCACTAACCACGACCCTGTCGCCCGGCTTGAGGCCATCGATCACCTCGGCATGGAGCGCATCGATCGACCCGAGCCGAATTTGCTTTAGTTCGGCTTTGTCCTCCTCGCCCACGAGCACCACGGCATTTGCTTGGTCATTACGAACCCGCTCCAGCAAAGCGCTAGTCGGAACTCTCACCACGTCCTGGATACGCTTGGCCACGATTCGGCCACGGGCAAACATACCTTGAAGGAGCTTCATGTCGTCATTCTTGATATAGATCCGGACCTCGAAAAGTCTGTTCTGATCCATGACGGGCTGAACATATCCAAGTTTGCCGGCAAACGTCTGTTCCGGAAAGGGGTCTGCGGTAATCCGCGCGTCTATACCGAGTCCTTGCCTTACCACCTGGTCAACGTTGAGCTTGCCAATGTCTTTGTCGGTCATGAATGCTTGCAAGTACACGGTCGTGTAGTCGCTGAGTTGAAAGAGCTTGCCTCCCACTGATACCCAGTCCCCCACTTCCACATGCCTGCACGACAACAAGCCCGTTATGGGTGCTTTCACCACGGTGTTCTTCAGGTCTTCTGTGGCCTTGGCCAGTGCTCCCTTGCCGGCCTCAACCTGGCCCACGGCATTCTGATACACGGACAATTTCTGATCATACGTGGATTGGCTTATGGCCCCGCTCTGGAGCAGCGGTGAGTTCTTCTCCCATTCGGTTTTGGTGTAGGCTAGCGTGGCCTCCTCCTTCTGGAGGTTTCCCCGTGCTTGATCCACCAACGCCCGGATGATGGAATCGTCAAAAACGAGCAGATCTTGACCCTTTTGCACTCGCTGCCCGTCTCGCACTTCCAAAGACTTGATCCTCGCCGCAACTTCCGACGACACCGTCGTGTTTGCCATGAATTGCAGGTTGCCCGAAACGTGGAGAGTGTGTTCCAGGTCTCCCTTATCCACGGTCGCAACCCCGACTTTGATGGGCGGTGGGGGGAGGCGCTTCTCCTGTTTCTGTCCGCATCCAGAAAACAGCGCTACGAGCACGGTCATGATTGTCAGTACTTGCCGGACCATGTTGACTCCATCATGATTTCTTTGTGCCGAGGGCCCTTGAACGAATCCCTCGGTCAGTCCTTCCGATTCTCCTATGCCGTGAGTCCACCCGTGTTGCATCCGGATTTGCGCGAAGCCTCGCCCGACGCCTCATCGTCGAGGCCCACCGGCTGAACGGTCCAAACACGCGTCTTGATGTCATCCAGGAGGGTGTAGACCACCGGGATGAAGATAAGGGTGAAAAGGGTTGCAACAGATAGACCTCCAACAACCGCCATGGCAAGGCCGTTATAGATTTCTGCTCCAGCCCCGTTCTTGAGGGCCAAGGGCAGCATCCCCAAGACCATTGCGATCGCGGTCATGAAGATCGGGCGCATTCGTCGTTTGCTGGCGAGGATGAGCGCCTCATCGCGCTCGACCCCCTGTTCCTCCAATTGCAGTGCGTAGGTAATCAATATGATGGCATTTTTCACGACCAAGCCCACCATCATGATGTACCCCAGCATGGTGAACGAGTCGAAATGGACTCCGCTCAAATTGACCAGAACATTGGCGCCTATTATGGAAAGCGGCACACTGAGCATGATCGACAGCGGTCGAACAAACGACTGAAATTGCATGACCAGAAGCAGGTACACGACGACCACGGCAAGCGGGAAAACAAAAGCTATTGCCTGCATGAGCCCCTGAAGATTGTTCACCGCGCCAAAGGGGATCACATTGTACCCGATAGGCATGGCAACACCCGCCCAAATCTTGGACATTACGTCGTGAAACACTTCGGCCAATGGCCGGTCTTGCACCGTAAACTGAATGCCCGCGGCCCGTTTGGTGTTGTAATGGCCGATTTGTAGCGGTCCGAACGTAGTATCCACGGATGCCACGCTGGTGAGCGGGATCTGAATTCGAGGATTGAGTGGCGACGTGAGGAGGATTCGCCCCACATCGCTGATGTTATTCAGCTCGCTCTCCCGGCCCATGACCTGAATGAAGAAGTAGCGACCGCCCACATCATACTGGGTTACGCTCCGTTGGCCGCCGCCGGCCGCCTCGACCGCATCCGCGATGTCTTTGCCGTGAAAGCCCAAAATTGCGGCCCGCTCCGCGTCCACGCGAACTTGGATCTCCGGCTTGCCTAGCGCAAGATCCGTGTATCTGAAGACAATGCCTTCAACGGTCTTGCCGATATCCATCAACTGTTTGACCAGGGGCTCGATTACCGAGTAGCTATCGCCCATGACGCGGAGGTCCACAATGTTCGATCTGGTATCAATGCTGCCGAAGAGCGGGAACTGAATGGGGTTGACTGACTTGAAGGGGAGATCCCGGGACGAATCATACGCTTCGCAAGCGATTTTCTCGATGGGAACGCCGCTGTCTTCTTGCCGATTGCAAACGAGGAAGACGACGTTGCGTGAAACCTGTCTGTTCGGGATGGCTACTACAGTCTGAACGCCTTTAATCCGGCTCCATCGGTCCTCAAGGATGCTCATCAAACGGCTGTTTTCGTCCAGACTGGTTCCTTCCGCGGCCTCCAGCTGAACCTTTATGAGGTTCGTGCCGCCTGTCGGCAAATAGCCCATCCCGGGCAATGACCAATAGGAGAGCACGAAAAGCCCGAGAACCGATACCACGAGCGCTACTTTTCGAGGCCATCCGCCGAGGAAATAGCGGAGAGTGTCTATCAGTGCGTTGGCAGCTTTAGCCCCGATTTTGTCCAGAAAGAAAAGCGGAGACATGATTCGCTTCAAGACCCCTCGCGGCTCCTTTTCCTCTTTCATCCAGCGAGAGGCCAGCATGGGAACGACGGTGAACGCGTCAAACAGTGACAAAAAGATAGCTACAGAAATGATGAAGGCCACGGGGCCGAAGAGCGTTCCGATCTCACCGGTCAGCATGAGGACGGGCACAAAAACCGCGGCCGTGGTCAAGGTGCTCATGAACACCGCCATCCCCACTTCACGGGTCCCGTCGACGCAGGCCTTGAGAACACTCTTTTTTTCTTCGTACCTATGCCGATAAATGTTCTCCAGTACGACGATCGCGTCATCGACGATGATACCGATGGAAAGCGCAAGGCCGGCAAGTGAAAGCACATTGATCGAGTACCCCAAGAGATACATCCCGATGAACGTTCCAATGACGGAAACAGGGATTGAAGTCGCAACGATGAAGATGCTCCGCCAGTTCTTGAGGAAAACAAATAGTACAAGAAGAACCAATACAATGGCTTCGATTAGCGAGTCTTTGACCACATTGACAGCATCGCGGATATAGTTGCTCGAATCATATACTTTCTGAAACTTGGCTCCACGAGGGCCATACTCCTTCTGGAGGCGCTCCAGTTCCCGATCGATATCGCTGATAGTTTGAAGCACATTCGCGCCGACCTGACTGAGCACGCTGAAAACGATGCCTCGTTGGCCGTTGATTCGGCAGTAGGAATCCGGGCGTTCATACATATCCTGAACGTCGGCTATGTCGGACAGATAGACAATAGGTTCCCCCGGCTTGGATATGATAACTTTGCGGAAGGCGTCTGCATCGAGGAGTTCTCCTACGGTGCGCGTAGTCCATTCGCGGGTTCCTTGGACAAAGTAGCCGCCACTTTGGTTGAAATTCGTTCGGTCAATGAAGGTCTTGACGTCATTGACGGTTAGGCGTCTCGACTTGAGACGTTCCGGGTCGTATGTTATGCGCATCTGCCGGGTGAGATTGCCGTCGAATTGGCAGTCGCCTACCCCTGCTATTCTTCGTATTCTTGGTGCGATATCCTTGTCCGCCCAGGTCGACGCGCTGACCAGGTCCATGTTACCGGTCAACGCGAACTGATAGACAGGCAAGCTCACTTGATCGCTAGCCTTAAAGATTTGAGGCTTTTGGACCGTTTTCGGGAGGGTCGTGACACGGTTGATGTTTCTCTGGAGTTCCGACGCTGCAAGGTCAAGATTTGTGCCAGGCTTGTAAAATACGGTGACCTGTGACTGGCCGTAAGAAGAAAGACTCTGCGTGTACAGCATGTTCGATACGCCGCTGATACTTTCCTCGAAGCGCGTGGTAACTTCGCCCTCTACCTCTTGCGGAGCTGCTCCGGGGAACGCGGTTGAGACGACCAGTATCGGTTCTTGCGTGTCAGGCTTGAGTTCCACACTCAGGAATGTCACAGCCACACAGCCGAAGACGATAACCAGGAGCACTCTCACGATGACCGTTATTGGGTAACGGACTGCCGACTCGGCAAAGTTCATATGTCGCCTCACCTGTGGTTCTTCATCTTTATAGTGAACAGCGATGAAATTTGCGCCGAAGGTCACCCTCCCCTTCCCCCTCCCATCTAGGGAGGGGAGTTGCAAAACCCTCTCCCCCGGTGGGAGAGGGAAGGGAGAGGGGGATTCCAGCCTCATTCAAGGGCGCTGATTTCAACACAGCTTTCTATAGAGCGAGTCAACCCTCTTTGAAGGCAACGCCCTCATCCACGTCGTTCAAGCTTATCGGTCGGACCTTCCAGACCCGGTTCTTCGCATCATCCAGGATTGTGTACACCACAGGGATGAAGATCAGCGTGAAGAGCGTGGCCACAGAAAGGCCTCCTACCGCGGCCATTGCCAAGCCGTTATAAATCTCTGCCCCAGCTCCCTGCTTGAGAGCCAGAGGTAACATGCCCAGTATCATTGCGATGGCGGTCATGAAGATGGGGCGCATCCTGCGCTTACTCGCCAAGACCAGGGCCTGGTCTCGTTCGACACCCTGGTCGATGAGCTGAACCGCGTATGTGATAAGGATAATGGCATTCTTCACCACCAACCCCACCATCATGATGTATCCAAGCATAGCGAACGAATCGAAGTGGACTCCCGTCACATTGACTAGAGCATTAGCGCCGATGATGGAAAGAGGCACGCTCAGGATGATCGACAGAGGCCGGATAAAGGATTGGAACTGCATGACCAACAGAAGGTAGACCACGATAACGGAGAGCGAGAAAACAAAGCCGACAGACTGTACGAGCGCCTTGAGACGGCTGGCCGCTCCAAAGGGAATCACACCATAGCCGAGGGGCATTGCGACGTTCGAGTTGATTGCGCCGGTGACTTCTTCAAAAACCTCGGACAGGGGACGCTGTTGTATCGTGAACTGCACACGAGCCGAGCGCTTTCCATTGTAATGGTTGATCTGAAGAGGACCGAAAGCGGTATCTACGGACGCCACACCCGTCAAAGGGACCTGGACGCCGGGATTGAGAGGTGAAGTGAGCATGATTCGGTCCACGTCACTGACTTTAGTCAGATTGCTTTCCTGCCCCACTACCTGGATGTAGAAGTAGCGACCCGCAACATCGTACTCTGTTCTCGTCTGTTGCCCGCCGCCGGCTGCTTCCACGGCATCGGCTACGTCTTTTCCGTAGAAGCCTAAATTCGCCGCGCGCTCGGGGTTGACGCGAACTTGCACCTCAGGCTTGCGCAGCGAAAGATCGGTGTACACAAAGACGACTCCCTTGGTCTTTCTCCCGATATCCATGATTTGCTGGACCAACCCCTCAAGCACTTCGTAACTCTCTCCCATGATACGCATGTCCACGATGTTCGATCTGGTGTAGATATTTCCGAAGAGGGGGAACTGAATGGGGTTGAGGAACTTTATGGGGAGATCGCGGGCCGTATAGTGCGCTATGCGAGCTATCCTGCCGATCGCCACGCCGCTGTCTTCCGGTCGGTCGCACACGAGATAAACCACGTTGCGGGAATCCTGGCGATTGGGAACAGCCACAATATGCCGCACACCTTTGATCTTTTGCCACCGTTGCTCCAGGACATTCATCAACCGGCTGTTCGCATCCAGACTGGTTCCCTCAGAAGTTACCATCTGGACCTTTATGAGATTCGTTCCCCCGGTCGGGAGATACCCCATGCCGGGCAACGTCCAATACGAAAGAACGAAGAGCCCAAGAACAGACACCACCAGCGCTGCTTTGCGCTGCCACCCTCCCAGAAAGAATTGCAGCCCCCGGATTAGCCACTCCGCGACTTTCGTGCCGATCTTGTCTGAAATCACCAGAGGAGATATTCGCCGTTTTGGAGAGTCTTCCGGCGGTTTCTCCCGTTTCAGCCAGCGAGACGCAAGCATCGGAACCACAGTGAACGCGTCAAAAAGGGACAGGAAAATGGCAGCGGATATGATGAAAGCCACAGGGCCGAACAATATCCCTATTTCGCCTCGCAGCATTAAGACCGGGAGAAAAACCGCGGCGGTGGTCAAGGTGCTCATGAACACTGCGGTTCCCACCTCTCGAGTCCCGTCCACACAGGCCCTGACTATGCTCTTGTTCTCCTCGTATCGATGCCGGTAAATGTTCTCCAGGACCACAATTGCGTCATCCACGATGATTCCAACGGAGAGCGCAAGCCCTGCGAGGGAAAGAACATTGATCGAGTACTTTCCCAGGTACATGGCGATAAAGGTTCCGATGATGGAGACGGGAATCGACGTCGCTACGATGAAGATGCTCCGCCAATTCTTGAGAAACACGAACAATACCAGGAGCACCAATACTATGGCTTCGATCACCGAATCCCTGACAACGTTGACCGCGTCGCCGATGTATCTGCTGGAGTCGTAGGTCTTCTCGAACTTAGCCCCGCGAGGACCGTAATCTCTTTGGAGAAGCTCAAGTTCACGGTCTACCGAGTCTATGGTCTGGAGAATGTTTGCGCCTGCCTGGCCAAGCACGTTGAATATGATTCCGGGCTTCCCGTTGATGCGACAATAGGACTCGGGGCGGTCATACAAATCTACCGCGTCCGCGACGTCGGACAGGTAAACCACCGGATCGCCAGGTTTTGAAATAATCACCTTCCGGAACTCTTCCGCATTGAGAAGCTCGCCCACCGTGCGGATCGTCCATTCCCGAGTCCCTTGGACGAAATAGCCTCCGCTCTGATTGAAATTTGTCCGGTCAATCGCGGTCTTGATATCGTTGGTGGTCAAACGCCTCGCCTTGACTCGGGCCGGGTCAAAAATGATCCGCATCTGGCGAGTGCGATACCCGTCAAACTGGCAATCTCCGACGCCCGGAATCCTTCGTATTCGCGGAGCAATGTCCCGATCCGCCCACGTGGACGCGGTGACGATGTCCACATCTCCTGTCAAAGCGAACTGATAAATAGGAAGGGTGACCCGATCGGTGGCTTTCAGAATCAGAGGTTGCCGGACCATGGCCGGTAGGTCGGTGACCCGATCGATATTCCGTTGGACTTCTGCTGCCGCGAGGTCAAGATTAGTGCCCGGCTTGTAGAAGACAATAACGATTGAAAGTCCATACGAGGAATAGCTGTGCGTGTACAGCATGTTCGAGACGCCGCTGATGCTTTCCTCGAAGCGAGTGGTTACTTCGCCCTCCACCTCTTGGGGAGCCGCGCCGGGAAACACGGTCGCTACGACCAATACAGGGGATTGCGTATCGGGTTTGAGTTCCACCGGGAGAAACGTGGAACAGACGTACCCGAAGACAATGACCAGGAGCACCCTGACGATGACAGTGATGGGAAAACGAACTGATGACTCAGCCACGTTCATCTATTTCAATCCAACTGCCACAGTTTTCCAGTCATAACAGGTCATGAAAATCCTCGGCTTCGGCGAAATCTCCGTGGCTTCGCCTCGGAGATCGACGGCAAAACCTGACGGGCAACCACAAGGAGGCTGTCTCAAAAGTCTTGGGGCTTGCAGTGTAGTGTTACGGTGGGTGGCCGGGACGTCATACGTCCCGGTGCCGAAGGCACAAGAAGCGTTCTTCGTGGGAAGCACATAGTTCACATAAAAGCGGTAACTTCGGTGCGTTATGGTCATCGCTTCCTGTCGCTTCGCGACCCCGATCCCGCGTCCAGCGGGAACGTCGGGGCCACCCAGGTGAGAGCTTCTTCCTTGGTCGTGGCACGACTCTGATTGGGATCGTAGTTCTGAGACAGCCTCTAAGGGTTGCCCCTACACCGGACTTGCAAACCTAGCCATACGTAAACCCGACCAAGAGTGCCTCCTACCGCCGGCATTCACAGGACGCGCTTTCATGGAAACCTTGTGGCGGATTAAACGGGGCGAGAACCCAACAAGTTCTCGATAATCCGTCCTAGAATGCGAGTCATTTGCACCAAGTCCTCTTGAGACAAACCGTCGAATGCCTGGCCGAGGACACCAATGGCCACGGGGAGTAGCGCTGCCTGGACTGTCTTCCCCTTGTCCGTGAGAAAGACTCTCTGGCGCCTCTTGTCTGTTGGGTGGAGCTCACGCCTCACCAAAGCGGCCTTTTCCAGCAGGCTCAATATCCGGGTGACGTTGTGTCGGTCTTTGAGGGTTTTTTCGGCGAGCGCGCTCTGATAGATCCCCTCGTTTTCCCGCAAGCTGGTGAGAAGCCCCCACTGCTCCAGGGTCACGTCGAATCCGTTGTCCTCAAAGGCTCGGGCCAGTCCTAGTTTCAGTAGGATTGCGGCGCGGAAGATCACCCGTGCAGGGGATTTCTCTCTCGGAAAAATAGTAAACATGGGCTTCATGGGGTCCTTTCCAAGAACGGAAGTTGCCAAATAAGTTGTTATCATGACAACAATTATTTTGCAACTAAAGTCGTACGCTCCGGACAACGACTCGGTTACGCGGGCCAAACCCCCAATGGTGACTCCATCCAGACAGTAGGACCGGCATCTTGCCGGTCCCCGCACGACATGGATGCAGCATCTGACCGGCAAGATGCCGGTCCTACTAATACCGTTCATTTGGCAAAGAAGACGGCTTCCCCTCTAATTACTAAATGGTTACCGCGATAGGGTAGAATGGACACAGCGAAGGAGTCGCCCGGCGGGTGAGATACATCAAGGCACGGATAAGTCTCGCAGAGCGCAAAACTAGATCGCAGTCAACCATATGGAATTATTAAAGGCCGGCAGGGACGCCAGCCCTACCAAGGCAGTGGTCCCACAGATGAGTTTCACACTGATTCGGTTGAAACGAATAAGCATGCCGGTCACGGAGGCCCGCCGCCAGCACGTTCAGGTAGGGCCGGCGTCCCTGCCGGCCTATTCTCGGCACCATGCCGCTGACCTGGACCGAGCCCGGGTCCGTGGCACTCCGCGGAACTTATTTTCCCGGTAAATGATTACCCTGGGAGGAAGGCTTGCAACGAACGATGAGGGAACCTTCACGTAATCGGCGTGGAGGGTGGGGCGCCTGCTGGTCGGGAGGCACTTAGGCAGTGACGAATCTCTCTGGGGCCGATACCAATTCGCGGTCCTGCATATAACATTAATCAATGGCCGGCAGGGACGCCCGCCCTACCGGCCATTTCTCGGCATCGGTGTGGGCCTCGTCTCGTCCAGATGCGAGCAATGAACAGCGGTCTAGGGCGTATATACTACTACCAGCAGCTTGGACTGTTTTGCCGACAAGTTCTTGAGCGTATGGGGTTGGCTCGACGTGAAATGGAGGCTCGTGCCCTTCTTGAGGTCATGGGCCTTCTTGCCCACCTGAATCTGAACCCGGCCCTCCATCACGTACACGAATTCTTCGCCTTCATGCTGGTATTCGACTCGTTCGTGTTCCCTTTTGGGTTCCAGGGTGACCAGGTAAGCCCACAGGTGCTTATCTTCAGCTCCAGGGGTGAGGTTCTTGTACAGATACGCCCTGGTGCGCTTGCGGTAGCTGCGCGCGCGCTCTTTCCGTTTCTCTTCCGCGAGCAGCGTGGAAGAATCCACGGCCAAAGCTCTCGATATCTGTATGAGCGCGCCTACAGGAGGAGATATCTTCCCTTCTTCGATCTTGGTAAGATAATCGGCGTCGTATCCTGTTTTCTTGGCAAAGGCTTCCAGATCCATCTTCTGTTTCTTTCTCATGTCCTGGATGCGCTCGCCCAGGCTGCGGCTGGAACGGGGTTTTGTCGGCATTTCTCTTCTCCTGCGCTCTGTCTTAATTGGCAACGAGTCCTGCAAGGGCGGACGGCCGTGCGCCCCTACGAAAAGGCCCTACCTGCATTACGCTCCAAGAGCTCATGGGCCGTGCGAGCCATTCCTACAGTAGTTGTCGGCATGAGGCACCCCCGGCCGGATCTACGTATGGGGTGGTTTGGAGGGGAGATGAGTCTCCCCTCCAAATTATTGCGCAACAATGCGCTCTTGATCCTGATCTCCGAGGCGAAGCTCCGGAGTGCTCGCCGAAGCCGAGAGCTTTCACGACTTGTTCTAGCCTGTTAGCTACTCCAGTTAATAGGAATCCGGTCTTTTTCCGCCCTTGTACTTTGTGAGCTCTCTGGCTATCACCAGTCGCTGTATCTGGTTGGTGCCTTCGAATATCTGGGCCACCTTGGCGAATCGCATGTACATCTCTACGGGATAGGATTTCATGTATCCTGCGCCGCCGAGTATTTGGACCGCGTCCGTAGTCACGCGCATCGCGGTGTCTGTGGCAAAGCGCTTGGCCATGGCGGCCTCCATTACGCTGGCCTCGCCTTGGTCCATGAGAAACGCGGCCCGATAAATCATCAGCCTCGCGGCTTCTATTTCCGTTACGAGATCCGCCAAAAGGAATTGCAGACCTTGGAACGAGACGATCGGTCGTCCGAATTGCTGGCGCTTGTGAGCGTAGTTGAGCGCGTAGTCCATAGCTTGCTGAGCAAGCCCTACCGCGCACGCGCCTATACTGATCCTGCCGCCATTGAGCGCGGTCAGTGCCATATTGAAGCCCCTGCCCGCATCACCCAGAAGGTTCTCATCAGGGATAAAGCAGTCGCTGAAGTTTAGCTCCGTGGTGGGAGAAGAATTCATGCCCATCTTGGGTTCATGATGTCCGAACGAGAAGCCCTTGGTGCCCTTTTCCACAACAAACGCGCTAATCCCGCGCGCTCTCTCCTTCTGCTCCGAATCCGTGCGCATCATCACCGCGTATATGTCCGCAACTCCGCCGCTGGTCACAAATAACTTTGTCCCGTTGAGCACATATCCGCCGTCAGTCTTCATTGCAGACGCGCTGAGTGCTGCCGCGTCGGATCCTGCGTCAGCTTCGGTCAAAGAATACGCGGCCAGCTTCTCTCCCGCGGCTAGAGGCATGACCCAGCGTTCGCGCTGCTCTTCGGTGCCGTACTGATAGATGAGATTGGTCACCATGTTGTGAACAGTCAGACACACCGCTGTAGAAAAGCACCCCTTGGCCAATTCCTCAAATATGAGGCACGCGGTGAGCCGACCCACGGCGGTCCCGTTGTATTCTTCGGGGACGTACAGCCCGGTGAAGTCCAGTTGCCCCATCTTCTTAAAGACTTCTCTGGGGAACTTTGCGGTCTCTTCCCATTCCCGTGCATTCGGCTCCAGTTCCTTGAATGCGAAATCACGAGCCGCCTTCCTAATAAGACGCTGTTCGTCGTTGAGTTTGAAATCCATGCGTTGACTCCGGTTTCCCCCAAGCGGTTTGAAAATCCCTGAGTTTTGGATTATCGGTAAACGATGGAACCCGTCAACAGGAAAAACATAGTATTGTGTACTGTCAGAAGGTCTTCATTTGATGAACGTTGATGAAGCATTGATAAATTTGGCCGAAAGCCTCGGCGTCGAGCGGGAGTATACGGACAACTACGGAATCAAGCACCGCCTGGATCTGGAGACCGCGCTCAAGATCCTCGATGCAAAGGGAATTCCTGTACCCGGCGACGTTCCGCGAGTCGATTCTACGACTTTGGTGGCTTCCAACGGAAGCCTCCCAGAGAGTTTCACCGTATGCATCGAGCCTGAATCCACCGCGGTAGGCCGGATTCCGGAGGTTGACGAGGTGAGCGTCGCGCTGCTCCACGAACATGGCCAGGAGCGGCTGTTCTCCAGGGCCGGCGATCAGATCTCCGTGCAGGTCGATGAGGAAACCGGCCTGATACAGGTGTCCGCGGCGTTCCCCACCGACTTGCAGACCGGAATCTATCGGACGCACATCCACGTTCGATGCCGTGAGAAACTCCGCTCCTTTCCCGGCACCTGGATTATTTGCCCGCCTGCGGCATACCTGCCGGAAGCACTGGAAGGGGGCGCAAGGATTGCCGGGATCAATGTGGCCCTTTACGGGATTCGATCGAAAGCGAATTGGGGCATCGGCGATTTTTCAGACCTGAAGGCCTTCGTGGACTGGGCCGCGGAAGACCTGCTGGTCGACTTTGTGGGCCTGAATCCGCTTCACGCGTTGCTGAATCGGGCGCCGTACACCATCAGCCCGTACCTGCCTTCCAGCCGACTGTACCGGAACTTCATCTACCTTGATGTCACGGCAACCCGGGATTTCTGGGAATCCGCGACCGCCCGCGCTTTGGTGCGAGATCCCAAGACAATCCGGCGGATCGAGCAACTTCGGGACGCGCAGCATGTGGATTACGAACAGGTTGCGGCTCTGAAACTGGAAGTACTGCGCGAGCTGTTCCGTTCGTTCATGGAGAGGCACGGTTCGCCCAAAGTTTCCAGCCCGCGGTGGGGCGAATTCATGGCGTACGTGGACTCCCAGGGTGAGTACTTGGAAAGATTCGCGATCTTCTGTGAGCTGGAGCGTCGATTCACTGCGGGACATCCGCCGGTGTACGTGTGGCGAGAATGGCCCGCGGAATTGCGCGATCCGAATTCTCCTGAAATAAAGGCCTTTGCAGACGAACATGCGACAGGAATCCTCTTCTGGAAGTACCTGCAATGGCAAATCGAGGAACAGCTCAATAGCGTGCAGGAATACGCTCTCTCAAAGGGAATGCGCATCGGGCTATACCATGACGAAGCACTTGCAGTGGATGGGAACGGCGCGGATAGCTGGGCGCTCCAGGAATTCTTCCACCACGGTTGCCGGGTAGGCGCCCCACCTGACGCGTTCGCTCCTCACGGTCAAGACTGGGGCTTTCCTCCTCCGAACCGTGAGGCCATCCGCCGCGCGGGGTACACGCCTTTTATCAGGAAACTCCGAACCAGTTGTAGTCATGGGGGCGCGGTGCGCATCGACCACGTGATGCAGGTGCATCGCCTTTTCTGGATACCTGAAGGCCACAAGCCCAAGGACGGCTTCTACGTCCGCGACTTTGAAGCCGACCTGCTCAATATTCTCGCGCTGGAGAGCCAGGAGACTCGCACCGTGGTTGTAGGCGAGGATCTGGGGACAGTGCCCTACGATCTGAGAGAGCGGCTCATGGCAAAGAAGATCATCTCTTACCGCCTGTTCTATTTCGAGCGAGACAATGAAGGCAATCTGATGCCTGGCCGAAACTATCCGGAAAACGCGCTGGTCTCGATCAGCACTCACGACCTGCCTACCTTGGCAGGATTCTGGAGCGCCCGGGACATAAAGATTCGCAAGGAGATCGGACAACTGGACGACGAGACCGAACCGCGCTTCCGGCAGGATCGAGCGATCCATAAGGAGAAGATCCTCCAAAGACTGATGCAGGATGAGCTGCTCGACCCTCACGCTGCTCATCTTGCCCTTGAGTCATCCGCGCCAACAGAGGAGCTCCACACCGCGGTCCTACGGTTCCTGTTCGGAACTCCCTCGAAGCTCGTGGCGATCAATCAGGAGGACATATTCCTGGACGAGCGCCAACAGAACTTTCCGGGGACCACCGCGGAGCACGCAAACTGGGTGACCAGGATGCTCTACACCGTGGAAGAGCTCAGATCGCATCCGGACGCGGTCCGTGCAACGGAGAAGTTCAGAACGCTGCTCCAGCAGGCAGGACGAGCATTGAGATGAAGGACGACGCCATACCTATTCGAATGGCTCCTTGATAAAGGTATGGTGTCCTCGATATTCGGAAGCATTGGAATTGGCCGCATTCTATGTGGAATCTCTTGTAGGGGCGCACCCGCGCGTGCGCCCTTGAGTGGCTAGGGCAGACGCGCTGGTCTGCCCCTACAGGAGCCGGGCTGAATTCCAACGCACGGCTGCATAATCACCTACAAGGGAGGCTACTTTGACGAGCCAGACAAGTGCTTACACGATTTCTCAAGAGGTTTTCGATCGCTATCCCGGCTACGTCCGAGGTCTTGTAATCGCGCATGGGGTGAAGAACGGCCCGTCGCCGGAAGGGCTCACTTCTTTGCTGCGCGCCGCGGAAGATGAGGTACGCGGCAAGCTCAACCTTGAAAAGCTAGCCGAGCACCCGAAAATGGCCTCGTGGCGTGAAGCGTACAGAGCTTTCGGCGCGAAACCGAGCAAATTTAGGCCCTCCATCGAAGCTATGGTGCGACGCGTACTGAGAAACGAGCCGCTGCCCTCGATCAGCGCTCTGGTAGATATCGGGAACGTGGTCTCGCTGAGGTATCTTGTGCCTGCGGGAGGTCACGCTATCGATGTGCTCACACAGGACATCGAGCTTCGGCCTGCTCTGGGAGATGAGGAATTCACGCCGTTGGATTCCGACGAGGTCGAGCACCCGTTGCCCGGGGAAATTATCTTCGTGGAAGGCAAGACGGTCCTGACGAGGCGCTGGACCTGGCGTCAGGCCAAGCACACTTTGGTTGTTCCCGAAACGACCGCGCTGGAAGTCAACGTGGACGGGCTGCCTCCGGTTACAGTGGAACAAGTCAAGGAGGCCTGTCGCGAAATTGCCGAGCTTATCGAAAGGTTCTGCGGAGGACGCACCAGGCAGGACATGCTCAGCAAAGAAGACCCGCGAGTGGAGCTGCATCCGGCGTAGGATTCGGCTTTGCTGGTTCGGCGTCGTGTTCGCGCAGGATGCGGTGAAATAGCGGTTTCTTGACGGACCGATTTTGAGGGCAAGGCCGGTAGGGGCGCACGGCCGTGCGCCCTCACCGAAAAGTGTTGAGCGCGGGCCGAGAGATGCCGATAGTTGGCCAGCTTGAAAGGCTCCTCGGGGATATGTGGAGGGCGTTGTGAGCAAAAAGGGGCCGATCTCTCAAGAAAAGGAATTATTGGTTACTGCCATTGTCATAGACTTATTTCTGACCCTCCTTGCACTTTGGGTCTGTCCCTGGGACTATTTACTCGCTGTTTTGCTTGCTACACAGCCCATATCCGTACTTCTTGCGTTTGCTTTACGCGAGATCGCTAACCGGCCAATCCGGTAGAGCCTTCCTCGCGTCCTAGTGGTGCCATTGCACTTTCTAAGAGATGATACGGAATCGCTGTCCACTGGGCAGGACCAGGCATCTCCGTGGGGCAGACCCGCGGGTCTGCCCGCTCTCTGGGCGCACGGCCGTGCGCCCCTACAAAAGGCTTTGGTGGGACAGGCATCTTGCCTGTCATGCCTTGGGAAGAACCACAATGGCCCGAATAGACAGGCGAGACGCCTGTCCCACCAAACGATCCCCCGCCTACTGCGGTCTTCGGAACGCGCCCGGCTTCTTTAAGTTCTGGCAGAAGTTCTCTTGTTTTGGATTGCTCAATCAGGCGAGGAGGATGCCGGATTGGGTGCCACTGCAATGAAAAGAAAACCTTCGGGAAGCTCTATAGAATTGGTTCTATTTTTTGGGGACTCGGGTAGAATGTCCGTTGTCCACGCACAGCTTGATGGTGCGGCCTAGATGTTCGGCAATTGAGCGCACGTCCGCACGCCAGCGGTCCGCCTTGCGGATGGCTTCCGCTTCCCAAGGCAGCCAGGTGGAGCGCTTCTTGATGAGAATCGCGGCTTCCAGCTCCGCAGGAACCGGACATTCCAGCGGCTCCATCCCTCCGAAACCGTCCCCGCTCAGGAAATCCTTCACCAGCTTCATTTGACGCCGGTTGAGCTTGCTTCTCAATTCGGCCAGGGGCCATTCATCGAGATTGGCAAGGCGTTTTCTGAGCGAGTTGTTTCTGTCCTTACAACTGATCAACTCTGACAAGAATCGGTAATTTTCTCGAAAGGGAGCGGGTATGCACGAGAGATCGGTTTCATGGGCAGTGTGATCGGGCTTCATCGCGACTCCCTGCGGTTTTTTGGGTGGGGCTACCTGCGTGCTTGGAGCGGGGTGTGGTCCCTGGCGCTGTGTCACGCAGGCGTCGGGGAGATGCGGTAACACCTTGCCCATATATTGTCAAGTTTTGGTTTTATCTTTTCTTATAATATCTTGAAAAAATAGCGCGAACTGCTGATAGCAAGTCCTGCACATCGTCGCCGCGTTACGGGAACACTCAAAGTATGCTCTCGAATGGGCTTTGGTGGGACAGGCATCCCCGGATCGGTGTCCGGGGCAGGCTCTGCCTGTCATTCCCGCGTACGCGGGAATCCAGAGATTTACCGCGGCAGCAGTCGAAGATCTTGTACCAAAGTCCCCAGGACTGGATTCCTGCTTTCGCAGGAATGACGGATAAACGAACAGCTGAGCTTCAAATTGAGACTTGAGCCAGAGGCGGAGCTTTCTCATTGCGAGCGGGGTTTGGGTGAGCTCCCGCGGTACAAATCTTCATGTTGTTTCAACACATTAGGGTCGATCTTGATCTTCCCTTCGTGTTGCTTCATGTAGTCTTCCAGGTGTTTCCTTTCTAGGTACGAAAAGATCGTGGTTTCAAGGGCTCCCACAATCCGTTCGCCTTGTGGGAGCTCACGGACGAATGCCACGCCGCTCATCAGGGTGGTCTGGTTCACCCTCCAGCCGTGGATAAAGCAGCCCAGGAGAACTCCGATGCCGGCCATGATTCCGAACCAGACGAGATACTTGAGAGCTTTCAACATCCTGGCACCTCTCTCGCTCCGAGCCGGGCTGGACCCGGTCATGAATTGAACAAGACAGGCAACAAACCTCTCGTCAAAAATAGATAATGGCCACGCACGCGGCCAACCAAACGACCGTACAAGCCAGGAGGGGAGGATCCGTGAGCAGCATCGCCGTGGGAGATCCTCCCTCTTCCTTATGATACACCAGGAACATGTACCGAAAGATGCCGTACGTCACCAGGGGAATGGTGAACATCATCTTTTCCGATTCAATTCCCGTCTCAGGATTTCCGCGGACCGAGTACAAACAGTAGAAGATGAACGTGGACGTGGTCACGATCAACAACAACTGATCGAGCAATGGCACGCTGTAGTTTTCCAGGACCGGCCTGTGACTGATCGCATTGTCGTTGAGCAAGACCACTTCGTGTCGGCGTTTACCCAAAGCAAGGAGGATCGCAAGGGAAAAAGTGCAGAGAACGAGCCAACTGGAGACAGTGACCGAAATCGCAGCTGCACCGGCTAGGACTCGCAAGAGGAAGCCCGAGGAAATCGTCAGCACATCCAGGATTACCAGGTTCTTCAATCCAAAGGAGTATGCCACCTGGATGAGCAGATAAGCGCCAAGGTACATATGGCACGCGAGCGGGGCCTTGACCGCAGCCGCGAGCCCAAAGACTGCAAAGAGCAAGATCACCATAGCGGTCAGCGCGGTCCCGGACGAAATGTCTCCTCGTGCAAGAGGACGATTCTTCTTGAGAGGATGGGCCCGGTCACGCTCCATGTCGGCGTAATCGTTGAGAATATAGGTAGCTGACGATGCCAGACAGAACGCAACGAAAATCGCTCCCACCCGGATGATGTCCTCCCCCACCATCAGGTGAGCGCTGAAGATCAACGGCATAAAGACAAAGCCGTTCTTCACCCACTGAGTGGGTCGCATGAGATGTACGAGCGGTATAAGTTTACTCATAGGTTACGGAAAGTCCTTATGGTTCGGCATGTCCGTGGACACGCTCGGGCAATCATCCCTAGCACAGCGTGGGCGGCCTGTAAACGGATGGGGCTTGTTTTCATCCACTCTATGAGTAAAGTGAATGTGAGGAGCCCCGCGGAGCCGGGAAGATGACCGAGACCAAAAAGCTTTGGGAAGAAGAAACTCGCAAGATACGCCTGCTGCGCATCTGCACTGACCTCGTGGTGCAGCTCCTCATGACGCGGCCGCTCAAAGCCGACGACGCGGACAGACTGATCGCGGGAGCGAGGAGCTGCGCTTTGCAGCTCTTTCCCGACAAGGGGCATGTTTTCGATCTTGTCTATCTCCCTCGGTTTCACCGCGCGTTGCAAGAAGCGGGTGCCAGGCAGATGCCCGGTATTCTCAGGAAATGGGAAACCCTCGCGGATATCGGAGCGGCTCCAAAGTCGCCCAGTGGGGGAACATGTTGAGGGTGTCTTCAGTTATCCGAGGGAAAATCCAACCTGTCCCCATAGGCGTTAACTTAACTAAAGATTAATAATATCTGCGAGTTATCACCTTCCCCCTTCCACCTCCCATCAAGGGAGGGGGATTGCAAAGCCCTCTCTCCTGTGGGGCAGGCTTTCCAGCCTGCCGGCGGCCTGGAAAGGCCGCCCCACAAAGAAAGGATGGGGTTGTCAGGGACCAAGCACCTGACCCAGAGTTACCGCTTATGGGGCTACAAGAGGATTTTCGCGAATTTACCTCGTCCACAAATGCTTCTTTGGAGGGAAAGATATGGCGGATCTGGAGTTCATCGGAGCCCTTACGCAGCGTACTGACAGCAAAATCGTGTTTCTGGTTATGGATGGCCTGGGGGGCCTTCCCAAGGAGATGGGCGGACCGACGGAACTGGAGGCCGCGTCCACCCCAAACATGGACAAACTGGCCAGGGAAGGATCGCTCGGCCTGATGCACCTGGTCGGGCCGGGGATATCGCCGGGTAGCGGACCGGGCCACCTGGGCCTTTTCGGTTACGACCCTCGGCAGTACATAATCGGCCGAGGCGTCCTGGAGTCCGTGGGCATAGGCGTTGAGATCACCGAACGGGACGTGGCGGCACGAGGAAACTTCTGCACCGTCGATGAGCAAGGCCGGATCACTGACCGCCGCGCGGGACGTATCCCAACCGAGGAGTGCGCTCGGCTGGTCGGCATGGTTGAAGACATTTCGCTCCCGGGCGTCGAGTTGATCGTCAAGCCCGTGAGGGATTATCGATTTGCGCTCATTTTCAGGGGCAACGGGCTTTCTCCCCACCTCAACGAAACCGATCCGCAGCAGGTCGGCGTGACGCCCCTGAAGGTGGAACCACAGGATGGTACACAAGAAGCGCGCAGTACGGCTGACCTTGCCAATCAGTGGATCGCGCAAGCCCGAGAACGGATCAAGGACCAGAAGCCGGCAAATATGGTTCTACTTCGAGGATGGTCCCGCGAGCCAGGGCTCCCGCGGTTCAAGGACGTGTTCAAGCTGAACGCGGTCGCGCTAGCGGTCTATCCTATGTACAAAGGTCTGGCGAGCCTGGTGGGCATGGAGCTGATCCACGGGCTCAATAACCTTGAAGATCAGCTCTCCGCTCTCAAGGAAAACTGGAACGAATACGATTTCTTCTTTGTGCACCACAAATACACGGACAGTCGCGGAGAAGACGGTGACTTTGACGCGAAGGTGAAAGAGATAGAAAAAGTGGATCACATTGTGCCTCGCATCCTGGACTTGGGTCCCAAGGTGCTTGTGATCACCGGCGATCACTCAACTCCTTCCGTGATGAAGTCTCATACGTGGCATCCGGTGCCGGTGCTCTTATGGGCCCCAGGAACTACCAGAAGGAACTGGGATGTGAGCGAGTTCGGGGAAACTCAATGCCTAAAAGGCGCACTGGGCCAGTTCACCGCGGCAGACCTCATGATCCTGGCCACAGCCCACGCAGGAAAACAAATCAAATTCGGCGCATAGAAACTCAATATGAGTTTCCGTGAAAAATTGCTTTTCTGAATTCCCCAACTGGGAACACTATGAGTAGTCCCGCTCATCGCGGGATGAAACCCGGTGTTACTCACAGTGTTCCCCCTTTACCTCAAAATGGTCTGCTCTCAATGTACGATGCAGCTCTTGCTTGGTGCCACGGATGTGCCGAAGGCTCATCCGTGCGGATCTGGTCCGTCGGAGCGTCCTTGGCATAGGGGTCAACTGGTGGTGAGGGTCTCGTGGGCCATCGGGCAATAACGCGCAAGCACGGATGAGTCCCGCGGGACGGGACATCCCGCGTCTCGCGGGATGGCACCAGACTCGATTGCGGCCTTTTCATATTCCGTTGTGACCGATAGATCATGGCCGTTCAAGGGAACGATAAAACCGAGATCTACTTTCGCGATACGTATTGAGAACCGCGATAATCTCCCCCTCATCACGGTCTCGCTAATACCTGTGCGTGACCAAACGATGAAGAGTCATCTGAATCAGACACGGACCTGCCAAAGCTCAGGTCCGCGGCACCCCGGGCCGATATTGATTGGATGCTGGGTGCCACTGACCTGGGCACCAGGCAGTTCCATTGTTGGCAGGGCTGGAAATATGCTAAGAAATAGCCACTATACTGCAATTCCGGTGGGTTCGGGAGTTTCTTCAGGTACGAAACGAACCTCTACCTTTCTGTGGAGGGCTCTGGCTATTCTTGAAGCCATCTCCAGAAAATCCCCTTCGTAATCCGTTTCTTCGATGTCATCTATGACCGATACATTGGTTCCCACAAGGTCGGCAAGTTGCTCCTGGGTCAGACCTGCCTGATTGCGGAGGCTATAAAGTTGTCGGGCAATGTCGGCTTTGACACCCAGATCTTCAAAGTACTTCTCCATCTCCGGATCGCCTTTGATGTATCGGTCGTAAGCCCAGTGGTAAGCGTCTGAACTGAGTTTTTTCTCTTCCATATCAAGCCTTCCATCGAAAGGTATGGGTTTGTGGATCGGCTTCAAACTTCTTCTTTAGGTCTACGGCCCTATCAATCTCCTTTGGAGGAACCTCTTTCTCCTTTTTTAATCCGTGGGTGAGTACTACAACCTGGTTCACATAAAAGAAGTATAGCATACGATAGTTGAGACTCTGAAATCTCACTCGGAGTTCATAAATGCCGTCCCTCAGATAATCACATTCAGGTCGTCGAAGGTCATATCCGAATGACCTCAATATCCCTATCCATTTCAAACACTTGGCTCTGTGCTTCAGTTGAAGTCCATCAAGCCAGTCGGACATCGGGACCGATCCGTCATCCTCCATATAAAACACGATTTCTACCGACGGCACCCGTTCCTCCTCTGCGACTTGCTTATTACGGAATAGGGGAAAAGGTCAAGTTTGGATCAGATGAAACCCTTTCAAAATCTCTGGACGAAACCCCACGGATTCCCACTCGGCAAGGAGGAGTCTTTTGGAAAGTTCCAAGAGATCTCCTCCCGCGACCGGTCAATTACTCGCCAGGAAACCACCAGGGCCCACTCTCTCACGAGACGCACGCCGGAATTCCGAGCCACGTACGTCGGGTGTTTGGGGATACATTGCCGGAGACGGTCTAAATAAGCGTTCTCCACCATCAGATCTCTTGGTTATCGCGGACCTGGGGGTGGGGCCGCGCCTGGCGGGGCCTGAGGGAGGCGTCTGATGATCTCCTCGAACTGTTGTTTGAGCTGCTGTTGAGCCTCAGGGCGTACTTCTATTGTGCCCGAAGGTTTCTGACCGGCGACCGCGGTGTCCGGGGCCCACACCTCGACATCATCGTCGGTCGCTCTGGCCACAAGCTGTCCATCAGGAGTCAAGACCTCAAAGTCCACCCTATGCCGCGCGTTCTTCATCCTGGCCACAAAGTCGGTCAGCCACGTGATGCGCTCGTCCACTCCGGCTTCCATCCAGCGCGGCCCTGCGGTGAATGTGCTGAAATTGCGGTCAGCAGCCTGAAAGACGCCTGCCGATATCAGGCGGTCCACTTCGAGTTGCACCGTCCTGAGCGAGGCACCCCTTGTTCCGTGTTTCGCCATCTCAATAGGGGTTTTCCCACGGCCTTCTTTGCGGATCTGTTCAACCCGCTGCTCAACCTTTATCGCCTGAGCAGGAAGGAGGAAATACCTGAAGAAGACAAACAAGGCTATGCCCACAGGCACGGCAAAGAGGATTCCAAGAATGAGAGGCGGGATTCGCTCCATTAGCCTCTTGCGAGGTTCCGCCCGTTCCCACCGGTGCTCTCCTGGGAGGACGTGTCCGCATTCAGGGCAAGTGAGGTGCGTCGGCGATACCTGTGCGCGGCACTGGGGGCACTGGGAAAGCAGGTCCGGGTCCGCTGCGGGCCTACTGGGTTTGACCGCACGCTCAGGTGGCGGCACAGGGACACGTTGGAACTCAGTCCAGCCCGATTCGAACCGGGGAGGTGGTGGTGGTGCTTCGAGAAGTTCAGCCTCGGAGGGCAAAATCAGCTTGCGCGAAACCAACATCCGAAGGAGCTTGTCGAGTTGCTCGTCGCTGACCGCATACTCGATCCTCAACGCATGGCGGCCTTTCCCCGCGCGCAGGTCTTCAACAAACCTCTTCGCGTTGATTGTTCGTTTCGGCTGATCCATTGGATGCGAGTCCGTATCAGGTTACGTGCTCTTTGCCAAGCCATATTCCCATTCCAAGCCCCAGAGGCGCAAGGCGCCGTCATTGCCCCCGCTGGCGATCATGGACTGATTCGCGAAGAATCGCACCACATTCACCGGGGAAGGATGGCCTTCCAGCGCTGCCAGACACTTCTGCCCGGGCAGATCCCAAACTCGAAGGGAGCAATCGTCCGAGCCTGTGGCCCAAAAACGCCCGCCGGATGTGATGTCCATGGCCCGAACAGCTTCAGTATGCTCCTTGACTGATGCCACATTCAAGCCGGAACTGGTGACGTAGATCAATACCTCTCCGGTTTCCAAGCCTGCCAGCACTTTCTCGTTCCCTTCAGGGCAACAGACGGCCGTCACGGGCACCTTAAGGTCCCGAAAGATGCCCAGCCGGCTCCCGGTATTTGTAGAGCTGCGATGGATCCGGGTTCCCTGATGCAAGCCGTACACAAAAGCCCCATCACTCGAAAAACATACGAGATCCTTCCCCTGGATGCGATCGCCCAAGAAGGTTGTTTGCCCCGTCTCTGTGTTCACTCTCACAACCCGATGGTCCCGTGAAAGGGCCAAGAGGTTCTTCCGATCGGGCCAAAGCAGTAACGGCGGGGAGATCCCTTCTACCTGCCAAACCGTGTGGCCATCGAGGTGCCACCTTCGCAAGGCCCCGTCCTGACAATAGGTGAGCAGCCCCAGGTCTCCGCCCAGCAAGAAGACGCCCTGCGCAGGGGAGGAAAGGCTGAAGACGCGAGTGCACGAACCCGTGACCACGTCCCACAGCGCCGCGGTCCGATCTCGACTCCCGGAAAGCATGAGTAGGCTGTTGTCGGAAACGTCCAGGCAGGTCACGGCCTTCTCATGGTGTTCGAACGAGCGGATGAAAGCTGACGATTTCAAGAGGGTGGGTTTGCATGGGCCTATGATGAGGTTCCTTATCAGAATTGCTTCCTTTGACCATGCGAATCCCGCGGTGCTCCGTATGCGCTCGAAGCCTTCGAGGGCCTCCATGATCCGGCCTTCACGCCACGCCTTCCGGAAGCTGTCCAGGGCTTGGGTAAAGCTGTCGTGGAGACGAGCCAGCTCCTGGAAGGTGCGTGGCCGGCTCACCGCCGGCTCCAAGAAGTTCCTGTCAAACCAGCCCGTATCGAGCGTCCACAGGCGCACCGAGCCGCGCATTGCGCCGATAAGCAGGCGATGTTCGTCTCCGGAAACTGCACATGTGGTCAGGCGCTCGCCAGGGAGACTGATGGTGCGACAGCAGCGAAAGTGTTTGATATCCCACATCTTGATGTGGCCGTCACCCGCGGCTGAGACTAAATATCGGTCTCCGTCCATGAAACTGAGAGCGGTTATTTTGGAATGATGACCGGCAAGTTCCCCCAAGGCTCGTCCAGAGGCCGCATCCCAGAGACGCACCACTTCGTCTGCGCCGCCCGTTGCAACAACAGAACCGCCCACGGAAACGCGCAGCGCGGTGATTACCCCGGTATGCGCAGCCACTATGAAATCCGGCTCCTGAGGGCGTGCGGATAGCCAGAGTTCAAGCGTGCCGTCTTCCCGGCCGATAAGCAGGGATTCGCCGGCTTGTGCGAATTCGAGGCCGGCAACTCCCGATGTGCGGGGTGGAGTGGCCCACGCGACTTTCCCCGAGTCTGTTTCCAGCACGTGTACTCGACCTTCCTCGCCCCAGGCTGCGAGAAACCGAGAGTCGGGCGAAAAGCGCACACCGTATGCGGCTATCCCGGGATAGACCCGCAGTCGCTCGCCCCGGGATACTTCCCAAAGATCAAGGGTCTTGAAGGCCTGTCCATATGCAATCGCTGCCAGCCTGCTATCCCGTGAAAAGGCAGCGGCCCGGGGAACCATACTGAATGTGCGAACGTTCTTAAGGCAGCGGCCCGATTCCAGGTCCCAAGTGCGGATGGATCGGTCTTCGCCCAGCGAGTGCGCAGCACTCCCGTCAGACGAAAACGCCACTGCGAGGATACTTTTCACATGACCCGCGAACGAGCCCTTCTCCTCGATGGGCGCAAATCCCTGCGAGTCCACAAAGTGACGGGGATCGCCGTCATACTCAATCCATCGCTGGCTGTAATTAGGGTTCTCTTGGCTCGCTTCCTGCAACAGTGGGACGGCGGACGCTGCATCTCCCCGTTGGAGCGCCACCAGGCCCATGAAGTACTTGTAATCCGGAGTACCCCTTGTCTCGATCTTCAGGGATTGCATCCGGCTCACGATCTCTTGGTCGGAAGTCTCACCGGCAGCCCATCTGAGCACATCGAGATTGTACACGGTTTGCAGGTGGTCGGTATCTGAGGAATGTGCGTCTTCGAGCAGCTTTCTCGCCTCATCTTCTCGCCCCAGATCGAGCAGGGAGACGGCTTGGTTATTCAATGAATCAGCCTTCAGAGCGAGCACGTTGGGACGCGGCCTCGGTCTCGAATCAGGCGCCAATTGGCTGTATACCGATTCGAGAGCGCCACAAAGCTCTACAAAAGAAGAGAATCGATTGTCGGCCTTCTTCTCCAGACAGGCCATGACCAAGTCCGCGAGTGCGGGTGGGATTGTGTCGCGCACTGAACAGGGATCAACGGGAGGCGACTTCAGATGGGCCCTAGCCAGCGCGGAGAGGGAGAAACCGTTCGGGAAGCGAAAAGGCATGGATCCGACGGCCAATTCATAAAGCATGATCCCGAACGAATAAATGTCCGCCCTGATGTCGACAAGAGAGTTCTTACGGAAACGCTCGGGGGCCATGTACCACGGTGAGCCGACCAGCCCGTCCTCCTCCAACGTGAGGTTCGCATCCGTGTCGTCCTGTCCGTCCCGGCGGGTCCCAGTAGGATCCTCGTCGTCCGAGCTTGTTCGTGCCCGCTTCACCAGACCAAAGTCGGTAATTTTGAGCATACCGTCTCGAGTGAGCAGGCAGTTGGCGGGTTTCACATCCCTGTGGATCATCCCGTGTTGTTCGGCATGGATCATTCCGTGGCAGAATTGGAGCATGAGATCGACGATCTCTCGAAGGTCCTTGAGGTCGTCCTTTTCCATGCGTTCAGCGAGGCTTCCACCGTTCACGTATTCGATGAAGAGTCGAGGCAGCCCATTGATAACGCGGGCGTAGTAGCATGTGGCGATGTTGGGGTGCACCCCCAAATGTACCCAGAACTCGGCTTCCCTGAGGAACCTCCGGATGGTCTTTTCGCTGGTCATCGCATGCGGAAGAGGGGTCTTGATCGCCAGCATCATCTTCCACAGCCGGTGAAACACGAAATGGACCCGGCCCATGCCGCCCCCCTTGGAACCGAGAACCTCGTAAAGGCCCTCGATCACATCCCCGCGCTGCCAGCGCGTCTGCGTGGTATCCATGGTCCAGTCGGAAGTCGATTCACCCTGTTCCGTTCCCTGCGGGGACATTAAGTCCGGCTCCGGGCCGAGCCGGGTAACCTTGACGCCAAAACCCGCATTCTCCAGGGCGCGGACAAGACGCTTGAAGTCCTTGTCCATAGCCACCTTTTTCAAAACGAGCGAACGACTGGAAAGCGTAGACCAAAGCTGATCAGGGGTGCGTTTCAAAATGTTGGCAAGAACTGTCACGATGGAGTCGGACCCGTCGGATTCCGGCGTAGACCATATTTTGAGGGAGACGTAGTCCAAGCGACTCTCCAGCGCAGGGCAGGCTATACTTTATGACGATAGGCAGCTTGATACGTTATATTTCTTGATCATGCGCGTCTGCTATGGTCGTGTTGATCATTTGGGCAAGTCTGTCGACGTCAACGGGCTTGTCTATAACTCCGTCCACGGCCGATTCCACCATATTCTCCGGCGGGAGGTTTTGCCCCGTCCACCCGGTAAGGAGCAGAAAAGGAGGCTTTGGGATGTTTCTGTCCCGGCAAATCTCCTTCATTACCTTGCCGACCTCCCAGCCGTTCATGTCAGGCATAATGAGGTCGCACAACGTGAGGTCGATACGGTTCTCCTCAAAGATCCGAAGACCCTCAGCTCCGGACGTGGCAGTGAATACCCGATGACCTATCATAGTGAGAAAGCTCTCCAGCACTTCGAGAACCGCGGTCGTATCATCAATGATCAGGATGCTGAGAGCGAGGCTTTGGGGTACTTCAGTGACCGACGCGGCTTTCGCGGGCGGCGCTAGGGCAAGGGGGAGCTCGATCGTGAATGTGGTGCCCCGACCCTCCACGCTCTCCACAGAGATCTCGCCGCCGTGCCGAGCTATTATCCCGTGGCTTACCGCGAGGCCCATGCCCGTGCCGATGTCGAACCCTTTTGTGCTCCAGAAAGGCTCGAACACCTTGGAGAGATCGGCCCTGGGAATGCCCACGCCCGTGTCATGCACTTTCAGGAGCACTCGATCTCCGTCGATGAACGTGCCGATATGAATATCGCCCCCGTGCGGCAAAGCCTCTGCCGCGTTCTTGACAAGATTGAGGACCACTTCAAAGAGTTCGCCCTCTCTTCCTTGCACCACGCAACCTTCAGGGAGATCGTGCGTCAAGTTTACCTTGATTCCTGTGCGCTCGGGATTAGTTTTCCACCAGGGTTCGCTCATTTCCACAGCCTGAACCGCGATGTCGGAAAGATCACAGATGCTCACATCGTGCCCGGGCTCCTCCTCCCTGATTCGGGCGAATTTCTGGAGCCGTCGGACCGTTTCCGCGCCGTGTCTTACGCTTCGGAGGGTTCGTTCGAGCGTCGCGGCGAGTGGCGCCAAGTTGCCTCGCCTGAGATCGAGCAAGGCAAGCTCGATCCCGCCCATCACGATCTGGAGCAAGTTATTAAAGTTGTGGGCCACTCCGCCGGCAAGGTCCGCCACCGCCTTGAGGCGCTCGGTCTGAATCAGCAGCTCTCCAGCCCGCTTTTCTTCCGTGATGTCCAGCACGTTGCCCATGGTGGCGCCCCGGCCGTCGTACAGGACGGTCGTTGCCATAAGTTTGAGCCACCTAGTTTTGCCGTCTTTGCCAATGGCGCGAAAATCGTACAACGGGGGTGCAGACAGGCCCAACGATCTCGCAGTACCCCGTGATTTGACCATTTCTCGGTCCTCGGGATGGACAAAGAGCCAGAATTCCTGACCGATTATCTCCGACTTATGATATCCGGTCATCTCGGCCAATCTGTCATTCGCAAAGACAAGCCGACCATCCTGATGAATAAATATGCCGGTTAGTGAATTCTCCGTGAGCAGCTTGTAGCGCCATTCGCTTTCTTTGAGCGCATCGCGTGCTCTCTTGGCGTCGCTGATGTCAAGTGAAGTGAACACGAGGCCGCCGGAGAGATCCCCTGGCGTGATCGGAGCCGACGTAATTTGAAGGTCGAAAAGAGATCCGTCTTTTCGCCGGCAGCGTGTTTCCGCGGCTCCGACACCGCGTTCCTTGATCTGGGCGAGGGTTACTCTCGCTACTCGCTCGTATTCCTCTTGATTGTCATAGAATATCCTGGTGCTCTGGCCCACCAGTTCGTCACTCGTATACCCAGTCCTCTTGCAGAGGTTGTCATTCACCCACAGGAGAAGCCTCTTATCCGAAATCATGCCGATGCTGATGGGGGCGGTCTGAAGCACTGTCCTCAGCGTAGCTTCGCTCTCACGCTGCGCCTGCTCCATCCGTCTTTGCTCCGTGATGTCCCGAATGTGCTCGATGATTCCCGTGATTTGTTCGGTGTTCTCGTCGATCAAAGGATACGAGTACAGCTCGACCCAGCGAGGTTGGTCTGCTCCGGCGCGGTGAACGGCGACGACTCCTGTGGCGGGCAGGCCGGTTTCCATAGCCCGTCTGCTGGGACAGTCTTCGCACAAGCTTGTCAGACCGTGAAAGGCTTCGTAGCATTTCCTCCCTTCAAGAGGCCCGGCTTGGGCGAACGCTTGGGAAACAACAGCATTCACGCGAAGGATGTTGAAATCTTTATCCAAAACAGAGATACCATCACGTATCCCGGCGAAGACGTTGGCCAGGAATCGCTCGCTCTCCCTCAGAGCTTGTTCTGCCCGTTTTCGGCTCGTGATGTCTTCTACGACGCCTTCGATATACTTGATGGATTGGTCCTCGTTGCGCACCAGCCGTACGTGGACGTTGCCGACAATCTGAGTTCCGTCTTTCCTACGATACTCGTTCTCGAAGCTGAGCAGACGGTCTTCCTTCTTTGCCATCTCAATAATCTGCTTGCGCTTATCCGGTATGACGAACAGATCCCGTGCGATATCTTTTACAGAGGCCGTCAATTCCTGAGGAGACTCGTACCCCAGCATTTCCGCGTACGCCTTATTCACACGCAGGAAGGTCCCCTGCTCTGTAGCCCGAAAGGCAGGGATCGGCCCGTTGTCGAAGAAGCCCCGGTAGGTAATCTGATCATCCTGGGCCGCTCTCGCTTGGGCTCGGGAAAGGGCAAGATCCTCCCTAAGGCGTGCAAGCTCCGAGCGCAACTCCAGAAGCTCTTCACGAAGCTCTTTAAGAGAGGTGTCCTCGTCTTTCATCGTGACCTCAAGGGTAGCGAAGTTTGCCCAAAAGAGCCAAAACCATCTGCGGGTGCGGTGCTCCCTCCGGCCCCCCCACTTTCACTATTAAACGTTCTTAGGAACAAAACAAGAACCAGAATACAATTTGTCTACTTCTGGCGCAAGGAATTGCGTGAACAAGTGCCGGTAAGCGTTGGGCCGGCCCGTTATTCGTAGAGAAAAAACACCCCGGCCACCATCAGAGCGCCGCCCACCAGCCGATAGCGGATGTTCTGTTCCCCGAAGAAGATCCACCCCAGCAGGACACTAAAAACCATGCTCAGTCGTTTCACGGAAATCATGTAAGCAACTGGTGCAAGGCTCATGGCAACAAAGTGAGTAATCTCCATTCCCGTCATGAACAAACCGCCGACCAGAAAGAGCCAAAGGTTGGTTCCTGATATGTTCACCCGCCCAATGCCTCGTCTCATTCGGGTAAGACTCACGACTGCAAACACTACTGTTATGAGAAACAACAACAGAATTGCAAAAGGGAGCGCTCCGTAAAGCAGGACACCCTTTTTCCCGAGCGAAGAAGTGATCGACCAGAGAACGGCAACAAAAAGCATCTTCCGAGATCCCGGATTGGAAAATATCGCCCGGATCGGGGCCAACAGATTGAGGATGATGAGGTCAGCATTGAGGAGATACGCCCCCGCCGTAACCATGAAAATGCCCAACCCGCCCATGAGGCTGATCCCTTCGTCCACGATGACGGCCGCGGTCAGGATTGTGAAAACCGGTGTGAAAGCGAGCAGTGGAACGGTCAGCGAAAGAGGAGCCATCCGAATGGCTTGCAGAAACAGGTAGTACGCATAGACCTCGACAGGAAGCCCCACAGCCAGCACAATCAGAAGTTCAGCTGAAAAAGGCCGTTTCTCCACGGCAAAGAAGACCGGAATCAACACGAGCAGCGATAGGCCCAGGAGCAGGGTCCCGGTAACCCATTCGTCGTTGTCTCTTACAAGGCGCTTGGAGAGCGCGTCGCATCCCGCAGTCAGCAGAGCACAGCTTAGGGCTATCGGAAACCAGTGCATGTGTAAAACTTCCGTGCCTGGGAATATACAATGAGTTATGAAAGCTCTCGCCTTCGGCAAGCGCTCCGGGTGTTCGCCTCGGAGATCGGCTGCAAAACCGGACGGGCAACCACAAGGGTTGCCCCTACGCGGAACACCCAAACCACCCCATACGTAGACCCGACCGTGGGTGCCTTATGCAGACAACTTTCATAAGCACCCCTTCGTTAGTCCACGGATGCCATCAACTGATCCACGCGGCGCCTTGTGCGCTCCACATGAGATCCTACCCAATATATCCTTCCGCAACCCGGGCACTGATGAAATGTTTCAGCGTTCTGAAAAACCACGGGCGGAACCTTGCTCGACACCTTTTCTTTAGGGATCTCCTGCACAGGCAGGTTGCACAGCAGGCATCGGGAAAAGAGCAGAGCCGCATTGGGACGGATGTCCGTCTGCTCAAACAGTTCCTTGAGCTGTTCGGCTAGTCTCGCGCTGGTTATGATGACATCGATGGGGAAAGGAGCCTGCTTCCTCGCTGAAACAAAGGTGCGCCCTTTCGATGGAGCCACACACGGATATGCTGCATCAAAGCCCAGGATTCGGAGCCACTTGGCAAGCTTCCCCAGCATCGCGTCAACATCGAAACACGGTTGTGCTTCATTTTCGCCCAAATTGGGCTCGTCCATGCGCACCTCTTACTGCCGGACACGTTGGGTTAATTGATCAATTTATCACAAAAACCTGTATACATCAGAAAGCTCCGACAGGGGCCGGTATCCCTTGGACCAAGTCGGGGGCAGGGCCTCCCGGCCTGGGAAGCAGTGCACCGGCAGGGACGCCGGTGCCTACCGGGGCCCGGTGAGTCTGGCGGTCAGGGAGCTGCCCCGTTCAGGCACATAGTCGTCCAGTGCGCCCATGAAACCCGCGTCTGTACTTGATTAATCGCCTCCCGGCTTTTACAATGCATTATCGATCCGAACCGGATGAGATCAAGGAGGGGTGGAAAACATGCGAATAAGGATCACCATAGGCAAGCTCTCCGTGGATGCAGAGTTGAACGACACCCCCACAGCCCGGAAGATTGCGGAGGCTCTGCCGATAGAATCAACCTTCAGCACCTGGGGTGATGAAATCTATTTTCCCATACCGGTGAACTCTCCACTGGATGAGAGCGCTAAAGAGGTCGTGGAACTGGGGGATTTAGGCTATTGGCCTGTTGGAAAGGCCTTCTGCATTTTCTTTGGTCTCACCCCCATGAGCAGTCCCGGCAAAATCGTACCGGCCTCCGCGGTGAACATCGTGGGCAAAGTGGTGGGGGACCCCTCCCGTTTCAAAGAGGTCATGCAAGAAGAAGAGGTGCTCATAGAAGTCGGCTAAGGCTCTATCCCTCAAGGATACTGCATAATCACAGCACCCGTGGGGGAAAGGCGGGTGCCACGGATGAAACCCGTGGTACAGGGCATGAACAACTACCCCTTTTCGGTCCTGGAGGGGCCGTCCCTTTCTGTTCACCGCGAACGATAGCGTTTCCCCGGAGAACGCGGGATCACCGCATCCTATGCGACCCAAAACGGCTGCGCTCTTCTGAGAGTACATTCCGATAAGTCTTAATTCTGTTACCGGATGTGAGTGCCGCGCGATTCAGAGGGATCGCCCAAGATTTCTCGCCAATCTTGCGTAACCCGATAAACTTCTCCCAGACCGTACAGCGAAAGCGTCATGAATATCGTCTGGTCAGGTTCCTTGATTTTCTTGGTGAGGGGGTCCTGTTCTCTTGTTTCCGAATATTTGAGGACTACATTCCAGCATTGGGGGCTGTAAGCGAGCCCGACGCTCGTGTAATAGGAGAAGTCGAATTGGTGCGTGTACTGGTTTTCAAAGAAACAATCGAGCGATTCCGTAACCTTGAGTTGCGCGGTCACGTTTGTTTGCCGGTTCAGGTCCCGCTGGTTCGCATCTTCGGTGAACTGGTGCACCACCCGTAGCAAATCGCCTCGGTGATCCATGAGCCCCATATTGACGCTATATCTGCGGGCACGATTGTTGACAGGGTCATATTCGGCCTGTGCAGCCAGGTCCACCAGAGAATGGGGCCGCAGAATGAGTTCCGCACGGGTATTGGTCAAGCCGTACTTGAACGGGAATTCCTCGTACGCGCTTTCGCCTTCGGGCCAGATCTTGTTCAAGTCATAGCCCTGGGACACATGCACAGCCAGGAAATCGAGGTACTCTCCAGGTCCCATGCGCCCGGTCAGAGTTTGCCGCAATTCCGCGGTGATCAGACTGATGTTACCCAGCGTGTCGGTCTCATCGAACCGCGGGTACGGCCGGTCGTCACTGATCGGTCTGAACTTCCACCCCACGCGAGGCCGCACCGCGTGTTTGATGCGCTGGAACCCGAAGACCGGAGCGTTATAGACGGAATAAAGGTCGGTAAACACGTCCGCGTCCACCTGGAACTGGTCCGTCCTCAAGGTATTGACCTGCATGGCGCTCTGCGGGTTGCGATAGTAGTCCGCAGCGTAGGCCTTGGCGAAATACGTCATGGAGGGTTCCAGCTTGAGATAGCGGCCCAAAGCGAGGGGTAGGCTGAGCCTCGTGTCTGCTCTCAAGCGGCTCCCCATCCAATGATCTCGCGGGATGGGCGCAAAGAAATTGTCGAAGACAACATTTGAGCTCAGGTAGAATGGTGTGTACGGGATCTGCTGATTAAAGACGGTTCCGGTCACGATGGGAATGGTCTGCACGGTGATTGCGTTGTCAGGGACCGCGAGGTCGTCGAAGTAACGTGCTTCAGCCTGGAACAGGAAATTGTTCGTTTGGCGATACACCACGGCATTGGATTCCAGGTATCGGACTCGCTTGCGTTTGTCCAGTTTGCCGCCCCAGAATTCAAAGTAATCACGGTCGGATACCCAGTTGCCGTTTATCCTGAGATCGGCCAAACCGAACAAACTTTGGTCGTGGTGCCAGGTAGCGTAAAACCGGTGACTCCCCGGTTCGGTTGTCGGGCCGTATTTCCAGTCGTATGTGTACTCGCCGTAGAAGCGGCCGCTAAAATCCTCGTACGGCACGTAGCGGAATTCGAGCGCGGTCTGAAGCGCTCTTCGAGTGCACACGCGAGGCGTGATCGTTATGTCCGCGCTGGGGCCAAGATTCACGAAGAACGGAAGTCGAAAGTCAAAGCCCCGTAGAGAGCTGTTGGAGAACCCCGGCACCATAAAGCCTGTTTGCCGCTGACGTTTCGCAGGATAGAACATCCAGGGAAGATAAAAGACCGGGACATCCCGAATATAGAAAAAGCCGTGTCGCAGAACGCCATAGCCTTCCAGAGTCACGTCCAGGTCCCGGCCTGTGATCCGCCAGTCGGGTGACGGGCCCTGACACGTAGTAAAGCTCCCTCTTTCGATCTTGTAGGTGGACTCGCCCACCTTCTCCAGCTTCTGGCCTTCCAGGTACACATTGTGTCGAGTCAAGAGCAGCTTGCCGTTAATCATGACGCCCGTAGCATCCTTCAACTTGATGGATATGCTTTCGGCTTCGATTACGTCGCTCCCCATACGGGCGATCACACCTCCCTTTGCAGTGAGCACGCCCGTGTCTTTGTTATAGCTGACCGTGTCCGCCCTCAAACGCGTATTGCCCTGCCGAACAGTCACGTTTCCCGACAACCTGTATAAATTTTTCGCCCAATCGACGTTAACGGTGTCCGTGTGAATCTCGACTTCGCCTGGGAGGATTAGGGAGTGGTCACGAACTTGCTTATCCAGTAATTCCGGGGAAAGACCTTCTTGTGCATTCAGTCCGGCTGACGCGATAAGAACGAACGCAAGCACGCATATGAAGAAGAGCACCCGACCGGCACAAGCCCTGGTCGGAGCCCAAGCGCCTGCGGATTTGGCACGTCTTCTCCTGTCCGTCCCGCGAAGGCACGGGGAGAGCAGATGGGATGTGCTCTTTAGGTGTGGGATTGTGCGCTTGCTCTGCATCGATCTCCGAGCCCGCATGAATTGGTCGGCTGTCTAGTGTAGTGTCTCCGAAAAAGCTTGGCAGTTCTGGTGGGACAGTCCCGCGAGACGCGGGATTGCCTGTCCATAAATGACGGGCAAGATGCCCGTCCCACCAAAGACATTCTGACGAGTCGCCGGGGTAATTGGCATATGACCTCCGGGCGCGCATCTAGTCGTAAAGCTATCATGGAGACACCACAATAGGTCCTGTTGGGGCACAAAGACTCCCAAGCGCTGGAAGCGCTTGGCATAGGTGGGAGTTTTTGGGGAGGGGTCCGGGGAGGCCCTTTTTGTTCGGCCTCCCCGGAAACTCTTCCCCAAAACTCCCGAGAAGACCTATTCGTCAGACCGGCCGCAGGCTCTCCTGATTGGGCCAATCATATACAGAGAGCCGGTAGCCAACACAACGTCATTCTTCCCGGCCTTGCCCAGGGCCTTTCGAAAGCCTTCTTCTATGCTCCGAGCCACGAAGACCGGGATACCCAGTTCTCGGACCAGCGCTGCTAGTTCTTCCGGATCCAGCGCCCGGTCTCCCTGCGGCGCGACGCATACCACTTCCTTTGCAATAGGGGCGATGATGCGGACCATCTCCCGATAGTTCTTTTCTCGAAGCATCCCCAGCACGAGAAACGGCCGAACTCCGGGATACGTCTGCCGGAGCGTGCTCTTGAGCAATCTCATACTCTCAGGACTGTGCGCACCGTCGATCACCACGTCAGGCGAGCGGCTCAGGACCTCAAACCTGCCCGCGAACTTGGTCCTGGCCAGACCGGAGCGAATAGCAGCCTCCGGTATCGCATATCCCTGGTCTTGCAGTTCTTCTACCACCGCGCAGGCCAAAGCAGCGTTCTTTACTTGATGCGCGCCAACCATGCTGAGGCGTAAACCTTCAAGCTCCTGCCGCTCGGATCGATACGTGAAAAGACTGGGACCGGTCCGTTTACCGATAAAGTCGCGGCCGAAGAGCTTCATCCGCGCCCCGAATTCTTCAGCCACTTCGCCTATGACCTTGCGTGCTCCCTTCCTGGTGGCTCCGGTAACCAGAGGCACTCCGCGCTTGATAATTCCAGCTTTTTCGCGGGCGATTGATTCAATGCCCTGACCTAGATAATCCTCATGCTCGCGAGCAATGTCCGTGATCACCGCCACCAAGGGAGCAACCGTGTTCGTGGCATCGAGCCTGCCTCCGAGCCCTACCTCCACCACCGCGATATCCGGCTTTGCCTGAGCAATGCACTCGAACGCGACCGCGGTGGTGAACTCAAAGAAGGTTGTATGTTCGGGATCGTACACCTGCCGAATTCTCTCAGTGGCCGCTATTATGGCTTCTTTGGAGACCAGCGAGCCGTTCACCCGGATGCGTTCACGGAAATCGTTCAAATGCGGTGAAGTGTACAACGCGGCCGTGAATCCTGCGTCCTCCAGGATGTGATAAACAAAGGACGCAGTGGAGCCCTTCCCCTTGGTGCCCGCCACATGAATCGAGGGGAAACGCTTCTGCGGGTTGCCCAACCCTTCAAGCAGGCGAGTTATATTCTCAAGACCGAGGAGGATGCCGAAGCGCTCCAGGCTGCACAGGAAGGCATAGGTCTCCTCGTACTCCTGGTCGAGGTTTCGGGCTGGAGATGCGGTCATGGGCATCCTCGGGGGTCTGTGCTTGAGGGTTTCGTATAGCATGGGTCAGAATTACCGTCAAGACCGGCCACCCGTTAAGTATTCGTTATTATTCGTTATGTCTTCGCACCTCACCCTTCCCATCAGACACCCAGGGCCTGGCTCAACCGAGATATAATGGCATCCCAATGCGACTTATCTTTGAAAATAACCACCCTACCCCCTTGCCCCACCATCTCGTTGGTTCCTTTGCGGTTGACGAGGTTGAGCTTCCCCGCGAGCTTTTTTGCGTGCTCTTCGGGCTTTTTCATATGTACGGTTCCAACGATCTTGATGCGCGGATTGGCTTCCAGCAGCGTGGGGACCGTTTCCACGATGGTGGGATCGAACCAGCAATCGAAATAGACCAGCTTTGAAAGCGTGGTTCGGAACACCGCCGCGTACGGATCATCCTTGGGACTGACTGCGAGCCACTTGCCCACCGAATCCAACACCCTTCCTCCGCCGGAAAACCCTGCCAACACGAGCCTGGTGTTCTCTTTCTTCACGTGGGGCATAGTGATCCGAATAGCCTTGTATAACTGATTTACCACGTCAAAGAGCCGATCGGGCCGCTCGCCGTCGATGGGAACCAGGCCCTTCCAGCGCTGCTCACTTTTGACCTTGGCATCTACGAAAGGCGTATCCACCAAGCCGACAAAGAGGAATGGCCGTCGCGGATGCTTTTCCGCCACCTCTTTGAGCTCAGCCTGGAATGCTCGGTAGTAATCCTTTGAATGCATCCCATGAAAATAGAGAATGATCTCCAGGCGATCGGATTTCCGGAAATCATGATGCCCCACCAGCCACACGTGCCTCAGCTCATCTCCCCAAGCCGGCAGTCTCCACCGTTGGTATGGAATCTGCCCGCTAAAGGACGCGGCTAAGCCTCGATGACCCTTGAGCATTTCTATTTCGGTTGCCTGTCGTATGTGTGGGGAATGTGCAGCGAGTGTGCACGAACAGATCGAAAGTGCGGCGGCAAGCAGCGCCAGCACGGCCGGCAGAGGAATTCTGCTGAGCTGAGAAGCAGTGTGAAGCCTTGAGCCGGTCCGGAACGACCACATGGGGGAGAAAGCCACTCCAAATGGGATTTCCCTCCCCATCTATAGGCATTTTATCAGTATATCAGCAGATTTGTCAACGAAGCATCACGCTTTACACACGAGCTGAAGCACTCAGGGGGGAGCAAGGCTGGATAAAATAGAGGAATAAACTTTTAATTTTAGCAAGTGCCAATAATAATGTCCGATTGCCGCTTGGGCTTTGGTAGGTGCCGGCCTCCGTGCCGGCACATTTTTCCTAAAAATATCAACCAGCTCGGGCCGGCAGAGCCTGCCCCGGACCTGATCCGGGGGACGCCGGCCCCTACCGATTCTTCTTCAAGCGCGGGCTGTCCAAGAAGCCAAGAATTTTGACAACCGGCATACGTGGAGCGCCTTGCTGTTCTCCGTGATTGCGAAGACCTCGGGCTCGATTCGCGGGACTCGAAATGACCATCTTACGGTCCTGTAAGTTGAACAGATAAGTGGTGGACTTGTGGGATCAAATGTTAGTCACGGCTGGGCGAGACCAGCCTCGAGCAGTGAAAACCAGCCTTTGGGATCGGAGTACCAATGGGTCACCTCCATGCCGGCGTCGCGAATCATATCTTGAGCGCCTGCTCGCCGGAATTTGCGACAAATCTCTGTTCGAATAGCCTCCCCCTTCTTCAACACAACTGAAATTCTGAGAGCTTTGAGGTCCACGCAAATTTCCTTTCTCGCGCGAAGGTGCATTTCGATTTGTTCTTTTCTTTCATCGAAGAATGCAACGTGATCGAAGTTTGCAGGATTGAAGGTCGCGCCCAACTCACGATTGATCACAAGTAATACGTTCTTGTTGAATTCGGCGGTGACGTTTCGCGAATCGTTGTACGCCGCCTCGAGGATTTCGATCGGTTTGAGCATATCCAATCCGAGGAGAAAACGATCACCCGGATTGAGCATAGCGGCTACACTTTGCAGAAAAGACAAGGTCTCCCCCTCGTCCAAGTTACCCATGGTACTACCTAAGAACAAAACAAGCTTGAGGCGATCTGATTGCAGCCTCTGGCAGTCGCGGGTAAAATCCGCCACCATTCCGTTGACTGTCACTTCCGGGTACACTTCTGCCAGCTGCGCAGCGGATTCCAGCAAGGTGGGGCCACAGACATCCACAGGAATGTAACGCACATCGGGCCTACATGAAGCGCCCAGAGCATCGAGCAAAATCCGGACCTTGCGGTTGCCCCCGGCGCCCAATTCCACGATGTCGCCTACTTGAAACCCTCGCAAAATATCCTTGGCATGAGTGGAAAGCAGTCGCAGTTCGGTTCTCGTCAAATAATACTCGGGAAGATCACATATGACTTCAAAGAGCTCCGATCCACGCGCGTCGTAAAAGTACTTGCTCGGTATATATTTCTGGTCGGCCATGAGACCCTTCAGAACATCCTGAGCCATCGTATTGGTTGCATCTTCTTCGAATCTGTTTCGGGCGACGGATTCCGCTAAGGTAGAAGACGCAGGCATGACAAGTATGCTCCCTTTCTGCGGTTACAACCTCGAAGCCTTTACCAAGCGTTTCGCCATTTCAGCGCCGTTGCCGCAAACTAACGACACGGTACGAACCGAATGCCCGCGGCGGTTTCACGAATCATCTGTTCTAACAAGGTAAGCGTACGGTCGATCTCTTCTTCGGTGTTGCACAGGCCCAGTGAAAACCTCAACGCGCAATGGGCTTCTTCTGTCGACAATCCCATCGCGAGCAATGCATGTGATGGTTCCGGCGCTCCGGCTCTGCAAGCTGATCCCGACGACAGAGCCACACCGAAGTGATCCAGGGCAAGAACAACCGATTCACCCCGCATCCCGGGCAATGTCAGGTTAACCGTGTTCGGAAGTCGATCCTCAAGAGGCCCGTTGCGTTTAACCTCCGGGACGATCCGCTTAATTCCCTCTTCCAGCTTGTCCCGCAAAGCCCGTATCCGACTCATCTCAGGGAGTCGTCGGATCGCGAGTTCAGCAGCCTTTCCCAGCCCTGCAATACCCGGCACGTTTTCCGTACCTGCTCGCAGTCCGTGCTCTTGGTTTCCGCCGTGCACCAGCGGATCCAGCGCCACTCCCCGGGCAACATACAAAGCCCCAACACCTTTAGGCCCGTGGATCTTGTGGCCCGAAAGCGTCAGAAGGTCCACATTCCATTCCCGAACATCGATGGCGATCTTGCCGACCGCCTGCACGGCATCCGTGTGGAACAGCGCTCCCTGCCGGTGAGTCACTTCAGCGAGCTCGGCTATGGGCTGCAAGGCTCCTGTCTCGTTGTTTGCAGCCATGACACTCACCAGTATGGTGTCCGCAGTCAACGCTGCTTCCAGGTCAGCCGGATTGACGAGCCCCTCGGCGCTCACCGGAAGCCTCGTCACGCGAAAGCCCTGCCCTTCCAACCACGTGCATGCTCCCAACACAGCAGGATGCTCTATTGCGGTTGTGATGATGTGATTGCCAATCCTGCGCCGCGCAAAAGCGACTCCTTTAATAGCCAGGTTGTCCGCTTCCGAGCCTCCACCCGTGAACACGATCCTTCGTGCCGTGCAGTTGAGCAATTGCGCAACCTGCCGCCGGGCCGACTCAACGATGAATCGGGCTTCATTGCCGGGTGCATGAATGCTGGAGGGATTGCCGAAGCATCGTTCGGTGCATTCGGCCACGGTTTTCGCGACTTCAGGGTCCAGCGGCGTGGTCGCATTGTGGTCAAGATAGATGCGCCGCTTCGTACCAGCCGTTCGCACTCGACCCTTCACAAGCTTTAGCGAAGGCAGTTCGTCGGACCGATGACCGCCCGTCGCCCCCACACCTTCGTCAATCCTGACCACTTCGCACAGCAGAGCTTTGTACACGGGGAACCCGGAGATGGGATCGTACCGGTGCAAATCGGTAAGATCGTTGACATTGCACTCCTGCCATGCTTGAGGCCCTACAGGCCCCCCTCCACCCATGCTCGCGTCCACCACGCCCTGCACAATATTATCGGTTACGTAAGCCCTAAACGCGACGCGGCCCCTAGGACTGACCACTTGGACGAGGTCACCGGTTGCTATGTTGCGTTCTCCGGCGTCGCGAGAGTTCATGGTGACCGTGGGCTCAGGCTGCTCCTTCACCAGATCGGGCACACTGTGGAACTGGGAGCGAAAATCCGTTGTGACCCGAGATCCCGAGCTAAAGACTAGGGGAAATTGCTTCGCCAGAGCCGGCTGGGCCAGGGGTCCTTCTTTGGGTTCTGTGTAAACCGGGAGCGGGTCGTAACCATGTTCTTCAAGGATGGTTGAAGCGATCTCGAATTTCCCTGTCGGGGTCTCGAAGCCAGGCCGGCCGTCGGATCGCAGCCTGCCTTTCTCCCACTTCCGGTACTCCATCATCACCGTGGGGACGCGCGCCGTGCCTCCTGCCGCTCGCACCTGTTCGAGGGTAAAACCAGTGGGCTTTAGCGCGTGCCTCAGCACCTCTTCCTCGCTCTGAGGATAGAGATGCCCATAGCCCAGGCGCTTGGCCAATTCCGCAAGAATGAAGAAGCCGTGACGGGACTCACCCACGGGTTCGACGACCCGTTCCCGGATTCTAAAGAGCGGGCCGTATACCATGTACGATTCAATTTCATAATATGTCGTCGCGGGCAGCACCAGGTCGGCATAAGCCGCGTCGGCAGTGAAGAAACGATCCATGCATACAAGGAAGTCAAGGGCTGCAAGGGTATCCCGCCAGATACGGGGCTGAGGCCACGCCGTGATAATGGAGCCGCCTTCGACGATGAGCGACCTGATCGGATACGGTTTCCCGCTCAACACCGCGTCCGGAAGACAAATGGCATGGGATTCGCCACGGTATGCGCCGTAAACGGGGAACCGATCGCGTCCAAGGGCCTTTCGCACGTCCGGGTTTGGCAGATGCCCCTCCCGGTTCATGGGGAACTGGTTCTCTCGCATGGTGAAACAGCGGCCACCTGGAACATCGAGCTGGCCGGCCAAGGCCCAGAGTGTAATTGCAGCCCGTATGGCCTGCACGCCACTGTCGCTGTACTCCAGGCCGCTGTACATGACCGGTGAGGCTCCCCTTGCCGAGGCTATGCGTCTCGGCAGTCGCCGAATCGTATCAGCGGGAACGCGAGTGATCGTCTCCACGACCTCCGGGCGAAAGTGCTGACAATACCTCGCGAAGTCATCGAAACCATGTGTCCAGTCCTGAACGAAGCGCTCGTCATAGAGCTCTTCTTCTATGAGTACCTGGCACATACCGAGCGCAAGAGCTCCGTCCGTGCCCGGTCTGATGGGGACCCACTCTGCTTCAGCGGCAATTGCAGTGCCGGTACGCCGAGGATCGATGACCACGACCTCGGCTCCACGTTGTCTTGCTTTCAGGATGCGGGCGAAGTCCAGAGGCGGACAGTCTGTTGCGGGATTCGCTCCCCATACGACAATGAGATCCGCGTTCTCCAGGTCGGAAAACATATTGATCATCATTCCCCCACAGGTTACGTGAGGAGCGATCATGGCAAACGATACGTAGCAGAGAGCGCCAACGCCCAGAGTGTTGGGCGATCCAAAGGGAAACAGGACGCTCGACGCGGAAGATACCGCTACCCCTTGAGGCTGGAACACATCGCACTCGGACTGCTCGAAACTTCCTCTCCCCGTGTATATGGCTGCGGCTTCAGGGCCATAGGCGTCTTTAATGGAGTTGAGCTTCGCGACCATGATGTCGAACGCCTGGTCCCACGAGATACGTTTGAAGTCATACGTTCCCTTGGGACCGGTTCTGACCAACGGATGGCGCAGGCGATCCGGGGAATAGACTATCTGGGGCGACTGTCGGCCGAGATCGCAGATCATACCGAGTTGCGAGTCCTCATCGGGCTGCACCTCGCACATCCTCCCCGCTGAATCATAGGTTACTCTGACCCAGCAGCCGGCAGGGCAGATGCCGCACAAGGCCCGTCGCTGTCCCTCAACGCCAGTGTTTTTCGCTGATTTGGTCACAAGAATCTCAAGTGAACGGTGTCCGGCCTCAGAACCATTAATTGCGAGTAGGATCGGCCCTCTTCGCTCTTTACCACTCCCGCCATCCAATTACTCTCAATTTCCTTTGACCTCGCTACTCTCAGACAGTTCTCCGGAATCATGTGTATTCTCTTGGCCCACCCGCCAATCATCAGGCGCGTACAAGACAGCGTAATGAGAAACCCCTAGCGGTGATCTCCAATACTCAATGAATGATCGCACCTCTTCCTTTGTCTCGATAATGCCGAAATGGCCTTCGAGCAGAAGATCCGCGTGCAAATCCAGAAGTCCGGTCAAGCTTTGCACAACGATCGTTGTCTTGGACTCCCCGGGGTTATATGGAGATAACAGTGGATAACCGGCAAGACGGCCTGTGCGCGCGGGTCAACCGAGAGAAACCCCATTCTGTCCGCGGACTGCTCCGGAGGAGGGACTCCCGACCGGAAGCAATTGACGGCAGAATACGGCCGTTCTCCATGCAGCAAGAGACCGGACGCAAGCTCTTTGCATTCCCACGGTTACTAGATATATTGGACGCACATCTACGATAGTTCCTCTAGGCAAGAAAATCAGGAGGGGATTCATGAGACGAGTAATCACACTGGCTTGTATTCTCGTGTTGGTCGCATGTCAGGTTGCAGCTCAAGCTCCAGCGCAGCTGCCTCCACCAGTAGATTGGCAGGCCGCGGGATTGATGAAAGGTTCGCCACCGCCTGAGGCGAAGCAAGTAACCAAGGTGAACTGGCTGAGTTACCCCTTCATAAGATGGTCTTTCCAGCATTCACGCGAAGTTTTGCCGACCAAGCCCGTGGCTCAAGGAGCAAAAGCCACCGCATTGGCCGCGGACCTGAAGGAGTTCGACAAGCTGGCTTTCGACGACGACAAGGGAAACCCGACCACGTTCGGGGCCTTCCTAGGCAACACGTATACCGACGGGATTGTGGTTTTGCACAAAGGGAAGATCGTGTACGAACGGTACCTGAACGGCATGACGCCCGACACCCACCACATGTTGTTCTCAACGAGCAAGTCGTTTGTGGGTTTGGTTGCAGCCATGCTGGTATCGAAAGGCGTGCTCGATGAAAACGCTACGGTCTCCAAGTATGTGCCTGAGTTGGCTGCTTCCGCGTACAGCGACGCGACGGTCAGACAAGTCATGGACATGCGTGTTGGAGCGAAGTTTTCAGAGGTCTACACCGATCCCAAGTCGGACATCTTCAAGTATGTGATCGCGGCTGACTGGGTGCCTCGTCCGCCCAATTACCAGGGCCCGACCAATCTTTACGCATCGTTGGTAGCCCTAACAGAGCGTGAAGGGCCACATGGCGGGCCGTTCGGGTACAAGTCCGCGAATTCGGACGTGCTGGCATGGGTCGCGAGCAGAGCAACGGGCAAGTCTCTGGCCGAGCTTGTGTCCGAGATGATCTGGAGCAAGATCGGCGTGGAGCACAAGGGCTTTTACCTCGTTGACCCGCTGGGCACTGAGGTCGCGATGGGCGGACTGAACGTAACCCTACGTGACCTGGCCCGCGTGGGCCAGACCATGCTGCAAATGGGGCAGTGGGAAGGTCGTGAAGTCGTGCCGAAGAGCGTTGTTCAGGACATCATGAAAGGCGGGGATCGAGACGCATTTGCCAAGGGCAATCAGCCCACGCGGAAGGGTTGGTCGTACCGGAGCCAATGGTGGATAACCCACAACTCAAACGGCGCATACCTCGCGATGGGCGTGTTCGGCCAGCGTCTGTTCATCGATCCGAAAGCCCAAATGGTCGTCGCCAAGTTCGGATCGCATCCGGTGCCCGGGAATGCCCTCACGGACCCAATTCACATGAAGGCCTTCGACGCCCTGGCAAAGACCTTGATGCAATGAGGCAAATGCTTGGAAGAGCGGAGTGTGGTCCTGGCCCTGCTTGCGACCACGCTCCTAATCTCCAAAGATGTTAGGGCACATGACGATTATAGCCTGAGCCCAGAATCACTCCTTTTCCCGGTCCTCCTCCCCCATCACCTCCCGCCAAGTCTCATGCGCGGTGGTGCCGACCAGCAGAAATCCCAGGATAGCCTCTTTTCGGGCCCGTACCTTGCCTTTACTTTTCACCACAAGGCCCATGCTGACCAACGCGTTCACATCTCTTGAGAGCGTCTTGCTGGTTCTCCCGGCATACGCTTTCGTCAGGCGTGGAGCAAGTTCATCCACCTTGGACAATGGGACGGCATCCGCCGACCTGGACAAAGCAAAGACCAATTGCCTTCTTCGTTCATCAGATGGGCTTCTCCTCTCTCTAAAACTCCCCCACACGTAGTCCCGCCAGACGACTTGCCACTGCTGACTTCGAAGTTCATCCAATTGATTACGTAGTCCATCCAGAAAGCCTTGTACACCATACAGAAGAAACGAAACGACATCCCCACCGGATCGGCTAGCCTTATCTAACTGACGGTAGTATTCCGTGCGAGTTAGGTTGTAGTGATTGCTTAGGAGGTGTGCAGCAGGAGCAGGCACTCCGGATGATATCAGGATTTGGAACTCGACTAGACGAGCTGTCCTCCCATTCCCATCGCCAAACGGATGAATCCAAGCCAGATACAGATGAGCGAGCACTGCCCTAATTACCGCAGACACAATGCGGGTGCTCTCTGCAGGAGCGAATGTTGGACCGTTAAGCCAATCACAAAGTTTCGCCAAAAGAAAATCACAATCCTTGTGCGGTGGAGCTTTGTAGCGTGAAACCCCCACAGAGTGCCTTCGAATCTCTCCCGGCACCACGTCATCATCCAGATCGAGATCGCGGAGAGCTTGGCTATTGAACGCCTTAGTTCCTTCCGAAGACAGGCGCAATTCTTCTCCCGTTTCAACCTTGGCGAGGATCTCGTTACAGGCATCCACGATGTTCTGAACTTCTTGGGCAAGGTATTTCTTCGAGGGAGGCAGTTTGAGCTTCTTCTCGAGATGCAAGAGAACTTCTTTTTCAGAGAGCGTATTACCCTCGATTGCGGTTGTAGCCAAGCTCCCCTTGGCTAGGTATAACTGGTGCAGTCTTTTTTGAGTCTCCGGCAGCAAGGGCGCCCAACTGATGTGTTCACACTTGGACTGGCACTCCCCGAGCATGATCCACAGCTTTGCCGGTGCCCGCCTTAAATCTACATCGAAAGTGAGCCAGGGGTGTGTCCGTTCGTATGTCCTCATGGATGTCCACCACTATTTCCTACAAACAGTGATCAGTTTGCCAATACTGATCTTATCTATGTCCAATAATCGCACAGCAATCAGCCCTCGTCAAGGCCATTTCGTGTCTCAGAAGTGTGGGAATGAGCGCGTTACCAAACTGCGACTCTTCGCGTATTCCGAACATCAGGCCCATACGCATATTTGTGCAGCCTTTCAACAAGAGATGAACCCTTCGGCCACGTAGGCATTTGTCGCAAGCCGGTCTCGACGCTTCGCTCCCAATGGGCCACTGCTAACCGGAATCTCTTGCCGGATTCATGTACCAGGGCTCTTGACTGGCCTCTACAAGGTCGCCGTTGCCTTGGGCGGTTTCCAGGGCTGTGACGACCCATACGAGCGCTTTCATGGCAGGAGATTTGAGCAGGTCTTCCAGAGGCTGCCGCAGCGCGTACAAGAGTCCGGGGCAGTTCGATTCGTGGATTAGCAGGCGGCCCTGCACAATCACAGCGCGGGTTTTTTCTAACGCGGAGCGATAGTTCTCCAGCACCCGATTCAAGACCGGTGCGACCACGCACATGGAACGAGGGTTGAGAGAGACCGCCGGCCTCGGCCGAATATCTCCGGGCCGGAGCATCGTGCCGTCTTCGTCACCGCGTTCGGAGAAGCAGAGTCCGGGCTTGGTTCTCAGGTATGACGTGGAAAGGTCGTCCGCTGAGTCCACGAGGATACGTTCGATCAGGAAGCGCTCTTTTGCCTGAATGGCAGCCTCGGCCAGCTCCAGCAGGCCGCCTCGCTTTTCCCAGAGTGCATGGTACCGATTGTCTGTGCGCTCACCAACCACGCAAAGATAGCCTGGTTCTTTCTCGGGCCAGCCGATGCCGGCCCAAATTCGGTTGAACGTCACCAGATCCCAGGTTCCTGAAACCGCGATCGTGCCATTGTCCAGATAACGAGCCTTCATCAATTTTTACCTTCCCGGCCGCGCGCTCAGGCACGCGGCTTTGCGAGAACCGGCCTGCCACATGTTCGGCGTGGACGCTCCGAGAGAAAAGCCCCTGTGGTTGCGCTGTTCGAGAGAAATGGTCGCGCTCTATCCAAGCCTATTGGGAATGTCACCACTGAGACTCTAAAGGCCGCAATCACACAGAATGTCCGCAGGCACTCTCGTATCATGACCGAGGAGTGGCCCGCTTATCAAGGCATTCGAGCTGAGTTCACTGGTGGTCACGAGATCGTAAACCATAGACGCAAGGAATTCGTCCAGCGGGACGCCTACACGAACACGGTTGAGTCTTACTTGGCGCTTCTCAAGAAAGGCGTTCACGGCACCTTTCACCATATCTCCAAGCGCCACTTTCACAGATATTGTGATGAGCCCTCGTTCAGGCGGAACCCCCGAAGAATGACGGATGGGCAAAGTGTCTTCGCCGTTATAACCGCGTCTGAAGAGACGCGATTGAGCTGTAGACTGCTGGTGTCCTGTCCCGCGAATAAACTGTATAGTGGTCTGAATCAAGCCCGGACTCAGACGTCTCGTTCGCCAGACGCTTATGCAAGGAATCAGGGGGACACCACACTACTGGCGTTGTGCTAACGGCAACCATCATGAGCCCAAAGAAAAGGAAAGTTCGAAACGAGCGGCCCAAGCCTCTCTCCTTCTACACTCATGCCCTAGAGGATGTAATCAGGACATCTATGAAGGTTGACCCGGAAGAATTAAGTAAGTTCGAAGATGAAGCAGAGGAGAGTGATGAACAAATTACAGACCGTAAAGTTGATAAGTGGCCTCATGGATTATCCTCCGCAAATTCTCAGGACCTGGGTTGCAGTTCCAGACATGAGGCATCACACCATTCTCCTCGTGTTGAGTACCGAGCGATCTTGCGATCTTTTTCAAAAGGAGCCAACTCCTTCTTGATTTCTGCAAAGTTCTGCTTTGCATCAACAAGGCGCTGCCTCTGTGCCTTTGATGTTTTAGGGTTACGTTTCTTTTGTTTCATTTTAGTCTTCCTCCTATCTTGTCGTGTCGGGAAGGGGAACAAAAAAGGAGTGGTTTCTTGTTTCCACACACTTTAGGGCCCGAGATGATACGAAGTTGTCAGTTCTGATATATAATTCATACATAAGATTCCACACCTCGCTCCGAATGTTTACCACCTCTATATTCAGGCCAGCCTTTGTTGCCTGATCGCGATAAATTGGACGGGCATGAATCTTTGTTTGCTCCGGTGTTAGAAACCCTTTTAGGCTATCCTTAATCTCCTTTGCTGTCTTCCCATCCAACATGCCTGATCTAAGACTTTTGACAGCAATGTCTGCCGCTAGTTCCATAGCCGCTCTAAGCTCTGTTATTTCACGCTCATCATAATGTTCCAATTGTTGAATGTATGGTTGCAGATTCCCAGACTTTTGCCTTACAGCTCTCCTAAACAGATTATCATAGCTCTTAACTATGTTGTACACCGAGAATTGTTTCAGTCCGGTGTCGGGTATAATAATCTGTGGATCAATAGGGCCCAGTTCAGATGTGCCGCCCATAATTATTTTGCTCGCCCCGAAACAAACTATTGTTGCGGCAGACTTTGCTTTACTTGGGACTACGGCCCAGTATTCACCTGTGCCACTATACTGGCGGCAGACATTGATAATACGTTCTGCGGCCAGCCCATCTCCGCCTGGAGAACTCAGAACCAATGCCAACCCTTTGGAGAGGTCCACCTTCTGTAGAACCCCCTCCAATATGTCGGCGTCCCCATCATCCAGCATCGCAGGCAACTTAAAACTGGTAAATAATGTGACTACCGGCCTGCCAAGCGCGGACTCCAAGCCATCCAACACGTGTTTTCTTGTCTCGTGTGTCTGTTGCTGCTCGGCCAAAACGTTTGCTACAACAGGCTGTAAAGAAGCAGTTCCCATAGGATTCTCGGTCTTAGGTTTCCCTGGAGAGATGTCTTGAGCCGGTCTCTTCGACATGATACTGACACACCTCCTGGGGAAAGCAACGCCTGTTCTTTGGTTTTTTTAGATGTGCAAAACCGTTTACGGCAGATTAGCAAGTCTCCGCCGTGACTGTCAAGAGGGCCCATTAGCACAGCGCGCGCTTTTGTCAATACTGTGCCACCGTCTCGCCTTTCCGTGTTATTTTTGGTACGCAATATCTGTTCCGTTTGAGTCCATAAAGGCCGGTCGCGGCAAGTGGATGTTACCGTTCCCAAAATCCCAATCCTTATCAAAATGTACCCTTATTTAGCCGGATTCCTTTGAAGAAGCGGTTTTCCCACGTGTTTGTTCTCATTTCATTCGCGATGGCCAGGGCCATGATCTCGTCGTCATGTGCGAGTTTGGAATCCTCTGCGACGTAGCCCTGTTTGAAGGTTTTTTTCTCCGCGTCCCAGACAAAGCCTTGCATTTCCAGGAGCGTTGTTCTGCAAAAGATCGTCAGTTGCCGAGCCTCGATGGCCTGCGCAAGACGATTGAGCATCGCCTCTTTAGTGGCCTTGTTCGTGATCCACCCCAGACGGCGGGTCTCTTCGGGGATTTTTCGGTCGGTAAACGTATGATAGTAAAGATTTGGATACCCGCTCATTTGCGGATATTCAGCCAGACCTCTTTCGCACACCGCAAGAGAGGCCAGGCCCGGACCGTTGCGTTCGATACCCAGCAAACCCGCGTTGTACCATACGCCCAGGAGGTACGCATCCACGCCGGCCATTTCCGCGCGGACTCGGTTCGAGCGGTACACCGCAGCGACTTCGCCGGTCTCGTTGCAGATGACCTGGATCACCGTATAGTCCGCGGCCACTCCTTCGCCCACATCCATGCCGAGGCTGTAAGAGGCTTCCGGACGAGGTTCAAGCCACACGTGCAGCGGACCGTGCTCGTCGTCAACGAATTCGGGGAGGGATGAATCCTCTTCCGAGAATCGCAGGAACCCACGCATCGCCGGCGGCCGAGAGATCTGCTCCAACAGCTCGTGCAGCACTTGCTGATCGAACCAGGGCATCCCCGTGAATCTGAAGGCCAAATGCGCTTCCACAGGATACTCCTGGTGGAACTTGTCCCATGAATTGTGACATTGGTTGACCCTCGTATATCGAGCCCACTTGATTTCTCCAGGATCGAGGCCGTACAGACCCGCGTAATCGTTTTCTTCAGGGGTAAGCGCGAGCCGCTCGTCTCGCGCCACGGGAAGGCTGTACTCAGGGAAACCTTTCCAGGAGAGGAAGATGGGTTCCATGTCGTTCTCTCCTCGTTCCGCGGCTACCCAGGTCCGATGAAAGAGGTTGTGGGTACCGTTAGCAGTGGATTCCCAGAATACGAGCGTGTCCCAGTGCTGAGGCACGGTCTGATTGATCGCGAGGATCGGCTCTTCGGGGCGGTCCCAAAAAGCCACTTCGCTCGCGTGCACGTAGTGGAACGTGCCTCCTCGGCCAAGATTCCGATTTTGCGCGGTGTCGATCTGTAACCGAGAATAGTGCGGAGGAGGGTATTCGATCAGGCGCACGTTGCTGCGAGCCAGGGCCGAAGCATACTCACTGGGAAGATGAGCATGAAACCGCCGAGCCATGGAAAAGATCGTGTGTGCGCTTTCTATGGAATGAGCCACGATCAGCGCGAACCGATTCAGATGCCGGGTGATCAACGCGAAGATGAATGCCTCGATCAACGTGGAGATGCCCAGTTGCCGCGACTTGCAGCAAATGAACCGCGCAGGGACCTTCTTTTCACGGCATTCGAGCAGCTTATGGAACACCATCTCTTGCGAGCGGTTCATGATCAGAGAGACCATCTCGCCCCGTTTGTTGATGATCCGCAGCCCTTCGATGAACTCCTGAAGCCCCACGTCCGATTTGTCGGACGGATGAAGGAGTCCGAGGAGCCTGCCGGAGACCGCCTCCAAGCGGTAGGCGATTCGACGCCAGACACCACTATAATCTCTGGTGGGTTCTTCGGTCATGGTCATGTTTTTTGTAAGAATCCGAGCCCACTCACTCGTACGAGGAGGATCGGGCGCCTCCTCCGAAAGAACGGCTTCAGTAGGACCGGCAGCTTGCCGGTCCAGTGTTACATCCGGGTTGGCCGGGAACCGGCAAGATGCCGGTCCTACTGTGATAGCTTCCTATCGGGCGCAATGAATTGCGCCCCTACAGCGCCTTCATCGATAGGTTTCGCTGGGGACCGTCGAGATCAGGCGAGTTCGGGTGGTCGGTTGAACAGAAAAGACCGCTGAATTCTGATCGCGCACCGCGAAACGCGACGAACATATCCTTCGAAAACTAAGGATTGAGCAATCACTTGGACATTTGCTCGATTTGGGCTTCCATGTCCTCGAGCCGCTTCATGACGGCTGCTGCGTCATCCATCTTGAGCTTGGTCTCCATCATGTGCCGCGCGGTGTTGATCAGCTTGTCCACGAGCTTGATCTTGTCGAGATCGTCTTTCGATGCGGCCGGAACATGCGCGATGAGTCTTCCCAACAGGTCCAACGCGGAGGTCGCGGTGAAATCCGAACCCGCGAAATCGTCAATTTGAGCCAGGAATGGCTCGTCAAACAGACCCTCAGAAATTGCGTCGGTGCCGGGTGTTGATTCATCTTCGGGGAATTCCGATGACTTGGGCAAGATGTTTGTCATGGGCTTTATAGTACGAAAGTAAGCACGGGTTCACTTATGGGTGCTCCCGCCAGACGCGGGACTGGCTTGTCCAGCAGTCCTTCTTGGACCAACACTGCTGGACAAGCCAGCAGTGGCACCCAACATACGACCCTCATTCATTGGATTCCATCTGCATAACGTGACCACTCCCGAGCACCACTATAAGCAGAGCTCGAGCGTAAGGACCAAAGATCTCGGACGATCACATGCCCTTGCGACAGGCCAGCGTTGCTATTCGGACTCGACGTCAAACGGCACGGTGTCCAGTTCGTCGAGGTAGCATTCGGCCAGCCAAGGATTGGCGGCGAGAAGATTGTGGACGAAGAGCGCAACCCAGCGGGCTTCGGCCTCGTCCGCTGCTGTGCTGAGATCTTGTTGAGCAACGTGGACTGCTTCGTGCCACAGAGTCCTGAGGCTCAACGAAAGGTCCACGCTTTTGTCCAGGTAAATGACCCCGTCCCGGTACGCGGACTGGCCAAGAATCCCCTCGGAAGACTGTAAAGGAGAGATGTCCTTGATTTCATAGGTTCGATCGAAAATTATCATGTGCGAAGAGATGGGCATGTGATTCTCCTGAGGTTTTGTTGATACAAATTGGGTCTGCGGCAATGACGGTATTGATGGGAAGGTGATAGAGAAAATCCCCCTGTGTCCCCCTTTAGAAAAGGGGGAGCATGGAAGATCCCCCCTTTGTAAAGGGGGGCTGGGGGGGATTTTCGGGGTTCTTACCGATTCCTTCTCACTTGCAACAATGCAATATCATTCCTCAGCCTGGTCCGTTTCTTCCCACTCACCCCAGTAGTACGGTTCCATCTCCTGGTACCGCTCGGACCACTGCTCCCACTGGCCTTGTGCACACCAATGCTCGGCAGGATCGGCCACCGGGATCGGTTCCGGCTGCAAGCGGCATCCTGCATGGTCAAACTTGATGCATGTTTCGCAAATCATTTCTGAGCGCTTCATTACTGAACTCCTTCCTTTCATAAGATGGGAAATCATCAGAACTGCCATAGCCGGGCGGGTACAGCGAATCGTGAAGTTCTTTGGCTTCGACAATCTCTCCGTGGCTTCGCCTCGGAGAGATGCGGAAGAGCGCATCGTTTCGCAACAATTTGGAGGGGAGACTCATCTCCCCTTGTATATTCCAGATAGAAGTACTTCTTGGACAAGAAGCGACTTCCTGGTAGAGCGACTGTGCGTGAGAGTTCCACCTGACTGGCTCTTCGCGAG
>JBFLZC010000028.1:0-75231 GCA_040756375.1 Thermodesulfobacteriota bacterium
CTCGCGACTTAAGGACTGGAAAAACCTGTGCAAAAAGCTCGCGGAGCGACCTCGAAAACGTCTGATGAAAATGGATGAACTGCTAAATGAATGTCTGTGGCTCTAGAGAAGTTAGCGCGAATGCCCCGAAGCCCCCTTCAAGAAACTCTATATTTCTCTGGCATTTCGTCTTCCTGTCCAGGAAGGCGAAATGCCAGAGGCACATAGAAGTTTTTGGAAAGGGGTTCGGGGAGGAACCTTTTTACAAAAAGGTTCTCCCCGTCTTACTTTCTTGAAAGCGCATCGGGATAGGGCCGTGCAGCCCGGCAGTGGCTATCACACTTGGCAAACCGAGACGCAGGCTTTTTCGTCTCTGAGGTCCCACGCGTCGTCTATGCACTGCCTGAAGCAGTCCATTCTTTTTTCTTCGCCCTTGAAGGTCTCTTTGATTCTTTCATACTCGAGCGAATCCTTGGGTAGACCTCGTGGACGGCTCACATAAGCTTCTTGCATGGTCATCACCTCCTGTCGTACTTTGAGCACGATTTCCCGAAAGAAAAGGCGGAACGATAAGTTATATCGCGGTACCGCAAGGTCGAAGGCTATTCAAAAGACTCATACCGGTGCGCTATCAAACAGTGAGTACGGGTAGGTCGGGTTGAGCCCAGCGAAACCCGACATGTTGTATTGGGCATCATGTCGGATTTCGTCCCGCGCAGAACGCGGGACTCAATCCGACCTACGGCTACTCTTGCTTCAACGTCATCTTCATTATTCGGAAGCGAACTCCTATTAAGACTCCATCCTCCAAAATGAGACGGTTCGGGTTATCATGGACAACTCCGATGATTGCTCGTTGGAGCGCAAGACATGGAAATCGCTCAAGCAACGATGCAGGATCTTCCTGCGGCGATGGATCTCATAAGCGCGTGCGTCCGGCACATGGAATCGCAGGGGATCTTTCAGTGGGATGACATATATCCAGACAGGGAGAAGCTGCAAAAGGACATTGAGTCGGACTCTCTCTACGTTGCCGGAGACGGCGGCCGTCTCTGCGGCATCATGGCTCTCAACGAGTATCAGGACCCGGAGTATTCTGCGATTGAATGGGAATATGGTGGAGGCAAGATACTCGTTGTGCACAGGCTGGCAGTCGATCCTCTCAGATGGAGGCAGGGTATCGCAACTCGACTGATGGACTTCGCCGAGCAATATGCCGAAGCGAGAGGATACGCAGCTATCCGCCTGGACGCTTTCCTGCACAATCCAAGCTCAGTGGCTCTGTACGACCGAAGGGGATACCGCAACGCAGGGATTGTTCGGTTTCGCAAAGGCCTGTTCTATTGTTTTGAGAAAGAAGTGCTCGCGAGCAGATGATTTCGTTTCGGCAGTGTAAGAGTGGCGAAGAAATCGAGGAAAGTCGGTGCAGAAACGAAAAAAGCCTTTTCCGTAGAAAAGGCCTCTTGCTGCGCGGTCCTCGAACCTGGGGGATTATTTGAGCCCGAAATGCTTACTGAGTGCTCGACCCGTTATCTCGAACGAAGTCCGCGCTGAACTGGTCCGCGTACTTGAGAATCCAGTCAATGACCGCGTCGACCCCGAGATCGTGGCCGGCTTTCTCAGATTCTATCCACTTATGTTTCTCGATCTCTCGAGTTTGAAGCTCCAAGAATCTTTTCAGGTCCATTGAATCACCCGGCGGATTGCGTTGTCTCCGCCTTTCCGCTACTCTACTGCCCGAGAATGTACCTTTAGCGGCTCTCAGTGTCGATGTCAAGAATAATATGAGGTTTTCTCGGTCGTTGGAGGCAGCTCATGCTCAACCCGCTTCATGAACTTAAGAACTTTGGACAGTCATTTTGGTACGACAATATCAGCAGGGACCTGGTTCGCTCTGGACGACTCAAGAAAATGATCGACGAAGACTGCCTGACCGGCGTCACGTCCAACCCCACGATCTTTGAACAGGCTATAAATAGAGAAAAGACGTACGACAACGACCTGCACCTCCTGGTGGACGAGGGCAAGGAGGTTGAAGAGATCTACCAGGCGCTGGCAGTGACCGATATTCAGGAAGCTGCGGACCTGCTCCTGCCGGTATTCCGGCAGATGGACGGCAGAGACGGATATGTGTCTTTGGAAGTGTCTCCTCAGCTTGCCTATAACGCGGCCGCGACAGTCAACCAGGCAAAGGAACTCTTTCGCATGGTAGACCGGCCCAACGTATTGATAAAGGTCCCCGGCACTCCACAGGGGCTGGAGGCGGTTCGCGAACTTATCTCGGCAGGCGTGAACATCAATGTGACGCTCCTGTTCTCGCTGGACCAGTACAAAGGCGCGGCCCAAGCGTACATGGATGGGATGCGGCAATGGATCTCATCGGGTGGAGATGCTGCCCGCTTGGCTTCCGTAGCTTCGTTCTTTGTGAGCCGCGTTGACACAATGGTCGATGAGCTCCTTATAGAGACGGGAGATCCTAGGCAAAGGGATCGGGCAACAAAGGTGATGGGCCAGGCTGCCATAGCAAACGCGAAACTGGCTTACTCGCTCTACAAGGAGCTGTTCCACGGTGAACCCTTCGCGGACCTGCGCGCAAAAGGTGCGCGGCCTCAAAGAGTGCTCTGGGCGAGCACGAGCACGAAGAACCCTAACTATTCCGATACGTACTACGTGGATGCCCTTATCGGCCCCGATACGGTCAACACCATGCCGGCTGCAACCGTGGACGCGTACCGCGATCACGGCCAGCCCGGGCTCAGGCTGGAAGAAGGTCTTGATGACGCACAGGTGCTCTTTCCTCTCCTCGCGGAATTCGGGATCGACATGGACCAGGTGATGGATACGCTCCTGGAAAATGGTGTTAGGGCTTTTGCGGATTCGTACGAGGAGCTGTTGGCGAGCATCGCGCAAAAAAGGACTCGCCTCCTGCGCGGGTGGGGTCACAGATCCGCGTCCCTGGGCAGCCTGCAACAACAAGTGGAGCAGACCTTGGCGGAATTCGATCGCAACAAGATCGCCAACCGGATTTGGTCGCTTGACCCGTCAGTTTGGAAGGAGAGCCCGGAACACCAGCAAGAGATCGGCCAAAGGCTGGGCTGGCTCACTGTCGTAGAAATGATGCGCCACGAAACCGAACGATTGAGGAGCTTCGCGGATGAGGTACGATCCGAGGGTTTCACCGACGCGGTGCTCATCGGCATGGGCGGTAGCAGCCTCGCTCCGGAAGTATTTGCTACCTGTTTCGGGGTGGGTCAAGGTTATCTGAAACTCACAGTCCTGGACTCTACGATCCCCGGTACCATACTTCAAGTAGAGCGTTCGCTGGACCTCAAGCGTACCCTCTTTATTGTTTCAAGCAAGTCTGGCGGCACCATTGAGGTGGTTTCGCTGTACAAGTATTTTCGATCCCGCGTTGAGCAGGCAGTGGGCAAACAGGCGGGAAATCATTTCGTGGCAATTACCGATCCGGGAACCAGCCTGGGGAAGCTTGCGTCCGAGCACCGATTCAGAAGGGTCTTCTTGAATCCATCCGATATCGGTGGCCGTTTCAGCGCGCTCTCTTACTTCGGGCTCGTACCGTTAGCACTTGTGGGAGCGGACTTGGACCGGCTGCTCATGCGCGCGGATCAGGCCACTGAAGGATCGGGTCCTGATGTCCCGGCCCTTGAGAATCCCGGGGCCTGGTTGGGCGTGATCATGGGAGAAGCAGCCCTCCGCGGCATCGATAAGCTCTGCCTCATCATATCGCCACCGATCGCGAGCTTTGGAGGCTGGCTGGAACAACTCGTCGCGGAAAGCACCGGCAAGGAAGCCAAAGGAGTGCTCCCAGTCGAAGGAGAGCCCACGGGTAATCCTGAAAGTTACGGCAGAGACAGGCTGTTTATGTATGTGCGATTGGATGGGGACGCGACACACGATGCATTTGTCTCGACGATGGAGAAGAAGGGATACCCGGTGGTCACCCAGAGGCTCCACACCGCGTACGATTTGGGCAGGGAGATGTTCCGGTGGGAGTTCGCAACCGCGGTGGCAGGCGCGATCCTCAAGATCGATCCGTTTGATCAGCCCAATGTGCAGGAGGCCAAGACGCTGACCAAGAAGGTCCTGGACCTTTACGCGATCGAGGGCCGCGTTCCTGCCGGTGAAAGCATCCGTGCAGACGATCCGGGGCTTCAGGGCAGTCTCACGGGATTGCTCTCGCAGATCAAACCAGGTGATTACGTGGCAATCAACGCCTTTGTTGCGGCCTCGGACAAGAACCGTGAGGTGCTCCAAGCGGTCCGAGCAACGCTCCGAGACAAGTTCAAAGTGGCAACCACGGTCGGTTTCGGCCCTCGGTACTTGCACTCCACAGGCCAGATCCACAAGGGTGGACCCGACAAAGGGTTGTACATTCAGATAGCCAGCGATGATGCTGAAGATATACCTATCCCGGGGGAATCGTATTCCTTCGGCGTGCTCAAGGCCGCGCAATCAGTGGGAGACTACGAAGCGCTGAAGAAGAGAGGGAGAAGGATCCTCGGAGTCCACTGCCGCGCGGACTCCGATATAGAGAGGCTGCTCGAACAAGTTCGCGCGCTGTGAGAGTGCTTCCAAACACAGGAGATTTTGAAAGAGTAGCTGGGGAGGCCCCTTTTTGCAAAAAGGGGCCTCCCCGGACCCCCATAGGCGTTAAGTTAAGCAGCCCAGTTCTTTCGTCCGTCATTCCCGCGGAAGCGGGAATCCAGTCTTTTCAATGTGTTCTGGACCCCGGATCAAAGCCTGCCCCGGACAGCGATCCGGGGTCCGGGGTGACGGGGCGCTGCTTAGGGCTACCAATTGAAACTACTTCAGCCGATCTTGTATTGTACGCCAATAGCGTGGGGGGAATTCTAAGGCCTTGTCGGGTCCCGCTAGGATAATGATACAGACTTTCTTGACCAATTTCCTGTGAAAAGCCTTGCTAGACTTTGAATGAGTTGCTACCATTTACATCATCGAACATGACCGGTTCGCTGCATGGCGGCGTGCGTGGTCTTGTTGGCTCCGGTTCTCGCGTTCGATTATTGGACGTGCAACTCTCCAAGGCGGCCTGCCCATGCCCCATCTCTTCTTCACGGTCTGTCGTCTGAAAACGATTCTGCATGGGCTTTAGCCACCGTGATCCCGTGTTTGATCGGGACCTGGCGGGCTAAAGCCGCAGAATTTCGTCACGGCGCTCGCGTGCTGTTGCACCGGTGCCTGGGCAGCTTGGCAAAACATAGTACCACACCGTAGAATTTGCAGGAGATAAAGTGCCATGCCCACATTCTTGACCATACACAACGAGAATAGTGTCGACCGGATCACCCTCGAATCCAGATGGGCCGAGCTATCGAGGGATCCGAGAGCCGACTGGCGAATGACCCTGTACAACGTTGAACTGGGGCGGCGATACTGCGAGTGGGAAGCCCCTAATAAGGAAACCATAGAAAGAATCTTCCGAGATCTCGGGATTAAATGGACAGAGATTCTTGAAGTGGGCGTTACCAAGTCTTCGCGCTGGCGACTTTGGGAACTGGAATCTCCAAGGCGAATGCAGAATTGCTGGGAAGCCACACAGTGCGGACGGGAACTGGGCGGAAAACCCTCAGAAGGCAAGAGCGTTTGCCCTGCCGCGCTGGATTCGAGCCACTGGGGGAAGAATAGAGGCCTCTTTGCCGGGAGGTACTGCTGGCGAGTGGCAGGCACCTACTGTGGCGGCGAAGTGCAAGGAGACCTGGCCCGGAAGCTTCAAGATTGCGCTACGTGCGACTTTTTCCAGCAAGTGAAAGCGGAAGAAGGCGAGCGGTTTGAATACTGATAGAGCAGCCTCGCACTCTTCCGGTCACGAAAGGAAAAGACCATGCCTCATTATCTGTCCATTCACCATGAGCCGTCTGCTCCGAAAGAAAAGACCGAGGCCAGATGGATCGTCCTTGCTCAGGAGCGGCGCGCCATCTGGGTCAAGACCTGGTACACGCCTGACTATGCTACCCGCTTTTGCTGGTGGGACGCGCCGGATGAAGATACGCTGGAACAGGTGTTCAAAGACAACGGTGTGGGTTGGGACGAGATAATCCCGGTCCAATTAACCACTCCCAGTGAGTGGAGATGGCGCGAAGATTAGCCCAGTTTCCAAAACGCACTCCGTCATGCAATACTAAGCGTATGTGTGAACTGCACCGCAGGACTGGGAGTGAACATACTTGAGCTGGACGAAATTACAGGGGTGAGGACGGCAAGTAATGGAAGATGAATCCAACCACACACGATACTGCCGCAAAAATGACGATACCGAACAAGTTATTCTTTGCCTGGCCGCAGCGGAGCGAAGAATAAATGAAATGGGAAAAGGGCTGCTGGAAGAGGTGAAACAGAGCGGAGTCCTGGATTGCAGGAAGTTCGGCCAGCCCGGCAGAGAGATGTTCAAGCGCGGCAGATCTGCTCTAGGCCGCGAACTCACCGCACGAATCAAGTATGCGCGTTCAGCGCATAACTCCTCCAAAAAGGATCAGTGCCGCACATCGTCCACAGCCCCGGAGCCACCCACATCCTATTAGCGTACCATTCCAGAACCTTCCTGCCAGGACAGTGTGGTTCAAAGGTGGACACAGTTCTCACCTTGGTGCAAATAATCGGTTTCAACCCCGGACAGCCCTTACATTCCGTTAAGACGATACTTCTTGGGGAGCAGGGCTACGCGTACGTGCCGGAACAAAATACCTCGGCCTTTTGCAGGAATAATTCATGCCGGACTATGACACTTTCATGAGATTAAGCCTGGTCGCCCTGATATGGGTAGGCTGGTGCGTGCAGCATTCTTTACTCAACAGCGATGGACTGATGGGGCGAACCGGCATCCTGAAATCGAGCATAGGGCCCTATTACAGGCCTATGTACAACACTGCGGCAGTCGTAACGCTGATCGCTGCATCGAAGCTGACTCCCAGAGCCAACGAACTCAGCATAATCGAGTGGCAGGGCTGGTGGAAGCTGGTCCCCGTGGTGGTGTGGACCGGTGGCTTTTTCGTCTTCTGGCTCACTGCCAGGCTATTGGACGGGTGGGCTTTCTTGGGCTTGAGGGCCTTGGGGGTGGGTTCAAAGAAGAAGAGAGATTCGGAAGGAGATCTGATTACTTGGGGGATTTACGGCATCGTGAGGCATCCCCAATTTGCTGCGGGCATAGTGATGCTCTGGGCGCGGGACCTGCATGACACGGATATCGTCATCAGCATAGTGCTTTGCGCGTACCTGCTCATCGGCGCTCGCATCGAAGAGAGCAGACTCGTGAGAAAGTTCGGCGAGAAATACCTCAAATATCGCGAAGAGGTGCCCCCGTTCATACCTACTCAGATACCGCGATTTCGGAAATTGATCCGGTCAAGCCCACCTAGAAGCTGATTTCACCTATTCTTCGCTAGGAGAGGCATGGTCCGGACGGGTCATTCCAATTCGCTTTCGAACGATGAAGATGGCGTTGAAACGACAGCGGCCGTAGGTCGGATTGAGTCCCGCGTTCTGCGCGGGACGAACTCCGACATCATGTCCAAAGCAACCTGTCGGGTTTCGCCGGGTTCAACCCGACCTACCTTGACTCACTGTTCATTGTCTGGCGGCGCGCCGGCATAAAACGCTAGACGCGAGAATGGCGGGCACAAAGGCCCGCCACTACCAGCATCGCATGTCAACCGTGTGGAGAACCTTTGGTGGAGCCGGAGTTTCTTCGCAAACCACCTTGAGTCTAAGCACGCGGACCCAGCGCGATGAGCGGCCGGCCAAGCGTGCCTTGTTCCAGGTCATCAATGGCCTGGTTGATCTCTTCCAGTGTGTATACCGTGCTCACAAGTAGATCCAGCTTGAGTTTGCCCGAGCAATAGAGCTCCGCGTAACCGGGGATGTCCCGATCAGGACTAGTTTCGCCTCCCCATGTGCCTATGATTCGTTTGCCTCTGATCAAATCAAACGGATCGATCTTCATGTGCCCGCCGTGAGGCAAATTCCCCGCAAGAACGCACAGACCACCTTGGTTGCGAACCGAACGGAACGCAGTCTCCATGGTTTCAGTCTTGCCTACTGCTTCAACCGCACAGTCAACCCCGCGGCCTCCGGTCAAATCGAGCACCGTGGCCAGCGGATCGACTTCGCGCGCGTTCACCGTATGGGTGGCTCCCAACTGGCGGGCCAGCGCCAATTTCTCGGGGTCGATGTCAACCGCGATGATCGGGTCCGCAAGCGCCAATTGACCTCCCATGACCGCACTGAGCCCTACGCCCCCCATACCGAACACCGCCAGACTGCTGCCAGGCTGCAATTGTGCGGAATTGAGAACTGTGCCGATCCCTGTCGGCACTGCGCATCCCAAGAGGCCAGCCTCTCTGAACGGCATGGAATCCGGGATGGGTGTCACTCGATTCTCACAGGTAATGGTTTGCTCCATAAAGGTGCACACCGCACCGGAATTGACAGGCCCTTCAGCGCTCGAATAGACGGTAGAAGCCACGTCCGCGCCCGAACCTTTTATCCATGAAACCACGACGCGGTCTCCTGGCCGGACCTTTGTTACTCCTTCACCAACGTGCACCACGGTGCCCGAACCTTCGTGTCCAAGCGCGTGGGGGAGGTAGGCGTCAGGCCCGCGTTTCCCACGGACTTCGAGCACTTGAGTGTGGCAGAGCCCGCTGTATGCGAGATCTACGAGCACCTGCCCCGGCTTTAGCGGAGGGATTCCCAACGTAATTATGCGAAGGGGTTCGCCGGTCTTGAACAGAACCGCGGCCCGTGTTTCTGCGATTACTTCCACGCGAGGACTCTCCACTTATGGCACCATTTCACAATTGCGGTCACGGATTTGGGTGCCACTGACCTGAGCCCCACACCGCGGGGCTCAGGTCAGTGCTGAACGCGTATCCCAAAGGAGCACTGACCCAGCGAAACGCCGGGTCAGTGGCACCCGGCCTTCGTAGCATCACGATGACATCTGCCCCTTGAAGGATTGAAAGTATAGGAGTTTTTGGGAAGGGGTCCGGGGAGGCCCTTTTTGTTCGCCCTCCCCGGCGGCTCTTCCGAAATCTCCTAAATTCTCAAACCACTTCTAGTGCAGGTCCAGAGCCAGCCGAGTGTTACGTCGGATCTTGTCCAGTTCCTCCGGGGACATTTTCATCAGCCGTGCAATCTTCTCACGCTTTGCCGGGCTGCTGAAATTAATGCGATCCCATTCATAGGCGCGAAGGATGGCCAGGTCCCGCGGTGTGAATTCATCGGTTCGGATGCGGCCGTGGCGCCAATCCAGGCTGCCCGGCTCCATATAACCGCCTTCTTCACAGATATTCCAGAGGCGAGTCCTGGGCAGGGGCGTTGCGATGAATACCTTCACATAGTCTACGTCTATCTCTTCCGCGAACTTCAGTGTTTGTCTGATTTCATTCCAGGTCTCGCCCGGGAAGCCGATGACAAAATTGCACGACACGTTGATACCAAGGCTCTTGGCCTTCTTGATAATCTTTTTCGCAAAATCGAGTTTGACCGGTTTATGAATGATTTGTTTCAGCACGCGTTCGACACCCGATTCAATGGCAAGGTCGATAAAATTGCATCCGCTCGCACGCATGAGCTCCAGGAGCTCTTCAGTGAGGTAAAACACCGGAACCGCTATCGCGTTCCATTTCAGGTTTAGGTTTCGAGAAATCATCAATTCAAAGATCCGGGCGGCTCGTTTGCGGTTCACGTAGAAGTTGTCGTCATCAAAGACCACCGAACGGATACCGTACGTTTCTTTGAGCCACTGGAGTTCATTGACGACATTTTCCGGGCTCCGAGGCCTGAATTTCTTCCCGGAAATCGACTCGACCTCGCAAAATACGCACCCAATGGGGCATCCTCTGGATGTAAACATTCGCGCGTAGGGAAATTCAGGTGGAGAATCGATAGAAGCTCGGCCATCAGTCATCGCGTATTGCATGAAGTCGACCTTATGATACGCAGGTCGAGGAATGGCATCCAGATCATGGATCAAGGCGGCTCGGGGCAACACGATAACTTCTCCGTTCCGTCGGAATGCAAAACCTCGATCCGGGAAGTCTTCGCGACCTTCCAGCGCACGTAGGAGCCTCGGGAAGGTTTGCTCGCTTTCACCGACAGCAACATAATCAACATTCGGATCGCTCGCGACCTTGTCTGCATTCACCGTCGGGTACACGCCGCCCAGCAAAGTGAGGATGCCTGGGTCCACTTCCTTGACCAGTCTTGCCGCTTCATGGCCGGAAAAGCCGTACTCGTCGGTCATCACGCTGATACCAACCAGGTCCGGCTTGTGTCGAGCCACCTCGGAAGCGAATTGTTCACGAGCCAAATTGGAAACGTTCGCGTCCAATATACTCACGTCATGGTCTTGTTCGATCACCGCGGCAAGCAGACAAAGATTATAAGGATGAACAATCCAGACCGTGTTGGGATCGTCCTTTGTCCAGCGAAGATTAGGAAATGTGAGGAGGATCTTCATCAAACTATCTTGAAGCCGACCGTATTTGCGAATTAACCCACCTGTTTCTTCACATACACTGCGCGTCGATGACCGACCTTCACCACTACAACCACATTGTCGTTGTCATCAATTTCGTAAACTATTCGGTACGCCCCCTGACGAACTCTATATCTTTTTTGCCCGGACAACTTCTCGCAGCCTGGAGCACGAGGATCTTCCGCGAGGGCCTCGAAGCATCTCAGAATGCGTGCCACATCCCTTTTCGGAATGCCCCGAAAATCTTTGGTGACTGATTTCTTTAAGACCAGTCTATATTTTCCCATGCGCCTTGAGGTCTTTCAGCAACTCCTCGTATGAGATGGTGGGTTCGTCTCGGCGCTCATCAAAAGCACGGAGATCTTCTTGGTCTTCTCGAAGCGCGACGCGAACCGCATCATTGACCAGCTCGGACACAGTCCGCTGTGTATGCGCGGCCTTGACTCGAAGAGCTCGGTGAAGATCCGGCTCGAAATAGATGGTGGAACGTTTCGCGGACTCGCTCATGGCAATTACCTCCAAGAGCAACAATAGCGCCAAGGCGGCAAAACGTCAAGACGCTAAAACGGCAACGTCGTGTGCGCGGAAGAAACTACTCCGCTATGAACCAGTAATAATCGCCTGTGTAACCGACCTCACGGAAAAGCTCTTTCCAGTCGTCAACGTGCATATATGTGAGCGCGGTGAGGTTCCATTTGAGCAGGTTTGCACGTTCTTCTTCGTTGCGCCATGCATCAACCGTGATGAACGCGTGCTTGCGCGTCACCCGTTGTATTTCTTTCAAGGCGTGCTTGCATTCTTCCAAGGGAAGGTTATGCACGGTGTTGATGGAGATCACCAGATCGAAAGAAGCATCCTCGAAATCGAGCCTGGTTGCATTGCCCACGCGCAGAAAAGGCTTCACCGTTTCCTTTGCGTTTTCGATTGCGTACGGAGATATGTCGATTCCGGCAACCGTCAGATTGGGCATAAGCTCCTTGAAATCGTGGAGCATATATCCTTTCGCGCAGCCCACATCGAGCACTGCAGCATTCTCCGCCAATTGATAATGATCTCTAAAGCGCTTTACCGTCGCCTGCCAGAATCTCGGATGATAATTGTATCCCCCATATCCGTGAATGCGGTCTCCGTCGAAGTATTCCTTGCCGAATTGGCGCGCGATGGCATGATCCCGATCGGTAATGAGCTTCCCCCGTTCCTCAATCGGGCGCTTGGAGCGGGGATACAGGTCCATCAGGTTTATTTCCGCCATTCATCTCCTCCGCAATTCTCTACCACGTGCCGCCGTCAATGGGCATGACCGCTCCAGGCGCGAAGGATGCCCGTTCCGAACAAAGAAATACCACCAAATCACTCACTTCCCCAGGACGACCGAATCGTTTGATTGCGAGCCGCTGGTTTGCGTAGTCGGCAGCCGCTTCAGGGTCCTTTGCCGACAACGCAGTCCACTTGTTTCCTTCGGTGAGGACTGCGCCCGGCATCACCGCGGTCACAATGACGTTGTCCGCGGCGACAGCTCTACCGAGGCTGGCCACGTACGCGTTGACCGCGGCCTTAAGCGTGGCGTACGGAACCGACGACCGGCCCCGGACCGGCGCGATGGACGAGACATGCACCACCCGTCCCCAGCCGCGTTTCTGCATTTCCGGTATCACAATGCGGTTGATTTCAAGGGCGATTTCCAGGTTGAGACGCCAGACTCGGCGCCATTCCGAAGCGGTGGGGAAAGGATCGGTAACTCCGTCTGCGCCGCCCAGATTATGCACCACGATGTCCGGCAAGCCGAAAACGCGAGTGAGCCACGTCAGCAATGTCTCAGGAGCGCCATTCTCCATGAGATCCAGCGCTTTCACCACATGGCTCGCGGATTCACCGCCGAGTTGATGAAGGAGAGAGACGAGCTCTTGTTCCGATCTCGCGATCCCCGCGACTTTGGCCCCTTCACGCGCCAAGCCCAAGGCTATAGCGCGGCCGATACCTCGGCTCGCACCGGTTATTAGTGCTCTCTTGCCTTCAATTCCCAGGTTCATGGGAAAGGCCTCTTTTCTCGTGTGCTCTCACGGCCGGCGTCTTCTCAGAACGGCCCGGTGAATGAAGGATCGGGAACGTCGTAGTGAACAAGCTCAGGTTCGGCCGGATGACGCTCGCTTGGATTCACCCCGAGCATCTTAAGGGCCTGCGCGGCGACATGGATCGCTCGCGGATAATAATGCTTAGCGAGGGCAGGGCTCGTGGGCGTAGGGCAATCAGGGAGCGCCACCCGCACGGGCGCAGCTTTGAGGCTTTCAAATGCTTGTTCCGCGGCTAGGGCGAGGATTTCTGCGCTGAAGCCGTTGGTGCACCAACCGATGTCCGCTGCGATCAGGCGACCCGTACGGCAGACCGATTGCAGGATCGTTTCTCGATCCAAAGGCTTGAGCGTACGAACATCAATAACTTCTGCCGATACGCCTTCATTCTGAAGGATCTCAGCGGCCCGAAGGCTTTCCAGGGTCATGTACGAGGACGCGACAATAGTCAGATCCGTTCCGTTCCGGGCAACGCGGGCTTTGCCAAGTTCCACTCGGTATGGCTCTACCGGCACTTCACCGGAGATGTTGTAGAGCCACCGGTGCTCTATGTAAATAACGGGGTTGGAGTCTTCCACAGCCGCGATGAGCAGCCCCTTAGCGTCGTGCGGAGTTGAAGGCATGACCACCTTGAGCCCGGGAACGTGGCTGAAACACGCGTGCAGGCTCTGAGAATGCTGAGGTCCCTGGCCCCATCCCCGGCCGACGATCATGCGCACCACGATCGGAATGCTTTTCTGCCCCCCGAACATGTAATGCCAGTTCGAAGCCTGATTCACGAGCTGCTCGACGGAGAGCAGGGCAAAATCGAGTCGCTGGTGGGTCAGGATCGGCTTCATACCCGCAAGAGCGGAACCGATGACCACTCCTGTCATCGCGTTCTCGGACGCGGGCATATCCATCACCCGCTGTGGCCCGAAGATTTTGTGGAGGTCAAGCGTGCTGCCGAAGATCCCTTTCGGATCGGGCGCACCTAGTCCCACCAAGTAGACAGCAGGATCCTGCTCCATACACTGACGGGTCGCTTCGTGAATTGCTTGAAAAAACTTGAGCTCTCTTGGCATCAGGCAGTACCGTTCACGACGAAATCAGGGGGCGTAGATGTGCTTCAAGAGGAGTTCAGGTTCAGGAAACGCGCTGGATTTCGCGAAACGGACCGCCTCCTCCATCTCTGTGGTGATGTTTGCAGCGACCAGGCGCATTTCTTCACGTGAAGCGATTCCCTCGCTGAGAAGGCGATCCTCTAACATGCGAACCGGACAACGCTCTTTCCATTCCTGGAGCTCAACATCAGAGCGGCATTCGAGGTGACTGTCGTCATTGGGTCCGCAGTGTTCGAGCCAGCGATAGGTCTTGAATTCCAGGAAGGTGGGGCCGTCACCCCGCCTCGCCTTGTCAACAGCTTTGCCCGCCAGTTCATACACGGCAATAACATCATTGCCGTCGGCCTGGGAGCTTTCCATGCCGTGGCCGCGCGCTATCTCGTAGATTTCATGGCCTGGCGGTTGGCGAACAGAGAGCGGCGAATTGACCGAGTATGCGTTGTTCTCGCACACGAAAACCACGGGCAGCTTCTTCAAGACGGCAAAATTGATGCTTTCGCACAAAACACCCTCTTCCACGGCCGCGTCGCCGAAGAAGACCACGGTCACCCGATCTTCTCCCCGCATCACCGACGCGAGCGCTGCGCCCACACCGATCGGAACTGTGCTCCCCACGATGGGCGTTGCCGCAAGAAAACCCGCGTCCAGATCGACCAAGTGCATGGAACCACCCTTGCCCATGCAGCAGCCGGTCACCCTACCATAGATCTCGGCCATCATAGCCTTCAGGTCGCCCCCTTTAGCCAAATAGTGACCGTGAGACCGATGGCCGCTCAGAACATAGTCTTCTGGGGCAAGATGCGCGCACACGCCCACCGGAATGGCTTCCTGCCCCACGCAGAGATGCACGGGACAGCGCATCTCCTGTTCGCTGTAAAGCTCGCAGATCTTCTCTTCCACCGTGCGGATTCGCAGCATCTGCTCGTGAAGTTTCCGTGCTATGGGTGCTTCCATCATGACCAATCGCATGCGCTCACCATCTTATCCTGCCAACGCTCCAAGTGTGTGGAAAACTGGGAGCTTTTGCAGCCAGTTCTAGCGGAGGAGTTGGGGTGATTCTCGGTGGTTGGAATTGGCGCACCGGCCCTTCCACTTTTCTATGTCCACCACAGTGTACATGCGGAGGAATTCGTCGAGGATCATGGGAAAGGTTTCATTCTCCCAGATGATGCGCTGATGGTCCGTGGCAAAGACAAATCGGTCCATTTCCGGCTTCACTCGTTCCGGAGAAGGGCTCTTGAAACTGAAAATCGCATATGGTTTGTCGCTGTACACCGCCATGATGGATGGCCCGGACGAGCTGCCCATGAACATGCTTGAGCACTCAATCAGGCACATATCCTGTTCCAGGGTCGTGTTGTAATCCTTTGTGACAAGGATGTTCGACAGCGACCGCAGCTCCGGCGGGACTTCCTTGACCGAACCCGCGAGCACCAGAAATTTCACCGGGTAGCGTCCTTGACAATGCTTAAAAAACTCCATCCACGCGTCGATCTGGGCGTTGCGTTCGGTGGAATACTGTGTCGTCTTCAGGTGAACCGCCACAGCCAGATCGGGCAACAAATTTTCCTTCATGAAAGCGGTTCCCCAATCAATGGTAACGGGCCTGCAATGCAAATGAGGAATGAAGCCACACTCGCGGTGGAAGTCCTCAATAAAATCCCAATTCTTTTTCCACGCATTCTCCTTGGTGAGATACTCCCGCGTGGTGGGCCAAACAACATATCGGTGGCCGTTGTCCGCCAGGAATTGGTCCAGATCTCTGTAGTTGTCGATCAGGAAGACCGATCCAATCCGGTGATTCATCTGGAGCGCTTGCAAGTAGAATGAGAGGTGATAATGGTGATTGTACGCATTGATATGATCCGCATACCATTGCTGCCCGGGATTATCCGGATCGCACGCAAAGCAGACATCCGCTTTTTCCATCTTGTGAATGTGACACAAACACGCACATAGCACATTGAAGGTAAGAAGATCCCCTACAGCGTACACCGCGGCCTGAAAATCCCAGATGGCAAGCAAACGATTCTGCGTGGGCCGGACAGCTCCCGCCAGATATCGGGCCTTTGTTTTTGTGTCAATCGCCAGCAATTGCGCTCTTCGGATCACCCTCTTGATCGGCCTGAGCACACGCCGGACACGCGGGGAAGCCCGATGCTCGACCCAGTTGAAGCACGTCCTCAGGAATCCCAACAGACCCTTATCCCGGAGCTGGAAATAGAGAAAACCTGGCTTGAGAGCCTCGCGGAGGCCTCTGCTCTGGTGTCTGAATTGGTTTACATCCTGATTGGAATTCACAGCGTCAAGAATCTCCGGTCGGGCCTTTGAGGCGCGGGCTTCACACGAGCATTCGTAGAGCGGTCCAGAGTTGCGGAATCGTCTCCCTGTGTGCGCCTCTGACGAAGAAGCTTTCACCGCCGTCGGCGACAGTGCGGACCAGCATAGTCTTCCACGGCCGAAAGTAGTACAGCGGATCATCTCGCGGGGGCTCGGCGCTATGCTCTTTTGGCAAAGCCGCAAGGTCGCACACGAGCGTGGTGAAATCGGCTATTTGCCGGTTCTCCTGTGCCGCCACATTTCGGACCATTGCCAGGGCTTTGAGATACACTTCCGGGCCCATCACCGAACTGCCGAAGTTCATGACGACGCCGCGTTCGAGCGACTCCAATACCTTGGCGAATCGCAGGAAATCCACATAACTGCACGTGCCGTACGCTCCGCCGTCGCAATTGGGGTGCTCATGCACAATGTCGTATCCTATGCCCACGTGGACGGTGATGGGAATTCCCAGCCGAAAACCGGCCGCGAGAATGCTGAACTCGCGGTGAGGGAAGTCCTCTTCCTGGATGATGCGTCCCACAGCTTCGCCAAGCCCACGGCGGCTCTTTGCCGCGTCGTTCACGATGTCATTTATCCTGGCGGTCTCTTTCCAGAGCCCGAAACGGCCGTCCTTTATGTAACGGGCTACACTTTCCGTGGTGGCACCGATCAGCGCAAACTCAAAGTCGTGGATGACGGTGGCTCCGTTGGTGGCGATGCAGCTCAACAAACCGCGCTCCATCATGTCGATAAGATAGCGCTGAACGCCTGCTCGAATGACATGCGCGCCCATCATCAAGACCACCGCGGAGCCTTCCTTTGCGGCACGGACTATCCGCGATGCGACTGTATGGAACTCTTGTGCAACTGACACACTCGGCTCAAGTGGCAAGATGCATGAAAGGTCCAGATCGTGGACGCGCTCGGAAAGCGGTTCTATCCGAAGTTTTGAACGGTCGAACTCTGCTGGTTCCAGTTTCATGCGAAAGAAATGCTCCCCAAATGGTCGCGATCCCGCACGTTTCAGAGAACAAGCCTCCTTATCCCCTGATACGCACGATGGCGTTCTTCAGCGCCTTCGCCCATGTGCGGACCCAGGTCGGAGAGTATTTATCATAAGTACGGTAGATCGGATCATAGATTCGGAACCAATTCTTTCTCGCGATTCCTGCGAACTTTCCGGTGGCGTCCAAATACGTGGTCCAAAGGCGCTCCCTTTCCTCCGGGCGCCAGGGCATCTTGTGTTTCCAGTATTCCGTTAATGGGACGAAAAGATACGTTTCACTCAGCAGTCCGGGAAGATACTGCACAAAACCCGCGGGCAAAAGGAATTTTCGGTACCAGGGGATAATGGGTGATCGCAGGATCATGCGGCTCATGGAACCGAGCATGTCCCACCAAACGCCTTTGTCCTTATAGGCTATCTTCCTTGGCGCCATGTCAGGATGCCTTTCGTATGCCACTTGGGACCACTCGGTTCGCACGTGTAGCACCTGATCGACATACCTGAACCGCGTCGCCAGGGCGATCTGGCACATGAACATGATATCAGGAGCCCATGAATGGGGATCGATAAGTGGGAATGCCTTCCTGAGCAACTCGGTTCGAAACAGTCCATATATATAGAAATGATACGTCGTCCACACATTCATTTTTTTGTACAGCTCATAACGGCTCATATTGTTTGGATTGCCTGCCCCTTCAAATCGAACCGTGTACAGTGGTTTGGCGTGCTCGTCTAGAACGTCGATGGCGCACATGGTCACACCCGATTCCGGATGCTCTTCCAGCTCCTTCACGAGAGCGCTTACGAATCCAGGAGCCCAGTAATCATCAGCCGCGGCCCACATGAAGTACGAACCCTGAGCCTCGTGAAGCACGCGGCGGTAATTCTCATTGGCACCTTGATTCTCGGAATAGCGTAGCAACCGAATCCGGTCATCCCGGTCCGCATATTCCTGGAAAATCTCCCAGGTCCCGTCGCTTGAAGCATTGTCCGAAACGATCAGTTCGAAGTTCGGGTAATCCTGAGCAAGCAACGAATCGAGCGCCCTACGTATGAAATCTGCGCCGTTGCGTACAGGTAGACCGATGCTCACCAGAGGATCTATCATTTGAAGAATGATGTAACCCCGTCAACAACTCGTTCAACGAACACGGGATTCATGTTCGAGTGCAGGGGCAGCGTGAGAACTTGTTGCGTAACCGTATTCGTAACACTCATGTCACCCCGACGCGCGTGCGCAAAGTATGTATGTCTGTGTACCGGAATGAAGTGAATGCCTACGTCGATATTCAGCTTTTTGAGATGCTCGATGAGCTTCTCCCTTCTTTCGTGAAGCACGCGCACACTATAAATGAATGGGGAGACATTTTGAAAATCCGTTTGCGGGACCATGAGCCCGTCGATCCGCTGAAAGGTTTGATTGTACGTCCGGCAAACCTTCTGTCTACTTTGGATAAATTCATCCACGCGTTTGAGCTGTGATATACCCACACTCGCCAGAATGTTTGTCAGGTGATAGCGGTATCCCGGTCCCAAGACGTCGTAGTCCCACGCGCGCTGGTTACGGTACCGTTCCGTAGTATCCTTATCCACACCCAGGAGCCTCAAACGGCGCAGTTGCTCGCGGTCAGATTCGTCTTGGACTATCACGCAACCACCATCTATGCTGGTGATGATCTTCACCGGATCGAAGCTGAAGCACGCAATGTCACCGTAAGACCCAAGTTTTCTCTCGCGCAGCGCGGTTCCGAAGGCATGGCAGCAATCCTCTATTACCCGAAGGTCGTACTTGACGGCCAATCCGTAAACCCCTTCTTGATCGCAGGGTATGCCCGCAAAGTGCAGCGGCAGTATAGCCTTGGTTTTCGGCCCAATGAGAACTTCGGCTTTGTTGCAGTCAATCCCCAGATTGTCATCACGGATGTCGCACATCACCACGTCCGCGCCGGCCATGAGGACAGCCTGATGATCCGCCACATAGTTAAAGGACGGCGTTATTACTTCATCTCCCTGGCCCACGCCTGCGGCGAGCAGCGCAATATGCAAAGCGGAGGTTCCCGTGTTTGTTGCCACCACATGACGATCAACGAGCTCAAGGTAAGCTGATATATTATCTTCAAATTCCTTCGTAAACGCGCCCATTCCTAGCCATCCCACGTCCAAAGCGTCGGTCAAATGCTTGATAGTGTCCACCTGGATGTGAGGCTGAAAAACCGGGATCTTCAACAGAGCGCTCAATCTTTCACACACAGAAGATATCCGTTGGGATTTGTGGTCACGAGCAGCTTCTCTTCAAGAGACCTGTCGATCACGAACCTATCATTCCTTTTCAAGAACTCGGTCACCGCAGTTTTCGGGCTGTTGCCTGGCCCCCAGGGCCGATCCGGGAAGAAATCCGCCGGCATATCATCGACTGCTGTATCGAAAACCACCACGTAGCCGCCCTTTCGGACCAACGGGGAATAGAGACGAAGCTCTTCCAGTACGTGCGCGTGCTCATGCGAGGAGTCCAAGGAGACGATCACGCGATCACGGTTCCGCGCATATTCAGTCGCGATGGACACTACTTCAGGAAAAGTGGAGGACCCCTCAACTACCTGAATTCGTTTGGCCATAGGATGATCCCGGATTATCGTCCTACTGTCGGGCCGCAGCTCAACTTCTATCCCCAGAGCGAGTCCGTTTCCTCCGAGCAGCTCCAAAAGCGACGCGTAGAAAATCAGCATCCCTCCTTTGGCCACACCGGTCTCGATTATGAGATCCGGTTTAACCTTCCAGACTATCTCCTGCATGGCCATCATATCCTGGGGGAACTGTATTACCTTTACGCCCAGCCATTCAAAGTTGTAGGAATAGCCGTGCGTATTTGCAGCGATCAGCCATGCCTTCGATAGCTCAGCCATACATTTATCCGGCATTTCACAACCTGCTTGTTGGGTCATTTCCTTGGCGCGAAATGGAGTTTTGCGTTATAGGCGATACGGTTCCTGATTACGCCGACCAGCTCCTTGATCAGGTACGGCAGAAAAGCCATGCTCAGAAGGTACGGCCGCTTCCTGCCGAAACCGTGACGTCGCAAAAAAAGCGCGACCTTACGCTGCCATGAGCCCTTCAAAATCATGGACAGAAGCAGCGCGTACCACGTATGAACATTCGCCGGTAGGCTCTGGGGATTCTCAGCTTGGATCATCTGATATATCGGAGTGCCGGGAAAAGGTTGAAGCTTAAATATAAAAGTGTCGGCATACGGAAGCCGGCTTGAAAAATCCAACCCCTCCTGCAAATGCCGCTCGGTCTCGAATGGATTTCGATAAATGAGATGATAAGAAAAATCTACACCCACTTCACGCAAGGTCTCAGCAAACTCCACTATGCGACTCGCCGAAAGTTGCCTACGATAGAGATTCTCCCTAATCTCTTGTGAACCTGACTGGATGCCAACCATGGTTACGCACAGCCCCACATTCTTCAACTCCCTGATCGTGTCGGGGGAATGAAACTCCGGCCGGATGAAGGCGAAAAACGGCAGTCCGATTTGAGCTTTGTACTGGGCGAGAAACTCGCGCACCCAAGCAGGAGAAATGGGGAACACCTCGTCCTTGAAGCGAATAAATTTGGCCCCGCGCTCCTTGGCTAGACGTACTTCTTGTAGCACAACGTCGAGGCTCCTTAGCCGGTACTTGGCACAAAACTGCCCGGAGTGTTCTTTGTATAGATGGTTGTACTTGCCCGAGAGACAGTAAGTACAACTCAGCGGGCAACCGCGTGCGGCAAAACAATCATAAACTTTTTCGTTGTAAAACTCTTTACCGAGGCGAAGTTTCCCTTTGTGGATCACGTACTTGTTCTCTACGGCGAAATCCGGAAACGGCAACAGATTCATCTCTCGCGAAGAGATCGGTGGAGCAACAGGATTCCTCGCGATCCCGTCGGTATCACGGTAAATCAAGTTTGTCGCCTTCGTGGGCGGAACGTCAGACAGCAGAGCCGCGCAGAGATCACGAATAGCTGCTTCACCTTCGCCAAAACAAACATAGTCCGAAAACTCGAGAAATTTCTCAGGCTCCAGAGTAGGTCCCCATCCCCCGGCCACAATGGGGATGTCGGCATACTCTTGCTTTATGAGGGGGAATATCTTGCTGCATGGCTCGTATGCAAAAGATCTCGTGCTCAGGCAAATGGCATCGGGCTTGATTTGTCCGATCAAGGACAACATCAGTTCTATTTCATGAAGCGTTATTGGATCCACCGCATACATGGAACCGCGGAGCAGACCGTTGAAAAAATACTGATAGGTAGAATACTCATCTTTGCTGCTCCATATGGGAACATACGAAGTTTCTCCCTTGAATATGAGGAGATGCGATTCGAGACCACATTGCTTCACTATGGACGACAACAACCTGACGCCGTAACAGATCTCGTCATAGAGTGTTATGAACAATACCTTCTTCACTTTGACCGATTTCTTAGGTTGGTTCAGCTCTGTGCCGATTCTCGCTGAGTTCACTCAAGGGCTGGACGGGCCATCTTGAAGTCTTTCGGACAAGATCTGTGCCGGATTTCCCGCAACCACAAGATTGTCCGCGATGTCTTTCGTTACCACCGATCCGGCGCCCACGACGACGTTCTTCCCGATATTTAGCCGAGGGAGCACCACAGCCGCTGCGCCAATCATGGTAAACGCGTCCACCGTGACTTCACCGGCCAAAATAGAACCTGGCGCAAGATGTACACCGTCACCGATCTTGCAGTCATGTTCTACAATGGCCCCGGTGTTGACGATGCAAGCCTCTCCGATTCGTGCGCTAGCTCCAACTGCCGCATGAGCAAGGATTTGACTTCCCTCTCCCACCGAAATGCCTTCCGCCAGAGAAGCTCGCGGATGAATTGCCACTATCGGCCGGAGTCCGTGGTCAGCAAGATATCGTTGTATTTGTAGTCTGTCTTGGCCTCGAGACCCGCCGATAGCCACGAGGCAATACACCTCGTCTTCAAGGGCCTTTGTGCTGGACAGCCATAGACTGAAACCGGACTCGCCGTGGTAAAGCGGTACAGTACTAAAGGGAGAGCGGAGATCAACATTGTTATCAAACAACGCTACCAGCCGATATCCCTGCGGTCGGAGGCAGTCCCACAGGACCTTTGCCTGTCCTGCCGCGCCCCAGAAGACTATCGGCTTTTCCCGGGCATCACTCATATCGGGTTCTTGGTAACAGGTTCGCTGACCACCTGCCGGGGCCGGCGTATGAAGCATCGAATGAGTTACAAATGCAGTGAGGCAAGATTCCTATTTCTCCGCACTGATAATCCAATAACTGAGGTATTTGTGATTCTCTTCGCCGAAGACGCGCGTGTATTGGCCGATCCAGCACCGAGCGAATGGCGAAAAGTATTGTCGGATATGTGTTTCGTCCTGGAAAACGAAATAGGTTGCGCCGATTCTTTCCTTTTCGATGTGCCTTTCATTGACCCTTATGACCTCGGGCGATAGCCAATCTACGTAGCCTTGGTCAATAAACCAGTAGTCCGGCCGAACTACTGTGGCCAGAAAGCGTCCTCCAGGCTTTAGGACGCGATGTACCTCGGATATGATTGTTCTCATGGCTTCAGAGGTTGAATTCAGATGCAACGCTTCCATGGAAATAACGTGGCTGAACATCCGATCCGGGAAGGTGAGTTGAGGTGGCTCGAAGAGCGACAAATGAACACGGCCGGCCCAGCCTTTTTTCTTGAGCTGCTTTTCGCTCAATAGCCCTGCACGGGTGACGTCTACGCCCCAGTATTGAAACCCCTGATCCAGGAAGACTCCGGCGGACTGACTGAAACCGCAACCTACGTCCAGCACACGCTTGACGCGATGACGAGTGCGTGCATAACCCAGCAACCAGGCTACAACTATCTCATCCGGATATTTTCGGACAGCTCCTTTTTTTCGAAGCCATCTGAACATCCCTGCCCATACGTCACTGTTGACAGCCAAGGGGCTTTCAACGGTTGCATGCTTTGGCATTACACTCTGGCTTTCTCATTGTGTCCAGTTGCCGTACCCGAGCCGAAGGCCCGTTTTCTGGCACTTCGCGACTCTTACCGGCCTTTCTCCAAAGGATTGTTTCTTTTGCTCCGCAAGCCCCCAGGCGGTCTCTTCCTCTACTTGAGGCCACCTGGGGAAGAAGAGGTGCATCTTTGCTTATCAGTCACCCGGCAATGAATTGCCGGGCTACTTTCAATCGCCCCGTTGGGGCTTCAGCGGAGTTGAATGAATAATCCATTCTCCAAAGAGAGCTCGGAAAGCATTGGCAGACCTTGGTCTCTGGTTGAAACAATCGGATTCGGCAGCGGCCAAACTATCCCGACTTCAGGATCGTCGAACCGGAGACCTCGTTCGGCCTCAGCACGGTAAAAAGCAGAAATCATGTACAAGACTTCGCTGTTGTCTTCGAAGGTTTGGAAGCCGTGCGCGAATCCTTTTGGGATGTACAGGCTCCAGCGATTATCAGCGGAAAGCTCCAGAGCGGTCCAGTGTTTGAAGGTCGGGGACGCGGGCCTCAAATCCACGATCACATCGTATACAGAGCCTCGGGTGCAGCGAACGAGCTTGACCTCTTCATGAGGCGGAGCCTGGAAGTGCATGCCTCGCAACGTCCCCTTCTTCTTATTGAACGAAATGCTGCTTTGGACAAAATCAGTGACAAGGCCCCGTTCCTCAAATTCTTTGCGGCAAAAAGTTCTAGCGAAAAACCCACGCTCGTCCATATTAGGTGCGAGGTCTATAAGGTACGCTCCAGGTATTTCAGTCTGCGTAAAGATCACTACGCTCAACACAATTTCTTAAGCGAGATGGATGGACCCATAAACCTCGTTAGGTCTTGTAATGACGAGATCTTGGTACCGTGCAGGTAGCGCAATGCTCGAGGTCTCGGGTTCTGTTTTCAAGTATCATGCGGCGATAATGCCTGAATATGGCGCCATTGTATATCTCACGTGGGTCCGAATTAAGCACATTGCCTAAATCATAGAACCCATTGTCATCCGCACAGCATAGTCCCACGCTCCCATCTGAATATATGAGCATTCTGTCAAATACGTCCCTACACAAATATCCTGTTGGGTTGATTCCGTCGCGCACGTCTCTCCTTCCATAATTCTCGTCTTTACCCCCCCAGTTGTGAATGTCGAACCTCAGGACACTGTCGCCAAACTTCTTGTTCAACTGACTTTCCCAGTATTCCTTGAATTCGGGCCATTCCCTCTCATTCTCTTGCTGGCAAATGAAGCGCACAAGCACCCTAGTTCTTCCACATTCGTTTCTGAGTTGGATGAAGTGCTGAACATTGGAAACCACTAGGCTGAAATCGGTTCCGACGCGTATGGCCTCATGTGTATCCTTTGTAAGTCCATCCACACTACAGATAATTGTGTCCAATCCTGCTTCTAAGAGCCTTCGTGCTGTTGCGTCATTGAGCTCTGTACAATTACTGGCAAATCCCGCGCCCCTAAAGCCAAGTTCCTTGGCTATTCGCACCTTGTCAGCGAGCGTGAGGTCCAGCAAGGGTTCGCCGCAGCCGTGGAGTGTCAAGAATTGGATTTTGTCCACATAGGGCTTAAATTTATACAAAATGCCGCGGAATTCCTGTATCGACATCACGCGTGACTTGCGCGTCCAGGACGGAAACGTGCACATGACGCACCGGGCGGTGCAGGCACCATTTAGGGTCTCAATTTGGACGTGTTTTGGAATAAGCATCTTTCACTTTCCCGGAAAAGCAATACTTGCCGTTTGTGCAAGAGATTGCCAGCTATTCACCGATCCAACAGATTCCTCGATAGGAGTTCAGACCTCCTGAGGGTTGGGAATAGGCACTATGAATCTCGCGTCCCAGCTTCGGATATAAGCCATCTGGTCGGTAATCTCCTCCTTCAGGTTCCAAGGAAGGATAAGAACATAGTCAGGCCGCGTCTCTGCTATCTTCTCCGGCGCGTAAATGGGAATGTGAGTTCCCGGGAGGAAGAGGCCCTGCTTGTGTGGGTTTCGGTCTACGGTGTAGTCAAGGAAGTCCCTTCCAATGCCGCAATAGTTCAGGAGCGTATTCCCTTTCGCGGGCGCGCCGTATCCGACTATGGTCTTGCCTTGATTCTTGAGTTCGATCAAATAAGAAACCAAGTTGCGTTTCGTTGCCTTAACCTTTTCCCCAAACGACGTGTACGTCTCCAGCTTGTGAAGGCCTGCTTCGCGTTCCAAACTCCGCAACCGATGCAGATTCTCGGTATCCGGGTTCTCGTGGTTCTCGGTATGGCACGCGTAGATCCGCAGCGAACCACCATGCGTCGGCAGCTCGTCCGCATCGAAGATCCTGAGGCCATGAAAGGCAAAGATCGTTTCAACGGCCATGAGAGAAAGATATGAGAAATGCTCATGATAAATGGTGTCAAACTGGTTCTGCTCCATGAGCCTGAGCAGGTGTGGAAACTCCATGCTGATGACGCCGTCAGCCGCAAGCAGGGTCTTGAGCCCCGCGACAAAATCGTTGATATCCGGTACATGCGCGAGCACATTATTTCCCACAAGGAGCTTCGGTTTTCTCCCTTGCACGGCCAGTTCCTCGGCCATTGCTTGAGAAAAGAATGCCACCCGAGTGGGAATACCGGATTGCTCTGCCACGCTTGCTACGTTTTCGGCCGGCTCTATGCCGAGCACTGGAATGTTTTTTCCCTTGAAGTACTGAAGAAGGTACCCGTCGTTGCTCGCGATCTCTATGACCAGAGTGCCTGAATTGAGCCTGAATCGCTCGACCGCCTCCTTCACATAATCTCTTGCATGTTGCAGCCAGCTTTCAGAATAGGATGAAAAATACGCGTACTGCGAGAATAGTTCTTTGGGGCAGATGGAATGTACAAGTTGCACCAACCAACATTTTTCGCAGACAAATGCTCGCAGCGGGAAGAAAGACTCGGCTCGGTGCAAATCCTCAGGCTTGAGGTACGAATTCGCAAGCGGGGAAAGGCCGAGATCCGCGAACGATTGCACAAGTGGGGCTCCGCAGTGACGGCAGGTATTCGGGGCCGCGTTCATGTGCGGTCTCGGCCGAGCCATGTGTTAAGGGTTCGTCCCAGCGCGCTCCAGAAAGGCGCCGGAGCAGATGGATGCTTCACCTTTTCTCTATTCAAGTCTCGAAAGCGAGCGAGGTCGCGCTGGAAACTGCTGCCTTCACGGCGAACGTCCCGGTCGAACCTTTCGCAGATTAATTTGTAGAGTTCCTCGTCAGCTTTATTGCGTTCGCGGATTTCCTTGATAAGTTCAGGCGAAAGTTCATCGGTTCTCGGCCGGTCTAACGTGATATTGCGACGAGTGTAAGCAACATTCGACACATCCCACCCCATCTTTCGGCACAGGAGAACCAGAAACTCGTCAAATCTCTCCACTGGTCCTGCAAGGAAGAAGTGGTCTTCTATATTCTTTAGCGCGACCTTGACCTCGCCGGGGCCTACCCAATCCCACGACCCTGCAGTCTTCAAATCCCAAACGGGGTTGAGGGCCTCGATTCCGCTGATCAGGCGAGAGTAGTAGTTGGCTGCAAGACCTTGCTCAACGTAGTCTTCGAGACTGATGTTGCCGCCCATAGCACGTTTTTCCACCTGGGCCTGAAGCCTGCCATAAAAGTAGTTCGATATTTCACGCTCCACGGGATCCCGAACCAACGTAACATACCGGGTAATGCCGGGTAAGAATTTATGGACCCCAAAAGGTAGATGCCCGGTCATTAGCCTGATGACATTTCTTGTGTCGAGCGGTAAAGCCATGAACGCATCCCTTACCGCCTCGACCGATGCGGTTCCGGTAGCACGTAGGTCCCCATCGAATTGGCCGGCGAAACGACATTCCGGGGGGAATTGCCTGCTGAGGATTTCAGTGAGCGTTGTGCCGCCACTCTTGCCTATGTGCATGAACACGAGAATAAAAGGCTGCATCGAATGTCTTTCAAGCTTCCCGCCGGCCGGGCGATACCTATTGCGGGACTTGTTTCTCCACAAAAGCAGATATGTCAGCCTCGCATCGGGCACGCATGGATGCGTTGTCCCCGTACGATTTGAACCATGAGCACGTCCATGCTAGAGCTTCGGGGAGAGTGAGCTTGCTGCGCCATCCCAATAACTCTCCGGCTTTGGTGGAGTCCAATATTAGATTTTGCGCCTCATAGGGATGGAGCCGCCTATCCGCCTCCCAACGGGCGCCATCCCCCCACATGTCGGCCAATTGGTCGGCCACCCACTCCACGGAGCGCGCATCAACGGGGTTGGGACCGAAATTCCAAGCCTGAGCATATTCAGACCCCTTCTCCCAAAGATGCTCTGCCAGAAGCAGATATCCGCGAAGAGCGTCCAGCACATGTTGCCACGGACGCACAGCGCTCGGGTTCCGGATAAGTGGGGCCGCGCCTGCGAGGAAAGCTTTCATGATGTCCGGTATGAGGCGATCCTCGCTCCAATCACCCCCGCCTATTACATTTCCGGCTCGAACTGTAGCAATCAATGGCGCAACAGGAGTATCTCCGCTCCTGGAGAAAAAAGACGACCGGTACGCGGCAGTGACCAGTTCGGCGCAGGCTTTGCTGCTCGAATAAGGGTCATGTCCGCCCAAGGGTGCGTCTTCACCATAAGCGCAGGTCGATTCCGCATTCTCGTAGCACTTGTCGCTGGTGACTATGATGACGACCTTTGCAGTCTCCGAAAGCCGGACAGCTTCCAGGACGTTCACTGTTCCCATTATGTTTGTGCCGTAGGTCTCAACCGGGTCGCGGTACGAGCGCCTCACGAGCGACTGGGCTGCCATATGGATGACGACTTCCGGTTCGTGTTTGGAAATCGTGTCCAGAATTGGAGCAAAGTTTCGGACGTCCCCGATTACCGAGGTCATGGCGCGGGCAACGGTCGCGGCCTCGAAAAGGCTTGGTTCGGTGGGTGGCGGCAGCGAATAGCCCACAACCTGTGCGCCGAGCTTCTGAAGCCAAAGGCAAAGCCAACCCCCCTTGAAGCCTGTGTGGCCACTGACAAGGACACGCTTGTTTTTCCAAAAATCGTGGTCCGCCATTTCACTATTCAGCGTGGTCTGAAGTGCCCTTACTGTCCTGTCAAAGGTGACCAGATGCGTTTGAGCCCCCGATAGACGTGGGCCACCCAAGGATATTTATTGCGGAGCACAGATCGCAGCTCTTCCCAAGCTGACGCGATGTGTAACACGTCGGTCGTGGGAACAGATTGTGTGAGGGCCGCCCCAAAATCAACACCGGTCTTGGCATAATAGCGCGTCAGGTTGCTGATCCCCACCTTATCAATAGCAGGAGTATCCCAACAGTAACCAGGTATTCCAAGTCTTATGCAGTCGCCGCAGATGTGGTGCGCTATCTTCCGCTGCTGAAGTACTTCAAAGGAGTCGCTCAAATAATGACCTATGACGTGTTCTCGTGACTCAAAAAAACCGCAGCACAGCGCAACGTCGCCGCGCACGTTGAGGGCCATCTGACTGTCTCTAAGCGTGCAAGACTGAGTGTCCTGCTCTCTCGTTATCTCCAGGGTCTCGTTTAGAGGTAGGGCTAGCAGCTGAATCAGATCATTGTCTTCCGACGTAAGGCCAGATTCATGAGAATCTACCCGAGCTGCGGCCATAATCTTCTCTACGGGCATCAGCCGCGCCCATGTGGGTCTGAACAGGAACCCCAATTCCTCTGCGTAACTCCGCATGAGGCATTCTTCATCCAGGTTGCCCAGGTACCGATGGTATGCCAGGATGATTTCGGTCTTTGCTCCTGTCTCTTCCCGGGCTTTTGCAAGTTCAACCATGCGGGATTTCACGAGGTCAATTCGACCGCCTCTATGGGTTCTCCCATATACAGACTGCGTGAAGCCGGAAACCGATACGATGATAGATACGGGTTCGGCCTTCATAATCTCATGCAGCGGAGCGGGCAAGTTGAGGTTCGTGCTCAGGCCGCAGGGCACTCCATGAGAATTCACAACTTCGATAAGTCTCGCAAGGTGAGGATGGAGAAAGGGCTCGGTCCAATTGAACAAGCCAACGGTAGCAATGTGACCTTCCGCCACCGCCTTCTTAATGATGGCGTTTAGCAATTCCGCGTCCATGAACCCCGAGGGGTTCTCGACATGCCTCATATTGCCTTGCGGGCAGGAAGGGCAGCGTAGATTGCACGAGCTGACAACGTCTATGTAGTAGGTGAATCCTGCGCTCATTCTCTGAAGTGGGGTGCCGGACCGAAAGCTAGCTTTGATGGGCGTTTGCGCCTATACCCAGACTCTCCACGGCGCTGTCCCGGAAGCCCACAGTCCTTCCAGCCTGATCTTATCCCTCAGATTGTCCATGCATTGCCAGAATCCGTCATGAACGTACGCCGCGATCTGTCCTTCCCGCGCGAGGCGCTCCATGGGCTCACGCTCCCAGACGGTCTGATCGTTCTCTATGTAATCGATAACTCGCTGAGAAAGGATGAAGAATCCGCCGCTGATGCGCGCACGATCGCCCGCGGGTTTTTCCTCAAATCCGGTAATCCGGGTTTGCTCTAGATTCAACGCGCCAAATCGTCCCGGCGGAGTCACCGCGGTGAGCGTGGCCAACACGCCTTGGCTTTGATGAAACGAAATCAAGTCCCGAACGTTGACGTCCGAGAGCCCGTCCCCGTACGTGAACGCGAAGTCCTCTTCGTCAAGGTAGTCACTCACACGTTTGAGACGACCGCCTGTCTGGGTTTCGTCACCTGTGTCAACAAGGGTCACGCGCCAGGGATCTGCATGCTTGTGATGGACTTCCATGTCGTTCTTCACCATGTCAAAAGTCACATCAGACATGTGGAGGAAGTAATGCGCGAAATACTCCTTGATCACGTAGCCCCGGTAACCGCAGCATACGATGAAATCATTGATTCCGTGTGCGGAATAGATCTTCATGATGTGCCAGAGGAGCGGTCTGCCACCGATTTCAATCATCGGCTTGGGCCGAATATCCGTCTCCTCCGCGAACCGTGTCCCTCTGCCCCCGGCAAGTATCACGGCTTTCATAGTCACCTTACCCAGTTGTTGATGGAGAACAACGTGTCAGACTGAGAAATATTCGTTATGCCACTCCAGGATGGGGCGTAGCACTCCAGGAAGATCTCTGATTTCGCAGTCCCCTCGCGCGGAATCGCCTTCGCCAGGATCGAACACATCGAACGAGAGCGCCTTGCGAACAACCACAAGGGCAGTCGTGGCATTGAGTAACGTCACCGCGGCCGTGACGAAGAACCGGCCTTCAACGAGAAGGTTGCCTGGGAGCCACGCGGTAGTCACGAATCGACCCACAGGCCGGGGACGAAGCCGCCAGTTAGGATCCAAATCTCCCGCTGGAAACAGGCATAACCCTGCCTCATTAAAGACCAGGTAATTGGGCACAAGGATGTGACCGGCCTGGAGAACTTCAAAGTGTATTTCAAGGCCGATAGGCTGCCGAATATCAAAGGAGCTACACGTGTTCCCATCCTCAGCACGGACTCGCACCGCCCGCAGTCGAACGATCTCACTAGTAGGCGCCTTGGCAGGGTCAGACCACTCCAGGCTCGGGACCGGACGCGCGATTTCACTCAAGTACGACTTGGCGACACGCTTGGGCAACCCTTCCCCTTTGAGGCCGCCATCTTCGAGCCAGATCGCTCGCGTGCAAAGGCTTTCTACCGCTGCCAAGTTATGACTGACAAAGACGATCGTGCGTCCTTCCTGACCTGCCTTTTCCATTTTGCTCAGACATTTTCTCTGGAAGTCCGCATCACCGACGGCCAGGACCTCGTCCACCACCAGGATCTCAGGGTCCAAGTGCGCGGCCACGGCAAATCCGAGCCGAACGTACATCCCGCTTGAATAGCGCTTCACGGGCGTGTCGATGAATCTTTCGAGGCCGGAGAATGCGACAATCTCGTCGAATTTGCTCCTGATCTCCCCGCTGGTCATGCCCATGATGGTCCCGTTCACAAAGACATTTTCACGGCCCGTAAGATCGGGATGGAAGCCGGTACCAACCTCCAACAGACAAGCCAGTCGGCCCCTGATCTTGACTTGACCTGTGGTGGGAGCGGTGAGTCTTGAAATGATCTTGAGCAGCGTGGATTTGCCCGCGCCGTTTCGTCCGATGATGCCGAGGACCTCCCCTTGCTTAAGATCGAGGGAGATATTCCTCAGCGCCCACATGGTGTCCCCGGAAAATTGCTTGTCGTTTCCGCTATCATGAATCGGCACGTTGGGATCTTCTCGACCGCGAAGCCGCGCCCACCAGCTCTGCAGGTCATGGCGCAGTGTCCCATGACCGATAACACCGAGCCGGTACTGTTTACCTACGTTTTCCAGAGATATGACTGTGGTCATGCGCTGAACTACATCACGTATTTGTCACTCGCTCCAGGACGAGGCGAGCGAGAGCTAATCCTGTCAAACGGTGTCAACAAAGGTCTTTTCGACGCGGCTGAAGAGGACCAGACCGACCAAGAGAATCGCCGCAGTGACCGTGAGTCCCATTAGGATGTGTGCGGTCGTCAACGTCGCGGTTCCGAGAAAAGCCCATCTGAAACCTTCAACCACCATGGTCATGGGATTGAGAGCTACTATTCCCCGGTACGCCTCGGGGACCTGCGAAAGCGGATAAATGATCGGGGTGGCATACATCCAAAGTTGAGTGCCGAAGACCATCCCATAATTGAGATCGCGATACTTTGCAGTGACGGCCGACACGATCAACCCGCATCCCAGAGAAAGTGCAGCCATTTGCACTACCAGCAGAGGCACGTAAAGCATCCCTATGTGTGGATGCACGGGGTAGCCGCGAAGCCAGAAATAAAGCAGGATCATCATGAAAAGAGCGAACTGCACCAAGAATTTGAACACGTTGGAAATCAACGCGGCAAGAGGCACCACAATCCTGGGAAAGTAGACCTTTCCGAACAGGCTCATGTTAGCGAGAAATGTGCTCGAAGTTTGGGTCAAGCAGGCAGCAAAGTAGCCCCAGCACGTGTTGCCGGCCATGTAAAAGAGAAAGGGCGGTACGCCGTCAGTCGGGATCTTTGCGATCATTGCGAAAATAATGGTGAAGACCCCCGATGTAGCGAGAGGAGTCAATACGAACCAAGCAGGACCCAGTATGGTCTGCTTATATTGCGTGACGAAGTCTCGCCAGACTAGAAGCCGGATGAGATCCCGATACCCCCAGAGATGAGGCAGATCGAGATCTATCCAGGCCGGCCGGCCGCCGATGACTGTCGTCCAGTTTTCGCTTTCACGCATGGGAAGAATCCGCTTGGCCACGAGAGGGAAATTCCGAGGGCACGAAGCCAATGAGCCCTAGTTCGTCATTCCCGCATACAGCCTGCCCCTGGCTTGAACAGGGGCGGGAATGCAGAAGCCCAGCAAGCTGATAGTGGAAAACCTTGTGCCAAGCCCGCAATACTGGAATCCTGTTCCCGCTTTCGTGGGAGTAACGTTTTTTGTACATGAGGGTGCGCTCCACTGTGTAGGAGTCGATGGAAATTTGGTGCCACGGATGTGCGCAGCTCATCCGTGCCAGTCTGGTCCGGTGGAGCGTCCTTGCCACGGGGTTCAACTACTGGAGGGGCACTCGTGGGCCGTCCGACGATGACAGGCAAGCACGGATGAGCCCCGCGGGGCGGGATATCCCGCGTCTCGTGGGATGGCACCAGAATCGATTTCAGCACCTACATGTCCCGTTCTGGCTGGCTAGTCACGGCCGTTCGCAGTAATGGCGAAGTGTAGGCGCCGCGGACCGGACGAAATGCGCGGCTTTCCGAGGCGCGTGACCGGTATTTTTTCAGGCTTCGCCCCCATGCACAAGGTCTAAGGTGCTTAAGCTAAAGGCTTTTTGCGTATTTGTCTTGGCCGGAGATCCCCTCGCGGCCTGACCGAATCATGGTGCCCGGGGCAGGATCGCCCGACTGGATCTGCCTGGCCCGAGGTGGATGAAGCTGGAGGCCGATCCTGAGCAGAGTATGCGTTTTCTGTCTGATGTTCGATTAACAAACAATCGCATAGAGTGTCAAGGCTTTTTGCCGCATGAGAGCCGTCACTCGTCCGTGGGAGAGTACCGAGGCCCAGTTCAGGAAAAGGTTGACACGAGCCTGAGTGAGAGGAGTTCCTTGACAAACCCGGTTGCGGTTCTTAGAGTGGCTCGCATCTGCTCAGCATGAGGCCTAGCCGCTCTCAAGCTTACTTGTGGTGGTCCAAGGGCAGGACGTCAGCCCGTTGTCGTGGTTCTGCAATACTCGGACCTAGAGAAGCCTCCGGCGAGTCAGAGCCGGCTGACGAAGACTTGTGGAATGCCCATGGTTTCTATGGTTTTTCCTCGAGGTCAAGCCACACCATGTCGTGGTCGGAGAAGCTCAATGTCGCAAACAAATAGGGCTGTTTGGGCGACGCGGCCCCGGGTGATCTTGTGTGTGGCGTTGTTTGCGGCTTCATGTCATCTCGCAATCGCGCACGCAAACGACAAGAACACACAAATTTTGTATGAAGCGGCCGAAGGAAAGACCGAACAGGTGAGACGACTCCTTCGCGACGGAGCTAATGTGAACACACGGGATTTCCGCGATGGGGCCACTCCTCTGATCATGGCGGCAATGCACGCAAAGCCCCAGGTGGTAAAGCTTCTTCTGGAGAGCGGCGCCAAGGTGGATGCGAGGGATGACTATGGATACACGGCGCTTATGCACACATCCGATGGCGAAACCGCCAGGCTGCTCCTGGGCAGAGGCGCGGATGTGAACGTGACCATCGAGGATGGCAAAAGTGTCCTGGTGCGCGCCGCGGAAAAAGGATACACGGCTGTGGTGGAAGCCCTGCTCAACAAGGGAATGGACGTGAACGCCAGAGACAAGACGGGCCTGAATCCCCTCTTGGCGGCTGTCGATCACGGGTATGCGGATATGGCTAGAATTCTTGCGAAGCGGGGAGCGGACCTGGAAGCCAGAGACCCCACTGGGTCCACTGCGCTCGTTAACGCGGCTTTTTCAAAAGACCGCGAAATGGTGAAGCTCCTGATAAATCACGGGGCCAACGTGAACGCGAGCGACCCAAAAGGGCATACCGCGCTGATGTCTTTCGCCAATGATCCTGAAATAGCCCAGTTTCTGATTTCCAAGGGCGCGGACGTGAACGCTGGGGATGCCACCGGCGAGACGGTGCTGATGAAAGCGGTGGAAGAAGGCCGCCCGGCAGTTGTGGAACTCTTGCTGAAGAACAGGGCAGCCGTTAATGCACAGGATCAGGGAGGATGGACGGCGCTGATGCGTGCGAGCGGAGAGGGGGATGTCCGTACGATCGGCCTGCTCCTGGAGCACGGGGCTGACGTGAACCTCACGGATAAGAATGGGAGAAGGGCTGCCGATTGGGCGTCGCAATACGGGCACCCGAGGGCGTTGCAGCTCCTGGAGAAGCACGGGGCAAAACCTCTGCAGCAATCCACGAAATAGACTCGTTCCAGAGTTATCAGAAGTTCGAAAAGAGGGGCAGGCGGGTCTCTTTTTGTTGAAAGCCGGAAGGCGCCGAGCCCGTGAGCTTGTCCTCTTAGGGAGAGGATAGACTATGAGAGCATTCTGCTACGTGTTGCTGGTACTCGCACTATTTGTATGTATCACTATTCCTGGGGCGAAGACGCTCGAAGACCGGGACCACGTGTCCACACCGACCACGATACAGGACTCCAGCCCTAACACACTCTTGCTGGCACAGGATCAGAATGAAAGGTTATGCTGCCAGTGTTGCCTTGATTGCGGCATGAGCAGATGCTCGTACATGGACTTTGACAAATGTCAGGCCAAGGGCGGCTTCTGTGTGACCGGCCCTGCACCGTGTGCGATGTCTGTGGACTGATTTTTCGCGGAACAGCAATCAAAGGGAGAAGCCGGCATGATTCGGCGGCAGTTATGAAAATCGCATGTTCTGCGAGTCATTCATCTGATAATTCAGCAAGATGGGAGTGAAGGAGGAGGTCATTTCATGAGTGGGTATTGTTGGGGAGAAAGAAAGGTAAGGGGTTGGAACGCAGCTGGTCTTGTTGCCATTCTTATAGGCGTATTCTGGGCGTACGTGCCCTTTGCCTTTGCCGCGGGGGAGGCTGCCCAAACGCTACAAGTGAAGGTTACGCATTACGCGGTATCTTCACAGGTGCTACCTGCCGGGGACGAAGAGGCACACGTGATTGGCATGGGAAAGCGCGAAGGCGAAGCACAGTTCAGCAATGGAGAAACCGCCAAGTATTCGACCGTCTTCACGTTCGATGCTTACCGTGGCAAGCCGGTGCCTTCAAGAGGTTACACGAAGTTTGAATTTAACGACGGAGCCTCGTTTTCACTCTCCTGGGAGTCAAAGACAGTCCCGGACAAAGACGGGCTTGCTGCCACCAGCGGGCAGGGAACCATCATAAAGGGAGTCGGCCGTTTCAACGGCATAAAGGGTTCGGCAGTCTACAGCGGCAAGGAGCTGAAACCTGCTTCAGAAGATCCTAAGCGGACCACGGTCACGAACGCGACCATCACATACACCCTTCCATAATAGATGCAGACAGGGGACCGGCCTTGCGAGGCCGTTCCCCTCGAAGTCGCACTGAGCCTCGAATCCCGTTCAAACCTATCTTCCCACCAGTTGAAAGGGCGGACTCAGGTATTCCATTTCGAGGGTCCCTTCGTAGATTTCCACCCCCGCTCAATTTGCTAAACGTTCGTTTAGGAAACTTGATAGGGCTGGACAGCCTCGCGTGTCAAGGAAAAAACCAGGCCCGTGTTTTGACGCATATCGGCTTTCAGTCTGGCACAACTCACTGATGGATCGCAGGGCTGCGGTCGAAAAAAAAGCGGTTGACAGGTTGACTAGCCACCTGATAGTAAACGATCAGTCCGTCTTTTTCACAGGGCCTGCCATGAAGTCTGTGAAGGAATCTACCTCCAAGCGGCGCCAGAGCGAAAAGACCACGGCCCGTATACTCGAAGCCGGTCTCAGCCTCTTTGTGAATAAGGGTTACCACGGCACTTCCATCGCGGAGATCACCCAGGCCGCGCACATCACCAAAGGGGCCCTCTACTGCCATTTCAGCAGCAAGGGCGATCTCCTGCTGGCGCTGATCCGGAAGTTCGAAACTGAATTCCTCGACAATCTTATACGTTCCGTCAATGCGCAATCGGGAGACGCTCTAGCCAAGCTCCATCGCCTGCTGAGCTTTGCATCGGATTTCGCGGAAAAGAACCGGGAATTATGTCTCCTTGCTACCATCCTTTCCGCAGAGCTGCAGGGATCTCACAGCGAATTCGACAATGTATTTCGGCGGCTGTACTCCAAGTACGCCCGGTTCCTCCATCGGCTCATAGAGGACGGGAAATTGCGAGGAGTTATTGATCCCGGGCTGGATACGCATTCACTGGCTTACGTGATTATCGCGTTCCACGATGGGATCTTGCTTCAGTGGCAGCGGAGCCGAGACCTTTTGGACGGCCGAGAGTACGTGCGAGCTTTTCGCCGGACACTCCTCTCCGGCGTCCGGCCGAGAAAAGGGCTGTCGGGTGGATCGAGGACGCGTGCAGACACGGCCCTGATAGATGCGGCTATTCAACAACCACGTCAGGAGGCGTGAAGTATGACCGAGTCGGTATGCCTGGTAAGCGCGGTACGCACACCCATCGGTGATTTCGGTGGTACGCTGCGTGCGTTGAAGCCTCTGGACCTCATGCAGCAGGTCATTGGAGAGGCCATTAAACGGGCCGCGCTTGCCCCGGAACAAATAAATCAAGTCATCGTAGGCAACTGCTTTGCTCCTTTGGAACAGAATATCGCCCGCATTTCAGCGCTGCTGCTCGGCCTGCCGTACGAGACGCCGGGACACACCATAAACTGTGCATGTTCCTCAGGAATGCAGGCTGTGATCACCGGCGCAATGAACGTCAGCCTGGGATTGGCGGATGTTGTTGTGGCCGGCGGCGTGGAATCCATGAGCAACGCGCCGTACATCCTCGACTTTGCACGGTGGGGCCAGCGGCTGCGGCACGGAGACGCTATCGATCTGATCTGGAAATCCATGCAGGAATACCCGGTAGGAGGCGGCATGGGCGTGGCCGCGGAGCGCCTGGCCGAGAAGTACAGCATCAGTCGCACGGATCTGGACGAGCTCGCGGTGAGCAGCCATCAACGTGGGGCGCGCGCAATTCAGGAAGGCCGATTCACGCGGGAGATCCTTCCAATAAGCGTCCCAGCAGGCAGGGGCAAAACCGTCATCGTGGACAAGGACGAGCATCCGCGGGCCGACACTACGCTGGACGCGCTGGCAAAACTCAAGCCCGCGTTCAAGGAAGACGGGGTGGTTACAGCCGGGAATGCATCCAGCCTCAATGATGGCGCGGCCGCGGTGGTGATCGCTTCCGAGCGTCGGGCAAAGGAACTGGGTTTGCCGGTGCTTGCTCGCATCAAGGCGCATAGTGCGGTCGCGGTGGATCCTCACCTGGTGGGGATTGCTCCCGTCCCGGCAATTCGGCAAATGCTCTCCAGGACCGGGATGACCTTGGGCGAGGTGCAGCTTTTTGAGATCAACGAAGCCTTCGCGTCGTACTACCTCGCGACCGAGAAGGAACTGAATCTCGACCGGGACATCACAAACGTGAACGGGAGCGGCATATCCCTCGGGCATCCGGTGGGGTGCACAGGCTGCCGCATTCTGGTGACGCTGTACCATGAGATGGAGCGCCAGGGCCTCCAGACAGGCATCGCGGCGCTGTGCGCGGGAGGAGGCGTGGGAACCGGAATCCTCCTGGAGCGATGAATGCTGGATGTGAATAACATCGAGGTCGTGTACAACGACGTGATTCTGGTCCTCAAGGGTATCTCTCTGAGTGTGCCCGAGAAAGGGGTGGTCGCGCTCCTGGGGGCCAACGGAGCGGGAAAAACCACGACTCTGCGGACCATTGCCGGCGTGTTGGACTCGTTGAACGGCGACCTGGAAGGCGGCGCCATATCATTTCAGGGCGTGCCCATTCACAATCTTCAGACCGACAAGATCGTTCGTCTTGGCATTTCCATGGTTCCCGAGGGTCGGCGAATTCTGGATGAGTTGACCGTCCTGGAAAACTTGCAAATCGGCGCGGTCACGCGGCGTGACGGACTGGGCGTGGCTCAGGACCTTGACCTGGTGATGCAGTATTTCCCAGTGCTTCAGGATCGACGCCACCAGAGGGCGATCTTCCTTTCCGGGGGCGAGCAGCAGATGCTTGCGGTGGGACGATCGCTTATGTCCAGGCCGAAGCTGATGATGCTTGACGAACCCTCGTTGGGGCTAGCGCCGCTGGTGACCAGGGATATCTTCATCATCCTCCGCAAGATCAACAAAGAGCAAGGGACCGCAATCTTGCTCGTGGAACAGAACGCCCGACTGGCGCTCAGATTCGCCCGTTACGGGTACATCATGGAAAACGGCAGAATCGTGCTCGATGGGCTGACCAAAGATCTGGTCGAGAACGAAGACGTTAAGGAATTTTACCTGGGGGTAACGGAAGAGTCCGCGACCAAGAGCTATGCGGACGTAAAACACTACAAGCGTCGCAAGCGCTGGTTGTCCTGATATTTGCCATGACAGCGATCCTTTCCGTCGAGAACGTGAGCCTTCGATTCGGTGGTATCACCGCGTTGGCCGACGTGGACCTTGAAGTGAAGCATGGGGACCTGCATGCACTCATCGGCCCCAACGGCGCGGGAAAGACCTCGCTATTCAATGTGATCAGCGGCATTTATCCACCGACGCACGGCGAAGTGATCTTTGAGGGGCAACGGATCACCAATAAGAAACCCCATGCCACGGTTTCGCTCGGGATCGCACGGACCTTTCAGAACATCGAGCTCTTCCGGAACATGACCGTAATCGACAACCTTCTCCTGGGCAGACATCAGTTGATGCGCACCGACCCGTTTTCCGCGGCGCTTTTTCTTGGCCGGGCGCTCCGCGAGGAGATCGCGCATCGGACCCGAGTGGAAGAGATCATCGATTTTCTGGAGATCGAACGTTACCGCAAGCAACCTGTGGGTGTGCTGCCCTACGGAATTCAGAAGCGCGTAGAGTTAGGCCGGGCGCTCGCAACAGACCCGAAGCTCTTGCTCCTGGACGAGCCGGCCGCGGGCATGAACGTGGAAGAGACCGAAGACATTGCCCGGTTCATCATCGACATCAAGGAGGAATTAGGGGTCGCGATTCTCATGGTGGAACACGATATGGGCGTGGTCATGGACATCGCGGACAGAGTGTCAGTGCTGGATTTCGGCATCAAGATCGCAGACGGCACCCCTGCCGAAGTGCAGTCGAATCCGCGGGTGATCCAGGCATACTTGGGCGAAGAGGAGCAGATGTCATGGGCCGCGACGTGAACCTTTCCGAAATGACGCTCCCAAAGCTCTTGGTCCGCAATGCAGCCCGCTATGGCGACAGGGTCGCCCTCCGCGAAAAGGACCTGGGAATCTGGAAGCGTATTTCTTGGAAGGATTACGTTGATCATGTGAGAAACTTCGCGCTGGGACTGCGCGGGCTTGGGCTGAAAGCAGGGGCCAAGGTATCGATCCTCGGGGACAACTGTCCTGAATGGCTCTATGCGGACCTGGCCACGCAAGCCTCATCCGCGGTTACCGTGGGGATCTATCCCACTGATGTGGCGGTGCAGGTCCAATTCCTACTGGACAATTCAGATTCTTCTTTCGTGGTCTGCAAAGATCAGGAGCAGGTTGACAAGGTCCTGGAGGTGGAGGAAAGCCTTCCGGCCCTGAAAAAGATCATTGTGATCGACATGAAGGGCCTCAGAAAGTACGCGCACCCCAAGATCATGAGCTTTGCCCAAGCAGAGGATCTGGGGCGCAAGGCACATGAGCGCGAACCGGAGCTTTTCGACCATATGGTTGAGGCCACCCGACCCGATGACGTTGCGATCCTGGTGTACACTTCCGGCACCACAGGTGCTCCCAAAGGCGCGATGATCAGCCATCGCAATATGGTCTCCATGATTCACGGCCTTGCGGAAGTCTTGCCATTTAATGATACGGACTCGTTTGTTTCGGCTCTTCCGCTGTGCCACATCGCGGAGCGCATGTTTTCACTCATCTTTCCACTCTATGCAGGTTGCACGGTCAATTTTGCCGAAAGCGTGTACACGCTCCAGGAGGATCTCCGTGAGATCTCGCCCACCGCGTTCCTGTCAGTGCCGAGAATTTGGGAGAAGATGCACTCAGGCATCGCGATCAAGATCAAGGACGCGCTCTTCATAAAACGGTGGATCTTCAACGCGATGATACCGGTGGGCAAACGGGTGGCAGCCGCTCGTCTCGAAGGTCGCCCAGTGCCGCTGCTTTGGCGGTTGTTAGACTTGCTCGGTTATTTCCTGCTCTTCCGCTCTCTGAGGAATAAGCTGGGCTTGCTCAATGCCCGTATTCTTGTCAGCGGCGCAGCGCCGCTTGCTCCGGATCTCCAGCTCTTCTATCACAGCATCGGACTGCCGGTCCGGGAATCCTTCGGCATGACCGAAGCCAGCGGAATTTGCTCCATGCCGGCGTCTGACGAGATACGCACCGGAGCAGTTGGCAAGCCGATTCCGGGAATTGAGGTGAAGATTGCGGAGGATGGCGAAATACTCCTGCGGGGCGAGCCCGTGTTCAAAGGCTATTATCAAGCGCCGGAAGCGACTGCAAACGCATTCGAAGACGGCTGGCTGCGCACCGGCGACGTGGGGCACATCGACGAAACCGGCCAGTTACACATCGTGGACCGTAAGAAAGACATCATCATCACTGCGGGCGGCAAGAACATATCACCCTCGGAGATCGAGAATAAGCTCAAATTCAGCCCTTTCATCAAAGAGGCCATCGTCATCGGCGATCGGCGAAAATATCTGGTGGCTCTCATTCAGTTGGAGACGGACAATGTCGCGGATTGGGCTCAGGAGAAGGGAATCGCGTTCACCACATACAAGAGCTTGGCCGAACACTCAGAGGTTCGGGAGCTTGTCCAAGGCGAGGTGGACAGAGTCAACACACAGTTGGCCCGTGTGGAGACAATCAAGAAGTTTACCGTTCTCAGCAAAGAGTTGGACCATGATGATGACGAACTGACCGCCACTATGAAGGTCAGGCGTTCAATCATCGAGAAGAAGTTCAAAGACCTGATCGAAAGCATGTATTGAGAGCTGTCTGATCGGCTCGCAAAAGGCATAGAGGAGGCCTGAGTGGAGAGTTCTCTCCTTTACTTTCTGGGCCTGTCAGTGAGCGGCCTGGCTGTTGGGAGCTTGTATGCTCTCATCGCGCTGGGATTCGTTCTGATCTACAAGGCGACTAAGATTGTGAACTTCGCCCAGGGCGAAGCCATCATGGTGGCCGCATTCATTTGCTACTATCTTGTGACACTGTTTCAGATCTCGTTCTGGATCGCCCTACCCCTGACAATGCTTCTGACCGGCCTGCTGGGCGTCCTGAGCGAGCGGCTCGTCCTGCGACCAATGCTGGGCGAGCCCGTATTCTCGGTAGTCATGGTAACTATCGGCCTAAGCATTTTTCTGCGCAGCCTAGCCGGTATTTTCTTTGGCCACCACAACTATGTCTTTCCCAGCCCTTTCCCAGCCGAAGGCCTGCGCGTGGGCGGTGTGGTGCTCTCGTACACGCATTTATGGAGCATGTTGGCATCCTTCGTGCTCATGTTGGCCTTCTTTATCTTCTTCAAATTCACCAATATGGGACTGTCCATGAGAGGTACCGCGAACGATCAGGACACGGTAGCGCTCATGGGCGTGAACGTGCGGCGCGTTTTTGCGCTCACGTGGGGACTGGCGTTTCTCATTGCCGCGGTTGCCGGGATATTCCTGGCCAACGTGATGGTGCTCAACGTGGGCCTTGCGTTCGTCGCTATCAGTGCGTTTCCCGCGATGATCCTTGGCGGCATGGAGAGTGTTCCCGGCGCGATTATCGGCGGTCTGGCAATCGGACTGATAGAGAACCTGGCCGGAGGTTACCTGGACCAGATGATCGGTGGGGGCGTGAAAGATGTGACGCCGTTCGTTGTGCTCTTTGTTATCCTGATGATCCGGCCGTACGGGCTCTTCGGCCAGGAAGAGATCGAAAGGGTGTAGCGCGTGCCGATCCGCAGCAAAACCTTTAACGAGAGCTATTACGAAGACATCAAGCTCTTCAGGACCATATGGATCAAGTTTTGGGCGGTGATCTTCGTTGCTGCGCTCGTGCTGCTGCCGTACTTTGGCGATCCGTATTTCGTTTACCTGGTCAACCTCTCATGCCTGGCTGCGGTAGCCGCCGTGGGGCTGAACATTCTGACCGGGTATACCGGCCTGATCTCCTTGGGACACGCGGCCTTTGTTGCCATCGGAGCCTACACCACAGCGAATCTCGCCAATCATCTGGGCACGCCCTTCTGGATCAATCTCCCCGCGGCCGGATTGATCGCGGCTGTTGCAGGCGCAATCGTCGGCATCCCCTGCCTGCGGCTCAAGGGTCTTTACCTGGCCATGATCACCATGTCCTTTGGAGTCCTGGTCGAGTACGTTGTGATCACCTGGGAAGGCCTTACCGGCGGCGTACGTGGAATGAGTGTGCCCGCGATCTCCATCCTGGGTTACAAGCTAAGCTCCGACGAGCAACTCTACTTCTTTCTAATCGTGATTACGGCTCTGCTGCTCTTTGCCGCCAACAACATCACCCGAACCCGTGTGGGACGGGCCTTCGTGGCGATTCGGGATCGGGACGTCGCGGCTGAAGCTATCGGTGTGAACCTCACGTACTACAAGGTGCTTTCCTTTGCCATCAGCTCGTTTTACGCGGGAGTGGCCGGCGGGTTGTACGCCTACACCATCAGGCATATCCATCCGGACCATTTCACGCTACTCCTCTCCATCCAATACATCACCATGATCATTGTGGGCGGGATGGGGAGCATTGTAGGATCGATCTTCGGCGCGGTATTTATCGTTGTGGTGCCGGAGTTCATCAAGCTCTTTGCTCAGGCTTCGGCACGGGTCTTCCCCGTCTTGGAAGGTCGATACGACGAAGAGTGGAACATAGCGGCTTTTGGGCTGCTCATCATCCTGTTCCTTATTTTCGAGCCAGGGGGTCTTTATTCGATCTGGAATCGAATCAAGATAGGATTCAAGAACTGGCCGTTCACGTATTAGTGCTATTCTTTCAGCGAAAGGAGAGAACAGATGAGGCACCACAGGTATTGGATGGTGAAACTTGCGCTCGTCGTGACCTTGAGCCTGCTTACGGCGGGCTGGGTGTTTGCGGACGCACGCGGAGTGACAAAAGATGCGGTCAAGCTCGGCCTGGTGCTCGTGAAGACCGGTCCCGTGGCTGCCTTGGGACTGCCCAACGGTCAGGGAATGGTCGACTACATGAACTATCTCAATGAGCAGGGCGGGATCAACGGTCGCAAGGTGGAAGTGATCTGGGAAGACGACCAGTTCGAGGCGCCCAAGTCCGTGGCCGCGGTGAAAAAACTGATCCACCGCGACAAAGTTCTCTCGCTCATCACCACCGGCGGCACCCAGCAGACCATCGCGAACTTGGAACAGATCAACGAGTTCAAGATCACGAATATCCCGAACGCGTTGGTGCGGGAATTCTTCGATCCGCTCCAGCCGTACATCTTCGCGATGGGTGCGACGTATGAGGCTCAATATCAGTGCATCGTGGATTACATCGTCCATGAGCTCAAAATGAAGGATGTGCGCATCGGTGTTGTGTACGAGAAAAAGGAATACGGAAAGATAAGCCTGGACGCCATCAAAGAAAGAGCTGCCAAATACAAGATCCCCGTGGTAGCGGAACTAGTCCTACCTACCGGCTCGGTCGATGCAAGCTCACAGGTCATGGCCCTGCAAAAAGAGAATGCCAACGTTGTTATAACGTGCACCTTGCTTCCTGCGACGATTACCTTCCTGAAGAGCGGGCAAAAGTATAACTATTGGCCGACGGTCTTTGGCTTTAACTGGGCCACGGATGACATGATCGTGAAAGCTTGTGACGAAGCAGCCAAGAATTACATCGGGGTCAATTTCGTGGGCGCATGGTCAGACGAGACTCCCGGCATCAAGCTTGCCCGCGAGCTCGCGAAAAAGAACAACCGCGAAATCGGCCTTACTTCACTGTACATCAATGGCGTTGGCGTATCCTGGCTCTTCGGAGAAGCCATGAAACGAGCAGGCAAGGACCTGAGCCCGGAATCGCTCAAGACCGCGATGGAAACCCTCAAGAACTATGAAACAGGTGGAGTTTTCCCTCCGGTGAATTATTCTTCTACCAGCCACGCTCCTGGTGAAATGGTGAAGTTCTTCAAAGCGGATGTGCCCAACAAGCGCCTTATAAGCATATCCGACTGGCGAAAACCAAAAGAGCTGAAATAACGGTTGCGGAGCCGAGGAGGTTGTAAAGAAGTTTCCGGGGAGGCCCTTCTTGCAACCCCGCGCTTCGCGGGGCTCCCCGGACCCCTCCCCAAGAACTCTTGAACTTTTGCAAGCGCATCCAGCGCTTGCAAAAGTTTAGGAGTTCTTGGAAGTATTCGCGGATTCACTTGCGGGTGCCACCCCGGCTATGCAGTCAAATCTCGTGGTATGGAATGGAGCAAACTGCTATGTCTCAAAAGGAAGCGATTGAAATAGGACCACTCAAGCTGGAAGAGCCCGTCGCGGGTGTGATGCTGATCACCATGAACCGGCCGGATAGGCTCAACGCGATCAACCCGGACATGCTCGAGGCGTTCGAAGAAGTATTCAAGCGCCTGGAGCAAAGCGACGACATCCGGGTAGTCATTCTGACCGGGGCAGGCAGAGGGTTTTGCTCAGGCGCGGACCTTGTGGAAGCAGCCTCTCACATGGACCATGAGTACTTCGCGTCCGCTGACACGTACCTCAGAAAGATCCAGGAACGATACGGCGGTCTCATCCTTGGATTGAGGAAGATCCCTCAGCCGGTAATCGCGGCGGTGAACGGACCTGCTGCCGGCGGAGGCTTTGCCATTGCGTTGGCTGCGGACATCCGACTTGCCGCCCCTGAAGCCTTCTTTGTGGCCTCATTCATCAACATCGGGCTCTCCGCAGGGGAAATGGGATCTTCGTACTTTTTGCCGCGGTTTGTGGGTCTTTCCAGGGCTTCGGAAATTCTATATACCGGGCGGCGTGTGCCCGCGGACGAAGCTGAACGGATCGGCCTGGTGAGCAAAGTGCTGCCCAAGGACGACCTCATAAAGGAAGCGCTCAATATTGCACAGATGATGCTCGGAAAAACCCCAGGAGGGCTTCGTCTCACCAAGAGCGTCCTGAACGACACTACGACCGCGCAGTCGTTACACGCGGCAATGGAATTGGAAAACCGCAATCAAACAATCCTGGTAGTCTCCAGCGAATTCGCCAAGAGAGTAACCGATTTCGGGAAGTAATAGGCCCCGCCATATACCAGTTGTCACGATTCTTGGCCTCTTAGCCAGCCCTCGCTTGGAAACAGCCGGTAGGGGCCGGCGTCCCTGCCGGCCCGAGCTAGGTGATTCTTAAGAAAAATGTACCGGCACGGAGGCCGGCACCTACCAGTGTCCGAGCAGCAATCGGACATTATTTTTTTGCACTTGCTATACCAGACTGCGATGGCGCACTGACCTGGACAGCGTCCAGGTCAGTGGCACCTCGGGCGTCGGAATGGATGACCTGTGCCGAAGAAGCGTCTATTGGAGGTTACCCCGCGTTTGGTGAGGTTAGCGCATCATACCCTGCTGGATTCGGGCTTTCACCCGAAGGACGCTCATTTCTGACTGGCGTTTATAGTGCTTGCCAAAATTCATGGGTGAAATGCTCCTGTCAATGTAGAGGCAGGCCCCCGCGCCTGCCCGGATCGGAAAATGCACAAAGCAGGGCGGACACGCGGGTCCGCCCCTACCAGCCCAATCAACTTATTTTGGTCTCAATTCCTGCCAAACGCCATATTCCTGGAGGGCCATAGAGAGCAGTCCTGCAAGCGCTGGAAGCGCTTGCCAAAGGAGGGAGTTTTTTGAGAGGGGGGTTCCGGGGGGAGAACTTTTTTGCACAAAAAAGTTCTCCCCCCGGAAACTCTTCAAAACACTCCTACCTTCTGCAACTCTTCTACGCGTTGGGGATGCCGAGCATTTCGCGTTTCTTGGCGTTTCGGCGGTCGAGTCGTTCTTGGAACTCTGCCAGGTACGTGTATGCCACAGGTGTGAGGTAGAGCGTCACCACTTGCGAAAGGAGCAGCCCGCCGACCACGACCAGCCCCAGCGGCTGTCTTGATTCGCCGCCTGCGCCGTATCCGAACGCGATGGGGAGCATCCCTGCGATGGCCGCAATGGTGGTCATCATGATGGGTCGGAACCGGATCAGGCTCCCCTCGATCGCGGCATCCAGCGGGCTTTTCTTGTGGGTCCGTTCTGCTTCCAGGGCAAAGTCCACCACCATAATGGCATTCTTTTTCACTATGCCGATGAGCATGAAGAGCCCCACGAATCCGTACAGATTCAATTCCAGTCCGAATATCCACAGCACGAGAAGGCCGCCGAACGCGGCAGAGGGTAGGCCTGAAATAATGGCAAGGGGTACCACGAAGCTTTCATAGAGGATGGCAAGAATTAGATAGATGATGACCACAGCCACAATGAACAGGAAGACGATGCTCCGGAAGGATTCCTCAAACGCCTGTGCCGTTCCCTCGAATTTGAACAAAACCGTGTCCGGGAGCATCTTCCTGGCCAGGTCACGCACCGCTTCAGTTGCCTGGCCCAAAGCTACACCCGGAGCTGTGTCAAAGGACATGGTGGCAGAAGGGAGCTGCCCATAGTGGTTCACCGTTAAAGGACCAGGACGCGAATGTATGTCCGCGATCGCATCTAACCGCACCTGCTCGGAGTTTGAGCCTTTCACATAGAGGTGTGCCAAATCGGCCGGGTTACGTTGGTGCGCGTCTTCCACTTCCAGGATCACCTTATACGTGGCGCTGGTTCCATAGATGTTAGAGACCTCACGATCCGCGTACGCGGAATAAGCGCTCTCTTCAATGATTCCTGCGGTGACGCCGTAAGTGGACGCACGGTCCCGCTGAATATCCACGAACGATTCGGGGTTTTTCAAATAAAGGTCGGAATTGACTCCCACAACTTGAGGTAGATGTCGCAGCGCGTCTTCAAAGTCTTTGGCGTCTCGGTAAAGAATCTCGGTCTTTGGGCACTGCATCACGAAAAGATACGGGCTCGGGGCTCTTACGGTGGAGATCTCGACCATAGGCGGCACCCGATAGAAGGTCCTTAGTCCGGGAATACTGTTTGCTACGGGAGTTACCTGCTGGACCACCTGGTAGGATGAATCCGTGCGCGGCGGCCTCTCCTTCAGGATCAGAACGCAAAAGCCCTGGTTTCGCAGCGGATACCCAGAGACCGTCAGGACATGCTTCACATTCTCGTTTGCCTGCAGCGGCGGAGTGACTTCTCTGATCGAGCGGGCCATGCTTTCCGGAGAGATGCTTTCATTGCTCACAAACATGCCGATGAGATGATTCATGTCCACCGTGGGGAGGAAGCCTTTTGGCAAAGTCGCGAAAAGGTACAAGGTTGCAGCCAAGGTTAGCCCCGCGATAGCGATGGTCGTACGGCGATACTCGACAGCTTCCACCAGGGTGCGGCGATAGAATTTAAGCATGGCATCAAAAATCGGATCAGACTCAGCAAGCTTGCTTCCCGGTCGGAAGAGGCGACTGGACAGCATGGGGCTCATACATATGGCCACCGCGCCTGAAATCAGAATCGTAACCGTGATTGTCACCGCGAATTCGTTGAGAATCCTCCCGTAGATGCCTGCCATGAACATAATGGGCACAAAGACCACAGCCAGGCTCAATGTAATAGAAACAATGGTGAAAACGATTTCGGTTGCGCCGTCGATTGCGGCCTGAAAAGGTTTCTTGCCCATTTGCATGTGCCGGAAGACGTTTTCGATTACCACGATAGCGTCGTCCACCACGAAACCCACCGAAAGCATCAAGGCCATGAGAGATAGGTTATCCAGCGAGAAACCCATCATGTACATCACGGCAAAGGTGGAGATCGCGGAGAGAGGTATTGCGATACCGGCTACAAAGGTGGCAGCCACGCTCCTGAGAAAGAGAAAGATGACCAGGACCACAAGCCCCAGTGCCAGCAAGAGCGTGAATTCCACGTCCAGGATGCTCTCTCGTATGGACTGCGATCGGTCATAAACCACTTGGAGCGTGATCGCTGGAGGAAGTGTTGCGCGTATGGCCGGGAGTCTTTGTTCGATACTGTTGACGATGTCAATGGTGTTGGCTCCAGGTTGGCGCAATACAGCGAGAATAACGGCAGGGTTTCCATCAAGAGTCGAGAACACTTTGTCTCGGTACACACCATCCTGAACGGTGCCGAGCTCTTCAAGTCTTACAGGTTGCCCGGCGATTTCGGTGACGATCATGGGCTTGTACCGGGCGGCTTCCATCAGTTGGCCCGAAGCCTTGACCGTCGTGGTGTGATACGGTCCGTCGAGTGTTCCCAGTGGCAGGTTCACATTGTGCGTCTTTATGGCGTCTCTTACATCATTTATCCCGATTCCTCGGGCTGCCAAGACATCAGGATTCACCTTGACGCGCACGGTGAACTGCTGCTGACTGTAATTCTGCACCTGAGCCACTCCCGGTATGGTCGAAAGAGACTGGCTCACGAATGTATCCGCATAGTCATTAACCGTGTAGAGCGGTAGCGCTTCCGAATACATGGCCATGTAGAAAATCGGCCACTGGGTCGGGTTTATCTTCTTGAAGTTAGGAGGGCTCGGCATGTTGCTGGGCATATCGCCTGCGGCCGCAGAGATCGATGACTGGACATCCAGCGAGGCGCCATCGATGCTTCTATTCAAGTCGAACTGCACGGTGATAACGGTTTGCCCCAGACTGCTCACCGAGCTCATGGCCCGAAGGCCGCTAATCGTCGAGAACTGCTTTTCCAGGGGCGTGGCTACGCTGGAGGCCATGGTTTCAGGATCCGCGCCGGGAAGGATCGCTGTAACCTGAATGGTGGGGAAATCAACTTCGGGCAGTTCCGACGTGGGAAGATAAACATAGCCCATGATCCCGAAAAAGAACATCGAGATCATCAGAGTGATCGTGGTGACCGGCCGACGAATGAACAGCTCAGCAGGGCTCATGGTTTAAAGCGGTTTCAAAACGTATGAGCTTTTGAAAGAGCTGCCGGGGAGACGCTTTTTGCAAAAAGCGCCTCCCCGGACCCCTCCCCAAAAACTCTTATGATCTGCAAGCAGGTTGCGAACGGCCATGATCCATCGGTCACAACCGAGCATGAGAGTGCCGCAATTGAGTCTGGTGCCACGGATGCATCCCGCCCCGCGGGACTCATCCGTGCCCGACTGTTATTGCTCGATGGCCATCGGAAGCCTCTCCACCGCAAGAAGCTAGTGCTAAGGGCTTGCCGCCGAACCAGTCGCAGCACGGATGAGCCTTCGGCACATCCGTGGCACCACATTCCCATCGACTTCTGCATAATGGGCATGCACTTTCACGTGGAAGCAGGAATCCCGGATAAGGGGTTCAGTACAAGGTTTCCCACTATCCGCTCGTTGGGCTTCTGGATTCCCGCCTGCGCGGGAATGACGAAAAAGCGCTCGCTGGCCGAGCATCGGTGGATATCACCTCTCATCGCCGGATGGCCGCTAGTATTGCCGACCGGGATAACTAGTTACTCCCAATCCTTATCGCGGACCACTCTTTTTGGACGTCGCCGCTTCTGGCCGTGGGGCTTCAGCCGACTTCTTCGGTCTTTCCCTCTCCTGCACAGGGGCTCCAGGGAAAAGGGAAGTCTGGCCTTCGGCAACCACTGTGTCTCCGGGTTGCAAGCCCTCAGCCACCACTTCCATGCCGTCGGCTGAACGGCTGATCAGCACAAGTCTGATTTCTACGGTGTTGTTGTCTTTGACCCGCCACACATACTTGCCCTTTGGGCCGATCATGACAGCCTGAGACGGAACCAGAACCGCATCTTTTGTCACCGTGAGTTGAAGGAGCACCTTGACGAACTCCCCGGGCCATAGTCTTTTCTTGGGATTGGGAAACAACCCCTGGAGCATGATCATGCCGGTCTTCGGGTTAATCCAATTGTCGATCAGATTAAGTGAGCCGATTTCCGGTTCGTCGATACCGGTGAACAGGGCCCTTACTTCAAGCGTCTGCCGAGTATTGTATTCGATGATTTCCTGGAGGAATTTTCCCGGAAGAGAAAACACTACCTTGATGGGCTGAATCTGCCGCACATTGACCAGAGTTGTCTGGTACGCGGTGACAATGTTCTTGTCGTCAACTTTGATTTCCCCGGCCAGGCCGTCCATGGGCGCTTCGATGGAGCAATAGCCCAGATCGAGACGAGCAGAAGTGACCTGTGCTTCTTCCAGCGCGACCTGGTATTTCTTCCACATAAAATCTACCTGTTTTGCCTCATACTGCTCCGAGCTTATTCCCGCTGCTTCGTAGAGTACCTGGTATCGCTTGAGGTCACGATCTGCTTGTTCCAGCTGCGTGTTTGCCTGCTTCAGCCTTGCTTCGGCTTCGTCCAGTTTTGCCTGGAACGGCGCGGGATCGATGGTGAAGATGCGTTGCCCCTTCTTGAGAAACTCTCCTTCTTTGAAGCAAGCTTCAAGGAGCTGCCCGGTGACGCGCGGTTTTACCTCCACCCACTGGAACGCCTTTACGGACCCGATGGCGTTCAGAAAATACGGCGCATCCTTCTGGATCACTTGAGCAGTGACTACAGGTACGGCCACCGCATTCTGGTTGGTCTGCTGCTTCTTGCCGCACGAGCTGACCATAAGAACTGTCGCGCACAGGACGCAGAACAGATGGATGGTCAGGATGCGCAGATGTCTCTTCTGATGTTGATTTTGAGACGGCTTCATTGCAGCTCTGTGTGCAGACACACCTGTTCTTTGGTGAAAACCGCGGACAGGTATTCCACAAAACAGAGTTCTGGTCCACGGAATTCAGAGGGTGTCTTGGCTGTTAGACGGTCCGTTTACGTTTCAGATCCGCATGAGAGTACTCGAAAGCCGCATTAGAAAGCAATTCCAAATTGGTGGCCGAACATAACCATTCAGCGATGCGGGGCAGTTTGGCGCTATCTGTCATTGCGAGGACCCCGGACTCGATCCGGGGGACGAAGCAATCTCGGTCCTTTATAGCTGAGATCGCTTCCCTCGCTTTTCAGCGGGGGCGCAATGACAGTTCTTGGGCGCTGGTGACTGAATCGTCACTGCCGAACATGGTGCACCATGGAAAAGAAAAGGAGCCTAACGATGCGGTCAGATCGGTTTGGCCAATATTTGCCTGAATCTGATCTCAAGAAATCTGTGTGACGGATGGGCTTCAACGATTGCCACCGTATCAGCGCCTCGGCCGGTGCCCCCGACCGCAATCACGTCAGCGCCTTCCGGCACGAGACCCGCATCACACGCTTCCGCAGCGATCTCCGCGGCCACCTTCATCCCCTGGCAAAAAAGCCTCAGAGTCTGCGCGACGACGTACGACGGTGAGATTCCCTGATGCTGCCGCATGAACGCGTAGTCTATGCTGCGGGTAAGGATGGTTCCAGTGTAGATCTTTGCGCCGAGAGCAAGCATTTCTTTGCGTACGGCCTCGGAACATTCGTCCTGGTTGGGCTGCCCGAATCCCACATTGTGGGTGACCGCCACGACGTTCACCTTCAAGCCTTGGAGGCCCCGGGCAAAGATGAGGCCCGTTTCGCCTCCCGTTGTAGCCACTACTACGTGGGAAAGGCCCTCTTTGACCAGCTCTGTCACAATCTCAAGACAGCGGATGGTGTTCTGTTTGCCAGGTTTCTCGAAGTATTCCACCTGCCTGATCATGGATCGCCCCGCCACCTAGGAGTCTGTTTTCCTCTGTCATAACATGTCACCGGCTGAGAGGCGAGAAACTGTTTCTGTTTCGAGAAAGCCCTGACCTATATCGGTTGGTATCTAATAGGCCGGGATCGCCTTTGGGTGCCACTGCTGGCTTGCCCAGCAGTGTCTTTCTACGATGCACTGCTGGACAAGCCAGCAGTGGCACCCGCGCAAGTCTCATCAACGCACGGATGAGTCCCGCAATGAGCCGGATACATCGGTGGCATCACACAGGGAGGCTGTCCGCCAAAGTCACACACAGGCAATCTTGTAAGAAGAAGCCGTTATGTCAAACTGGGGAGTCGGCCTTGTATGCGCAGAGTTCTCCACACATGGTGCAGGTGTCGTGCTCATCACCAGGGCAAGTGCGGGCCCGAACCTCTTTCGCAAGTTCGGGGTCCAGCGCGAGCCGGATCTGTTCGGCCCAGTCTCGTTGTTTGCGGGCTTTGCTCATGGTCTCATCCCACTGCCAGGCGTCCGCACGACCGCGAGCGAGATCCGCTGCATGAGCCGCAACACGTGAAGCAAGCACTCCGAGCCGCACATCTTCCACATCCGGCAGACCAAGGTGTTCCGATGGGGTGACGTAACACAGGAAGTCCGCGCCGGCTGCGGCTGCGACCGCGCCTCCTATCGCGGAGGTGATGTAATCGAGCCCGGGACAGACGTCGGTTACCAACGGCCCAAGAACATAGAACGGCGCGTTGTCGCAGAGCTTCTTCTGCATCATGATCTGCGCAGGTATCTGGTCAAGCGGCACGTGGCCCGGACCTTCGATAATTGCTTGGACGCCCTTTTCTCGAGCCCGCCGGAAAAGCTGCCCCAGAGTGTTGAGCTCCTCTATTTGGGCCTGATCAAGGGAATCGGCTATGGCGCCGGGTCTGAGACCGTCGCCCAAGCTAAGCGCCATTCCATAGTGCGCGCAGATATCGAGCACTTCGTCGTATCGCTCGTAAAGCGGGTTCTCTTTCTTGTTTGCTCGCATCCAGCGCGCGAGAAAACTGCCCCCTCGGCTGACGATCCCGCAAACTCTGGGACGGTGGTTCAGGTGCTCAAGCGCAGCCTGAGTGACTCCGCAGTGCACGGTCACAAAGCTGATACCATCTTCCCCGTGGAGCCTGATTGCGTCGAGCATCTCTTCAGGGTCCATGCGTTCTCCGCCGCCTCTTCGCCTCACGGCTCCCACGATAGCCTCATAGATGGGGACGGAGCCCACAGGGATTGAGGATTCACGGATTACCTTTCGCCTGACCTCCCGCAGATTTCCACCGGTGGAAAGGTCCATAACCGTATCTGCGCCGGCCTTGACCGCTGCGCCAAGCTTCCGGAGCTCCCTCTCTTCATCGGCAAGATCTTGCGATGTGCCGATGTTGGCATTCACCTTTACCCGCAGGTTTCGCCCTACCGCGACAGTCTTTCCCGACGGTGACGGCTTCAACAGAGCGACTACTCCGGCAGCAAAATCACGCTCCAGCTCCGCGAGGTTCGCCCCTTCTTCCCGCGCTATATCCCTCAGAATCTCCTTCAAAGGTTTCAACTCCAATCTCGTGGGATACCCTCACTATAAGAATCTCCGAGAATATTGTCCATCTCTCCCATTTTCATGAAAAAGAGCACTAAGTCGAAACGACCTGAATTGCGTCGTCAAAGAGGGTGAGCCTTTCCAGGCCTTTGTCAGTTACCAGAAACGTATTCTCAACGCCGGCTAAACCTTCGCCAGGGAAGACAAACTTGGGCTCAATGGCCATCACCATGCCTGGTTCCAGGACTGTGGATGAGCGCTTTCCGATCACGGGCAATTCGTCCAGTTCCAGACCGACGCCATGCCCAACAAAAGGGACCGGTTGAGGCCATCCCATGAAATAGTCTTCCTGTCCTGCTTGGCGAGCCATATCAAGGGCCAGATCGTATAATTCTTCGGCTTTCACGCCAGGGCCGCCTCGTTGCCCTATGGCAGCCTGAATTTCCAGGGCCAGGTCATGGAACCGAGCCAATTTTGTCGGAGGTTCCCCGATGTAGTAAGTTCTTGCCTGATCGACCATGTAACCCTCTACAGCGGCCACATAATCCACCTGAACCGGTTCGTTCCTGCCTATGACCTTGAGGGAAGCCCCTTGCGGATAAGCCGGGCTGGCTCCTCTACCACCGGTGGGCCCTACTGAGCAACTGGGCACAGCCAGATTGACGCCGGACATGAGGTGACCGTAGAAGACCTCGCTATTGAATTGGCGGCTCCTGACATAGCCTTGATGCCCGCCTTTTCGGTACTCGGCTTCGAGGAGCCCCGCGAACTCCAGCTCGGTCATCCCCTCTCTGAGCAGTTCCCGAGCCTTGGCAAAGAGCGCGTCATTGATGCGCGCAGCTTTCCGCAGCAGAGCGATCTCGTACGGGGATTTCACTTGGCGAAGGGCACGGATCAGAGGCGAGACATCTCGGAACTCGCTTTCCGGGAAGAGCCCCTCATAAATACGGAAGTTGTTCACCGGCAATATGTCGAGTTCCATGCCGAGTGTGCGCAACGTCATGCTTGCGGAATCCTTTACGATAGTCCCAAGCTCGGACAGGCTCTTTACCGGCACCACATTCTCCAGCGGCGAGTCCTCCGCGGCTCTTTCGAAGCTCCTACGCACCATGAGCACGGGAAGTCCCTCAATCGGAACAAAAAGATGCGCGTCCTGCGCGGTCCCGGATAGGTAAAAGAGGTCCGCGTGATTCACGATGAGGGCTCCATCAAGCCCTTCAGCAGGCATCGCGGCCTGGAATTTTTTTATGCGTCGGTCGATTTCATCTCTTGCGATAGGAGGCATAAACACCGCTCCTCATGGTGGAGATCAATAAATACAAGGTGATGCGGGTAGGTTAGTACTCCTTGACCGAAATGCGGTACCATGGGTCGGGAAGAATTGGTGGGACAGGCATCCTGCCTGTCCTTCCCTAAAATGGACAGGCGAGACGCCTGTCCCACCAAAGCCATGCACGAGCGGAGGGGCAAGCCCGAGCTTCGTTATCTGGTCTCGCTAGCGCTGGAAGCGCTTGCAATAGTATGGAAGTTTTTGGGGGAGGGGTCCGGGGAGGGGCCTTTTTTCAAAAAGGCCCCTCCCCGGAAATTTCTCTAACAAACTCCCATACTGCTATTTCTGAGGCTCGATCACGACCTTGATTGAGTCCTGAGCTGCGGCCACGAGACCAAAACCCTCTTCAGTGCGCTCTAAAGGCAGGCGATGGGTGATCATGTCCGTGACGGTAATTCGGCCGGATGCGATGAGCTCGATGGCTGCCCTGATGTCTCTGGGGCCTGCCGCGTACGATGACACTATCTTCACTTCTTGCCACCACCAATCGTTGAACGGCATGTCCACGCGCACGTTAGGGTCTGCCGGAGCGAAAAAGAGAATAGTTCCGCCTCGATCGACCGCATGAAAAGCCTGATGTAGAGCCTTTTGCGCGCCTGTGGCCACGATGACCAGGTCTGCAAGGTGCCCGTTGTTCGCCTCCTTGAGGCGTTCCATCAGATCATCTCCGGTGAGCAAGCCCTGATCCGCGCCGAATTGCACAGCAGCTTCCAGTCGCTGCGGGTTCACGTCTACAGCGATGATGCGACTGGCTCCCGCGGCTCTTGCCAGCTTGATGTGCATCAGGCCCGCGATGCCGCTCCCGATCACAACAACGCGGCGCCCGGGCAGCCAGCCTGCATTATGCTGACCTCGATATATACAGGCCAAAGGTTCGATGAAAACAGCCTGCTCGTAGGACATGGAATCAGGCAGCGCATACAGCCCATTGCGCACGTTGATGGCCGGCACACGCAGGAACTCCGCGAATCCACCCGGATCAAAGTTCGTGGTTTTGAGCGTGTCACAGGTTCCATGATGGTCAGAGAGGCAGTAGCGGCACATGTTGCAGGGCACGTGGTGCGACACAAAAACGCGGTTGCCGATCTTCCAACCCTGTACGTTCGCGCCTATTTCGGTTATTTCCCCAGCGATTTCGTGACCAAGCACCCGTGGAGCTTTGGGGAGCCGATACCATTCGAGCACGTCGCTGCCACAAATCCCGCTGGCCCATATCTTCACCAGGATTTCGTCAGGGCCGATGCGAGGAATCGCCATTTCCTCGATCCTGACGTCCTTGTTGTTGTAGTACATGGCGACTCGCATGAATGGCTCTCCTTCCGTGCTCAGGGACCCAATCCGTTCCGGTGAAAAGAAGCCGTCCCCTTAGCGGTAGGGGCGGGTTTGAAACCCGCCCCTACGAGAATTCTGCGCAAACAATCTCGGAACCGGATCTATGCAGCCTTGGAGCCCTTCTTTTCGTCCTGGTAGATTTTGAGGGCTTTCTTGGGCTTCTCATTGTAGTGCACCACGGCCCGCACGGCTTTGATCATCCCAACGGGGCAGTCAGATTGGAAGATGTTCCTGCCCATGTCCACGCCCACCGCGCCCTCGGTTACCGCTTTGTACGCCATGGTAAGTGCATCCAATTCCGGGAGCTTCTTCCCACCTGCCATGACGATGGGAACAGGGCAGGTTCCGGTGACGCGCTCGAAGTTCTCGCAGTAATAGGTCTTCACCAGGTTCGCGCCCATTTCCGCAGCCATCCTGGAGGCCAGGCTCAAGAATCGAGCATCCCGGACCATTTCCCTGCCCACTGCTGTTACGGCCAGAACCGGAATTCCTGTCGAGTAGCCTGCGTCGATCAGGTCTGCGAATGCAGCCAGGGTCTGGTGCTGGTACTGAGCCCCAATATAGATCGAGAAGGCCATTCCGCACACGTTGAGCCTCATGCAGTCTTCCGGCGTCACGGTCAAGGTCTCGTTGGAAAGATCATCCGCGACAACGCTGTTCCCGCCTGAAACCCTCAAGACGATAGGCACCTGAGCGCCCGGAGGAACACTAGTCCGCAGAATGCCGCGCGTGAGCATCAGACAATCCGCGTGAGGAATCAGCGGCTCCAGCGTCTCTTCCATGACTTCCAAGCCCGATGTGGGTCCCTGGAAATAACCGTGGTCCACGGCTAGCATCACGGTGCGACCGGTGTCGGGCTTGATAATCCGGGAGAGTCGGTTTTTCATGCCCCAGTCCAAATGATCGCATCCTTTGAGGTGAAACCCGGCTGCTGAGCCCTTCTTGGAAGCCCGCACGTCTCTTGCCTGTACCATTCCTTCTACGTCGGCCATCGTACTCCCACCTTGTTGTCGTAGTCTTATTCTTCCCCCGCGAAGCCCCCGAACGAGAAGCCGCGGTCACCGCGCCTATGATTTATCGGAACGCAGGCTGCGTAAACGCTATGGAAGCCTGACTGATAATAGCGGCACGATGCTAACAGAGCCTCTAGACACTGTCAACGGAAGTGGCGCACGTGCCTGACTTGGTGCCACCAGATCTTGGCAGATGCACTTTCGCGCGTATACCGGCTGTGAGAATTCTTGGCCTCTTGGACAGCCCTCGCTAGACGAAAATCGGTGGGGGCCGGCGTCCCCCGGATTGGGTCCGGGGCAGGCTCTGCCGGCCCGAGAACGACGGGCAATCCCGCGCCTCGCGAGACAGTCCCACCCAGAACAGGATATTACCTGACTAAGAACGAATCGGCATGAAATGAGCCGGTAGCGCGGGCCATATTTCAATTATATTCCAACAAATCCGGCAAGTTGCAGAAAACTGCTTGACTCACCCATGCTGCTCTGAATATGCTCGCGCCTTACCGCAACCGGTTTTTTCTTTTGGCTTGGATTGCACGGAGGGTTCAAGGATACCCCGTCCCCGGATCTCTTTTATTCCGGTTAGCGGTTTGGTCCAGGGACGGGGCATACCACATCATTTCCTCACCTCCACCCCCTTGAGCCGGGAACCTTGCGGCAGCGCTTTCTCATTTTCTGCGAATCATTTCCTCCGGACGAGCTTCACTTTGGCGGGTCAGTGCGTCAGTGCAGTCATTCCGAGGAACGACGATCAGCTTTCGGTCGCAACACAATGCGAAGAGAGATTATTCATTCAACTCCGTTAAAGCCCCAAAGGGGCGATTGAAAGTAGCCCGGCAATTCATTGCCGGGTGACCGTTGAGCAAAAATCCGCCTCTTGGTCCCCAGGTGGCGCCCGGAGGATTAATCCTCCGGGCGCCACCTGGGGACTAAGAAATCTTTTCTTAACCGCTCATTCCCGGCGATAAATCGCCGGGCTACTATCGGGGCGTCCATCCTGGACGCAGGCGGCCTCAAAGTAAGGAAATGACCGCTGGAGGATTGCGGAGCAAAAGAGACAATCCCTATGAAAATACGCCCGCGAGTTTGGTGCCACGGAAGTATCGCCAGGCTCGTCGGTGCATGGATGGGTCCCGCGAGGCGCGGGACACTTCCGTGGTAACAAGTCAAAGCTGCTATACAGTCTTGATTTGTTGATGAGACACGGCATGGGTTATGATAAGGACCGTGTAGATTCCCCAGGTCCGAGCATCGCCTCAGGTAGCATTTCGAGACGTTCTCCTTACCGGGCCAAGGCGAAACCTCAAAGGTGACCCATGATTATCACCCGAACTCCGTTGCGAATAAGCTTTTGCGGGGGCGGCACCGACCTCCCCTCGTTCTATCGGAAAGAACAGGGCGCGGTGGTGAGCACGGCGCTCAACAAATACGTGTACATTACGGTGAACCGCCTGACCCAGTACTTCGAAAAAGGCATACTGATCAAGTATTCCAAAACGGAACTTGTGGACTCAGTGGACGAGATCCGGCACCCGATCATCCGCGAAGCCATGAAGATCACCGGAGTGCTCGACCGTGTGGAAATTACGTCCATGGCGGACATCCCTGCGGGAACAGGCTTGGGATCGTCAAGCACCTACGCGGTGGGGCTCCTCCACGCGCTCTACACGTTCAAGGGGCAGTATGTCTCCGCTGGTCAGCTCGCCGCCGAAGCTTGTCAGATCGAGATTGAACGCCTGAATGACCCCATCGGTAAGCAGGATCAGTACATCGCCGCTTATGGGGGCATGTGCCATATCCGCTTCAACGCTGATGAAACAGTGTTCGTTGACCCGGTTATCTGCTCTCCTGAAACGAAACGAGCGCTCCAGGACAACCTTTTGATGTTCTATACCGGCATTACCAGGCGCGCGGGCGAGATTCTGGAAGTGCAGAAGGCCAACACGCACAAGAAAATGGACCCGCTTATCAAGATGAGGGATCTCTGTTCCAGAGCACTGGAAGTGCTCAAGGACGGGCGTTCGCTCAATCGTTTCGGCGAGATTCTTCATGAAGGCTGGCTCTTGAAGCAAAGCCTGGTGGGCACAATCAGTAACGATCGGATCAACGGCTATTACGAAGCTGCCCGCGCAGCCGGCGCGATCGGAGGAAAGCTCCTTGGCGCAGGCGGAGGCGGTTTCTTGCTCTTCTACGTGGAAAAACAGAATCAGCCGCGCGTAAGAGACGCGCTTTCCGGTTTGCAGGAGCTCCCGTTTATGTTCGAGCCGCAAGGGAGCAAGGTGATCTACATATCCGACGACTCTTAGCACTGTTCTATATTGCTGCGCATAAACCTTGAGCTTTTTGGGCCTTCCCTACGCCCCCTCCCCTAACCCCTCCCGCCAGGGGAGGAGAATGAGTCCCCCTCCCTTGATGGGAGGGGACAGGGGAGGGTGAGAGTGAGCCAGTTTCAACGCGTGGCTGAATAGTCCGCGTCCTGGGGGAACCTCGATGGGCTTCCGATCTCTTAAACGGATACTGCTGGGACTTTTCCTGGCCCTGGTGCTCCTCGGTCATGGCTTTGGCAGTGAAGATGGCTACGACCCTTGGGAAGTTCCGCCGGGGCAACCGACGCAGATGTGGTCCCAGGTTGATTACGATCCAAAGAAACTGTGGGATACGTGGTTCGACTCAGATGCGTGGGGCTATCCGTACGACCGCCAAGCCGCTGCCAGCGGAAAGACATCAGAAGGAGAAGACCCGTCGCTGTTGGGCGATACAGCCATGTGTTTTTCCACTGGTTGGGGGGTCAAGCATGTGGTCGATTTCTGTGAGGCCAGGTTAGTTGATGTGAATACGATCGATCTCTTCATCCATAACGATGGTCCGGGGTTCCTAGATAGACTAAGAATTCAGGTGAAAAGTGGAATGTTCTCGTGTCAGTACTGGACTTTTTACAAACTACCAGGAGGGAAGGCAGATCTAACATGGACGACAAAGCGTCAAGAGTTGACTCTGGACAATAAGGTGCACCGAAAAGGGGACGTCATCAAAGGCAGGATCGACTTTGAGTGCGTAGAGCAGGCAACAAATCCCGAATACGTTGCGAAATGGCCCACTAGACATCCACTAACTATCAAGGTCTGGGGGGTGTTCAAAACGGTTGTGGAGTAAGAGGCTGGGAGCATATACCGGTTGTCAAGATTCTTGGTTTCTTGGACAGCCCGCGCTTGAAGAACACCGGTAGGGTCCGGCGTCCCCCGGATCGCGTCCGGGGCAGGCTCTGCCGGCCCGAGCTAGGTGACCCTTAAACGAAATGTGCCGGCACGGAGGCCGGCACCTACCAGGCGCTTTCGGCCGGGTGCCACGGACCTCAGCTTTGGCAGGTCCGTGTCTTATTCAGCGCGCGCTCTTCGCGCTCAATCGGCTCCCTGCCCCCCGGTCAGGAATACCTCCACCTTTTCGGGCCCAGACAAGAAGGTATCGAGTTTCCCCAGGAACCGGTTCCTTTCGTCGCTGGACTTCCATGCTTCCCAGCGCTTTCGGCTCGCCCACGTGCTGACGACAACGATACGGTTGGGACTGTCAGCGCTGATCAGCGTTTGCCCGGAGATGTACCCCCCTTGCAGAGTCACGGCCGACCGAAGTTGCATCAGGAGCTGGTAGGCCTCGTTGATCCGCTCCGGCTTGAACTCCCTCGTGATAAGGACTTTAATGGCCATCTGCTCCTCCTCTCCTAAGGCTAAGGTGAATGAAAGAGCTCCTCTTTATTTCATTATCAGAGAAGAACCCGGCCCAATCAAGTTGATTGTCTTTGCGTAGAGGACTTTCCCGGCTATCCTCTCCAAAGCCTTGGTTATTCCAAGCCGCAATTACTCCACGCGGATCGTCACCTGCGCGGCTTCTCCATGCGGAGTGACCGCGTGAACCACGTGGCCGCCCTTTAGCGGTTCCCAAAAGAATTCGTACGGCGGCGGAGTTCTCGCGATCTCCACACCGTCCAGTATCCAGATTACTTGAGACACTATTGGCTCCACCACAGCCTGGAACCGGATACGATTCTGGTGGTGCGGCGAAAGCACGAATCGGTCGAAGTTGTGGGGGCTCAGGATGCTGACTCGAGAACTCCGATCCACAGGCCCAGGGCCATGGGGAGTGAGCGTTCCGGTTACACCTGCTTGGGCCCTCTCAGCCCGCGTTCGCGGCCCCTCGCCGAGGCGGAATCTCCCCTGTCCGTGCTCTTTTTCCCTTCGATCTATCCATTGCGCGTAAGTGGATCCCAGGGTGTACTGTTCGGTTTCGTGGGTCAGGTCGCATTGCGCGTCCGATATTGCGCCGCCGATGACTAGCTCGCGGCTTGTGTACGGACACCGGGAAGAAGCAGGTTTGCCGGACATCCAGCAGATCGTCTCTTCCTGAACACCATCGGGTCTCTTGAACGGAGAGCCCAGCCCTTCCACCGAAAGCACCTGAACGATCTCCTGCATGATCGGGCCCACGGCCGTGGCTCCTGATGCTCGTGCGGTTGACTCGCCGGTGAAATTGCCCGCCCATATGCCGATCACGTGAGACGCAGTGGCCCCAATGATCCAGCAATCTCGGTAGTTGCTGCTGGTACCGGTCTTCATGGCTATCTCAGAGGGGAAGTTCATCCACCCCGGATTTCCGAATGTCAGCAGGCGAGCCGAAGGGTCAGCCAGGATGTGCATGATCACGTACGCGGCCTGAGGCGACATAACCTGCACCGGCCATGCCCCCTCACCTGCGCGCACAGCTAAGGGCCGGTGCAAGCCGCCGTTCGCCAACGTGCAGTACGCCTGAACGAGTCGGAACAGGTCCGCTTCGATATTCCCGATGGCCAGGCCCAGGCCGTAGTGCTGTGCGGGCGCGGCATTCTCGTACACGAGATCCAGTTTCTTGAGGAAATCGTAGAAATCTTCCAGCCCAATGGCCTTCACCAGCTTGATCGAAGAAATATTCAGGGAATTGCCGAGCGCCACCCGTAAATTCACCGGTCCGTAGAAACGACGGTCCGCGTTGAGCGGAAGGTAATCCCCATGCGGTGTAGGATAGCTTCTGAAGGTGTCCGGGATCTCCGAATAGGCCTGGTATCCTTTTTCCAGCGCCAGCGCGTACAGAAAAGGCTTTAAAGTTGACCCGGCCCCACGCGGGGCAAAGACCGCGTTATTGAAACCTTCGCTTGCAGACCTGTACCCCAGAGAGCCCACCAGGGCCAGCACTTGAGCGCTCCGCGTATCAACAATCAGCGCGCCGGTCTGCCGTATTCCCATTCCTGCAAGGCGGCCGCGATGCGCGTTGACGATTCTTTCCACCCGATGCTGAGTATCGAGGTCTATGGTGGCCCGGATGTGCGCGCCTGATTGGATCTCACTTGTCAGGAGGTGATCCACCAGGTGGGGCGCTTCGCAAGGAAAGCCTCGAAATGCAAAATGAACAGACTCCCCTTTCATCGCGGCCAGTTGTTCGGATTTGATCCATCCTCGCACTGCCATGCGTTCAAGGACCGAGTCTTTCGCCGCGAGCGCGGTTTTTCGTGATGTGGGCTTGCGGGGATCGAGCCGCGAAGGAGATCGGGGCAAGACAGCCAGCAATGCAGCTTCGGCCGGATTGAGGCTTTCTATGTCTTTGCCGAAATAGGAGCGCGCGGCCAGACCCACCCCGCGTATGTTGCCCCCCATTGGCGAAAGATTCAGATAGAGTTCGAGAATTTGCTCCTTGGAAAGCTGCGTCTCCATTTTGATAGCGGCTGCGAGCTCAATCGCTTTGGATCGCAGCGTCCTCGGCCTAGGCTGAATAAGCCTGACCACCTGCTGCGTGATGGTGGATGCGCCGGAGACCGTGCGCCATTGCGCCAAATTGCCGGCAAGAGCGCGCAGCATAGCGAATGGGTCGAAGCCGAGGTGATAGAGAAAGCGTTGATCTTCGGCCGCGATAAACGCGTGTTTCACACACGCGGGGGCTCGCTGAATTTCGCACCAGATCCCGAACTGGCGGTCGGGTCCGGGAACCAGCCGGAGAAGTCTCCCATGACGATCCACAACCGCGGAACCCAGGCGCGGCCGCTGAGTATTCAGAGCATCTCGATAGTCGGGCAGCCAACCGCTGACAAGCCACGCCACCGCAAAGAGCATTGCGAGGCCCGCGACGAGAATTGCTACGGCCCTTTTCAGGACTCGTGGCGCCGCTGGTGGGATCTTGAAGTTATTTGATGGCCGCATCCCAACACATCGGTAGGGGCCGGCGTCCCTGCCGGCCCGAGTTTGTTGATAGTCGTTGCATAATCCACCGGCACGGAGGCCGGCGGCTACCAAAACCGCGTTGCCCCCGTAATCTGTTCTAATCCTGGGTCATCAAACTCTCGGCCGCGTCCGCGATCACCTGTACTGCTCGGTCGATCTCGTCTTCCGTGGTCATGCGTCCTGTGGTGAAACGGAGCGTGCCTTTGGCCCACGCCAACGGCACGTTCATGGCTCGGAGCACGCTGGATATTTCCACATGGTCCGCGTGGCACGCGGCCCCAGCGGATACGGCCACATCCAGCCCGATTTCTTCGAGTATGCGGTTCGCTTCCAGTCCTCGGAAGCTAACGTTGAGCGTATTGGGGAGGCGCTTCTCAGGGTGCCCATTCACGCGGATCTTTTCGCCCAGTCTCTCGTGCAATCCGCGATAGAGCCTGTCCCGCATCTCTCTCATGTGAGCCATATTCTTTGCCAGGTCCCGTGCCGCGATCTCACACGCCTTGCCGAGCCCCACGATCTCCAGGACGTTCTCCGTTCCGGCGCGCTTACCCTTTTCCTGACCAGCGCCGTGCATGAACTTCGTCAGTTCCAGGCCGCTTCGCACGTACAGTGCTCCAACGCCTTTGGGAGCGTACAGCTTGTGCCCGGCCACGGAAAGCAGATCCACGCCCAATGTTTTCACGTCCGTAGGGATTTTCCCCACAGCCTGGGCAGCGTCGGTGTGCATCACGATTCCGCGGTCCTTTGCGAGCCGGTTGATCTCCTCAATCGGCTGAATAGTCCCCACCTCATTATTCGCGTGCATGACGGTAATAAGTATCGTCTCAGGCCTGATTGCACGTTCCAGATCGCTCGTGGAAACCAGGCCATGCTCGTCCACCGGAAGGTAGGTAGTCTCGAAACCGCTTGCTTCAAGCCATCGACACACTTCCAGGACCGCCGGATGCTCGACCTGTGACGTGATGATGTGGTTGCCTTTGGCCCTGACAGCGAAGCACGTCCCTTGGATGGCATGGTTGTTGGATTCGGTGCCGCCGCTGGTGAAGACGATCTCTTCAGGCGTGCAGTTGAGCGCAGCAGCGACCTGACTGCGAGCCGTTTGAAGCGCCCTCTTGGTCGCGATCCCGTACCAGTGGCTGCTGGACGGATTGCCGAACTCGGTTTCCAGGAACGGCCTCATGGCCTCAATCACTTCAGGCGCATGAGGTGTGGTGCCGTTGTAGTCGAGGTAAATGGGCTTAACCATGGTGGTGGGCTCCCCTGTAACAATGTGGGTGAATCAATTCTGAGCGCGTGTCGCCAAGTAAACTCAGAACAAGTTTACGCTACCAAGATGTTCTCCGGCAAGAAGAGGCCGACATCCGACAATATTCGCGATGATCAGCTCCGATGTATCGGGAGGCGTCCAATTATAGAAAGTGTCAAAAATAATGTTCTGTTACTCCTCGGACACTGGTAGGTGCCAGCCTCCGCGCCGGCACATTCTCCTTAGAATCAACTAGCTCGGGCCGGCAGAGACGCCGGCCCCTACCGATCTTCTTCAAGCGCGAGCTGTTCATGAGGGCAAGAATAGACTGAGATCTATCGGAAAGCCCCGATTAGTCCGCTTCCTCCAGATTAATTCTCAGCATGTGGATAGATGCCAATATTCGCTTGAGGTTGCGGTTGAGCGCAGGGAAGTCTTCCGACTGATCGTAAAGCTCTTGCGCAATTCTCTGCAATTGATCGACTTGAGCCGCAATTTCTGCCTGCGTGGGCTGCCTGGTCATGGTTCAGGCGTCTCCTCGTTTCCTCAGGTCTTTGAAGCGCTTGGCCTTTACTTCATAGCGGGGCAAAGATCCATACGGATGGATCTGAATTTCATATCCAAGGTTGGTCTTGAATCTGAGTTCAGTCTTGAGCTTTTCCGTGATGCTCGACGCGTCCTGGCCGGAACCTTCCGCCAGTTCCGCCTTGAGCGTAATATGGTCCACATCTCCGCGCTTTTCCACAACGACTTCATATTCGTGTGAGAGGCCGGGAAAGCCCCGTACCACGTCTTCAATCGCAGATGGAGCCAAAAGAACGCCTTTCACCTTAGTGATATCGTCCGCTCTGCCGATTACGCCGCCGTTGAATATGGTGTACGTTCGGCCGCATGGACACCGATCGGGGCTGATTTCCACTATGTCTTTAGAATCAAACCTGATGCACGGTTGGGCCAGTCTGTCCAGCGCGGTGATCACCATTTTCCCTGGTTTGTTCGGCTCTGTAATGGGCTCGCCCGTGTCCGGATCTTCCACTTCCGCGAGGAACATGGCTTCGTTCACATGCATGCCGCCCGGCTGGATCTCGCATTCAAAGCCCCACGCGCCGATTTCGGTCGCGCCCGCGTGATCGAATACCTTTGCGCCCCACAGCCTTTCCATGCGTTCTTTGGTGGACGGGATCAGCGCGCCGGGCTCGCCTGCGCAGGTAATCCGTCTGACGAACAGATCTTTCGCAGGGTCGATTCCCAATTTGCGCTGTGCAACATCAGCCATCCCCAACACGTAGGTGGGAGTCGCCATCATGGCGGTAGCTCTGAGTTCCTGCATCTTAAGAATGCGGGCCTGCGTGTCGAGCACGCCCCCGGGGACGGTCTCGCACCCGATCTTTTCGGATGCATAATGTCCCGTCCAGAACGCCACGAACACGTTGTATCCAAACGGCAGAAAGACCCGGTCATGAGGACGATACCCTTGTGCCCACAGTAGCGTTGCCCAGCATTCGGAAAACCATTCCCAGTCCTGCCACGTGTCCGGCTGGTACACCGGTTGGCCGGTGGTGCCGCTCGTCTGGTGGAATTCCGTAACCTCGTCCAGCGGCACACAGAGCGCGTCTCCATACGGGAAGGGGTCCTTGTTCTGTATGGGCCTCAGCATAGACTTTTCCACTTTTGGGACCAGACGAAGCTGTTCCAGCGTTTTAATCTCGTCAGGCTCCACTCCGGCCTTCTCGTAGAGCGCTCGATGGAATCGGGAACGCTCGTATGCCCATCGGACAATGTTTCTGAATTTGCGGAGCTGCAACCGTTCCAGGCGCTCCCTGGGCAAAGTCTCCAGATGTGGGTTCCAGTAGGGGATGGTCTTGTTCATGGGCTTTTCGGGAAAGTGCTGAGAATTCCGGGCTCGGGTTCTACCATGACTTATCCGCGCCGGTTCATTCAGGGAGAGGCGCGTAAGGCGATTGAAGAACTAAGGATATTAAGTCTAGCTCAATTGCGGGGCCTGAAGCAAGCCTAATCCCGCATTGGTCCCATCATTCACCAGGTGGAACTTTGTAGTTATAGGACCTGTCGAGAATAATGGCCGAGTGTTGCTCGGGCATTGGTAGGTGCCGGCCTCCGTGCTGGCCCGCGCATTTATGGTTGCACCGGCGGAGGCCATTTCCCATGTCAATTCTTTGACCGCGCATCTGTATCAATCTGCGTCGGCTTAGAGTGCATTCATGTTTTCAATAATTGCCTGACCGAACGCGGAGCAGGAAACCTCGCGCGCTCCAGGCAGAAGGCGAGCAAGGTCATAGGTGACTGTCTTTGCCTGGATGGTACGCGACAGCGCGGCCGTGATAAGTTGCGCTTCATCTTTCCATCCCATGTGTTCCAACATCATGGCGCCGGAAAGGATTAGAGACCCGGGATTTACCTTATCCAAGCCCGCGTACCGGGGCGCGCTCCCGTGAGTTGCTTCAAAAATCGCGCAGGCATCACCGATGTTAGCTCCAGGAGCCATACCTAATCCACCCACCTGCGCGGCAAGCGCATCCGACAGATAGTCTCCGTTTAAGTTGGGCAGGGCCAGCACTTCATATTCCTGCGGTCGAAGCAGCACCTGCTGAAACATCGCGTCTGCTATTCGGTCGTTCACAATGATTTTGCCTTGCGGGATCTTTCCGGACGAATCCGCAGGCAGGTCTGCTTCAAGTGTTACATGTTCTGCGAATTCATCGCGGGCAACTTCGTACCCCCAGTCCCGAAAAGCTCCCTCAGTGAACTTCATAATATTTCCTTTGTGAACGAGCGTGACTCGTTGACGGCCGTTCTCGATCGCGAATTGAATAGCCCGTCTCACTAGGCGCTTGGTGGCACCCGGGCTGATGGGTTTCACGCCGACGCCCGAGAGGGGATCAATTGATACGCCCATGCGGTCTCGCAGGAAGTCAATGACTTTTGTGGCTTCCGGAGAGCCTGATTTCCATTCGATTCCCGCATACACATCTTCAGTATTCTCACGGAAGATAACCATATCCACATCCTGGGGTCTGGTAACAGGCGCAGGCGCCCCGGGAACGTACTTCACCGGCCGAATACAACAGTACAGGTCCAGCTTTTGTCTCAAGGTTACATTCAGGCTGCGGAATCCACCGCCCACGGGCGTGGTTAACGGGCCTTTGATCACGACTCGGGCCTTCTCAATGGCCTCGAAGGTCTCGTCCGGCAGGTGCTGCCCACAAGCGGCAAACGATTTTTCCCCGGCTGCGATTTCCCACCAGGCTATGTGTCGCTTCCCGTGCGAAGCCAGGCCAACCGCCGCGTCAAACACCGGCCTCGCGGCTGCCCAGATGTCCGGGCCGACGCCATCCCCTTCGATAAATCCCACAATGGGAGTATCAGGTACGATAATCGTTCCGCGATCGGTCGCGGAGATCCACGCTCCATTTGAAGGAGGATCGCCAAAGATAGGTGCCATGTCCGTATTCCTCTTCACAGGATAAGGTCGCAACGTTTATACGGGGGAAGGCAGGGTCCCGTACAAAATCAACGTTTCCTCCTGAGTCGCTATGGTATGTCGCATAAAGATCTGTGCCTAAGAATGAAGCCGGAATCCCCCTTCACACTCCTCTCTTTGTGGGGCGGCCTTTCCAGGCCGCCGGCAGGCTGGAAAGCCTGCCCCACAAGGACAGAGAGTTTTATAACCCCCTCCCTTGATGGGAGGGGGAAGGGGAGGGTGATTTTTCGCGGGAAATTCAATGCCGTTCACTATCTTCTGCATCTATTCTAACGGTTATGGAATGCGCATACAACCGCGGCGCCGCCTGTCAACGCGCTTTTGCGTCACCCTGGACTCCTTGTTCACACACGAGTGTCTTCGCGGCGCATGGAGAACGTGACCCAAGGAGGGTCCGACCTGTAATCAATTTCCGTATAACCTTGCTCGCCAAGTAGCTCTTTGATCTGCGAGCCCTGATACTCGCTTATTCCCGAGACAACCCAGAAATCATGCAGGCGAGCGCCTCGTAGAGTGCTCAATTCCCTAAGAACTTGAAAGGGCAAATTCGCGACAACCACATCGAAGGGTGTGTCGATGAAGAAGCGCGCCTCACCTTCTTCAATGCGGATGATTGATCCAAGCTTGTTCATCGCTACATTCTGCTTGGCTGTGCTCACGGCCAACCGATTCTTGTCTATCCCAAGGATGCGCTGGATACCCATGCGAGCTCCAGCCAATGCGACAATCCCTGTGCCGGTTCCCAGATCGAGAAGCGAACGGACCTCATGCGCGGCCGCGATCTCTCGCAGCATATACAAGCAGGCAAGAGTGGTGGGGTGGGAGCCGTCACCAAAGACGACGGAAGGATCCAACAGAATGGCCTCATCAGGTGGCGAGAAATGGTCGGGCAATACAAACTGCAACCCTGCCGCGCTCACACCTGACTCGGGTATGCCCGTCTGCCAATCTTTGTACAGGAGTTCGTGACGAGAACTGAGGTTCAGACCCCTCCGGGAGACCAATTCTTTGACATACACATCTTCGGCGCGATCAAAAAAAAGATAGGAGAGGTCGTCTTCGTTCCACACGCCAACAAGTGACTCAGGCTGATCCGGGAGTTTTTCTCCCGGATCGCCGGTCACTTCGTAGATGAAGAGAAGTGTATCAGGGTGTAACATCGCGGCAGGATTTGAATCTTCGACGGAATAGTCCCTGCCTACTTGCCCCTGATTTCACCCATCTCACGCACTATAGCCAAATATGTTTCCAACGCGGCCAGGAGTCCGCTTTTGGCGTCGGCAAGATCTGCAACTTCGGCCGCAGTCAGATGTTCACGCTGCAATAGGGCTTCCAACTTGCGGTTTATCTGGGTGATATGTTCGGGGGATGCCAATTCGCCCAGATCCAATTTCAATCTTGCTCTTGCCGGAGCGCGCCCGGGCTTGCCGGGCTTCGCGGCTTTTCCGCGCTTGACAGCTTTGACAGCCTTCGCCGCCTTGCGCGCCTTGGGCGCTTTCGGAACTTTCGCGGTCCACTTATCCTGTGCTTTCCATTTGGCTATGGTAGCAGCGCTCACCTTAACCTGTGCCGCCAGTTTCTTGTTGGTGATCGCTCCCCCCGAAGCCTGAAAGAGCTGCAGAGCCTTGTCCCGAGCTTCTTTCTTGCGCACGCCGCGTGGTGCCCGCACGCGCTTCGCCGGTGCTTTCGATTTCTTCACCATTCCGGCCCAATTTTCAGCGGCTTTCCATCGGCCGATGGTCAGCGGATTGACCTTGACCGCTTCCGCTATCTCTCGATTGCTTTTCTTGCCAGCAGAGTCGAGATACATCTTTCTGGCTTGTTCACGGGCCTCTTTCTTCATTTGTTGTTCCTCCGGGTTCTTATCATCGGCTCCGGCCCCTCTACCAGCGGCGGAGACGGCATCACCGAAAATGTATGTCTTCGTACGTTGCATCAAATCAAATAACACACTTCGAATACGAATGCAAAAATTTTTGTCATATTGGTTACTTTTCTACCTCACGCGCGACGATAGCGCCTCATTTGAATGAACAACACTTCCCATGTAATACCACTGCGCTATCAAACGGTGAATCAAGGTAGGTCGGGTTGAGCCCAGCGAAACCCGACAAGTTGCTTTGGACATGATGTCGGATTTCGTCCCGCTCAGAAAGCGGGACTCAATTCGACCTACGGTCGCTCTTGCTTCAACGCCATCTTCACCGTTCGGAAGCGAACTGGTATAAGCGCATGATTCATGATCAAAAGCGGGGGCACATCAGGCTCAGACTGCCTTATGGTACAATGCGCGGCCCGCGCAGTAGTGAAATTGGAATGAGGCTTCTTGGTGTCGAAAGGGCGGTCACATCATGTGGATCGTCAAAACCCTGATGCGTCCCGTCAGTCGTTTTGCTGCCGCGACAGTATGAGAAGCGAGTTTAAGGATGTCAGGTTTATGTTGTGTCGTGGTGCCTGAGACCGGAGTCGAACCGGTACGGGGACATGCCCCAAGGGATTTTAAGTCCCTTGTGTCTACCTATTCCACCACTCAGGCCAAGTCCGTGCAGTACACTGGCGTTACAACAAATTATACCAAATGTCATAGCTAGAGAGCTACAACTAGTCATGAAAGCCTTCGGCTTCGGCGAACACTCCGGGGCTTCGCCTCAGAGATAGGCGGCAAGAGCGCATCGCTGCGCAATAATTTGGAGGGGAGACTCATCTCCCCTCCAAACCACCCCATACGTAATCCCGAACAAGGAGACCTCAACTCGACTGCTTTCATAGGAACTTCCATTGCCGGGAAGCTACAACGAATCCTGAAAGCGGGGCCGCGAACCGCCTGAGGTCCGCATCACTGCCCCGTGCGTCCTCCCGCGATAATGTACGTTACGGGATCGGCTGAAGGATTGGATATGAACATCGATTCATTCTCCGTCACATGCACTGCGTGGGATCTTTCGAGCAAAACCTCTCCCTGAGAAGTATGCATGAGCAGCGGCCCACCCACCGCACAGAGAATCTCTTCATATCCCGCGCCGGGTTTGATGAGCCGTTGGCTCTCCCCTCCGGCAAGCTTGCCGTAGATGAGGTAACACGCGTCGCTGTGCAGATCTTTTCGAGCCAGAACGTACTCACCTCCCCAAAGGGAGGCGAGCGTTTCCAGATCGAAAATCTTCATTCAGACGTCCCCGTCGCCGGACTCCACAAAGAACAGGCCGTCTTCGGAAACAGACGCGTCACTTGTAGCTCCGCAATGCCAATCAGGGCATTGATGAGCTTTGTTCAGGTTTACCGCTATGGTGATCTTTCCGGTGTGAAGCAGGATGAGGTAGGGATAATGATCGCTATTCTCTGAGGCGAGTCGCCGGGCTTGCGTTACGTAGAGGGAATCCAAGTCCACATCCACGAAAAGCTCTTCCGCTCTGGTCCAACACATGCCCACAATGGACGCCATTTGCTCGCTTCTCCTGAAGGCAATTCCTCGGCCGAACCAATTCAGGGTTCATCTCCCGCACGTCGAAAGAAGCGGCAGGTAGCTCAGAGCAAGTTCCTGAGCGCCATACGCTTCGGATACACGACGGGGAGGCACCACGGCATTCTGTGTGCGCGGTCTCTTATCGGGTCCCAGCCTCGACCCGCACCGTCCCCAGAGGTATCCCTCGGCAGTTCCGGAAGCCCTTCGTGGCTATCGAACCATCTCCTAAATGCGCGAGCAGAATCTGTCAAGCGATTTATCGCCACTCCCATGCATTGAACCTTGAACAACCGATAAAACTTGACCTGATCCGGGTTCCTGTGGTTAAATGCCTGTGGTGTGCTGTATCTAAAAGCACCCGAAAGGCCACATGAACAGGAAGAATCATACGGGCATGCTCAAATCGGGGATAGTGGTCCTCCTCTCCCTCTTTTGCCTCATCTTATGGGGCGGCCAGCCCGTGGTGGCTCAATCATTCGGATCCCTGTTCACATCCGCGTTTCCTCTCTCCGGAATTGAGAAGTACATCGGTCCCATCCTGCCTGGCAAAGAAGTGGGGAGTTCGTTCCGCAGCGAAACCGCGTTGGCGGTTGACCTCACCCAGGTAAGGGATGCACGGATCACGGGCGAAGCCGTTGGAGAGCTGGACCTTCGCGGTGTGGTACCCCTAGATGAGGCGCCGTATCGTTACAGGGCGTACGCGAACCTCAGATTCTGGCGGCTGGGCGCTCGAGTAGAAGGCGCATACTTCGAAGACAGACATAAGCACAACGGTCCGGCATTCTTCCGCTTCAGCGGTCTGCGGATCGGAGGCGATTTCGACGTGGTGCATCTCGATTGGCTGTCTTTGGGTGTCGGACTGGATTACTTTGCCTACCAGCCGGAGTGGGACGGTCGGGTGACTTTGGGCCGCCTTTCCGGCCAGGACCAGTCTTTCCATCTCAACCTCAAAGGGTCGCGACCGATGACCCTGGGCCCGTACTTCCGATATGTCCCGCCGGAAATCTTTAACTTCCCGCTGCATGTGGAAGCTCGATACAATCTCCCAATAGCAGGCTCCCGCTATACAACAGTGCAGGGCGCGCTCGTGTTCCGACCGCAAATTTACCGCTTTGACGCAGCTATCAAGGTCAGCTACGAACGAGCGTACTTGAGCTTCTCCGGGCCGCCCGACGGTTCAACCCTAGCCAACCCTCCCTTTCCCCCGCAGAATTTCGACCTCAACATGGAATGGGACTTTCTGGGACTAGACGGTGTGGTCTATTTCTAGAACTTCGTCTGCGCGATAACACCGATCCAGGCTTGATCCGACCAGATTTTTGAACCACCGAAAGAGAAGTCGATACGGAGGGGGCCATTTGTCAGGTTGTGGGAGCCGGTGGTTATCACTCTCTTGAAATCCCCTTCGAAACCCAGCCTGAAGTCACTCATCCGCCAACAAAAAGCCCTCAAACCCAGATGCCAGCAGTGGCCGGAACTCTTCTCGCGGGTAACGCGTTCCCCCAACCGCAGGAGGTGTAGGTCTTCGTTGGTGGCGACCACGGCCGCATAGTCAGCCTGGACTTCCAGTTGACCCCTTGGCAGTGAGCTCATGAGCCGGGAACCGTTGAGTTCAAGAAAGCAGTCAACGCCCACGTAGATGTGATAGAAGGCCTGCTCGAATTCAATTCCGTCACCAGGCAGGGCAATGCGATTCCCCCTAATGTCTGCCTGGAACCCGTCATATGTGGTGAATGAGAAGTATTGGTGTCGGTATCCGATGATCGGACGCACGTCAAGCCACAAATCGATGGGAGAGGGGAGGCTGAGTTTCATATCCACAAGCGCGCCGCGATTCAGCCTGCACTTTGATTCGCTGAAAACCGTTTTCTGGTCAGGTCTGAAGTCATCTTCCCAATCGCTGTCCTGCATCATGAGCTGTGATTCTCGGCTCAGGTTCACCGCGCCGTCAATGGCCATCGCCCACCACCTGCTGCTGTAGCGAACGTCGGCGCCAAGAAACCACTGATCGATGGGGAATTCCAACCTACTGAGAGGGTCTTGAAAAGGGGCAAACGGGTTGGGGAATTCGTACGATGTAAAGCTGCTTAAGTACTTCCTGACAGAAAGTGTGCAATTAAAGCGGGGCGATTGCTGGTCATGATCTCCAAAGCCCAGCACCGAAGCGCCACCGCCGAGTGCCGACCAGAGGCCGCCCCCGAGCGACAACGCAGCGACATCCGATACCCACGTTCCTGCCACAAGACCAAAAACCGCCAGGACCGTTACGATCCGTGAAACCATACCCGCCCTCGCAAAAAAAGGACCGGACATGTCCGGTCTGAGACGTTGCAAGTCGATGCAATTGCAGCCCTGCGAACAAACTCCGAGGAGTCAGACCCATAGGCCACATCACTCGTAATCGGCCGAGTCGAAAAGCCGACACGCAGCCGTTTGCGGACCGTTTTGGAGTCCGCCTGAACATTGAATCCTCAGTTGTCGATTTGGTGACTAATCGAAAAATACAATAGCATAGCGGTATTATTTTGTCAATCGAGAATCAAGATGATAATTTGGTCGATATTGACTGAATAAATTGCCAGATCCTATTGTTAATATTTATATATTCCCCAAAGTGAGGACGGTTTGCCGTGAAGTGGCACCGCACAGAGCACCTCGGCCTGGCTCCATCGGGGTCATACGTGTTACAGTGCAAAAGGAAGGCCCGCCGGCCGATGCGCCGATGGCCAAGAGGGGAGGCTCGTATGAAATCAGGCCCCGGAGACCGCAAGCTTCTCTGGGAATTGGTGGAGAGTCGGGAGGACCGGAATTACCGGCTCTTCGGCGTTCGCATCAATAGGAATCGTTCCCCCAGGACAGGGAAGATCCACGAGTTCCAGGTCTTGACCTCTCCCGATTGGGTTGCGGTGATACCTCTCACGCCGGAAAATCAGGTGGTCATGGTACGGCAGTACCGTCATGGAACAGGCCAGTTGTCGCTCGAACCTCCGGGTGGACTGGTCAAGGATGGACAGAGTCCGGAACAGAGCGGCAGGGAAGAGCTGGAAGAGGAGACGGGGTATGTAGCGGAGCAGATTGAACTGCTCGGGTCCATGCGCCCGTTCCCCGCGTTGTTCACGAACCATTTCCACGTGTTTCTGGCCAGGAACGCTACTCCCACGGGCCGGGCAAACCCGGAAGAGACTGAAGACCTCGAAACAGTGCTGGTTGGCATGGATCGAGTCAAAGAATACATCAGGACCGGCAAGATAAACGGCTCTGTTATGATCGCCGCGCTCCATCTTTTCATCGATCGCATGGAGAGAGACGGGCTGAGGATTTGAGTCGCATAGGCGTTTACTCACAGGGTAGGACTGCGTGATTTCAGTTAGTTGACTTAAGGCGAATTCCGTCACCCCGGCGAAAGCCGGGGTCCAGTCGAGTGCGGAACGCTGGATTGAGAAGACTGGATTCCCGCTTCCGCGGGAATGGTGCGCCCGTGAGCGCATATAGTCAGAGAGGTGTAAGTCCTCTCCAGGAGTACGCTACACCCTGTAGCCGACTGTAACTGCGTCGCCGTGAGGCGGGG
>JBFLZC010000029.1:0-73187 GCA_040756375.1 Thermodesulfobacteriota bacterium
ACATCAACAGCTGGTCGTAATCCGCCCTGATCTCTCGACTCATCTCTGCCTCACTTGATTTTTCCCGCCTTTATAGTACATCCATCCACACATCGCGAGACAAAAATGGAGTTTTGAGACAGTTTCTTTATCGCCGGGAATGAGCAGTCAAGAAAAGGTTTGCTAGTCCCCTGGTGGCGCCCGAAAGATTAATCCTTCGGGCGCCACCAGGGGACTAAAAGGTTGATCTTTGCTTGTTGGTTACCCGGCAATGAATTGCCGGGCTACTCTCAATCGCCCCTTTGGGGCTTCAGCGGAGTTGAGACAAGCGAAGCGCATCGCTCGCGGCCTTTTCCTTGACCGATGCGACTCTCCCGTGGAGCACGGGATCGCCACATTCTGCCTAACCGTCAAGTAGAAGATTTCTGAGGCGATCGAGAGCCTTTCCTGATCGGGAGCTCGACGATGAATCGTGCGCCTCCGCCTTCATTTTCCTTGAGACGGACAAAGCCGTTATGGTCAGCCACGATGGTGCTCACAATGGTTAGGCCGAGGCCGGTGCCACCGGGCTTGGTCGAAAAATAGGGCTCGAAAAGCCGGTCCTTGTCTTTTGGATGAACTCCGGTGCCGTTGTCTGCCACTTCGATGACTGCCATGGACAGCTCAGGGTTGTACCGAGTCAGCACGCGCACTGTGCCGCCTTGAGACACCGCGGCTGCGGCATTGTCCAGGAGATTCATCACAGCTCGCTTGATCTGCCCGCGGTCCAGGTCAAAGATCGGTAGGGTCTTGTCAGGCTCGAACGAAAAGCTGACGCGATCGTTCCCTTGGGAGTAAAGGTCAACCACCTCGCGTATCATCTGGTTCAGGTCGTCAGGCATGGGATTGGCCGCGGGCATACGCGCGAAGGTGGAGAACTCATTGACCATATTCTTGAGTTGTTCCACCTGATCGATGATTGCACGCGTGCACTGGTCCAGGACTGCTTTGTCCTCCTCAACGAGAGGCATGTACTTTCGTCGTATACGCTGAGCATTGAGTTGGATGGGCGTAAGCGGGTTCTTGATCTCATGGGCGATCCTGCGGGCTACATCTCTCCACGCGGCCATGCGCTGGGCCTTTATGAGGTGGGTCATATCATCGAATACCAGCACCACGCCTAGGTCGCGGCCTTCCTCGTCTTCCAGGCTGCTGGCGAAGCAGAGCAGAGCAAGGGATCGTTCGGGATAGGAGATAGACACCTGGCGCTCCAGAACATCGCCGGCCTCGCGGGCCAGTTCCGTCAGGATCTCAGAGACCACCTCCTGCGACGCCTCGGGAAGCACGGCCAGGAGCCCCTTTCCAAGGGGATCTTCGTCGGCGATACCGAGCAACTTCAGGGCCGAATCGTTGATAGCAGTGATCTTTCCTGTCGGGTCAAGCGCGACAACTCCCGCAGCAACGCCCTTGAGCACGGTTTCCATGTACTTACGTCGGCTGTCCAGATCGAGGTTCACTCGAACAAGCTCGTCCCGGCTCCTGCGCAAGTCTTCGGTCATCTTGTTGAATGAACGCACCAGTACGCCCAGCTCATCGTCAGCCACGGGCTCGATGTGCACAGCCAGGTCACCTGCCGCTATCTTGCCGGTGCCTTCCGCGAGTTGCTGGATAGGCACGGTAATGTCGCGCGCCATGGACATCCCGAACCAGGACCCGATGAATATGACCAACAGCGCGACCATGAGCAGGATGAGTACGTAGATGGTCTTTACGGGCCCTTTCATTCTTTTGGATTCTCGGTATTCGCCGTATGCGTGGGAGATCGAGAAGAGCCGAGCGGCCAGTGAGGTGGGGATAAAATGATCCGCCACCAAGACCGCTTCGACGCTGTTCGAGTCCGCAGACTTCACCGGCGCCACCGCACGGACAAGGTCGGCCCCATCCTCTAACGGAATGATATTGGAGGTTTTCTCGCCCTGAAAACCGATTCTGAGCAGGCTGGCACGAGCCTCCGGAGTCATGGCCGGTTTCAACGAGGGGTCTTTGACCATGAGATACGGCGCTTCGTCTCGGAAATGGATCTGGAGCGAGCTGAGTCCTTCTGCGGCTCGCCACGACTCAAGCGATTTCACCAGGCTGTCTCGGTCAGTAATGATCTTGGGCCATTGTTGGGAGATCCGGGAGCTGATGCGGCCCGCGGCCTGCAACAGCGTGTCCGACGCATTTTGATAAAATGCCTGAGCCACCACAAGCGAAGACTGGAGAGAGTCTTCAACCTGCGTCTGGAACCAGCTCTCGATCGTGGTATGGAGCACGCCTGCGCTTGCGATGAAGAGCACGATGGTGGGGATGAGAGTGAGCGCGACAAAGGCCACCATGAGGCGGCTCTTGAGGTGCGAACCCAAGATACGCTGCTGGCGCTCGAAGATGAGCTTGAAGAGATTCCGGATCAAGAAGAAGATGATGAGGATCAGCAGAAGGGTCGCGACCGAGAGGAGCGCAAACAGGAGCAAATGCCCGGCAAGCGGGACGTCCTCTGCCGAGCTGGCGATCCTGTGCTCCACCAGGATGATCAGGCCGACAAGCAAAGCTCCGCCGAGGGCGATTACAAGCTCTCGCCGCCGCTTCCTGCGTTCCAAATCCATCTGCCGGGTGGAATTCGACGGTTGTACGTTCAATCTTTTGCTCGCTATGCCGGCATGGTTCCTCGGCTCGCTTGACAGGCTGCCGGCTTTGCGCCTATAGACGGTGCTCTACCAGAAAACCGGGAAAATGGAAAGGCGCGGAGCGCGGCGTTGGGACAGCTATTCGTGATCGTGGGCCTTGGCAATCCAGGCAAAGAATATGAGCGGCACCGCCACAACCTTGGATTCATGGTCGCAGATGAGATCGTCCGCGAAGCCGGCGGTTCCTGGACCCGATCAAGGGAAAAGGCTCAGGTCAGCAAGATCGCGATTGACGATTTGCCCGTCCTTGTCGCAAAGCCGTTAACCTTCATGAACCTCAGCGGCAGGGCTGTTGCGCCGATTATGGCCAGAAGGGGAGCGGACCCGAATCGGATGGTCGTCATTCACGATGACCTGGACCTTGACCCTGGAGCTGTTCGGATTAAAGTAGGAGGAGGAGACGGCGGCCACAAAGGCGTTCGATCGATAGCAGATTCCCTGCGATTCCGCGAATTTATCAGGGTGCGCCTCGGCATCGGGCGGCCCCCGATCGGACAAACGCCGGAGGAATTCGTGCTCACGCGATTCCCTTCCGCAGAGCGAGAAGAGCTCAGGGATCTTGTTAAGCGGGGAAGTGAGGCCGTTCTCCTTATCCTGAGGGAAGGAGTGGCAAGGGCCCAGAATCAAGTCCATTCTTGGCGTTACGATGCTCCGGAAGCGGCTCCGGATCAGTAGTTTCTGATTTTTTTCTTGCCAGCGACGGCATGTTGTAATAACCTTTAATCTTTAAGCGGACCAGCTCAGCTCGGGTCGTTGACCAACAGGAGAGGGAGAGGTACAGGTACATGACACATAGTCTGGCAAGCGAGGAGGAGTTGCCGTTACGAAAGATCGTCCGGCCTCTGATCAAACTCGCCCGAATTGCGTACATTCAGGGGACCACGATCGTAAAATTGCTGCCCTCGGAGAGGGCCATCCAGCTCTATTACAAAATTCGTCGTAAAAGCTATGACTTGCAGTGGGCGATGGATCCTGGGTATCGGAAGGGACTCACCCGATTGATCGACATGGTTGTGGAAGAAAGCGATCGCGTGCTGGACGTTGGGTGCGGCACGGGGTCGGCTACGGTCATGGCTGCGGCCAAGGCTCGACACGTGATGGGAATCGATTTGTCGCCGGACATGATCGAGTTGGCCGAAGAGAAAGTGGCCAAGTATTCGCTGAGTAACTGCGAACTAGCAGCGAGCTCGGTCGAAGACTACGGCCCCGAAGAGCCGTTCGACAAGGTCATCAGCTCGTTCATGATTCCTCATGTGAAACCGCCGCTGCGGCCTGCCATCTATTCGTACATGTATCGTTTCCTCAAGCCGGGGGGCCTGATCGGACTCTTCGGATCGAGGGGAGAGGTGTGCGAGGTCTATGAGACTCGCGAACAGGTCGTAGACAACCTGACCAGAGCCGGATTCAAGGACATCGAGATAATCGACATCTATGACATTTACCGGATAGCGTTGGCCCGCAGACCTTTAGACCACTAGAAGGCGCATCGGGCGCCCAAGAGCCGAGCAAGAAACAACCCCCTCTGAATGTGGATTCGGAGGGGGTTGCTCTTTTATGGAATCGCTTGCGGGTTCAAGCTCAGAAATCCGGTGTCAGGACGATTCGCTTGGTGAGGGTGCCGCTATGGGCTTCCTCGAAAGCTTCCTTGATCTTGGACATCGGCCGGGTCTCGAGTAGAGGATCGATTTGGAGCTTCCCGGACTGGACCATTTCGAGCACCTTGGGATAGTACTTGGGCAGGCATCCCCAGGTTCCGATGATGTCCGCGTCAAAGGCCATTAGTCGGGATATCATGTAACTGTTCTTCTGCATCCCGAAACCGACCACGATAAGTTTGCCGATGAACCCGATCAGCCCGAGCGCAACATCCTGCGCTGCGCCAACGCCCGTGCACTCAAAGACCTTCCAACCCACGTTGTGCTTGACGCCGGCTTCCTTGCAAATACCCCTGAACTCTTCCTGAATCGCCTTGAAGTCCTTGCCCTTCATGTCGATGGTGTAATCGACTCCAAGTTGCCTGGCTCTCTCGAGCTTTTCCGGGTTCCGGCCCATGCCGATCACCGGTTTTGCGCCAAAGGCCTTTGCCACCTGACCCATGTAAACACCGACTCCACCGGTGATGCCGGTCACGATGACCGGATCGCCCGCGACCAATTCAGCTCGCATGGCTGCTTGGTAAGGGGTCGTAGCCGCATCCGCGATCACAGCATAATTGGCCAGGGGCCTGCCTTTAAGATCCCCGATGACACAGAGATCGGCTGCGGGCACTGGGATGTGGCTGGAAAAGCCGCCGAAGATGCCCAAAGAGTTCCCGGGCATCTTCTGGGCGAGGCAACGATTATTCCGTCCCTTGGCGCAGATGTCGCACTTGTTGCAGGGCATGACCGCGGGAACGATAACGTTCTTCCCGACCCACGATTCTGCTCCCGGGCCTGCGGCAACCACGGTACCGGATATCTCGTGGCCCAGGGTGAGGGGCGGCTTCGTCACGGTGGGCACGCCGTCATAGAAATAGGACATATCGGTGTGACACACGCCGCAGCCCGCGATTTGCACCAGCACTTCGCCTGCTCCCAGTTCGGGAACGTCAATTTCAGTCTTCTGCAACTCTCCCGGCGCGGTAACTTTACCGGCTTCTTTGTCGTACGTGGGGCCTTTCACCATTTGCCAGGTCTGGATCTTATTCGGCACGCTCACAGCTTCACCTCCTGTTGAAAGCTCTCAAGGAAAACACGCACTGCGTGAGTTTGACATACGGCCGCCTCAAGGGCCAGGCGGAATGCTTGATAAATTCTGAAATGCAGGAAATAGGCTACGCCGTCAGTCAGCTTATTCGTCCACGGAACATGCTGTCAAGCGAAAAGGACCCGGACGTCATGTCATTGCGAGGACCCCGGACTCGATCCGGGGGACGAAGCAATCTGAGCATTGCCACTGCCGGAGATTGCTTCGTCCCGCGCCCCGCGGGACTCGCAATGACACCATAGCCCTTGGTAACGCCAAATGGATGCTCGTAAGCACCGATGTTCGTGTAGGTCTCAGTAGCTGTCGAGGCAGTTCTGAAATGCCTTCATAAGCGCCTTAGTGACCGGACCGGGGACGCCGTCACCGATCACACAGTCGTCTATGCGGACCACGGGTAGCACATTGCGGGTGGTCGAAGCGATGAAGGCCTCAGTGAAGGACGGAAGCTCGTCCATGCGCACGGACCTCTCGATTATGGAGAAGCGCGGTTGCTCCACTGCCAGATCGAGAAGGGCCCTGCGGGTGATGCTATCGAGGATCTTCCCGTCCAGCGGCGGCGTGAGGATCGTGCCGTCCCGGGTCACGAAGAAAGCCGTGAAAGTGGAGCCTTCCAGTATAGTCTGGTTATCAGTGGGATCGACAAACAGCACGTCGTAAGCATCCCTGGCAGGGACTACGGTCTGACTGGCCACGACCGCGGCCACGTAATTGAGCAGCTTGACTTCGGCCCAAAACCGCTGATGGCGGAACGTGGCGAGGGCCACTCCTTTTTCGTACGCAGCCGGTTCCGGCGGTTCCAGCACCTGTACCGCGATGTAAAGGTGTGCCCCACGCCCCGACTGTTTCATCGTGGAACCCTCGAGGCCGCCGCTAAAGATGATCTTGACCACTAGGTCCGTCCCCGGACTTATGTGGCTGTTCTTCTCCATCAACTCGTTCAGGAGGGCTCGCAGCTGACCTCGCGGAAGCGGCGGCTGCATGTAGATAGCTTGGGCACAGTTATAGAGCCGGTCCAGGTGGTCTTCGACCCTGAAGATCTTGCCTCGGACACACCGACATGCAGTGAAGATCCGGTAGCCTCGAATGGTTCCGCTGATATCGTCGATGAACGGCAGCGCCAAGTCTGTGGTCTCGACAATGTGGTCTCGCTGGTAGGATAGAATTTTAGTCCCTCCGATTTATCGCGGATGTCCGCGAAATTTGCCTGCCAAGCACATTTCAACGTGAAGTCGTCAACATCCGGACCGCGGCCCTGAAACGATCATAGGGTTTGCTAAGAACAGCGTCTACTTAGCACCGTCACCCCGGACCCCGGATCGCTGTCCGGGGCAGGCATTGATCCGGGGTCCAGAACATATTGAAAAGACTGGATTCCCGCTTCCGCGGGAATGACGGACGAAAGAACTGGGCTGCTTAACTTAACGCCTATGGGCTTTCGCCGGAATGACGGCATTGAGTTGCCTCGTGACGGACGAGACTTTTAGCAACGGGTATAGGGGGTCGGGGTTGCCATAGCGTCTTCGTCATGCTGCCTTGCCGCAGCACTTCTTGTATTTCTTACCGGAGCCGCAAGGGCAGGGCGCATTGCGACCTATCTTCTCCTGCTGGCGACGAACTTGCTTCGGCCTAGCTTCTTCCCCGTCACCGTGGGAGAGTTGCATTTGCTGCTCTCTCGATGGCCTTACTTCCTCCATGTCCCGCTCGGACGCGATCTTCACCAGGAACAGGTTGCGCACGGTCTCTTCCTTGATACGATAGCTCATATCAAGGAACATCTCATAACCCTCTCTTTGATACTCCTTGAGCGGGTCACGCTGCCCGTACCCTCTGAGTCCGATACCCTCCTTGAGGTGGTCCATACTCAGGAGGTGGTCCTTCCACTGAGAATCCACGGCCTGAAGCATGACGAACTTCTCCAGTTCCCTCATCAGCTCAGGCTTGAATTCCTGTTCCCGTGCATCGTATGTCTCACCTGCCCGTTGGACGATGTGATCGTAGAGGGCCTCTCGGGTCTGCTGCTCCGGTGAGAGCGCATTGAGATCGAATCGTATCCCGAACTGACTCAGCAGGGCATCCTGAAACGCGGGGATATCCCAGTCCTGAAACTCCGATCGCGTGTCAGTGAAGCGCTCGACCAAGCCGTCCGCCACATCTTCGATCATATCCAAGACGGTTGACTTGAGATCTTCCCCTCGAAGTATGAATCGACGCTGGGCATAAATCACCTCCCGTTGCTTGTTCATCACGTCGTCGTACTCCAGGAGGTGCTTACGAATGTCAAAGTGATGCGCTTCGACCTTCTTCTGGGCGTTTTCAATGGCCTTGGTGGTGTATTTGTGTTCAATGGGCACACCTTCTTCCAAGCCCACCCGTTCCATAATCATTTTCACTCGCTCACCGCCGAATATGCGCATGAGGTCGTCTTCGAGGCTCACGTAGAACCGACTGGTCCCAGGGTCTCCCTGACGTCCGGAACGGCCCCGAAGCTGGTTATCGATACGACGGGATTCGTGACGTTCCGTGCCGAGGATGTGGAGGCCGCCCTGAGCGATCACCTCCTTCTTTTCGTCTTCACATTCCTGTTTAAACTTCTCCAAGAGGTGCTGGTATTCTTCCGAATCCTCTCCCTTCTTAGACTTAGACTTGGCCAGGAATGGAGGATTCCCCCCCAGGATGATGTCTGTTCCACGGCCCGCCATGTTTGTCGAGATCGTCACGGCCTTGAATCTGCCGGCTTGGGCCACGATCTCAGCTTCCAGGGCATGATTCTTCGCGTTCAAGACGTTATGGGGGATGCCGAGCTTTTTCAGTCGCCGAGCGAGATACTCGGATTTCTCGATGGAGATCGTCCCGACCAAGACAGGTTGGCCGCGATGGTAACAATCCTGTATTTCTTCAATCGCGGCGTCGAATTTCTCTTGCTCGGTCTTATAGATCAGGTCGGAATTGTCGGTTCGTATCATGGGGAGGTGAGTGGGAATCACCATCACGTCGAGGTCATATATCTTCTTGAACTCTGGTGCTTCTGTGTCCGCGGTGCCTGTCATGCCCGCAAGCTTGTCGTACATGCGGAAATAATTCTGGAACGTAATAGTTGCCAGGGTCTGGTTCTCGTTCTCGATCCTCACGGCTTCCTTGGCTTCAAGAGCCTGGTGCAGTCCCTCTGAGTACCGCCGCCCCGGCATGAGTCGTCCGGTGAACTCATCAACGATGATGACCTGCCCCTCTTTGACGATGTAGTCTACGTCCTTCCTGAACAGGGTGTGCGCCTTCAGAGCCTGATTTACATGGTGCAGGGTCTCCATCTGCGCGGGATCGTAGAGATTGGTCACGCCGAGGGCGCTCTCCACGCGGGCCACACCGTCTTCGGTCAGGACCACGCTTCGAGCCTTCTCATCGATCGAATAGTGCATCTCTTTCTTCAGTCCGGGAATGATACGATTAATGCGGTAGTATTTGTCGGTATTCTCGTGGGTAGGTCCGGATATGATCAGGGGTGTCCGAGCTTCGTCGATAAGGATGCTGTCCACCTCGTCCACGATCGCGTAGTGCAGCTCTCGTTGGACGTAATCGTCCAGCGCGAATTTCATGTTGTCTCGAAGATAATCGAACCCGAACTCGTTGTTCGTGCCGTAGACCACATCGCAGCGATACGACTCCCGGCGCTCGGTGTCGTCCAGCTCGTGCACGATCACGCCAACGGACAGGCCGAGGAACTTGTAGATTGCGCCCATCCATTCCGCGTCTCGTTTGGCCAGGTAATCGTTTACGGTGACGACGTGAACGCCCAACCCAGTCAAAGCATTGAGATACACGGGAAGAGTAGCCGCAAGGGTCTTGCCTTCACCGGTCTTCATTTCTGCGATCTTGCCCTGATGCAGGACGATTCCTCCCACGAGCTGGACGTCAAAATGCCTCATGCCCAGGGTACGCACCGACGCTTCTCTCACCAGGGCAAATGCCTCGGGAAGGAGGTCTTCCAGAGTCTCACCGTCTGTGAGCCGTTGCTTCAACTCCTCGGTTTTGGTGCGCATCTGCTCATTGGTGAGTTGCTGTACTGCGGGCTCCACCTCATTAATCGCTCGAACCATAGGGTCCAGCACTTTGAGTTCACGTTCGTTTTTGCTGCCGAATATCTTTTTGGCCAACGTTGTAAACATCATTGTTCCTCTGAATGATTGACGCGGACAGCTTCAATCCTGCGAGAGCGTCCCCGGCCTCCGAAGGCTAAGCTTATGGGGCAAGGGTCTTGTAACTGTCTTGGGTACTGGGCAGACGCACGGCCATCGTTTCGAGGGAACAGGAAAAGCGACCTTTTCATCCTGGCTGGGCCCTGAATCGGTGGTCGCCTTGTGCGGACCGCTCAATCATCAGTTTCTGCTCTTTTGCATAGACAAGCAGGACCGGATTAGGTTCTGCACCGTCCTCCTCATCCCGGGAGGCTGCTACCATCCGCCGCTGATGCCGTCATCTCTGCATGATCCCTCACCGGAAAGGCGTGTCGGCGGACCCCTTACGTGTGCGCATCTCTATCACAGGCCCTAGAGGTAGTCAACGGCAGCCCCTTCCCGGGATTTACGGTCTACTCTTGATGTAGGGGTAATGAGGCAAGCGAGGGATTTGACCTTCTTGACCTGCGATCGAAGTGAACACTTCTTCTTGGTATATTCCGACAACGATGGTAAGGTATCGCTCTTTTAAAAACGGCAAAGAACGCGGAGGGCTGTGATTATGAAGCTGGATGACGTCGAGATCTCCAAAGCCATCATTGTGAAGTTTTCCGATAAGCTGTTGGACTGTTTGGAATCGGATGTGATCGTGGTCGGAGGAGGACCTGCCGGTTTGACGGCAGCCTATTACCTGGCAAAAGCGAACAAGAAAGTCATCATCCTGGAGAGGAAACTTTCCATTGGAGGTGGTATGTGGGGCGGCGGGATCATGTTTAATGAAATCGTTGTCCAGCAAGAAGGAAAGGAGATCTTGGACGAATTCGGTGTACGCACTACTCCCTTTTCGAACGGCTACTACTGCGCAGATTCCATTGAGGCGGTTTCTTCTATCTGTTCAGTGGCTTGTAAAGTCGGAGTCAGGATTCTTAACCTTATCAGTATGGAAGACGTGATGCTCATCGACAACCGAGTCACAGGATTGGTGATCAACTGGACCGCGGTTGATATGGCTGGACTTCATGTTGACCCCATTACCATGAGGACCAAATACGTCGTTGACGCTTCCGGCCACGCGGCGGAAGTAGCAGCCATCATCCAGAGAAAGAGCGGTTGTTCGTTGTTGACTGAAACCGGCGGCATTGTAGGGGAGAGACCCATGTACGCGGATATGGGAGAGCGCATGATACTCGAGAACACGAAGGAGTTCTTCCCCGGAGTGTTTTCGGCAGGCATGTGCTGCAATGCGATCTTCGGTGCGCCAAGAATGGGTCCCGTCTTTGGTGGAATGCTGATGAGCGGCAAGAAGGTCGCCGACCTCATAGTGGAACGACTCAGAGATTGAGATCCAGGCTTCCTTTCAAGGCTCTGGTGGCGAAGTGAGGACAGTAAGCGGAGACTTCGGGGAGCTTTTTTCATAATCCATATCTTCGCGGCGCCTTGCGTCATTGCAGGTTTTCTCATTGTATTGCGTCCTGCGGAACCCGCAATAGCATGTGGGCCAGGATCTCCAACTCTCGCCACATATCTCATGCCGATTATGAGCACTGAGCTTTATCCTTGCGTTTCCTCTAAGATTTGATATCATGTGCGTGCATCAGAACGGGTCCCGGAGGTTTCTATGCTCCCTGTTCTCAGAACCGTGGGCATTGTCATTTCAGTAGTAATTTTCCTCATTGTTTCGGGCTGTACGGAAGAGACGGAAAGCCTCAAGCAAAAGATTGCCACCCTGGAAAAGCGATTGGCCAAGCAAGAGAAAGAGTTCGGAGAGCTCGCGGGCAAGGTCGCTGCTCCCAAAGACTTCAGCGTAGATCTTCGTCGGATAGAGGATGAGCAGGAACGTCTGGGTCAGACTCTAGATGGCAAGCTGGAACCAGTGAACAGCAAACTGGACGAGTTCCGGGAGTGGGCCCAGGAAGCTCAGCGGGATCGAACGCAAGTGGCCAAGAAGATGGCTGATTTGGAAGGTTCATACGCCGATTTCCGGAAAACGAACGACGGCCTGGGAAGAGAGATCGGCCATCTGAAGAAGGAATTCCTCGCGACAAACCAGAAGGTGGCGGCCAATACCAAGTCCTTGGCAGAGCTGTCCGCGGGCGTGAATAAGCTTCACAAGGAAGTGCTGGATAACAACACCAAACTCATCGAGGCGGTCAAGAAAACCATCCCCAAGGTCAAAGAAGCTGCAGTGGCGGAAACGAAAGAGGGCCTGGTCTCGTTGGAGAAGAAAATGGCAGCCATGAAGGCAGGCCTGGAAGGCGACCTCAAGACGGTTCGGGATGGACGAACAGGCCAGCCTATCCCGAGCAGCGTAGGCCCGCCACCCGGCGGGAGAGAGATTCAGCGTTTAGAGCATCGCCTCCGAGAGCTTGAAGAGATCGTCACCGCCCAGAAAGCGCTGCTCCTGGACATGGGCTCCAAGATTTTCGCTCTGGAAAAGGCATTCACGCGATAGAATCGGTAGTCCTTGCTGTGACTGCCGTGGAAAACCTCAAATCTCCTTTATAACTTCCTTGAATCCGGCCAAGGATCCTTCAACGGTCTCGTCCGACACGCAGTACGCAATCCTGAAGTGCCCCGGAGATCCAAATCCGCTCCCAGGAACGGTCAGTATTAGCTTCTTCTGCAAGTGCGCCACAAACCGCACATCGTCTTCGATGGGCGAGCGAGGGAAAAGGTAGAAAGCTCCTTCAGGTTTTACGCACTCATATCCGAAAGACGTGAGGGAGTCGTACAGCCTATCTCTGCGCCGCTTGTACACGTTCACGTCTACGACACTTCTCAAGACGTTCTTCACAGCACGCTGCATGAGCCCGGGAGCATTCACAAACCCCAGGATACGATTGCACAGCACAAGGCCGTTCATGACTTCCTCGCCTCGCTCCATCGTGGGGCTCAGCGCGATATACCCCAGCCGCTCACCGGGAAGGGAGAGATCCTTTGAAAATGACGTTACCACCACACTGTTGGGGTAAGCCTGAAGGATGCTGGGAACCTGTACACCGTCGTACGTGATCCCTCGGTACGGCTCATCGGAAATCAGCACTATTGGCCGACCGATTTCCGCGCTCTTTTTAGTGAGAAGCTCGCTCAGACCTCGGATCTCCGCCTTGCCGTAGACTTTTCCCGTCGGGTTGTTGGGCGTATTGATCAATACCGCGGCGGTCTTGGGATTGATTGCCTCGGCTATGGCATCAAGATCCAACGAAAAATCGGGTCGCGTTGAAACCAAGACCGCTTTGCCCCCGTGGTTGTCCACGTAAAAGACGTATTCCACGAAGAAGGGCTTGAGGCAGATTACCTCGTCTCCGGGATTCAGGATCGTCTTGAGCGTCACGTTGATGGCGCCGCCCGCGCCCACGGTCATCACGATCCAGTTTTCGTCGAGAGGCACGTCTTCATCTTCGCGAATCTTTTTCGCAACAGCGGCCCGCACATCAGCATAGCCCGCGTTGGCCATGTACGCGTGAACGCCAGGTGTCTGGTCTTGCGCAGCTTTGATGATGGCGTCCCTTACTGCGGGAGGGGGTTCAAGGTTAGGATTGCCCAAACTGAAATCAAAGACGTTCCCGGCGCCGTGAATCTGCTTGAGACGTGCGCCTTCTTCGAACATCTTCCTGATCCAGGAAGCCTTCTGAATGAATTCCTCTATCTTCTGTGAGAGCGGCATTCGGCATACCTCCCGGTAAGAAAAAAAGTACAAACGAAAGCCCGGCCTTCAAAGATTGCATCCAGGTGAATCGCCGGGCTCTCGACCTTGCATCAGCCCTGTTATTTCAGGGATGGACAAGTGTAGCACACTTCAAAACGGCATGTCAAACCTATTCTTTTGCTACCTCGCGCTCAAATGTCGCGTCCTTGCCCCACGTCTTTCACCTGTGCTATAATAAATTCATAAATAGGTCCGGAACTCTTGGAGATTCTCCTGTTGGCAGGTTTTGAGCTCTTGCGCTTGCCTTCAGATCGATTCTTGTGAGAAATTAAGAGAGATTCCGCAAATCGCATCCCTAACCCGATGCAAGTCTCTTCAAAAAGGGGCGATAATGCGCCGTAGGACCTTTGAGTTAGCTCTTGCCCTTTTGGTCGCGGGTGCGTGCATAGCCCCATCCCAAGCCTTTGCCGAGGTGCCGAACTCGTTCGATCGGGGATTCAAGGCTGCGCGTTCGGGCCATCTGGAAGAGGCCATCCTGCATTGGTCCGCGGCGATCCAGCGAGAGCCCAAATGCTATGCCGCGTATGTGAACCGAGGAACAGCCTACCTGAAGACCGGCCACGTGCTGAGAGGAATCCGAGACTGGCACACTGCTCAGAAGTACTCGCCGATCTTCGCTTACGGGCTCTACACCGAGGACTTTATCAATAAAGCGCCCGGTGACACGGGCATGCTGACGTACGCCAAATCCCTCGAAATAGACCCGGATCATATGCCTTCAGTGGCCATGATCGGGGTAGCGTATCTGGATTTCGGCCGCACACAAATGGCCGCGGATTTGTATCGCATGTCTCTGGAACTCACCAAGAACCCTCTGCTCAAGAATTACCTGGATCACTGGATGAAATCAGTAGAAGACGGGGCGGGCGAGTAGATCGGCCGCGAGCCTCACTTGCGCTAACGGGGGCTTTGTCCGGCCATGTCATTGCGCAAACGCTCGTATAAAAGAAGGGGCCGATCTCTATGAATATCGGGTAGATATCCGCTTGAGTTTACATAATTCCCCACCGAGTTGTAAGCCCCTCTTTTCATTCCTGGTTGTGCAGGCCGATCCCAATACGTGGACGTGGAGCACAGAATCCGCGCCAAATCCGGTGATTGGAAGTGGATTCTCACCAGGGGAAAGGTCGTGGAGCGCGATGATCGCAATCATCCTGTGCGCGTTGTGGGCACCATACTGGATATTGCGGAGCACTCACTATTGACATTAAGGCCGGGTCCGGTCGTAAAATAGTCGAACATGGGGAAGCGAGTCCCTGGCTTCCACCTCCTCTCCCCTGGTGGGAGAGGGAGGGGAGAGGGGGCGCTGGAGGGTGATATCTAGCCGAACTTATTAGCCGATGCCGGGTCCAGGAAGCTATCCCAAAAAACTGCGGAGTTTTCCTGCTCCTGGCCGACGCGCCTTTCAATTGAGAAAACCAGCGAATATTCCAACCTGACCGCAGTGCGGACAATTAATAACCACCTGAATGATAGAGACGGATCCCTCTCGTTATGCTCCTGCGCAAAGGAGGAGGATATGGATCAGTGCCTTACGAGAAAACATTCGGGTTCATTTGGCTGTTCGCTGCGCGTGCTTCCTGTCGTTGTCTCGGAGAGCCAAACCACAAGATCAAGACGATTCCCGGTCTTTTGAGGAAAGGAGTAGGAGAAATACGCATGGCAAAAAACGAGGAACAACAAGAGCAGCAACAGGCGCTGCAGAAGAGGGTCGCACTCAAAGAGGACAGCTACTACGCCAACTGCACCATGGTTGAGATGACCCCATTTGACTTAGCTATTCTATTCGGCAAATTGCGCCCGATCACAGACGCCAACGGTCAGAACTCGGTGGTCGAGATGTACGAGCGGCAGGTTTATCTGTCTCATATACAAGCAAGAGCCCTCTATGAAGGCCTTGGCAGGAGCCTCGGCTCATTGAGTCGGATGGCCCGGCAATCCGAGGCCCAAAAACCCGAGTCGAAAGGGATTGCAGAGAAAGATTGACCGCAGGGGCCACGGATAGGAACACGCACCGAAAGGAACGCAGAAAACGGGGAAAAGGAAAAGGCCTTTTCTGTTCAGACAATGCAAGAGTTCTTTCTACGCGAGCTTTGCGCCCTCTGCAGTGAATCCTTCTCTGCGACTTTACATTGAGGTACTCCTCATGAAAACTCCATGCATTTTCAAAATCTTGAACCCATGTCTGCCTATGGTTGTGGTTTTAGCTTTGTCCCTGCTTCTATTCGGGGGCCTAAACGCGCCTGCCGCCGCGACTGATAAGCCCGCCGTCAAGGCGTTGCCAAGACCTCCCCTTTCTACCCCACTGGAACGGGCAGCTTTTGAAGGGAACATGGCCCGAGTCAGAAGAATTATTGATGAAGGATCAGACGTCAGCTCAAAGGGGGCAGCCTTGATGCAGGCTGCAGCCCGCGGTGATACCGATGTCACGAAACTGCTGATTGAAAAGGGAGCCAGCGTGCAAGAGAAAGACTATGATGCCCGCACTGCATTGATGCTTGCTTCAGAGAACAGTCACTTGCCGGTTGTCCGAATCCTGTTAGACAAGAACGCTGACGTAAATGCCCAGGATAAGAATGGTAATACGGCCCTCAAGGTCGCCGTTGACAACGGCAAGATCGAACTCGTGCAAATGCTACTGGACCACGGCGCTGATCCCAATCTAGGACTGAACGACGGCTCTACTCCGCTGATGTGGGCGGTCGTTTCCGACCAAGTCGGAATTATGAGAGTGCTGGTGGACAGGGGCGCTCAGGTCAATGCAAAGGCTAAGGATGGTTCCACAGCGCTTATCTGGGCGGCCATAATGGGACACAATGAGGCAATGAAACTGTTAAGAGCCAGGGCAGCTGCGGAGAATTTGGCTGTCGCAGCCATTCTCGGTGACAAAGAAAGAGTTGAACAGTTCCTTGAGAACGGTGTTGACGTTAATGCCCAAGACGGCCACGGATGGACTGCGCTGATGAACGCGGTCCAAAAAGGCCACGCTGGGGTGGCGGAACTTCTCGTGGAGAGAGGGGCCGATGTCAACTTGAAGCGGAAAGACGGCTCTACAGCCTTAATTGACGCAGTCGAGAGAGGCGATCTTGGCATGGTGAATTTTCTAGTGAGCGCCGGCGCTGATGTAAATGCAGCGGAACAGAATGGCCGGACTACGTTAATGATAGCCGTCGAGTCTGATCAAAACGGAATCGTGAAAGCCCTTTTAGACCGGCGTGCCGACGTTACTGCGAGAGACCGAAATGGCCGGACAGCGCTTGATCACGCTAAGAAACTTGGCCACAAGGGAATCGCCGCATTGCTGCAGGAATATGGCGCCAAGGAATAGAACGAGGAAAACTGGAAGTCGTTTCGCCGGAGGAGACTCTATGAGATGCATGTACAGATTGGTGATTGCGATGATGGCGGCGGGACTTCTCTTTCCACCGATTCCCGGAGTTGCGGACTTTGGACCGATGGACATGCTCATAGGCGGTGGGGCTGCAGCGCCCAAGTCATCGCATGTGAGCATTAGATTGGAATCGCAGGAAGTAACAATTCACTTGCGTAAGGACACTTACACGGTTGACGCCATTTTCCAGTTCTTCAACACAGAAGAAACTACGACGGAATGGATCGGTTTTCCGAAACAAACAGCAACAAGGGGAGTCCCGCGCTCTCGTGCGAACTTCATTCGGTTCAATACTTGGGTTAACGGGCGAGAGGTAGGGTTCTCGGAGGAGCCCGACTTTAAAAGCCATTCCGGAGTAGAGCAACGCAAATGGCTCGTTCATCAAATTACATTTCCTGGCCATACGAGGACGATAATTCGAGTCAGCTACAAGGCTTCTTACAACTTTTTCGGCCCTAGGCCAAACGCCTATTATATCTACGGCACCGGTTCTTATTGGAAGGACAACATCGGGAAGGCCGTCTTCATTATAGACAGCAGCTATGTGGGCGGGACAAAATATACAGACACTCATTTTCCGTCGAAACTTGGGGGCAGGCGGATCTCAGAAAACCTGGTGATGTACGAAATAGGGGACTTCAAGCCGGATCCTGAGGCAGTATTGCGCGTTTTGGTCTTACCCCGTCCGCCGTCAAGAAAGTGACATGAACCGGTAGGAAGACATACAGAGCGGAATGACGGCATACTGCCGCATCGCTTGTCAATCGAGAGAAATTTGCTGTTCCATAAGGGTTTAGTGGTCTGAAAAGGGGTCATGAAAAGAAAAGGGGTCAGGTCTGCTCTTGTGAAAAGCAAAAGGACAAAAGGGGTCAGGTCTGCTCTTGGCTCATGTGGAGTTGCCGCTTGATGGCCTCCACGCGTCTTTTCAGCCTTTTGTCTGCCCGGATCTCATGCTCCACACGAGAAACCACGCTGCTCACGCTGCTATAGTTGCCCAGCTCAAAGGCCTTCCCTATGGTCGCAAGGGTCTCTCCGGAGAGACGCCTGGCAAGATAGATGGCTACGTTTCTGGCCTGGTTGTTCATGCCCCTGCGACTCAGCAACAACCGGCTTAGATCTATCTCATAGTTGGAACAAACCGCCGATTTTATGGCCTCCAGACCTGGGGCCAGCTGCCGCGACTCGGGGACCTCCTGATGATCTCTCAGGTTGTGAAACTTCGCCTTTACCCAATCAATAAAGCCTTCTGACCCCAGGATGGATGGGAGATTTTTTCGAGAAAAAAAACCGGCGAGTTCATCTGATTCCGCTTCTGCCATGAACTCCCGGTAAGCCGCGGCCTGCTTGGCCTTGTCCTCAACGAGCATGGAGAGGACAAACTCACTGTGCAGCCAACTCCATCTCCGTGACCCAAAGAGATAACCCTTGTGGCTACTCCATGCGTATCTGTCCAGCCTGCTCGCCAGGCCCGCCCGCAATGGGTTGCGATGGATATACCTGAGCAACTCCAATAGATAAGTGTCCGCGTCCACCAGGATGGCCTTGTAACGTCCCCGGAACAGAGAGCCGTCGAAATTGTGGTTCCGATTGAAGCGCTGAGTGTATACCCCATCCACATGTCTCATGAACCGCGAAAGATTCGCGCCAGGGGTCTGGACCAACAGGTGGTAGTGGTTCGGCATCAGGCAGAAGGCCGCAATCCGAACATTCCACATCACGGAGCCTTGCCCCAGAAGTTCCACGAAGCGCAGATAATCATCTTGATCCCGGAAGATCGCTTCCCGGCGTCTGCCCCGGTTCATGACGTGGTACCACGCGTCCGGATATTCGATGCGTAAAGGCCGTGACATAGCAGAACCTTATCGCTAGGCCGCCAGATGAGTCAAGAGCAGACTTGACCCCTTTCTAGATGACCCCCTTTTCCCAGGCCGCCAGATGAGTCAAGAGCAGACTTGACCCCTTTCCTGACTTTCGTCGAGGACGGGACGGGCGAGTAGATCGACAGCGAGCTTTCAGTTATACTGAAGGAAGATTGGACGTGAGCCCTCCCTTGCGCGGAGCGGAAACTTCGTCCGGACATGTCATTGTTTCATTTGCTGTTGACACCGCTGAATTCAGACGCTAGGTTTAAAAATTACGCCTTGGCGGCACGGAGGCCAACGTGAAAGGTAAGATCGAAATAGACCAGGAATTGTGCAAAGGATGCGGCCTCTGCATCCAGGTCTGCCCCAAGAAGCAGATCGAGATTTCCGATACGCTCAACAAGAAGGGCTATTACCCCGCTTCTTTCAAAGAAAAAGACTGCAAGCCCACGGAAAAGCTTGAGTGCACCGGTTGCGCTCTGTGTGCGGTCCAATGCCCTGATGTAGCCATAGAAGTGTACCGTGAGGAAAAGGAAGAATCCAAATCCGCTAAGAAGGCTGAGTCTACCGATGAGTGAGACCACTGAGAAGAAGAAAGCCAAGAAACTGATGCGAGGGAGCCACGTGCTTGGTGAAGCCGCAATTCGCGCGGGTTGCCGGGCGTACTTCGGCTATCCCATCACTCCCCAGAATGAGCTGCCGGAATACATGGCGGAGCAGTTCGCACAGATGCCGGACGCGACATTTCTCCAGGCTGAAAGCGAACTCGCCTCCATCAACATGGTGATGGGTGCGAGCATCGCAGGCGCTCGGGTCATGACCTCCTCCTCGAGTCCCGGAATCAGCTTGAAGCAGGAAGGGATCTCGTACTTGGCGGGCATGGAGCTCCCCGCAGTCATCGTTAATATGATGCGAGGCGGCCCAGGTTTGGGAAACATCGCCCCTGCCCAGGGTGACTATTTCCAGGCCACCAAAGGCGGCGGTCATGGTGATTATCGTTTGATCGTCCTGGCCCCTGCATATGGCCAGGAGATCGCGGACATGACTCGTCAGGCCTTTGACCTCGCGGACAAGTACCGCAATCCTGTCATGATTCTGGGAGACGGGATGTTGGGTCAGATGATGGAGCCCGTGATCTTTCCCGATCCCATCGACCCTGCGAAGCTTCCGCCGAAGCCGTGGACGCTCACGGGTTGCAAAGGCAGGCCGAGTCGCATCATTCGGTCATTGTGGCTCGACGTGGACAGGGAAGAAGAGCTGAACTGGCGCCTTGTTCGCAAGTATGAAGCGATCACCGCAGAGGTCGTGGATCAGGAGATGTACCTGGTAGACGACGCGGAACTGATCATCGTCGCGTACGGGACCGCTGCGAGGATCGCCAAAGGCGGTGTGCAGCGTGCCAGAAAGATGGGGATCAAGGTGGGGCTATTTAGACCCAAGACCCTGTGGCCTTTCCCAAGCGAACCCCTAGCACGATTGGCCGGACAGGTTGACGAGATCATTGTGTTTGAGATGAGCACCGGACAGATGGTGGAAGACGTGAGACTCGCGGTTGAAGGCCGATGCCCGGTATCGTTCTACGGCAGGCCCGGCGGAGTGGTCTCAACTCCGGAAGAACTCGCCAGAGTGATAAGTTCGACCCATCATCGCGTGCAGCCAAGAAAGGCTGCCGCGGCGGAAGGCTCCGGAAAGCCTCGGTTCAGGGTAGTGGGCTGACAAGCCGGATTTCTATAGAGCCACGTATTGAATCCGACCCGGTCTCACCCTCCCCCGTCCCCTCCCATCAAGGGAGGGGGAAGGGCTTTGGTAGGCGCCGGCGTCCCTGCCGGTGCATTCCTCTCCTCTGGCGGGAGAGGTGTAGGGGAGGGGGAGTAGGGCAGAAACAAAAGGCCCACGATCAACGCGAAGCTATGTAGTGGCTTCTGCGACATTTCGTCGATTGACAAGAAAGGCAGTGGAGAACGTGAGAAAGGTATTTACCAAACCTGAATCTCTGAAACCGACCCCGTTTCATTATTGTCCGGGGTGTGGGCACAGCATCATACATCGGCTCGTTTCCGAAGTGATCGACGAGCTGGGTATCAGGGATCGGACTGTGGGCGTGCCGCCCGCGGGGTGCGCGGTGCTCGCGTATAATTACTTTGACGTGGATATGGCTGAAGCGCCCCATGGACGGGCAGCCGCGGTCTCCACAGGGATCAAGCGTGTTCGGCCGGACCTCGTGGTCTTTTCGTACCAGGGTGACGGCGACATTGCCGCGATCGGCACCGCAGAGACCATCCATGCGGCGAATCGCGGGGAGCGGATCACCGCGATATTCGTCAACAATGCGGTGTATGGCATGACCGGCGGTCAAATGGCGCCCACAACCATCCCAGGGCAGGTGACCACTACCACGCCAGGCGGCAGGGCGCCGCTGCGAGACGGTTACCCGCTGGATTTGAGCGAAATGCTCGGAATCGCAGCCGGGAGCGTGTACATTGAACGGACCTCCGTGTCGTCGCCCAAGTGGATCAACAAGACCAAGAAGGCAATCAAGAAAGCCTTTGTGATGCAATTGGAAGACCGAGGGTTTTCTCTCGTGGAGGTTCTCTCTCCGTGTCCCACCAACTGGAAGATGACCCCGGTCCAAGCGACCCGGTGGGTTGAAGAGACAATGATGAAAATTTTCCCGCCCAAGGTGATTAAAGATGTTGCTTAAGTCGATATTCTCAGGTTTCGGTGGCCAGGGAGTCCTCATGATGGGCTATGCCCTGGCGGTGGCGGGAATGGAAGAAGACAAGCACGTGACGTTCCTTCCTGCGTATGGCGCGGAAGTCCGTGGCGGCACCGCGAACTGCACGGTGGTGGTTTCGGATGAAGAAATCGCATCCCCCATAGCTTCTTCGCCTGAATTTGTGGTCGCGATGAACTATCCGTCGATGGTCAAGTATCAGAATATGGTTAAGAGCGGCGGAATCATGTTCCTCAACAGTGACCTCATTACGGAAGCTTTCCCCAGAGACGACGTCAAGGTGGTGCCCGTCCCGGCCAATACTCTGGCGCACGAAATGGGCAACGATCGGGTGCTCAACATGGTTATGTTGGGAGCCATGGTTCGAGTTACCGGCATCGTGTCGGAAGCATCGCTCGCCCAGGCCATCGAAACGGTCCTGGAAGGCAAGAAGAAGTCCCTCGTGGAAATCAATCAGAAGGCGCTCGCTAAGGGCGCTGAATACATTGCCGCTCACAATTGAGCGAGCTTGAATGCGGTATGCGTGTCTCTACGCTTTTGGAGTGTATGTGAATGAAAACGGTCAAAGAGATTGCGATAAGGCTTGAAAACAAACCCGGGGCCCTGGCCCGAATCAGTGAACTCCTGTCGGCCAACGGCATCGGCATTCAGGCGCTCACCGTCCGACCGGACGGAGCCACGGGCACGATCCATTTTATTGCGAGCGACCCCTCCCGCGTGGTCAATGTCCTGGAAAGCGCAGGGCTTACAGTTGCCGTGCATGAAGTGCTGGCCGCGGAATTGCCTCACCACCCGGGTGCGTTCCATACGCTCCTGAAGATCCTCAGCGTAGCCGGTGTGAACATCGAATACCTCTACGCCTGGACCGGCTCCCCAGGCCCAGCCGAAAGCACCATACTCCTCCTGGGGGTCGACGACCTCCCCAAAGCCCATGCAGCCCTGGCCGGCGAATGGGTCCAATTGTATGGCGAAGAGTTGTACACATTCTAGAACGAATGGAACAATTACCTGGTGCCGGATGACCAAAACAGACGAGGCTATTTGTACGTGCCTTAAGGGGGATTCCTGAATATAGTCGTCGTTCGGTGGGGGATGGCGCAGCGCTGAATTGCTCGGATCACGGCGTGCCAACGGCCGTTCCCTAGCTCAACAATTGCGATCCAGGCAACAAATCAAAAGGGGGAAAATACTATGAGTGTTGGTACCAACAAATCCAGGTGGGTGCTGTGGCTAGTTTTCTGCTTGGCCCTGGCAATTGCCGCAGCGGTCCACGCAGAGACGGCAAGTCGGAAATCGAGCTATGCTCCAGTGGTGATAACCGAGCCTTTCGACGCCACAATGAAACGCATGAAAGCCGAGAAGGCAGACATCATGAAGCGGCAGATGGATCTGCTCAATGCCCGATACGATCTCGCGGATCGACCCGCGAAAGGCGTCACCATGTCCCGGGGCAAACCGATCCAGGAGGGAGTCCGAGTCAAACTGCCCGCGGGTGTGACTTGGGAAAAACTCGCCACCACGAGCCCTGAAGAGGTCCGAGAAAAGGATATGTTCCCGCAGGGCCTCATGGGGCTGCCGCACCCGAATCATCCTGAGGGCGGCATGCTATTCCCAAAGACCCATATTGATGAGATCAAGAAGCAGGAAGCGCGTGACCTGACACGCTTTGACCTGGACTTTGATATTCCCGCGCATTTCTTGCCCGAGACCCCGGCTGCGATCTTCCTCACCACGCGGCCCGATCTGGGAGATGTGTCTCAGGGCAAGTTGGTGACTATTGATAATTACTACGAGCTGTTCAACGGAATTCTCAACCCCAAGCAATTGGAAGGTCTTCGCCTCCTTGTCACGCCGTTTCCCCAACAGCAGTTCAATCAGACGGAAGACAGGCGCTCCGAAAAGCCGAGCAGAGGCGTCACGTGCTTTGACTGTCATGCGAATGGCTCAACCAACGCGGGCACCCATTTGGTTGGTGACATCAGGCCGCAGGAATTCCGCCATCGACTTGACACACCTGCGCTGCGAGGAGTGAACATCCAGCGGCTCTTCGGTTCGCAACGAGCCTTGAAGAGCGTAGAAGATTTCACCGAATTCGAGCAGCGAGCCGCATACTTTGACGGCGATCCGGTCATAGCTACCAAGAAGGGCGTGAACATCCTTGAGCGGGGCAGTCAGGTGCACTTCATGGCGGAAATGCAAGCACTCTTAGATTTCCCGCCGGCTCCTAAGCTGGACATCTATGGCAAGCTCGATCCCAAGAAGGCGACTGACGCCGAGATGCGCGGCCAGGAGATCTTCTTCGGCAAGGCCAAGTGTGCGGTCTGTCATCCTGCTCCGTATTACACGGACAACCTGATGCATAACCTGAAGGCCGAACGATTCTACAAACCTCGAATGATCAACGGCAGGATGGTGGCTTCGGACGGTCCTATCAAGACGTTTCCTCTCAGAGGAATTAAGGACACGCCTCCATATCTGCATGACGGGCGGCTTCTGACCCTGGAAGACACGGTCGAGTTCTTCAACATTATTCAGCAACTGAATCTTAGCGCTCAGGAGAAGAAGGACCTGGTCGCATTCATGCGAGCGCTTTGAGACTCGTCCGTCATTCCCGCGTAACCAGGAATCCCGGTCATTTCGGATCTCCGTGGGACGCAGGAATGACTGGTAGGACCGGCGTCCCTGCCGGTCATCCTGCTCTGGATGACCGCGCCTGTTCACGTCGTTGTAGGTCGGATTGAGTCCCGCGTTGTGCGCGGGACGAAATCCGACATGATATTCAGGCTCGAGGTGTCGGGTTTCGCGAAGCTTAACCCGACCTACCAGCTCCCACGAGTCTGGCCGTCATCCCGATCAGTGAGCTTGTTGGAGATGAGCGGATTGAGCCACTGCTGCGGGTGGCTCAATGCGGGAGTGAAAGCTCTCGATTGCTGTTTTCAGGCCAGTTAGTCCCGCGGATCGCGGGAAACAACATGGGATGTCGTGAGCTTTGCAGACTCGCTTGACGGCCCTTGCAGCGTGGTGGGAGTTCACTTCTATAGGACAGACGACCAGGTCGGCCTTTCGGATACAATCTTCAATGCTCTTTTCGCCTCCTGCGCATTCCCCGTCGTGGCGAAAGAAGCACCCTCCCATCGCTTCGACCAGCTCACGGTAATGGCACTCAAGGCTGCCTATTCCGCCCACCATGGCAATGGTTTGACCGGAAAGAAGAGCCCGTCCTGGGCAAGGGCAGTGCTCCGGGGCAGAATCGGGGATCGGTCGTTCATTTGCGTTTGCCAATAGCGTTCGCGAAGTGTCACGGAGTTCTGCCCGAAGTTGGGCTACTTCGCTTTCGAGAACTCTGCTCCTGATTTGGGCTTCTGCCAGAAGAGATCTTAAGCGTTCCATTCTCCGATCGTTGCTCGGATTGACGGGCGTTAATGATCGGTTCGTGGTGATCGGATGAATCCCGGGCTGAGCTCGTGCTGCTTCCGCCTGCGCGAGCCTTGCTTCAAGACGGCTATTAGACGCTTCAAGCGTCTTGTTCTCTCTCTTGAGCTCCAGGAGCTGCCGTTGAAGCGACGCGATCAGTTCCGCGTGGTCTACCTGTTCGTCAATGTCTCCCGATCTTTGGACTTCCGATTCCCAGAACTCCCTCAGCAGGCGGTGCTCCAGCATGTGGATGAATCCGAAGAGCGCTGTTTCGAGCTTTGCGCTATCATCGGCTCGCCGCGTAGCTAGTTCCCACAACACAGCCCACAGGGGCACAGGCGAGGCTTGCAGCGTTTGCGTAAGTGTGGAAACGATGTCCGGCGCATCCACTTCCGACAACCGTTTGGAATAGGCTGCGAAGCGCCTTTCTATGAGCTTCTGAACGTGGCGTGAGACGCGGTTGTCCGTGCCGCAGAGATGAACCACGCTTGAATGGAGTGCGAACTGCTCATCCATCAGAGGATCGCGTCTGACAATGCCGAATTTTACGGCTATCTTCCGGAGCTCTCGGAAATCGAGCGCCATGCCCACAACCTTGCACACGGTTTGGTGCTGCATTTGCCATATATTTTTCCGGGGAGACATGACGAAACCTCCTGAATTGAATCTGTGCAGCCTTCTGTAAATCATGCCAACAATGAACCGCAAGCATGAAGATAGACATGTCTACCAAAAGTAGAAAGGGCTGTCAAGTGTCGTGCGGTCATAAGGTTGGACCGACGCCGTAGGTGGCGACATTAGGAGATCTTGTGAAAGGATTTGGGCAAAAGGGGAGGAGGGGCAAAGAGCCTCTTCTGTTGTGGGGCAGGCTTTCTGCACAGTCCCGCATTGGGAGCGAGCCATGCTTCTGTAGGGGCAGACCCGCGCGTCTGCCTAGATCTGTCCAGGGCGCACGCGCGGGTGCGCCCCTACAGAAAGACGCACATCGAAAAGGCGCCAATTTCGATGCTTGGGTGCAAAGCCTGCCGGCGGCCTGGAAGGCCGTCCCATAAAGACGGGAAGCCTCTGTGCAGAAACCAGCTCCGGATTATCGTCCTGGCGGCATAACCCTATTGAGGAATGAGACCATGCGTTCGAAGGTTTCTAGGATGACAGAGCGGGCAAAGCGTGGTTCGCCGGTGATGTCGAAGTATATGGTGAAAAGATGCTTCTGGCCGGGATAGATGTAAGCCTCGAAGTACTTGTGAGCGGCCGCGAGCTCTTGTGCGAGGCGTTTGGCGTATTTCACATCGTACACGTCATCCGCGGTCCCGTGGAAGATGAGCACGGGCGGCAGCCTCGTGACATCATAGGGCATGATCCAGGGTGAGCCGCCGTAATTCCAGACCACGGCTCTGATCCGCGGATCGCGTGAAGCATAGGTAAGTGCGGCATTGGCAGGCTGTGAATACCCGGAGATCGCGATGCGGTAAGGGTCCACCTTCGGATTGAACCAGAGGTTATCCACTGCGGCCCTGATTGCGTCGAGATACCATTCCATGTCGAACACGAGTCGCGCTGCCACTACGCCTTGATTCACGCTGCCGGCCAGGTATCCGAGACCGCGCTCCCACTCGAACGGCCCGGGAGTGAGTGACTCCGGATAATTCGAGGGATCGACCAAGATCACCACGAAGCCACGATTCGCGAGCTCCTGGCAGTGCACGTGGTGTTGAGCGATCTTCATAGCGCCCACGCCCACCCCGTGGATCACCGCGGGGAGACGGCTCTTGGTCTCGTAGTCGGGATGGAAATAGTACACGGGCATGGACCCTCCGCGGGGAAGAGGAATCCACGTTCGGAAGCTGCCAGCCTCACTCCCGGGGCAGGAAGAGAGGATCAGCAGAATAGAAAAGATCGCTACAACGAACCTCAACGCAACCCTCGAGAACCAAACAACATGCTTAAAGCAAGATATTGAAGGGTATCACTAACGCAAGGTGATGTCAACGAAAGTCCGCATGGGGACGCATCCATTCAGTTACGCGGGGTAATACTGTCATTGCGAGGACCCCGGACTCGATCCGGGGGACGAAGCAATCTATACCGTTAAGCGCTGAGATTGCTGCCCCCGCTTTTCAGCGGGGTCGCAATAACTGTCGCTCGCGGCTGGTAATTGAGCCTTGCATGAGGAGCGGATACGCCCGCAGGAAATCGCTTTCATGAAACGCGAGCACGACGGGCTTCAGTAACTGCCTTGGCGAATTTCTTGAAGCTGGTCCTCATGAATGCGTTGATCCACCGTTCATAGCCTAGGGTTCCAGGGTGGGGTGGAATGGCGTGGTCCCTATTGAGAGGGCATGGCCGATACGGCTCTCCTCTGGTCACCATGCGTTCGTGCGAAGAAGCCAGTCTGGCAGGGATCATGTACATCCACTGGGTGGAATACGCCCGCATGACTGCGTGCTTGCACTCGATGGCGTCATTGCTGAGCGGGTTGTAGAGCGTGTCGGGCGGTCCCGGGGGGAACGCGTTAATACGCCACTTCAAATATCGAAGAGGGCCACTGGCGTTGTACAGGGGATATTCGTATATCTCCGGGTCCTGAGCCGACCGGCGTACCCCCTCCACGGCCGCGAAATTAACTGCATCGTGGTCCGGGTGCCCGCCTTCAAAAGCTGTCGCGAAAATGTTTTCAGGCCTCAGTTCCGCCACAAGCGATGCCACGTAATCCGCGGCTTCATCGAGCCGAGGAAGCAAACCGAGGTCCGGGAACCTGGGAAACCACAGATGGGAAGCTTCCAATCCCAGCACGTCCATAGCGGCGGCAAGCTCGGCTTCGCGAGTCTTCATGCCCCCGAGGAACCCTCCGGAAGTGAGCCAAACTGCGTGAATCTCCGACCCGCGAGTTATGAGATCTCGCATAGTTCCGGCGATGAATGCGTCGTCATCAGGGTGGGCAAAGAGGAACAGATATCGAGAGCCGGGTGTTAATGCCATGAGGTTAATGAATTAGATGGTCTCGTCCGAGCTCGGGGGTGGCCTTCGGATGCATGTGAGCGTAAATGTCCTGGAGAAACTCTTCCTTGCAGGGTGGACACAGTACGAAGACGTCGTCTTCATATACTTCCCTGTTGGCCTGCTCTTCGTTGTAGTGGGAGAGCTCTGCCAAGACCTTGTCCAGCGCACGACGCGTGTCTTCTTCGTTCTGCTCCGGGATGGTTCCGTCGTAAAGCGAGCGAACCCTCACATCCACCTGATACTTCAATGACCCATCAGGGAGTACTTGCCCGCATCGATGGCACCTAAGCGCACTCATGTCGTTGACAGAACCTCCTCGCAAGATTATAAGTACGAAAAGCTCATCGCGCCAGCAAAAACAGCGGGGTACATATGCGATTCCCTGAATATCGGCCAAGAAGGCTCAGGAAGAGTGAGGCTCTTCGGAGCATGGTCCGTGAAGTTAGGCTGGATGCCAAGGATTTCATCCTACCTTTCTTTGTTCGATCCGGCAATGGGGTGAAGAAGCCGATATTGAGCATGCCGGGGCACTTTCAGCTTTCGCCTGATGCGCTCCTCGCCGAACTGGAAGAGCCTATCGCCAGAGGCATACCCGCAATTCTCCTCTTCGGGATTCCTGACAAGAAAGATCCCGTCGGATCCGAAGCGTATGCCAAGGACGGTATCATTCAGAAAACCATAACCAAAGTCAAGACGGCCTATCCGGACCTAGTGGTGATCACGGATGTGTGCTTGTGCGAATACACAGATCACGGACATTGCGGAGTTATCCAGGATGGTGATGTTGACAATGATGCCACGCTGGAGCTGCTCGCTCGGATGGCCCTGTCTCACGCCAGAGCAGGAGCCGACATCGTTGCGCCCAGCGATATGATGGACGGCCGGGTGGGTGCTATCCGCGAAGCTCTGGATGAGGCCGGGTTGGATCACACTCCCATTATGGCGTACGCGGCAAAATACGCGTCGGCCTTCTATGGGCCGTTTCGTGATGCAGCCGAATCTCCGCCCCAATTCGGGGATCGCCGATCGTACCAGATGGACCCCGCGAATTCCGACGAAGCGCTCCGAGAAGTGGGGCTGGATGTGGAAGAGGGCGCGGACATAATAATGGTAAAGCCTGCCTTACCGTATTTGGATATAATTTGGCGGGTGCGCAACGCGTTCGACCTCCCCTTGGCTGCTTACAATGTGAGCGGTGAATTTGCCATGATCAAGGCGGCGGCCCAGAATGGATGGGTCGACGGCGAGCTTTGCATGATGGAAGCATTGACCGCGATCCGGAGAGCCGGCGCGGATCTCATCATTTCCTACCACGCTTTGGAGGCGGTGAGGGTCCTCCAGGGCGACGGCCCATCGCCGAGGAAGAAGTGAATCACTTTCAATTAAGATTGGTCGCCTGGGAGATGACCCGGGCGTGTAACTTGGCTTGCGTCCATTGCCGGGCCGGCGCGTGTGCTCAGCCGGGCCCGAAGCAATTGACCACCGAAGAGGGACGCAGCCTGATCGACGGCATCAGAGAAGTGGGCCAGCCCATCCTGATCATGACCGGTGGCGAACCCCTGCTCCGGCCGGATTTCTTCGAGTTGGCGCAATACGCTCTCGATGTGGGCCTCAGGGCCGTGGTAGCGACCAACGGGGTGCTGGTGACGCCGGAGATCGCCTCGCGCATCGCCGAAGTGGGCATACCTCGCGTGAGCATCAGCCTCGACGGCCCCAACGCGGAGACGCACGATCGCTTCCGTATGGTGGAAGGCGCTTTTGACGCATCTCTCAGAGGCATCCGAAACCTCAGAGAAGCAGCCGTTCCGGTACAGATCAACACCACGCTGACACGGCGCAATCGCAGCTACCTCGCTGACATCATGAAACTGGCGGAAGAGATCGGAGCGGTCGCGTTCCACGTCTTCTTACTGGTACCGACGGGGCGAGCCAGAGACATGGCCGGTGAGGAGATGGGCCCGGACGAGTACGAGGAGTGCCTCCTGGAGTTCTATCGATTGAGCCGGGCCACTCACCTGGAGACCAAGGCGACCTGTGCTCCGCAGTACTACCGGATTCTCAGGCAGGAAGCCCGAAAAGAGGGAATCGAGGTCACGGAACAGACGTTCGGCCTGGACGCACGCACCCGAGGCTGCCTTGGTGGGCTGTCCTTCGTATTCGTTTCACACCGGGGAGAGCTTCAACCGTGCGGATACTTCGACGTGCAAGCCGGGAGCATCCGGGAACGGTCGTTTGCAGACCTGTGGGAAAACGCTCAGCTCTTCAAGAATCTGCGTACCTTCAGCCTTCTGGAGGGCAAGTGTGGGAAATGCGATTACCTCCGTTTCTGCGGGGGATGCAGGGCACGAGCGTACGAACATACCGGCAATTACATGGCTGAAGAGCCCTATTGCGCGTACCAACCACCGTCCGTGCTGAGGGCCCAGAGGCCGCAGGGCTGATCCTTCGCGGTGCGCGATCTTCCTCCCCCTTTTCTGAAGGGGGACACAGGCGCACAGGCGTTAAAATAGGGTTACGTTATTTGACTTTGGCACGCCCCGAAGGGGCAACAGAAAGTAGCCCGGCGATTCATCGCCGGGAAATTGCGCCAAGGTCTCTCGTCTTGGGAGTCCCGGAGGGACGACAGAAAGCCACGAATATGTGAGAGGAAGGGGTGCGTTCCTCAATGGCCTGCCGTCCCGCCGGGACTCAGACGCATTATTCGTTGATGGTTCACCTTACCCGGCAATGAATTACCGGGCTACTATCTTGGTTTCCCTGTGGGACACCCAAGATTTGGGTACGTAAGTGGAGCATTATTTTAATGCTCATGCGGCACAGGGGGATTTTTCGTGTGGAGGAGCCAATGGTAATCGAGCAGATTGAAATCGGCGGGTTCCAGATCTTCTGTTACATCCTGGGCGACAAGCAGACCGGTGAAGGAATTGTGGTGGACCCCGGCGGTCCTGCGGACCCCATACTAAAGAGGGCTTCCAGTAGTGGAATTGCCAAGATTAGCTATATCGTCAACACGCATTGCCACGTGGACCATACCGCGGGGAACAAGGAGATGCAGGATGCCACCGCCGCGCCCATCGCGATCCATGAGGCGGATGCTCAAGGCCTGATGCGTCAAAATCCCGGCATGTTGGCGATGTTTAATGCGATGGCTTCGCCGCAGGCGACTGTGCTGCTCCACGAAGGCGATGCGATCCGCTTCGGAAATGAATCCGTCCAAGTCATACACACGCCCGGACACACCCCTGGAGGCATCTGTCTTTACTTTCCCGGGTATGTTCTGACTGGAGACACGCTCTTTGTGGGGGGGGTGGGGCGGACCGATCTGCCAGGCGGGTCGTACGAAGTCCTCAAGGCATCAATCCGGGATAAGCTCTTCGCTCTCCCTGACAATACCATTGTCCTTCCCGGACACAATTACGGTTACACACCCACCACGACCATAGGAGCCGAAAAGGCTGAGAACATGTTCGTCTAATCGTACTGAAACGGCTACCGCAGGAATCGACCGGGACGAAAGAACAAAGGGGGCAGGAAGAAATGAGAATTGGCGACACGGATATCTCGGATAAAGCTTTGCACGAGATTTGCCGGAAGTGGAAAATGCGCCGCTTGGAACTCTTCGGTTCTGTCCGGACCGGTCGGCTTGGCCGTGAGTATCGCCGACGCTACGAGAGTACGCGGGTAACTTCGCCAGAAGCCGTGTCACGCGTTCAGAAGATCCTTAGGTATTTTGACGGAGTTGGCCGAGCGCCTTTTAGCGCGTAGTCTCTCAACGAGCTACCACTTCCTAGCTCTCGCCAACCCATTGGCGTCCGTCGATTACGGCTGAATGCCGTTCCGAGTGCTCAATCTTCTCGATGGAACAGAAAAAGAGCTGAGGCCTGTCGCAACAATCGAATTGGCTGTCCGGTCTCAGGACCCGCAGGCCTCTGAAAACAGGCTCCCCAGTATCAGTCCAGTTGATTCTCCAATGTCCGCAGAAGATTCAGGAAATTGGTCTTATCGACTTGGAATCGGCGGTCCACTCCTTCAAACCTCTCGTGAATTTCACCAAGCTGGGAAATGGAGAGTTCGCGATCCATCCATGGATAGAGGATTTCGTCCTCCTTCCGTATGTGCTCAATAAGCAGTTCCCTGTAGGCAGTAAGCCGCTCGGTCACGGTCCGCTTATCTCTCTGATTGACAGCTTCAAAGACTGATTTTACATGTGATCGAGCATTATCGTGCTCCTGGCGCATGACTTGCAAAATTTCCAGGTTTTCATCGAAATAGGGAAAAAGAATGTCCTCTTCCTTTGCATGGTGGAACTTGTCAGCATAGGACCGAATGAAATCGACTATCGATAGAACCATCTTTCTCCCCTGATCTGTTTCCAGATCCACTTCGATAGCCAATTGAGGGATCAGAGCAAGACATCTCTTGATCACAACATGCTCATCCACAAGAATTCTCATTGGTGGTGTGTACTTCAGGTCCCCCGACACGTCTCTCCGCTTTCTTTGGCGAATCGGGATGGTCACTTGCTGATTGGGATAGATCACCTGGGCGATCTGGATCATCATCTCTCGCTCTTCTTCCTCCGAGAGCGGATGCACTTGAACCACGTCTTTTAGGAGGCAAGTCCCGGCGGTACACGGAACACAGGCTATCTCGTACGATGCGAGGATGTCTCCAACAGTGGGAAACTCACTTATTATGTCTTTGATTCCTTTGTTGAGAACCTCTTGCATGAATCTTCTCCTCTCGCAAGCGGAAGCAGTGCCTGCGACTGCCCGCTATAGCGCCACTCGGCCCAGTGTGCTTCACTCTCTCGGGCGCTCTTCCTCACAGAGTGACACGCGCTGCGGTCCGGACTGGTCTGAGGCAGCCCGTATTTCGCGCGTGATATCAGGTGAGTGCACGCCGGGTAGCCATGTCCATCAGTAAGCGCTGCTGAACCGTATCGAGTCCCAGAGCCTTTCTCTTCGCGTCAATGTGAGCGATGCACCGTTTGGCCATTTCGTATGGGTCTTTCGGAACGAAATCCCATTTTCCGCCGTAGACCTTCTGGATCCCGTTAAACAAATAGTCGGAACAGATGTGGTCATCGATGGTTGGAAATCCGATTCCAAACATAACGTAAACCCCTGACGCCACGAAGTATTGGCCAATGGAAACCGCCTTCTCACTCATCCACTCCGGGGCCGCCCCGACAGCAGGGAGGTCTGAGATGTCATCACCGAGGCCTCCATCCCTGACCACCGCGGTAGCGGCCATGAGGATTCGGGAGTTGTCAACACAGGACCCCATGTGCAGAACCGGCGGGATACCCACGGCCTCGCATACCTCGGTGAGCCCTGGTCCCGCGTATTCCGGAGCGGCCTCCGGGGTAAGGAGTCCCGCTTTGCCGAGCGCGATGGCGGCGCAGCCGGTGGTCAACACAAGCACGTCGTTCTTGATGAGCTCTTTGACCAGTTCCACGTGCAAGTAATCGTGCCTGATACGAGCGTTCCCGCAGCCAACGACTCCAGCTAAACCGCGGATCTTGCCGTTGATAATGTTCTCGTTCAACGGCCGGTAGCTCGCGCGAAACATGCCGCCAAGCATGTAGTTGATGGTCTCGTACGAAAAACCCACGACCATGTCCTGTTGTTCGGTGGGAATAGAGACCTTGTTGCGGTCTCGATTTTGGAAGTTGTCGATGGCGTCCCGTACGATCAGTTTCGCAGTCTCAAGGCCACGAGATTCATCAAAATCGTAGTGTTTGTAAGCTCCCTGAATCCTTGCGATGGGGCTGGTGGTCACGATCTGAGTGTGAAAGCACTTGGCCAGGTCGGATACGCCTTGCATGATGCACTGCACGTCTACCACCATTGCTTCCAGAGCACCTGTTATGATGGCCATTTCCTGTTGCAGGAAGTTTCCGGCGACAGGAATCCCGTGTCGCATGAGTATCTCGTTCGCCGTGCAGCAAAGACCACCGAGGCTGATTCCACCGTCCGCGCCTTTACGCTTGGCGTACTCGATCATCTCTGGGTCCTGAACGGCTTGAACGATAGTCTCGGACAGAGATGGTTCGTGGCCGTGGACGACGATGTTGACCGTGTTCTCTTTCATACATCCGAGATTGACCTTTCCCAGGATAGGTACGGGAGTTCCGTAAAGGATGTCCGAAAGGTCGGTTGCGATCATCGAGCCACCCCAGCCATCAGCCAGAGCGGCTTTTGTAGCCAATCTGATGATATGCTCCATCTCCTGGTTTACGCCCATGTGGGTCATGTGCATGACCTCCACCACCGGGCGATCTATTCCAGGTGGAACGACCCCTTCCTTTCGCCATATCTCCTGACGCTTCAACGGGGCCCTTCGAATGTTAACGATTTCGCCCGACTGCTGCCCGTATTGGGCCATAGCAGCCTCACCCAGGTCAATTGCGATATCTCTGATCTCGCGTCCTTCTGTTTCGACACCGTAATCCCAGGCCACTGCCACAAGCTTGGCAACGTCCCGGATGGTATAGTCCGGCAGTTCCCCTCTTGCCGCCCTGAGAAAGGTTTCTGCGACGTGGTGACCGTGATCGCTGTGAGATGCCGAACCCGCGGCGATCATCCGGGCGAAATTCCGTGCAGCAATGGTCTCAGGAGTGGCGCCGCAGAGGCCGGTTCTGCTTTTCCGCTCTTCGGGCGTTTCATCCTGGCCTTTGGGGGGCACCACGCGACAGGGCCCCATATTGCAGAGCTTGCAGCAGCTACCACCCTTGCCGATGGGACAGGCCGGCCTGATCCTCGAACGATGGAAGGCGGTGATGTAGCCTTCCTTATCTGCTTTCTCGAGTCCCTGCAGTGTGGCCGAATCAATGGTGTAGTCGCTCCAATCCGGAGGGGCCAGTTCCGGCCTTCTGATAGGGGTGGCGGGCCGGAATGATTCTGCGGTCCCATCGGTAGAGTCCTCAGCTCCGGCAAGCCCCGGCGATCCGGGACTTTGACTCGCCCCAAGCCTTCCCAGACCCTGAAATACGTTTTTAGCAGTTCTAAACACCCCAATGAGTTCCTTCAAGTCATCAATTTCTTGTCGCGTCAATTGTCCCATAATCAATTCCTCCCGTGCTCCTGGATCGATCCGTTGAAGTCCGGTATACGAGGAAAGCAGGCGCATTTGCGTTCGAGTGCCGGTCGGCCTTCTCCAGGTTTATATTCTATTCTGTCCTTTGAACTGGCGTCTGTCATTGACTTAGGTCAAACGCCATCCCAGTCAGGTTAGAGATTCCAAATCTACTCTTGAGCAAAGATAGGGGCCTGCAACGGGAATTGTTCCGCAATCTCGCCATCTCCCATCGTCTTGCGCCGAGATCCACCTGCCCGATGGATCTCGATCCCCGAATCCGCGTCGCCGCGCCCCTGAAAATGGTCTGGCAACCCCAATTGGAAGAGCCGCATCATTGCAGTCCTCATATCCTGCAGCCATCTGACACACCCTCTGCCGGACCGTCTGGAGCAGAGAGTGTTTACTGTGAACCCAGGATCTGGTGTCCTCCAGTTCAGTGCCCATCGGACCCAAAATGCCGAAACGCTCGTCTATCTTACGAATCAACAGGAAACCCGTGTCCGAGATGATCTTGGCCCCCTGAAAATCTATGATGATCGAACGGTCAAATTCTGGGCGGATTGTCTCTTCTTGCTCTTCACCATTCCCGCGCATCCGATTACCCTCGATAACGGTCTATTTACTTCACATATCGTAGGGTTGACCGGAAGAACAGACATTTGTTTGTGTTGTCGCCGACTAATTCGGGTCAACATCCCTATGTCAGTTCCCAAGGTATTCGGCGACCACCGCGTGAACAGTTATCGGTGTTGGGGGAGGCGGTGTCTGAAGCGCAAGTGGCAACGATTGCCAAGGGCGCGGCTACCACCGCTTGCGATCCGGCAATCTTGTTGTTTCTTGGCATAAAGCCATAAAATTGATTGTCACCTTCGAGAATCGGCTGTAGGATTAACGCACGATCCTTGGGGAATCAGACTCTTTATCGGTAAAGAGCGGGACCATGTCTACACGCATGTCTTGGCTCCGGAGGCCAAGCCCGCCTAAACAAACGGGGAAAACACTAGAGGTGCGCCCGGAATTCGTCGTAATTGGAGGACCGCGCCTAAGGAGGAAGCCGATCTCGCAAACTGTCCGTGAGGAGGGCTAATACCATGGTTTGCTCTGATAGCCGGAATCGCGAGTGGCTGCAGTTGTGGGCCAAAACGAAATGGGATAAGGCGACTCAAAGATACCTGGACTCCCTCTATCATCCCTTGCTGTACCACATGCTCGATGTTGCTGCCGTCGCGGGACTGGTTTGGGATCACTGCCTCGACCCTGCGCTTTCTGGAGCAGGGTGCTGCTGGCATTAAACGTGTGAGGTGCCAAACATGATCGACATGATAACTCCTCCGAGCCTGTCTACGGCCGATTACAAGCGCCTGTGGGCGAAGAGCAAGCCACGGCATCCACTATGGAAGCATCTGCTGGATGCATCGGCAGTTTCCCTAGCGTTAAGTCCCCCCGTCATCAGCTTTGGCTGGAATCCCGAAGTGTCAGCGCTTTTGGTAGGCCTTCACGACATAGGCAAGGCTGATTCCTGTTTTCAACACCAGGTTCCAGATTTTTCAGACGAGCTCGTAAAAGCCGGATATCCAGTTACAGGCGACGCGCGGTGCAGACATGAGCGTATCTCCAGCAGATTCATGAAAAACATGCTGGTTACAGAGGGACTCGATTCGTTTGTGGCTGACGCGATCTCCCGTTCGGTGCTTGTGCATCATGGTTACTGGAACGAAACCGCGCGTGATGTCGGGCAGGAATATGGGGATGCGCAGAATCAGCTTTGCCTCATGTTGAGGCAGGTGCTCGATATCAAAGCGATTCCCAGCGAAAGCCCGTCAGACCTCAGCGCCTTCGGAATGCTCCTCGCCGGGCACGTCGTGCTTTGCGACTGGATTGCGAGCAACGAAAAGTTCTTCGGTAACGACCGGCTGAAGAATGAAGACGATCCGAAACGCTACTTCGCCGCGGCACGAGCGGTCGCGAGCGAGTGGGTAGATAGACTTGGCCTTAAGCGAGACCGGCAGGCGGGGACAGCAGCGTGCATCGTGGAGACTGCGCGGCCCATTCAGCGAAAGCTGCTGGACACGGACATCCCGCCGGGACTGGTCATCATCGAAGCCCCGATGGGGGAGGGCAAGACGGAAGCCGCCTGGATTCTGGCCGAGAAATGGCGGAGTAACGGCTATCATGGCATGTACATGGCTCTGCCTACTATGGCGACGAGCGATTCCTTACATGGCCGGTACCGCGATGACTATCTCAACAAACTGGGGCGCGGAGAGGATGCCAAACTCGTCCATGGTATGGCCTGGCTGCGGGATGACAAAGAACCTCAGATACCATCAGAAGTTGGCGAGCCGGGAGATGACCGATCTCTTGCCGCCGCGTGGTTCAGGCCCACCCGCCGCGCGATGCTCGTGGCCCACGGCGTGGGGACGGTGGATCAAGCGATGCTGGCGGGAATGCACGTTAAGTTCGGCTTCCTGCGACTCTACGGACTCGCCGATCGGGTGTTGGTCATTGATGAGGTGCATGCCTATGATGCCTACATGAGCGCGATCATCGCCCGGCTTCTTCAATGGTGTGCCTGTCTAAAAATTCCGGTCATCCTCCTCTCGGCGACTCTTTCGTCCGGACAGCGGGCGGCGATGCTCGACGCGTATGGAGCCACGGGCGGCGACCTTGGACCGGAAGCGCCGTATCCGCTTATTACTGTGGCTGAGCCGGGGAAGGAAGCATGTACGATCAAAGCTAACGCCTCGTCAAGCAGAACACTGAAAATCGAGCCTCATACCGGGCTACTTGGAGACGCGAAGAAAACGGCGGCGAAGGCCGCAGAATTGGTGAAAAATGGCGGATGCTGCTGCGTCATTCTGAACACGGTAAAACAAGCACAAGCAGTCTATCAGGCGCCTGCGCTGAAGACTGTCCCAAAGCTCCTGTTCCACGCTCGTTTCACTGCGGCCGACCGAGAGCGAATCGCAAACGAGGTGCTGGACATGTTCGGAAGAGGCCGCTGGGAGGGGGAGGGCGAAAATCGCAAATTCAAGCCTGCAGAGCGCCCCGACAAGTTCATCCTCGTTGCGACTCAAGTAGTCGAACAGAGTCTCGATGTGGACTTCGACCACATGATCAGCGAAATCGCCCCGATCGATCTTCTGCTCCAGCGTAGCGGCAGGATCAAGCGCCATACTCGCGATAGGAATGGCAACCTCTTCGACGGACCCGACGAGCGCGGCGAGCCAGCACTTCATGTGCTTGTTCCGACTAGGGACGGCAACAAGCCGCCTAGATTCGGCCCTTCAGAAATCATCTACCGGCGCTATCCGCTCCTACGAACACTCGAAGCACTGAAGGACAGTGGCGAAATCAAGTTGCCCGAAAAGTTCAGGCCTCTTATCGAGGCCGTTTACGGCGGCGACTTGCTGGCCGGGGCCTCAGACGATCTGAAGAAAGCGAAAATGGAATGGGATGATCTGCAGGAAGATTTGGCTGCGCAGGCAGGCGAGTTCTTGCTCTGCGAACCGATGGCCGACGAATTCGACCCTGTCGGGGCGGATGAAGTTGGCGACGACAGCGATGACGGCAACGGCTGGCGGGCGCGGACGCGGTTGGGACTTGAGGATGTATTGGTCATTCCGTTGTCGGCAAAGCAGGTCGAGAAATACAAGGCAGGCGACCTGCATCCGCGTTTAGTGAAATGTCTGTACAAGCGGAGCGTGAAGATTCCGCCATATTACTGGCCGCCAAGGCCGGCGAAGGGATATGACAAGCCGGAGCTCGGCTCACAAAGGCTCCGAGGCGTTTGGTTGCTGCCTGTGAAGAAGGAAGGCGAAGGATGGAAATGGGAGGGCATCAAGGACGACAAAAAGGCTTATGAGATCAAATATGATCCCACGATTGGTTTGGCGCATGGAGGTGATAAATGAGCGAGGCCCGTTCCTACAAGCTTCTCTGCAATCCGTGGATCCCGGTCGTTTGGCGAAATGACGTCGTTGAGCCGAAGGCACCCAAGATCGGCATTCAAGAAGCATTACACCGCGCCCACGCTATTCAATGCGTCTCCCACACAGCGCCGTTTATCGAGTTCGGCCTCTACCGACTCCTGATCACTATCGTGCTGGACGCCTACATTGTCAGCGGACAACGCCCAACGATCGGCAAGCTTCGGGCCATGCTGGAGAAAGGACAATTCAACGAATTCATTATCGATGGGTATTTGAAGTCCCACAACGAACACCTCAATCTCTGGGCCAAAGATGGCCCCTTCCTTCAGCACAGGTTGGCAACCGATGGCGGCAAGCAACCAAGTCCGAAAGCTGTCGTCAGCATGTTCCCGGCGATACCCAGCGGCACGAATGTAGCACACTGGCATCACTATGGCGAAGACGAGGCGGGGCTCAGTGAAGACATCGCCGCGCAATTGCTGACGACGGTCTCCCCCTTCAATTTCAAGGTCAAACCGGGTGAGGCGCGGACTCTTGCGGGAGACCCTCCCATGTACGCACTCGTGTTGGGGGGCAATCTTTTTGAAACGATTGTACTCAACCTCCCACGGTCAAGCGGAAGAATCACGGCCAAACAGGAGCAGAACAACGGCCCGGCCTGGAGGACACAGTTGGACATTGAGAAGCTTCCGAAAATGCCAACTGTCGCTCAGGGCTTCACATGGCCGGTCCGCGTTATCGAATTGGAGTACGACGGAGCAATGGTCACGAAGGCAATCAACCTGGCCGCCTACAAGAAACCCACAGATAAGGCGAAGGAAAAGGGCGGAAAGCTCTACGATGCCAAGTACGGCTGGCGCGATCCAAATGCGGGTATCGAAACCACCAGGGACGCGATAACCCATATTAAAGCCCGCCCGGACGTCCCGATTTGGCGAGATGCAGTGCCGCTGTTCTTGGTTGCAAGTGAAGGCGAGGCTCTTCGCGCCGACAGGCGACGATCGCGCCCAGAGGTGATCTCCAACGCACTTCGCGTGCTGGACGCTCCCCAGTTCCGCGTGGCTGTGTATGGTATGCGCAAGAAGAGCGGCGGGGGAGGCGACGTAAAGGTGGAGGAATGGTTCCGTTCCGTTCTCAAATTTCCAACCGAAGTGGCCCGCGACAGCCGCCTTTCTTCCCGCGCGGTTGATGGGTTCAAGACAACGCAGAACGTCGCCGTCACCCTGCAGCATGCGTTGCGAATGCTTCGCCCGCCCGTGAAGGCGAGCAAGGGCAAGAAGCCACCGCCGGGTCGTGCCGACGGGGACGCACTCGCGGACTTCTGGCAGAGACTGGAGCCCGTTCTTAGTCGCACTTACTTGGACGAGCTTGGCAGCGGCGACTCAGAGGCCGATGCGAGATTACATGAAAGAATCCGAAAAGAAGCCCGCGATGCATTCGCGCGGGCCGCCGGTCCGCATCGCCGTACCGCTGACGGTCTGTTCCGCATCGCCAACGCAAGCAACTGGTTGGAGGGACAGTTGAGCAGGCGCTTACCAAAGCAAAGACAGGAGAAACAATCATGAGCGACAAAGATCCCTTCATTGGTTACCTGTCCTCGCTCAGACACGAAGACACGGGCACGCTCGCCGCCCTACGCCGGGCTTGCGGCCAGCGGCTTGCCGAGAGTAGGAATTGCCAATGGTTTTCCAGTGTTAGCACAAACCCTCATGACTTCTTGACGGCAACTTTGGCAGCTCAATACCCATCGGACAAGATCAAGAAGGGTCAACACACATGCGAATATCAACACAAAGGTTCTATTGGCGCGGCATGGGCCGAATATTGCCGGAAGCGTAAGAAGGAAGAGGATCCAGCAATATTTTACGCGAAACGACAAGCCGACCTGGCCGGCGGTCGATCTCCTGCTAACATTCCAAGCATCCATGAGCGATTCCGCACGCTCCTTGATACCGAATTGGAATGGAACGGCACGGGCGAACTCGCTTACCGCCTGCGCGGGCTTGTGCGTATGTTGGTCGCGGCAGAAATACCAATCGATGTTATCCAGCTTGCTCACGACCTACGCGGCTGGCGCGCGGAAAGCCGCTACGTTCAGGAGCGTTGGGCCAAGGCGTTCTATAGCCCGCCCTCCCGCGGCAAGAGCGCCACAGCAACGTCGGATGAACAAGGCGAAACAGAGGAACTCGAAACCCAAGATCAGGAGGAGGACGAAGATGCTGATTGAAGTCCACATTATCCAGAATCACGCACCGAGCAATCTCAATCGGGACGAATCCGGCAGTCCCAAGAGTGCGATTTTCGGCGGTTACCGCCGCGCTCGCATCTCCAGCCAGTGCCTCAAGCGGTGCTATCGCACGTCAAAGACGTTCCGCAATGAGGTGGACGGCCTCGGGGTGCACACCTGTGCCATGCCGGATGAGGTCATCCGCCGCGTCGGCAAAGAGCTCACCGACGATGAGCAGAACAAGCTAAAGGCAGCCTTGGCAAAGGTGATCAAGAAGGGAGAAGGTGGCGGAGGCGATTCCTCTGATTCGGGTCAAGGCAAGGAAGCACAGGGCCAGGAAGTGGAAAAGGCGGCAGCTCAGAAGGATAAACTCAAGACTGCGCAAAGCGTCTTCTGGCGAGAGACGGAACTGGAAGCTCTGGCCGCAGGCGTTCGGCAATGGGCGCAGGAGGACAAATCGGGTGATTTCAACGCAAAAGCGGCACTGAAGGAGGTGGGGCTGAGCTGGGCTGGCATCCCGGTGGACATGGCCCTATTTGGCCGCATGGTGACAAGTGAACTCATGCACAACGTCGAGGCCAGCAGCCAGTTTGCCCATGCCATCAGTACACATGAATTCGCCCGCGAGTTCGATCTCTGGACCCGTGTGGACGACCGCCGCGACAAGCGTTTGGACTTCTACGAGGCCTTCGGTCCAGGAGAGAAGCTGGAATCAGGCACCGACGGGATGGGCGACGCGGAGTTCACGTCCGCGTGCTACTACAGCTACTTCAATGTGGAATTCTGCGCCTTGGTGGACAATCTGACAGGCAAGGCACTCAAACACGACTTAGACGACTCCAACGACAAGGAAGAGGCCAGGCGGCGTGCCTGCAGGGCCGTTATCGGTCTCCTCAAAGCGGCGATCTTTGAGCGTCCCACCGGGAAGTTCAATTCCATGGCAACACCCTCGCTGCCCTCGCTGGTGCTTGTTGAAGTCCGGGACAGTCATGTGCCTGTCAGTTACGCCGATGCCTTTGCCAAGCCAGTGGACCCCAAGAACGAAGAGACGCTGTCGGACAGCGGCCAAGTGCAGCGCGTGGGCCTGCCCGAGGAATCGGCGCGATGTCTGATCAAGGAAGCGAACCGCATCACGAGGGCGTTCTGCCGCAGCGCCAGGAACCGGCTGCTCTTCACAGGAGGGCGGGACCTCGGCGTGTCTCTCGATCGGCTCGACTCGGCCCCGGGTTGCGAGGTCGAGACCGTCGACGACCTTGTCGAGGTACTGAGAGCGGACTTGGAATCCGCGCAAGAGGAGAAAGATGCCTGAACCAATCCTGCTCATTCGTCTAGAAGGTCCGCTCCAAAGCTGGGGCGTACGCTCGCGCTGGTCGTGGCGAGACACAGGTCCTGAACCGAGCAAATCGGCAATTATCGGCCTACTCGGATGCGCTGCGGGGATCTCTCGTCCGGACTGGCGCTCGCGCACGGAGCCCGACAGGACGCTGGAGCAATGGGATAACGCCCTGCGTTTCGGCGTTCGCGTCGATCGGCCCGGAACGATCGAGACTGACTACCATACTGTCCAGGGTCGACATTGGCAAGCTGATGGCAAGGTAAAGCGTGAGAAAACTGAGGTGAAGTACTCCGGCGGCAAATGGGTATTTTGGAGCGAGATACATACCGAGCCCACTTGGCGTCACTACCTCCACGATGCGGCATTTCTCGTCGCACTGGCGAGTGACAATGCCGATCTTCTTCGCAAACTAGCCGGTGAGCTTGATCACCCCGATTTGCCTGGGGATCTGAAACATCCAAAATGGCCGCCGTATCTCGGCCGCAAAGCCTGTGTGCCTTCGCGTCCCATTCTCGACCGGTTGACCGATGAGTACCAGGACCTGAAGAGTGCGTTTGAAACTGAACCGTGGGCCGCGCCTCGGTCGCCCAGGGAGCGCAAATCTCTAGAGATAGCCAAACGGCCCACAAGGCTCGTGGCGTGGATAGAGTGTCTGGATGGGGAGTATGAGCGGCAGGATGCCATGCGACTAAACCAATTTCGCTTCTACGACTTTCGCCGGTGCAGGCGCATTGAGATCGACACGGGCTCTCTCAGGAGGATCCCATGAGCCTTTACCTTTCCCGGCTGATACTTAACCCCCGATCGCGACAGCTAATAGGCGAGCTTGTCGAGCCCTATGAAATGCATCGGACGCTGATGCGTGCCTTCCCGAAAGCGACGGACGATACACAGTCCAAAGCTCGCGATGAATTCGGGGTTCTTTTTCGTGCGGATGTTGATGACCTGCTAGGTGCAGTAAAGGTCTATGTCCAGTCATCTGTCAAACCGGACTGGTCATTCCTGGATGAGCTGAGTGATTACCTGTACGCCGATACGGGGATGCCCGAATACGAATGCAAGCAAATTATGTCGGCATATCGCAAGATTCGAGACGGGCAGGTCCTGTCATTTCGTTTGCGTGCCAATCCCACCAAACGGGTTGCGAAACAGGACGATCCGATGAAGGGCAAACGAGTCGAACTGACGCACGAGGATGAACAAATCGACTGGTTGATCCGCAAAGGTAGGGAGCGAGAAAAGGGCAAGCCTGGAGGTTTCGAGATTCTCGTCAAGAAAGTGAGGGATGTGAAAGGCGAGGAACGGCAGATCCCGCGAGTAAGCGCTCACAGCCAAGGAAAGCAGAAAGGACGCAAAAGGGAAGCGGGGCCTGGTCATGCAATGACACACTTAGCTGTCCTCTTCGATGGCCTTTTGCAGGTCACGGACACAGATGCCTTCTTGGAGACCCTTGCCCGCGGTGTTGGGCCGGGCAAGGCATTTGGTTTCGGTTTGCTCTCTATAGCGCCGGTGCGCCCATGATTTTGGGGGGGCGGCATGAGGATTCAAGATCTGCACGATCTGCCGAAGTTTCGGGACGGATGGAGCTACCTTTATGTCGAACATTGTCGGATCGACCAGGAAGCTCGAGCCATTGCAATCCATGACGCCTCAGGAAAGGTTCCTGTTCCGTGCGCGAATTTGGCTCTGTTAATGCTGGGACCCGGAGTCTCGATAACGCACGCGGCAATATCGGTGCTCGCGGATCACGGGTGTCTCGTGGCCTGGTGCGGTGAAAGCGGAGTTCGATTCTACGCGGTGGGCATGGGCGAGACGCGGAGCGCATCGAACTTCCTGCATCAAGCAAGGATGTGGGCAGACCCGGCCCTGCGCATGTACGTTGTGCGGCGAATGTACCAACTGCGCTTTCCGGAGCAGCTCGATCCCCAATTGGACCTTCGGCAAATCCGCGGCATGGAAGGGATTCGAGTCCGCGAGACGTACGCCAGGGCCTCTCGTGATACCGGCGTGCCCTGGTCGGGCCGAAGCTACCGCAGAGACGAATGGGGCAGCTCGGATCCGGTTAACCGAGCGTTATCGACTGCGAACTCGTGCCTGTATGGCATATGTCATGCCGCGATTGTTTCCGCGGGATTTTCGCCCGCGCTGGGGTTTATCCACACGGGAAAGATGCTGTCGTTCGTGTATGACGTCGCGGATCTATACAAGACAGAGGTCACGATACCTGCGGCATTCTGCGCGGCCGCGGAGGAGAAGGAGGGGCTTGAACGGCGAGTGCGCCTGTCATGCCGAGATATGTTTGTCTCAACACGGCTCTTGGAAAGGATTATCCCGGATATCCAGAAGGCTCTGGGAATATCGGTCCGGCGGGCCGCGGGCGAAAGCGACGTGTTCGACCGGGACGCAGCATCTCCAGGTTCGTTATGGGACCCGGTAGAGGGGGCTGTAGAAGGCGGCCGCGCGTACGTGCCGGTTGTGAACGAAACAGGGGGAGAAGATGGTGGTGATGATCCTTGAGCGTGTGCCGCCAGGGCTCCGAGGGGAACTGACGAGGTGGTTCCTGGAACCCAAGGCTGGAGTATTCGTGGGCCGGGTTTCCGCTCTGGTGCGGGACCGACTTTGGCAGCGGGCTTGCGGGCAGGCCAGGGATGGCGGTTGTCTGATGATACACTCGAGCAACACCGAGCAGGGTTTCGCGATACGATCCCATGGAGCCCCGTCGCGACGGATAGAAGACTTCGAGGGTATTTTTCTGGTACGAGTGCCGAGTTGATGCGGATTTTGTCAGTATTGTCCCCACGCACGTGGGGGTGAACCGCGGTGCGCCAGAACCCGTGGGGGTGCCCTATGATTGTCCCCACGCACGTGGGGGTGAACCGTGGCTCAGGCCCCCGCCTGTGGTGATGGGCCAATTGTCCCCACGCACGTGGGGGTGAACCGATTACAGCGGCAGAAGCCCTGCGCATGATTGGATTGTCCCCACGCACGTGGGGGTGAACCGTTGAGCTGGCCGCAGACATTTCCGATGCGACTATTGTCCCCACGCACGTGGGGGTGAACCGAATCAGGGTAAGAAAGATGAGCCCTCGCGATGATTGTCCCCACGCACGTGGGGGTGAACCGCTGCAACCCGATATACCGTTTTGACAGGGGGAATTGTCCCCACGCACGTGGGGGTGAACCGATTGCAATCCTAACGGCGCTGGACTCCCTTCAATTGTCCCCACGCACGTGGGGGTGAACCGCATTTATGCCGGACATGGCCTTCTCTTTAGCGATTGTCCCCACGCACGTGGGGGTGAACCGTGGAATTTCACCACGAAGGTCAACGCCTGGACATTGTCCCCACGCACGTGGGGGTGAACCGATTACAGCGGCAGAAGCCCTGCGCATGATTGGATTGTCCCCACGCACGTGGGGGTGAACCGCCGGTCGTGAGGTCGAATTCCTCGCCGTCTATATTGTCCCCACGCACGTGGGGGTGAACCGCTGGACGCCATTCGACGGGCACCGAATGCACCATTGTCCCCACGCACGTGGGGGTGAACCGGCGGTGGAGTTGCCTGGATGGGTATGGAAGGCATTGTCCCCACGCACGTGGGGGTGAACCGCCGACGACAAAAATCCAACCACCGAATAGCATATTGTCCCCACGCACGTGGGGGTGAACCGTTTCATGAGGTGAGGGAATGACTCACGCAGAGATTGTCCCCACGCACGTGGGGGTGAACCGAGCAGCAACGCATCAAAATGCAGGAGCTGATCGATTGTCCCCACGCACGTGGGGGTGAACCGCTATCCCTGATAGCCTATACCTGACGACACACATTGTCCCCACGCACGTGGGGGTGAACCGATAAGTCTCGACTACCAGGCGTCAGAGATCGAATTGTCCCCACGCACGTGGGGGTGAACCGTTACCCCGATGACAAAAAAACCTTCCGGTCGGATTGTCCCCACGCACGTGGGGGTGAACCGGCGTGGATATGGCGTGGGATGTGGGTGCTGTCATTGTCCCCACGCACGTGGGGGTGAACCGCCGGCCGCGGCCCCTGATACCGATTCCGATGCATTGTCCCCACGCACGTGGGGGTGAACCGCAGCGGCCGTTGTGGACGGCCTTGCGGAAGGGATTGTCCCCACGCACGTGGGGGTGAACCGGCTCGTATTACACCCAAAACCCATTTTTGCAGATTGTCCCCACGCACGTGGGGGTGAACCTTGATACAAGTGATATGCGCTGTAACGGTTGCATTGTCCCCACGCACGTGGGGGTGAACCGAAAGAATTCGACCAGGGCGTCGCCGCGTAGACATTGTCCCCACGCACGTGGGGGTGAACCGAGCTGACCCGTGCCCGGGCTGCCATACTTGCCATTGTCCCCACGCACGTGGGGGTGAACCGTAACCGGGCGAATGGATGTAATCGGAAGTCCAATTGTCCCCACGCACGTGGGGGTGAACCAGCAGGGCTTCTACTACATCAACCAGTCGGGTGCATTGTCCCCACGCACGTGGGGGTGAACCGTCGGCGGCTGAATGTGTGGGTTTTGTGCGCTATTGTCCCCACGCACGTGGGGGTGAACCGATGGATGCGCGCGAAAGATCCCTTGGCCGTTCATTGTCCCCACGCACGTGGGGGTGAACCGCCGCTCATCCAATCCACACGGTGATAACGGATATTGTCCCCACGCACGTGGGGGTGAACCGCTCGATTACTATGGGGATAATGTGTGAGTTGGATTGTCCCCACGCACGTGGGGGTGAACCGATGGCTGGACTTACCCAGCGCGAAATTGCTGAATTGTCCCCACGCACGTGGGGGTGAACCGCCCAATGACATAATCTCTGGTGACCCTTGAATATTGTCCCCACGCACGTGGGGGTGAACCGCAGCCCCCCGATGGCTCTGATGTGTTGATGGTATTGTCCCCACGCACGTGGGGGTGAACCGGGGTTGAGCTGACACCGGGCTGGCACTTCATGATTGTCCCCACGCACGTGGGGGTGAACCGATTGACCAGGCTATGACCATTATCGAGGAGGGATTGTCCCCACGCACGTGGGGGTGAACCGTCTGGCGTGTCCCTTTATGACATTCGGGGTGCATTGTCCCCACGCACGTGGGGGTGAACCGCCTTGCATCACCCCTTCAGGGTTCACCAGCAGATTGTCCCCACGCACGTGGGGGTGAACCGACACGTGCGCCGGGCTAGGAATCTCCTGAACGAAGGTCCGACGGCCCTGCGTCGTCCGAAGTGAAGGAGAATCCAGGCCCGGCGGCGCTCACAAATCACTTGTGTAGAGAGAGGTCAGTATCAGACCGGCCTGCGTTCCTCAGCAGGCCGAACAGGAACCGCACTTCCGGAGCCCGGAGTAGGTGAGCACCAGCCAGGAAGATCAGAAGGCCCCCAAGAACTAATGCAGCTAGAATCAAGCCGTTCCACAGGGTGAAGCCGAGCTTCCAATCCGCGAAGCCCTGCACGTACAAAAGCATCACAGCCATAGGAACGGATGCCAGGAGAAATCGACTGGCAGCAGTTGCGAGTTCGTGGCCGGGGAAGCCTCCAAGTCGCTTCACGAGAATCACGAACAGAACGATCACATTAAACGCCGCGGCTATCGAAGTAGCCAGCGCAAGCCCACCATGAGCCATGGGTCCCATGAGAAGAAGCCCAGCCGCAAGATTCGTCGCAACAGCGCCCATAGAGACCCACAAGGGCGTCTTGGTGTCCTTGAGTGAATAGAATGCCTGGTTGACCACCTTGAGCGCGGAAAACGCCCACAAGCCGACGGTGTACCACAGGAGCGCGGATGCGGTTCGCTCAGTGTCCATAGCCGTGAAGAGCCCACGCTGAAAGAGACACGCGACAATGGGCTCCCTCAAGATGATCAGCCCCACCGAAGCGGGTATGGTAAAAAAGCCAATCAATCGCAGCGCGTACGAGATTGATTTCTGCAAGCCGGCCATATCTCCGTTTCCAGCCTGCCTGGACATGGAGGGAAGAACCGCGGTTCCGGCTGCAATGGCAAAGATCCCAAGAGGAAGTTCCACCACGCGGTCCGCATAGTACAACCAGGAAACACTGCCGGAAACAAGCAGGGAGGCGAGAATGGTGCCCACAAGCACGTTGACCTGATAGACTGCGCCGCTGAATGCTGCCGGAACAAAAAGTTTGCCGATGCGCTTAAGCGCAGGATTGCGGAAATCGGAGCCCAGCCGAAAGGGCACGCCCACGCGCTTCATGAACGGGAGCTGTAGCCACAACTGAGCCACACCGCCAACGGTTACTCCGATTGCCAGCGCGTAGTAGGGCTCTATGCCGACCTTCGCTGCAAAGACCGACACGCTGAAAATCATACAGAGGTTCAACAGCACCGGAGCGGCAGCAGGAGCCGCAAAATGGCCCTTAGAATTCAGCACTCCTGCTGCGAGGGCCACCAGGGATACGAAGAAGATGTACGGAAACATGATGCGGGTAAGATTGACTGTCAGGAGGAACTTGCCCGCGTCCTCAACAAACCCCGGCGCGATCTTCCCAACGATCCACGGGGTGAATGCGATGCCCAGGAGCGTGACTGCCGCCAGTACGATGCTCGCAACCGTGAAGCAGGTCTGTGCGAGTCTGCGAGCGTTGGACAGACCTTCTTTTTGCAGAGTTTCCACATAAGTGGGAATGAACGCAGCGGAGAGAGCGCCTTCCGCAAAGAGCCGCCTGAGCAGATTGGGGATGCGAAAGGCCACAAAGAACGCGTCGGCGCCAAGGCTCGCGCCCAGGAAGAGCGCTATCACCATGTCGCGCACATAGCCGAGTACTCGGCTGAGGCTGGTCCAGAGGCCAACAACCCCTGCAGCACGGGTCATGGCCTTGACTTCGGAGACATGCTCGGAACGGTCGGTGGCGGAAAGGTCTTGACTCTCTCTCGTATTTGCTGTCATATATATTCTTTTATGAAGTTATGCACGGGCCGGTTCGGCGGCACCTGGCACGTGCTAGACGAATGAAATGATTTTGTCAAATGGATATCGTCCGCCACTCCGCCAAGGACAGGAGCATTGAATGGCCAATCATCCTTCAGCACTGAAACGTATGAGGCAAACGAAGAAGAAGCGCCTCCGGAACAAATCCTACAAGTCCAAGGTCAGGACGGTCATCAAGAAGTACCTGACTTCGGCCGAAAATAAGGAAACGGTTGCGCCCGAGGAGCTGCGACAGGCGGTTTCTCTTCTGCAAAAGGGCGTGGGCAAAGGGATTTACCATCGTAATACCGCGTCTCGCACTATCGCCCGGCTCTCTCGAAGACTCGCCGCAGCTTAGTCCATTGCTCGGGAGTCGCCCTACGTCTTGCGCGCAGTGGGCGATTCCCGTTCTTGAATTCCTTTATACAACTACCGAGCGTCGCCCATCAAAATCCAACCGGCCCACGAAGGGGGCTTGCCTGCGAACGACGTGTCCAAGCCTGCCGGCATCTGTCGCGAGTAATCAGCCAAGGCCCTGCGAGGGGGCGTTCCTTCAGCGGTACCCTTAAGCACTGCTGTTAAGAAAGGATCATCCTCGCCCCAGTCGGGGCGGGCGTAATTGATCAGCGCGGTGGGAACGCCTGCATAGATGAGGCTGGTGAGCAGGAGGACCGGGCCTTCCGCCAACACGGTTTCTCGATCTCCCAAGTCGAACCAAGCTGTGGGAAGCACGGCAAGCTGCGATTTAAGAGGCATCCGAAAGAAATCTCGGGCGTAGACCGTCCGGTTTCCACCTTTGTCGGCCGAAAAAAACAGGGCGGGCTGCGTTTCTTCTTCCACTTTATCCGTCACCGCCGCGGGCACCGCCAGAAGAGTGACTTCAGGTGGGGCTCCCTTGCGATCCACCAGGCGGTCCGCAGTAGCTGTGGGGCCGACCCACACCTCGAACTTCTTGAAAAGCTTTTGGAGCTTGATCAATATATTCGAAGGCTTGGGGTACACCGGGCTGGCCAATATGAGTCGCTGGATGCGTTCTCCTTCGGAAAGATTCTCCACCTTCTTCTGGCCCTTGGATTTTCGGGGCGATCCCTGGCGCATGTCTTCATCGGAGATCCAGGGAATCGATTCCAATGCCAACAGGCCTGCGGATGGACTCTCCGGGTTATCTGACTTGGCCACAGTCCGAGCAAATCGCAGCATGTCCACCGATGGGACAAGCGATATGAGCCTGTCGCGACCCAGAGGACGATCTTCAGGATCGAGCAGGATCGAGAATGGGAGATACCACAGTGGACCGTCGGGTATGACGAAGATTGTGGTTTTCTCGGACGGGAGCGCAGGCAGTTGCCCGAAGATGGCACGGTACATCCGGCGGCACGGTTCCTTCCAAGCATGTCCCATGAACGAAGAGCTCTTGCCCAGAGAAGATTCTTGGAGCTTCTCCTGAAGGTGAAACACCCCGCGCGCTATTTCGCCGCGGTTTGCTGCTACCTGATGGTAAACGGCATCTTCCCGGGTAATGTATCCCACGGCCATCCGGTCCCGAAGAAGACTGAAATCCAGCAGGATCTCATTCGGCCCAACGAGGTCCTTTTGGACCTCTGCCAGGGACATGGCCAGGCCACGACGCATGAGCATGTGTCGAGACGCGCGCTTCTGTAAAGAGCTGCGGATTTCATCGAGGGCGGCCCTAAGCTCATCCTCCTTCTTGCGCATCGGGCTCTCCGAGGGCTCCAGGCGAACCATTATCAAGTCGCCTAGGATGCGTGCTTCTTCCTGACGCAGCCGTTCGGGCACGTCAAAGAATCCCTGGATCTCGGCCTTCTTCAGTATGAGATTTCTTTGGCAGATGCGCCGCTTCTCATTGAGATGAAAGACCTGACCGACAGCGCTCTTGGGAGGCTCCAAGTGAAGAGGCCCCAGGATTTTGGCCGTGAGCTCGTCGAATATCTGCAAGCGTTCGCTGAATTCAGTGAGGATCGCGTGCCCGGGCGGCACGTCGTTCAGGGCCGATTCCAGATGGTCGACCAGGCTTCGATACTTGAGGATCGCGTTTTCCACTTCGCCGGAAAGATAAATCCTGCGAGCCTGTTTGATCTCCTGGTCGAGGTCTTCCAATAAGGGGAGGCGTTCGGTCTCTTGAGTCGGCGCTTCCTTTTCCTTCTTGAAGAGCCATCGATAGCGGCCGGTCGCATCCGGCTGTTTCTGCGCTACCATCTGTGGCGAGGCTGATTGACTAAGCGCTGGGGCCGGGCCGGTTTGGGCGGCCAACCCTAAAGGCGCGGCTGGGAGAGATATCAGCGCGACACCGAGAAAACTCGTGAATACATAACCTCTGAGAAAATTCACCTTTTCTTGCCTATGGACTTCAAATCTCTCGCCTGAGCCTGTTGACTGCCATTCACCCACCACTCGTCTTCTCTCTCTTTGAACCACCAGTTGCAGAACTCGGTGGAAAGTATGCTGCGAGCCAATTTCTTTCCGTGAGCCGTGCTAAGCCGCTTGATGGCAGCTGAAATCCAGTCCTTGCAGTACGGGTTTCCCAGGTCTCCAAGCTCTTTGAGCTGAAGGATGAGCTCCAACTGATCCGCGTCATGGGTTAACGCCGCCTCAAGACTGGTTCGCTCCTGGAGCTCGTCCGTGAGATCCCTTATCTCTGCTCCAAATGGGAGCTCATCGGTCATGTCGCTGATTGCAGCCTTCTCGTCGCTGGTCACGTACTTCTTGTTCACGTAGTTATGATCGCCGGTTCGTGCCTCTGCCAGATCGTGAAAGAGACACATGAGGACCACCTTCTGGAGATCGGCTTCCGGAGCCATCCGCGCAAGCGCGTACCCGATGATTGCACAACGAAGGCTGTGGTCCGCCACGGATTCATGACCGGTCCCCAGGAACTGGAACCCGGTGCGGGGAGTTCTCTTGAGCATTCCCACTTCAAATAGAAAGTCTGCTATGGCGTTGAAATTCACCGACGGGCCTCTGTCAATTGTTTGATTTTTGGTTCACTATCAGAATTCGGTGTCGGCTTCAAGTGTGCGGCCGCAATGATGTGCAGCTTCGCTTCTTGCGGCATCGTGGACGCGAAACGCCGGAACCCCGGTGGAGCCGTACCAAGACCGATGTTACAATGCGCCGGTGATGATGAACCAGCCTGATACCATGATTGAAGCGCCCTGTGATCTCTGCCAAAGTTCGAGTCACACGGTGCTCTTTGTCAAAGAAGGCTTCCGCCACGTACGATGCCTTAACTGCGGAATGGTCTTTGTGAGCCCGCGCCTGGCCGCGCATCAAGATATCCAGCGGCAATCGGGAACGGGCGCGATGGGGGAGGATGAACTCACGCGTGCGCAGCAGAAACGCTTGCAGCGAGAACTAAAGCTGTATGAGCCCTTCCGGCAGCACAATCGGCTCCTGGAAGTCGGTGCGGGCCGCGGTTGGTTCCTTGAACAAGCTGCCAAAATCGGCTGGGAAACTTGGGCCGTAGAGATCAACTCCAGCGCCTTAGAGCATCTTAAGAAGAGAAGATCCATCCATCTTGTGGTTGAACCCGCGGAAGATTTCCAGGTACCGGCCGGAACTATGGACGCGGTGCGCATCTGGGACGTGATCGAGCATCTTCAGTCCCCGCGGGCTGCTCTCGGGCGAATCCACACCGCTCTGCGGCCCGGTGGACTGGTGCATCTCTCCACCACGAATTTTGCGTCTTTGTCCCGCTGGGTAAACGGCCCCGAATGGGTTTATCTCAATGGCTCGGATCACATCCACCTGTTCGAACCGGCTACGATCACTGCCCTCCTGCGCCAGACAGGATTCGATCTCGTGCGCGTTCGAACCCGCTCGTTCAACTTGCGCAAGAAGCTTTACCACCCCGCAAGGGAATTGCGTTCAGCATGGTCCTTATTCCGGCCGTTGCGAAAGATCATTGACGAGACGATCCGGTTTACGCGTTACGGCCACCAGATGATCGTGACAGCAGTGAAGCGTGGCGGTAACCCTTCAGTCTTGTGGGGCAGGCTTTCCAGCCTGCCAGTTCTTAGGTTGGGTTAATGGCAGGCTGGAAAGCCTGCCCCACAGTCAACATTGCATTTGTCCCCCTGAAGACTGAATGGTCATGCGTGGCGACTGAAAACCATATGAGGGTATCTTGGTTGCGTGGTAATATAAAGTTTTTGGCTCTGTGGGGGCCGAGTTGATTCGGCTTGACTTATCAGAATAAATCGCCTAGCTTATCAACAAGTTGAAGCTATAACCTAAAGTAGGACCTCGCACCATGGCCCGGGCTCACACCGCTAAAATTACTGCCAAACAACGAGCGACAATCCTCGTTGAGGCGCTCCCGTACATTCGCAACTTCAGAGGCAGGCGGATCGTCATCAAGTACGGAGGGAGCGCGATGACCGATTCCGCGCTCAAGAGTGCTTTTGCCGAGGATATGGCGCTCTTGAGCTTTATAGGCATCAAACCCATCATCGTGCACGGCGGTGGGCCTCAGATTGGGGCATTGCTGAAACGGATAGGCAAAGAGAGCCGTTTTGTGAAAGGTCTCCGTGTGACGGATGAGGAGACCATGGACGTGGTGGAGATGGTGCTGGTCGCCAAGGTGAACAAGGACGTGGTCTCTCTGATCAACTACTATGGAGCGCGGGCCGTGGGCTTGTCCGGACGAGATGGTTGTTTGATAAGGGCCAGGAAGGCCCGTCCCGCGCGGCTCGCGGACACGGACGAAGACCTGGGCCTGGTCGGGGAGGTTGAGACCATCAACCCGGAGCTCATTGATTCCCTTGAGGAACGCGGTTTTATTCCGGTTATTGCGCCGGTAGGAGCAGGGCCCGGGGAGAAGCCGTACAACATCAACGCGGACACCGCTGCCGGAGCGTTGTCTGCAGCGCTGAACGCAGAAAGATTCATCGTTTTGACCGACGTCGTGGGTGTCTTGGACCAGGAGGAGCAGCTCATATCGACTCTTTCGGAGCAAGCGGCGGAAGAACTGATCGCTAAGGGGACCGCTTCCGGAGGGATGATACCGAAGCTCAAGTGCTGCTTGGTCGCTCTGCGGGGCGGTGTGCCCAAGGCGCACGTGATTGACGGTCGTGTTCCCCACGCGATTCTCTTGGAGTTGCTAACCGATCAGGGCATCGGCACTGAGATCTTGCGGGAGCGTGCCAAATAACGAGGTATTGAATGGCATTGGAACAGTTCATAGCGGAGAACGCACAGTACGTCTTCAATACGTACGGGCGAACTCCCATCATGCTCGTTGAGGGGCATGGCTGCCGGTTAAAGGACAGCGAAGGTAGCGAGTATCTCGATTTCGTGGCCGGTATAGCCGCGTGCCCTCTGGGCCACGGTCATCCCGGCCTGGCCGCGGTTTTGGCGGATCAAGCGAAGAAGCTGATTCACGTGTCGAATCTGTATCATATAGAACCCCAGATTCGGCTGGCGCGGCTCCTGGTTGAGCACACGTTTGCCGACAAGGTCTTCTTCTGCAACTCGGGGGCAGAGGCCAATGAGGGAGCTATCAAGCTCGCACGGAAGTTCTTTCACGACCGAGGCGAGCACGACCGATACTGGGTTGTGGCCATGGAGAATTCCTTTCACGGCCGGACTCTGGCGACGCTGGCGGCAACCGGCCAAATGAAGTACCGCAAAGGTTTCGAGCCTGAAGTCGATGGATTCCGACATGTCCCGTTCGGCGACCTTGATGCTTTGGAGAAAGCCGTTACCCCCGACGTTTGTGCGGTCCTCGTGGAACCGATCCAGGGGGAGGGGGGGGTACGTGTTCCGCCAAGAGACTATTTGCGGAAGGTTCGGGCGTTGTGCGACGCTCAGGGGTGTTTGCTTATGCTCGACGAAGTCCAGACGGGCACAGGCAGAACGGGCACGTTTCTCGCGCACGAGCACTTCGGCTTTTCTCCCGATGTGGCAACTCTCGCAAAGGGATTAGCAGGCGGTGTCCCCATAGGCGCATTGCTCGCGACAGATAGAGTGGCGCAGGCGTTCGTTCCCGGAACTCATGCCTCAACTTTCGGCGGCAATCCCCTGGCGTCGTCCGCTGCCGTCTTCGTAGTGGAAGAGGTGCTATCGGATGGATTCCTCAAGAGCGTCTCGGACAAGGGCGCATACCTCGGAACCAAGTTGCGGCAATTGGCCGCGCGCTATTCCCTCGTCAAGGAAGTGAGAGGCATCGGGCTCATGCAGGCAATTGAGCTGGCTGTCCCGTGCACGGACATGGTCGCGGCCATGCGTGAACGGGGCGTGCTGGTCAATTGCACTGCGGACACGGTGCTCAGGTTCTTGCCTCCGCTAATCGTCACCGAAGCGGAAATCGACGAGATGATCGTGGCATTGGAGGCTGTCTTGGCTGAGATGCAGGAGGTTTCCGATGCTTAGGAAGAAGGATTTCCTCACCATTGCCGATTGCTCCCGCGAGGAGATCCTGGCGCTCCTGAAGCGGTCCGCGGAGATCAAGAAAGGAATTCCGGGAAGAGGCCCGGCTCTGCCGCTCCAGGGCCGCACCATAGGGCTCCTCTTCGAGAAGCCTTCGACCCGCACGCGGGTATCATTCGAGGTGGGTATTCGCCAGCTTGGCGGGGATACAATTTTCCTCAGCCGGCATGAAATCCAGATGGGACGCGGTGAGCCGATCCGGGACACTGCCCGGGTGCTCTCACGGTATCTGGATGCGCTGGTAGTACGAACTTTTGGGCACGACATTGTGGAAGAGCTTGCTGAATGGTCTTCCATTCCGGTGATCAACGGCCTGACGGATCTGCATCATCCGTGTCAGGTCCTGGCCGACTTGTTCACCCTTCAGGAGGTGGGCCTTGATGTCACGAGGCTCAAAGCGGCCTGGATCGGCGATGGCAACAACATGGCGAATTCATGGATAGAAGCTGCCAAGGTGTTGGGCTTCAGTCTGGCGCTTGCCTGCCCGGAGGGGTACGACCCGGCGGTGGAATTCAACAGCGACCGGATCACGCTTTCCAGAAATCCCAAGGAAGTTGCCCGCGGCGCGGACGTGATCTCCACGGATGTCTGGGCATCCATGGGCCAAGAGGAAGAGGCCGAAATCAGGGCCAAAGCCTTCGCGCATTACTGCGTGGATGGTGACCTTATCGATCTTGCGCCTGAGCACGTGTACGTGCTGCACTGCCTCCCTGCTCATCGCGGAGAGGAGATAACTGACGAGGTCATGGAATCGCGGCATTCCCTGATCTGGGACCAGGCTGAAAATCGTCTCCACGTGCAAAAGGCGATTCTTGAAATGCTCATGTCTCACGACCCGGCAGAACGTCGAAAATGAAATACACGATAGACGGAGAAACGTATTGGTAGAACAGAAGCTGAAAAGAATAGTCCTGGCCTATTCAGGAGGACTGGACACTTCGGTCATATTGCATTGGCTTATCAAGCGGTATCAGTGCCCGGTGGCAGCCTTCGCCGCGGACCTGGGACAAGGCGAGGAACTTGCTCCGTTGGAAGGCAAGGCCAAGGCCACGGGCGCGGAGTCGATCCATATCGTGGACCTGAAGGAGGAGTTTGTCAGGGATTACGTGTTCCCAATGTTTCGGGCAAACGCGATATACGAAGGCGCTTACTTGCTCGGCACGTCCATAGCCAGGCCCTGCATCGCGAAGGCCCAGATGGATCTGGCGCAAAAACTGGACGCAGACGCGGTGGCCCACGGCGCGACCGGAAAAGGCAACGACCAGGTACGGTTTGAGCTTTCGTACCTCGCGATGGATCCAAACATCACGGTCATAGCCCCGTGGCGCATTTGGGACATGCGCTCTCGTTCGGATCTGATCGAGTATTGCCGAAAGAATGAGATTGCGGTGACTTCCACCGCGGAAAAGCCTTACAGCATGGATCGGAATCTGCTCCACCTGAGTTTCGAAGGTGGCATTTTGGAGGATCCGTGGGCAGAACCGCCGGCGGACATGTTCCTCCTCACCGTGGATCCCAGAAAGGCCCCCGACGTGCCCGAAGAGATCACTATCACGTTCCAGCGGGGCGATCCTGTGGCGATTGACGGCGATCGGTTGTCCCCAGCGGAGTTACTGCACCGACTCAATGTGATTGGAGGCCGGAACGGCGTCGGACGAGCGGACGTGGTGGAAAACCGGTACGTGGGCATGAAGAGCCGAGGAGTCTATGAGACGCCGGGCGGAACCGTGCTCCACGCGGCCAGGAGAGCTATGGAGTCGATCACGCTCGATCGGGAGGTCCAGCATCTCAAGGACGAATGGATCCCACGGTACGCATCGTTGGTCTACAACGGCTATTGGTTTTCTCCGGAGCGTCAGATGCTTCAGGGAGCCATTGACGCGGCCGCGTGCTCGGTTTCCGGTGAGGTAAGGCTGCGGCTGTACAAGGGAAATGTGACGGTGACGGGTCGCCGATCTGATGAATCGCTCTACGACGAGCGTTTTGCCACGTTCGAAGAGGACAAAGTGTACTCGCAGGCGGACGCTGGTGGTTTTATCCGCCTCAACGCCCTGCGTCTAAGAATTCGCTCTTTGATGAAGTGCAAGGTTTGATCGTTTCGGAGGCTCTGGGAGTGGCTCGTAGCCCAAGAAAGAAAACTGCTGCGACGAAGACCGGAAAGGCCGCGGGTGTGCGCAAAGGCCGTTTCCGCGGCGGGATGGATCCGCTCTTCGCACGGTTCAATGCCTCGATCGCGGTGGATCACAGGCTCTATGAGCAGGACATTAGAGGGAGCATTGCGCACGCAAAGATGCTGGCGCGGCAGAAGATTATCTCGAGAGATGAAGCTCGCAAGATCGAAGCAGGGCTCCGATCGGTCCTGGAACGCATCAGACGCGGCGAGCTCCAATTCAAGGAAGAGCTGGAAGATGTCCACGTGAATGTTGAGGAAGCCCTGAGACGAGAAATCGGGGACGTGGCCGGCAAGCTCCACACAGCGAGGAGCAGGAACGACCAGATCGCGCTCGACCTCAGGATGTATCTTCTCGACGAAGTTCGAATGCTCCAGGACTGTCTCCGGGGGCTTATGTCCGCGCTGGTGGATGCCGCGGAACAGAACATAGATCTGATAATGCCGGGCTACACCCATCTCCAGCGGGCCCAGCCGCTGCGCTTGGCACACCATCTCATGGCCTATTTCGAGATGTTCCGCAGAGACTGGCAGCGCCTTTCCGAATCAGTGTCGCGAATTGACCGGATGCCGCTTGGGTCTGCAGCGCTGGCCGGAACCACTTTTCCGATAGATCGGGAGTGGGTCGCGCAAGAGTTGGGCTTCAGTGCTGTCGCGACCAATTCAATGGACGCGGTTTCAGACAGGGATTTCGCGTTGGAATTTGCATTCAACTGCTCCATGATTATGATGCACCTCTCGCGGCTCGCTGAAGAGCTTATCCTCTGGTCCTCGCAGGAATTCGGATTCTGCACGCTTCCGGATGAGTTCTGCTCCGGGTCCAGTATCATGCCTCAGAAGAAGAATCCTGACGCGTGCGAGCTGATCCGTGCAAAGACAGGGCGGGTATATGGCGATCTCATGGCGCTTTTGACCGTGCTCAAGGCTTTGCCGCTGACGTACAACAAGGATTTGCAGGAAGACAAAGAGCCGGTCTTTGATTGCTTGGACACTGTTTCCATGTCCGTGCGCATCATGGCTGGGCTTATTCCTGGGATCCGGTTTCACGGGGAGAAGATGTTGGAAGCCGCGTCCGATCCTGCCCTTGCAGCCACGGATCTCGCGGACTCGTATGTCCGGCAAGGGAAGCCGTTCCGAGAAGCTCACGCCGCGGTCGGCGGATTGATACGCCGAATGACGGAGCGTTCAGGTCTAGGTCGGATGAGAGGCGAACGCCTCTTCACTCCGCAGGAGATGGTGGAGGCGAGGAAGCATAAAGGAGGAACAGCTCGGGCACGAGTGAAGGAGCAGATTCGCGATGCTCGGGCATTCCTGAAGAAGTTAGGAGAAAAGTCACCCGGGTCCCGATCCGGACGTTAAGCATGGGAGTCTAAGACGTGAGGAGAGCAAGCGCAGGTATGGCTATTCTTGCTGCTTCTTGCCTTCTCGCGGGGTGTGGATACAAAACTCATCCCAGGCCCGCAACCGCTGCCGTACCAGGAGAGATAGCCCTCGTGGATGCCCACGCGTATCCGAATCAGGTGGTCCTGAAATGGGATATTCCGAGCTCCAATGCGGATGGTTCTCAGTTGAAGGATCTCGGTGGGTTCAAGGTCTTCCGTAGCAGCCGCAGATCCGGGGAAGCCTGTCCCGATTGCGATAAGGCTGCAAACCTTCATGCGAGTGTGGACTATCGCACGCCGACAAACGCGGAAATTGTCGGGAACGAGGTGACCTACACGGATGATAGGACTAGTCCCGGGAACGTGTACTTCTATGCGGTGTCCGCGTACAACGACCGAGGTAGAGAAGGCGCGAAGACTTCTACAGTGACAGTTGCGGTAGAAGAAGTGCCGCCGGCCCCGAGAGGGCTCAGATCGGAATTTGATAAGACAGGCATCATCCTGAACTGGGAAGCCCCCGATGCTCCCGCAGGGATACGCACCTACAAGGTCTATCGGGGTGATTCTTCCGATCCGAGGGACATGAAATCGGTGGGCGGAACCCGTTGGGCAGAGAATTCGTTTGTGGACAAACAAGTTGAAAAAGACAAAACTTATTATTATGTGGTCCGCTCGATGAAGATGAGCGGTGGTGTGCCCCTGGAATCGGAGCCTTCGCAGGCTGTGCGCGCGGTCTTCCCGAAGGTGCAGTGGGATTCCCCGGAGAATGTGAAAGTCGAGTCTACCCGGCAGGGCATTACGGTTTGGTGGGAGCCGGTACGGATCCCTCAGGCTGAGACCCGGTACAATGTGTATCGATCTGAGGCAGGCAAGACCCCCGAGAGAATCAATCCCCGGCCGCTTTCAAAGCTCTCGTTGACAGATGGGAATGTGAAAAAAGGTCGCGAGTACCGTTATGCAGTCACTGCGTTTCCGGAAGGACGCCCGGACGAGGAATCGAGAAGGTCGGCGTCTGAGGCGATGAAATACTCTCGCTGATTAGGAACGACATGCATCATTTTCACTATATAAACAACGAGCTCTACTGCGAAAACGTGCCTTTGGCCAGGATATGCGAGGACGTGGGCACCCCTGTGTACGTTTACAGCCGTGAGACCCTGGTGAGGCACTTCAAGGTATTCGAGGAGCCTTTCGCCAATCTCAATCACCTAATCTGCTACTCGATGAAGGCATGCTCGAATCTTGCGATCTTGAATGTCTTCGCCGGCCTGGGCGGAGGGACGGACATCGTATCCGGAGGAGAGCTTTATCGTGCCCTCAGGGCCGGCGTGGCGCCGTCGAAAATTGTTTATTCGGGAGTGGGCAAGAAAGCCACGGAGATGGATGAGGCCCTCAAGGCCGATATCCTCATGTTCAACGTGGAATCGGAAGAAGAGCTCGATCTCCTGGACCAACGTGCCCGATTCCTGGGCAAGAAGGCCAGAATAGCGGTGCGAGTCAATCCTGACGTGGACCCTCGGACCCATCCATACATCTCTACCGGCTTGAAGAGGAACAAGTTCGGGATTGAAGTGGAACGGTCATTGGACTTATACCGCAGGGCAGCCGCGATGGAGGGCTTGGAGCCCATCGGCGTGGATTGCCACATCGGGAGCCAAATGACAGACCTTTCGCCGTACATGGAGGCTGTGGACCGTCTTGGAGAGCTTTTCAGCACTCTTCGCTCTGAAGGAGTCAACATCCGGTACCTGGATATCGGCGGCGGACTCGGTATCCCGTATGACCAGGAAGAGCCGCCGTCTCCGGCGGATTACGGGCAGGCAGTCATCGAGCGGGTGCGAGATATGGACGTGACCCTGATCCTGGAGCCTGGACGGGTGCTGGTGGGGAACGCAGGAATCCTGGTCACGAGGGTCTTGTATCAAAAACGAGGCACTCTCAAGCATTTCGTTATCGTTGACGCGGCCATGAACGACTTGATTCGTCCCGCTCTGTACAAGGCCCATCATGGTATCCAGAAAGTAATTCAGGATGGCGTGGGCCACGAGTCGCATAAAGTAGTTGCCGACGTGGTCGGGCCCATCTGCGAATCGGCAGACTTTTTGGCCCAGGACAGAGAATTGGACGAAATGCGATCAGGTGATCTGCTCGCGCTGATGAGCGCGGGAGCGTACGGCTTTTGCATGTCTTCCAACTACAATTCACGGCCGCGAGCTGCTGAGGTTCTGGTAGCCGGAGACGAATACTTTGTGGTTCGGGAGAGGGAGACGTACGACGACTTGATTCGTGGGGAGCGCATCCCGGATAAGATGCCGTAATCTCGCTGAAGGAGGAAAGAATGTTTCAAGGAGCGTTCACTGCAATTGTGACCCCGTTCAAAGACGGCAAAGTGGATGTAGCTGCGCTGAAGTCGCTCATCCGCTTCGGCGTCGACGGTGGGTTGAGTGGATTTGTTCCGTGCGGAACAACCGGGGAATCGCCTACCCTGAGCCACGAAGAACACAAGCAGGTGGTAGAGATCACCACCAAGGAATTGGCCGGGCAGGTCAAAGTGCTGGCCGGGACCGGGTCCAACAGCACTGAGGAGGCGCTCGCGCTCACGAAGCATGCGAAGGAGGTCGGCGCGGACGGCGCGCTCATGGTCTCCCCGTACTACAATAAGCCTACTCAGGAAGGGCTGTACCAGCACTTCAAGACTGTCGCCGAAGCAGTGGATATCCCCATCGTGGTTTACAATATACAGAGCCGCACAGGCGTCAATGTGGAAAACGAGACCATGGCACGCCTCTCTAAAGTATCCAATATAGTTGGAGTGAAGGAAGCGTCCGGGTCCATCCTCCAAATGAGCGAAGTGATACGACTCTGCGGTCCGGATTTCGATGTGCTCTCCGGGGATGACCAGATGACGTTTCCGCTCATGGCCCTGGGAGGCAAAGGGGTTATCTCCGTTCTCACGAACATTGTTCCTGACAAGATGTCCCAACTGGTCGCGCACATGCTGAAGGGAGAAACCGCCAAGGGCCGCGCCCTTCACTTTGAGCTTTACGAGTTGTGCCAGGTGATGTTCATCGAGACCAACCCGATACCTGTGAAGGCCGCGCTTGCCCTCATGGGCAAGATACGCCCCGATATCCGGCTTCCACTCTGTGCGCCGTCGGAAGCACATCTGAAGAAGCTCCGGACAGTCCTCGAACAATACGGACTCCTCTAAGATTGGAGCCTGACATGAAGGTCGCAGTCAGTGGTGCCGCAGGTCGGATGGGAAAAAGGGTCCTTGCCCTTGCCAACGAACATCCCTCAATGAAAATCGTCGGCGCGCTGGAGGCTCCGGGATTCCGAGGAATCGGCAAGGACGCTGGAGAAGTGGCCGGGATAGGAAAACTGGGCGTGTTGATAACCGACAAGCTGAAGCCGGTCTTGGCCGCGTGCGATGTCCTGATTGAGTTTTCTGCGCCTGAGCCCTCCCTGGAACACATCAAAGCTGCTGCTGCCGCGGGAAAGGCCATCGTGGTGGGCACCACGGGCTTTTCCGAGCAGCAACGCAAAGAAATAGCCCAAGCCGGCCCAAAGACCAGATGTCTCGTTGCCCCCAACATGAGCCCGGGCGTGAACCTGTTGTTCAATCTCGCCCAGCGCGTGGCTTCCGCGCTCGGTTCCGAGTACGATGTGGAAATCATTGAGGCCCACCATAGAATGAAGAAGGACGCACCCAGCGGCACAGCAGTGAAACTCGCGGAAGTGATCAGCAAAGCCCTGGGCCGCGATTACGCCTCCGTCGGCGTGCACGGGAGAAAAGGGCTTGTGGGCGAGCGGACACCACAAGAGATTGGGGTTATGGCCGTGCGAGGGGGCGATATCGTGGGTGAGCACACGGTAATGTTCGTGACAGCAGGCGAACGATTGGAGCTTGTCCACCGTGCACACAGCAGAGACGCATTGGCCAGAGGCGCGGTTCAAGCCGCTCTGTGGCTGGCTTCTCAGCCGAATGGCCTGTACGACATGCAAGATGTATTGGGTTTGAAGGGGTAGTCATGAAGGTAGTCAGATTTCAAGTGAACGGGACCATCGTTCAAGGCAAGCTGGACGGAAACAGAGTGATTCCGCTGTCCGGGTCTTCCGGCGCTCAAGAGTATGCCATCGAAGCAGGGCGGCTCCTGGCCCCAGTGCAGCCGACCAAGGTGGTGGCCATCGGTTTGAATTATCGCGATCACGCGGAGGAAGTACACCTGCCGCTGCCTGATGAGCCGATACTCTTCATGAAGCCGTCGTCCAGCGTTATCGGTCCTCTGGATCCCATCGTCCTTCCGCGCACGAGCCGTAGGGTTGATTACGAGGCCGAACTTGCGGTGGTCATCGGGAAGACAGCCAGGAACGTGCCTGAGAACCGGGCAGCAGAATATATCGCAGGTTATTCTTGCCTCAATGACGTGACGGCTCGGGATTTTCAGAAAAAGGACGGGCAGTGGACGCGTGCCAAGAGCTTCGATACCTTCTGCCCGATCGGGCCTTGGGTAGAAACGGAAGTTGACCCTTCGGATTTGGCCATAGAACTCTTACTCAACGGAGAGCCTAAGCAGAGGTCGCGCACGTCGAATCTTATTTTCAATCCTTTTCAATTGGTTGCGTTTGTCTCGGGTGTGATGACCCTGTTTCCGGGCGACGTGATTGCCACGGGCACGCCATCGGGTATCGGGAGGCTCGCGCCAGGAGATCAGGTCGAGGTGCGGATAGAAGGAATTGGGTCTCTGATGAACGTGGTGAAGAACTCCGACGAATGAGCCCTGTTGCGTACATAGGTTTCGGCTCCAACCTGGGGAATCGGGAGCGCAAGTTTGCGAAAGCGCTGCGCGCTCTTGGCGAGATCCCGGCCACGGTTGTAACAGCGCATTCCGGGCTGTTTGAGACGGAGCCCGTGGATTTGTCGGACCACGGCCCCATGTTCCTGAACGCGGCTATATCGGTTGATACCGAGCTCTCAGCGAAAGACCTCTTGGGGCACATGAGGCGGATCGAGCTCATGCTTGGGAAATCGCCGCTGCATCGAAGCGACATGTCTCGGACCATAGATCTGGATCTCCTGTTGTACGGTTCGGAGCTCCTCGGTGAAGGAGAAGTGGAAGTGCCGCACCCTCGGATGCATCTGCGCGCGTTCGTGTTGGTGCCGTTGGCTGAAATCGCGGCCTCAGCGGTGCATCCTGGCCTTAACCGCACCATAGAAGACTTAGTTCGAGAGCTTCCGTACGAGGAACTGGTGAAAGTGCGGGCGGTACAAGACCGTGCAACTCCGGCAGCTGCCAAAGACCGGACCCGGAACATAGCTCAAGCAAAGGTGGACGCGCAGCCGGCCTGCGGCAATGATTGATTCACTGTACGAGGTATGAAATCGGGGAAGAAGAACGCAGACAAAGCCCAAGGGCACAGCGACCGAGAACGACCCAATGAGTGCGGATCTGCCGAGCGGCAGGATATTGATCGTAGACGATTCCCAGATCCTCAACGATATGTTGAGGGATATTTTCGAGGGAAGCGGCTTCGAGGCATACCAAGCCTTCAGCGGCTTGGAAGCGAAGGCGCTCGCGCTGAAAGAAAGACCGGATATCGCGCTCATTGACGTGAACATGCCCGATTTGAACGGCATCGAGGTGCTCAGGTTTGTCAAAGAAAAGTTACCCGACACGATTGCGGTGATAATGACCGCGTCGGGAAGCGAAGAGACCGCCGTGAAAGTGCTCAAACTGGGAGCGGACGAGTACTTGGCCAAGCCATTTGACACGGGCAAGGTAGTGGATCTGGCCCTGGGTCTCTTGAAACACCGGGCCGCGGAACGGGAGAACGTTCGCCTGAGGAAAGAAATCCGCCGGACCGAGCAATACCTTGCCCACCTCACCCGAATCATCAAAGAAGGATTGATCACCACGGATTCTCGAGGACGGATAGAGTTGGTCAACCACGCGGCATCGAGCATGTGGGGCTATTCGGAAGACGAACTGCGTGGCCAGGATGTGCATCTCCTCATACATGGCGAAGCGCGCACACGTGCGCATCGGGATGTGGTGAAGGCAACTCTGGAAGAGGGTAACATCGAGGGAGAGTTCCATTTCCGGAAGAAAGATCGGACGGTATTTCCGGGACATCTTTCCACCTCGGTGATACAGGACAAGGACCGCCCACGGGGCATTGTGCTGGTCGTAGCCGACCTGACCCGCCAGAACCAGGTGGAAGACAAATTGAGGCAATCCGAGAAGCTTGCTTCGCTCGGCAAGGTCGTAGAAGGGGTTGCACACGAGGTCAGAAATTGTCTCACCTCCCTCGGTGGTTTTGCTTCGAGACTGAGGAGGATAACCGAGGAGGATCCCCGTGCGGAGAACTACACCCGCATCATCCTCGACGATGTGGCCCGCCTGGAGTCAATGGTGCGGCAGATAGAGGACTACGTTCGGTTTTCGAAGTTCTATTCCTTTCAGTTCCAGAAGATCGCGGTAACGCCGCTCATCACACGAGCTCACGAAAGGGTGCTCCAACTGGTCAGAGTGGACTTGGCTAAGAAGGTTTCGTTCCGAATGGACGCGGACAAAGAGCTCCCCGCGGTCAGCGGCGATGCGCAGGCCTTGGAGGAGGTTTTTTTCAACCTCCTCATGAATGCGTACGAGGCCATGCCCAACGGCGGAAAGCTCAATGTCAGGGTCAAGGGACGCAACTCGGCAGTTTCAGTCGCAGTCACGGATACCGGCGTTGGCATCTCCGATGACGCCATCTCCGATATCTTCACGCCTTTTTATACCAGCAAGACTTCAGGGGCCGGCATGGGGTTGAGCAAAGTCTATATTCTCGTGGAAGAGCATCGGGGGAGCATTTCGGTGACCTCGGAACCACGAAAGGGCTCCACTTTTGAAGTCTTGCTGCCTCAGGAACGGTTTCTCGGAAACGCTCCGGGAATTGAGCGAACATCGAGGGGAGGATCGGTTCGGTGAATCGTCTCGGCGCAGCGTCGTGAAGGGCCATAGCTCTCACTGCCCGATGATTCAGGTTTGTCGCAAATCTGAAGACGCAAGCGGAGACCGAAATGAAGTTCAGTTCAGCAATCGCAGCCTTGTGCGCGACTATTTTGATCGCAGGGCTATCAGGAGAAGCGTTCGGAGACATTTACGTCAGGACTGACAAGGCTGGGCATAAGGAGTTTACCAATCGGCCCTCGGGTTTCGGGTGGGTCTTCTATGCCAAAGAAGACGGCTTTATGCCGGTTATCAAGTTTGCTGAAAAGGGCAAACCAAAGCCGATCGACCAAATTATCGCAGAGATTGCGCGAGAGTTTGACATAGATCCAGCCTTGGTAAAGGCGATTATTGCCGTCGAATCGAATCACAAGCCGGACGCGGTCTCTCGCAAGGGGGCAAAGGGGCTCATGCAACTTATGCCCGCGACCGCGAAGAAGCTCGATGTGAAATCACCTCTCGATCCCCGCGAGAATATCCTTGGCGGCGTGAAGTACATTAAAGGGTTGATGGCCGCGTACGGGGACCTTCGCCTAGCCCTGGCCGCTTACAATGCGGGCCCCGGAGCGGTGAAGAAATATTCGGGCATTCCGCCGTACCGTGAGACCATCAACTATGTTAAGAAAGTTCTCCACCACTACCATGAGTACAAGAAGGGCGGTAAAGTATTGGTGGCAGACGGATAAGATAATCGTGAGAACCCTATGAAAAGACATCTTCCGAACTTTCTCACCCTGGGGAGGATGGTCCTTGTTCCCCCCATCGTGGTCTTGCTGTTCTTCCCTGGTCGTTATACCTCTGCGATCGCTGCGGCCATCTTTCTCGTGGCGTCGCTCACGGATTTCTTTGACGGGTTGCTGGCGAGACGGTTCCGCTACGAAAGCTCTTTCGGGCGCTTCTTGGATCCCATAGCCGACAAAGTGCTCGTCACGTCGGCCCTGATCATGCTTATTTCACTGGGCCGTGTGCCGGCTTGGATCGTGATGCTCATCATCACGAGAGAAGTGGCGGTGAGTGCGCTTCGCGCCATAACCCGGGGATGGGAGACGACCTTGAAACCGAGCCCATTGGGCAAGCTCAAGACGGTCTTTCAGTTTGCCGCTATTGTGCCGCTCATTGTTCACTACGAATATAAGATCGGCATAGTCGGTGTCGATTTCCACCTGATCGGCATGGTGCTGCTCTACGTTGCCCTGGTGCTCACCCTCTGGTCCGGCCTCGACTACTTCATACGTTTCTATCGGGAATATCAGATCACCGAAGGGATCGAGTAAGCTTGGGGCTTAGGGTTGGGAGTCTCCTTTGCCCCAATCCTTGGCCTCTTGCACCGCTCCCAGTCTCGAGGCACCGGTAGGGACCGGCGTCTCTGCCGGTCCGAATTGGTTGATACGTAATAAAAAATGTGTCGGCACGGAGGCCGGGCGCCTACCAATGTCTTGCGTGCCTTTTTACGCGATCGGACAGTATTCTTGACACTTGCTATACTATGGGTTCCGGGCCTTGACATAAGCTGTGAGTGGTTGAGAACCGGGTGGCCCTGCAAGCGCTGGAGGCGCTCGCAAACACTTGAGAGTTCTTGGGGAGGGGGCCGGGGAGCTCCGCGAAACGCGGAGTTGCAAGAAGGGCCTCCCCGGCGACTCGTCAAGTGGCTCGTAGGTTTTGAAAGGCTTCCTGGGAGCGATGGCGGAGGGAGAGGGATTCGAACCCCCGGACCTTTCGGTCAACGGTTTTCAAGACCGCCGCCTTAAACCGCTCGGCCATCCCTCCACTCGGGGATGCTATCCCAGCGGCTGCAATAGTGTCAAGGATAGCCTGGGGATGCGTCCGCGAATTGATAGCCTCTTTTCCTCGTTTCCGCTGGTGGGAGTTATACCGGTTTCCCAAAATAAGTATGGTGTCCCCGGAATTCGAGAGGTGATACGGCCTTGCTCTTCAAGGTCTTGACCCGGAGCGTCTCCAGCCCGGCGTTTCGGCCGCTGGACATCCTCGAATCAGTCCCCTGCTTCTTGAGAGTCTATCACGCTAATTCCGTAATTGCATTTTGAACCTGGGCAGCGACGCCATGCTTCAATCGTGGCTCCCACTGGGTATCGGCGATGGCGATCTTTCCATCGGAACATCACCACCTCCCCTGTGGCTCCTAGGACTCGCACACCTATGGCCCTTGGCGTAGATGAAATCACCACGCCACGCCAAGGCATAGTGTTAGTGGCGCGTGCGACATGGGTGCGTTCTTTCAGGAACTCTACAGTTTTCGCGTCGCCATTTTTCCATGCCATCTCCAACGCCGTTTCTCCGTCGCGTTCGTGTCCCTTTTGGCGCAGGGCAGCACCGTTTTCCACCAGCAGCTTTACTACCTCAAACAAGCCTCTAGAGGCTGCGTACATGAGGGCCGTCTCGCCAGCGGAGTCTCTTGCGTTGACATCAGCATCTCCGTCTATAAGTAGTTGGGCCACCTCCACGTGACCCTGGCCACAGGCCGCCATTAGCGCGGTCATGCCACGATCGTCTTCCGCGTTAACATTAGCCCCCATTCCCAAGAGTGTCTTGACAGACTCCAGGTTCCCACGTCTTGCTGCCTCTATGAGCTGCTGGTGAAGCGGCGGCCCGGGCCCTGCGATGCCAACGCCTGGGAGTAGGGCCAACACCAACACCATAGCCAGCCATACCTTTTTCATTACGGGGATGCGTCGAGTCTTCATGGCAAACCTCCGGTTCTTTCTCCTCCTTTGAGCAGGAGCATAACGAGAGGGAACCATCTCTATCATTCAGGTTGTATTATACTACCGAGTGTTGAAATCGCGCCCTTTGTCCGTGCCCGGCCTTCCCCTTCCCCTACACCCCTCCCGCCAGGGGAGGGGAATGAGTGCCCCTCCCTTGATGGGAGGGGAAAGGGGAGGGTGAAATCGGCCCAATCTTAATGCGCTGCCGTATAATATCGGTCGGCTATTGTAAGCCGCAGCGGTCGAGTCTCCATATGGCAGGGCATTCCGTGCGGGATGGTGAGATTGGGCAGCGCATGTCCGTGGGGAAAGCCGGAGATTATAGGGAATCGGGCGTTTTCGGTGAGCTCCACTGCCCGCTTCTCGACTTCTCTTCGCAGGTGGGATCCTCTGGGTCCGAGGAAATGGCCCAGGATGAGTCCGTTGATTCGGTCGAGTATCCCAGCGAGCTTCAATTGAGTAAGCATCCGGTCCACTCGGTACAGTGGCTCGTTCACGTCTTCCAGGAAGAGGACGCAAGCGTGGAAATCAGGGCAATGAGGCGTTCCCAAAAGCGCGCAAATCATGGATAGGCATCCACCTACGAGACAACCCGATCCCCGGCCGTGTCTGAGCACGTTCACCTTGTCGTGGACTGCAGAAAGCAAATCGCGGCCGGCAAAGGGCTTCGTGACCGCATCCACGAAGGACTGGCGAGTCAGTTCATCCGGACCGTTGCCGATCTGTCCGGCTATCATGGGTGCAGAGAGCGTGACGAGTCGGCAGCGGGCGAAGAGACTCAGTTGAAGCGCGGTTAGGTCACTCATGCCGGCTATGAGCTTCGGATCTTCTCGCAATGTGTCGCAATCAACTAAATCCAGGAGCCGCATGGCCCCGTATCCTCCCCGTGCGAAAAAGATAGCCCGAACATTAGGATCTTGGATCATGCAGTTTAGGTCGGCTGCCCTCTGCTCATCGCTGCCCGCGAGGTAGCCCATGCGTTCATGAATGCAGGAACCTGCGATTACTTTGAATCCAAGGCCGGAGAGGAATTCCATTCCCTTGTCGAGCAGCTTGCGATCGACAGGGCCGGACGTAGCCACAACGCCCACCTTTTGGCCCGGCTCAACGGGAGAAGGCACGATTAGCGTGGGTGTCTGTGGGGAAGAATCTGACATCGTGTGCATAGAGTTAGGTTCGTCGCTCTGTGACTTATTGACGGCTTATTCGCTTCGGACTTCGCGGAATAGCAGACGATGAGCAAAGCTACTCCTGAATTTCGTGTGATCGCTATATCAACTCCTTTTGTGGAAATCAATTCCAGCACGCGGCTGACGGGTCGCATTATGTGCAGGGATCGTTGGAGGCCGAAACGGCCGAACGAACTTTTCGCCGCGTGCCTTGACAAACCAAGGTGTCTCGGGAATACGTAGGTCTAAGCCTCTCGGCGTCGGAAGCTTTCGGAAGGTTAAGGAAATGGCCCTGCTGAGGAGCATAGCACTATTGATCGTGGCGATTTTGGGCGTTCTCGGCCTCTCAAGCGGAGCTTTGGCCCAGAAGCAGGTGGTTGGATGGATCGAAAAGGCTCTCGTGCGACCTGGAGATATCACGCTGGACGCGAAGCTCGACACCGGCGCGGGGAACACGTCTCTTGATGCACGTATTATCGGCGAGACCAACCGAAATGGAAGAAAGGTGCTCAAGTTTGTGGTGGAGGACGGGACGGGCAAGAGTGTCACATTCGAGCGGGAACAGGTAGGCATAGAAGTGGTTACAAGCCATAGCAGCGGAGACGAAGAACGCCCGCTGGTGCTTTTGGAGATCTGCCTGGGCAAGGATTGCAGAGAAACAGTTGTGAATCTCGCCAACCGAGCCGGTTTGAAATATCCGCTTCTCATAGGTCGCAGCTACATGTTGGACTTTGTTGTCGTGGATCCGGACAACCAATATAAAGTTCAAACTCAGCAAAAGGGCACCGGGGTTCGATAATGTGAATATAGAGGCGTTTGCTGCGCACCCGGGGCCTGAAGCAAGGATTCAAAGAGCATGAAGATCGTCGAGCGTCTATTGTTCACGCTGGTTCTTTTGACCATTGGAGTGTCTTCTGCCGAAGCAGAGGGCCGTACCGTGGTTGGCCTGGTCGAGGAAGTCAAGATCACTCCAGGAGGACTCACGCTTGAAGCCAAGCTCGACACGGGCGCAGACCACTCCTCTTTGCACGCGGTCAATATATCTCGGTTCAGGCGCGGCAGTGAGCGGTGGGTGAGATTCGATGTGGTGAATACTGAGGGAGACCGAGTGACCCTGGAACGGGAACTGGCTCGTGTGTCTAGAATCAAAAGCCCCGACGATCGGCCTCAGAAGAGGCCGACGGTCATGCTGGGCGTATGCCTTGGAAACGTTTACAAAGAAATTGAGGTCAACCTGGTCGATCGCAGCCGCTTCCGGAACAAGATGCTGATTGGCCGCAGTTTCATGAAGGACAAGCTGCTCGTGGACCCATCCAAGAAATTCACCCTCAAGCCCACATGTAGCGATACAGAGAAACAGAAATGAAAGGCTCAATGGGCGTTTTGAAGTGACCCCGCCAGCTTGAGCCGTAGGTCGGATTGAGTCCCGCGTTCTGCGCGGAACGAAATCCGACATCATGTCCAAAGCAACCTGTCGGGTTTCGTCCCGCGGTTCGTAGGACTCAACCCGACCTACCTTGATTCACCGTTTGTTAGCGCAGTGGTATCCGACCCCTCTTCACCATGCCAAACATAGTTGTTGCGTCTCGTGGTTCCAAGATCTAAACTAGCTGTGGGAGGAGACTATGCCTCTGATCCTTCATGTGGAGGATGAAAATGTTGTCCGCATCCTGTACAAGGAGGTCTTCGAAGATTACGGGTACGATATAGTCCAGGCTTCCAGCGGAGAAGAAGCTCTCAAAATGCTCCGGAACACATCTCCCGATCTCATCATTCTTGACCTCAAGATGCCCGGGATGGGAGGCCGGGGCTTCCTGCAGGAATTCCACTCACTTAATCTGAAAATCCCCGTGGTTATCAGTTCTGCGTACCCATATCCTGAAGACGCGTCTCAGAACACCTCAATTGAGGCGTATGTGGTGAAATCCGGGGATCTCAAAGAACTTATTCGTACTGTCCGAGGTATTCTCGGCGGGGACCGCTGCGACCCAAAAGATGGGACGCGCCGTCAGGATAAGAGCCGGTCGAAGACGTGAACAAGGACCGGTTGATACCAGTTCGCTTTCAAGCAAGTAACATCCTCTGCTTGGTGGAACAGGCGCGCGAAGCGCGGGATTGCCTATCGGTCTCGGGCCGGCAGGGACGCCGGCCCCTACCAAGAAAGGATGGAAGTCACGATTAAGGTCCGGGCCAGCAACGGTCCGGTAGGGCCGGCGTCCCTGCCGGCCACATGCTTTTCCTTGCACCGGTGGCCACCATGGCCCACGTCGCTTCTTTTACCGCGCATCCGTATGAAGCAGGCGCACCCACAAGGGAATTCGTGCTCACTGTTGGGGGCTACTATCGTCAGTGGGGGATGTACCATGCTCGCGGGGGAATAGACAGGTCTGCCTCAGAGCTTCAAAGACAACAATTCCAGCGGACGTAGAAAGATTGAGGCTACGCACCTTGCTATGATCGATAGGGATGCGGGCGACTCGCTGAGGAAAGCGAGCAAAGAGCTCCGGCTGAAGTCCGGTTGTTTCAGGGCCGAAAAGCAAGTGATCGCCGTCGCGGTATCGCACGCGACAGTAGAGCTTGCCCTGCTTGCTGCTGGTGAGGACAAGCCTTTCCTCTTCCACTTGCCCCAGATACGTCTGAAGATCGGGCCATACCACCAAATCCAACTTATCCCAATAATCCAGGCCTGCCCGCTTCAAGTCTCTGTCGGATAAGCTGAAGCCCAACGGCTTGATCAGGTGCAGAGTTGCGCCCACTGCGCAGCAGAGCCTGCCGATATTACCCGTGTTGGGCGGAATTTCCGGGTTCACAAGCACAACGTGAAGCATCAGATTATCTCAGACCAACTTCCATCGCTGAAGGGCTACAACGAATTATGAAAGCCCTCGGCCCCGTCGACCACTCCGTGGCTTCGCCTCGGAGATTAGTAGCAAGAGCGCATCGTTGCGCAATAATTTGGAGGGAAGACTCATCTCCCCTTGTATATTCCAGATAGAAGTACTTCTTGGACAAGAAGCGACTTCCTGGTAGAGCGACTGTGCGTGAGAGTTCCACCTGA
>JBFLZC010000030.1:0-68617 GCA_040756375.1 Thermodesulfobacteriota bacterium
GGCGAAAGCCGGAATCCAGTTTTGTCAATATGTTCTGGATCCCGGATCAAGTCCGGGATGACGGAATTGCCCTTACGCAACTATGTGAAATCACAAACGCCGAGCCCTTAAGTTAGCGCCTATGGGGCTTTGGGGGAAACTTCTTTACACAAAGAAGTTTCCCCCATGCTTTACTTCTTTGAAAGCGCATCGGTATTAACCAGCGGCCGGGGCTGCTCCGAAAATCGTGACGAAAGGCTGTAATGAAGGCTCTCCTTTACCTTGGTTGCACTGTTCCTGTTCGGAACCTGAACTACGAGTTGTCCGTCAGGCTTACAGCCCGAGCGCTGGGAATAGAATTCGTTGATGAAGAAGCGTTCGGATGCTGTGGTTTCCCTGCCAAATCCCTCGACTCGCGGGACAGTCTGCTCTTAGGGGCACGCAATCTGGCCATCGCAGAGAAGCGCGGCCTGGAAGTGGCAGCGCTGTGCAATTCCTGCGCTGCGGCGCTTGCAGAAGCTGCGCATCTGCTGGACCACAACCCTAAGCTGAAGGATGACGTAAACAAAAAGCTCGAGACAGTCGGCCTTCGATACGAAGGGCCGGTTCGGGTTCGACATTACATGAGGCTCCTTTGGGAAGAAGTCGGCCTGGAGCGCATCAAGAGCGCTGTTTCACGGCCGTTGGAAGGCGTGAGGCTCGCGCCTCATTACGGCTGCCACTATCTCAAGCCTTCCGAGCTGACCAAAGGATTCGATTCGCCCGATCTTCCCAGGACCATGGCTGAACTCATTGCAGTGACCGGGGCGGCCTCTATCGATTATTCAACCCTCAAGGACTGTTGTGGCGGGGCTGTGCTGGGGTTTTCCGAGCCGGTCGCGAATGCGCTGGCTGCAAAGAAATTGGAAGAACTATCGCGAATCGGAGTGCATGCCCTTGTTCTGGTCTGCCCGTTCTGTAATGTTATGTTTGAGGGGCAACAAAAAAAGATCGCAAAAGCGATGGGCGTTGATATGAAAGTTCCGGTTGTTTACTACCCACAAATTCTGGGGCTCGCACTGGGCCTCTCCCCCGATGAATTAGGCTTCAAACTCAACCGTATTAAACCTGCCGAACTGCTGAAGATGATGGAAAGATAAACCCGCATTCACGGGTTGGGTCTTTCATACACAACCTTCCCGTACTTATCCGCGAAGTACACAATGTGATTCACCACAGATCGGCTGCGTCGGTATTCTTCCGGGGTCTTCATGATGACGTCAAACGCGACAGGGTATTCGCTCAGAAAGCGGCTAAGGACGGGAAATCGTTCTTTGGCGGGCAGGTCGGTCTCGGCGACGATAAGCAAATCCAGGTCGCTTTCTTCGGTTGATTCATCCGTCGCGTAACTACCAAAGAGGATGATTTTTTCCGGACGAAACCGAACCTTGATTCGATCTATTATTTCCTGGAGCGTGCCGGCATCTATCATTTGCTTAGCTCCATTATGCGCGATGCTTCACAAGACCCAGGTTCTACTAAGAGCGGCCGTGGATTCCTGGCAATTGCCAAATTCGTTTGGTACGCCCGGCAGGATTCGAACCTGCGACCTACGGATTAGAAGTCCGTTGCTCTATCCAACTGAGCTACGGGCGCATTTGGTGTGACAGTTCAGGCCGACGGCTGATACCAGGCATAGTGTCGGATTTCGTCCCGCGCAGAACGCGGGACTCAATCCGACCTACGGCTACGAGCGCAACTGGTGCGTCTGTGCAGGCCAACCACTGATCGCTGCGCTCTGACCAGCGTGCTCAGTGCTCATTGGTACACGTCGGCTGCGGATCTGTCAACCAATGTGTGCCGGGAAGCCAGTCCGACAGGCAATCCCGCGCTGCCGCGGGACTGTCCCACCAAACACGTTGGAACATGTCACCGTAATCGCGAGACTGACTGCTTAGGGGGCCAAGAGAAATTCTGCGCATCGGTCTCCAACCGACCCGGATGGGTCGGGGCGCAGATTGACACCCCTGGGAGAGCCTGATATAGTGCGTTTTTGAGGTCTCCAATGATCATAGGAGGTTAGAGAGATCTCCTGCAACGCGGCGCAGCATTATGACCTTGAAGACGTCATGATCGGCACTGGGGGCGAGGCTTTGAGGCGGCCGATGGATTCGGTCGGCATGGAAAGGCATGATTCATGAGTTCACGTGTGCTCCTCGGCATCACCGGCGGTATTGCGGCGTACAAGACGCCGTGGCTCGTACGGTTGCTGGTTGAGTCAGGCATGGAAGTGCACGCGGTCATGACTCGGGCCGCGACCCAATTCGTTACGCCTCTCACTTTGGCGACAGTCAGTGGAAATCGTGTTGAGCACGATATGTGGGAAAAGCCGTTCGAGCCTCAAATCGAGCACATAACGCTCGCGGATCAGGCGGACATCGCGGTGATTGCGCCCGCCACAGCTAACATCATCGGAAAGATGGCATCAGGCATAGCCGACGACCTGTTGACCACGATGTTCATGGCTTTGAAATGCCCCGCGCTCATATGTCCTTCTATGAACGTAAACATGTTTCGCAATCCTGTGGTGCAGCGAAACCTGAACACATTGAGAGAGCTTGGGTACCACGTGCTGGATCCCGCGTCAGGATACCTGGCGTGCGGTTGGGTCGGCGAAGGAAGATTGCCCGAACCGGAATGCATTGTACAGGAAATCCGTAATCTCCTGGCGCCTCGTGACCTGGAAGGCGAAAAGGTGCTGGTTACAGCGGGTCCGACTGAAGAACCGCTGGATCCCGTGCGGTTCTTGACGAACAGGTCATCCGGAAAGATGGGTGTAGCAGTCGCGGCACGAGCTCTGGCACGGGGCGCGGACGTAATGCTGGTCGCCGGACCTATAAGCATATCTGTTCCTGAGGGCTTGAAGCACATTCCGGTAAGGACCGCGCAAGAGATGCACGATCGGGTGATGGAAGTGAGCAACGGGATGAGTGTTATCGTGAAGGCCGCGGCTGTTGCGGATTTCCGGCCTGCGATGGAGAGCGTGGACAAGATCAAAAAGGAAGTTGCTGAACCATACATACCTCTGGCGCCAAATCCTGATATCTTGAAGGCTCTGGGTGACAAGAAGCCCCACGATCAGATTCTCGTGGGGTTTGCTGCGGAAACCGGCAATACGGTGGAAAATGGCCGAAAGAAGCTATCTTCCAAGAACTTGGATTTGCTGGTGGTTAATGACGTGACGCGGCCCGGGGCTGGGTTCGATTATGATACCAACATCGTGCGTTTCCTTCATCGATCGGGTCTTGAAGAAGAATTCGAGATCATGCCGAAAATGAAAGTTGCGGACCTGATCCTGGACCGTGTCCGCGACCTGCGAAAGAGCCTGAAAGCGGGTGGCGAGCCATAGTGTTGAAGGGCTAGCGAGTCAAGCTGCTCTGCCGCACTTGTGGAATTTGCCCAAAGTTGTGGCTTATTGGTATCCGTCACCCCGGCGAAAGCGGAGTCCAGTCCCGCGTCCCGCGGGATTGAAAAGACTGGATTCCTGCTTCCGCAGGAATGACGGAATCTCGTTGCCTCGAATGGGACGAAATTCTTCGCAACGGGTGCAGTCTAGTCGGGGCAGGAGGCGTTTTTCGCCGCGCACATGGACGAGACGTCAGTAAAATGGTTGCAAGAAGCTAAGGATTATCTGGAGTTCCAGGTGCGCCAGGGACTGACAGAAGTGATCCTTCCGCGAGATGCAGCGCCCAGTGAGGCTTTGGAGCCTCTGGACATCATTCGGGCGGACCTTGGTGAGTGCACCCGCTGTCCGTTGCACCGCACGCGAAAGAAGATCGTATTCGGAGAGGGAGCTCCTGCTGCGAGACTGATGTTTATCGGAGAAGGGCCTGGAGCTGACGAAGATCTTGAGGGAAGGCCGTTTGTAGGCAAAGCCGGCCGGCTGCTTACCAGAATGATCCAGGCTATGGACCTTAGACGAGAAGATGTATACATAACAAACATCGTCAAATGTCGGCCTCCTGGGAACAGGGACCCTGAAGCGTTGGAAATCGAAACCTGTTATCCGTTCCTGGAGCGTCAAATCAAGGCCATATCACCCGAGGCCATCGTGGCTCTGGGAAGGGTTTCCGCGGGGACGCTTCTGGGAACAAAGGCGCCGCTGTCCCGGCTGCGGGGACGATTTCACGACCGCGGCGGGATTCCGATCATGCCCACCTATCACCCGTCGTTTCTGCTTCGCCAGGAGCAGGAGAGGCGCTGGAAAGGTGAAGCATGGGCGGACCTCAAGTTGGTCATGAGCCGCCTGGACCTTTCTGGCGCTAGTTCCGGAGACACACCATGAATCACAAGAGACTCTTTATATATCTTCTTCTCATCGTTGCAGGGCTTGGGTGGTCGCTACTCGACGGTCCCGCACTTCTGTACGGCAAACAAGACAGCGCGGGAAAGCCTTTGGTCTACTTGCTCGACGTGGATGGGTCAATCAATCCCGCGCTGGCCGATTACATCATGAAGGGGATCGAAAAGGCTCAGACAGACAAGGCCGCTGCTGTGGTCATCCGCATGGATACTCCCGGCGGGGTCCTCACCACCACCAAGACCATAATCAAGAGCATGATCAATGCCACGGTTCCCGTTATCGTGTACGTGGGCCCCACCGGCTCGTCCGCCGCATCCGCGGGTGCGATGATAACGGTGTGTGCCGATGTTGCGGCCATGGCCCCGGGGACGAACATAGGAGCAGCTCATCCCGTGGGGGGAGGCGGTGAGGAAATAAGCAAGACGATGTCTGAAAAGGTCATCAATGACATTACCGCGTATATACGGGGCATTGTCACTGAGAAAGGCCGCAACGCGGAGTGGGTGGAAAAGACGATCCGGGAGAGCGTCTCTGCAACGGCAAAAGAAGCGCTGGACCTCAAAGCGATCGATCTGATAGCGGATTCCGTGCCCGAATTGCTCGAAAAGATTGACGGCCGCGTGATCAAAAAGAAGATCGGGGACGTTACTCTCAAGACGAAGAATGCCCAGGTCGAGAGGATCAAGCCTGGGTTTCGGTTCAAGATATTGGACGCCGTTGCCAATCCAAACGTCGCATACATACTCATGATGCTGGGTACCCTCGGTCTCATCATGGAGATGTATCATCCCGGCATGATCTTTCCCGGAGTGGTCGGCGCAATCTGTCTGCTGCTGGCGCTCTTTGCTCTCCAAGTGCTGCCCGTGAACTATGTGGGCTTCATGCTCATTGTTCTGTCCATTGTCCTGTTCATTCTGGAATTAAAGGTTACTTCGTTCGGTTTGTTAGCCATTGGGGCCATTATCAGTCTCACGCTTGGGTCAATTATGCTCTTTGAAGGCGGTGAGACCGCTATGCGCGTTTCGTGGTCCGTGATTATCCCCACTGTTACTACGGTTTCCGCGTTTTTCATCTTCGCGCTGGGTCTGGTTGTCAGGGCCTGGAGAAAGAAGCCTCGAACCGGCGAACAGGGCCTGATGGGAGAGGTGGGCGTGGCTATCACCGACATTCACGATACGGGCAAAATGGCTGTCCACGGCGAATACTGGAATGCCCGGTCTGCGAGCCTTATTCCTAAAGGAGAACGAGTGCGGGTTATCAGAGTTGATAAACTCTCCGTATTCGTGACCAGAGAATAGCAATTAGCCTAGGTATTGAGGCAGACCCATTGATGTGATAAAGCGCTTAGTCCATAATGGAGACAAGCCAACGTAAACGAACCGCGTACCAAGCGGCCTGCCCAGGACGCATATCCAAGGAGGGGGCGTATGTTAACCACAGTGGCTGTCATTGTATTTCTCGTTGTCATTTTCCTGTTCATGGCCATCAAGGTGCTCAACGAGTACGAGCGCGGGGTCATATTCCGCCTCGGCCGGGTAATAGATCACAAGGGTCCGGGTCTAATCCTTCTCATCCCCGTTATCGATCGCATGGTACGGGTCAGCCTGCGAACCGTGGCTATGGACGTGCCGCCGCAGGACGTGATCACGCGTGACAACGTGTCCGTGAAGGTCAATGCCGTCATTTATTTCCGGGTTATGGACCCTACCAAGGCTGTGATCGAAGTCGAGAACTACCTCTATGCCACGTCACAGCTTGCTCAAACCACGCTCAGAAGCGTTTGCGGTCAGTCCGAACTGGACGAGCTTTTGGCGGAACGCGAGAAGATAAACGTGGAACTGCAGGAAATACTCGATCGCCACACCGATCCGTGGGGTGTGAAAGTGAGCATGGTCGAGGTTAAACACATCGACCTGCCGTCCGAAATGCAACGAGCCATTGCTCGCCAGGCCGAAGCGGAACGGGAACGGCGAGCTAAGATCATCGCGGCGGAAGGCGAGTATCAGGCTGCTACACGGCTGAAAGAAGCTGCCGTCATCATTGCTGAGGAACCCACGGCGCTTCAGTTGCGGTACCTCCAGACCCTGGTCGAGGTGGCTGCTGAGAAGAACTCCACCACCATATTCCCGGTTCCTATCGATCTCCTGGAACCGTTCGTGAGACATGGTCTGAAAGCGAAGTAAGAGTGAACAAGGAGAGCCGGCAATTGATCGGAAGCGGCTCGATTTAGGGTTCCGTGACGGGCGCTTCTCACTGGAGGGGAGACATCATGCCTGGCATTCTGATTCGCTGGCTGGTGACTACGCTTGCTATCCTGATGATCCCGCATCTGATCTCAGGTGTCCACGTGGAGGGGATCGGCAGCGCACTTGCAGCCGCAGCCATACTGGGCATACTCAACGCCCTCATTAGGCCTATCCTGATCCTCCTCACTTTGCCGCTCACGATCGTAACGCTTGGTCTGTTCATCCTGGTTATCAATGCTCTGCTGTTTCAATTTGCGGGATGGGTGGTTTCAGGCCTGCATATTGATTCGTTTTGGTCGGCGCTTTTTGGATCGCTCATTGTAAGCATTGTGTCGTGGATCATGAACTCCGCGTTGCCAAGCCGAGACATGGAACAAACCATCATAATCAAGCGATCGGGAGATCCTCGAGTCATCGACATGCGTCGCGACAAAGATGACAAGTGGGAGTGAGGGCAAGGGCCAGTACTCGATCAGGGCCTTTAAGGGGGGCCACACCCAAATTTTTTTCCTACTGGTGACGGAAGCTTTAGTTCACGCGCATTCGCGAATTAATTCTGAGGTACCTTGCGAGAAGAGGGGAGTGCCCACTCCGCAGAGACCCAGGAGGTAAGAGCATGTATCATATGTTTGTTTCGTGGCTAATTCTCTTTGTGGCAGTCATTGTCGTGACGTACCTCCTTCCGGGAGTTACGGTGCGGAGCCTGGGCGCTGCCGCAATCACCGCTGCGGTTCTGGTGATTCTCAATGCGTTGATCAGGCCGATTCTGGTGGTTCTCACCTTTCCCATTACCATAGTCACCTTCGGACTTTTTCTCCTGGTTATCAATGCTCTTATCTTCATGCTCGCAAGCGCTATCGTGCCCGGGTTTCACGTGAAATCGTTCTGGTGGGCGCTGCTGGGGTCGCTCATTGTCAGCGTGGTACGGTACGCTCTGGACTCAATCCTAAGGTAGACCGTGTCTGATCGATTCCACAAATCTTGCTACTCGTCCAGCAATTCGGTGAGATCGACGAATAGTTGATTCTGCCGATCGACGAAGAAATGCTATGGACCGGTTCCTGGATTTGGAAGCCCAAGGAACGGCGATGGGGTACGCGCCGAATTTCCTCTTGTATTCGCCCAGCCCAACCATGTCGAAGACCTCGATGCCTCGACTTTTCCAATATTTCATCGCGTGCCAAATCAGCGCCTCATTGGCTCCGAGCTTGCTGTGTTGCCGCCAACTCGCACCGCCCCAGAAGAACGCAGTCTTGTTCAGGGCGGGAAACAATCCTGTAGCAACGCATTCGCCCTCTTCAGTTGTCGCTTTGAGCAATAGTAGGTGCGCAGTGGGCAGAAGGTGTTCGATGAGCCGTTCTACACGCGATGGGCCGAAGGGCGGTATGGCCCCTTTTACCGCAAATACATGCTTGAGCTGGGCCCAGTAATCGCAAACAAAGTCAGGAACGGTCGATTCTTCAATTCGTACGCCGAGCCTGGCCGCCTTGCGGATCGAATTACGACAGGTGGCGCTCATATTAGAGAATAGGCGATCTTCGTCGGGCGCCAGGTCTATCTCGTACCCGCGGAACATCCACACATTAAAGTCGAACGGTTCATAGTCTTGCTCAATCGCGAACCGGTCCATCAATTCCAGGTGGTGGCATCCAAGATTTGAAAAAGCGTAGTCCGTCAATGCACCGATTGCCCTGACCCTGGGTATGCCTGGCTTCAGGTTGAAGCCCATGTAAGTGGTGCTCCAGCCGGGGAAGGGGCTGCCCAGAATAGCAAATCCAAACTTTTTCACTACAAGGCCGGAGAAATATCCCAAGGTTTTTTGATCGCTTCGGAGACGCGCCAGCACCGGCCGGGCATTCTGGGTATCGGCTATGAATTGCAGCCACGCGAGGGACTGGTGAACCATTCTATCAGGGAATCGGTCAAGTTCAGCCTGATCCACAGAGCTGATGTCCACGCTTTCAAAACGAAGCGCCATAATAGCGATCCTTGTCGCGATATCGCGAATCTGTTCGTCAATGTTTGCGATTTCTCATCTATTATGAGTAATCAGCCTGGTTCGATGAAAGTCAAGGCCGAGGCCTCGATTTCATCGGTGTGTGCGCCTCAACTGGTTGACGAACGGCCATTAATGGGTTATTTTACGCACTTAGAAAACAGTCACGCGGTTACCCACCCGCTGGGGCCTGACTCGAGGCTGTCTCATGCAACCGGTTACGTCATCGTACAGACAGCTCCCTCTCATCCTTGCCTGTCTCATTTTGATTCCCGCCTTTGCATACGCTTACGTGCAGAGTTTTGCCCTAGGAATGAAGGCCTTCGCTGTGATGAATATCGGGGTCGCAGTCTTCCTGGGGCTTGCCGTATTTCTCCGAGATCTCAGGACATTCTTTCTTTTCTCAATGGTATTCGCGATCCCGCTTGGCCTGGGAATCCATCTCGTGCGAATCCCGCTCATACACTATGATTATCCAACCTATGTCGAGGGGATAGTCTTCGATGGCGTGCGTGCGTTTCTGGCAATCCTCTTCTTCATCTGGTTGATGGAGCTGTCTTTCAAGAAGGAGTCTGCGGCGTTCACATTCGGCAATTCCATTGGTGCTCTCTTGTTGGTGTGGATTCTGTACAGTCTGGTCGCCGGGTGGATCAAGGCGGTAGATTTCAGATATACCTTCTTTGAATGCGTTGCTCTCTTCTTGGATTTCCTCGTCTTTCTTTATCTAGTAAACAATCTGCGCACTAAGAAAGACATTCGCATCGTGATGTATGCGCTCTTCGCAGGTCAAACGGTCCAGGCTCTGTTCATGATGTTTCAGCTTGCCACCGGCATTAATTACAACTTGACCGGCTTTTACGTGAAAGAGCGGGAGGCGGAAGTCGGCTTCAGGGCGGGCGGCTTCTTCGGAGGCGACGTCGCGGCTGCCGAGATGCTCGCCTTCATGATTCCAGTGGGGCTTGCTTACTATTTTCTCGTGAAAAGGGCGAGTCACCGCATAATACTGCTTCTGTCGATGTTCTTCATGGTGGGCGGCATTTTCGCAGCCAAAACCAGGTCTGCGGGGTTCTTGATTATCGCAGGATGTGCGACGGTGTTTGCTCTCGGGCGATTGCATGGTTGGATATCCAAGCGATCCCTGCGCAAAGCCCTTACGGTGAGTTTCCTCGTGCTACTCCTCCTCAGCCCGCTTATTATCATCCGCTTTCAGCAGGCTGAGGGGCAATGGGAGGGACGACTGCCTCTGATCGAAACCGCTGCCGGGATGTTCAAGGACCATTGGCTTCTCGGTGTGGGCGCGAGCAATTACTTGTTCCATATCGCGGAATACACGCCGGTGAGGGCAAGGTTCCCCTGGCAACTGGCCGCGCCGGTGCATAATGAGTACATGCTGCACCTAGCGGAACGAGGTATTATAGGCACTATCCTGTTCTATTGGATATTGATGGCTGCCTGCGTCAGTTTGTGGAAGACGAATAGATCGCCGGACAAAATGATCGCATGTTCCGCCGCAGGTACGCTTGGCGCGCTTATCGGATCGATTGCGTTCCGCATCTTCCATCCAGCCCACCACTCGAACTTCATGCCTTTCTACTGCGTCTTCTTGGCTCTGGCGGTCGCGCTGGCCTATCTTGAATCTAAGAGGCAGGATGAAGTAGTGGAAGCGTTCCTCGAACCGACGTGATGGTTGGATTAAATATACCCGTTGCCAAAAATAATGTCAGTTTAGCCAATAGCTGGAAATTCCAAGGGATGTAGCCAGTAGACTCGTATTCGTCATTCCCGCGTACGCGGGAATCCAGAAATTCAGGGGGTAGAAAGTGGAAAACGTTGTACCGAGCCCCCAAGACTGGATTCCTGCTTTCGCAGGAATGACGCTATGCAGCGGCCGCGATTAGAACAGGAATTTCGGCAACCACTATATGCACGGAATTCCCGGTTCTCGGCGATCACTGGTCTACGGCGCATCCGCCTTTGGTGCAGAGTTCGACTATCTCAAGCCACTTTTGAATATCTGCTCTGCACGCGCAGTGGTCGCGGGCAATCGCGGGAACAGTGTGTTCTTCGAAAACAGAGTGTTCGTCCACCAGGCAGACGGGCCAGCCGGGCATATGGTGTCTGGTGCCGCGGTGATTATTGATCCGGTAAACCACGAAGCTGTCGTCGCTGCACGACACTCGGTAACGGTTCCCGTGGTATTCCACGAAGAGGGTCTGTTCAAGGATTCCCAGCTCGGTGAACAAGTTCCTGATTTGGTCCAGGAGATCCGCGGGAGAACCTTCCATACTGAGTTCCGCGGCCAGGAGCGGCCTGTCTTCTGTTGAACAGCGCATGGTCAACTCCTCAACGGTCACGGCAGAGCGCCAAAGGCGCCCTGGTAGCGGTCCCAAAAATCGTGTTCGGAGAAAAGGTGGCACTGAGTCCCCTGACAAGCGACGCTGAAGCTCGCGCTCACCGAGCCCATACGAGCACTCGTCACGAGATCCTTGCCTGTTGCCAGGCCCTTGATGAGCCCGGCTCGGTACGCGTCCCCCGCGCCGGTAGGATCGAGCACCTGCGATGCGCGCACCGCGGGGATTTCCACTTCACTTTCCGTGGTGCGAACGACCGAGCCTTTGTCCCCCAGCGTGGTAATGACCGCGCCGCAGCGTTCGAGGATTTGAGATAGGCTCAGCTCTGTCGTTCGCTTAATCATCTCCAGCTCGTAGTCGTTGGAAATAAGCATCATCGAGCCGGAGATCATGTCGAATAAATTCTCCGAGGAGAGAACCGGGACTTGTTGGCCCGGATCAAAGATATACGGAATCTCTTTTTGCCGGTACAGGCCGGTGTAGTTCAGCATGTCCTCGACGTTGCCGGGAGCAACAATCGCAAGGGAATCGGCAGGGTTCGCGCCGTCGATGCTGAACAGGCTAGGGTGCCTCATGGCCCCCGGATTGAAGCCGGTGATCTGGTTGTCGGCCTTGTCCGTGGTGATATAGGCGCTGGCTGTGAATTCTTCCGGGATAATCCGAATTGCGTCCAGAGAGAGGCCGCGGCTTTTCAACCACTCGCCATATTCCCCAAAGTCCTTGCCTGCGCTTGCCAGGATTAGCGGTCGTTCGCTCAGCAGCGTCAAGCTATAGGCGATGTTCCCCGCTGTCCCGCCGAAGCGCTCCTCCATCCCGTTCACGACGAAACTGACGTTGAGCACGTGAATCTTGTCCGGCATAATATGATCGGAAAACCGTTCGGGGAAATCCATTATCCGGTCGTATGCCAGCGACCCCGAAACCAAAATCTGCATGATGATTCGTCCTTGGCGCCCGCGCAGCGGTACTTGAAACTCTAACTATTTAGCATATGGGATGCTTCTTAGGGTGTCAAGCGTGGTCTGGAGCCGCTGTGACCATTACTTCCCCGCACTGACAGGTAATACCTGTGCGTGCCCAAACGATGAAGCGTAATCTGAATCAGACACGGACCTGCCAAAGCTCAGGTCCATGGCACCCCGGGCCGATATTGATTGGATGCTGGGTGCCACTGACCTGGGCACCAGGTCAGTGCTGCCTTGGTTACAACCTCACCTTCACCTTCTCAAAGCTAACCGGTATAAGGGGCGCTCCAGTCTCGCAAGTGACTGAGCGCTCAGGGAGCCGGCCTATACCGCAGGCCTCCCCCCAAATACACCCAAGAGGAACAAAAGACAACCGGTCTGCACTACTGCCTGCACAATTCGGAGAGGCAAGGTCTTCTCTTCCTGCACCCAGGTCAGCGCAAGAATAAGACCCCATGCCCCCAGAAGTGCGAGCCATCCGTGCGCGGCATGTGCTGCCCATTGGAAGAGAGCGAAAATCACCTGGGTAAGAACGACCTCAATTATGCGCCGGATATTCATGGTTCCCCCCGGAATATCCACGTTCTCCCCTTCAGATAAGAAGGGGTTAGGCGAGTCGACGAGCCGGCTCTAGCCTGAGCGAGCAGGAGTGTCCTTATCCAGCCGTCGGTATTCCTCGTCCCGGATCTCACGGCGCAGGAGCTTGCCGACCTTGGATTTGGGGAGCATATCCCGGAATTCAATGTACGACGGCACCTTGTAAGGAGCCAGCCGACCTCGGCAGAAATTGATCAGCTCCGCCGCTCCCACACCCTTGGCGTCGTCCTTCAGCACTACGATTGCCTTGACACGCTCTCCTACCTTCGGATCGGGGACCCCGATAACGCACGCGCCGACTACCACCGGATGATCCTGGAGCACGGCCTCCACCTCAGACGCGGAGACTCGATACCCTTTGTGTTTGAGGATGTCCGCGGACCGCTCTACGTAGTATATCTGTCTGTCATCCCCGGCGCGGACAAAATCGCTCGTACGATAGTAGACCGTTCCGTTGAGCGCCACGAAGGACTTAGCTGTTTCCTCGGGCTTGTTGAGGTAATGCTTGATTGTGTTCTCCGATGTGACCAGCAGCTCGCCCACTTCGCCCTGGGGCACCTCCTTCATGGTCTCCGGGTCTATGATGATGGTTCGCCTTGAGGGCAATGGCTCTCCAATAGACATGGGCGGCGGCTCTCCTGCTTCCGGCCGGGAATAGGTGACGTGCCCGGCCTCTGTGGACCCATACACCTGGTAGATAGGCGAGCCCACGCGTTCCTTCCACCTCAAGAGGACTTCTCGCGGGAGCACGTCTCCACCGCAGTAACAGTAGCGCAGGGAACTCAGGTCGTACGTATCTTGCCGGTCGTTTTCCAGTATCATGCGGTACAGGGCCGGGACACCCAGCATCCATCGGACTCCATAGCGTTGGATCGCCACCAGAATGGCATCCACCTGCGGCATGGGCATAAGCACCGTGGTGTTGCCCACATTTAATCCCACTGCTAAGAACAGACCCAAAGCCATGATATGAAACAGCGGGTTGATCGCTATGTACGCGTCTCGCCCGCGGAGCAGATGGTCCTTGAAAACCACGTCCGTGATGTCATTGACGTACGACGTGTGACCCCAATGATTCCCGGGAACTCCCTTGGGAAACCCGGTGGTGCCGCCGGTGTACAGGATGTACGAGAGGTCCTTGATGGGATCGATCTCGACGGTCGGAGGCGAGGGGGCAGTAGCGAGCAGACTCCGAAACGTGCGGATCTGCGGACCTCGCTGAACCTTTCCTCGTGGGACCTTGTCCAGCAGCGTGGCGATTGCGCGCTTGGGCCACGAGACCAGATCCAGAAGATTGGTTACGATCACATTCTTGAGGTTGGTCTTCGGCAGAAGCTCCTGTACATATCCGAAGTTCGTGTCATGACAGACGATGGTCTCAGCACCGGAGTCCGCGATCATGTACTCCAGCTCGTGGGAAGTATAGATCGGCGAGACGAGCACCACTACCGCGCCAATCTTCTGAGCCGCAAGAAAAGCGATAATGAGCTGCACGGAATTCGACAAATACACGATCAGCCGACCGCCCTTCTCGATTCCTAGTCCGGTCAAGGCCGTGGCGAAACGATCCACCTTGTCCTTGAGTTCTCGATAGGTGAATTTGTCCCCAAGGAACACGATTGCGGTATTGTCAGGGTATGCGACACACGCTTCTTCGAAGCGGGTGAAGGTCAGCTCCGTCCCCATTGCCCGCCTCCTCCTTAGCTGCCAAAGTAGGCTGATCGAACGTCGGGATTGTCCATGAGCTCTCGGTTGGTTCCTGCCACGACCGATGCCCCGTTTTCCAGGATGTATCCATAATCGATTATGGGCATGACCGGACGTGCATACTGCTCGGATACAATTATAGCCGTATGTCGCTGGTCTCGTATTTCTTTGATCGATTTCGCCAGCAGATATTGAATCACGGGGCTGAGGCCCAGCAGCGGTTCATCTAAGAGTAACAGCTTGGGCTGTGCCATGAGCGCCCTTCCTATTGCAAGCATCTGTTGTTCGCCACCGCTCAAGAAGCCGCCCAGTCGCTTGGACAACCTCTTGAGCGGAGCAAAGATCGTGAAAACGTACGCCAATGTGTCCGCGGTCTGCCGGGAATCGGCCAGGTACCCGCCGATCATGAGGTTCTCCAAGACATTGCTTTCAGGGAATATGCGACGCCTCTCCGGACAGAGCACGATTCCCGCCTTGGCTCGCTGGGACGGCTTGAGATGCATCATGTCGCGGCCGTTGTACATGATCTCTCCGCGCATGGTGATCCGTTCGCCGCCGGCCATTTCCTCTTTTTTTTGGATATCGAGCATGATACCCGACAGCGTATACATAAGGGTGGACTTGCCGGCGCTGTTCGCTCCGAACACCCCGATGATCTGGTCCTCGCCGCACGCGAGGCTCACGTTATTTAGGGCAAGCATGTTCTCGTAGAAGACCATGAGCCCTCGTGCCTCAAACATGGCTCATGACCTCCTCTTCAGAACCGAAATAGGCTTCTTTGACCTCTTTGGTTGCCAGCACTTCCTCCGCCGTCCCCTCCGCGATCTTGCAGCCGAAGTTGAGGACCATAACTCGTTTTGCGAGACGGAAAAGCTCTCTCAAGCGATGCTCAACCATGATGAGCGTGATTCCTTCCATTTGAAGCTTTTCCATGAGCGGCACCATGCTCGCCATCTCGCTCATGCTCAGGCCGGAGAAGACCTCGTCGCACAAGATCAGGTCGGGCCGGAGCGCCAGGCACCGGGCCAGCTCCAGACGCTTGAGGTACCCTGTGGGAAGCGATGATGCCGTTTTGTACGGCACGTACGAATCCCTCTCAAAACCGATTTCCTCCAGGATATCCACCGCAACGGTGTCGCGGCTCCCGGTTTTGCCGCCCCCGCGCCAGCCTCCGGACCTGCGCGCCCGCCTGGAAAAGAGGGGGACAATGAGATTCTTGTAAGCGGGCAGGCTGTAGTAAGGGCGCATCACCTGAAAGGTGCGAGTGAGCCCGAGGTCCGCGATCTTGTGGGGCACCCAGTTTGTTATGTCCCGACCCTTAAACACGACTTTGCCGTGGTCGGAATGCACAAACCCCGTGATCGCGTTGACCAGGGTGGTCTTGCCCGATCCGTTGGGGCCTATGATGCCCAGGATGTCCCCTGCGTGGACCGTCAGGTCAACTGCCGACAGAGCTAGCACTCCGCCGAAAGATTTGCTCAATCCCTCGACGGTGAGCAATGGTTCCTGACTCATTTAAGCTCCTCTGCTGAAGGGCCTTTTGGACCCATATATCTCGTTCCTAGATCCGCACCCATCGCTCAAGCTGCTCGTACTTACGGGTGCCGTAGTTCATGAGTCCTTCACTCTTGTACACAATGAACGCGGTGAGTATGAGCGCGTACACTGCGATTCTCAGGGTGCCGAAGTCACGCAGCATCTCGGAGATCGGCACCAGGATAAGACAACCCAGCACCGAGCCGATCAAGGTCCCTCCGCCTCCTACCACCGTTGCCGCGATGGGGATGATCGAGTAATCGAGCGCAAACTGGGACAAGCCCGCCCACATATAGATGTGGGTGAGACATGCTCCTCCCAGACAACCCAGCGTGGAAGCTATGTACACCCCAAGCGCCTTGTACACGGTGATGTTGATCGCCGATGCCTTGACCGCTTGATCGTTGTCCTTGACCCCGCGGAAGACGAGCCCTACGTCCTCAATGAGCAGACGCCGGAGGACGAAGACCGCCACCAACACACTCCCGATGAGAAGATAACGTTCAATCCAGGGATTGCCGAAACTCTCCACTCCCAGGAGTCCGTCAGTTCCTCCGAAAATGTCCAGGGCCTCTATAATGCGACCCGCAAGCAAGGGAAACATGAGGCTCACGATGGCGAAATACACGCCCCTCAGCGGCAGACAGGGTAAGAACAGTAGGGTGCAGAGCGCTCCACCTACAAAAGTGGCGATGGGCACGGTAACCACCGGCGGGAGGCCGAACTTGAGATTGAGGAGCGCGGCCATGTACGCGCCCACACCAACGTAAAAGCCCCCACCAAGCGAGACAAGGCCTACGTGATTCGCCAAGAAATCAAAACCAATTGCGAGCAGCGCGTAAATGCACACGATAGAGATTACTCGCTGCCAATACGGAAAAAAGGAGAGAATCAGTGGGAGGGCCAAGAGGCCCAGAATGAAGACAAGACGCGGGGCCAGCATGTACGTCATTTCTTGCCAATGGGAGATCGCATACACGCTGTCCGTACGCACCTTGATGCCGCGGTCCAGCCTTTCTTTGCGTCGATCTTTTGTTGCCTCGGCCATTTCAGACCCGCTCCTCTAGTTCCTTTTGACGCCCGAACAGACCGCTGGGCCGAGAAATAAGGGTGACAATGATCGCCACGATAGCCACCACCACCTGATAATGGGTAGCGATAAAGGAGACTGTGAGAATCTGGGCGAACCCGATAAGGAATGACGCGAGGATTGCGCCGTTCCAGCTTCCAAGTCCTCCCACGATACACACAGCTACCGCCATGATGAGCACTTGATAACCGGCCTCAACCACAATGCTCCCCAGTGGAAAAAGCACCAAAGCTGCAATTCCGGCAAGCACCGATCCAAGGGCCATAGACACGATGGCCATACGATCCGAATCGATGCCCAGAGTTAGGGCCGCGCGTTCATCCTGGGCGATCCCCTTGAGGGCCAGTCCCAGCTTTGTCTTGGCCACAAAGAGCCACAAGGCTCCAATAAGCAGCAGCCCGGCTGCCACAACGATCAGACGCTGGTAATCTACCGAAACGCCGAAGAGCTGTGTGCTTCCCTCGATAAAAGGAGGTAAGGTGAACGTCCCGCCTTTGAGGCCACCCCAACGAAGCCCTTCCAGAATGGCCAAGCCAATGGCGTACGACGCTATGATCTCGGATATGGGCATCCCGCGTATCCGCACCAGCACAAAGTAGTACATAGCCGCGCCGATGATGCCCGTGAGCGCCAGCGCTCCGATAATGGCCAACGGGTAGTACAGACCGACTCTGTTGAGGAGAAGCCAGGCCAAATATCCTGTCAGCACGTACAGGGCCCCGTGGGCGAAGTTCGGCAGACGGCTCACGCCGTAAACCAGCGTGAATCCCAATGCCATGAGAGTTAACGTGATACTGTTGATAATCCCGTAAATTACGATCTCCATGAACCGGCCTCTTGGTCAGTCAATGAATCCTAGTGCGGACGGGCGAGAGGTGGGGCCATTGAGGACAAAGGCGAAACGGGTCCTATCGGAAGCTGAGCCCCAGCCGAGTAGGGGCGGGTTCCATCACGCTTCTGCTTATCCCGCGTGATGAATTGCGCCCCTACGCCGTGATCCGACCGGATTTCTCAGATAGTCTCGGAGAAATTCCCAACCTATTTCTTTTCCATCCAGGGCGGGAGCATGATCTTGCCCACAGCAATCTTGGGCGGGAAGACCACCACTCGTTTGCCGGCCTGCCATTGGAAGATGGTTCCCACCGCTCCCTCTGCAGGATCCAGGCTCGGAATTATCTGGTTGCTCTTTGGGTCGAACTTGATGCGGCCGTAGACCCCCATCATGTCCGTCTTCTTCAAGGCATCGACCACTTTGTCCGGGTCCATGCTTCCCGCGCGCTCGATAGCGTCCTTCAGAACATAGACCGCCATGTAGCTTGAGGATGTGCCGTATCCTTCGGGTTCAAGGCCGTACTTCTTTTGATACGCGTCTACGAACTTCATAGTCCACGGCGAAGCCTTGGATGGAGCATTCCCCGCGTTCACCACGTTGGCCAAGCAGTACTGGCCCTTGCCGTCGGTAGCTTTCCAGAAGCCGGGCTGCTCGGCCGCGGCAATGATCGTGCCGAACGGGAGCGCAGGAACCTTCATGTCATGCCATTGTTTGAGCAGGATCGCGGTTTCGGGCATGTCCATCCAAATGATCATGACTTGAGCGTTCTGCTTCTTGGCTTCTAAGAGGGCCATAGAAAAGTCCGTGGTGCCGGTGGGAAAGACCACGGGCTCACCTAGCACGGTCCAGCCTTTCGCGGCCATAGCCTTGGCCAAAATGCCGCCGCCCGCGCGGGCATGGGCCACGTCCTGGACCATGATGAAGAGCCTGTTCAGTCCGAAATCCTTCTGAATGGCATCCAGGCATGGAATAATCTCACCCTTCACCATCCAGCCCGCCTCTCCTGTGATACGGAAGCAGTATTTGTACTTCTCCGGATCTTCGGCCACTGTCGCATGGTATTTGGGTGTGAGCACGCCAGTGGTCAGTATGGAGATCATCTTGTGTTTGGAGAGGAGGGGCATGGCTGCCAGAGCGGCTTCAGACCGCACCGGACCGCCAACGATGTAATTGACCTTCTTCTCCAAAATAAGTCTCTCCACTCCCAGGAGCGCTTCCGTCACAGGAACTCCGGGCTCCAGGTCGCGAGTGTCGATTACTTCCACTGCGAAGGGCCGTTTCTCGTTGCCGACCTTTACGCCGCCTGCCGCGTTGATCTCTTCCACGGCAAGCTTGATGGCTCGTTCAGCGTCCCAGCCGTAGAGGAAGGCTGTTGCAAGCGGACAGCCGATGACAATGGGCTTCTGAGCTAGGGCCGGAGAGAGCGAAAGCGCGGCAATGGCCGCGATAGCCACGATGAAAGCCAGGATCTTCCACTTGACGTTCATGTCTTCACTCCTTTGTGATGATGATTTTGGCCAAGTTTCTTCGTCCGTGGACAATGCTAAGGTTTGGTTAACCACTGCGCTCCATCTGCCCGCCAAGCCCGAACACAAGGCTGCTCCGAAGTAGTCGACAGCAACCTCTAAGGGCCTAGGCGCACTATGTTGCCCTATTTCACGTGGTGTCTCAAGATTGAGACTTTTCAGTCCCCCGTTCAAGCGAAAGACCGTATTCTTTCATCCTACGGCGCAACTCGGTGAGCGATATCCTCAAGACTTGGCAAGCTTGCTCCAAATCCCCTCCCGTTGAGCGAAGCACTTGCTGGATATGCTCCTTCCGGATTTCTTCAAGCGTTTTGATCTGGGGCATTCTTTCGCGAAGCTCCTGCTGTAACAGATAACCCCTTGTACCCCTTTGAATCGACGATGCCATAGGCAAATGGCGTGCCAACCGAAGACATGCGGCGCAACGCCCATTTAAGCACAGCTCCACGGCCGTGAATGATGTCCCGCCTGCCTCACCGACGTTTTCATGATGTGCCCGGATGTGGAACGACCCTTTCCAACGATGGAAAGCCGGTTACCAGCTATCCACCTTCTGCGCCTTCGGATCGTTACACATCGTAGGGCTTAAGCCGCTTACCTAAGGTTGACCTCCCGGCAGCGTTTGTGCGCGCTCATCCGGAATCGGCGCTCAACCTATTTCTTTCCCATCCAGGGCGGGAGCAGGATCTTACCCACAGCGATCTTGGACGGAAAGACCACCACGCGTTTTCCTGCCTGCCATTGGAATATTGTTCCCACCGCGCCTTTTTCCGGATCCTGGCTCGGGATGATCTGGTTGCTCTTGGGATCGAATCGAATACGGCCGTATACTCCCGTCATGTCCGTGTTCTTGAGGGCATTGACCACTTTGTCCGGGTCCGTGCTATCTGCGCGTTCAATGGCGTCCTTCAGAACATAAACCGCCATATAGCTGGAGGAAGTGCCGTACCCTTCGGGTTCGAGGCCATATTTCTTCTGATAAGCATTGACGAACTTCATGGTCCACGGCGTGGCATTGCACGGCGCATTCCCCGCGTTGACCACGTTTGCCAGGCAGTACTCACCCTTTCCATCAGTGGCGTCCCAGAAGCCTGGCTGCTCCGCGGCAGCGATGATCGTGCCGAACGGGAGGGCGGGGACCTTCATATCATGCCACTGTTTGAGCAGTATAGCAGTCTCGGGCATGTCCATCCAGATGATGATCACCTGCGCGTTCTGCTTTTTTGCTTGGAGCAAGGCCATGGAGTAGTCGGTGGTCCCGGTAGGAAAGACCACGGGCTCACCGAGCACGGTCCAGCCCTTCTCGCCCATGGCCTTAGCCAGCATGACACCGCCAGTGCGGGCATGGGCCACGTCCTGGACCATGATGAAGAGCCTGTTCAGTCCGAAGTCCTTCTGAATAGTATCCAGGCACGGAATAATCTCGCCCTTGACCATCCAGACTGCCTCTCCTGTGATCCGGAAGCAGTACTTGTACTTTTCCGGATCCCCGAAAACCGTGTGATGGTACTTCGGTGTGAGCGCGCCGGTGGAGAGTATTGAAACCACCTTGTGTTTGGCCAGGAGGGGCATGGCTGCCACGGCAGCTTCTGAGCGCACCGGACCGCCGACAATGAAATTGACCTTTTTCTCCAGAATGAGTTTCTCCACGGCGAGGAGCGCTTCCGTCACAGGAACTCCAGGCTCCAGATCGCGAGTGTCGATCACTTCTACTGCGAACGGCCGTTTCTCGTTGCCGACCTTTACGCCGCCTGCCGCATTGATCTCTTCCACCGCAAGCTTGATTGCCCGTTCAGCGTCCCAGCCGTAGAGAAAGGCTGTTGCAAGCGGACAGCCGATGACGATGGGCTTCTGAGCTAGGGCCGGAGAATACGTGAGCGCGGCAAAGGCCGCGACAGCCACAATGATAGCCAGGGTCTTCCACTTGACGCTCATCTTTTCACTCCTTTGTGATGATGATTGTTGCCAAGTTTTTTCTTCAGTCCTCAATGGATAGGTTTGGTTAACCACTGCGCTCCATCTGCTCGCTAAACCCAAACGACAAGGCTGCTCTCATGTCGTCAACAGCGACCTCCGACAGCCCGAGAGGACATGTTGCCCTATTTCACGCGGTGTCTTAGGACTGAGACTTTTCAATCCCCCGTTTATGGCGGTGAGGTCCAAGTAGTATATGGTGGACGGGAAACCGCTGCTTTGTGGCACCCCTTTTTTCGGTATGAATCGTTGACTCAATAGGCAAATGGCGTGCCAAGCGGGAATTTTCGTTACATACTGACTCTAGGGCGGTCCCAGAGCCGTGAAAGATGTCCGGTCCACCTCAGCGACGTTCATGCGATGTGCCGAGGTGTGGAACGATCCTTTCCAACGATGGAAAGCCGGTTACCAGCTATGCGCCTTTTTGGCTTTCGGATCGGTACACGTCGTAGCGCTTGAGGCGCTTACGCAAGGTAGGTCTTGATACTCCAAGAGCCCTCGCCGCCGCGGAGATGTTCCCGTGGCTGTGGGCCATGGCCTTGAAGATGTGCTGCTTTTCCATCTCTTCCAATGTCAACGAGCCTGCTGCCGCAGGTAGGTCAGGAGGCGAACTCGCGATCGCGTCTTGAACCGCGTCCGCCAGCAACACGTTCGCTCGGGAATGCAGCACCGCTTTTGTGAGGACGTTCTTGAGCTCTCGCAAATTGCCCGGCCAGGAGTGCCGGAAGAGTATCTGCATTGCCTCGTCTTCGATGCGAGTGACCTTGGTGTGCAGCTCATGGTTAATACCCGCTATGAAGCATTTTACTAAGTCGGGTATATCCTTCCTTCGCTCCCGCAGAGGCGGCACATGAATGCAGATTACCTTGAGCCTGTAAAGCAAGTCCTGGCGGAAGCGACCTTTTCGCGCCAGATCATCCAGATCTCGGTTCGTCGCTGCGATGATTCGGGCCGAGCACCGTCGCATCTGCGTTCCGCCCACTCGAGTGAACTCACGATTTTCCAGAAAGCGCAGGAGCTTAGCTTGAATGAGCAGCGGCAACTCTCCAATCTCGTCGAAGAAGACAGTGCCTTCTCCGGCAAGTTCCAATCGCCCTCGCTTCGCTTCCACCGCGCCCGTAAAGGCGCCCCGAGCATGACCGAAGAGCTCCGATTCCGTCAAACTGTCGACCAAGGTGGTGCAGTCAACCGTAACGAACGGTTCCTTCTTAAAATTCGACGACTCATGCATGACCCTTGCTATCAGGTCTTTCCCTGTTCCTGTTTCTCCCTCGACAAGGACCGTCGCCCTGTTGCGTGAAAGCAATCCAATCATCTTGAAGATGTCGCGCATCTGGGGAGTCCGCCCAAGAATGCGGTACCTTGATTCCTCTTCTGAATCATCCTGATGAAGGATAGGAGGATTGCGGTGTGATGCAGCCGCGATGTGCCGGCTCATGGTTACGGCGCGATCGAGCTCATCCACATCGAGAGGCTTATGAATGTAGTCGTAAGCCCCGTGACGCATGGCTTCGATGGTGGTCTCCATGTCGTGGTACGCGGTGATCATGATCACCTTGACCTCGGGATTACCCGCGCTGATCTGCTTGAGGACTTCCAACCCTGAAAGGTCGGGTAGCCTGATGTCGAGAATTACTACCTGGGGATCGTGATCATGCCAGAGCTGTAAGCCTTCAGCTCCTGTGCTTGCAGTGTAAACGACCAGACCCTTCTCTCTGAGGAACATCTCGAGCGATTCCCGGATAGACGCCTCGTCATCAATGACCAGAATTGTTCTCACGTGATGCATGGCAGCCTCATCAGAAATGTCGCACCTCTGCCTCTGCGGCTACGGACCTGCACTTCTCCGGAGTGGGCCTCCACAATCCGTTTAACGTTGCTCAGCCCCAGGCCGGTCCCGCGCGACTTGCTCGTATAGAAGGGCGTGAAGAGATGCGGCCGCACCGTGGGATCCACCCCAGGACCGTTGTCCCGAACGCCCAACTCGAGAAAGCGGTGGTCATTGCGCCGGGCGGCCTTGGTCCAGATAGTGATTCGTCCGCCTTCCTCGGATGCCTCCACCGCATTGAGGAGCAAATTGATCACCGCCTGCTCAACTTTTCCCGCGTCCACGTTAGCCAGCGGCAGTCTGCGCGGGTGACGCTGGATTACTTCTAGGCTTTTTTCAGCGGCCTTGGGTTCGAGGAGGTCGACGCATCCTCTAGCCAGCGCGGCCAGGTCCGCAGGCGCTGTCGTTATCTGCAAGGGGCGGGCAGTGTCCAACAGCTGGCGCAGAATCCCTTCCAGACGAGACACTTGCTGAATAATGATTTCCAGGCGCCGCTGGTCAAAGCCGTCCAGGTCGAGTCTTCGGCTCAAGATTTGGAGATTCAGTTTCACGGAGGACAGGGGATTCCTGATCTCGTGCGACAGAGACGCGGTGAGGTGTCCCACATAGGCCATGCGCTCGTGCTCCCGAACTTTGGCTTCCATGGCCACCCGTGCACTGATATCCCGGCAGATTCCTATGATCATCGGCCCGTGCCCGAGATCGACCACTCGTGACTTGATCTCTGTTGCAGCCTCCTCAGGCGCGCAACCTAGACGACTGTACTCCAACTGCCCGACCAGTGGGCGGTGCGCGATAGCGTCATGATAGGCTTCCATCACGCGCTCGCGGCAGTCCGGCGCGACGAAGTTCAGGAAAGGCCGACCGATCACCTGGTCGAGCAAAGCACCGTGCATGCGACAGAAAGCCTGGTTTGCGAAGACAATTCGGTGTTCCTGGATCACGAAGTAACCGTCGTTTATCTCCTCAACGAGAGTCTTGTACCGTCGTTCGCTTTCAGCCAATTCCGCGGTCCTGATACTGATCTCTCGCTCCAAGTTCTGGGCGTGTGCCAGGATTGCCGCCTCATGCATATGCTGGAAGTGATCGGAAAAGCGGTGAATGGTGTACGATAGGCACGCGTTCACGGATCGTATGATTGAAAGAAGGTGTGAGGCCAGATCCGTCCTATCCAATCTACGGACCACAATAACACGAAAAAGCTCAAAAGCCTTCTGCACGTCAGACAAAGGGAAACCTGCTACTAGCCGCTTCTCGGTGATATAGTCGATGAAGTTCTCTATGCGACTCAGCCTGCCCGATTCCAGGGCCTCCATGTTCGCCTCGAACGCTTCCGTCACCGTGCCCACCAACTCTTCGCGAGGCCGTTTTCGGTAAAAGGGGGAGAGGCAGGACAGCCTGTCCACCCATTCCTCCATGATCCCTCCGCTATTCGCTTTCAACCATCGAAGGAACGGTTCGGGAGGCCGAGACCATGCCCCTGGGTCGGATAGCCCGGGCAGCAAATCCAGTGGGACTACGTCGATAAGGTGAGTGGACTTCATCGACACGCGGATCTCCTTCAACGCGCAGAGCCGAAATGCCGAAAAGCGCAAAAAACGTAAGATCGTTTCCTGAAGCGCTCGGGTAGGAAAGCCGCTTTCCTACGCGGGTGAAGCACAAAAGTTGGCCTAGAATCGAATCTTTTGAAGAGTGGGCCCGAACAATGGGCCACAACTCGGGCACTCGATGAGAATCCACGTACTTTAGGGCATATATTATATCGCGACCGGCTCGTTTGCCAAATTCTTCTCGGGTGAAGCTCCGCGTCAAGCGTACCGGCCAACCGGCATTCGTGGAGAGACTTGACCTAACCGGCTTTTCCCCCATCGAATAATCTTACTATAACCACAGGAAGAAGCCGTTTGCGAAATAAAACAACCCTGCCGCGCCGACCACCAACCCGCTCAGCCAGACCGGTTTCTTTTTCATCAGTGCTGCAATGGACGAGAGGAGTATTGCAAGCTGCAGGAAGACAACCGCAAGCCCAAAGTTCTGTGAGTGCATCAACGCCGCGTCCCGGGCCTGCTCGAATGACCGCGCGTCCTTCTCGATCTTGTTCATGTCATCCTGCCATTTGGCTATCTTGCTGCCGAACCCGTCAACGCGTTTCTGCATCTGTTCGTTCAGACGTGCGGGGATGGTTTCCTCCCGCATCTTAAGATCGATCTCCAAGCCTTCTTTCTGAACCTCAAAGAGGTAGCTCCGGATCTTTTTGGCTTGGAAATAGTTCCATTGGTTGGATGCCTTGATCTCGCTGATAACCGACCGGGTGGAGTTCTTCTGGCCAAAAAACGTGGAAAGGGTCGCCAAAACAGCCAACAACACGGTCGTGGTGGCAAGGTAGTTCAGCCACCGGTCTTTTTCTTCTGCCATGACTCTCTCCTGATGGTGTTTCCTGCGGATTCGCAGAGCTTCGAATTCCTGCGACGACGGGTTATACCGTTTAACTGTTGTTTTTCCAAGAAAGATAGTGAGTGAAGCCGAGTGAGGCTCTTACTTCTGCTCTCAAAGGCGAAGGTGCCAAGTGCCTACCGTAGCCCGGGGCTTGCATGATTTGTTGTAACGCGATACTTGCCGCAGCTGGTATGATCATCGGTTAGAGCCGTGTTGATATTGAAGGAGCATCGGGTTGCGTGGTATGAATGCCTTGAAACCGAGCAAGGTGTTCGATGTTGCAGGGTCCATCTGAGGACAAGAGCGCGTGACTTCACAAGTAATTAGCATCAAGCGCTATAAGAGACGGAAGGCTGCAGGAAACGTGAAGGGTGTCGGGTTGTGCGCGCTTTTCTCCCGCCAAGGTGACTGGGCCTTCGATTACGCCTTGGCGCTTGCACGTGCCCATCAGTGCAGGCTTAACGTCTTTTACTTCCTCCAATCACCATACAAGCTCCGTCGGGACGTGGTCTTTGTGGACGCGGCCCACACTCAGACCGCGCCGGTTACGCCGGAACTCATCGCGCGAAAGGATAAAGAGCTGCGCGAGCAGTATGACGACAGGCTGGGAGATTACACTGACGTTGGTTTTCGTCTCTGCGAAGGCGCAGATGAATGGGAACTGAGGAAATGCTTTCGTAGGGGACAGTACGACGTCTTGGTGATCGGCTACGAAAAGAGAGGCGCAAACTTCGGCGGCACCAATACGATCGAAGGGTTTGCCTTATCCTTCAAGGGGCCCGTGGTCATGGTCGGGCCGGACGCGCCGGATTCCTTCTATCTGAACCAGCCGGCCGAAGACTGGCTGGAACACCTCATGATTCCTCAAGGACACTGGAAGGCAATCGATCCCTCAGCGATTCCTTAGACATCCCCACAGAATGCGCCACACGCCGCTCCCGGCATCGAGATCACAAAAAGACGCAGTTCTCGTCCGTTCTGGGTATGCCTTCTATCCGAGCTAAGGAGCAGAGATCAGCGATAGAAACGGAAGCGTAATACTCCCTGAGGAGCACTTGCGTGCGCTTCCACACATGGCGGGCTATGCAGCGTTCCTGTATTCGGCAGCTCTTACTCTCGTCCTCGTCGGACGAGAGGCATTTCACAGGAACCGGAGATACCGGGCCTTCCACAGCATGAATAATGTCTGCGACCGTGATGTCAGAGGCGTCCTTCGCCAGGACGTAGCCGCCCTTTGGTCCGCGCTTCCCTTTTAACAGGCCGGCTTTAAGCAACTTGTAAAAGATCTGCTCCAGATAGCGCTCCGATATTCCCTGACGCAACGAAATGTCCCTGATTTTTGTGGGTTGGCCGTTGCCGTAGAACGCGAGGTCGAATATAGCCCTCACTCCATATCTGGCTGCCGCAGTAACAAGCATGGCAATTACTCAGTGTCCGTGGGCGCTCAATTCTACCTGCGCCGCCGCTGTGACTTCTCTTGGTCGGCAGCCTCCATGTCGGTCTGCCGGGCGCCTCGCAAGCGCTCCTCTTCACTATTTGGTCAGCACTTTAGCCCGCGTGCGTCACAGCCGCATGACGATTACGGCCCGTGAATGGAATTTGATAGTCCGAGTACCCTTGCTTGAGCCGCGAAGCAACCATTGGGTCTTTCGTAGGCCGGGAAAAGGCCTCGTTACTTCGATCCCCCAGGATTGTTCTGCGCGGGTGCAGATTTTACCTGTTGCGCGGATTTCCGCGTGTTGCCGGGGTTCCGGGCCGCCTCAGGTTCTTGGGTCTCAGAGTCCTTTCTGGAGGCTCTCTCCACAGAATCCCAGGTTTTCTGAGTGTTGGTGGAAGCCGCGAGGCGATGATATTGCCAGGCGAGATGGCAGTACAGAATAGTCTCCTCGACCCAATCTCTCAGATCACTCATGACACCGTACTTGCCCTCGGCCTCTTCCTTATCTGCGGCCTCTTTGATCACGCCGTCGGCCTTGGTCAGGAGCTCAAAAATCCGGCCAAAGCACTTGTGAACATGTAGCTCAAATTCCTCGCGGCTTTGAAAATCCACCTTGTTCCAGTCCTCTCCCGGGGACGGGCATGTCTTGTCCCGCGCGTAATCGCACGAACGCGAATTCGCGCGAAGAAGCCGCCATCACCGGCCGATACTTCTTAACGTCACGCTGCCAGGAGTTCCCACTTGCCGTCGGGAAGCTCCAGCTGGTCCACGATCTCCTTGGCCTTGTCATTGAGCACAAAGTGATCCGGAGAGTCAGGACCAACTAGAACAAGCGGCCCGTGGAAGCGCTTGGCAAATTCTTCTATAGTCGTTGTTCCGCCAAAATCGGCTCCTTTGCCCTGGTAGCCGATGATCAGAACGTCATACTCGCCGCGCTTGAAGCACTTCTTCAGCTCCCATTCGTTGCTTCCCTCGCACAGCCGAAATCCCACATCGGTGTAATCGCCGAGACGATCGTCATAGTTCTCGCGGAGTTCTCTGTCCTTCTTGGTTACAAGCTCTGGTGACACCACAGCGGTCTCTTTCTTCTCCGCGTCGACAAATACGACGTCTCTACGAATCGCGTAGGGTGATTCCAGGAACTGAAAGATATTGAGCTTCGTTCGGTGCTTCCTGGCCAGAGCCAGCGCATAGTCGAAGGCCCAGTCGCCTTGTCTCGAAAAAAGTGCGCATAAACCCACTCCTTGCATCGTTACCTCCTCGCTTCCTAATGTATTACCAACCAGAGCTATTCAAACCGCCTCGCGATTGAACCGCCGTGTTTCCACATGCTCAAGAGGGATCTCAATGGTAAAAGTGGTCCCGCGGCCTGGGGCCGATTCGACCCGTATGGTCCCTTTGTGTTCCGTTACGACTTTCTTGGTAAGCACTAGGCCCAAACCGGTACCCTTGGAGCCCTTGGTGCTATAGAAGCGATTGAATAGCCTCTCCTTGATCTCGGGCGGAATTCCAGGGCCATTGTCCGAGACGCGCAGGATCAACCTGCCATTCTGAACCCGGCCTGAGATCGCCACGCGGTACTGCGTCCTGCCTGTGTCTTTGCATGCATCTATGGCGTTGGAGACGAGGTTGGACATCGCACTGTGAATCCCGGCTGCATCCATAAGACCCGCGGGCATCTGCTCGTCGAAGTCTCGAATCAGTTGGATCCCCACGTCCGCGGCTCTTTTCTCGAACAGGTCACAAACCTCCACAAGAACATGTCCGGGATTGATCACGGTATATTCCGGTTCCCGCTCCTTTGAAGCGTACAAGATCCCCTGGACAAGCTCGGAGACCTTCTCCACGTTCTTCTTCACCATGCTCCAGCCTTGACGCATTCTGTCTTGACGTGAGCGCTCCAGTCCCGAATCTACTACGTAAACGCCGCCCTCCAAGCCCGCCAGAATATTCTTTATAGAATGCGACATCCCCGCGACCGTCTCGCCGAGCAAGGCCAACTCGCTCTGGAGCCGCTTTACCTCGGTGATGTTCGTGCTCATCTCCATCACCGCGACCACGTCGCCGCTCTCGTCTCTAAGCGGTGAAGTATTCACGATCACGTTGGTTTCCTCGCCGTTGCGGCTCCACACTTCTTCAGAGTCGTGCCGGCGGCCGTCCTCAAAGGTGCGTTCTACCGGGCAGTTCGGGCATTTTTCGTCTTGATTCTTGTAAATCTTGAAGCAGTGTTCTCCAGGGATATATCCGAAGTCGCGCTTGAACAGGTTGTTGGCCTGGATCACCCTGAAATCTCTGTTGACGACCGTGATGTAGCAGGGCGCTTTTTCAAACAGCTCTCGGTATTCCTTTTCCTTTCGCTCCAGTTCCATCTGGAGTCGTTTCAACTCGGTCACGTCCAAGGACATCTCGAGGACTTGCCAGACGAAGCCTTTCTCGTCCAGGATAGGTGCAGTCCTCACGAGCACGTACACCTTCTGGCCATTAAGCCGCCACACCTCCTCCGACCGGTGAGGCATACCATCGGCAAAAGTCCTTTCAACCGGGCACTCCTCACACTTGGCCATAAGCCCCTTGTACCCGACGTAACAATTCTTGCCGACCTGCATACCGAACTGGTCTTCAAAGGCCTTGTTGGCGCGCACGATCCGGTAATCTCTGTCTACGACGGTCAGGTAACACGGTATCAGCTCAAAGAGGGACTTGTAGAGCTTTCGACCTTCAAAGAGCCGATTGGTCCGTTCGGTAATCCGCCGGCTCATGTCGTCGAACGAACGGCCCAGCTCAGCCATCTCGTCAAAGAGATAGTGGTCGTCGGAACGGGGCTGGTACTCACCTCGGCCCATTTGAATCGCATTCTCCCTCAGCTTCCTGAGCGTCGGATTGACAAGAAAAATAACCGCCAGCCCAATGACGCTGGACATGGCGAGAAAGAGGGCAATCGCAAAGACCGCAGTTTTCTGGGCATTCTCGAGAATCTCCTCTCTCATGGCGCCCAGGGAAACTCGCATCGCCAGTGCGCCAAGCACCACTTGGCCGGGTGGATGCGCGTGACACGCGGCGGTAGAACAACTCTCGCTGTTCAGGATGGGATTCACCACGTCAATCCAGTTCTTCTCCAGCGAAACTCGATGCCGAACCGCGGTGCTCGCCCCGATTTCACTAGGCAAGAGCTCTTCACCGGCCCGCACGGCCCGTTGCCCCTGCTTGGGCAAGCTCGCGTAGTGAAGAGTTCCTTTCGTGTCAAAGAGCTTGATCTCAATGAAGCGGTCCAGTTGCCCCACGGCCTTGATGATCTCGCCGATCACCACCCGTTGGTTGTTCATCATGCCGTCCCAGATCGCGGCCTTGACCACTTCCGAATCCTCAAGAGCGCCTTGGACGACCTTATCGATGACATTCTCCTCCTGGGTCTTCACGCTGTGGTACGTAAAAGCCATCAACGCGAGGAACATGATGAGACCCGCAAAGAAGCTCAGCTTGAAGCTCAAGCTGCGCATAAATTTGCGGACAAGTTGGAGGAGGTCCTTCACCATTGCTCAGCGTTCATGCAACCGCCGGAAAGGGACATCAATCAGGACGCTATGCGCCCTTGAACGTTAAAGACGTGATTGCCGATCGTCATAGTCGCGGCCCCCAATGCGCGGCGGGGCGCCGTGCGCTACAGACTCCGCGGGACATGAGGTCCGCGCTGTGTGGTCTCCCTGCCGCTGCTCCAACCTTTGCCCCGCCGGACGCGTGGTCAGGTCAGTGGCGCCGTCTCAGCAGTTCGGCCACCGCGCAGATCACGAGCCCGCGGGCCCCCAGGCCCACGTCTTTCCCAGAAGAATAGAGGCGGTAGAGGGGTTACCTAAACCTCTTCTAGTCTGTGAGCACGAGCGCAGGGTCAAGGAGCTCTGCGAGGTTCATCACCTTTGCGTGAATCCCATAGTGCTCGCAGATTTCCTTGAGCTGGTCGGTGCAGTTGTGGCACGACTGCAAAACTACCGTGGCGCCGGTTGCCTTGATCTCGTCGGCTTTTATCTTGCCGGCAGCAATTCGCCGCTTGGCGAATTCGGGCATAGCCAAGGCGCCGCCTCCGCCTCCGCAGCAGTAGCTGTACTCCCTGTTGTGCGGCATCTCCACGAACTTATTGACTGCCGCTTTGACAACGATCCGCGGTTCTTCCATTACTCCGCCGGACCGAGCAATGTTGCACGAGTCGTGGTACGTGAAGACCTTGCCATCATGCACGGACTTATCGAGCTTGAGTCTGTCCTCTTGGACCAACTGCGCGAAGAGTTCCATGGCACTGGTGATCTTGAAAGGTACCCCGCCCAGCCAGTTCGCCATTTCCCAACGCAGGCCACGGTATCCGTGCCCGCATTCTCCGGACAGGAGATACTCGCAACCCAGCCTCTGCACTTCTTCGAAGATCCACTTGGCGAAGAGTTTGGCATCGGGGTCGATACCATTGAACATGGCGTAATTGGTGAGGTCCCAGTAGCGGGACGAAACTGTGAAGTCCACTCCGGCCGCGTTGAGCACCTTCGCGGTCGACTGGATGGTCATGGGATAGTATTTGGGCTCACGGGGATTGAGGGTGAGGAAATACTTGGCCCCCTTCTTGTCCACAGGTATCCTGAAATTCTCGCACCCGTCTTCGGACTGGAGTTCTTCTTCGATCCACTCGATCGTCTCGATAAACTCGTCCTGCGGCACGGCCATGTTGTTGCCGTGATTGTAGTGAGTGTCCACAGTATCCTGGAGATTCTGGGGCACGCGTCCCGCTTCGGTCATAATGCCGCGGGCCGCTCGCACAACCATGCCGTAATCAACGCCCATGGGGCAGTTGAACGTGCAGCGACGACACATGGTGCAACCGCCCCACAGCTTGTCGTACATTTCGTCCGCAAGCTCTTTGGTGAGAGGTTTGGCACCCACGAACGACGGGAACACCTTCGCCATCCAGTCGTATCGGTATTTGTACCACTTGCGGAACCGGTCTGCCTTGTATGCGGGGAGGAGTGTCTTATCCTCAGGGATGGACTGAGTGTAATGGCAGGCTTCCGTGCACATGCCGCAATGGATGCAACCGGCCAGAGACGTCTGGACGATCCTGTTGAGTTTCCCGGGCAGGACCTTCTCCATCTTGGCCAGCGCTTCAGGCGTAAACTCGGAAAGTATGGGCCACTTGCGGTTTTCTTGGGTTCCAAGCTTTTCCGGCTGCGCCGAGGGCGCGGGCTCGGAAGTCTGGGGCTTATTGGTTTCTATGGGATCGGGCATGGTAATTCCTCCGAAGTTGGTCTGTATTGCTGATACTGGTTATCGTACGTTTCTGTTCAAGATTCCCCGACCTCCAAAAATCTGGCCGTACATGACGCGGCCGAACGGATAGAGGACATAATGGGAAATCTTGCTGAAGGGCACATAAATGAGGAAGAAGGTGACCATCAGGAAGAATAGCCACATCCAGCCGGTCTCAGGTTTGCCCTGAATCCAAAGCCACATGGTGACAAAGCCCACGGCAAAGAAGACCGTCATCAGCGTTATGGCAAAGAAGTCATCCGGGCTGCTGATGATGCGTATCTCGGGAACCGTGATGCGGCGATAGATGCGCCGCAGTCCGATAAGAAACGCCAGACCCATAAAGACCATGATCACCTTTGATACAAGCGGGGTCATCAGCCAGGGCGTCAAAGGAATGAAGAAGGTGGAGCCGATAGTCAACGCCACCGCGATGTGAAAGATCAAGAATTCCACATAGAAATAGGGGTGGCTGCGTGTGCTCTCCATGCCCCAAGGTCGGAGCACGTTCGCCAAAGAGTGGATGGCACCGGCGTAGCGATCGCCTTTGAGCTCAGCCTTCTCCGGCGGTCCGGGTTTCTTCATGAGCTGGTAGATCTTCATAGCGTACATGAGCGCCATGAAGGTCAGGGCCATGTACTGAACAGGTTCCTGTAAGACGTACAGGGCGTAGCTTACCTTATTCTCCATGTTTGCCTCCCGTTCGGCTTTTTATGCGTTCTTTACGAATCCGAAAGGCCCGGGCCGCGCCTGTCCCCATCTTGCAGGTCCTCCCCGCCACAGAGCTGTGACGCTGAAGAGAAAGGGAACAGAAATCACGTGGGCATCCGATTCGTGGGTAATACTTTGGAAGTGGATAGCGCTCCCGCCGCTGAAGTGTACTATAAGATAGAGGCATAAAATGTGTCAAGAATTTTTCTGAGCAAAGTGCTCAACATGGAAGAGCCTACGATATCATAGTGTTACATATCTCCACCGGAAAGTGTTTCCTGTCCATGGGTTACCCGTCCAGAGGTTTTGAGAAAAGAAAGACGACTGAATAGGTAAAAATTCCCCGCGGCTCCGCGCCGCGGCCCTGAGTGCACCGGTTCATCCGTTCCCTGGGGCACCGGCAGTAGAAAGGGTGATGGAACAGGTAATAATCCCCCACCGAGGCCGTTGACATGCTCGACACTGGGAGCGCATGAGCCGTTGAATATCCCGGGCCCGCCCTCCCAGTGCGGAATTCCGCCGCGATCTCGCTCATGACATTGGAGGAAGAAAGACAGATTTATCTCCAATGAGATAAGTAAGAAATTTATCGAATCTCTAAAGATATTGATTGCGTCCTTACTAGTTGCCTAGGGAATCAGGATGCTCGCAGCGGCTTTCCGCGTATAACTGAAAGCGTATTTTCAGGGCCATATTGCAAATGAATTACGCTGTTAGCTTCGGTCCGAATTCAAAACATTGGCATTATCGAACAGCGCACGTGATCTTAATACTGCGAATGCAGCCTCTGTAGGGGCAGGTCTTGTGCCTGCCCTTCCTGGAATGACCGGCACGGAGGCCGCTCCCTACTGGGCACCCACGAGGGGTGCCCCTACCGATCCCGGCTCCGGCGATTCGCGGGATCATGGCGAGCCATTGCCGGAAGGTCATACTGTCTCTCAACTGAACTAGGGAAATAATCCAATTGAAAAAAAGCTTGACACGGGGGAGGGATAGTTTCATACTACGAGACATGTCGAAATATCGAAATAACGAACTCCAAAAATTCGCGGAAATGTTCAAGGCGCTGTCCAATCCCCACCGCCTCGAAATCTTCCTTCGGCTCGTCGAGTGTTGCCCGCCCGGCACCAAATGTTCCGCAAACGGCGACGGGCGCCAGTACGTGGGCCAGCTCGGCGCCGAACTCGATGTGGCAGCTTCCACGGTTTCGCACCACATCAAGGAATTGCGACACGCGGGGCTGATCAAGATAGAACGCCAGGGGAAGAACATCCAATGCTGGGTGGACCAGGAGGCTGTGAACGCGATGGGCGCGGTACTCGCAGGTTGCATTCCATCGGAAGAGAGTGAGGCGACGTAACAGACGACTAGGGTCACGCAGACAACAAGGAGGGAACGCACAATGATCCCGGAAAGCGTTGCTACGGCAAGCGGGCTGACTCCCGAGCAGATGCGCATGGTCGAACTCGCTCAGCAAGGTTTTCATTGCAGTGAGGTGCTCATGTTCATGGGCTTGGAAGCGCAAGGTAAACAGAATCCCGATCTGATCAAAGCCATGTCCGCGCTCGCGGGAGGGGTAGGCTTCACGGGCGAGACCTGTGGGGCTCTTACCGGTGGCGCATGTGTGCTGGGTCTCCATGCCGGACGAGGAAGCGCCGCAGACGAGGAAAACCCAAAGCTGAAGAGCATGATTGCTGATCTGGTGGACTGGTTCTCGACGAAATACGGAGAGAAATACGGGGGGATTCTGTGCCGAATCATTACCGAGGACGACCCGCTCAAAGCCCCTGAAAGATGCCCCCGAATCGTGGTGTCGGTGTTCTACAAGGTGAAGTCTCTGCTCGCTGAAAACGACATTGCATGGACAGGCTCCTAATGAGGTCGACTCACTGCGTCGGGCGGGGAATCTCCTGAATTAAGGTCCTACGGACTTGCATGATGTGACCTAATGGAGATCCCCAGCCTACGCAATCTCCGAGTTCTCGGAGCGCACGCTGAATTGAGATCCCGTCCTCCTACATGCCGATCTCTTTGAAAAACGCGGCCACGTCGTCTTTGAGCACATTGGGGGCTCGGAACACGGCATAGTGCGCCAACGGGCTCTCAAACCCCACCAGTTTGGCTCCGTTGATCTTCTTGGCGGTTTCTTCCGCGGTGATGTATCTGAGCCACTGATCGTTCTTTACATGGAGAATCAAGGTCTTGGCCTTAATTTTGCCGAGTTGATCCGAGATGTCGAATGTGTCGCCTGCTGCGTTGCGGTACAGGAGGTCGTTTACGTCGAAATCTTTAGCCTTGGGAACGAGGGCCGCGCCCTCATCACCTTTGGGCTGCCAGTAAAAAACATCCTTCTTCACTGTGTCCCATCCTTGCTGGATCCGCATGTCGAAACTCAATCCCGTGTGGCCAAGAATGGACCAACCGAACATCATGCCCTGATTGGGATGTTTGTCCTTGGGGAGCTTGTAATAGTCTCCCTTGGTTTCCCGCCAGACCGGATCACTCTGCATGGCCGCGGTCATCAATTGGAACAGCCACCGCGTTACCGGATCGCTCTTGGTAATCCCGCCGATGGGCATGATCGCTTCCACAAAGTCCGGGTGGAGCACGGCCAGAATGTAGCTCTGTATGGCTCCCATGGACACGCCAGTGGCAAGCTTCACTTTTGCGATTCCCAGCTTGTCTTTCAGCAGGCGGTAATTTGCCTGAACATAGTCAAGATACGAGTATTTCGGGAAGTTTGTTCCCAAACCATCGCTAGGTTTGCTCGCGCCCCAAAGACCCAGCGCATCGAGGAAAACCACATAGTATTTATCGGTATCGATGAGTTTGCCCGGCCCGACCACCGCTCCCTGGGAAAAAGCGTTCCCTTTTTGCCCGTCGAACCAGTAGAAATACATGAAGGCGGAGTCACCGGAATAGTACGAGCTGATGACGACCGCGTTGGTGATCTTGCCTTGAGCATCCTTCTTAGGCGTTCCCACCGCAATATAGGCTAGTCGGAGCGGCTCCTTGGCGACGGATTCCAGCGTCACGCCGCCTTCACCGCCGAACTCGTACTTAGCCTCATTACCGAACTCGTACTTCCCCCCGATCTTGAAATTCGGCACTGAATAGAACTGCTTGAGTCCGTGCAGGTCCGGTACCCCTGACATCCCGGTGATGCTCTCTGATTGCGCCATCCCCGCCGACCAGAGGACCATTACAGCCAGCACGGCAATCCACGTCACAGAGCGATTGATCGCATGTGGAAACCTCATAGTCCATCCCCCTTTCTATAAATGCCTCTTTGAGGCAGTTTCATCGTGACTCGGATGCGCTCGATGTCAGGCAGGCGACTTTGCACCCTCAGACCGCACCTTTTCCAGTTCGCAGCGTTCTCGTCGTTCCCGGGCTCTCTCTTCCAGGCGGGCCTTGCGTCTCACAATGGCCTCACAGTTGCGCCGGCGGTCGTCATCCGTTTCTAGAATCAGAGGCGGAACTTCCGCGGGTTTACCGGTATGGTCGATCGCGACGAAAGTCAGGTACGCAGAAGCTGTGTGGCGCACATCGCCTGTGAGGAGATCCTCGGCCTCCACACGGACCCCGACTTCCAAGGACGTCTTCCCCACGAAGTTGAGGCTGGCCTTTAGGATCAGGAGATTTCCCACAAAGACGGGATGATGGAAATCCAATCGATCGATGGAAGCGGTCACCGCTATTTTGCGCGCATGTCGGATCGCAACGGCCCCGGCGGCCGTATCCACATATTTCATGATCACGCCGCCATGAACGTTCCCTGCGGGGTTCGCATCTTCGGGATTCATCTGTACGGCCATGATGATGCGAGTATCGCTGACGCGCTTTCCTTCCATGCGCTCCTATCCTTGGTCTCGTCCCCTTTATTCGGAATGGCTGTTGACACGGGGGACTGCCTTTCGCACGGATATCAGGTAGGCTATCGCCAAACCATACTATCTCCGTGGAGTCAGAGCAATCTTGTTTATCGTGCGGGCAAGTACTCTCGGGATTCCCAGTGCAGTTCTCCTCTTCCTTTCGCGGCCCAAAATCGCTAATCTGTTCCGCACAGCCACCAGCGAGGCAACAACCCTTGGCTCGACGTAAGACCTGGACCGTGGACACAGATCACCACCCGGAAAGCACGGTCCGTAAGCGCATGACTCTGACAGGGATCCTACAAGGGATCGGTTGTAGGCCTTCGATCTATCGGCTTGCCACCCGGCTCGGGCTGAATGGCTACGTTATCAACACAACCAGCGGAGTCGTCCTGGAAGTGGAAGGGAGTCCCGAGCAATGTCTCGCGTTCGAGCGGGAGCTCCCTGCAAGTATTCCGTTCCCCGGTCGCATGGACCACAGCTGTGTCGAAGAAATCCCCCCTCGGGGTGAGAGTGGCTTCCGCATAGAAACCAGTCAGCAGGGTGAACGCACGGTTACGCCCATTCCGCCGGACGTGGCGGTCTGCCCCGAATGCGTGAGAGAGCTCTTCGATCCTCAAAATCACCGATATCTGTACCCGTTTATCACCTGCACGCTTTGCGGGCCTCGATTCACGGTTGTCCGTTCGTTTCCGTACGATCGAGAGCGCACCAGCATGGCCGATTTCACCATGTGCTCGAAGTGCAGAGCCGAGTACGGAGATCCAGCGGATCGGCGATTCCATTCTCAGACGAATTCATGCCCCGAATGCGGTCCGTCACTGACGCTCGCGGACCCCACGGGCGCCCCGCTTAGCCGCGATCCGATTGGAGAGGCGATCCGCCTTCTCGCCGAAGGCGAGACGATTGCCATCAAGGGCATTGGAGGCTTTCACCTTGCATGCGACGCCTTGAACGAGGAAGCTGTGCGTCGGCTGCGTGAGCGAAAGGGCCGCGAGGAAAAGCCTTTTGCCGTGATGATGCCTGACTGGAAAACCGTGGACCGGTTCTGTGTGGTGGGACCGGAAGAAGAACGGCTACTAAGCTCGCCGATTGCTCCTATCGTGCTACTTGAGGCACGGGGAGAGGAAGTGGCGCCGAATGTGGCTCCATTCGTTCGCACTCTGGGAGTTATGCTCCCGTATTCGCCTGTGCACCATCTGCTGTTCGGTCATCCGGAATGTGCTCTGGCCCAGCGTCCCGTGGTCCTGGTGATGACTTCGGGGAATTTGAGCGAAGAGCCTATTGTTCGTGGCAATGAAGAAGCTCTGGAGCGGCTTCATGGACTCGCGGACGCGTTCCTTCTGCACAACCGCGAAATTGTGCTCAGAGCGGATGATTCGATTTTTCGCGTGATCGGGGGCAATGGGACAGTCATCAGGCGTTCACGGGGGCTGGTTCCCGGTGAGTTCCGGGTAAACCAGGCCCGGGAGCCGGCCGAAGAGAGTGGCGAAGCTTCCGACGACCGATCCGGACACGGCGACTCTAACGCCAACCGCGCCCCGGTAGTCATGGCCGCGGGAGGAGATCTGAAGAACGTTTTGGCCATTGTCAAGAACGCGCAGGTAATTCCGGGGCCTCACGTGGGTGATTTGGCTTCGCCGGTCGCGCACGAGTACTTCAGGCAGTCCGCGTCTGTATTAGCCGATTATCTTGAGGCTCAACCCGAGCATGTCGCTGTGGATCCTCATCCGGGATACTTCAGCAGCAGCCTACTACGAGAGATGAATCTGCCGGTTGCAGAGGTGTTTCACCATCACGCTCACGCGGTGAGTCTCCTGTTTGAGCGTCAACTCGAAGGCCCGGGCATCTTCGCTGTCTTCGACGGAACCGGGTACGGTCCGGACGCCACGATCTGGGGCGGTGAGTTTCTGCTAGCCGACGCGGTGGACTTCAGGCGTGTCGCTCACATTGGGCTTTTTGCACTTCCCGGAGGAGAAGCCGCGATCCGCGAGCCTGCCCGCATCATGGCTGCGCTTTTGGCGAAGGATGGGGCTTTGCCGGAGACGTTCAGTCCTCTGTTCGGGACTGCAATCGATCGGGTGAATCTGTGGCTGGAAGCTGCGGCAAAAGGTATCAACTCACCTGTCACCTCGTCCGCGGGGAGGCTGTTCGATGCGGCTGCGGCCGCGACAGGGTTCCGGCGCCGCGTGACGTTCGAGGGTGAAGCTGCCATGTGGCTGGAAGGTATTGTTGACCCGGGCGAACAAGGTGAATATAAGCTCCAGTTCTTAGGCCAAGTGGGCTTGGTCCTCAATCCTGGGGCCTTGATAAAGAGCGTGGCACAAGATATCCTTCGTGGATCGCCTCCAGGGAAGGTTGCGGCAAGGTTTCACAACAGTATGGCTGCTTATGTCGCTGGGACGCTTAGAGACCTCGCGGTCGCACATAATATCCAGACCATAGGATTGACCGGAGGCTGCTTTCAGAACAGGTTGCTTACGGAGCGCACAGTCGCGCGACTGACTTCGAACGGCCTGCGGGTGCTCCTTCATAAAGATGTGCCGCCCAATGACGGCGGAATAGCAATCGGCCAGGCAGTCTGCGCCCTGGCAAGATGGCGAGCGCTTGCAAACAGCAAGAAGTAATTGAGGAAGTGGCCGGGGAAGCCCCTTTTTGTAAAAAGGGGCCTCCCCGGACCCCTCCACCAAAAACTTCCACCTTTCGCAAGCGCTTCCAGCGCTTGACTGATTTTGTGTCGCCACTTCGGCAAGGGACCGCCGCGAGCTACGCTGCGATATGTCCCGCGGAAGTAGGGGCCGTACTGAATTTCCTGAAAGTGCGCCGAACGACTTGCGGCATTCTGAGGTATTCTCACGATGTGTTTAGCAGTTCCCATGAAGCTGGTCGAAATCACCGGAGATGGCGTGGGAAGAGTGGACGCCGGGGGGGTGACCACGCCGGTGAGCCTGATGATGATACCTGACGCAAAAGTGGGGGATTACCTCATTATTCACGCGGGCTTCGGCATAGAAGTCCTGAACGCGGAAGAGGCTGAGATCAGGCTTGATATCTTCCGAGAACTCGCAGAAGCGACCGCGGAGCTGGCCGAACCATGAACACGACGCAAGAGAGCCGCGCGGCCCAAGCACTCGCACAGGAGATCCACGCCACGTGCAAACGGTCGTCCAGGCCGATCCATGTTATGGAGGTGTGTGGCACGCACACCATGGCCATCGCGCAGAGCGGCCTCAAAGCGCTCCTGCCGAAAAACTTGAAGCTCGTCTCAGGACCCGGCTGCCCTGTGTGCGTCACGGAGAAACGGTTCATAGATCAAGCTCTGGAGACCGGGCGGAAGTACGACGCGTGCGTGGTTACGTTCGGGGACCTAATCCGTGTGCCCGGGTCATCCGGATCTCTGGCCACATTTCGGTCCGAGGGCGGCAGCGTCAAGGTTGTATACTCGCCTATGGATATGATCAGGATCGCGGAGGCAGAAAGCCCGCGGCCGACGGTCTTTCTGGGTGTGGGGTTTGAAACCACGGTGCCGACCGTGGCTGCCACGCTAAAGACCGCTCTCCCGCTCGGGATGGACAACCTTTATGTGCTGCCCGCGTTCAAGACGATTCATCCACCTTTGAGAATACTTGCGGCTAAAGAAGATCTGGACGGTTTTCTCCTCCCCGGGCATGTTTCAGCCATTATCGGCTCCGACTGCTACAACTACCTCGCGGAAGAATTCCGCAAACCTGGCGTGGTCGCGGGTTTTGAGCCACTGGACATACTCCTGGCGCTGCGAGACTTGGTCCGGCTGGCAGTTGATGGCACCCCGCAGATATTGAACCAGTACAAGCGAGTGGTGCGTGGGGGAGGAAACCCAGCTGCCCGCGAAATCATGTACGAGGTCTTCGAACCCACTGATGCAGTATGGCGGGGCTTAGGGCTGATTCCCGGCAGCGGACTCATGCTGCGGGGACCGTATGCGCGGTTTGACTCCATAGCCGCACTGCCTGTGGATGTCTCGCAGGCCGACGACGATCCCCGGTGCCTGTGCGCGGCGATCCTTACCGGCACGAAGACTCCTGACCGATGCGGGCTATTCGGTAAGCAGTGCACGCCGGAAGATCCGATCGGGCCTTGCATGGTCTCATCGGAAGGTACCTGCGCGGCGTACTATAAATACGGGTCCGCGGGCGCGTAAGTCGCCGAGTAGAGCGGTTTCACAACTTTTGAACTTTTGAAAGAGCTTCCCGAGGGGCGCGCCTTTGTAGGGGCGCACGGCCGTGCGCCCCTACCGACCCCTTCGGCGCTCGTACAAAGGGTGTTCATGGACAAGGATCAACGCATTCTCCTGGGACACGGCGGTGGGGGCAAAATGACCGGGGCCCTGATCCGGGAAGTGATTCTTCCTCGGTTGGATCGCGGCAAACTGCGCGCATTGCCGGATTCGGTGGTTCTTTCCGGACTCAGCGAAAAAATCGCGTACACCACGGATTCCTTTACGGTTTCTCCCATATTCTTTCCCGGGGGCGATATCGGCTCGCTCTCGGTACACGGCACGTGCAATGACCTGGCTTGCTCAGGCGCGCGTCCCGTGTTCCTGTCTCTGGGGCTCATCTTGGAGGAGGGGCTCCCCGTGGAACAATTAAGGACGATTCTCGAGTCCATGGCTATCGCGGCGCAAGATGCGGGCGTGGAAATCGTCACAGGTGATACGAAAGTTGTCCCAAAAGGTAGTGCGGATCTGATATTCATCAACACGTCGGGGATCGGCCGCGTAGAAGCACAAGCCGATCTCGGACCGGAGCGGATCGCAGAGGGTGACGAGGTCCTGGTAAGCGGCCCGGTAGGGAATCATGGCATGGCCGTAATGCTGAGCAGGGCGGATTTTTCCTTTGATTTCGACTTGATCTCAGATTCCGCGTCGGTCTGGCCTGTGGTAGAACGGCTTCTGGAGTTGGGCCCTGAGCTTAAGTTCCTGCGAGATCCTACCAGAGGAGGCCTTGCTGCAACTCTGAACGAGATCGCCTCTTCTACGGGCAAGGAACTTATTGTGGAAGAATCGGCCATCCCGCTGGACGGATCGGTAGTGGCCGCGTCGGAGATCCTGGGGATCGATCCTCTTCAAGCTGCCAATGAAGGAAAAATGGTGGCTGTTGTCGGAAAAGGACAAGGCAAAAAGGCGTTGGAGCTGCTCAACGGCTGTTTCCTAGCCACAGGAGCCGCTATTATCGGAGAGGTAGGACCTCCAGGTCTATCCCGTGTCGTGATGAAGACTCGCATAGGGGGAACCAGAGTACTTGCCGAGCCTTCGGGCGAGCTCCTTCCACGCATCTGTTGATTGTACCGCAAGGAGCCATTCCGCTCACTCGCGATGATATCGTGGGGGTGACGTTAGTGCTCCGCACGATCAGTCGATTATGGAGGAGAGACATCACATGCCTGAGGAGAATGTGGGATTAACCAAGGGTGAAAGCGTAGCCAGGTTCTCCGTTTCGAGAGCGCTTGGCAGGGAACCGGAACCAGGGGGAGAGAATCCCTATGTAAATGCGCTGAAGCAGTTTGATCAGGCGGTCTCTCACCTTAAGCTCAAAGGTGGGGTGGTGGAGACCCTCCGATACCCCAAACGGGAGCTCTCAGTCACGTTTCCCGTCCAGATGGATACAGGTGAAGTCCAGCTCTTCAGGGGTTACCGGGTGCACCATGCCGCGGTGCTCGGCCCTACAAAAGGCGGAACCAGGTTCTCTCCCTGGGTGACGCTTGATGAGATTCGAGCGCTGGCCATGTGGATGACGTGGAAGTGCGCGCTGATGAACCTTCCCTTCGGCGGGAGCAAGGGTGGGGTGCTCGTCGATCCCAAGAAAGTGTCGAGGCGGGAACTTGAGCGACTCACCCGACGCTACACCACGGAGATCAGCGTGCTCATAGGGCCGGAGAGCGACATTCCCGGTCCCGACATGGGCACGGACGCTCAGGTGATGGCGTGGATGATGGACACATTCTCCATGCACACAGGATACTCGGTGCCGGCTGTCGTTACCGGCAAACCTGTGGAGATCGGCGGCTCGCTGGGTAGAACCGAGGCCACGGGTCGCGGAGTTGTTTATACTCTGGAAGAAGCGCTACGGCTCAAAGACATGGTTCCGGATCGAACGAAGGTGGCTATACAGGGATTCGGTCAGGTTGGCGCAGTGGCTGCGACGTGTTGCAGGGAACTGGGCATGCCTGTTGTGGCGGTAAGCGGCTCTCAGGGTGGTGTGTACAACGACAAGGGGCTGAATCTGGATGCCCTGAACTTTCACAGACAAGTAACCGGTTCATTGGTCGACTTTCGAGATGGGGATTTTATTACCAACGACGAGCTGCTCACCGTCGATTGCGACGTGCTCATCGCGGCAGCGGTGGAAAACCAGATTCACGCACGGAACGCGGACAAGATCAAAGCATCGATCCTTGCCGAAGGTGCCAACGGGCCTACAACTACTGAGGCGGACCATATTTTGGAGGATCGGGGCATCTTCACGATTCCCGACATTCTCTGCAATGCCGGCGGTGTCACGGTCAGCTATCTGGAATGGGTCCAGGATCTGCAATCCTTCATGTGGCCGCTGGAACAGATCAATCGCCACCTCAGAGACTTGATGGTCAAAGCGTTCAAGAACGTGATGGCTGCCCGCGAGCAGCACAAGGTGCCCTATCGGGTCGCAGCCCAGATGCTCGCAATACAACGGGTCGCAGACGCGATCATGATCCGAGGTCTGTATCCGTAGAGCGGGAGATAGATGGAGCGGAATAATACGGCGAAGGATAATCGTTAGATTACTCGAGGAAAGACTGTCATTGCTTCCTCCTCTGGAAAGCGAGGGAAGCAATCCCTCAGCCTTCAATAGAGCGGATTGCTGGTGGGACGGGCATCTTGCCCGTCATTCAGTGACAGGCGGGACGCCTGTCCCACCATCCACTCCTCGCAATGACACTCCTACGCTACGTCACCAAACGGATACGCCTTAGGCAGGGCTCACGACTGGATTCGCAGTTCAGCGATCCAATTGCGGCTGTCGTGCTTTTGAGTGGTCCATTCTTCCATCTCCTCGATCATTGCTTTTCCCAGCTCGTACTTGTTGAATTTCGACGGCACGCGCTGGCACCCGCCGTTGAGAAGATGGCGTATCAGGTCCGCGCTGTCGTCGAGCAGAACTTCTTCTTCTGTTTTCACCACAATATTCTCGTACGGAACGCTACGACAACGCTGTTCTTGTTCCCTGCTTCCGTGAGATTCAGGGATAAGCAGAGCTTTTGTGCCGGTGAGAAGGAGCTCGTTGAAAGTATTGTACCCGGCCCTGGATATTACCAACTCGGAATGATTCACCAAATCTACCAGGTCGGGAACGAAGTCGAGAAATCTTACTGACTTGCTCCCTCGGAAGCTTCGCACGTCACAGGCCAACTCGCGGTCCAGGTACGTGTCCACGACCATGATTACCTGGTAATCGCGGCTGATCTCGGCTTCTTCAAAGATCTGCAAGAGCTTCTTTGACAAGACCGGAACCATTCTGTTCCTGCCCAGGGACACGAGGATCACGGGTTTGTCCGGCAGCGCGAAGCTGCTGAGCGTGGTTTGCCGGTCAGGAAGTTCGTCATGGATCTTGTTGGTGATCTTGCCCAGATAGCGGATCTTCTTTTCCAGCTCGGGATCGTTCCCCAGGAAGGCCTTGTTGATGTCTATGACCTCTCGGTCCTCCAGGACGTACATAAAATCATAGAGCTTACCTATGTTAATTGATTCAGAGCGATGCCTGGGGTTTTGGTACGGGATGCTCAGCAAAGGAACCCACCGCATGATTCCCCGGCACATATGGGCCAAGATGAAATCCGCCGGCCCGCCCTGGCGCATCCACTTCTTCATGAGCAGGGGCATCAATTCGCTCATTTGACCGGTCATATTGTGCTCGACAAGGAGCACGTCCGGCCTGAAGAAGTCGAAGGTTTCCAGGATAAGCCGCTGCCGAAAATCGAATATGCTCTCAAGGTCGCAGTCGGCAAGATACCGGGGCTGCATGGGCTCGTTCTTGCAATCGATATCAAGCTTAACCGAGGGGAGCTTGATGACGTCGATCCCTTCATCGAAAAAGATCTGGGGAACCGAAGTGCTGGATATAACGAGGAAATTGATGTCGGGTCGCCACTTCCGGATGCCTGTGATGACGGCCAGTGTCCGGAACGCGTGGCCCAAACCGATGGAGTTGTGCGTGTAGACCAGAATTCGTTTGATGTTCTTACTCATCACGGTCCTGTCCTTCCGCGCACGCTCTGCCGGTGCAGCGCCGCCATGGGGGCTCGGACGCGAACGAGCCTTCCCCGGCATGTCTTTTCAATAGCTCGGCCACATACAATTTTGCCATTATACCGCACATCCCAATGCGTCGCATCCCGTCAGGTTCAATTCGCGAGAAAAATGGCATGCCGACAGGTGATCGTGAGTCACCTCCTCCAGCGGCGGAACCAGGTTGGCACAGACCTCTTGCGCGTACAGACATCGCGGATGGAAAGGACATCCCGGCGGAGGATTGATAGGATCCGCGGTCTCTCCTCGCAGCACGATGCGTCGGCCTACCAGTTCGGGTCGCGTGGTAGGGACATTCGACATGAGTGCCTCTGTGTAAGGATGCCGAGGCCGCTGAAAGAGATTTTGCGCGGGGGCATATTCCATGACCCGGCCAACGTACATCACCACAATTTTATTGCTAAAATGTCGGATCAGCCCCAGGTCGTGCGAGATGAACAGGTACGCCAGTCCTAATCTATCCTGTATGTCCAGAGTCAGGTTCACGATCTGAGCCTGAACCGATACGTCCAGCGCGGACGTGGGCTCATCCGCGACGACGAGCGCCGGATACAAGGCCATGGCACGGGCAATGCTTATGCGCTGACGCTGCCCGCCCGAGAACGCGTGCGGGTACCGACTCAGATGTTGAGGCTGAAGGCCAACCATCTCCACCAGCTCATGAACACGTCGGTCCAGTTCCGCTCCCCGAGCGACCTTGTTCACGATCAGGGGTTCTCCGATTATCTCTCGGATGGTCATTCTCGGATTGAGCGAGGCAAAAGGGTCCTGAAAGATCATCTGGATGTGGGGACGGAGTTCTTTCATATCCCCGGGATCGATAGAAGCCAGGTCCAACCGGGGCTTTCCGTTGGGCGGACTGAACCAGATGCTTCCCTCCGTAGGACGGTATGCGCCCATAATCATCCGTCCGACGGTGGTTTTGCCGCATCCGGATTCTCCCACGAGGCCCAGGGTCTCGCCCTTGCGCAGAGAAAAACTTACGCCGTCCACAGCCTTTACGTGTCCCACCACCTTCTTGAAGATTCCCTTGCGAATGGGGAAATGCTTCTTAAGGTTGGTTACTTCGAGGAGAACGTCTGAATCGACCACAGAAACCTCACATGGGAACACAGATGCGTGGACAGGCCACATAATGGTCTTCGGCAACCCAGGTCAGCGCGTACGGTTCGTCGCGACACACGGTGTTGCCTTCACATACGGTGCAGCGCCCGAAGAAGGGACACCCACGGATGAACATATGCGGGTCCGGCAGTGTGCCTTCTATAGTGGCCAGGTGCGTGCGCACCGGAGTGTCTATTCCCGGCACGGATTCGAGCAACGCCTTCGTATAGGGATGAAGAGGCGCCTTGAAGATCTCGCTCACGGTCGCGCGCTCCATGACTCTCCCGAAGTACACGACCATCACTTCGTGGCTGATCTCGGCAATGACACCCAGGTTGTGGGAAATGAAGAGAATCGCCATCCCGAATTCTTCTTGCAGGCTCCTGAGCAGTTCCAATATCTGGGACTGAATCGTCACGTCCAACGCGGTGGTAGGTTCGTCAGCAATCAGGATGCGAGGGTTGCATACCAGAGCCATAGCAATCATGGCTCGCTGCCGCATTCCGCCCGAAAGCTCGTAAGGATATGCGTCAATCCGGAGTTCGGGTTGCGGGATTCCGACACGGCCCAGCATCTCGATCCCGCGATTGCGAGCTTCGGCAATCGAAACGTCTTGGTGGAGCCGCAAGGCTTCGATAATCTGGCTCCCGATCGTATGGACCGGACTAAAGGAGTTCATCGGCTCTTGAAAAACCATCGCGATTTCTCGTCCTCGGATGCTACGGGCCTGTTTGCCCCAAGGATCGAGTTGTGCCAGATCGAGTTGGCTTGTCGCCCCGTTTTCCTGGTGTTGGAAAAGGATGCTCCCTTCCACGATTTGTCCCGGCGGCGGCACAATGCGGAGAATCGATTGCCCGATGACGCTCTTGCCGGATCCTGACTCACCCACAATTCCCAGAGTTTTTCCTTCTTCCAACGTAAAGCTGACGCCATCCACAGCCCTGACCAGGCCCTGGTCCAGAAAGAAATGAACACGCAGATTTTCCACTGCCAGGATTGGCGCCATAACAACTACCTCGAATACGGATCCACCGCGTCCCTCAAACCGTCACCAACAAAGTTGAACGCGAGCACCGTCCCTATAACGAAGGCCACGGGAATCAGCAACCAAGGGTAAAGCGCGATGGTCGTGACGTTCTGGGCCTCTTTCAGGAGCGTTCCTAGGCTGGTGATCGGCGGACGAAGACCGATTCCCAGGAAACTGAGCGCGGTCTCGGCCAGCACCATGTGCGGTATGGCCAAAGTTACCGTAACGATGATGTGGCTGGTGAACGACGGCAGGAGATGCCGAAAGATGATTCGCGTATGCCCCGCGCCCGCGAATCGCGCCGCGAGCACGAACTCTTCCTCTCTCAGGGAAATGAGCTTCCCACGCACCATGCGGGCAAGATCGGTCCAGCCCACGAGAGAAAGAATAATTGTGATCATGAAATAGACTTTCAGCGCGTGCCAGTGCGGCGGCATTGCTGCCGCGAGCCCCATCCAGAGAGGAATGCTAGGGAAGCAGCGGATGACTTCAATGGTACGCTGGATGAGACCATCCACCCAACCACCCACGTATCCGGATATTCCTCCGAGAACGAGCCCAAGAATAAGGCTCAGCGCCACGCCGAACATGCCGATGGAGAGCGATATTCGGCTCCCGTAAAGGCACCTGGTGAAGAGATCGCGGCCCATCCGGTCCGTTCCGAAAAGGAAGATCTGACCGGGAGCGTCCACGCCGAAGAGGTGCAGATCACCCTTCCAAAGGTTCCAGAATTCGTACGCATCGCCTCGCACAAACAAACGAATCGGGTAATACGTGCCCGGGACCTCCAAGTAGCGCATTTGCTGCGTTTGGAGGTCCACGTCCATCTTCACTTCACGGACGAACGGCCTCCTGAGGTTTCCTTCGTCATCGAACAACCTGATCCTGGTAGGAGAGGCGTACGTCATACAGAAGTGTCTCGTATCCTTGGAGTACGGGGCAAGGAATTCGCAGAACATCGAGAAGATGTACAGGCCCAAGATCAAGTACAAACCGAACATGGCCAGCGCGTGCTTCTTGTATCGCCACCAGATCAGTTGCCGCGTAGACGCGTCGAGGTATTTCTGCGCTTCTCGACTCTCTTCCATTACGTCACTTCCCGCGCTTCAAACCTGATCCGGGGATCGACCCATGCCAAGAGAATGTCCGAAATCAGGGTTCCTATTACTGTCAACGAGCTGAGGAACATGATAAACGTCCCTGCCAACTGCATGTCCTGACTCATGAGGGCACGGAGAAGGAGCGGGCCTGTTGTGGGCAGGTTCAAGACCACTGCGGTGATGGCGATCCCGGAGATCAGTTCGGGCAAGGTCCATCCTATTGTGCTCACCAGGGGGTTGATCGCCACACGGACGGGGTATTTGAGGATAAGCCGGGTTTCAGTCAAACCCTTGGCCCGCGCGGTGGTCACATAGGGCTTCTTGAGCTCATCAAGGAGATTCCCACGGATAATGCGTATGAACTTGGCCGTGTGAGAGGTGCCTACGATCACCACGGGAATCCAGAGATGTTTGAGTAGATCGAGCACCCGGGCAAAGGTCCAGGGCGCGTCCACGTACTCAGGAGAAAAGAGACCACCCACATTCATGCCAAGGTACGCATACGAGACCCAGAGCAGCACCAGCGCAAAGAGAAAGTTGGGGGTCGCCAACCCGATAAAACCGACAAAAGTGAGGAAGTGGTCCACCCAGGAATACTGCCTGACCGCGGAATAAATCCCTATGGGCACCGAGACGAGCCATGTGAAGAGTAGCGTGCACGTGGAGATGATGATGGTCATGGCTAGTCGGTCGCCGATCAGTTCCTTCACCGGCTTTCGCCACTCAAAACTATATCCGAAATCTCCCTTAAGAAAGCTCCAGGCCCAATGGAAATACTGGAGATAAACAGGCTGGTCCAGACCAAACCGCTTCTTGAGCGCCTCCAGCTCAGCCTGATCCATCGGTTCACCGCTCATCTCCAACTCCGCCTGAAGCTGGGTAAGGAAGTCACCGGCCGGAAGTTGAATGATAATGAACGAGATCACAGAGATCGCGATCAGAGTGGGAATCATGAGGAAGATGCGACGAATGATGTACGCCAGCATAATCGTTTCACCGCACGCGTGCTATAGCAGTTGGCAACACCTTGACGTTGCCCCGGACGAATTCCGAAAAATCGGTGAGTCCCGGTCCGGCGCCTGCGTCATGGCATTCATGAAATGGTGGGCTCACCCATCATTTCTTCGTCAGGAAGAACTGCTCCGGGTTGATCGGGCCCGGATTCGGGTATGTCCAGCTCTGGAAGTCCTGCTTCGGTACATTATACATGTTGGTGGCCACCACGTAATAGTCCGGTGGGTCATGCACCAATCCCACCACCCACAGGTACTTCTCGTTGGCTGCGATGATCTTCGCGAACAACTCCTTCTGTTTTTGCTCGGAAACAGTCAGGAGAAGTTCGTTATAAATATTCATCAGCTCTTTGATCTCCGCAGGCGGCTCTTCGCCTTGCTTGCCCGCGGTTTGGTACCATTTTCCATACAGAGGAGCCTGCAAGCTCTCCGAGCTGTACGGGAAGTACCAGCGCGGTTCCAGGAGGCATTCCATCCCGCCGTCGCCAGGCCATAGAGCAATGTCGTGTGCCGAGGACTGGATGCGCTGGCGGAACAGATCTCTGGTTTCCGACTTCACTTCCGTGTCGATTCCGATGGCGCCCAGATTGGAAGCGATGATCTCGGCTTGATCGACCCAGCTTTCTATGGCCGCCATCACGTCCAGAGTTAGCCGTAAAGGCTGACCGTCAGGCCGCATCCTCTTACCTTCAGGGCTCTTTTTCAAGCCCATGTCATCCAGGAGGGTCTCGGCCTTAGCCTTGTCATAGCTTACATATGCCTTCTCGTACGAAGCGCTATAGTAATCGGATTCCTTCAAGGGCGCGGCTTGCCTGGGTATGCCCTTGCCGCGGTACACGATCTTGTTGATCTCCTGCCGGTTGATTGCGTGGGATATGGCAATCCTGAACCTGGCATCAGAGAGGATCTTCCGCATGGCCGGGTCCTGATGATTGAGGTTCGGCGCCAGGAGCAGCCCGACCGACGCGGTGGATGTCTTGGGCACGAGTTTGTAGTTTCCCTGGCCCAGGCTTGCCACCAGGAGGACCGATTTCTGCATCCCGCCCAAATGCCGCCCCTGCATGTCGATCTCGCCGGCTATGGCCTTGAGCAAGATGGTCTGGGCCTCGGCTTGAAGCTCATGTACCACGCTGTCGATGTACGGGAGCTGGTTTCCGCTGGTGTCCACTTTCCAATAGTACGGGTTGCGCTCCATCACGAATCGTTTAGCCGGAGCAGGGACTGTGGTTATCCATGCGCATAGGGAAGGCATCTCCGTGCTTACGAAGAGGCAATGTCTGAGACTTGATACATCCTGAAAGAGCTTGGCCCATGACGATACGTTCTTCTGTTTCAGAAGGGCATCCAACTCTTCAGGCTTGGCGTACTTCTTGTGAAATTTCTTGAGATAGTGCTTAGGCTTGGTGGTGACCTCCATGCCGTGAGGGCACGCAAGCTGCTGCAGGAACAAGCCGTTGGGTTGTTCGAATTCCAGCCGGATAGTGTGATCGTCCAGCTTGGTCACCTTGGGCATCTTGCCGTCCGGGCTGATCCACTTGGGAATGCTCGGAGTCAGCTCTTTGTCGGCCAGAATATCCTCAAAGTAAAATACGATATCCTCGGCGGTGAAAGGTTCACCGTCCGACCACCGTACGCCTTTGACCAGATAGAAAGTGAAAGCTCGGCCGTCGCTCGCGATTTCCCATTTTTCAGCCAGATTCGGCAGAATCTTGTAATCGGGGCTCCATCGCACCAAGGGCTCATAAACAACGCGACGGGCTCCCACTAGGTCTCCCATGCCGGTATACGCTCTTCGCCACGTGCCGCCATAGACTCCAGGTTTTTCGGTCGGCTTGACCACAACGGGTTGGGCGGGAAGGCGTTTGTCTACGGAAGGGAGCTTCCCTTCTTTGACAAGTTTCGCCAGCATCGGCGCCTCATTAAAGCAAAAGGCCTGATCGCTCAGGAAACCGCAAACACACATCAAGGCCGCTGCCACGGAAGCAGCCGCGCATCGAACCCCCACCGTTGCTCTCATGGTTTCTCCTTTATTGTCAGGCACATCACGCGCTCTTTGAAAACCAATCGCACACCGCCTAGGGAGCCTCCCCCAGCTCGGAAGCCGGCCAACCCACTCCATAGTTCAGTGTAATGCGTGCAGCAAGAAGATCAACATCCAGCGATTCTTGTGTCAGCGCCTTGATCTGGAGACTTTAGCTCCCCTTGCTCGACAGACGAGAGCACCATCAATCTCCGCGGAACAGCAAAGCGCAGGAGCATTCAAAACGGAATATCATCTTCCGGCGGCGGAGGCTCGTAGCGCCGTTCCGGCTCACGCCTGGAACCGGGAGCTTGCCGCTGGGGCCGCGCTTCTCCTCGTGGGGCACTTTCTCGGTCCGATTGGCCCGCAGGTCCCGGGCCTCCGAGCATGATCATGTCCTGCGCGATGATCTCGACCGTAGTTCTCTTGTTTCCGTCCTGATCTTCCCAGTCACGGGTTTGAATGCGACCTTCGATGAATACCTGTTTGCCCTTGCTCAGGTATTCGCCACAGACCTCGCCTAGCCGTCCCCACGCGACGACGCGGTGCCACTCCGTCCTTTCCTGGTCATTTCCCTCCTGGTCCTTCCAGCGTTGGGAGGTGGCCAGGGTGAACGTGGCTACGGCCCTTCCCGCCGCCGTGTATCTCACCTCGGGGTCCTTTCCCAGATTGCCCAGTAACAAGACCTTATTCATAGACCTCTGGGCCATAAGTACCTCCCTGGAACGAAGAGTGGGGGAAAAGTCGTTGCCGCAGTCTAGCCGGAAAGGTTATCCTCTCCGAAAAGAGAAGGATTTGTCAAGGTTAAAGGGAGCTGGCCTGGGCAAAGACCTCCCGAGAGCACGGTCCCTGAGGAGGCATCCACTGACCATACGGCAACAGATCGCCGAGCTTCTCAAAGGTGCAGAGTACACTGCCCGCGAGATATCGAAAATCCTACGAATCCGAGAAAGGGAAGTGTACGACCACCTGCCGCACGTCGAGAAATCACTGGGCCCCAGGGTCAGTATCGTTTCTCAACCCGCGCGGTGCCTCAACTGCGGTTTTGTGTTTAAGAAACGGACGCGGCTGACCACACCAGGTCGGTGTCCGGTGTGCCGCTCGGAGCATATCTCAGACCCGGTGTATAAATTGCCCGAGAAAAGGTAAAATGGTACCCAAGAAAAAGGATGGGAGCACGCAAGCCATGACCGACTCCGCAAAGCCCGAAGTGATCCAGGAAACAGTATGCGAATTCCAGGAAGATATGCTCTTACCTCTGGAGGAAGAGCGCCTAAGAAAAGTGGTCACCGGTATGGTGGAATCGTGCGCGGATCATCACACCATCGATCATGTGGGCGCGGCGCTTATTCCCTCGAAGGACGAGATCATCCGGATCCTCGATATACTTCAGGATCTGCTGTTTCCAGGGTATTTCGGAAGGCAAGAATTGACGCGACAAACGCTGGAATACCATCTGGGACAAGAGATCATGGTCCTTCATGACATGCTCTCGAACCAAATTTCGCGCAGCATTCGGCATGAATGCCGACGAATGGACAGTCTGTGCGTAAAGTGCGTTCAAATGGGGAGAGAAGAGGCGGTTATCTTTCTGGAGAGGCTTCCCGAGGTGCGCGAGCTCCTCTCGTGGGACGTGAGAGCTCACTACGACGGAGATCCCGCTGCCAAAAGCCTTGACGAGATCGTCTTCTGCTATCCGGGCTTGTACGCAATCTTTGTCTATCGGGTGGCCCATGAGCTGCACATGCGCAATCTTCCGCTTATCCCCCGGATCATGACCGAGCACGCGCATTCCCGGACCGGGATTGACATCCACCCTGGAGCAAAAATCGGCACGGATTTCTTCATCGATCACGGTACCGGCGTAGTTATCGGGGAGACTACCGAGATCGGTAATCGGGTGAGGATCTATCAGGGTGTCACCTTAGGAGCGCTCTCTGTCCCGCGGGAATCGGAAGGAGGCGGGTCGCTCAGGGGAAAAAAACGCCACCCCACCATTGAAGACGATGTCACTATCTATGCTCAGGCGACCATTCTCGGGGGAGAGGCCGTGATCGGGGCTCGCAGCGTGATCGGAGGCAACGTCTGGTTGACCACTTCGGTGCCTCCTGACACCACGGTTTTGTTAGAGCCGCCGTCTCACATTTTCAAAGGTGACAGGAACCGGCGTTGAGGGGCCCGTCCTGAGCGCAGGAACGCGGGCCGAGTTCTTGCTTGTGACACCTGATCGTTTTTGATAGAATCGCCGTCGGATTGAAAAACACCAGGGGCATTTTCTCGAATTTTTCATTGCCCCGATGCATTCTCCGGCACGGGAACCTTGAGGCTATAACTCGGACGCGGAATAAGCTAGCGGCGCCGTCGGCAATGCTCCAGGGCCCCTTGATACTCGCGCGTATCGACGGAGAGACGGATACAAACTGGGACCGCTTCCGAGGCTGCAATCGAGTGGGTAGAGCAGAAGCAGCAGCCATTCATGCCCGGGCACGGAAGAAGAACAAACCGGCCTTGTTGTCCAAATAGGAGCCGGCGAGTAAGAGCTTGGTTCGAGGCGCGTGAGCCGGTCGTTTGAGCGTGCCGCTGGCAGCAATAGGACATAGTGATACAAAATCCGGTCGTTGTTGCGACGCTGAAGAAGTGCAAGAGACGGACCGGACAAGCTCCAAGATGCGCGGGAGGTCATGGCTTAGCACTGTTAAGTATTTCCGGGATGCTAGCCTCGTGGTGGCGATCACCTGAGAAATCTCACCCGGAGGCACTCAGAAGCCCCCGGCCGCCGGTGCTTGGTTTGACCGCGCAGCAAGTGAACACGGAGCCCGATTGATCAGCTCAGTTTCATCATCCGAATGGCAGAGTGCGACATTCATCGGTCGTTGAGCCAGGGCTAACTCGTCAAGCGCGAAGCTATGGCCGGGGCCGTGCTTTGTCATCGAACGTGCAAGCAGATGTGGATTGGAGCAGGTTATGTTTCGTCCCCACCGGCCGACCTCTCGGCCTCGGATGATTGTGCAGAGCCATTGAGATCTGCCGGAGCGCAGGCGCGTTGCCCTATGCAGCACGGGAATTGGGAAACGGTACGAAAGGACGGCTGACCAGATGATCAAGAGTATCCGGATCAAAAACTTCAAGAATTTCCGGGAAGTGGAATTTGATGCCCGGCCGCTAAACATCTTTATCGGCGCAAACGGCGTGGGCAAATCCAATCTGGGGAATTTCTTGCTTATGCTGAGCTTCCTCGCGAGCGGTCCATTCAGCAGCGCTTTCGGACCCGGTCCCTTCACCTTCAGACAGACCCTCAGCAGAAAAGAAAAAGGCGACCCGAATCCCCAGGACATGGACCTTTATTTCGACGTTACCCTGGAAGTTGAAGGCGTCAATTACTGCTACACCCTGATATTCACCGAGCTGCGAAGAAACGATTATCTCATCAAGGAAGAGACACTCCAGGAAGTGCAAGGTGAAATACTCTTCACGATTACCGAGGTGAAGGCCCGCGAATCAAAGATGGCTCAAATGAGACGCGGCCACGCCTGGAACGACTCGGAACGGAGAATCCGCGCGGTCGCGCAACACTTATCAAAGATAAAACGATACCGCTTCACGCCCGACTACATAAAGAAGCCCGCGGCGGTGCAAGACTCATATCTCCTCGACCATACCGGCGAAAATCTCGCGGCCGTCATCCACTTCCTTGAGCGAAACCACCCCGAGAACTTCCACCGGATCGTTGAAGAAGTCAGAAGAACCGTGCCTGGAATCAGGCGAGTGTTCACCCCAAGCTTGGGCGAGCCCCACCAGGTGGGCATCGGCGTAGAAGAGGAGTCCAAGACCGGGTACTTTGTCGGCCCGCAATTATCTGATGGATTCTTGGTTTTTCTTGCGCTCTGTACGCTCTTCAATCTGCCGGACCAACCGAAAATATTCTTCATCGAAGAACCGGAAACGTACCTGAATCCCAACAGACTGAGAGTTCTCTACGGCCTGATGCACCGTTTCTGCCGAAGCAATCCCGCCAAACAAGTCTTGCTGAGCTCCCATTCACCGTACTTCATTGACTGGTCCGACGAGCGCCCCGAAGAGCTGACACTCATGAGTGAGACCGACGGTTGGGTAGAGTTCAGGAACCTCAAAGGAATGAGAGACCTGCGCTACTTCCTGGAAGAAGATGCCTGGGGGAAAGAATGGGTCTCCAAGTTCTTCGAGGCTGAGTTCGCCGACGAACCTGTTTCGGAGCCTGAAGCGGATTCCGTGGCGGACGACCATTCATTTGAGCCCTGGGAGCAAGAGGCAGAAGAACGACAAGCCGGGAACTGATTCAACTTCATCGTGTTGCGTTCCTATTCGCGACTTAGCGAGCACACATTGATGACTGCCCAGCATTGGAGATCGCTGATTCTTTGAAGGATCGGCCTTGAGGAAGCTGACGAGTGCTTTGAGCGTGCGCGAAGTTCTTGATCTGTTTCATAAAGTAACAGGTAACATTTTGTGAACCGACCGATTCCTCCAATGTGCGAATTCATATTGCAATGTTGCGTGGTTACATTCGTACTGTAATGCGCGGGACATCCTGGAGTTTTCTGATAATTTAGCCAGGAATCAACGAGAACGCTATCCTAGCAAATATGTCAGAAATGTTGTGCCCGACCGATTTCGCTTAGTTTCGGGTTAACGCACCGTATTCTCACGCTAAAATGCACTATCTGCTCTTTGTCCGGCATATTGACGGAGAGGATTTGGATCACAGCGCAGTGGAGTTCCCCAAAGAAATGCGGCAATAACCAGTAATTATAAGCACATACTCATCATTTGAATGCCGCGACACCACGGGTTGAGCAGCGCCTAACCAAGGAGATAAACGCATGACATTTTCGCATAAAAAAGCTGGATAAACCCAGACGAACGTGATAAAAAAAGTATGGTTGTTCTCCCATCGCACGGCTAAGACACCTGCACTCAACAATACAATCCGGGAAGGAGAAGAGTTATGGACATTCTTCAACTGCTCACGTATGCGAGCGGAGTAATATTCGTCGTCTTCTTCGCTCGCAAGCTGCTCAGATACTGGACTATGCCGATGCATGTCCGGTGGGAGCTTTATCCAGTGCCGCATGAAGGGAAGGAGTGGGGCGGTTCCTTCTATGAAGATGTGGACCACTGGAAGAAGACTCGTCACGTGGATCATGTGGCCCAGTATCGGTTCATGGTACCTGAAATCCTCTTCATACGAGCCCTTTATGAAGACAACAAGCCTCTGTGGTACTGGACATTTCCGTTCCACTTGGGCCTGTACCTTTCCATCGGGGGTCTGGTCTTCCTCGCAATCGGCGCTCTGTTGCAGATTGCGGGCAGGGCACCGGACGTATCGGGCCTGGCTGCTCTCGCGCAGTCGCTGACAATTATTTTCGGAGTGATCGGGTTCGTCCTGGGAACCGTCGGAGCGGTCGGTCTCATTATAAAAAGGCTCACGGACCCGATGCTGAAAGACTTCACCGCGAGTCTCGATTTGATGAATCTCTTCTGGCTGGGCGCGATATTTGTCACCGGCTTCCTGGTATGGCTTGCCGACCCGGGATTCGCCACTTCGCGGGGTTATTTGGCTAGCCTGATCACATTTAGCCCAAGACCGAGCCTGAGCGGTGTACAGGTCATCAACCTTCTCCTTTTCCTCGGTTTCTGGGCGTACTTCCCCTTTACCCATATGACCCACATGATCTCGAAGTACTTCATGTGGGACAAAGTGAAATGGGATGACATGCCCAACAGGGGCGATGCCGGAATGGACAGCAGGATCAAGACGTATCTGTCCTATCCGGTGACCTGGTCTGCCCCTCACATCGGGGCAGAAGGGGGCAAGAAGAACTGGGCTGAAGTTGCTACCACGAATCCCTGGGCCCAGCCACAGAAAGAAGAGAAGTAAGCGGAGGAGTAAACCATGAGACCTGAAGACATAGCAAAGCCAGGCGAACAGCTCGAGTATATAGATCCAACGAAACTTGCTCCTCTGCCCCCCCCGTATGACGATCTGGAGGAAGAGCCGATCGCGGAGCTCACTGAGGAGCAGAAGAAGAAGTGGGAGCATTCTCTGGATGGGGTGAGTGCCCTCAATCTACCCAAACCTCAGTCCAAAGAGGAAGAAGACAAGCTCGTGCAGGCATTTCTGCGCGGCTATGAAAAGCTGGTGAGCAAAGAGAACAACTGGGCATTCCTGCAGCCGCTTTCGCTCACCCTGGAATATTGCGCCAGATGTCAGACGTGCGCGGACGCGTGCCCGGTGTACGAAATGAGCGGCCACAAGGACATCTATCGCCCCACGTTTCGCTCGGATGTACTCCGGAAGATCGGCAAGAAGTATCTGAGCCCCGGTGGAAAGATACTTGCCGGATTCCGCGGACATGACATCGATCTGAAGTGGGAAACCATAGCCCGGCTGGCTGAGTTGGCGTATCGATGCACTCTGTGCCGCCGCTGCACGCAAGTGTGTCCTATCGGTGTGGACAATGGCTTGATCACCCATGAGTTGCGCAAGATCTTCAGCATGGAGATGGGCATTGCCCCTATGGAAGTGCACGAGAAGGGCTCGGTTAAACACCTCCAGTTCGGCTCTAGCACTGGAATGATCAAGGCCGCCATTGAGGACATCGTCGAGTACCTGGAAGACGACATTGAAGAGAAGACCGGCAAGCGGATTAAGATCCCTATCAACAAGAAGGGCGCGGACATCTTGCTGGTCCACAACGCGGGTGAGTTCATGGCCTGGCCTGAGAATCCTATGGCGTTCGCCATACTCTTCGACGCGGCCGGAATCAACTACACCCTTTCCACTGAATTCGTCGGGTACGACGCGGTTAATTACGGGCTTTGGTATGACGACGTCCAGTTTGCTCGTGTGGCTATCAAGCACCTGGAGGTGGCGCGAGACCTGGGTGTGAAAAAGATCGTGATCGGCGAGTGTGGCCACGCGCACAAGGCGCTCTCCGTGATCGCGGACAGGCTCTTGCCGAGCGAACAGTTGATTCCGCGAGAGAGTTCTTATTCGCTCCTGTGGGACATCGTGAAGAGCGGAAAGATCAAGTTTGATCCGAACAAAAACGACTTCCCGGTAACATTGCACGACCCCTGCAACGTGGTACGCCTCATGGGCGTGGTGAAGCCGCAGCGAGAAGTCCTCAAGGCCATCTTCCCTCCGGGTCGGTTCCGTGAGATGACTCCCCACGGAGTAAATAACTACTGCTGCGGAGGCGGTTCAGGGTTCGCGATCATGGGTTCGGGGAACTTCCCTGATTGGAGAGTCAAGCTCTCCGGGCGCAAGAAGCTCACCCAGTACCTGAATGCGTTCCAGGGCGAGATGGATCCGTCCATCAAGAAGATGGTTTGCGCGCCCTGCTCAAACTGCAAAGGCATGACCAGAGACTTGATGGAACACTACGAGATCTTCGAAAAGACCGGGATCTGGTATACCGGGATGGTTGAGTTGATGGTCAACGCCATGGTGGATCAGGAAAAACCATTCATCACCTGGCCGGACGAAGACGAAGACATGTAACAAAACAAAAGCGGCCGGAGTTTTCTCCGACCGCTTCCCATAAAATTGGTAGGCCCGGCGTCTCTGCCGGGCCTTTTTCTTCATTCATGCCTTTTGCAAAATCTCGCGATCGAATGACGTTATTAGGTCCAGGTAGGGGCGGGTTTGAAACCCGCCCCTACGGCCTGGCTTCCTTCAAGGCAGTCCTTCTTATTCTTCCTGTGCAGGCTGTTCGGGAGTTGCGGGCCCGGTCATCTCGCTCAGCTTGAACAATCGTTCCCACTTCGCGTCCACACCATTCTGGATCGTAGCGATCAATGTTTCATCCAGGTGACGATAGCGTCCCTGGCCTTTGAGGTAATCCGCGACAGGCTTGAGCTGCTTGGGCTTGCGGCTCATTTTCCAAACGCCGTGATCTACCTCGTACAGAGGAAAGATGCCGGTATCCACGGCCAGTTGCCCGTATTCGATCGACTTCTCCGGCGGAATTCGCCAGCCGGTCGGACAAACCGATAGGATATGGAGGTACGCGGGGCCGTCGGCTTCCTTGGCCTTGGTGACCTTCTTCATAAGGTCGGTGTAGTAGCTGGGACATGCCGTGGCCACATAGGCAATGTTGTGTGCCGCAGCAATACCCGGCATATCCTTCTTCCAAGTATTCTGACCTGAGGGCCTCATCTTGCCTGCCGGGGATGTTGTGGTCGATGCGCCGAACGGCGTGGATGAAGACCGCTGGATGCCCGTGTTCATGTACGCTTCGTTGTCTACGCACACGTAGATCATCTTGTGCCCGCGTTCAAACATGCCCGAGAGGGCCTGGAAGCCGATATCGCTTGTGCCGCCATCTCCTCCCATGGCCACGATGGTGGTCTCCTTGTCCGGGATACGGCCTTTGCGCCGGAGCACTTTCAGACCTGCTTCCACTCCCGAACCTACTGCGGCCGCGTTCTCAAAGGCCACATGAATCCAGGGCACGTTCCAGGAGGTAAGCGGATAAGGCGAAGAAATGATTTCCATGCATCCTGTAGCCATTGCAAGGACCATTTCAGGGCCGATGGCTTTGAGCACGTGGCGGACTGCCAGCACTTCCGCACAACCCTGGCACGCGCGATGGCCGGAGGCTATGTATTCCTCCACCGGAAAGTTCTTCAGAGGCTTCAAAATCTTCTTCTTGCTTTCTTCAGGCATAGAAAACTCCACTTCGGCCGCGGCCTATCCGCGCACACCGTAGATGTAGTACTCTTGATTCGTGCCTTTGAGGCTCAAGTCCACCATGTTGGTGATGTCTTCGGGGGTAACGTCCCTGCCGCCGATTCCTGCTACCATGCAATGGATTTTGGGCCGCTGAGGCTCGTGGTACATGGCGGCCCTGATCTCGGACGTTACAGGAGCGTTTGCTCCCCCAACGGTGATTGAACGATCCAGCACCACCACGTCTTTTGCACCGGCCAGCGCCTTTCGTACCTCAGCTAGAGGGAAGGGCCGCCACAAGCGGAGCTTTACCAGTCCCACTTTGCGGCCGGCGTCTCGCATCTGATCGACGGCCAATGAAGTGGTCTCGCACAGGGACCCCATACAGAGCAGAAGGGTTTCCGCGCCGTCTGTCCTGTACTGCTCGACAGGCGCGTACTTGCGACCGGTAACCTTCGTCAGTTCGTTCCATCCTTCCTGAAGGACCGGTATGGAATTCTTCAGCGCTTGGTCATGAGCCATCTTCTGTTCCGCGTAGATTTCCGGCATCCCAAACGCACCCATGGTGACCACCTTGTCTGGGTGGAGCGTATGGAGCGGACGAAATTGCGGCAGATATGAGCTCACCATCTCTTTGGTCCAAAATTCTATGGGTTCAATCACATGCGTCAGAATGAACCCGTCCATATTCACCATCACGGGGAGCGAAACTCTGGGATCTTCAGCGACCCGATATGCATGGAAGATGTGGTCGTACACGTCCTGGCCGTTTTCACAAAAGATCTGTATCCAGCCCGAGTCACGCACCATCATCGCGTCGGAGTGATCGTTCCAGATGGAGAGAGGAGCGCTCAAGGCGCGATTTGCGACGAGCATAAGCATCGGCAACCTCATGGCAGATGCGATGTAGACGATTTCCGCCATGAGGGCCAACCCCTGAGCCGAGGTGGAGGTGAACGTGCGGGCCCCTGCGGCCACAGAGCCGCAACATACGCTCATGGCAGAATGTTCCGATTCCACTGGGACGAATTCTGCGTCCAGGTGACCGTTAGCAACGAGCTCTGACAGGTGCTCTACGATATGAGTCTGCGGTGTGATCGGGTACGCGGCCACCACGTCGACGTCGCACAAGCCGACCGCTTCAGCTGCGGCTATGGAAACTTCAATGCCGACTTTCTTGCCCATTATTCCCCCTCCTCGCGCACCTCAATGGCGTCCACCGGGCATTCATAGGCGCAGATGCCGCAGCCTTTGCAGTAATCGTAGTTCCAGACCAGGCGATTATTCGGGAAGTCCGGCGAAATAGCTGCGTCAGGACACATTATGAAGCATCGCCAGCATCTGATGCACTTCTCTTCCAGGTAGTGGGGGCGCAATGATCGCCAAGATCCGGTATGATAACTTCGAGCGTTTCCAGGCTCTGTAATAACTCCTCCTGGCTCGATTTCCTGCCAGGTAATCTCATCTATAGGTTTACTCACGATTTCCTCCATCTGTCGCTCTGGAAATGTCTGTACGGCGAGAGGGGACGAAGTGACGGCCTTGATAGGTTCGTCAGGCTATGACAGTGGCCTCCTCCCAGGCTCGCTTCATGGCCGCGAGGTTGCGGGGAGCGATCTTCCCGAACCGGCGATTGAACGGCCCCTCCAGCGACTCCAAGGAAAGCAGGCCTGTGGCTTTGACCAGGGCGCCCACCATCGTGGTGTTGGTAATGGGCAGGCCGATCACTTCCCGCGCGATGCGCGATGCATCCACCAGGACGATTTTTCCCTGGTAGCCCAACTCGCGTCGGAGCGCGTCCACGTCGAGCGCAGAATTGATAACCAACACGCCGTCCGACTTTAAGCCCTGGGCGGGACTCGCGATCTGCAAGAGCGTCGGGTCCAGCACAATTACCACGTCAGGACTGTAAACTTTGGCCCGCACGCGGATAGGCTCGTCCGCGACCCGTGCGAACGCGACCACCGGCGCGCCCCTTCGTTCAGGGCCGAAACTGGGGAAAGCCGTCGCATATTTTCCCGTATCGATTGCCGCCTGGGCAACGAGTTCGGCAGAAGTCACGGCGCCCTGGCCGCCTCTGCCATGAAATCTCATCTCGATCATGGCTACTCCTCGGATAACCGTCGGTTCCACTAATCCTCTTCACGCATATACTCGTCAACGACCGGGTATCGCAGTCGGTCATTGATGATTTCCATACAGTGCATCAGGCGATACTTTGCCTCGGCCAGTTCAAGGATTTCGCTCGGAAGGAGTTCTTTGCGCTGCAGGTAAGAGTCGATCCTGTCGTTGAGCGCTTTGAGATGGCGCAAATCCACCGTGTAGAAATCCTCTTCCTCTGCCTCGGGGGTCTGGCTGGACGTTAAGTGCGCCATGAGCTTGCGTTCCCAGTCGTCCAACTTCTTCCAGCGGGCTATAGTGGCGGGATGGAGTCCCAGCTGCTGCGCCAACTCTTTGTTGGTGATACGTCCTCGCTCGTCGAGGAAGCGCCGTTCAGCCATTTTGCGATCCTGGTTCTTCTTCATGGAAGGGCCTCCGACCCGCCCGAGCGCAGTATCCCCCTTGGGGAAGAGACAAGTGCAAAATTTTTTTATAACACAGCAAGACATCAGCAACAAGGGGGGTTTTCGGCCGGTTACCTTCGCATTATATTACATCGCGCGGCACAATCGGTCCGCGTACCGCGCCGCCGGAAAATAAGCCGCGGTCCTGATCCGAAGCGATTCACATGAGCGGTTTGAAAGAGCGTGACCAATGGTGATCGGGAAAGACATAGTCAGCACCCTCCCGACGAGCCCGGGCGTGTACCTGATGCTCGACCCGAACGGCAAGGTTCTTTACGTGGGGAAAGCGGGCAATCTCAGAGCCCGCGTGCGGAGTTACTTCGTTAAGGGAGGAGACGAGCGGCCCAGGATCCAGTTTCTGCTTCAGAAGGTGGATTCGATCAGGACCATACTCACGGAGACCGAAAAAGAAGCGCTCATCCTGGAAAACAACCTGATCAAGGAACATAGGCCGCCGTACAATGTGAACTTGAGGGACGACAAGTCCTTCTTTTCATTAAGGCTCAACGTGTCTCATCCTTTTCCTCGCTTGACCCTTGTCAGGACCCAAAAGATTCGACCGGACGGCGAACGGTACTTCGGTCCGTACTCATCCGCACGTGATGCGAAAATCACCCTCAGGTTCATATTGAGGCTCTTTCCTCTGCGCCAGTGCACCGAACGGCAATTTGCGACCTGCAAGAGACCCTGCCTCAACTGCCAGATGAAGCGATGCCTCTGTCCTTGCGCTGGCAAGGTGGACCCCGAGGAATATGCTCGCATGGTGGAGGGAGTATCCCTTCTCCTCCAAGGCCGGAGCGAAGATCTGGTGGGCAGCCTTCAGGATGAGATGGAACAAACCGCACTGAATCTCCGGTTCGAGGAAGCTGCACGGATCAGGGACAGAATTGCATCCATCACGCGTACGTTGGAAGTGCAAAACGTCTCGTTCTTCCATCTCAAGGATCAGGATGCCATCGCGCTCGTAACCGGCGACAGCGATCTTTATGTCGTGCAGGTCCTCTCGTTTCGCCGCGGGAATCTTCTCTCCGAGGATTCATTCCGTTTTCGCAACGAAGCGCTGGAGCCTAACGAGGTCATGGCTTCCGCTCTGAAACAGTATTACGGTTCCGCGGGGTTCATCCCGAAAGAAGTGCTCCTCTCTCATCCCATAGAAAGCCCCCAACTCATCGAAACATGGCTGTCGGAGTTGCGCGGGAACCGGGTCACAGTCCGGGCCCCGTCTCGTGGACCGGGAATGCGCCTTGTTCGACTGGCGCTCAAGAACGCGCACAACGCGTTAGTCAAAGATGCTGCTGACGAGTCCCTGCAGAAGCCTCTGGAGAAACTCGCTGCGAAACTGCATCTGCCCGAAGCGCCGTCGCTCATTGAAGGGTACGACATATCCAATATCGCGGGAGCCCAACCCGTGGGCGTCAAGGTCGCGTTCAGAGACGGAAAACCCGACAAGTCGCTGTATCGGACCTTCAAAATGACCGGGTTCACCGACCAGGATGACCCGGGTATGATCTATCAGACCGTCTCCAGGCGGCTGGGCCATGCGGACGTGGATGCTCTCCCTGATCTCTTTCTCATAGATGGCGGGAAATCTCAGCTCAACGCGGCGGTCGCGGCCCTGAAAGACCGCCTAGGGGCTGACATTCCCGCGGTTGCTGCCATTGCAAAGGGGAGAGAAGAAGGCGAGTCGGACAAGATCTATCTTCCCAACCGAAAGAACCCGGTGAATTTCGCGAGAGGCGACCCTGCGCTCATGTTCCTGATGCGCATTCGCGACGAATCTCATCGGTTCGTGCACGGGTTCCACACCAAGAGCCGCGTGAAAGCAGTGATTCGTTCCGCGCTGGACGAAGTGCCCGGCATAGGCCCGAAAAAGAGGGCAGCCTTATTGAAGGCATTTCAGAGTATCGACGAGCTCCTTGCCGCGTCGGACGAAGAGATTGGAGCTGTGGAAGGGATCAACAAAAGCGATATTGAGAGGCTTCGGGCCCATTTTCAGGAGGAACCCAAAGGGAAGATCGGCCTCGCCACATGATGGCCCCTACTGCCGTCATCCCGGACTCGATCCGGGATCCAGAACATATTGAAAAAACTGGATTCCTGCTTTCGCAGGAATGACGGATAAAGGAATAGGTCACCCTTAACTTAACGCCTATGGGTGTGCGCCGGAATGACGAATAAGGAAGGGCCGCAGGGCCATTCTCGTCTCCCGTTTTGACCGTGAGATCATGGCTGTTCCCCGGAATAACAGCCGACGCTGTCCCACAGCCGCTACCGGGCTGCGCATTTCCGCTGGCCCTTGACGGTCGGCTGTGAAATCGGGCATAATGCCGCCCGATCTTAAACGATCAGGTCAGGACGCTTCGTGATACGATAAGCACAGATCAGATTTCCCGCGGGTATGGTTCTCGTTGCCAGCGAGAGCGTTATGCCGCGTGGATAGAGAACTGATGGTGTAAATGGGCGATCTCTTCGAAAAGTGCTACGCTTTCAAACGCGACAGAGAATACATCGCGGCAGGGTACTACCCGTACTTTAAGGCCATCTCCAGTCTCGACGGGCCCCACGTGACCATCGACGGCCGCGAGATGATTATGATGGGCTCCAACAACTACCTGGGGCTCACCACGCACCCGAAGGTCAGAGAAGCTGCTCTCAAGGCTTTGGAGAAGTTCGGTACCAGTTGTTCCGGGTCTCGTTTTTTGAACGGCACATTGGATCTCCACGAGCAACTGGAGGCATCTTTGGCCGAATTTATGGGCAAGGAGGCGGCGCAGGTCTTCTCCACAGGTTTCATAACCAATCAGGGCATCATCGCACCCCTCATCGGTCGTAGCGATACGGTCATCATAGATCGCCTCGTGCACGCGAGCGTGATCGACGGCGTGCGTCTATCCTTCGGCAAGGTCCGACGCTTCAGGCACAACGACGCTGAGTCCTTGCGGAAGAATATTGAGGCCAGTTTGGATTCGGACGGTATCCTGGTCATCGTGGATGGGGTCTACAGCATGGAAGGAGACATCGCCCGTCTCCCGGAGCTCCTCGCGGTGGCCGCTGAATACGGCGCGAAGGTCATGGTTGATGACGCCCACGGGATCGGCGTCCTCGGTGACCAAGGAAAGGGAACGCTGGAGCACTTTGGAGTTAGCGATCAGGTCGATCTGGTAATGGGCACATTCAGCAAGTCCTTTGCGTCCTTGGGTGGGTTCGTAGCCGGGGACGAGCGGGTCATCTCGTACATAAAACACAATTCCAGGGCCCTCATTTTCTCCGCGTCCATGCCGCCGTCGAATATCGCGGCGGTGCAGGCTGCTCTCGAAGTGATTAAGACCGAGCCCGAGATACGACAACGGCTCTGGGATAACACTCGTTTCCTGTTGGATGGTGTAAGATCTCTTGGATTTGAAACCGGTCCTACCGAAACTCCAGTTGTGCCTCTGATCGTGGGAGATGATGTGCGCACGATGGTATTCTGGAAGCGTCTCTTTGAAGCCGGTGTTTTCACCAACTGCGTCTTGGCCCCCGGGGTGCCCGAAGGAACGCAGAGGATCAGGACGACTCTTATGGCCACCCACAGCATAGAGGACCTGGAAAAGGTGATGGAGATTTGCGCCAAGATCGGCAGGGAACTTGGACTAATACCGTGAGGAGCCTCAAGCCATGGCTGCAAGGAATACGATGTCCCGACGCCTGAAAGCTCTGATGGCCGCACTGGCCTTCCTGGGTCTGTGCTGCATCGGGTACGCCGCGTTCTTTGGAACCGCGGACCACCTGAGACTTCTGGATGTGGCCATTTCTGCTGCCGAAGGCGCTCCGGCCGCGACGCCCGTGGAAGCCCAGCCAAAAACCAGCGTGGAGTTGGAAAAAGCTATTGCTCAACTCGCCGCGCAGGGTGGAATGTCACCGGAATATCGTAAGTTGTTCGAGCAGATGCTCGATTTGATTCAAAAAACGGAGAGCAGAACATACGACACCAAGTTGATGGGTATGGAACTGATCACCCTGCTTTGGGTTGCCATTGTGGTGCTCGTGTTTATAGCTCTGTCGTTCCCGCTTTCCCTATGGCTCCTCAGCAAGTGGCGCCTCATCGGCCTTTCCGGGCTCTCTTCGGAAGTCGCGGCAACTCTGGTGCTGGTGGAGGAACGGCAGGCTAAGCTGGTAAATATCCTGAAAGACATCCAGGGCGAGATCGACTACCTGCACACCATGTCAGTGCCGGATCTCAAAAAACTGGTCGAACAGGCGGAAAAGTACATCGAACAGAACGAACGAGATCTGGCCGGCGCCGGCGTTCCACGAACAAACAAGCCGAAGTAACCCCATCGGCGCATTACGGCAAGAGATCAAATCTTCGTTAGGGGAGGATGGTTACAGGCGTGCCAAGAGAGACCTTGGGGAAGATTTGGTCGATCTCGAAATCCCACAGCGCAATACATCCGTCAGTCCAATTGTGAGGCTTGGGATAGAGGAGTGTAATCCATAGCTTGCGGTAGTTGTCGGTGGGATATCCGTGTATTCCTACCCAGCCGCCAAGCTTGGTGTTCCACGGCGGCTGTCTGCCTTCCCTGAGCGGCTGAAGAATAGAATCCCTGGTGTCGAGCGAAATCATCCCCTGCTCAAAAGCTGCCTGAGCGTCCCGTTCACCCGGATAGCTGATCCCCAAGAAGCGATGGAAACTGCTGGCCTCGCTCTTTAAGCAGATGAAGTACTCACCTTCCGGAGTTCTCTGATCCCCCGTTATCTTCTTGGGCCCTTCCGGGTTCATGCCCAGGCAGACCCGGAAGATCATGGGGTTTCGGCCTCTTTGATGAAACTCGAGGATCTGGCTGGCCTTGTGCACCACGATGCGGGTGTGGTTCGTTTGTACGGGACTTTCATCCGACCACACGGACTGGGCGCCGGCCATCGGCGCCGCGACTATGAATAGGAGCACAAGAAGCTGTTGCATGGTCGTGATATGGCTCACCGTAGAGTAAAGTTAGGGAGAGTATTCTCCTCGTGCGCCTCGTGCAAAGGGCGTCTTATCAACATATCGAAATTCCTATCTTAATTCAAGCGAAATGTCCGGGTCACAATTCAAAAGACCGAAATGGTTCGTATTCTACGGGCCCGAAACTTCCGTGATCAATTTTGTGAGGTCACGGCCCGCATCAGACTGAACCCCAGCATCCTCATAAAAGATGTCTTGAACCGAAACTCCCTTGCCGTGGTACGCCTCGTTAGCTTCCCGGTCAGGCTCAAGGACTGCTCCTTTGAGAGAGAGTCCTGCAAAGAGCCCTCTTGTCCTCGAATAGGAGAATATCCCTGCGTCAAAACGGATACTTGTCTCTGCCGAGGCTTCACGCCCCACCGGACCCGCAGTCACAGCCACATCCGCGCCCAGAGTGTATCGATCTTCGAGAAGTCCTTGCATGCCTTGTTCGCTCATAATCAGGAGGACCAAGTCGATCGACTGAGCCCCCACTTGGGCTCCGACGCTTCCTTCACGGATTCTGAAGAACGCGGGCTTGCTCCAGGCATTGGTTTTCTCGTCCCGTCGCACCACGACCCCGCTGCCAAAGCTCACTCCTACCACGACACCCGCTCTAATGACTCCAGGGAAGATCGCCAGGCCTCGACAGCGCTGAAGCAAGTCGCGAGGAATCCGTTGATCCGGCATAGCTACCATGTTCTTCAAGACCACCGTGGATGCAGCAATCTCTTTGTCCAAGTCCTCAAAGGTTGCAGCAACCGTGGGGCCACATGACATCAGCGACATGGCAATGAGCAGGCCTCCCAGCAACGGGATCTTCCTCATGGGATTCCTCCAACCCAAAGAATCTGCTTTTGAGTTACCGATCGTAGCGTCACATCTATTGAAATTCTCTTCAGCAATTTGTTTTATGGCTCCACGGTTGCCTGAATGACAGACGCAAACTGATAATTCATCGGTCATCTTCCCGTTGCGACAAAATCTACCAAATGCCGGAGGGGTCTTCAGAATATGAGAGTTTTTGGAGGAGGGGTCCGGGGAGGGCCCTTTTTGCAAAAAGGGCCCTCCCCCG
>JBFLZC010000031.1:0-63177 GCA_040756375.1 Thermodesulfobacteriota bacterium
CACTGATACAAGACTCAGATCCCTTCACAGGGTCCTGCAGGCCCTACGAGGGTGATCCTCTTGCCTCAGGCGGCGGGCGTCCCATTGCCTGGTCATTTCTCACAGACTTCTGAGACAGTCTCTGAATCGCCGGGCTATTTTCTATGGCCCCGCTGGGGCCTGGAAGGGTAAACGTAATGACCTTGTTTTGGCTCCAATGCGACCCTTCCATCTATGATGGGAAGCATTTCGCAAATGCAGGCATCAGCCTGAGAGGTCCTTTCACGCGGATTTTGCCTGTAATGATGGCCCAAAGCAGGTTCTTCTCCTTCGCCAGGAACCCGAGCCACGTGCGACTATCCGCGGTGAGATGCACGTCAGCTGTTCCAACATGATCGTCATGGACTTCAATGGCTTGATCCCGAATGACGACCGTGGCTTTGCACGGCTCCTCGCCGGTAAATGTGAAATGAAAGCTCGCATTAAGGCCTTCGGATCGTCCCCGCTGAAACGTGATCGGCATGCCTCTGAGAAAAGCCTGAACAGATCGCGGTCGGATTCCGTTGGATACCCGTTTCGCGGTTTTGTGAGGGAAGTGGGAAGTCACGTGCTCTTCCGCGTCCGACCCACGCACCACATAGACAATCTCTTGCCGGTCTCGCGGCCCTTTTACCAGGCGCTGAGTATAGCCCGCTCGATCCGTCAGGAACTCGCCGATGCACTCCTCACCCGCCGGACAGACCGCCATGCAGCGATCGCATCGTGTCTGAGCGCCAATTGAGAGATTTTGCCACATAGAGACCGTCTCTCGCTCGGTCACACGCTTTCGGTAATCGACCACGCTCTTGCTGCCCGCGATATTTTCCACCCAATCGATAAAGCCGCCCAGACGTTCGCGATAGTTATGCGTGTAACAGGAAGGAAAATCGAAATATCCGTCCGTCTTTATAGTCCCGACCGGGCAAACCGACATGCAAAGCTTGCATTCAATGCAAGGATTGTAGCCCAAGGGTTGGCTGTAAACGGACATCTCCGCGTTCAGCAGCATGGTGCCCAGAACCATGAAGGGGCCGAATCGGGGATGCAGAATTAACCGATTCCATCCCGTGCGTCCCATCCCGGCTTCTTCGGCCACTCTCTTGTCGCACACCCACCAGAGCTTTCCAGGCCACCGGTCCGTTTCGTACGGAAATCCAACCGGCGCGTTCAGCGCGTGGACGCCCCGGGCCTGTAATTCAGTCACTATTCTGCGGGCCACATCGTTAGCATGTTTGTTCGCGTAACCGAATTCGAGATTCGCCATAGAATGAGCCACGGTCCGGATCGGTTCCCGGTTCAGGCGGAATGCCAGGCTCACCACGGTCCGGGTACCGGGCATGGCTTCAAGCAATTCTTGTTTGTCCATCGCCAAAGAAGGTCGATCGATCTCCACAAAGCCTACGTCATCAGCTCCGGCTTTCAGGCAGAGCTCTCTCAGCCAGTCGGCATCAAGCTTCTGCGGCTCAAGGAGCGCTTCCTTTGTCTGGCCTGTGTTGCGAAACCACTTGACCGTGGGGTGCTCCTCCAATTTCATGTCGGCCTCCTTTTGGGCTGGAATTCTGTCTTTTGGCTGTGATGAGCGCGCTGCTAAGTTCAGCTCAACCGGTGTTGGTGTATATGCACCTATTTAAGCAAACCCTTCAAACGCGACGAGCCGCTTCCACCAACAAAGCCAGATCAGCCAACAGGCGCTCCGTGCCTTCCCGACCAAGCTGCTCGGTGAGTCTGCTCTGGGCTTTCTGCCAGAGGGAAATCCCCTTCGCTACGGCTGTCTCTCCTCGTTCCGTCAAGTACACGTTTCGTTCCCGGAGGTCTTCCCCGGCCAGTATCCGGATCATGCCCTTTTTCTCGAGGAGTTTGAGATTTCGGCCCAGGGTTGTGCGGTCCGTCACGGTCGCGTCTGCCAGATGAGCTACGGTCACCGGTTGCAGAATCTTAATCGCCGCAAGAAGCGTAAACTGGGTCGCCCGGAGGCCTGCGGGCCGAAGCGCGTTGTCATATATTTGCGTGACTGCACGGGCAGCCTTGCGAACATTGAAACAGACGCACCTTCGGCCTATTTCAAGGATTTGAGGAACATCGGGCTTCGCCTTACGGGACACCTACGCGGCTCCTATCATGAAAATGTGTGTGGCTCGTTCCGTCATCTGCGAGGGAGGATCATCAGATGAGAGTATATACACGTTTTGTCGCACTCGTCAATATCCCTTGTGGACACCCGCAGGAGTCGCGTGGGATAATCCCATCGTAGCCAAGCGCTCTCCAGACAGTTCAAGGAACGTTTGGCAGCGGGCCACCGCACCAGTGGAACCGTGAAGATAGCCGAAGCATTCTATCGGAGACAATAATGGCCAGAACAATCGCCCTTATCTGTATTACCATGATACTCAGCATGACTCTGAATTTCGGGCCCGCATGTGCCCAGGCTGAAGAGGACGGAATCAAGCTATTTGACGAGACCAACCTATTGCGAGACAAGGTTCGGTCACGTGAAGATCTTGACAAGGTTATCGAGAAATACGAAGAGGCGTTGAAGATCTTTGAAAAGGTTAAGTCCGAGGGATACATCGGAGTGGCAACCAACAACCTCGGGGTGATTTATGCAAAACTGGGCGAGCCGAAAAAGGCCGTAGAATATTTCGAACGGTCGCTTGAGCTGAAGAGAAAATTAGGAGACGAAAAAGGCGAAGAGCAAACCTTGACGAACCTGGGCGCGGCCCGGATGGAGCTGGGCGAATTATCCAAGGCGGTGGAGTGTCACGAGCGCTCGTTGGAGCTAGCACGAAAAATAGGAGATGTCAGCGATGAGGCAGTCACGCTCCACAACATGGGGCGGACCTATGTCGAGTGGAAACAATACTCCAAGGCCATTGAATACTACGAGCGATCTCTTGAACTGAAAAAGAAGTTGGGTGACTCAGAGGGCCAAGCCGAGACTCTCATCAGCATGGGGAACGCACAGGCTCACGCAGGCGAACACCTGAAAGCTATCGAGACTTACGAGAGGTCGCTGGAGCTCTTCAAGAAAATTGGGGACATTGACGCGCAAAAGCAGACGCTCATGAATATGGGAAAAGTGTATGCAGCCGCGGGCGAGCATCTGAAGGCAGTTGAGTGTTACAAGAGATCGTTGGAGCTCGGCAAAGACTCAGCGAAGTAACTGCCCCAATGTCTGTTTCGGGGCCCGGGATTGTGGGCAGCGACACACCAATTGCGAACATGGCAACAGATTTCGTCGGATCACAGCAAGGAGGCTGAGCATGGAGTTACGGATCGTTGAGAATACAGGACAGTACACGCACGTGGCCCTTTTGGGAAAACTCGATGTGGAGGGTGAAGGCAAGATTGGGATGGAATTCGAGGGACTCACTGCCCAATCGGGGAAGGCCACGGTCGTGGACATGGCGGGCGTGACGTACCTCGCGTCGCTCGGCATCAGGCTGCTGTTCAAATGCGCCAAGTCCCTAGCAGCTCAAGGCCAGAAGATGGTAGTGCTCAATCCGCAGCCTATGGTGGAAGAGACACTCATGACTTCAGGGACCGCACAACTCATCCCCGTAGCACGCACCCTGGACGAGGCCCTTGCCATCCTGAAAGCAGGATAGAAGCCTGGAAGCACATCTAAAGAGGTAAGACGGGGAGAACCTTTTTGAAAAAAGGTTCCTCCCCGGAGCCCCTTTCCAAAAACTTCTATTCGCCGCAGGCATCCCGGCTTCCTGGTGCAGGAAGCCGGGATGCCTGCGGAATATAGCGTTTCTTGAAGGGGGTTCGGGGGAAACTTCTTTACCCAAAGAAGTTTCCCCCGATCTTACCTCTTTGAGTCCGAATTCGCATGAGGCTTTTCGCGAACCGCCGGCGCCTCGGGCACTGCTCATGAGCGAGATACTCAACTTGAGCGTGAAAACAAATGCGGCCGCATTGGCTGAGGCGATCGGCTGCGCCAACTCGTGGCTCGAAGCTCGCCAGTTGTCGGAACGGGTCATTTATCTGGCCAATTTGGTGCTGGAAGAGGTCCTGACCAACATCAACAAATACGCATTCGATAACGACGAGACTCACGGAGTCCAGGTGAAGCTAACACACGAACAAGGTCAATTGGTTGTAGAGTTCAGAGATAACGGCAAGGAATTCAACCCACTCTTGAAGGCTCCTCCTGATTTGAACAGATCCCTCGATCGATCAAAGGTCGGCGGACTGGGCATACATCTCGTACGAACCTTGGCGGATTCGGTAGAGTATCAACGAGAGCAAGGTAAAAATGTGTTGAAAGTTCGGCTCCAGACCGCTCTAGGAGAATAACGGTTCCGCAATCCTTTGCTGCGGGACCTATCCCCAGGTAACCAGGTTCATGGCGAGGGGGTCGAAGAGAAAGGGGTGGAAGGGCACGACTCGTATGTTATATCCGTAAACGCCGGTGTCATCGCAATGGATGGTTCCTTCGAAGTGTGCCACACCGTCGTCGGACTTGCCCACGCTCACCATTGCTGTAATGCTCTTGTCGATCATCTGGTCGCGATCCGGGCCCATTCGGCCATGACACAGGTCTGCGAGCACTTCATGTTCACCCAAGCCACCAAGCTGGATTGATGCCTTCACGGTGAGATACTCACCCAATGATATTCGATCTCCGCGCGATTCCGAAACGTCCAGCACTTTCACATCTTTCCACAACCCGCGCACCCTCTTGCGCCATTCGCTGAGACCTCGAGCTCGTGCGTATCGGTTTTCTCCAAGCGCCTGGTGTGCAGTTCCCGCGGGGATATAGTAGTCATCCATATACTCTTCAATCATTCGGTGTGAATTGAACCGCACACAGATGGATGCCATACTGTTCTTCATCATTTCTATCCATCCGTGCGGCAATCCATCAGGTCCGCGCTCGAAAAAGAGCGGAACTACCTCGTTTTCCAGCAGTTCATACATGAGCCGTGCCTCGACCTGGTCCTGATACAGAGGATCGTCCAACTCTTCACCTGAACCGATCGCCCACCCGTTCGCGCCGTTGTAGCCCTCGACCCACCAGCCATCGAGAATACTCATATTCAAGGCGCCGTTTGCGGCCGCCTTCATTCCTGAGGTGCCGCACGCTTCGTTGGGCCGACGTGGCGTATTGAGCCACACGTCCACGCCCTGAACCAGGTAGCGGGCAACGTGCAGATCATAATCCTCCAGGAAGACCAGATTGCGCCGGAAGCCTTCCGACCGGGCTTGATGCACGACCATCTTGATTAGTTCTTTGCCCTGGCCGTCTCGAGGATGCGCTTTCCCTGAAAAGATGAATTGCACCGGCCGGTTCTTGTCAGAGATGATCCGATAGAGTCGATCCGGGTCTGAAAAGAGGAGTCCTGCCCGCTTGTACGGCGCGAACCTCCGGGCAAATCCGATGGTCAGAGCGTCAGGATTGAGTACGTCCCGGATACGCGATTGATCCGCAGGCGATCCGCCCCTGGCTTTGCTTTGCGAAGAAAGACGATCACGACAGAAGATCACCAGGCGCTCCCGGCGACTCTCATGGACTCGCCAGAGTTCGTCCCGCGGGATATTGTGCACACGAGACCAGACTTTTTCGTTGTCCGGTTCTTCGATCCAACCTTCGCCCAGGTAACGCTCGAATAGGTCTGCCAATTCCTTGGATACGTACGAGGGTATGTGCACCCCGTTCGTCACGTATCCGATGGGGATGTCCTCTTTGTCCACATCAGGCCACAGTTTGCTCCACATGCGTTTGGCGACTTGGCTGTGGAGCTTGCTCACGCCATTGACTCCACGGGAAACCCGCAGCGCCAGCACGGCCATTGAAAGAGGCGAGCTCTGATCGAAGGGATTCTCCCGGCCTAGGGCCATGAGATCCGCTACGCTCAGCCCCAGCGTGCTCATGTATCCCTTGAAATAGCGTTCCACCAGATCCGGCGGAAACAAGTCGATCCCAGCGGCCACCGGAGTGTGGCTGGTGAAGACGGTGGACGCGGCTGCCGCTTCCAACGCCACCTCGAACGGTACCCGGTTCGTGGTCATGGTCTGCCGGATCCTTTCGAGCGCAGCGAATGCCGCGTGCCCCTCATTGAGGTGGTACACGAACGGCCACAAGCCGAGAAGGTGCAGAGCCCGAGCGCCTCCGATCCCCAGGACAAACTCTTGCCTCATGCGTGTTTCCCCATCGCCGCCGTATAGTTCGGCAGTGATGGCACGGTCAGCGGGTGAGTTTGACGGATGATTGGTATCCAGGAGGTACAGACGAATTCGGCCTACATCCACTTTCCACAAGAGAACCTTAACAGTCCTCTCTGCCACGGGGAGCTCGAAACCGAAGTGCTCTCCTGCGGAATCGTGGACCGGGGTAACAGCCATGTTGTAGAAATCGTTGTCGGGATACGATTCCTGCTGCCAGCCGTCTATATTGAGGTACTGCTTGAAGTATCCCTTTTGATAGAGCAGCCCCACAGCCACGAGGGGAAGTCCCAGGTTTGACGCGCTCTTGAGGTGGTCTCCTGCCAGGACTCCGAGCCCGCCGGAATACATGGGCAGGCATTCGTTGAGGCCGAATTCCATGCTGAAATAAGCAATACGGTAGTCGATGGGCCTATCTAACTTGAATGAATAGACCTTGGTACTGCTTATGTAATCGTCTAGGGCTCGTTCGGCCTCTCTGATCTGTTCCAGGATGACTGCGTCTCTGACAACCTCCTCTTTTCGTTCAGGAGAAAGGTTGGCGAGCATCAGCACCGGGTTGCACCCGGTCTCCTCCCAGAGGTCGGGATCGAGCGCCTGAAACATCCTCGTGACATCGGGATGCCAGCTGAACCAGAGGTTCATAGCCAACTTGCGCAGGCCCTGCAATTCAGGAGGAAGATTTGGCTGAACGATCAGACGACGCACGTGCATAGGCTACTTCATGTTGAACGCGGTCTCCGCGGCCGGCTTCTGGTGTTCAATCTTAAACTTTTCGACCGAAACGTCGGATTTGATCCAGTCCAGGGCCTTCTTTAGCACAATGTCCTTTTCCGGGTCAGGCTTGGTACGAGCCAGCAGTCGCTCCATGCTCTTGTCTTTCTTGTCCAACAAAGCCTCTTCCTTGGCCTGAGCATCGAGCTCGGCATCAACCTGCTCCTTGAGATCCACGTCAGGAAGGATGCCCGTCTTCTGGATATGGCGGCCCAATGGCGTGTAGTAATACGCGGTGGTCAGCCTCAACCCCGATCCGTTCTCCAGCGGAATGATAGTCTGCACCGAAGCCTTGCCAAAAGACTTGGTCCCCAGGACCAATCCTCGATTATGATCTTGCATACAGCCGGCCACGATTTCCGAAGCGCTTGCGCTGCCTCCGTTGATGAGTACCGCAAGCTTGAAATTGTAGTGCCGTCCGCTCTTGGCGGCCTTGAATTCCATACGCTGATCCTTCACCCGGCCGTCGGTGTAAACGATCAGGCCCTTATCTACGAAGAGATTTGCCACCTTAACGGCCTGGTCCAACAGACCTCCAGGGTTGTTCCTCAAGTCCAGGATCAACCCCTTGACCGATTCCTCGCCTCCAAGGTCCTTGATGGCCTGTTTGAGGTCTTTGGTGGTACTCTCCTGGAAGTTCACGACTCTAATGTAAGGATATCCAGGCTCCAGCGCATCTTTTTTCACCGAACGCACATGGATAATGTCTCTCGTTATGACGTAATCCTTCTGTTTCTTGAACCCTTCTCGAAAGATGGTGAGGGTAACCTTCGTCCCCTTCTGGCCTCTCATCTTCTTGACCGCCTGGAGCAAGGTGATGTTCTTGGTATTCTCACCGTCGATCTTGATGATCTTGTCCCCTGCCTTGAGGCCGGCCTGGAACGCGGGCGTATCCTCTATGGGCGAGACGATGGTGAGTATGCCGTTGTCCAGGGTTATCTCAATCCCCAATCCACCGAATTCGCCTCGGGTCTCTACCTGAAGTTCCTTGAACAGTTCCTCGGTAAGGAAGGAAGAATGCGGATCCAGAGATTGCAACATCCCATTGATGGCGCCCTGGATCAGGTCTTTATCCGTAACGTCTTTGACGTAATTCTTTTGCACGATCTGCATTACTTGCCGGAAGAGGAGCAATTCCTTATAATCCGGGGACTTGCCGACCGCGGTCTCTGCCCCCCCGGGGATCGTGACAACAAATGTCACGCTCACCAGTGTGAAAACGCAAAGTAGTATGGTTATGAGCCTTCTGTTTAACATCAGGAGATCCTCCTCCGCACTTAGGTGCCGGCGAGAGCTGAAAATGCTCCCCCGACAAAGTATGTCATGATATCATAAGCTCCGCTTGCCAACAAGGCAAGAGCTCGCCTCTACAGGAATGTACATGAACAGCAGCTCGTTCCGCGTCGACACGCGTCTGATTCCGCCAGTGGTTCTCGCGATGGGATTCGGCGCATTCCTAGTGTACCTGGAATTCATGGCCGACAACGGACTTATCGTCCTCGCGATTCTTGCTCCGTTCTTCTACCTCGGGCTGGAGATACTCGCCCGCGTCATAACCTTGGACGACACCGGCATCACGGTCACCAAGTTCCTGCGATCCGTGCGGGTAGAATGGAGCGATATTGAAGCCTTGGACGCGGTGAAGTCACGCACGAGGCTCTTTCTCATACTACAAAGCCGCGGGGCTCCACCGGTGCTTATTACCAACACTATTCAGCCGTTCCGGGACCTGGTCGCGCAGCTCCTGGAGCGCATACCCGAAGCCCAGGTCAGCGCAGCCGCTCGCGAGACGCTCACCGATCCCCCTTCCAAGCATGGCCCGGTGGTGCACGCGTGGCTGATCTCCGCACTCCTGGCCGGTCTCGTTGCGGTCAGGCTGATGGGATACTGATCCGAAAAAGGGCTTGACAGCCTCCAGACCGGGCGATATGGTCCAGCCCGACGCATCCCGTCGAGGTGGCGCCCGATGAAGATCATCTCCCTGGCCAGTGGTAGCTCTGGCAATTCTTTACTCGTTCAGGCCAACGGGAGTGCCATACTCGTCGATGCCGGTCTCTCCGCTAAACAGATCTCCGAGAGATTGGAACGGGCAGGCGCGGACCCCGCATCCATTCAAGCGATCGTCGTATCCCACGGGCATTCGGATCATGTGAAAGGCGTCGGGGTTCTCTCACGGAAGTATAAGATCCCCGTATGGATGAACCGCGGCACGTACGATGCCGTGAAACAAGCCGTGGGAAAGATCCACGAGCTGCTCTTCTTCCAGACCGGTAGAGTATTCGAAGTGAGTGGCTTCAGAATTCATCCTTTCTCGGTGCCGCACGATTGCGTCGACCCTGTGGGCTTCCGGATCTCTCGTGGCGCCGTTCAACTCGGAGTGGCAACCGACCTGGGATCGGTCACCGGTCTGGTGACGAACCTGCTCCAAGGAGTGCAAGTTGCGGTCCTGGAGAGTAATCACGACCCCAAGATGCTCATCGAAGGCCCGTACCCCTGGGAACTGAAACAGAGGGTCAAGGGCCGACTGGGTCATCTTTCCAATCCTCAGAGCGCGGGTCTTTTGCAGCGTATCTTTTCCGACGAATTGCGTGCTGTGGTGCTGGCTCACGTATCTGAGACCAACAACCTCCCGGAACTGGCCCTGTCCTGTGCTCGCGACGCTTTGGGAGAATTCATCGCGCAGGATGGCCTGCTCTGCTGTGCTTCTCAACACCAGGTCGGCCCAGAAATCGAATGGTGAGACATCCAGCAACGCTGCTTCCCTATGTGGTTGAACGTATCTTCCGCTGCCATTTCTGAGAAGCCGAGAAAGGGGTCGGCGCTCCAATGCAATTTGTGCTGGCACATTGCTAGGATGAGTCACGATGGATCAAGAACAACTCCAAAAGATTGCGGCCGTAATCGCCGAGAAATTCAACCCCATAAGGATCATTGTCTTTGGGAGCCACGCGAGAGGCGGCGCAACAGACGATAGCGATCTCGATCTATTCGTGGAGATGGAGACGAACCGTCGCCCGCCGGAAAGGGCTATCGAGGTGAGCGCCGTGTTTGGTCTCAGACCTTGGCCCCTGGATGTTGTCGTCTATACTCCGAGCGAAGTAGCTCGGCTGCGTGGAGTTCGGGGCACGCTCCTCTCGGTCATCGAAGCGGAAGGCAAAGCTCTCTATGAACGATCCTGAAACCAACTATGCTGCCTGGCTTGCCAAGGCTGAGAACGATTTTCTTAATATCGAAAACAACTTACAGGCGACGCGAATCCCCTGGGATACTGTCTGCTTCCATTCTCAACAGGCAGCCGAAAAACTGCTCAAAGCTTTTCTTGTGTACCACGGCCAGCCGCCCACTCGGACCCATGATCTTGTTGCTCTGCCGTCCCGGTGCGTTGGTATCAACGCCAACTTTCAGGTCTTGGAGGAAGAGTGCCGGGAATTGACGGTCTATGCTGTGGGATCGCGCTACCCTGACGATCTCTTCACACCGACCAAGGAAGATGCTCTGGAAATGGTGAGTGCCGCACAGCGGGTCCGCAAACTCGTCCTGCATTCCCTGCCTGGGTTGCCGCCAGGAGAGACCCAACGCTGACGAAAATCCCTCCGCCGGTCATTTCCAAATTCTTTGGTTTGGGAAGGACCAGTCCCCGGAAACTGCGTCTCTACGCTAACGGACGCGAAACGGTGTGGCACAAATCACAAAAAATCGACCCGTGCTAGGTCGATCTGATTCGCCGTGGAGGCGGCTGGCGGATTCGAACCGCCGTATAACGGTTTTGCAGACCGTCGCCTTACCACTTGGCTAAGCCGCCTTCTCCACGGTGCGCATGGTACGGCATGTGCTGAAGTATTGTCAAGATTGGAACGTCTTGGGCGAGCAACCCGGACTTGCGATTCGCCTAAGAAGGCGGAACGCGGACAAGCTTTCGGGAAATCAAACTCATTTCTCATGGCAGTAATTCCAAGTGCTCTCCACTGAAACTGAAAGGGCTTTGGGCAAATCTCAGGGCAAACTGCCCGCAAAACATGCGCTAGGGCTGGCCTTATCTGCCGGAGGCGCACGAGGCGCATACCAGATCGGCTGCTGGAAGGCGTTTATCGAGCGCGACCTTCAATTCCACGCGTGCGCGGGAAGTTCCATAGGAGCCCTGAATGCAGCCCTGGTCGTGCAGGGAGACTGGGACCGAGCACATGACCTCTGGGCTACGTTGGCTCGGTCGCCGATCCCGCGTACGGAAATTCGACGACTTCGGCGGCTGGCCCTGAAAACCGCCGTGGAGCTTGGCCTGCTGCTCGCGCCTCTACCAAAGGTTCAGGTCGGCCGGCTGGTAAAGGCCGCTCTTTCCTCCGCGGTCCTCTTCAGACGACGAGGCTCGTTGCGGACCTTGAGCCGAGAAGGCCTTCTCAACCTGGAGAGCTTCCGGCCTATGGTGAGCACGCACCTGGACATCGCCAAGGTGCTCGACCGGCCCACGCCGGTGTTGGTCACTGCCTCCAAGCTCCCTGGATGGAAGGAACCTACTGGGGCCGCTCATTGGTTCAAGCTCCAGGACTTTGACGTTGAAACCGCGTGGAAGCTCCTAGCCGCATCCATGTCGCTCCCCGTGCTCTGCCAGAGCGTGGAGCTGGAAGGAGGCCGATACCGGGACGGAGGATTTACCCAGTGGCTTCCCATAGGGCCTTTGTACGAGAGCGGATTCCGGAAGATCATTGCGGTGAGCACCAGACCGGGATTGAATTACAAACCGGACGATTATCCCGATTGCGAGATCACCGTGGTCAGTCCTGAACGATCCTTGGGCAGGTTTCCGTTTGCCACCTTGCGGTTCAGAGAAGAAGCAGTCTTTGCCTGGATGGATCAAGGGTACGACGACGCACAGAGGGTGCTGGAGCGCGGGTAATGCACACAAGGTCCTTAATCACGCGAGCGTGCGTTTGAGTCACAAGAGACTAGATCTTGGGCCTAGGACTGTGCTAGAGTTTTTTCTCCTGTTGCGCATCTGCGTCGCGAAGCGGTTCCCGTGTCGCGAACGTAACCGAGAATAAATTTGCATGAACTGTCTTAACGGCAACGGTTCAACGAGCGGAGGTGTAGGATGAAGAAGTTCTTGGCTTTGCTGGTCTGTTTTTCTGTTGTGGCGCTGTGCGCTGCGTCGGCGGTGGCTCAGGATAAGCCAACGGAGGTCAAATTCGGCCACGTCGCGCCGCCGTTCCACGGTCAGTCCAAAGGCATTGACGCGTTCGCGAATTACGTGAAAGAAAAGACCAACGGCGCGATCCAGATAAAGACCTTCCCCTTTGGCCAACTGGGAAGCGAGCAATCCATGGCTGAACAGGTCCAGGGAGGGACCCTGGAGATCGCCTCAATTACCACGGCAATTCTGCAGAATTATGCGCCTCAAGTGGCATTGACGGACCTACCGTTCGTCTTTCCGGATCGCAAGACCGCTTACGCCGTGCTGGACGATCCTGAAGTGCAGCAGAAAATCTTCAGCTTTCTGCCGGAAAAAGGCTTTGTCGGCATTGGTTGGACCGAGAACGAATTCCGAGACATCACCAACATGGTCCGGGAAGTGCGCAAGCCCGAGGATTTGAAAGGCATGAAGATCCGGGTGATGGTCAGCCCGATCTACCTTGATACCTTCAGAGCAGTTGGCGCTTCTCCAGTGGACCTGGCGTTCACGCAAATCTACAGCGCTCTTCAAAGCAAGACCATCGACGGCCAGGAGAACCCGCTCCTCACCTCGATCTTGATCAAAGCCACCGAAATCACCAAGTTCGTCACCAAGACCGGTCACATTCTCACGGAATGCATTATCATCGTGAATCCCGCATACTGGAAGAAGCTGACTCCGGAACAACAGAATATCTTCCGGGAAGCGGCCAAGGTTTGCATCAAGGTGAACCGCGAAGAAAACGAAGTGCTCATGAAGAAGCTCCCGCAGTCCGGCCTCTCTGTAGAAGAATACTGCAAGCAAAATAATGTGAAAGTGATCGAACTGACACCGCAAGAGCGCGACGCCTTCAAGAAGGCGATGAAAACGGTGTGGGACAAATATCGCACAAAGATCGGCCCGGAGGTCTTTGATTTCTTTGTGGCCAAGGTGGACACCCACAGCAAGAAGTAATCACATCTCCGATCTTTCATAGGTCTTGTTTTTGCCTGCCCGGGCTGCACCTTCACGGGTGTCGGTCCGGGCAGCTTGTCGCTGCACGTCATGAAACGAATTATTGGAATTCTGAACCAGATTGAAGAATGGACCCTGGTGCTGACCTTGCTCGCGCTCGCAGGGCTTACCGCGGTCCAGGTCTTCTGTCGGTACGTGCTCAATTTCAGTTTCGACTGGTTTCAGGAGGTCGGCAGGTACGGAGGGGTTTTCATAGCGTTTCTCGGGGCATCTCTCGGGGTGAAGTACGGCTCGCACTTCGCGATGGATCTGGTTTACGAGCGGGTTTCAAACGATCGCTTTCGCCATGCTTTGAAGGTCTTCATAAACACTTTAGGCGCAGTCACGTTCCTCGTAGTCGCGTGGTATGGCTGGGAACAGACCATGAAGCTCAGGCAATTCGGAGCGATCACGTCCGCGCTTGAGCTCCCCAAGTTTTGGACATGCCTGCCCATTCCGGTTTTTTCCGCATTGATGGCCTATCGCTTTTTCCATCTCGCGGCCAAGCATCTACAGGGGCTGCTCAAGAATGAGCCGTTCAGGCTGGGGGCGGATCGGCCATGATCGCTACCGTCGCGCTCTGCTTCATCATCCTTCTGATCCTCGGCATGCCCATAGCCGTGCTTCTTGTGGTGACCACGGGCATGGCAGTGCTTCTCCACACTACGACTTCGCTCCTGGTACTTCCCCAACAGCTCTTTAACGCGCTGGATAACTTCATTCTCCTCTCAATCCCGTTTTTCATCCTTGCCGGGGCCATCATGACCCAGGGCGCCATGGCCAAGAAGCTCATCGCGGTGATCAATGCAGTGGTCGGGCCGGTGCCGGGCGGCCTGGCCATTGCCACCACCATTGCCTGCATGTTCTTCGCGGCCCTTTCCGGTTCGAGCCCGGCCACAGTGGTGGCTATCGGTTCGATCATGATTCCTGCCCTAGTCAAGGCGGGGTACCCTGAGCGCTTCTCCATAGGGCTTGTTACCTCAGCAGGCTCCTTGGGCATCGTGATTCCACCGTCAATACCTATGATCCTTTACTGCCTGGTGATGAACGTCTCGGTCGCGGAGCTGTTCATGGCGGGTATCGGACCGGGGCTTCTGATTGGCGGCTTATTCATGCTCTACACCTACGTGCTTGCATGGCAGCACAATTGGCAGGCACAGGAAAGACACACCTGGCGTGAGCTTCTGGTGACCTTCAAGGATGGATTCTGGGGGATCATGCTCCCGGTGATCGTCCTCGGGGGGATTTATTCTGGGATATTCACCCCGGAAGAGGCTGCCGCGGTCAGCGTGGTCTATGCGCTCTTCGTGGAGCTGGTCATCTATCGGGAATTCCGACTCAGAGACGTCCCCACAGTGTGCAAGCAGGCAGCTATTCTCTCCAGTTGCCTCTTGTTCGTCCTGGCTGCCGCAATGACGCTTATCTGGTTACTTACCGCGTTCAGACTGCCGCATCAGGTTGCGGACGTGATCACCGCGCATGTGCACAGTCCGAGTATCTTCCTGCTGTTCGTCGTGGTGCTCTTTCTACTCATGGGCACGGTTATGGATAATGTTTCGGCCATGCTCATACTCTCGCCGCTCTTTGCGGAGACGCTCAACCGTTTCGGCATCGACCTGATCCACTATGGCATCATCATGGTCCTCGTGATCGAATTCGGCTTTCTCACGCCGCCGTTCGGTTTGAATCTCTTCGTGGCAATGGGGCTTACCAACAAAAGCCTCGTGGAGGTCTCGCGAGGCGTTTGGCCGTTCCTTGCTATCCTGCTGATATGCGTCTTCCTGGTTACGTATGTGCCCCCCATTTCCACGTACCTTCCGTACAAACTGCTCCGGTGAGGGAACATTATTCCGTGTTGAGCGATCTTATGGATGAATTGTGCCTTGAGCGCGTCTCCCGCGTTCGCTTCATGCGACGCATGAAGTTTTCGATAAATTATATTGAAATTTATCAGCTATTTTTTTATAGGCATGGACGTGCAAGCCGGCCTGTGATAAAGTCCCGGGCCCAGATACCCTGTCGAGGAGGCAGGACTTGAATCCGGCCCCACCATTCAAACGCCCCAGCAAAAGCCCCTTCTACGCGGCGCAGGAGCGCGTGGAGAAGAAAAGAAAACGCGGATCCTTCTTCGGTGGAATCGCCAGGCTCTTGGTCTTGGCTGGCCTGGCAGGTTTCGCGGGCGCGGCAGGAGTAGCAACGCAGGCGTACGTCTATTTCACCCAAAGCCTGCCCAGCGTCGAAAAGCTCAGGAATTACTCACCCCCCATCGTCACCCAGGTCTACGCGGACAATGGCGATCTCATTTCGGAGTTCGCGTCCGAACGCCGTTTCGTAGTTCCCATCGACCAGATCCCGCAGATGCTCCAGCATGCCTTTGTCGCGGCCGAGGACAAGAATTTCTGGCAGCATCAGGGCGTGGACAAAGAAGCCATCCTGCGTGCGGCCAAGGATACTGTCACAAAGTGGAAGATCGGCGGAGGTGCGAGCACCATCACCCAGCAGGTAGCTAGGACTTTTCTCCTCACTTCGGAAAAGAAGTTCAGCCGTAAGATTAGGGAAGCCATTCTCTCGACCCGCATTGAGAACTCTTTGAGCAAGAAGCAGATCCTTAATCTCTACCTGAATCAGATCTTTCTTGGCAGTAGGGCTTACGGCGTGGAGTGTGCCGCCAGGACGTATTTCGGCAAGCATGTGAACGAATTGACTCTGGCAGAGTGCGCGCTGCTTGCCGGCCTGCCCCAGCGCCCAGCCGATTACTCTCCCAAAGTCAACCTCAATGCAGCTATGAATCGTCGAGCATACGTGCTCGATCGTATGCTCAAGGATGGGTACATCACCCAGGAACAACATGACGCTGCGGGGGAAGAACAGCCCAAACTGGTCACGCAATCCAATCCCTATCGCAGAATGGCGGCTGACTTCTCCGAGCACGTTCGGAGATATGTGGAAAACAAGTACGGCGTGGACATGTTGACCAGGGAAGGGCTCCAGATTTACACCTCGGTTGACCTGAACATGACCAGGCTTGCCAAGGACGCGATGGATCGCGGCCTCAGGGAGCTGGACAAGAGAGAAGGTTACCGCGGACCGATCAAGACCCTCAATGTGAAAGGGGTCATGGAATTCCTCGAGAAGAAGACCCGCGAACGAGAAAGACCCCTCCAGTTTGGGGAAATCACCGAGGGCGTGATCACGGACATTGACGAGGGCAGTGTATACGTCAGGATGGGGAGCTACGTAAAGGCAGGGACCAAACGGGAATATGTGGGGAAGATTAAGATCGAATCCGATTCCAACTGGTGGGCCAGAAGACCGTTCATTCGCCCGGAACTGCGGACCAGGAACTTCGCGGATGGGCACCTGCCTTTTCAGGTAGGGGATGTGATTCAGGTTCTCGTAACGGATCCTAATGGCAAGCGTCGGGACTTGTACCTCAAGAAATTCGGTCAGACCGATCCTCAGATGAAGAATTACAAGGTTTACACGGAGGATATGGTCGATTACTTCCCACTGGAACTGGAGCAGGAACCTCTGGTGGAATCAGCGCTCATGCTGCGGGAGAACAGGACCGGATTCGTGCGGGTGCTCCTGGGTGGCCGCGGTTTTTCCGAAGCCAAATACAACAGGGCCATTCAGGCTCGGCGTCAGCCTGGATCGTCGTTCAAGCCGGTAATTTATGCAGCCGCGCTGAACAAGGGCTTCACCTGTGCGGACATGATTCTGGACTCGCCTCTCGCGCTCCCGATCCCCGGGACCGGAGAAGTCTGGCGGCCGAAGAACTACCGTGGCGGTTTTAGCGGCCCGGTGAGTTTCCGTGAGGCGATTGTCAAGTCGATCAATATCCCCACAATCAAAATCTTGCAGCACACCGGTATAGAGCACGCGAAAGCCTATGCCCGGAAAATCGGATACAAGTCTCCTCTGGCGAATAATCTCACTCTGGCGCTGGGCTCCACAGGCGTCTCGTTGGAAGAGCAGTTGAACGCGTACTCGGTCTTTCCCAACCGGGGCTTCCTGGTGGACTCGGTATACATCAAGAGAATCGTCGATCGAAACGGCAAGATTCTCGAAGAGCATCATCCGCCGGTGTTTCTGGATGATCCGCTCCAGATGGATCAGCCGCAGATTCAGAGAGTCTCCCACGAAGTCAACTCGTCGCTTGCCGCCGGCCAAGAGACCCATGAATCCGGAACTCCTGTGGTTCGGCGTCGAATCGACGAAGGGACCGCGCACATCATGACGAGCCTGCTGCAAGGCGTGATCCAGCAGGGAACTGCCACTGTGTTGAAAAAGATCGTAGGACGACCCGACATAGGGGGTAAGACAGGGACAACCAACGACAACATCGACGCGTGGTTTATGGGATTCTCACCGGATTACACCTGCGGGGTCTGGGTGGGATTCGACGACGAGTTCACCATCGGTCACGGCGAAACCGGTGGGAAAGCTGCCGCGCCCATCTGGGGTTACTTCATGAGAGAAGTGCTGAAAGACAAGCCTGTGAAGGAATTCCCGCGCTCCGATGCTATCGAGATGCGACGCGTCGATCCGAGAACCGGCCTCGTGACAGCTTCGGCAGAGGGCGTACAAGAGATATTCAAGGTAGGGAGCGCGCCGGCTGAACTTGAGCCGGGCCTGGTCAAAGGGGCACGCTGGGACCACACAGGCGCGGACCTGGATCAGTATTGACAATCCGGGGCGCATCCGTGCCGCTTTCTTACTGCATTGGTTCGACTTCTCTTCCCTCCCCGGAAGCCAAAAAGAATCAGGACAGCCTCTGTGAGTCTTCGAGTGGGGCTCTTCGGGGCCGAAAAGAGCCTCAAGAGAGCTTGACACAGGGGTTTGCGGTATATAATTGTAGGTTGTGGCACAAAAATACCGGTATCTCAGGAGCTGGACGCGCAATCTCCTGCTTTTTCGCGCCTCCCGGGCCCTTGAGTGCTAATTCTGCGGATTACGAAGGACGGTCATATCGTGGAAGACATAGGAAAGAAAGACGATTTCTCTGAAGAAGATGCCGTTGCAGTAGACCAGGTGAACTTCTCCGACATCCCGGATGTGATTCCGCTCCTCCCTGTTCGGGATGTGGTTATCTATTCGTACATGATCCTGCCGTTAATGGTCGGCCGCGAGAAATCCATCAAAGCGGTCGAAGAGGCGATGGAGCATGATCGACTCATATTCCTTGCCACGCAACGATCGTCCACACAAGAAGACCCTAAGCCGCAAGACATTTTCGACACCGGCACGGTCGCGATGATCGTGAAGATGCTCAGGCTGCCTGACGGAAGGGTGAAAATCCTCGTTCAGGGCCTTGCCAAGGCGCGCATTGTCACCTACCTGCCAACCCCGGACCATTTCAAAGTTCGGATCGAAAAGATCGCGGAGCCTTCCGCGACTGCCATCAACCTCGAAGTTGAAGCCTTGATGAGGTCGGTAAAGGAGAACTCGGAGAAAATCCTCCAGCTCCGGGGCGTGATTTCGCCCGACGCGGTAGCCATACTCGACTCCATAGAAGAGCCAGGCCGGCTCGCGGATCTGGTGGCATCCAATCTAAAGCTCAAGGTGGAAGAGTCCCAGGCCATTCTGGAGATCATCGAGCCGGTGGAACGGCTCCGACGAGTGAATGAATTGCTCTCAAAAGAGCTGGAGCTTTCGGCCATGCAGGCCAAGATCCAGACGCAGGCAAAGGAAGAGATGGGCAAGACCCATCGGGAATACTTCCTAAGAGAGCAACTCAAAGCTATCCAGAGCGAACTGGGCGAGATCGACGAGAAGACCAAGGAGATCGAGGAATTCCGGGCCAAAATCGCGAAGGCCAAAATGCCCAAGGAAGTGGCTAAGGAAGCCGAAAAGCAGCTTAGTCGCCTCGGTCAAATGCACCCCGACGCCGCGGAAGCCTCAATCATCCGCACGTACTTGGACTGGATGGTGGAGCTCCCCTGGGCTAAATCGACCCGCGATCATCTGGACGTAAGGAACGCGCAGAAGATCTTGGACGAAGATCATTACGACCTGGAAAAGGTTAAGGATCGCATCCTCGAATACCTGGGTGTGCGCAAGCTCAACAAGAACATGAAGGGCCCTATCCTCTGTTTTGTGGGCCCTCCCGGCGTGGGAAAGACCTCCCTTGGCAGGTCCATTGCTCGAGCTCTGGGCCGGAAATTTACGAGGGTGTCGCTCGGTGGTTTGCGCGACGAGGCCGAAATCCGCGGGCATCGCCGCACATACATAGGAGCGCTCCCCGGCAGGATTATCCAGGGCCTGAAGACTGCGAGCTCGAACAACCCCGTCTTCATGCTTGACGAAATCGACAAGGTAGGCGCGGACTTCCGCGGGGATCCTTCTGCAGCGCTGCTGGAAGTGCTTGACCCGGAACAGAACTGCGCGTTCAGCGATCATTACCTGAACGTCCCGTTTGATTTGTCAAAGGTGATGTTCATCACTACGGCCAATCTCTCGGATCCGATCATTCCCGCGCTCAAAGATCGAATGGAGGTCATTGAGATTCCCGGGTACGTGGACGAGGAAAAGCTCAAAATCGCTCGGCATTTTCTGATTCCACGGCAAATTAGAGAAAACGGGATCAAACCGGAACATTTCAGAATCACTGACGAGGCTATTCTCGGCATTATCAATCAGTATACCCGTGAGGCAGGCCTGAGAAATCTGGAACGGGAAATCGCCAACCTATGCCGCAAGATGGCTCGAATGATCGCGGAAGGGGAAAAGAAGCTCCCCGCGATCACGGCCAAGAATCTGCATAAATACCTGGGTGTGCCCAAGTTCCTGCCTGATGAGGAGCGGCGGGAAAACGAGGTGGGTGTGGCCACAGGGCTGGCATGGACTCCATACGGTGGTGATGTGCTTCACATCGAGGCCACGCCCATGGAAGGGAAAGGGAACCTCTTGCTCACCGGCCAGTTGGGAGATGTAATGAAGGAGTCGGGCCACGCGGCCATGTCCTATTTCCGGTCCAGGGCTTCACGATTCGGGCTTAAGGACAAGTTCTACTACGCGAAAGATATCCATGTGCATGTGCCGGCAGGCGCGATACCCAAAGACGGGCCTTCTGCCGGGGTCACTATGGCGACTGCGGTGATCAGCGCACTCACAGGCATCCCCACGAGATCGGATGTGGCCATGACCGGCGAAATTACCCTGCGTGGGCGCGTGCTGCCGATAGGCGGTCTAAGGGAGAAATCATTGGCAGCCCTTCGGGCAAAGATTTTTACCATCATCGTGCCGCAGCAGAACGAAAAGGACTTGAGCGAGATCCCGAAGCATATTCGACGCAAGCTCGATTTCAAGCTCGTCAAGCACATGGATGATGTGCTCAAGATCGCACTAATAGAAGACCCCGAAAAGTATGCGAAGGCTCTGAAAGGTTCGGACGGCAAAAAGCCCGTTGAAGCGAAAAAGCCTCAGCAGCGCACGGACAAGTCTCAGCCCGCTCGGCAAGCGGCCCGCAAGAAGAATTCTCGGCCGGCGGTCCGAATCTGAGCTTCTGGAAACCTACATGAGCACTCTAACGGTCGTGTATGTCCTGTTGCTGATTGCGGGGATCGGGTGGGTTGTTTACCGGATCTCTTTGTACATGCGCACGGAAAGGGAACGAGAAGCCCGCTGGACCAAGATGTTCACCGACGATCAGTTCAAGAAGTACCTGGCCAAAATGGGCTCGCATAACCCCATTGGTGCGGAGACCAAGACTGCTCGTAAGGAAAAGGGCGAGAGAGCACGCCCAAAGACCGACGCCCCGTCAGCAGACAGATAACCGCTTCCATCTTCATGAGTATCGGTGACTGGAGCTGTGAAGAGTCCCAGTAGCGTGGGTGCCACTGCCGGCTTGCCCAGCAGTGCAACTTCATTCCCAGCGAACTTTTGCAACCACTAGAGCTACTTGCCGTCATTGAGGTTGAGAAAATGTGTGCCGGCAGGGACGCCGGCACCTACCAGAATGGAATGGGAGCCGTGTGTAAGGATATTGTCCAAAACGGTCCGGTAGCGGCCGGCGTCCCCCGAATCGGGTCCGGGGCAGGCTCTACAGGCCCGAAAACGGTAGGCAATCCCGCGCCTCGCGCGACAGTCCGATGAGGACCAGGATATCACCTGTCAGAAAGCGAATTCGTATGTCTTCGCGCCGAGCGCAGTTCTAAAGTGTCCTGGTTGCTTGAAACCGTTACCAGGGAGAGCAATGGGCGATCGCCGAATGGTGCAGCAATTCTATGGCGCCGTGTCGCGGGGTCTTACGGTAATTATGCTCTTGGCCCCGGTTGACAACCACCCTACCTGAAGACTGGACCACGATCCTTGACCTAAGTCAAAAATCGTACAAAACATCAAAATCTTTTTTGAAGCCGATTTAGTGCACGCAATCAGCGTGGCGGATCGGGAATAGCGTCAAGTGTCGCCGCTGAAATCACTTTCTTGTCTCTGATGAGGTCGATGAGCAGGTCACTGATCTGGTAAGAATCCTGATAGACGTTCTTCCCGGCTTCTTTGAACATGGTGTATCCATCACCGCCGGCCATGAGGAAATCATTTGTCGCGACGGAATAGGTTTGCTGCGGATCAAAAGCTCGCGCGCCTACTTGACGGATAGAAACCCGGCCGTCTCGCGCATCCCACGCGATGCCGTAAGTCTGGAGCTTTCCACCGCTTCCTTCCGGAAGCTCCAAGCTCCTTTGCATCACTTTGGCCAGGTCTGAGCCTTTCAAGTCCACCTTGACCACCGTGGAGCCAAAGGGAAGCACCGTGTAGATGTCGCTCAAGGTGATGTCCCCTGCGTGCAGGCTTGCTCTGATTCCGCCTCCGTTAATCACCGCAGCATCTGCATTCACGCTCTTGGCCACGGTGAAGGCGATAAGCTTCCCCAAATTCGTCTGCCGGCCCGATCGCACCTGGCTTCGACCGCCCTCAAGAAGGATCTGAGTGCTGCCGATGACCGTCTTGAGTTGGGCGTCCATCTGGGCCTTGTACTGCTCGATCACCGCGGCTATTTGTGGATCTTCTTCCAGTGATGCTTTCAGAGGTATGAGACGCCCCTCGTAATGCACGACCCGGCCATGCTTCACGTCCAGGTCCAATTTGCCCACATAGCGTGCGTATGCGCCGGCTTGCACGATGATCGTATCCCTAACCTTGAGCGGTTCCTTGATTGCCGTATGTGTATGACCACCCACAATCACATCGATACGAGGGAAAGCCTCAGCCAATTGCTTGTCCACGTCAACGCCAACGTGCGTGAGAGCGATGACCAGATCCTCATCACGGCACCGCTTGAGGAAATGGTTCGCCGCGACTTCCGGCTTCAGGAACGTTACCCCCTGCACGTTCCTCGGATGCGTGGTGACCGGGGTCTGATCGGTGGTGAGGCCAAAAATAATCACCGGAGTTTGAGACGGAGGAAAGGTCGTCCCCATGCTTTCCTTGAACACCAGGCGTTCCTGTTGATCCAAGATGTTGGCGCTCAGGAGAGGGAACCGCATCATGGGTTCAAGCCGCGCGACCAGATGATCTTTGCCGAAATCGAACTCATGGTTGCCGACAACCATAGCGGTGAAGCCCATTTCATTCATGAGCTTGACGCCCATTTCACCTTTCCAAACCGTGGAGAAGGGAGTCCCGGTAAGCAAGTCGCCACCACAGAGCACGAGCGTCTTGCGCCCTTGGCGTTCATTCTCGGCGATTTCCCGTTTAATGACCGTCGCAGCCTTGGCGAATCCTCCGATAAGCCCGGTCTCGTCTTTCTCCTCGTACGGAACGTAGTGGGCGTGAGGATCGTTCATATGCAGAATGGAGATCCGCAGGGTGTCGTCAGCCGCGAACGTGTACGAAAAAAGCAGGACAACAAGAAAGATCGCTCCCGCAACTATCAAACCTTTTCGAGGTACGAAAGGCATAATCATCGAGCGCATCGCACGGATGTCTCCTTTTTACCTGAAATGCCCGACCCTCAATAGACAAGGCAGCTCTTGCTTGGTGCCACGGATGTGTCCCCGCCTCGCGGGACTCATCCGTGCACGGACGAGCCTAGCGGCATGTCCGTGGCACCAAACTCGTGAGCATATCTTCATGTTTCGTTGTGACTGATAGATCATGGTCGTTCGCCAGAACGACGTGGTCGGGGTGGCCGGATTTGAACCGGCGGCCTCGTGCTCCCAAGGCACGCGCGCTAACCAGGCTGCGCTACACCCCGACGTTCCACTTATAAGATGCGGAAATCAAAATCGCAAGGGCTCCTTCCGCAGGCGAGATGGGTAGGAGACATGAAAGTGGGCTTTTGCTGGGAGTGTGATTTCACTCTTGACCTGGAGTCAGAGTCGTGAGGTATTCGGCCAATTGCCGCAGAGCCTTGCCTCGATGGCTCACTTGATTCTTGTCTTGTCTGTTCATCTCAGCGAACGTGCAGCCGGCCTCAGGAAAATAGAACACCGGATCGAATCCGAACCCGCCCACGCCACGGGGCTCGCGTGTGATATGACCTTCGCACATTCCCGTAAACATTTTGCTCTTGCCATCGGGCCACGCGAGAGCCAGCGCACAGACAAATCGTGCGGATCGCTGCTGTTCCGGCACGTCCCGCATTTCGTTCAGAAGCTTGGCTATTCTGTCAGCGTCAGAAGCCCCTTCACCCGCGTACCGCGCAGAATGCACTCCCGGTCGGCCTCCCAGAGCATCCACACACAGCCCAGAATCGTCCGCGAGAGCTGGGATACCGGTAGCCTGTGCCAAGATGGTTGCCTTCTTGAGCGCATTTCCCTCGAAAGTGTCCGCATCCTCCACCACTTCGGGAACATCCGGCACGTCGTCCAGCGAAAGAAATGTCACAGGCAGGTCTGCCACAAGGTCTCGGATCTCTCGGACTTTTCCTTGATTCCGGGTGGCGATGAGTATGCGGGCAGGAAGTCGCTTCTTTATCAATAATTAAACTCCAACGATTCCTCTTGGCTCGTAGAAGCGATGGCCGACTGATTATCCGTCACCCCGGACTTGATCTTGGGTCCAGAACCTATTGAAAAGACTGGATTCCCGCTTCCGCGGGAATGACGGACGAAAGAACTGGGCGGCTTAACTTAACGCCTATGGGCTTCCGCAGGAATGACAGAATCGCGCAGTTTCGAATTGGACAAAATTCTTGGCAAGAAGAATGGGTCTTCCGGTTCGTTAGGCCAGTCACCGACCGTCACATCTATGGAGCGCTTTCTTGCCGATGTCCTTTCGGTAGTGCGCATTTTCCCAGCCTATTTTCGAGACCGCTTGATAAGTCTTCTCAATAGCCTGTGCGATCCCCAGGCCCTTTCCTGTGACTCCGAGCACTCGGCCACCCTTTGTGACGAATCCGTTTGCGCCGCGTGCGGTGCCCGCGTGGAAGACCTTCACGCCATCGATAGCTTCCGCTTCTTCGAGGCCGGTAATGAGCTTTTCTTTCTCGTACGAGCCTGGATACCCGCCGGAAGCCATGACCACGCAGATTGCGTCTTCAGGTTCCCACTCGATGGTCATTCCTGCGAGCTTGCCTTCCGCAGCCGCGATCATGAGCGGAACAGGGTCGGTCTTCATGCGAACCAGCAAGGGCTGAGCCTCCGGGTCACCCATGCGAGCATTAAACTCCAGCACCAAAGGCCGGCCGTCGGAAATCATCAACCCTGCATAGAGAAAACCTTTATAGGGTCTCCCCTCTTGTTCCATAGCCCGGACCAAGGGCACCATGACCTCGTTCATGATTCGATCATGGACTACCCGGGTGACAACCGGCGCGGGCGAATATGCGCCCATACCACCGGTCATGGGGCCCTGATCGCCATCGAAAATTTGCTTATGATCCTGCGACGACGCGAGAGGAAGCACCTCTTTGCCGTCGGTAAAGGCAATAAAAGATGCTTCTTCTCCCACCAAACAATCCTCGATGACCACTTGATTGCCCGCGTCCCCGAACGCTCGTTCCTTCATAATGGTAGCGAGCGCCGAGAGTGCTTCATCGCGGTTTTTGCAGACGAAGACTCCTTTTCCTGCTGCCAGGCCGTCTGCCTTCACCACCATGGGGCCGTCAATTTGCATCAGGTAAGCCGCGGCCGAGTCAAACGTATGGAAAACCTCGAATTCTGCGGAAGGCACTCCATATTTCTTCATGAGACGTTTGGTAAAGACCTTGCTGCCTTCCAAGAGCGCCGCAGACTGAGAGGGGCCGAAGACCTTGAGGCCCGCGGCCTCGAACAGATCGGTGAGGCCCGCCACCAGCGGTGCTTCCGGGCCCACAACGGTGAGGTCAATTCGTTCGGAAAGCGCGAGATTCTTGAGCGCTAAGACGTCTTCCGCGGAGATCCCTACCAGGTGACATTTGGGCTCACGTTCAATGCCGGCATTTCCTGGGGCCACCACCACTTCGCTGACAAGGTCGGAAGCAGCTATCTTCCATGCCAGCGCATGTTCACGTCCGCCGGAACCCACGATCAAAACTTTCATTTTGCCCTCTCACTCGAAGAAGCCCACATGCCTCGCCTGGCTTGCTTGGCCTCCAGTTCCAGCTCGATGTACGGCCTGACGTCAAAACCTTTGGCCTCCCGATCCATCTTTGCCAGGCCCTGCCTTATGACACGTGCATGTAGGTCTTCGCCGGACAGAAAGACGAATCCCACGCCGACTCCTCCCGCTTCTTCTCGAACCGCCTTGATTCGCACCCAATTGTCCTTAAGCGCCTGGGTGAGAAACTCCTTAAACGCATCGGCCTGTGCCGGAGGGACTTCCAGCGCGACCAGTTTGAACTGAAGGGACTTTCCCCCACCTTTAAGATCCAGTTTACCGTCATCGAGCACCTTCGTGACGCGGTAAAGGAGCTCTCCGCCTTCTGTGGGGGGCCTGGACTCCCAGTAGAGAAAGGCCACTATCAGGACAAAGATGCCTGCTATGATCGCCCACAATCGCCATTCCTTCTCAATACGCGCTTTGGCCAAACCTTATACTCCTAAACAGCCCGTTTAATTCGGGCGCACGGCCGTGCGCCCCTACACGGCGGGCGTGAGAACAGTACCACAGAGCCAACAGAGGCTTCCCGTTAGGTTACGTGGCTATTCCGTGGCGCCGGCCCCGGTGATCTTCTCTAATTCCTGCGCGTAAACTTCTTCCGCTTTGAAGAAGTCCGGGCCGATGTACTTCTGGTGATATCTGCCATCATCCGGATAGCGTACGATGACGGCAAAATCGTCCCCTTCCAACTGTACGAGCTTGACGAAAGATCCGCGCTGTCCTTGGGTTTGCTTGGTTATCTGAAACATCAAGAGACTATAGCACACCCTGTCTGGAAGAGGAAAAACTAAGATAGCGCCAACCAAAGGATAGGCATCGAGCGTGGGATAGGGTATACTACGCGTTGCTCTGAAGGAATAGAGAGGGGAGCGGAGCCCTCAATGACGAATAATGAAGTAATCATCGAGACAAGAGACCTCGGCAAAGACTACTTTGACGGTGAGAATCTCATCCAGGCGCTCAGGTCCGCGTCCATGAAGGTCCATAAAGGGGAGATGGTGGCCATCATGGGGCCGTCCGGCTCGGGTAAATCCACCCTTCTGTACATCCTGGGATTGCTCCAGCCGCCGACGGGAGGAGAATACCTCTTCAGAGGCCAAAACATACTGGAATTCAGCCGCGAAGAACAAGCGCGCTTTCGCAATCGGCAGCTCGGTTTTGTGTTTCAGACCTGCGACCTGCTGCCCAACTCCACAGTATATGAAAACCTTGAATTACCACTAATTTACGCGGAAGCCGATCATCATAACCGCCGGAGGAAGATCCTCGGGGCGCTCGACCGGGTCGGGCTTTCCCATCGAGTGGATCACTGGGCAAATCGACTTTCGGGAGGCGAGCGTCAACGAGCAGCTATCGCCCGCGCGCTCGTGAATAACCCGAGCTTGATTCTCGGTGACGAGCCCACGGGCCAGCTCGATCAAAAGAATACCGAAATCGTCGTCGAACAATTGCGGGATATCGTCACCCAGGGTTTTACCGTAGTTCTCGTTACCCATGAGGAAGAGATCGGACACGCGTGCGACCGTATTGTCCGCATCCGCGACGGCATGATCGTCTCCAACGGCAAGGAGGAGGTCGATGGTGCGGATGCCGGCGCGTTTGCCCGAGGATCTACCTCGTCCATAGCACGCTAGTGTGGTGTCTCGCCAAAAGCTTGCAGGATAATTATAGCCGCTTACGGTCTAAGTATGCGACGTAGACCGGGTCCCGAGAACCAACCGAGCCTGGAGAGAACTTCACCCGTCATTCCCGCGAAAGTGGGAATCTAGGCGCTCAGAGACAAAGGCTGGGGACTTGTTCGGGAGAACCGCCTGACATTTCGGGATCGGGCAGCCTGCTATTGTCCTGAATTCCCACGTGCGCAGGAATGGCAAACCACGAGACAGCTTTGGTTCCGTTGGCGCATCCGTGATGCTCTTCTCTAATCTCCGGACCAGTGAGTATGACCTCAGAAAACGATAATCAGCCAGAACGCACTGACGAAGCTCGCATGTCATTCTTGGACCATCTTTCAGAGCTCCGTTCCAGACTCATGCGGGCTATGATTGCCATAGCATTGGGTTTCGCGCTGTGCATGGTGTTTAGTGAGAGGCTATTCAACGTTATTGCAGCACCTATCATAAAGTATCTTCCTAAGGGAGCTTCGCTGGTTTACGTGGCCCTCCAGTCCCCTTTCTTCATCTATATCAAGATAGCGTTTATTGCCGGCCTTTTCCTCGCGCTTCCGTACGTCCTCTATGAGATCTGGCTCTTCGTGAAGCCAGGCTTGTACGAACGAGAAAAAAGACTGGCTGTGCCGTTTATTGCTCTTGCTACGGGCCTTTTCTATATTGGCGCGGCTTTCTGCTACTTCATTGTCTTCCCCGCGGCGTTCCAATTCTTCTTGAGCTTCACATCGGACGAGCTCAAGCCAATGATCGACATCAAGGAGTACGTGTCGCTCTTCACCACGCTTCTGCTCGCGTTCGGCGTAATCTTTGAAACACCGATCATTGTGGTCCTGATCGGTCTCCTGGGCCTTGTGGACAGCAACCAGCTCCGGAAAGGCCGACGATATTCCATTGTGATCGCGTTTATCGTCGGAGCATTGCTCACGCCTACCCCCGATCCTCTGAATCAATCACTAATGGCTATCCCCATTATTATCTTGTACGAGGTGGGCCTGCGGATCCTCGCGAGCTTTGAGAAGAAGAGGAAAGCAGAGGACCAAGACGAAGCGACGCAACAGAGCTCGCCGTAAAACCGTATAGCATTTTGCGGAGAAATTCGACCAGAAGGTTTCTGTGGTGCTGGATGTAGGGGCGGGTTTCAAACCCGCCCCTACGCGTATTTGCAGGCGCCGTCGAAGTCATAATTAGGAAAACACCAGGGCCTCGTAAACCAGGTCTGATACCAGTTTCACATCCATTTCCAGTTCAAATTCGTCATTGAGGTCCTTGAGCTGTGCGAGGCACATTTCGCAGGCTGTGGCGACGATGTCCGCGCCCGCGGCCCGCACTTGCTCGGCCTTGATCCGCGAAGTCATCATGCGGAACTCGGGCTCCTGAGCGATAACAAGGCCGCCTCCGCCTCCACAGCACCAGTTTTCGGAACGATTAGGGATCATCTCCGCAAAATTGTCCGTGAGGGCTCGAATAACGTTACGAGGAGCCTCATACACGCCGCTGTTTCGCGCAATCTGGCACGGATCGTGGTATGTCACGGTCCCTTCGATCACAGATTTATCCAGTTTGATGCGGCCCTCGCGCAGGTACCGAGCTACCAGCTCCAGGATAGAGATTACTCGAAACGAGCGCCTGCCGATCATGTGCTTCATGATGCGATATGCAGTCCCGCATTCGCAGATCACCAGCTCCTTGACGCGTAGTCGCTCGGCTTCGTCAACAATGCGCCTGTATATTTGTTCGCTCATATTTGCATTGCCCGCGAAGGCTCCGAAGTTGACCGCCTCGAAGTAACTGAGCGACCAGCTTTCTCCAGCCGCGTTCAATATCGCGGCGCCGGACGCTATGGAAGGCTTCTCCGCCATTGAGACATAGAGAACGTTGGCACCCTCCTTGTCCAGAGGAACGATCTCCTTCCCTTCGAGGCTCGGATACTTCTCCACGAGCTCTTTCTCGACTCCTGTCAGCTCTTTCTCGAGCTTCTGTCTGGTTAATTCCAGATTCTTGGCTTTGTCGATTTCCCCGCGGGCACGCATGGTAAGCGGTTTGGGGTCCATGTCCATGCCGATGAGCAGCGCTTTGGCAATGGCTTGAATCTGCTGTGTGTCAATGCCGAATGGGCAATAGACCATGCAGCGGCGGCAGCCGGTACAGGAGAATGCCGTTTCATAAAGCCTGTCCATCCAGGCTTCATCAAGCGTCTCCGCATCGCTCAGCCAGGGCGCAACCTTGCCGGTGATGCGAAAGTAATTCTCGAACAGCCTGCGAACATTCTGGGCTCGACCCACTGCCGAGAAACGAACGTCCCTCGTGGACGCGTACGCGTGGCAGGCATCAATGCATGTTCCGCAACGAGAACAGTTCTCCAGGTATAGGCGCACCGCCCGGTTCATCTTGTCTGCCATCAATGTGAGCAGCTCTTGTCTTTTCGACACTTCCATAATCATCCTCTCCGCAGCACATTCAAAGGAACCGCAAAGCACGTGTGCATGAGATTGCTGAAGGGCAGGAACATCAGTAACAAGTTCACGAGCAAGATGTGCGTCCCGATTACCACATAGTGGGTTCCGGGCAAGAACTTCAGCGGATCCGCAAAACTTAGGGCGAGCAGACTGGTCATGTACTGCCCAAATTCTTGCTTAGTAATTACGAAGCCCTGCTCGGTCCACGAATTTCCCCAACTGATCACATCTCCGGTTATGGCAATGCTCAACAGGAGGACGAGCAGCAGGTAGTCGGAAGCGACTGAAACCTCTCGCACCGGGCCCTTGAAACGCCGCAACAAAAAATAGGCGAGCGACACCGTGAAAAGGACCCCCACTGCGCCATTGCCGAGCATGTGCGGTGATTCCGCTGACAGGATATTTATCTGGGGCAGGACATCCAGGTGTGCCGGCACAAGAACCAAGAGCGACACATGAAAGACCATGAGAAAAACCCAAAAGACCGGCTGGTAGCGTCGAACAGAGGGCATAGTGAACGCGTCCCAAAGCGCGGGGCCAAGCCCTGCCCCACTGGGGTCGTCAGGACTTTCATCGTCACGAAATATTCGCAAGGTATGTGGCGGACTGGGTTCACGAACGACCTGCACGATCCTGACGACGATCCCCACGAGACACCAGACGACCGCTATGTAGACCATAGGGACCATGACGAAGTACCAGAACGCGTTCACCATAGGCTCTGCTCCAGCAAACGTTCTTGCGCCGATCCTGCACGGAGCCCCGTAGTGGCTCTCGGCCGCACACGACCGGCGTGGAATGTCTTTGCACTATTCGGCGGTGCCTCAGATCCCGATTTGTCGGATGTTCTTCGAGAAAGGGGCTGTCCTTCATCTCTGCGGTGACGGACAATCTCGAAGAGGAAAAACCATACCATATTTGTCGGGTATTTGTCTCTAGAAGCAGGCTCACGGAAGCGATATGCAGCGAGGACGGGCGATGCATCGCTCCCGTGGCCGGCTGGGCCCTGGCCTCACAGGGAAGGAGAAGACTGCGGGCAGGGCGCGTTGAGGTAGAGCTCCCCCCTGGTGCTACCTCTTCATCAGGTCCTGTTTTGTCACGTTCATGACTCTGAGGGCTTTGAGTTGGTCGCCCTTCTGGTCATAAGCAATCCTCAGGACGTCTCCAGGCGCGGGTGTGATGCCCATAAGTGCTTCGGATATGTCGAAGGTGAGTTTCTTGCCAGTGGACGTGCCGTACTTGTTTTCCTTTGAGACTTTTGTGTCGTATTCATCTATGCTGACTGTCTTTCCCGCTTCGAAGGCCAGGCATTTGCCCTGTGCCACCTCGGCACTCATCGCAGGCACGGCGAAGGCCAGGATGAGCAGCACAGATGCCACGGATGCCAGGATCTTGGATTTCATCGTATATCTCCTCTTCTCGTGGTGAGCTTTCAATCTCCGGTCGTCATGCGGCGAGTCGTTGGTTCTGCTTCTTAGCCCGGAGTTCTTCGGCAGCGCCCTTGAACATGATCCCGCAGATGTACACGCAGATGGCCCCTACCGCACCCAGGATCACTACCGTCGCGAGCGCATCGATCCTGAACTGCTTGAGTATGACCGAGATCATACAGGCCACAACTGCTAGACCGAACGCTATCCGGATGCCGTATCCTTTCGCATACTTTGTGGCAACGGTGCCGATCTGCGCACCGATGGCCGCGCCGCAGAGCATGACAAACACAGCCCAGATCTCGATACGGCCCTTTACCCCATAGGTGAAAGTTCCGTACAGACCGGAGATCATGACCTCAAAAAGGTCGGTACCAACCGCGATGTGAGTAGGACAGCCGACGAGGTAGACCAGCGCGGGCATGCGAAGCAGACCGCCGCCGATCCCTAGGAAGCCGGCCAGCACACCGGTCAAAAAGCTCACGGCTATTGGGAGCCACATGGAACAATAGATCCCAGCCACTTTGAAATGCATCATGGGCGGGATCTTGATATTGTGTAGCGTTTTGTACCAGGTGAATCCGACCGCGCCATGCTCGTCCACGACGCCGGCCTTCTTCTTCCTAATGGCCTTGAGGTAATCGGCAAAAACCATCAGCGCTATCAGGGCCAAGACCACCACGTAGACCCACCGCACCACCGGTCCGACTCGACCGATGCGTTCGAGGTACATAACGATCTGAGCGCCGCACTCAATGCCGATCACGGTCCCGACAACCATGATCAGGCCGAGCTTGTAATCCACGTTGCCGAACTTTGAGTGCCTGAATGTCGACACCATCGACTTTCCCGCGATGTGGGCGATATCTGAGCCGATCGCGAACGCCATGGGAAAGCCAAGGATGTTCAAGCCCGGAGTAACCATCCACGCGCCGCCCATCCCAAAAAAACCGCCGATCACGCCCACGGAAAAGCCGATGAGCACCAAGCCCGGCCAGAAGATGTCAACGCCGGCGATGGGCATGTACATGTACCAGAATTCCATGATTCAATCCTCCTTGTGCCTTCCTTGGGTATCAGTGCTCCACGATCTTTCTGGATGTGAGGTCCAGCCCCGTCATCTTCATGAACTGGTCGGTGATGAACCCCAGCGTCACACCCAGGAGCCCGGTAAAAATGGTGCACCACAGGCCGAACATGAACGGGTCCCTGTTGTACAAATCGACCCACCACTTGCTGACGCTCCAATCGACCACACGCTTGTCAGCCACCACGATGAGCATCTCCGCTTTCCCCCCGGCCGCGACGACCAAATCGGGGATAAGCACGGCGGCCGCGGTGACAACCAACGGGAGTAATGTGAAAATTCGCCTCATTATTGAGAACCTCCTCTTCGGGTACTTCCTGAGTCACGGCTTCTTCGAAGAATTCGTCGTCCACTGGTGTGCAACCTCCGTACCATCGCCGCGGCCTGGGCAAAGCCGTCTCTGTGCTGCTTCAAGAGAGACGCCGGCTGGGCATGCTCCTCACTCTTGCTCCTGCGAGTCTCCGCGCGGCCTGTCCGGATTCTTTACAGAGTGTAAAGACTCCTCACGATAGTGATCCTGGCTCCGTTCGAGTAAGCGCGGGAGTTCCAAAGATGAGGGGAACCGCGTTCCGCGGGAAACCGCATCGGTCGCGGCATTTTCTCGAGCGATGCAGTTCCCCCGCGTCCCGCTGGCTCACCGCATCCTACCTGGACCTCTCAATAGACGAGGCAGGTCTTGCTTGGTGCCACGGATGTGCGCAGCTCACCTGTGCACGGACGAGTCCCACTAGACGCGGGACTCGTCCGCGGCATCAAACTCATCGGCGTATTTTCACATTCCGTTGTCAGCGATAGATCATGGCCGTTCGCGTGAGAGCGTAAGGTATGTGTTCGTCGTTCCGCGGCCGCGTCTCTCATTCCCGGCTGTGCCTGGACGTGCTATTGTTCCTTATGAGGAGAGAGCAACGTTTTTCGTCTCTTCGCGGGCATGGTTATTGCTGCGTCGACGAGGGATCGGTATCCGGCAGAACTTAGCCGCGCTTGTGTCACAGCCCTCATGGTCAGAGACACAATGAAAGAGCTTATTTCAAGCCTCTGGAATAGAATTGGACCGCTGATGGGTTTCCGTGAGGCCCCATCGGGTAAAGCCGTGTCTCGGGTATTCAAGTTCCGGTACAATTGCTTCAAGGACTTACTGGCTTCCAACGCTGAACTGCTCAACATCATCACCGATTTCGAAGTAAAACTTCGCGGCCAAACAGTGTTCGGTATGTCCTACGTAAGGTCGCAAACCACGCGCGCGATCTTCCACACGCTGCGCATGGTAAAGAGTCTGGACGACCTCTCCAATCACCGTTACCCACTCCTTTTCGACGTCGTGGACAGGATAAACCAGGCCGTAGAAGAAGAATTGGGCAGAAAAAAGGAGCTGCCGGTTTCAGAGGTGGTCCTGCCCTATTCCGGGATCACCAGAGAAATGGCCGACTGGGTTGGAGGTAAGAGCGCGAATCTGGGAGAATTGCTGAACAAGGCTCGGATTCCTATTCCCGAAGGCTTCGCCATCACCACCCGAGCCTACGAGCTCTTCCTGGAAGAGAACCACCTCGTGGATGAAATCAACCGTATCCGCCAGGATCTTGACCCGGAAAATCCCGAAGCGATCAATAGCGCCAGCGAAGGGATTCAGCGTCTCATCATCTCCTCCCAGGTTCCCCATGCGCTCCAAGTAGCCATATTCAGTGCCTACGAACAGATGGCGGAAGCGATCGGGATACGCAGAGGCGACAAGCCATCACGGCCTCCGGTCGCATTGCGCAGCAGCGCCATCGGCGAGGACAGCGACCTCTCCTTTGCCGGACAATACTTGTCGATTCTGAACGTGCCTTACGAACGAATCGTCGAAACATACAAGCTCATTCTAGCCAGCCTGTTTACCCCGAGAGCCATTTCCTACCGTCTCAACAAGGGCATCAGAGACGAGGATATCGCCATGAGCGTTGCGTGTTTGGAAATGGTTAAGTCCCGTGCAAGCGGGGTCATGTACACCCGTGACCCTTCGAATCCCCTCGATGAGGCAATTCTCATCACGGCCGTCTGGGGGCTTGGACCCTATGCAGTGGACGGGATCATCACCCCCGATACGTACGTGGTTTCGAAGGACAACCACTTTCGTATCAAGAGAACGGTTGTATCTCATAAGCCTGTGCAGCTCCTGGCCGCACCGGAAGGGGGCTTGCACGAGGAAGCAGTAGAGGAGGGGTCGCAAGATAGTGCGTGTCTGGCACCGGATCAGGTGCGCACTTTGGCTGGATATGGGCTTAGCCTTGAGAATCACTACAATTATCCCCAGGACATCGAATGGGCTGTGGATGCGTTCGGTCGCGTGCTGATTTTGCAAACAAGGCCTTTGCACCTGGAAGAGATTCAAAGAAACGGGCTGAAAAGTCTTCCAACGGTTCAGGGGCACGAACTGCTGCTAGAAGGCGCGGCCATCGCTTCACCCGGTGTCGGCTGCGGGCCCGCAATCCACGTCCGTTCCGATGAGGATCTCCAACGGTTCCCCCGAGGGGGGGTGTTGGTTGCGAAGCATTCCAGTCCTCAGTTCGTGATTGTCATGCAGAAGGCTGAAGCTATCGTGACCGATGCCGGCAGCGTCACCGGTCACATGGCCTCTCTTGCCAGGGAGTTCGGCATTCCCACCATCTTGGGTACCCGCGTGGCCACGGGAAAGATCGCGCCGAACACGGAGATCACGGTCGATGCGTATTCGGGCCGAGTCTATCTGGGACGAGTCCCTGAACTCCTGGCGCTGAGGAGAACCAAGGAATCGCCCATGAAGGCGACGCCTATCTATGAAACCCTTCGCCGCGTTGCGGATTGGATCGTTCCCCTCGATCTGGTCAATCCCCGTGCCGCGAACTTCGCGCCGGAGTATTGCAGAACGCTCCATGACGTAATGCGCCTAGTGCACGAGCTCTCGTACCAGGAAATGTTCCAGATAAGCGATTTGGTCTCTGACACTACCGGCGCAGGAGCACTTAAGCTCGTGGCTCCGATTCCTCTGGACCTGTACATCATCGATCTGGGAGACGGCCTCCAGGGTGTTTCTCCGAGCGCTCGACGGATAACCGTTGACGAGATAGCCTGCGTTCCTCTGGCCGCGCTCCTGAAAGGTATGCTGAATGAGGATTTGCGCGAGCAGGGGCCTCGTCCGGTACACTTGGGGGGGTTTCTGTCGGTGATGAGGGAACAAATGCTCTCGCCAGTCAACGTAGCTGATCGTTTCGGCGATCGGAGTTACGCGATCATCTCGGACAAATACCTGAATTTCAGCTCCCGCATCGGATATCATTACAGTGTGCTCGATTCTTATTGTTGTGAGACAGTCAATAAGAACTACATCACCTTCTCATTCAAGGGAGGAGCTGCGGACGAGGTCAGACGAAACAGACGAGCACGAGCGCTTGCCTTGATTCTTGAAGGCTTGCAGTTCGAAGTGGAGGTGCGGGAAGACAGGGTTGATGCACATTACAACAAGTACGAAGAGTCCGTGACAATAGAGAAACTGGATATGGTCGGCCGCATGCTGCAGTACAGCCGTCAAATGGACATGCTCATGCAATCTGAAGCAAGCGTGGGTATATTCGCGGAAACGTTTCTCAGCGGCAAATACAATTTCGACACCGAATTCCTGGCCCAACTCGCCAAAGGAAAAAACTAGCCCATATGGTTTCGCTCTAGGGACTGGAGAATTCCGGCCAATCTGTTATAGTGCCAATAGTGCGCGGCGCGACCCCGGGAGCCCGCGCACTAGTACGTGAGCGGAATAGACGGTTTACAATCCTTGAAGTTTGAAGACCTCATTACCATGTGTTGGCGACTGGTCCTGCGGAACCGTAGGCGCTACAAGGCGGTCATGGCAGGAATCGCCTTTGGCACAGCCGGATTCATAGTTATCCAGACCATGGGGGATTCGGTCGAACACAAAATCAACGCGAACCTCGAACTTCTTGGTGAAGCTACTATTCTCAAGGCCTACTGGGACGAAGAAGAGCAGTACCACCCCGGCCAGTTTTACATGCGAGACGTGGCCAAACTGAAGAAGCTTTCCAACTTGTCCGCTGTGGCGCCGGTGGTGTCCCTCCAAATGGTCGACGCGCACCATCGTACCATGGAATACAAATGCCGGCTGTTCGGGGTGGATGATGCGTTTTGGAGGACCCAAACCGCCACAATCGCTCGGGGGCGCCTCATCAGTCCATCCGACGTAGTGGGACGCAAGAAGGTGTGTGTCCTCGGCTCGGACGTCGTCAAATACCTCTTCGGTGACGATGACCCGCTCGACAAGGTGGTCCGTGTAGGCAACTTGAGTTTTCGGGTTATTGGCATTCTTGGGGGCATGCAACATAGCGATATCCGCAGCGCGGTTTTTATGCCCATCAATACGGTCCAAAACCTCTTCGAGGGCCTGCACTGGATTCGCGAGATCTATATTCGGGTGGACGACTGGAGTCGAGTGGAATGGGCCCGGCAACAGGTGCTGGAGCTGCTCAAGAACGCTCACGTAGGTTATGATCACTCGATCCGCATACAACACTATCCGGAGCGCATAAAGAAGGTCCAAGCCACCGTATACGTGGTGAAACTCTTCATCTATTCTGCGCTGGTGGTGACTCTTATTCTGGGGGGGATCGGCATCACGAACGTCATGCTCGCGGCCGTACAAGATCGCACGCAGGAAATCGGGCTAAGAAAGGCGCTGGGAGCAAAGGAAGAGATCATCCTCCTCCAATTCCTTACCGAATCCGTTCTAATCAGCGTCCTTGCAGGGGTGTTCGGCGGCGCCGCGGGGCTTGTGATCGTTCAGGTGCTGAAGACTGTGCTTGAAATCTCGGTTTCTCTCGCGGTGATGACCGGCAGCGTCGTAGTTGGACTCGCCTTCACGTTGCTGCTCGGAGTCTTGTCCGGCCTCTATCCTTCCATGCGCGCCAGCCGTCTGGATCCTGTCGAAGCCATGAAGTTCGAATAGGGTATATAGTGCCGATGCGCTTTCAAAGAAGTAAAGCACTGGGGAAACTTCTTTGTGTAAAGAAGTTTCCCCCGGACCCTCTTCAAGAAACTCTGTATTCCTTTGGCATCCCTGCTTCCTGGCACAGGAAGCAGGGATGCCAAAGGCGTATAGAAGTTTTTGGAAAGGGGTTCGGGGAGCCCCGCGAAACGCGGGGTTACAAAAAGGTTCTCCCCGTCTTACTTTCTTGAAAGCGAATTAGTATCAGACCTCGATGATCCCGTGCTTCCGCCCCATGCGAATAAAAGCGTCTATGGCAGCATCCAATTGATCCCGGGTATGCGCGGCCGAGATCTGGACCCGAATCCTCGCCTTGCCCCGAGGCACGACCGGGAAACTGAACCCTATCACGTAGATGCCTTCTGCCAGCAGGTCTGCGGCCATGTCGTGGGCCAGTTTCGCATCACCCAACATAATCGGCACAATTGGATGATCGCCCTCTGAAATGCGGAAACCGCCGGCTTTCATCTTCTCACGAAAATATGCGGTGTTCTCCTTAAGTTTCTTGCGGAGTTCGTCGCTCTCCCGAATCAGGTCGATAGCTGTGAGGGACGCATACACAATCGGCGGCGCGACTGAATTGGAAAAAAGGTACGGTCGAGACCTCTGGCGCAGATATTCCACCACTTCGCGCCTCCCGGAGGTGAATCCTCCGGAAGCTCCGCCGAGAGCCTTGCCCATGGTGGACGTGATAATATCCACCCGCTCCTGAACTCCGAAATATTCGGGAGTGCCGCGGCCGTGCTCTCCTACAAAACCCGTGGCATGGGAATCGTCTACCATCACCCCGGCGCGGTAATGCTCGGCAAGTTCGCAGATCTTATCCAGTGGCGCATAATCGCCATCCATGCTGAACACACCGTCCGTGGCGATCATCCTGACTCGAACGCTTTGCGCAGCTTTGAGCTGCTCCTCAAGGTCTCTCATGTCCGCGTGTTTGTAAACCTTGCGCTCAGCGCGGCAGAGGCGGACCCCGTCGATGATGCTCGCGTGGTTAAGCTCGTCGCTGATGATGCAGTCTTCTTTTTCCAGGAGCGTTTCAAAAAGCCCTGCGTTAGCATCAAAGCAGGAAGAGTAGAGTATGGTCTCATCAGTGCCGAGGAATTCGGAGATCTTCCTTTCCAACTCTTTGTGAATGTCCTGGGTCCCGCATATGAAGCGTACCGACGACATGCCATAGCCTCGCTCGTTGAGTCCTTGTTTTGCCGCTTCGATCACAGCCGAATGCGAAGAGAGCCCCAGATAATTGTTCGCGCAGAAGTTAATCACTTCGCCGCTCGGAACTCGAATCTTAGCGGCTTGGGGGCTCAGAATGCGTCTCTCGTCTTTGTAAAGGCCGGTTGTTCGGATTTCGGCCAGCCTCTCCTCCAGTACTTTCTTCAATGGCTCTATCACAGCACACTCTCCCTGAAGTTGTGGAATAAAGAGGGCGATCGTAAGGATTCAGTTACCAGCGGCGAACGACTGTCATTGCGACCCCGCTGAAAAGGGGGGGAAGCAATCTCAGCGCTTAAGGACCGAGATTGCTTCGTCCCCCGGATCGCGTCCGGGGTCCTCGCAATGACAGAGAGTACCAAACCCCCCCCACGGAACTGAATGCTTAGGGGCGATCTAGGCTGCACTCGGCCGCGCGTTGTTCGCTCACACGCGAGACGGCACATTCCCGGCACCAGAGGTCCCAATGGACTCAAAGCCGTATTTCTGACGAATTGCATCCACCGCGCTGTCCCTGTGTTCCTTGGTATCATGCCCCGAGGCGAAGAGGTGGAGCTGCAGTCCCGGCGGATAGATGCCGGACAGCTTGACCCCGATTTGGCGTATGGGTCTGCGTGGCTGAATGGTCTTCCAGAAAAGCCGATCGATGCAAGCAAGAATGTCGGCATTCACATTGGTCGGCTCTGGCAGGGACATAGACCTGCTGCAATCCACAAAGTCAGCATATCGTACTTTGAACGTGACGGTGGTGGCCCCTTGGCCGTCCTCTCTGACTTTAGCAGCGAGCTTTTCAGCAAGCTTTCTCGCCATGTTGCGCACAAATTCGTAATCCACTGTGTCTTGGGCCAAGGTGCGTTCCTTTGAATACGACTTCTGCACGCCATGCGGTTCGGACCTGACCGGGCGGAAGTCGTTCCCAATGGCTATCTGGAGCAGCTTTTCCCCCCACACTCCGAACAAACTTCGTAGCAGGTACCTGGGAGCGTGCCCGAGCTCGGCTACGGTCATAATGCCCCTTCGTTCGAGGACCTGTCGAGCATGTTTTCCCACACCGGGGATGGCGTGCACCGGGAGGCTTCCCAGAATGACCCAAGCCAGATGCGGTTCCAGATAAAGAAAACCGTTCGGTTTCGCCAGACGGGTTGCCATCTTGGCCGCAGTCTTGCTCCCTGCCAAGGCCCCGGAAACATTGATATCCAGGGAGGATCTGATCCGGTCCAACATCCGATGCGCAATTTCCCACGGAGGCGCATTGTGGAGCTTCAACGTGCCGGTGAGGTCCACATAGCCTTCATCCACACTCGTGACTTCCACCAGAGGAGAGTATAGCTCCATAATCGCAAACATTTTGCGAGAGTAGTCTTTGTATGCATGAAAATTGGGCTCTAGAAATATAGCATGAGGGCAAAGGCGCCGCGCTTGAACCATAGGCATCGCGGATCGCACTCCGAAGGCACGGGCTTCGTACGATGCCGCGGAGACCACCCCTCGATCGCCGCCGCCGACGATGACGGCTTTTCCTCGGAGCTCAGGTTGAAGAGTTTGTTCGACGGATGCAAAGAACGCGTCCGCATCCACGTGCAGAATATATCTAGAGTTGAAACCCTGGCAGGGCCCAGTCGCATCTCCAGGGCTGCCCGCGCTGCTCCGCGTCGCAGCAGGATTCGCATGAGACTTGTGCGTGGCTCCAGTCACAGCACTCACCTCGGAGTCGCAATCTCACCGGCCATACTTTCTGAGGATTCCCACAACCACGCCTCTTATGTTCACGTCCTTCTCGTCGTAAACCTGGGCGTGATAGCGCGGGTTGGCCGGCTCCAGGCGCACCTTGCGACCTTCTCGTCGAAACCTTTTCAGGGTAGCCTCACTCCTGTTAATCAGCGCCACGACCATCTCGCCGTCCCTGGCCGCGTCTCGCTTTTCCACGATCACATAGTCACCGTGCATGATGTGGTCGTCTATCATTGAGTCTCCTCTTACCTGGAGAACGTAAGCATCGCCCCTTCCCAAAAGATATTCGGGGAGCGCGATTGTTTCGAGATCTTCGACCGCCTCCAGAGGCTCTCCTGCGGCAATACGGCCGAGCAGGGGAACTTCACGAACCTCGGAAGGAGCGCGCTCGCCCAATTCAAGATCGATGGACCTGTTTGCATTCCATCGCTTGGTGAGGAAACCTTTTACCTGGAGGTTTTCCACATGCGCATGAACCGTGGATTGAGAGGACAACCCCAGACCTTCCGCGATTTCCGCGTAACTGGGCGCATACCCGTGTTCGGTCACGAATGACTTGATAAAGTCCAGCACGAGCTTTTGTTTTTTGGTAAGTGTGGGCAATACGGGTTTCCTTATCCGGCAGCGGTCTCAAGACCTATTAAATCTTGAACAAATGACTGGAGAGGTCCTTTTGTAGGGGCGCACAGCCGTGCGCCCCTACCGGACTCCTCGTTTCTGCAAAGGATTCTATCTCGTCCCACAGCAATTACCGTACTGCGAATATAGTACGAAAGTCAAGCGAAATTGAAACGGATGTGACTTGTCATTGCGAGGCCCCCGGACTTCATCCGGGGGACGAAGCAATCCCCTCTCTTGAAACTGGAAGACTGCTTCGTCCCGCGGGACGCGGGACTCGCAATGACACCCTATCCCCACGTACCTGAGAGGCTAGCGTCTCGATTCCTGCGCGAGAGCATCAATTCGCTCGACGCGCTCTACCAGCGGTGGGTGCGAATAATGGAAGCGAACGTAAAGAGGATGAGGAGTCAGATTCGACAGATTGTGTGAAGCCATCTTCTTGAGCGCCAGGGCCAGAGGACGCCCCTTGTCGATAGCTTTCACCGCATAGGAGTCGGCCTGACGCTCGAAGTGGCGTGACAAGGCCATGGCAAGCGGCCTGAGAAAAAACCCTGCTCTCTGCAGAGTGATTGCAATAACAAAGAGAGCCAGGTACGGCCTGGATGGCTCAAAGGAAAAAGCTTGATTCACGGCGGGCCAGGCCACGAGCAGCGACGTGACGTAAAACCCCAGAAATGTGCCCACAGCCGAAATAAGGAACGACTTGATGATATGCTTGCCTCGATAATGTCCGAGTTCGTGGGCCAGGACAGCCAGTATCTCGTCCCGACCGTGCGCTTCCAGCAGCGTGTCGAAAAGGACGATACGTTTGGTCTTGCCGATTCCCGAAAAATAGGCGTTCGAATGCGTGCTGCGGCGGCCGGCATCCATCCGATAAATGCCCTTGGTGCGCATCCCGGCCTGATGTGCGAGTTTCTCGACCTCACGGATCAGATCGTCGTCCTGCAATGGCTCGAATTTGTTGAATAGAGGAGCAATCAGCACCGGATAGAGCACGGACAGGATGAGCTGACCCGCGATCACAATGGCCGCTCCCCACAGCCACCACGAAGTGGGAAAAGCTTCAATGGCCCAAAGGAGCGGCACGACCAGCAGGACCATTATCGCGATGGACAAGAGCGCTGCTTTGAGATGGTCTGCAAGCCACAAACCAAGCGTGGAGCGGTTGAAACCGTAGCGTTCTTCGATCACGAAGGTGTGGTAGTAATCAAAAGGCAAGCCAACCACGGAGAAGACCAGGCTCAGAAACACAAAGAAGAGCGTCCCCGAGAGTATGAACTGTCCCGCCGGCACAAGACCGGCGAGAGCAGACAATGCCCCGGAAAAGATTATTGCCAGAAGGAAAGCGTCCGCTACGATTCGCTGTACCACATGCAGCTTTGTGTTATCCCGGGTGTACGAAGTGATCCGTTTGAGCCTCTCCCCATCCATGAAACCGTCGAATGCCTTGGGGACGTCTGCTCCCAGCCTTCGAAGCCGCCCCATGTTAAGACTGTCAAGCCATATAGCTGCTAGGAGCTGAACTAGGTACAGAGACAGGAATAGTATGGAAAAGACGTTCCACTCAACCATGCTGCACGTCCGAAATCAGGTTTGTGAACCAAGACGAAGGGGCTTCTTCAGGAAAAGGAAGCGATGCTTTCAGAGTGTAACCAACCGAAGCCCAACCTTCAAGTGCTTACGTTTGATTCTTGCTATCAAAAGTTGTATCATCCAGCTTTGGATGAAAGGGCAAACTCGTGGTCCCGTGGGCCCGCTGAGAATTCCTGAACTCTGTCGAGAAACTGCGAGCGCGGGACGCGAAGGGCGAGTAGTAATGCGTGCGGCGTTGAGGAGCGGTTGGAGGCTTCTTGAACCCGGAATCAATGAATCAGGCTGAAGGGCCGCCCCGTCGGACCAGCTTTGACAATATAGGCGCCTTTCAAGCTCTGGTGGGAGAATTAAGCAAAAATATCAAGCACCTCGAGAAAAGCCTGGGCGTGACTATTTCCGTCAAAGGCAATTCCGTCGCCATCTCCGGCGAATCCCCCAATGACTACATTGCCGAGACGCTTCTGAAACAGCTCTATCCTCTGGCGCGCGATGGATTCCCCATCAATCCTGCCGACATTGACCAGGGGCTGAGAGTGCTCAAGAACGACCCGGAGGCGAAGCTCAAGGAGTTTCTTCGAGATACGGTCTTCGTTGCGCCCGGTCGCCGGCCTATTACCCCGAAGTCTCCGAACCAAAAGGCATACGTTCATGCTATGCGTACGCACGATATTGTGTTCGGCGTAGGTCCGGCCGGAACGGGGAAGACTTACCTGGCCATGGCCATGGCTGTGGCTGCCCTCACCAAGAAGGAGGCGCGGAGGATTATTCTCGCTCGACCCGCGGTCGAAGCCGGAGAGAAGCTCGGATTTCTGCCGGGAGATCTTCTGGAAAAGGTGAATCCCTATCTGAGACCGCTCTACGACGCATTGCACGATATGATCGACTTCGAAAAAGCATCCAGAATGGTCGAACGGGGCGATATAGAAGTGGCGCCGCTTGCATTCATGCGTGGCAGGACACTCAACGATTCGTTCGTGATCCTGGACGAGGCGCAGAATACCACCTCAGAACAGATGAAGATGTTCCTGACACGGCTCGGTTACCGTTCCAAGGCCGTAATCACCGGAGATATTACGCAGATAGACCTCCCGGAAGGGACCGTCTCAGGGCTGGTGGAAGCCATTGACATAATGAGCCATATTGAGGGAATTTCCTTCGTGATGTTTGACGACCAAGATGTGGTGCGACATCCTCTAGTGCAGGAGATCATCAGAGCTTACGAGACCAAGGGCAAGGCGGCCGGCAGAAGGGCAGGGAGACGAGGCTAAATGCCTGATTCGGCCAACAAAATGAGAGATTCGGAAAAGGGCGCCGCGCCTGCTAAGCAGAAAGATTGGCAGGATTCGGTGCTCTTGGCGTTTGAGCGCGTCTTTCCCGGGGGCGCTTCCTATCTGAAGGAACCTCGCTGGCAGCGCTGGGCTTTGATCGTCGCGACCTCGTTGGTAGCTGCGTTTATTATGGCGCCACATTTATTCTCTGTATCCAGCCTTACGGTGGGAGCACCCGCACGGGAAACCATCATTTCGCCTATCACGTTCAGGGTTGTCGACGAAGCTGCCACAGCCAAGAATCGCGAGCAGGTTCTCAACTCGGTCTTGCCCGTATACACCTTCGATGATGAATCGGTGCTCGATGTGCAAGACCGCATCGGGGCCGCATTCTCCTATGCGCGTGATTACTTGGACAAGGAAGCCAAACATCGGGCCGCGCACACCGAACCGCCGCCCGCGGAGCCTGCCAAAACAACGGCAACAAAAGGTCCCGGAGGGGCCTTCGAGGTTCTGGACGACAACGCGTTGCGTTCCCGTTTCGAAGTACGCCTCGGTGCTCGGGTATCGCCCTCCGCCTTTGCCATGCTGAAGGGAGCCCAGTTCAACCACAGGGTCGAAACGGATCTCAGATCACTGGTGGTTCCAGTCTTGGCGAAAGGTGTTGTAGAGAGCCGCGAACTGGTGATGCGTCACGGCAAGGAAGGAATCTTGCTCCTTTCCAAATCCAAGGAGCAGTTGGAACACAAGAAGGACCTCGCCACCATATTCGATCTCAAGGAAGCTCAGAACTTCATCAATCTGGAAGAGCAGAATCCTACGAGAGACACCGGCCTTTCGCGCTCCATTCGCCAAATTGCGACCGATCTGATCACCGTGAACATAACCTACAATCGGGAAAAAAGCGCGGCATTAAAGAAAGAGGCGCTCGCAAGCGTCAAGCCGGTATACTTTCAGGTGGCGAAAGGTGAACCGATTATAAAAAAAGGGGAGCCCGTCAACGAAGGCCACCTGAAGATCTTGGAAGGCCTGGAAAAAGCAAACCCGGCCTACAGCGTTTACGTGATACTGGCGGGTTTCGCTCTGATCCTCATCATACTGTTGCGGCTCGTCTCTTACTTCTGGGAGGAGCACCTCGACCGGAAGCGTCATACTACCGCAGATCTCGTGCTTGCCTGTTTGCTCTTGCTCCTGTCTATCCTTCTAGTCCGATTCGTGGGCCGCTTCTCACCACTCTTGGCCGTGGCCGGAGAAGGTATCGGACCCCGCGCGGTGTTCTTCGCTGCGCCGGTGGCCACCGGGGCCATGCTGATGGCCATGATGGTCAATGCCCGGACAGCGTTCATCTTCGCTCCTGTGGCCGCGCTCGCGGCCGCGATGGCCGTTGAAGGAGATATCTACCTTTTCTGCTTCTACTTCATTTCCGGTATCGTCGGCGTTCACGGGATGAGCCGCACGAGCGATCGCACGTCAGTGCTGCGGGACGGGCTCGTGGTGGGACTGGTGAACATGATCACCATCTTGTTTATCAAGATGGCTTTAGGTGAGCTGACCAAGGTTGAAGACGTCTACCAGATGGGGCTCGGTTTTCTGGGCGGTGTGCTTTCCGGCTTGCTCGTCTTGGGCTTGGCTCCGCTCCTGGAGCCGCTGGGGTATATAACGAACGTAAAGCTTCTAGAAATCGCGAACCTCAATCACCCCTTGCTAAAAGAACTGGCCGTGAACGCTCCAGGCACGTACCACCATTCCATTGTAGTAGGGAACCTGGTCGAGGCTGCCGCGGAACAAATTGGAGCGAATCCGCTGTTGGCCAGGGCCGGCGCGTACTATCACGACATCGGAAAGGTCGGCAAGAAGACCAAGCCCTGGTATTTCATCGAAAACCAGCGCAGGGGCGAAAACCCGCACGACAAGCTGGAACCCAGCATGAGCGCTCTGATCCTAGTCTCCCATGTCAAAGACGGTGTCGAAAAAGCCGGAAGGCACGGACTGAGCGAGCCCATCATCGAGATGATCCGGCAACATCATGGTACCAACCTGATCAAGATCTTCTACAACAAGGCGCTCGCCAAAGCAGGACGGAATCATCACACGGTTAGTCAGGATGAATACCGCTATCACGGGCCTCTGCCCCAAACCAAAGAGGCGGCCCTGGTGATGCTCGCGGATCAGGTGGAAGCCTCTTCCCGCGTTCTCACCGACCCAACGCCGTCGCGGATTCAGAAGCATGTCCAGTCGGTCATTATGACGCTCTTCAGCGAAGGGCAACTGGATCAGTCCACTCTGACCCTTAAAGACCTCCACGCCATCACCCGCTCGTTTGTCCGACAACTCCAGGGTATTCTCCACTCCCGCGTCGGCTATCCAGAGGAGGGCAAACCGCAGGATAAGGGAAATGGAGATATCACTCGACAACCGCCAGACAAAGATCGACTTCGACACCGAGGATCTGAAGAAGAAGGCGGAAAAGCTATTAAGAGACTTGGGCTGTAGTTCTTCCGCAGCGCTCTCCATTTCGCTGGTGGACGCGCAGGAAATGGCTGAGCTCAACGTCAGGTACCGCGGCAAGGAAGGGCCGACCAATGTGCTTTCGTTTTCGCAGCACGAAGGAGACCTTTCAGGACCTCACATGGATCTTCTTGGGGACGTGGTTATTTGTGCGGATCGGGTCGCTCACGACGCGGATGAACTCGGCTACACCCGCTCGGAAATGGCTCTTTACTTATTGATTCACGGCGTGCTTCATCTCATGGGCATTCACCATGACCTTCCGGACCGAGAGAAGTCGATGCAAGAAAAGGTGGATGAGCTGTTCCACAGACTGATCTCCGGCCCTCTAATACCTTGACAACGACGCGATAATCAATGCACAACTGCTGGGCACGAGAACGCGGGATTCCCTGGTGCGATCAAATCGTGATGATGATGGGACGGCTCTGGTGGGGCAGACGTCCCGCCTGCCAAAAGAAGACAGGCATAGCCTGCCCCGGACCGCGATCCGGGGTCCGCAGGAATGACGGGTGGTCGCGATAGGGAATTGGACAGAGATTTCTGCAATCACCATAGCTCTAACGTTTCATCGGCATAGGCATGAGCAGCAAATTCTACCTTGTTACCGGCGGTGCAGGCTTTATCGGTGCACCCCTGGTGAAACGTTTGGTGCAGGACGGGCACAAGGTCCGAGTGCTGGACAATCAGTCGCGGGGGTCTGCCGAGCGGCTGCGTGACGTCGCGAACGATGTCGAGTTCGTCTCCGCGGACATCCGCGACGCGAACGCGGTGCAGCAGGCCGCAAAAAGCGTGGAATCGGTCATTCACCTGGCCTTTATCAACGGCACGGAGTTCTTTTACTCAAAGCCGGACCTGGTGCTTGACGTGGGTGTGCGCGGGATGATCAACGTCCTGGATGCTTGTCTGGCCCATGACGTGGGTGAGCTGGTGCTCGCATCGAGTTCCGAGGTGTACCAAACTCCGCCGGTGATTCCTACGCCGGAGACCGCGCCGCTCACCATTCCGGATCCGCACAACCCTCGGTATTCGTACGCAGGCGGCAAAATAATCAGCGAGCTCATGGCGATCAATTTCGGGCGCAAGCGCTTCAATCGAGTGCTGATTTTCCGGCCTCACAACGTGTATGGGCCTGATATGGGCTGGGAACATGTGATTCCTCAACTGACGCTTCGTATGAAGCGACTGTGTGAGGCAACAAGCGGCGCGATCCGCCTGCCCATTCAGGGAACAGGCGAGGAAACTCGTGCATTCGTCTTTATTGAAGACTTCGTGGAAGGGATCCGATTGCTTCTCGAGAAGGGCGAGCACTTACAGATCTACCACGTGGGGAGTATGAATGAGGTAACCATCGCGCAGGTCGCGGGCCTCTTGGGAAAATACTTCCGCAGAGAAGTCCAGATCGTGCCCGGCAAAGCGGCGGCCGGAGGGACCACGCGGCGGTGCCCGGACACGAGCAAAATGGCAGCGCTGGGTTTTCGTCCGAAGGTCGCCTTCAAGGAAGGGCTATTCAAAACGGCTCGCTGGTACGACGAACACGCGCATGAGGCCCCGGCCGGCCTCAACATCAGTTAGAGGGAGAGAGCAGCATGGCTCAACCAACAAAACTTGCCGCGGGAACCGGTTCAAGCGTGGTGGTGGAGCGCTGCCAGGTCTGCGATTACCCTGACCTGGAGCCGATCATTTTCCTGGGATACCTCCCCCCGGTGAACCAGATGCACCCCATAGGCTCTCGACCTGCGGAACAGCCGAGCTATCCCGCTCAAGTTCTGTTGTGCCCACACTGCAATCTGGTGCAACTGGGCCTTGTCGTGGATCCGAAGATACTCTTTCCGCCCGAATATCCCTACACCAGCGGAACAACCAAAATTCTGAGAGACAATTTTGCTCAGCTATTCGAGGAATGCCTTGGCCTGCTGTCTCTAGGGCCGGCAAGCCTGATTGTGGATATCGGTTCCAACGACGGTACGCTCCTGAGTAATTTTCATAAGGCCGGCTACCGCGTACACGGCATTGAACCCACTGATATGGGCCATCTGGCTAACTCGCGAGGCATTCCAACGTCCGTGGCGTACTTCGGACGCGAGGTTGCGGAAAAGGTTCGTGGGCAAGAAGGTCCTGCTTCGGTAATCACAGCGACGAATGTCTTCGCGCACATCGAGAATATCCACGATATCGTGCAGAACATACTCTTGATGCTCGATGAGAAGGGCGTATTCATCTCTGAGTCCCATTACCTGATGAGCCTGCTGGAAACCGTGCAGTACGACACGATTTACCACGAGCATCTTCGCTACTACTCGCTGCACAGCCTCAAGTATTTGCTGGAAGTGCATGGTCTGGAAGTCTTCCATGCTCGGCCCATTCCCACTCATGGCGGGTCGATCCGGGTTTATGCCGCGCGACAGGGTACGCATAACATTCGTCCGTCTGTAGAAGAGATCCTCGCGAAAGAGGCTGCAACCGGAACAGGCACGGAAGTCTTTGCTGCTTTCAAGAGGCGTGTGGTGCAATCAAAGCTCAGCTTGTATCGGCTGCTTGCAGGAATAAAAGAAAAAAGCGGGCGAGTGTACGGGATCGGCGCGCCTTCTCGCGCGAGCACCCTGGTCAACTACGTGGGGATCGACGATGGGATCCTCGACTGTGTGCTGGAGATAAAAGGGTCGTACAAAATCGGTAAGTACATGCCGGGTACCGTGATTCCGGTGGAGGATGAGGTGCGGCTTTTTGAAGATCCGCCGGATTACGCGATGCTCCTCTCATGGCATATCGCGGACGAGCTGATGCCTAAACTTGCCAAGAGAGGCTACCAGGGCGGATTCATCGTCCCACTGCCCGAACCCCGCATCGTGCGAAAGACATCGTAGGAGCGGTTTCAAGAATCAGGAAGTGTTTGAAGATTGGCCGGGGAAGCCCTTTTTGCAAAAAGGGCCTCCCCGGACCCCTCCCCAAAAACTCCCATGCTTTTGAAACCACACCGACGCGCTTCGATCAAGAACCACAGCGTGTTCGCAGCCGATGTCTCAAGTAGTTATTGCAGGACCGTTTTTCATGCGTGTTCTCATGAAGGAACGCCGCATGAGATATCCCTGGTCGGGTCTACGTATGGGGAGGTTTGGAGGGGAGATGAGTCTCCCCTCCAAATTGTTGCGCAACGATGCGCTCTTCCCGACCATCTCCGAGGCGAAGCCCCGGAGTGCTCGCCGAAGCCGAAGGCTTTCAAGATTCGTTGTAGCTCTCTAGCAGTTGATAAGAGAGGGACATGTTTAAACTGGACATTGTCATTCCTGTGTATAACGAGGGCTCGAACATCGGGAAGGTCCTTGACGCGCTGATAGCTCAGGTCAAGACCCCGTTTCGGGTGCTGATATGCTATGACCAGGACGAAGACAACACGCTTCCAGCGATTCGTGAATACCCCAAGCGTGATGAGGTGGCTGTTACCCTGGTGAAAAACACCGGCAGAGGAGTACATGCAGCAGTCATGAGCGGATTTCGGGCCACCACCGCGCCCGGCGTTTTGCTGATGCCTGCGGACGATGATTACAACGCGGATATGATAGACGACCTTTATCAGAAGCTTGAACGGGGATGCGACATTGTGGTGGCTTCCAGGTTCATTCCTGGCGGTTGCATGGTAGGTAGCCCGCCTCTCAAATCGTTCCTGGTTCGAGCCGTCGCGGCCACCCTGCGACACCTGGCCAGGATTCCCACACACGACCCGACCAACGGTTTCCGCCTCTTTTCACGACGGGTGGTGGATCGGATCGTGATCGAGAGCTCCCAGGGATTCACTTTCAGTATCGAGCTCCTGGTGAAATGCCATCGCCTCGGGTGGAAGATCGATGAAGTGCCGGCAAAATGGTTTGAACGAACTGCCGGCAATAGTCGTTTCAAAGTCTTTGCATGGGCTCCGTCGTATTTACGTTGGTATTTCTATGCATTCGCAACCACCTATCTGCACCGCGGGCCGGAAACAGTCCCGCTCAAGGACTCACTATAGCCAGGCATGACGGAAGGCACGCATGGAAACGATCGGTTTTTTTGCCAAGAAGATCATTAGCATTTTGGTGTTCCCGGTAGGTCTCGGCCTTGTGTTGATCTTCTTCGGCCTGGCCCTTTCCGCGTTCTGGTCTCGCAGACGCCTGGGCCAGGTCTCAATTCTGCTCGGCGCAATTCTGCTGCTGGTCATGTCTTCTTCGCTCCCTGGGTATTACATGCTCCATCGTCTGGAAGAGAAAGCCGGGCCGTACTGCAGTCCCGACGCTCTCTCCCGGAGCGGAGTGCGCAACGTGGTGGTTCTCGGAGGCGCAATAGTTACAAAAGGCGCAACCACTGCAGACAGATACGAAGACGCACTCTTCCGAGTCATGGAGGGCATTCGTCTATTCAAGGGCATTCGTGGCAACCTGCTGATTATATCGGGCGGTTCCACTCCGTTGAAGTCAAGCGACCCCGAAGCGATGGCCGACCTGCCCCTGGAGATGGGGGTGCCTAAGCGGTCCCTGGTGCTTGAAACCCGGGCCTGGGACACCTTGGACGAAGCGCGGATCTTCGCGGAGAAGCTGGGAGACGCGCCCTTTGCGTTGGTGACAAGCGCCGCCCACATGGCGCGGGCCACGAAGATCTTTCGTGACCGTGGGCTCAAACCTGTTCCCTGTCCGTGCCACTACAAGGCACAGGAAACGCCGCCATTCCATCTGTGGATCTTGCCGACCGCGGAAGGCTTGATTCGCTCAACAGGAGGATTGCACGAGTACCTGGGCAGGCTTTGGATAAAGATCAGATCGTCGATAATATAGAATGTGGAATATCCAGCCCCAACCTGACAGGCAGAAAGGTGCGTGTTTAAAGGGCGGGCGCTGTGAATGCGCTCCGACTAATCGCAAGGGCGCTGGTGGCACCACTCTAGGCCGGTTTTTCGTTGACACAGCCCGCTCTTCTTCCTAATAGTGAAGTCCGAAGATTCTCCTGTTTATTTCCGATTGCCAATTAGACGAGCCCACGCTCTCCGCGAACCTTAGGGGCAGCGATGCAACGTGAAGGCTTTTCCGATTCGGCTTGCGACAATGTAGGCGCATCATGGCGTGCGTCTAAATTTATTCCTTTGAAAACAGTATCAGATAAAGAAAGTGGGAGGGGGTGAGACGGTCAAAATTTGGAGGCCCGATGTTCGCGTCGATTATCCTGCAATTTACATGAGAGGAGAGATCTTCATGAATCAGCGAGAATCCGGCTCTTCAATGGAATTCCTCAAGAACTGGGGCGACGGCCTCACCCGATGGACCGAGCGCTGGATCCCCGATGCTCTGGTGATCGTCTGGATCCTGAGCATCGTGACGTTCATCATGGCGCTCATCTGGGGCAACACCACGGTGTCAGGAGCCGTGGCGGCATGGGGCAAGGGCTTTTGGGCGTTGCTCGCGTTTGCCATGCAGATGTGCCTCATTATGATGACAGGATACATTCTTGCCTGTTCCCCGCCGGTGAAATGGCTCCTGGACAAGCTGTCCAGCATCCCCAATGCGGACAGACCGCACCAGGCGATTATCGCGATGTGTCTCTTTTCTATGATCACCGCCTGGCTCCACTGGGGTCTCAGCCTGATAGGCAGCACGATGTTCGCCCTGTTTCTCGTCAGACGAAACCCCAAGACCGATTACCGGCTCCTCGTGGCAGCAGCATATCTCGGCCTGGGCTGCACATGGCATTCCGGACTGTCCGGCTCAGCAACCCTGCTCGTCAATACTCCCGACAATTTTTTGATCAAAGCAAAGCTTTTGGATGCCACGATATCAACGTGGGAGACGATTTTCACGCCGTTCAACATTATTTTGGCGGTCATCATCGTTGTGGTCGTAACATGGCTCATGGCGAAGATGCATCCTTCGGAGGAAAAGACCTACAAGGTTAAGCCTGAACTTCTGGAAAAACTTAAGCTCTATGAAGGGCCGGAAAGGCCTTCCGGGCCGTATACAGTTTCCCTGTGGTTGAACTGGTGGCCGGGCTTCAACGTTATCGTCGCTGCCGCGAGCCTGGTGTGGCTGGGAATGGAAGTGGGACAAAAAGGCTTCGCCAATTCCATCAACCTCGACAACATCAACCTCTTCTTCCTTATGCTTGGCGTCCTCTTCCATTGGCGCCCCTGGTCATTCCTCAAGGCAACCGAGGACGCGGGCAAAGCGGTATGGGGTATCATCATCCAGTTCCCGTTCTACGCGGGTATCTTCGGACTGTTCAAATTCACGGCCTTGGCTACGGCGGCGACTCAAGCATTCGTGGCCATATCTACGCCGTCGACCTATCTGTTGATTGTCTACTGGTATGCGGGGCTGCTTAACTACCTGATTCCTTCCGGAGGGTCTGAATGGGTGGTGACTGCGCCGTACCTGATCCCCGCGGCTCAACAGCTCGGCGTGAGCATACCCAAGACCGTGGTCACTTATGCCTGGGGGGACATGCTCACGGACATGATTCAGCCGTTCTGGGCTATCGCAATGCTGGCAGTGGCTAAACTCGAATTTCGGGAGATCATGGGCTGGCTCCTGCTAGTCTTCATCCTCTACGCAATTATCACGTCCGTTGCATTCCTGATCTACCCACTCGTCTGAACCAGCGGGGGCCCGACACACGGGCCCCCTGGCCTTCTTTTTACGGGAATTTCAATATCACCCGCGCAGGTGCACCGTCCCCGCCGAATATTTTGAGAGGCAGGCAATAGATCTCGCATGGCCCGGCCGGGACATCCAACAAGTGCACACCTTCTACCACGAGGATCCCGGCACGGAGCAGCGTCAGGTGCACAGGCGCGCCGGGATTACGGTAGCGCTCAATGGAGAGGTAATCGATCCCCACGAGTCTCACCTTTTGCTCGACTAGAAATCCCGCGCCATCTTCGGTTAAGCTCACGTAATCTTCGTAGAAAGTAGGCTCCAGAAGCCTCTGACCGTTGTTCGTCTTGAGGAGCACCCGCTGGATGCCCGAGACCCAGGCAGCCTCTAACGCGGCACGATCTACGCAGGCACGGCCGCGCATGTCTAACACGGCCCCAGGGCCAATGAGCACATCCGGGGGTATCTGGTCCACGGTCGACCCCCCGTCCAGATAATGAGCCGGAGGATCCACGTGGGTTCCCAGGTGCGTACCAAGTGACAGCAATGCCAGGTCGAACGGGTCTCCCTTCTGCCTCTCAAAAAACGGTCTCATAGAGAAAGGCGGATCACCGGGGAAAGTCACCATGCCCTCTCTGATCGGCAGGCTCGCGTCATACAAGGCCATGCTCATGCCTCCCATTGTGCAATTCAATCACCGGAGTGCCGTCAAGTATAGAACAGACGCCTAATTCCAACAATCCAAGACCTTGCGATGATGCGCAAGAGCCTCCTGGTTGCCTGAAGGCCGCCTCGTGGTATAGTGCAACGGATCTCTTGATAAGGCCTTCGATACGACTGCGACGGGCGGGAAACGGTTGCAGGGACTCTTCACGTTGAAACCGTTACGCACCTATAGTATTTGCCAAGAGTGATGGCCTATTGATTTTCCGTCACCTCGGCGAGAGCCCACAGGCGTTAAGTTAAGCAGCCCAGTTCTTTCACCCGTCATTCCCGCGGAAGCGGGAATCCAGTCTTTTCAATCCCGCGTTCTGCGCGGGACTGGACCCCGGATCAAGTCCGGGGTGACGGGATGCATTTGAGTTAACTATTTGAAATCACATGCCGAGATCCTTTAAGTTAACGCCTATGTTCTTCCGCAGGAATGACGAAATCACGCTGCGTCGAATCGGACGAAATTCTTGGCAACAGGAATAAGGACAATTTCATGATTGATTCAGCCACTACATCGGAAACCGGAACCGCCTTCAGCAGGATGCTCGAACTAATACGGACCCTTCGGTCTGAGAACGGCTGCCCGTGGGACAAGAAGCAGACGCCTCACTCGATCCATCTCTATATCCTTGAGGAATACCACGAGCTCGTTCAGGCCATGAATGAAGGCAAGCCCGCGGAGATCGCTGACGAGCTGGGCGATCTTCTCTTTCTCGTGATCTTCTTGGGCTATATGTTCGAGCAGGAGCATGTGACTTCACTCGCGGATGTGCTTGATCGCGTGACCGAAAAGATGACCCGACGGCACCCTCACGTGTTCGGCGACGTTCAGGCAGCCACTCCTGAGGATGTAATCGACAATTGGGCTAAAATAAAGGCATCCGAAGAAAGTATTGCGGGCAGAAAATCGATTTTAGATGGGATTCCGCGCAGCCTTCCCGCGCTGGTGCGGGCGCAGAAGCTCTCACGACGTGCTGCAAAGGTCGGGTTTGATTGGATACATGCGGACGATGTCTTGGCTAAAGTGGACGAGGAATTCCGGGAGTTCAAGGAGGCCGTGGCCGAGGGGAAACTCCCTGAGATCCAAGAAGAGCTGGGCGACCTCCTCTTTGTCCTGGTGAATGCGGCCCGGCACCTGGGCGTTAATAGCGAAATCGCGCTCAACGACTGCTCCGACAAATTCGAGAGACGTTTTCACCACATCGAGAATCGGTTGAGCGCCGCGGGCATGACTTTGGATGAGACCGATCTGGCCGAGATGGACCGCCTATGGGACGAAGCAAAAGTCCTGGAAAAGCAGTCAGGGCAAAGGGAGCCGACGTCATGAAGGATCTTGATTACCTTATGAATCTGCCTTATACAATTGCATTGGAACCGTTGACCAAACGAGATAGGTCAGGTTTACGGAGAGCAGAATGAAGTCACCAAACGGAAAAGCACAACAACAAAACCGGTCGAACGGGCCCGGAAAAGCAGCCCAAAAAGCTGAACCTCAGGACAGTCGCAGCCCTGGGGGGATTAGCGAATTCGCTATAGACTGGGCATTCATGCTTCTGGTGGTAGCCGCGGGAGTGCTGATGCTCTTCCTGGTGCTCCGATAAGGCAGAATCTAGACAGTTTGCAGCTTGGCAGCGAATGTGGGCTCTGGCGCCCGAGATGGCCCCTCTTGAAGGTTTTCAGGTGACCGTCAGTGAATCCGGTATGCGGCACTTGTCGTCTTCTTCCCTGCACCATTTGCGTTTGTATGCGTCTTGGAGTTTGTACAAGAGCTCATCGATCTCCACAGGCTTCATCAGATAATCAAACGCGCCAAGCTCAAGGCCTTCCACAGCTACTTCCACATTGGCGTGGCCCGTCAGGATGATCACCTCCAGTCCGGGATCGAGCTTCTTGATTTCCTTGAGCGTCTCGATTCCGTCCATATCCGGCATCTTCATATCGAGCACGATAACGTCCGCGGGAGATTCACGCAGCATGGCGATGGCCGCGCGGCCGCTGGTGGCCGCTCGGACTGCGAGCTTGCGTTTTTCCAATCTCTTCATGAGGGTATCGACAAAATCTTTCTCGTCGTCTACCAGCAGTACCCGGAACTCTTCCACCTGCTCTACCTCCGTGATCGGGCCGGAAACGGGCAACCGTATTCGCCGTGCCTTCGTGGATAAGTGCGACACATAATACCATGTTTGCGCGTCTCCGGTACTTTTTCGTACCAACTGCTATTGCTAGAGAGCTACAACGAATCATGAAAGCGCTCGGCTTCGGCGAGCACTCCGGGGCTTCGCCTCGGAGTTAGGCTGTAAGAGCGCATCGTTGCGCAATCATTTGGAGGGGAGACTCATCTCCCCTCCAAACCACCCCGTACGTAAACCCGAACAGGGGTACCTCATGCCGGGGACTTTCATGGGAGTGGACTTTCAAAGACATGGAGGAGCAAGTTTCGCACCATCGGACGCGTCTCAAATTGTTTCAGGAGGTACGCGACGCGGCAATCCTCGACCCCAGGTGAATCATAATAAGCCAGTCATTGAAAGGACTTATGCGGATCATGGACCGCTTGCCTCCTCATCGCAAAGAAGCCCGCAGCCAGGACATCGAACAGTCTACCCGCAGATCGTGGCTCTGGGACAGGCCGCCCATACTGAAACAATCTGAAACGACCACAAGCGCTTGAAATTATTCTGCTTGCAACGGCCCATCGGATATTATACCCTTTGCACTGGTGGTGCAGCGAGGACGTCCACCATCCGTCTCGTCTCTTCCAAAAGACTGGGTCCAATCTAGTTCCCGGCGCACTGATTGTGGGGCAGTACGCTTGGAAGCTGTCGTGTTTTGCGTTTTCCGCGCAGAGGGGTGTCTTCTGCGTGCAATTCCTTATCACAAAGATCACTAAAGTTTGAGTTGGAGGACAACTGCAGATGAAACGGGGTGAAAAACTGTACCGGATGTTCATGGCCGCGTCCATGGCCCACGCTCGGTGGGACTATGAGGTTTCCATGAGCATATTGTCCGACAAGAAGCGACTTTACCTGCTAGGGTTCATGTTGCTTCCCATCATTATTACGTCTGTGGCCTTTGCCGCGGACCCCGCCGGCGCGCTAGGGGGTTATAAGGCCTATACGCCCGCCTATTACTCGACCTCCATTTTTCTGGTTTCCATCATCATCGGTATGTGTGCGGGGTTGATCACCGGGGCCATCGGCGCGGGCGGAGGTTTCATAATCACGCCGGCTCTGATGAGCGCAGGAGTAAAAGGCATACTGGCGGTAGGCACGGACTTGTTTCACATCTTTGCCAAGGCAATCATGGGCACCGCGGTGCACAAGAAGCTGGGGAACGTCTCCATAGCTTTGGCGATAGCGTTCCTGGTCGGGTCCGGGGTCGGGGTCACAATAGGCGGATCCATCAACCGGGCGGTGTACGAAGCAAACCCCGTACTGAGCGACCTTTTCATCAGTTTGGTCTACGTGGTACTGCTGGGTTTTCTGGGGACCTATGCGCTCCTGGACTTCTTGAAGCTCAATAAAGCGGGGGTCGATGTTGGGGCACATTCGGGGGAGAGCCCTCACGGCGCGGAGGCTGCATCCGGCAAGGTGGGACTGCCCGCGAAGCTTCAGGCTGCGAAGATACCGCCCTTGATCACCTTTGACGAAGACTTGGCCCCGGGAGGAAAGCGTATTCCCGCGCTCTTCGTCGCGATTTGCGGCGCGATCGTGGGCTTTACCGCGGCAATTATGGGAGTAGGTGGCGGTTTTCTGACCTTCCCCATGTTCGTGTACGTGTTGGGCGTCTCTTCATTCACCACGGTCGGGACCGACATCCTCCAGATCATCTTTACGGCAGGATATGCGTCCATCGCTCAGTATGCGATCTACGGATATATTTTTTACACCTTGGCTATGGGGATGCTCCTGGGTTCTTTGATCGGAATACAGGTAGGGGCATTCACTACCAAAGTGGTCAAGGGGATCCACATTCGGGGATTCTACGCGATCGCGATTCTGGCGGGTTTTGTGAATCGGCTCTTCGCGCTTCCCGCGAAGCTCAAGGGGATGGAATTCATCGACATATCGGACAGTCTAGCCAAAGGCCTTGAGCAGGCAGGCACCTGGATCTTCTTCGTGGTTATTGGGATCTTTGCTGTCTGGGTTGTCAGCAAGTTCCTGGGCAACCTCAAGACACTGAGAGGGGAGGTCTAGTACCATGGTCGTCAAGAACAAGAAGCCGTTCGCTGTGGGGATCATCTTGACCGTCTCCTTCCTGGTGGTGCTGGTGCTCATGTTCATACCTTTGTTTGAAGGACACAACGCGCTTGTGGCCGCGGACCAGCTCTTTAACTCAATCTCCAAGGGCTCAACCTATTTCATTCCGAAACTGAAGAAACAGGGCGAGGCCTTCGTGGGCCAGAATTTCGATGTTGCTTTAAAAGCAAAGAACAAAGAGAATGCCGAGCAGATGGCCAAGCAGCTCAAGGCCGCAGGCGCCACGGTGAATGTGTCCGACACTGACCTCAAAGTCAGTGGAGACCTGGGAAAGGTTATGGCTGCCGCGCTGACGGACAGCGATGCTATGTTCCACAATCGAGAGGACGAACTGACCAAGAAGTACGGATACGCGGGCAAGACCGCACTCCTGGCCTGGTGGGGCGCGCTAAAGGAGATGGACAAAGACCTGACCAGGCAGAAGAGCTTCAAGCCGGCAGCCTTCATCGCGGAGGCGATAAAGAAGGGGGTGGAGCCCGCGTACAATTTCTTCGGGATTTCGCCCCAGACAGCATCTTCTCGCGCAGGTATTCTCGTGTTTTCGCTGGTGTTCTATGTTGCTTATACCCTGTGGTGGGGAATGGCCATTCTCTACCTTTTCGATGGATTCGGTCTGGAACTGAAGGCAGGGGCAAAGAAAGAAATGTAGAAACGGTTGCAAATCCTGTAAGTTTTTGAGAAGAGACCGGGAAAGCACACTCGTAGGGGCGCACGGCCGTGCACCCCTACAGGGCTTCCGATAGTAGCTGTCGGGTGCAGACTCCGGGCAACTCATGATTCAGCCCGAGTGTCAAAAAGAATAATATAACGGCAACGCGCTTTTACCGCGGTAATATCGCACCAGTTGCGGGTTTATGAACTGGATCATCTCTTCTTTCAGGAGGCTCCTCGCCGAAATCGGCCTTGGATCCGATTCACCATCCACAGAGGAAGATCTGCGGGCCGCTTTCAGAACGCGCTACCATAATTTTCGACTCCTCCTGACCGCCAATAACAAAGCTCTCGAAATCATGACCGATCTGGAAAAAGCTCTCCAGGGAGAGCAGCCGTTCGGCATGTCTTTTGTCAGATCTCGCTCCACCGCGGTGTGCGTAAATGTCTTCCGCATCGTCAAGCATCTGGACGAGATCGCGGCGGGCAAATACAACGAGCTGTACGACCGATTCAGGATCATCCAGGCTCGGATCAATGAAGCCCTGGAAATCAAAAAGCCACCGACCACAGGAGAGCTGGTCCTTCCTTTCTCAGCCGTGGACCGGCACATGGTGGACCAGGTGGGGAGCAAGATGGCGAATATCGCCATACTCTCCAATGAGATCGATCTGCCGGTTCCGCCTGGGTTTGTCGTCACAGCGACCGCGTACGAACGCTTTCTCCAGCATCACGATCTGCAAACCGAGATAGACCGCAGAATCCAGGCCGCGTCGTCGGAAAAGATGGAAGATCTGTACAATCTGAGCGCGGAAATTCAGCAGCTCATCATGGCCGCGGAAGTTCCTGCCGAGCTGGAAGCTGCTATCATGGCCGAATATGCAGACGTGGAGCACCGGAGCGAACCCAACGTGAGAGTCTCTCTAAGGAGCAGCGCGCTCGGCGAAGACGTCGCGGGTCACACCTTTGCAGGCCAGTTTCGGTCAGAGCTGAACGTGAGCCGCGAGAATATCCTTGAGGCGTACAAGTCGGTCTTGTCGAGCAAGTACGACCTCGCGGCCATGGCGTACCGCTTGAATCGAGGCATACCCGACGAAGAGGTCGCGATGTGCGTCGGGTGCATGGCAATGGTGAGCGCGATATCCGGCGGCGTGATGTATTCCAGGGATCCTCTCAACCTCAGAGACAGGCGGATCTTTATCAGCTCCGTGTGGGGACTGCCCAAAGCAGTGGTTGACGGAAGCGTAGACCCGGACCTCTTTGTCGTCGGTCATGAGAATGGCATGTCGATTCTGGATAAGCAGATCAAGGTGAAGGAGCTGCAATACATCTGCTATCCGGATGAAGGCGTGTGCCGCCTGGAAACTGGTGGCGGCCGAAAAGCGGAGGCTTCCCTCACTGAGGAACAGGTGCTGGAACTGGCTTCCGTAGCAGCCAGACTGGAAGAATACTACGGATGGCCCCAGGACATAGAGTGGGCTGTCGCTGCGGACGGCTCTATACGTATTCTCCAGTGCCGGGCACTGGAACAGCACGAGGCTGCGGCTACCGACTCTCGCCCTGAGGTGGAGAGCGCTTCCGAGTCTCTGATCGCGCGCGGAGGTGTCACAGCTTCACCTGGCGTCGCGTACGGCGAAGTCTTCATTGTGAAGAGCGATCTGGATAAGCTGCGTTTTCCCGACCGAGCGATCCTGGTCACTTCGCAGTCGCTGCCTCGATGGGCGCCGCTTCTGAGTCGGGCCGCTGCTGTGGTGACGGAACTTGGAGGAGTGGCCGGCCATTTGGCGAACGTGGCGCGGGAATTCGGCGTGCCCGGGCTCTTTGGTCTGCCTCTTGCCACTGAGCTGCTCAAGAACGGCGATCGCGTTACCGTGGACGCGGACGGCCTGAGCATTTACCGAGGCCGCGTGGAGGAATTGCTCGCAGTTCGAAGCACGCGAAAAAACCTTATGCTGGGCAGTCCGGTGTATGAAATCCTCCAGGCTGCAACAGAGCACATTGTCCCCTTGAACCTGCTCGATCCGGACGCGCCTGAGTTCCATCCCAAGAAGTGCGAGAGCCTCCACGATATCACTCGCTTCTGCCACGAAAAATCAGTCCACGAGATGTTCAATTTCGGCAAGGAGCATCACTTCTCCGAGCGTGCGAGCAAACAACTGGTGTGGCACGTGCCCATGCAGTGGTGGATCATCAACCTCGACGACGGGTTCAAGGAAGAGGTCAAGGGGAAGCGAGTCCATCTGGACAATATTACGTCCATTCCTATGCTGGCCATTTGGGGTGGGGCAATGGCAGTGCCCTGGGAAGGCCCGCCACCGGTGGACGCAAAAGGCTTCATGTCGGTCCTGGTCCAGGCCACCACTAATCCTGCGCTCGAGCCGGGGCTGGATTCAGTCTATGCCGTACGAAACTACTTTATGATCTCCAGAAACTTCTGTAGCCTCACTTCACGGTTCGGGTTTCACTTTTCCACTGTGGAAGCCCTGGTAAGCGAGCGCGCCCCGGAAAACTACGCCAGCTTCGCATTCAAGGGTGGCGCGGCTGATTACGGCCGAAGAGTAAAACGAGCCATGCTCATCGGTCAGGTGCTGGAAGAGCACGGTTTCGACGTGGAAGTGAAGCAGGACAACCTGTTTGCCAGGCTTGTGGGCCGCGACGAAACTTACATGAAGGATCGCCTGAAAATTCTGGGGTACCTGATTATGCACACCCGACAGTTGGACATGGTCATGTCCAAAGACGCATCCGTGGCCGAGTACCGAAACAAATTCGGCAAAGATATAGCCCAGATTCTCGGAAACTCCGCAACAGAGATCAGCGCAGATGCTTAACAACAGCTTCATTTTAATCTAAATTGGCGATCCAAGGTGGACATCGATTAACGCTTTTTCCGAAAAGGACGTAACAAAGTGACGATCAAGCTGATTCGGGGGCGCGCTCTGAAGCTGGCTGCATTTCTTCTTCTGGTTCTGCTCATAGGCCTCTTGCCGGCGAGCTCGCTGTTGTCCAAGGCGCAGAGTCCGCAGAAGCCGAATATCGTGTTCATCCTCACCGATGATCATCGTGCGGACTTCATGAGCTGCGCGGGCCATCCGGTGGTCAAAACCCCGAACCTCGATCGGCTCGCTTCTGAAGGGATGCTCTTTTCAAACGCGTTTGTCACGTCCGCGCTGTGCAGTCCGAGCAGGGCGAGCTTTCTTACCGGCCTGTATGCTCACTCTCACGGCGTGCAGAACAATCTCACACCCTGGCGAGACGAAAGCGTCACGTTCCTGGAACTCTTCAAGCAAGCCGGGTACGACACCGCGTTCATCGGCAAGTGGCATATGCCTGGACGATTGCCCAAACTCCGAGGAGTGGATCTGTTCGTGAGCTTCACAATCCAGGGCGGGCAAGGCAGGTATTGGAATTGCCCGCTCATTGTAAATGGCGTTGAGACCCCGTCTCGCAATCCATACATCACGGAAGAGCTTACCGACCGAGCCATTGAGTTCATTGCCCAAAAGCGTGACAACCCGTTTTGCGTGTACCTGTCGCACAAAGCAGTGCACCACGATTGGAGCCCGCCCAAGGACCTGGCTCTTTTGTACGAAGACGTGAAGGTTTCGCATCCCAAGGAAGCTGATACCTGGGTCACATCCATGAACGGCGCAGTGTACGCGGGTACGTTTGGGAGGCTGGACTATCATTACAAGAATTACTGCCGCGTGGTGGCGGACGTGGACCGAAACGTGGGGCGGTTTCTGAAGAAGCTCCAAGAGTTGGGCTTCGCTGACAACACCATCGTGGTGTACGCAGGTGATAACGGCTATTTCTGGGGCGAACATCGTCTGGTGGACAAGCGGTGGGCTTATGAAGAGTCCATACGGGTTCCATTCATCGTGCGTTGCCCGTGGCTGATCAAGGACCCTGGCAGACGAGCGCACCAGATGGTGCTCAATATAGATCTGGCTCCAAGCCTGCTGGAAGCAGCGGGCCTGCCTGTCCCGGAACAGATGCAAGGGAAGAGCTTCGTGCCCATATTGAAGTCGGCATCGACTCCCGGAAGGAAGGCCTGGCTATACGAATATTCCAAGGATTTCCCGTACAACACACCGGGCATCGAAGGAGTGCGAACCGACACGCACATTTATATCGAATATTCGAGCAAACGGCCGCCGGAGCTGTACGACGTGGTCAAAGATCCGCGCCAGCAAAACAACCTGATCGACACCGAAGAAGGGAAGCGCCTCCTGCCTGAAATGAAGAAGATGCTGGGAGACCTGAAGAAAGGAAGGAAGTTCGATTAAGGGGGTTTCTGCCACCGCGTGTTCAAGGAAGCAATTCGATGGCGATTGCCAAGATTCTTGGCCATCTCGCGGGAACGCGGCCCGTCATTCCTGCGAAGGCAGGAATCCAGGTCAGGAAGGGACGCACAAGCTTTCCCCCTGCCCGCCTGCGGGCTTCTGGATTCCCGCTTACGCGGGAATGACGGAAGAAGGCTTGCCGGCTCGGTTTAACTGGATATCCCGTTTCGTGGCCAAACGGACTCTTTTGGGGGAAAATTCTATGAAAGTCTTCAGCTTAAGGTACCCCTGTTCGGGTCTACGTATGGGGTGGTTTGGAGCGACTGTGTTTTGTGTCAAGCGAAAACTTCCCGGTACAGTTCTCTCTTCCTGACCATGGCATTGAGAATGATCAGGAGTTTTCGCATACATGCCGTGATGGCAA
>JBFLZC010000032.1:0-56781 GCA_040756375.1 Thermodesulfobacteriota bacterium
ATGTATGCGAAAACTCCTGATCATTCTCAATGCCATGGTCAGGAAGAGAGAACTGTACCGGGAAGTTTTCGCTTGACACAAAACACAGTCGCTCCAAACCACCCCATACGTAGACCCGAACAGGGGTGCCTCATGCCGACGACTTTGATAGGAATGCGCTTTCAAAGAAGTAAAGCACGGGGGAAACTTGTTTACAAAAAGGTTCTCCCCGTCTAACTTTCCTAAAGGCGCATCGGTATAAGGTTTTATCGTGATCATCCTGGCAGTCCATTCCACGTCGCCTGTGCTCAGTGTGGCGGTAACCGAGAACGAGCGCGTGCTGGCCGAACACGCGGCCGAGCCGGACCGGCGCCACCTCGAAAATCTGCCTATTCTCATAAACAATCTGTTGACGCGACTGGAACTCAAGCCGGTCGATATCGAAGGTATCGCGGTAGCGCGGGGTCCGGGGTCGTTTTCAGGAATAAGGGTAGGGCTCGCCACCGCGAAAGGAATGGCGCTGGCACTCGGAAAACCGGTTGTGGGGGTGAGCAGTCTTGCGATCTTGGCCTGGCAGGGACTTCAAGACGGAGAATGGGGCTTTCCTATAATCGACGCGCGGCGCAATGAGGTCTACACCGGTCTCTATCATCGCCGATACGGAAAATTGGACCTGCACGCAGGTCCCCTTCTGGCGCCTGCGGATTCGGGCGCTTTGCCCGCCAAGAACGAGGCCACGAGAGCAATCGTGTGCGGCGATGTCTTGGCCGAACACCTCGCTTCTGCCGACCCAAATCGGCTGGAACCTCGGGTGCTCGTTCCATCGGCCGCGGCTTGCGCATACCTTGGCTGGCTGCGCTTCCGTTCAGGAGGGACGGAAGACATCCACTCGTTGGCGCCGCTCTACATCCGCCGATCTGACGCGGAGGAGAGAAGCTCTACGAGATGAGGTAGGCCTCAAGGTTTCACTGCGGTTGAGGGGCCGCTCCCGTCAAGGGAGATTTCGCACGCCGGCCGGGGGGTGAATCGTCCTTTGAGGAATTCTCTGGGCTCCACGAGAACGGTAGTGGGCGAAATCCGGATGAGGTGGTAGATGGCATCCCATTCGGGCCTGAGAGGAGCACCCGAGCAGGAGACCACAATTCTCGCGTTGGTGTCGGGAATCCGGAGATCCATGACCGAGGATCGGTGCTTATGGCCCTGGAGGATCAGAGAAATGCCGCTCTCGGAACAGATCTTGAGCACTTTGCCCGCGTCGGAAAAGGTGTGAGCCCAATTAGAGGAACTCCCTGGAACGGGCAGGACCGGATGGTGCAGAAAGAGGACCTTGAAATAACCTTGGAAGTCCAAGGCTAGCTTCCTGAGCCAATCTCGCTTCTTGCGACCCATTGTGCCAGGCCAGGAAGGAAGTGGATGAACAGAGTTGACACCGAAAAAGACAACCTTGTGTTCTTCTGAAACGTGCACGATTTGGTCCTTCGGCCCGAAGTACGATTGGTAACGCAGAAGCGCCAGCCTGGGGAAGGCCCATTCCCAAAACGCGTCGAAGCTGACCTCCCGATTGCCGGGGACACTGATAAATGGGATCTGGAGAGATTGCAGGAACTGGAGCGCACGATGAAACTGGCGACTCGACCCTCGATCGGTCAGGTCACCCGTAATGACCACCAGCTCCGGATCCTCGTTCACAAGGTCAGTTCGCAGCGCGTCCACTCTGTCGGAGGAGACGTGACGGCCGAAATGGAGGTCTGACAGGTGAGCTATTCTCATAGGGAAACAATAGACGGACAGTAGTGCTCAAGTCAACGACTGCGCGCAGATCTTCAAAACCAACTTGATTTTTTGACGTGAATTCTCTAAAATGTGATGAAATTTCGGGATTCAAGTAGTATGTTTGAATCACTAACGTTTCCTGGCGGAAGGATGACGCCGTCGAGGACGGGAAACGTGAGGAGTAGTGCAATGAAGCGATGTGTTGTCACACTGGCGCTTGTCACGGCTATCCTGACCGTTGGCGGTATGGCGTTTTGCCAGGATTACTATGGATACGGAGCTCCCGGGTACGGTCAGCAGTATGCTCCGCAGGGATATGGTCAGGCCTACGGTCAGCAGTATGCTCCGCAGCAGTATGCTCCGCAGCAATATGGTCAAGCCTACGGCCAGCAATATGGTCAGCCGTACGGCCAACAGTATGGGCAGGCTTACGGTCAGGCCCAACCCGGAGCCCAGAATTATCCGAACTACGCCGGGTACGGGGATTACATGCAGTATTTGCAGCAATATCAGGGCTATGGGGCCCAAGGCGGTGCCCAGGCCTACCAGCAGGCTGATCCCAGTCAGTATTATCAACAGCAAGCTGCTCCCAATCCTTACTATCAACAGCAACCCGCCCCCGGTCAGTACTATCAGCAGCAGGCTGCGCCCATGCCTCAAAGGGCTAACCAGGCGTCACGGCAGACCTCACCCGCCGCGACTCCACGATCGGCAACTCCCGCGTCACGGCAGACCACTGCCGCGGTGAGCACACTGCCGGCGCCTGTCGATCCGACAAACCTGGTTGAGAGCGAGATTTACTGGGATCCACAGAGAGATGCAGCCCGTGAAGAAGCGGAACAGGCTGCGCCGGCCGCCCAGATGGTTCAAACAGCGCCCGTTCGTCCGCCCGTAGCCCAGCCGGCGGTTCGACAGACCCGACCGGCCCCTTCCAGGGCAACCGTCCAGGCTCCGGCTCGGACCACACAGCAGCCGTCCCGACAAGCAAGGCAAGTAACCGGGCCTCCGACCCCTTCACGCAGCAGCGAGTTGAAGTGGGGCAAAGAAGATCAGAAACCTGATACCAAACGAGATCTGAAATGGGGCAAGGAATCCAGCCCGAGCATGGTGGGTTCTGAGCCGGGTGCTTCGGTTTCCCGCACAAGAGAGGGCGCATCGCAAAAACCTCAGATCAGCGTGGAAACCAAAGGAGAACCCAAGAGGCTTCAGTGGGGCAAGAGCGAATAACAGGAATATAACGACCGGTTTTTTGGATCGCCGGCGTTCGCGGGGGGGGTCCCGGTCATTAGGCGCCGAGCCGGCCAGAGATCGGCTCACAACAGATATGGCATAGGAAAAGGGGAAACTCAGGCAAACGGAGTTTCCCCTTTTTCGCGTCGGAATTGTTCCGAAGATCCCTTTGTCCCACGCAGCTCGCAAAGTAACGTTCCGCTTTCGCCGGATGACGCGGTAGAATTCCCTACAACTCGTTGCAGAACCTCCTGATGCGATCGCCCGGGAACTGATCGTGTGCCCGACGTGCCCCACGCAGGCCCCGGCCGTTCTTTCCAGTAGGTGAGGTCGGTTGGAAAAATAGGAGTTTTTGGGGAGGGGTCCGGGGAGGCCCTTTTTGCAAAAAGGGCCTCCCCGGTCACTTCTTCAAAGGCTCATGGGTTTGGCAACGAGTTCTACTGCTTCTCTGCCGCGATCTTTTCGTCTTTCATGAGATTCTGTATTGTCTTTGTGTGGTCAATTATCTCCTTGAGAAGAGGCTTGATAACCAATACCCACTCCGGGCTCTCTGCCGGATCAGGTAGGCCTGTCTCCAGCACTTTGGCAACCACAAATAATTTGGTCCGAGCATCATAGACCTCGTTGCGAATCCGCTCCATTGTCCATTTCGGTTTCTCTTCAGTCATATCCTCCTCCGCAATACCTGTACTCGCTACGTGTGCAACGGTTGAACTCACTATACCCGACGCGGCCGATGGACAGTCCAGCAATTTCTTTCTCGCCTCGAGCAGGACCTTGGAAAGACCCGGGACCAGGAGGCTGTGCAGGTGCACGTTCTCCCTTTTCAGCCCCTCAAAGCGAAAATGGGAAGCCTCCGTGCCCTGATACTCGAGGCCGTCAAGCGCGGCGGCGAGGAAATCCTCCATTTTTTGCCATCTTTTCATTTTGCCTTGATGAGACGAGTCCTCGCCTACCCAGTAGCCCGCATGGATACTCAGTTCATGAGCGCGTCGCTCGACCCCGCATTCACGAACGTGCTTGACAGGACTGATTTTGGAGGTTAACATGCGACGCTGCAAGCTGCATGGCACGGCAGACAATAAGGGAAATCCTTCCGACCAACCAAGTGCAATTCAGTGTTCAGGGTACTGAATTAGTGTCCCAGGCCCGCACGATCATCATATGCCGGTTTGACTCCCGATACCCTTCAGGAGTGGACTCATAAGACGCTCTTTTCCATGGACGCAACGCAGCCTGATCGGACTCCCGTCCCATCGGTCTGCACATAACCAAGAAAGGAGAGAAGGATGAGAGGACGGTCTGTTCTAGTGGTGCTACTGGCCCTGACTTTCGCCCTATCGTTTGCGGTGTGCGGCTTTGCCGCGGAGAAGAAGCCACTGAAGTTAGGCGCCATCTTTTCCGTCACCGGGCCCGCATCCTGGCTGGGCGATCCGGAAAAGAAGACCGTAGACATGATCGTGGCGGATATCAATGCGAAGGGAGGGGTGAACGGCTTTCCGCTTGAAGTCATCGTAGAGGATGACGAGACCAAAGAGCCCAAGGCAGTCAACGCTGCAGAAAAGCTCATCAACAAGGATCAGGTCCTCGCCATTTTCGGACCTTCTCTCAGCGGTAATACTATGGCCATGAAGGACGTGTGTGAAAAGGCCAAAGTGCCGCTGGTCTCCTGTGCTGCTGCCAAGGCGATCGTGGAGCCTCTTGCCAAGTTCGTGTTCAAGACCCCGCAACGTGATGATGACGTAGTGATTCGGATCTACGAGCAGATGAAGAAGATGGGCATCAAGAAAGTGGGTCTGATCACTTCGACTGAGGGCTTCGGCGTCGAGGGGCGCAAGAACGCAAAAGCGCTCGCCGAGAAGATGGGCATCGAGATTGTGGCTGACGAAACCTATGCGCCCAAGGACACGGACATGACGGCTCAGTTGAAGAAGATTCAGACGTCCGGTGCTGAGGCGGTAGTCAACTGGTCCATCATGCCGGCCCAATCCATCGTTCCCAAGAACATGAAGCAGCTCGGAATGAAGATCCCTCTGTTCCAGAGCCACGGATTTGGCAATCCCAAGTATATCCAGGCTGCCGAAGACGCAGCGGTCGGAATCATCTTCCCAGCGGGTCGCATCCTGGTAGCCGAAGAGCTCGATGGAAATCATTGGCACAAGAAAGTCCTCGTTGATTACAAGAATGCCTACGAGAAGAAGTACGGGCCGCCTGTGACCACCTTCGGCGGTCATGCGTACGACGCCCTGTGGATTTTGGTCAATGCCATGAAGGCCAAGAAAGTCACGCCTGATATGCCTCTGGACAAAGCCAGGGCCGCCATCAGGGACGGTATCGAAGAAACTAAAGGCTGGATCGGCGTTCATGGCGAATTCAATATGAGCCCCACCGACCACACGGGTCTGGACAAGGACAAGTCCCTGGAGATCCTGACCGTGGCCGAGGGTGGCAAGATCATCCCGTATTCGAAAGTGGAAGCTCAGAAGAAGGCCAAGTAGTCGAGGCCTTCCGATTGACAACGTAGGTCCCTCCGGTACCGGTTCCGTCCGCGGCCCGCTCGTACAGCGGGCCGCGGTGGTCCTTTTCACCCCGTGGAGCCTCCGCAATGGTGTCGTTCGCAGAGATCCTTCAATACGTTTTCTCAGGAATTACCATTGGTTCCATCTATGCGATGGTGGGATTGGGATTCACCATGATTTACAACTCAACCAGCATCATCAATTTCGCGCAAGGCGAGTTCGTGATGTTGGGCGGGCTCATCGGCGTATCCGTGGTGATATTCCTGAAGAAGAGCGGATTCGGGCCGGAGATTGCCATACCTCTGGCGTTTCTTGTCGCGGTGGGAGCCACAGTGCTCGTCGGCATGTTGATGGAAAAGATCGCGATCGAGCCGACCGATCGTCTGACGGTTTTCCACTATGGGGCTTTGGCGGTGGTCTTCTACGGCTTGGCTCGAGTTGCAGGCGATTTTTCACAAGTAGTGTCCGTTATCATCGCCGCAGCGCTGACTGCGGGAGCGTACCTGTTGCTGCGCAACCGGTCGATCCGCTCGATGCGGAATCCCTCCGTTTTGCAGCTCATTATTATAACCATCGCGTTGAGTATCCTTCTTCGCGGCATTGCGATGTTCGTTTTCGGCAAGGACCCCTATTTCATGAGCCACTTCTTGGGGGAGAAACCGGTCTTGATCTTTGGCGCAACAATGCTTCCTCAGACAGTGCTGATCCTGGTGGTTATCGGGATTGTGGTGGCCCTCGTGGGTCTCTTTTTTGGCCTGACCCTGACCGGGAAGGCGATGCAGGCGTGTTCGTTCAACAGAAGCATTGCTACCCTGATGGGCATAAACGATAGATGGATGATACTCCTCTCGTTTGCTCTTTCTGCGCTCGTGGGCGCGGTGGCCGGGTACGTGGTCACACCTATAACGCTGATGGATTACGATCGCGGTCCATTGCTGGCGCTCAAGGGTTTTGGAGCCGCGGTGCTTGGAGGCCTGGGCAACGGATACGGTGCGGTTGCGGCGGGTTTCATTCTGGGGATTTTGGAAGGCTTGGGCACGGGCCTGATCTCTTCCGGATATAAGGACGCGATATCACTGATCATACTGCTTGCGGTATTGTTCTACCGACCCAGTGGTTTGTTCGGCAGTGCGGAGGCTGCGAAGTTCAAGGAGTTCTAAATGTCCTTTTGCGTGATGGTCGCCGGTTGTTGGGGCGCACTGCCGTGCTCCCTTGCAAGCTCCGCGAGGGAGATGAAATATGGGTCGCGGTAATCTGGTTGCTCTGATCGTCTTCGGCATTATCATTCTTGTTTTCCCGCTTGTGTTCACCAATCCCTACTACTTGAGGGTGATGAATTTTGCCGGAATTTTCGCCATCATTTGTATAGGACTATCGCTCCTCCTCGGGTATGCGGGTCAAATCTCCATCGGCCAGGCGGGTTTTTTTGCAATAGGGGCGTACACCTCCGGGATTCTCACCGCGAAGTTCGGGTTCAACGTTTGGTCGGGCATCTTTATCGGAATCGGTATCAACTGCGTCGTGGCTGTTATCGTGGGAATTCCCACGCTTAAGCTCAGAGGCCATTACCTGGCCATGGCGACTCTGGGGATTGGCGAAATCATCCACATCGTGGCTCTGGCGGACATGGAGGATTTCACCAAACTCTGGAGGTCCTTGGGTGAGGCGCTCGGGTACAGCCCCAGCGCACTCGCAGCCGCGGTGCAGCCTTACGCGGGATTAACGGGCGGTCCATCAGGTTTCCCCGGCATACCCACGTTGAGTCTGGGACCGTGGGAGGCCACGACCCCTGAGCAGTGGTTCTATATTACCTGGGGCGTGGTCTTTGTGTTCTTGGTGCTGGCGCTGAATCTGATCCATTCACGTATCGGCCGGGCCCTGCGTGCCATCCATGGGAACGAAGAGGCCGCCCGTGCTATGGGTGTGAACACACCTCCGCTCAAGGTCGGTGTATTTGTGGTTTCCGCGGCCATGGCGTCCGTGGCGGGATCTCTCTACGCCCACTACGTGAAGTTCATTTCTCCCGAGAGTTTTTCCATTAACGAGTCGATTCACTTCGTGGTTATGGTAGCAGTGGGCGGCATGATGAACGTATGGGGAGCGGTCGTGGGAACCATCATCATGACCATACTGCCGGAAAGCCTCCGGTTTTTTCATGACTACGACATTCTCATGTACGGTTTGGTGCTGCTCCTGATCATGATGTTCATGCCCGAAGGCGTAGTGGGGTTGGCGCAGAGGCTGTATGCATCGACGAAATCCAACCGGTCAGGGTGAAACGTGGCAACGATCCTTTCAGTGGAAGGCGTCTTTGTGAACTTCGGTGGAGTCATGGCCGTGGCTAACATGTCCGGTGACGTGGCCGAGCAATCTATCACATCCATAATCGGTCCCAACGGAGCCGGCAAGACAACGCTTATCAACGTTATTGCAGGGGCCATAATCCCGACGGATGGGAGGGTTATTTTCAAAGGGCAGGATATTACCAATCTTCCGCCGCACCGAGTAGCAGAGTCGGGAATTGCGCGCACATACCAGAATTTGAGACTCTTCAAACACATGACCACCTTTGAAAACGTTATGGTGGCGAGGCATATCAAGACAAGATCCGGCTTCTTTTCATGCGCGCTGAAGCTGCCCCTAAGCCGCAAGGACGAGAAAGCCATACGGGAGAAGGCGTGGGAATGCTTGGAATTCGCCGGCCTCACCCAATGGGCCAATATGGACGCACTCTCCATGCCGTTCGGGCGGCAACGAATCTTGGAGATTGCCCGTGCCTTGGCTTTGGAACCGGCTGTGGTCCTGTTGGACGAACCCGCAGGAGGCCTAAATCCGCAGGAAACTGAAACTCTTGCGGAGTTGATTCACAAGATCAGGAGCCGCGGAATAACGGTACTTCTCATCGAGCACGATATGAGCCTGGTTATGAACATTTCCGACCGGATCATGGTCCTCAACTACGGCCGCAAGATCGCGGAAGGGCCACCGGCGGAAATCCAACGCAATCACGATGTAATCGAAGCGTACCTTGGGAAATCCACCTCCGGAGCTGCTCAGCAAACCAGCCGCCCTGAAGCCGCGGGATAGAGATCATGCTCGACGTCAAGAACATCCATGTTTACTACGAAAGCCTGCACGTGCTCAGAGATGTCTCTCTCCGTGTGAACGAAGGAGAGTGCGTCACGCTGTTGGGGGCCAACGGAGCAGGAAAATCCACACTTATCAATTCCGTTTGCGGGGTTGTTCCGCCGGCCCGCGGCTCTGTCATCTTCGATGACACCGACATCAGCCACATGCCGGCGTACGACATCGTGCGCAAGGGAGTGTCTCAGGTTCCGGAAGGTCGCCAGATCTTTGCGCACCTTTCGGTGGCTGACAACCTTAAGCTCGGAGCCTACACCCGTTATTCTCGCCGAACCAAGGCCGAGGTAGCGGGCGACATGGAAGGGGTCTTCGGGATGTTCCCTCGGCTCAAGGAGAGGAAGAAGCAGCTTTCAGGGACGCTTTCAGGTGGAGAGCAGCAAATGCTCGCGATCGGGCGAGCCTTGATGTCGCGGCCCAAAATGCTACTCCTGGACGAACCTTCGTTGGGATTGGCGCCCCTGATCGTGGAATTCATCTTCGAGACCATCAGAAGACTTAGGGCTGAACGCAACATCTCCGTGCTCATGGTCGAGCAAAACGCCCGGGCAGCGCTTCAAATTGCGCATCGAGGCTATATCCTGGAAACAGGAAGCATTGTCCTGGAGGACGTTTCATCCGCGCTGATCAACAATCCGGATGTCAGGAAGGCATTTCTAGGCGGGGCCATGGCGTAGGATGCGTCTTCCGCGTTCCATCGGGTGCCACTGCTGGCTTGTCCAGCAGTGCTTTTGGGGCATGCACTGCTGGACAAGCCAGCAGTGGCACCCACTCGTCCTCCGGGGTCACCACGTCCTACGAACTCCCGAGCTCTTCAATCAGCCGCTTCCTTAATAAGATGGTTCAGAGCAACCAGAGTGAAGCGGTCTTCAAGATAAGATTCTTCTTGAGCCTGAGTCCCAACGGAGATCCCTCCATCGGGACTCGTAATCTCGTTTCCTGCGTCGGGAAGCTCGGTGGCTTCCGTTTTGAGTGCACAAGTTTGTTTCTTCATCATCTACTCCTTCTCTCTTATTGATCCTTACTTGATCGCTTTTTCCGAATGAATCTCTTGCCTGCGAGCCGCTGAGTGACGATAACCATCCCGGTCCGTGGAATGACCCACGGGCCTCTAACATGCACAGAGGCTCACAAGCGCTGAAAGCGCTTGAAAATGCTAGGAGTTTTTGGAGGAGGGGGCCGGGGAGGTCCCTTTTTGCAGAAAGGGGCCTTCCCGGAAACTCTTTCTAAAGCTCCTAGGCCTTGAAACGCTTTCCAGCGTCTTCGGCCGACAGTATCATGGCCCGTACACGCGAAAGGGCCACGGGGGTTTGCCCGTGGCCCTTGTTTTCGCCTTTGGTCGTTTGTCAGTCAGTTAAGAGAGCAGCGTCAACTCGGGGCAAACCTCCGCGTAGCGATTAACCAGCGCCACCACCAGTTGTTTTGCCCTATGAATATCACGATTACTCTACTCCAACACTTATAAGTCCAGAAAAGCCGACTTTTGTCAAGCTTTTTCAGGGCGGCCCCAACGCCTCACGCGAGCGATCGGCCTTCGTGGAAGGCTTTCAGATTGATGTCCACCAGTTTGGGCTTAAGCGACTCCTTGAGAACCTCTTCATAGGCCTCGGCCGGAATGTCCAGGTACTTGGAGAGGACTCCGAGAAAGATCACGTTCACCACGCGGAGGTTCCCTATCTTTCCGGCAACTTCGTCTCCTTTTACAAAGACCGCGTCCGGCACGCGCTCTTTGATTCTTTGAAGAATATCCGCGGGATATTCCTGCTGGCCCGTGAAAACGGCCGGCGGCAGGATCTTGTGATCGTTGACTATCACCTTGCCTTTTGCCGACAGAAACGGCCAGTACCGGATCGTTTCCAGTTGCTCAAAGGATAGCAGCACATCCGCTTCACCCGCCTTGATGATGGGCGAGCTCACGGTCTTGCCGAACCTCACGTGGCTGGATACCGAGCCTCCCCGCTGCGCCATGCCGTGGATTTCGTTTTTCTTAACGTCGTACCCGACGCGGGCTGCAACTTTGGAAAGCACGTCGCTTGCCAAGATGATCCCTTGGCCTCCAACTCCCACTATCAACACGTTCGTGACGTTATTGGCACTCATGACGCCTCCTCGATCGCATCGGACTTGCACAGCTCCATACACGTGCGGCATCCGACGCAGAGAGCCTCATTGATACGGGAATAACCCTTGCGCTTATCTCCTTCAGCTTTTGTCTCCAACTTGACGAACTCCAGCGCGGGACATCCCGTATTGATGCAGGCCTTGCACCCTTTACACACGTCTTCCTTGATTCGGAGCGGCTTGTCGGGCAGGATCCGGTCCGCCTTCAAGAGCGCACACGGTGCTCGTGCGATGATGAGGGAAGGTTCGGTCGATTCCAGCTCCTCTTTGACGACCTTCTCCATTTCTTTCACGAGATAGGGATTGAGCGTATGGATGCGTCGGAAGCCAAACGATTCCGCCAGCTTCTCGACGTTTACCGATATGGTGGGGTCTTCACGCAGGGTGTAACCCGTTCCCGGATGCGGCTGAGCCCCGGTCATGGCAGTGGTCCGGTTGTCCATGATGATCACGGTGGTTGAGCCGCCGTTGTAAGCCAGATCGAGCAGAGGAGTCATGCCGGAATGGAAGAACGTGGAGTCGCCGATCACCGCCACTGCCTTGCCTTTGGCCAGATCGCCCAACGCTCTGTCCAATCCGGATGCTATCCCGATGCCCGCGCCCATGCACAGGCAGTGATCCAGCATCCCCATCGGAGGCAGGGCTCCGAGCGTGTAGCAGCCGATATCACCCGACACGTAAACCTTATTCTTCTTCAGAGCGCTAAATGTGGCCCGGTGAGGGCACCCAGGACACATGTTGGGCGGCCGCATCGGAAGTTCCATCTGAATAGGCGCAGCGGGCTTTGCGGATGGAGCGCCCTTGAGCGCGGCTTCAACCTTTTCCGGAGAAAGCTCGCCGCACAGGCCGGTGAGCTCCTTCCCTTCGACCTTGATGCCCATAAGCCGCACGGTTTCTTCGATGATGGGGTCAAGCTCCTCGATAACCACCAGCCGTTTCACCTTGGAGGCGAATTCCTGGATCATCTTCTTCGGCAGCGGCCAGGTCATACCGAGCTTCAGGAAAGACGCGTCAGGCATGGCTTCCCGAGCGTACTGGTATGCGATCCCTGCTGAAATGATCCCGAGAGAAGTGTCGCCCATCATGATCTTATTGAACGGGAAGGTTTCCGCGAATTCCGCGATGTCTTTGAGACGTTGCTCAACAACCGGGTGGCGGCGTCGAGCGAACGCGGGGAGCATCACGTTCTTGGTGAAGTCCTTTTTCAGTCCGAGCTCACGAGGTCCGAGTGTTCTCGTGCCCAGCTCAACCGGCGACATGGAGTGACTCACCCGCGTGGAACTGCGCAAAATGACGGGAGTATCGAAGTCTTCGCTGATCTTCAGCCCCGCGGCCATCAAGTCTTTGGCTTCCTGGCTATCCGAAGGCTCCAGGCAGGGCACCTTGCCGAACTTGGCATAATTGCGAGTGTCCTGCTCGTTCTGGGACGAATGCATCTCCGGATCGTCGCAAACCACGACGACCAGGCCGCCGTTCACGCCCGTGTACGACAAAGTCATGAATGGGTCGGCAGCCACATTGAGGCCCACGTGCTTCATGACCGCGATGGATCTCGCGCCGCCGTACGAGCCTCCTGATGCAACTTCCAGAGCGACCTTCTCGTTGGGGGCCCAGCCCGCACGAATCTCCGGGTAAAGTTGCCCGATATTTTCCAGGATCTCCGTGCTCGGAGTTCCAGGATACGCGGCGGCTAGGATCACACCAGCCTCGTACGCGCCGCGAGCAATAGCTTCGTTTCCTGACATGAGCTCTTTCACGGTTTCGTCACCTTTCTCCACTGTCCGGACTGGCCGGAATTATTGCTGAGAACCTGCCGCAAATGGGAGGATCGATAAAAGGCGAACATATGGGTCGGAGCTGGTACCGGATTCTGAATCTTTGCAATGGTGTTTCACGGATAGGCAAGCGTCCTACGGGTCATCCTAGCCCCGGTCGCAGGCCCTGTCAAGGATTTCGATCTGCGTTCGCTGCTGTGAACATGCGCTCTTGGACGCGACTGTTTACCTGAAAATGGTCTACTCTCAATGGACGAGGCAACTCTTGCGTGGTGCCACGGATGTGCCGAAGGCTCATCCGTGCGGGTCTGCTCCGGAGGAGTATTCTTGGCATAGGAGTCAGGGGTCAATTGCCGGAGACGTTCTCATCGGCCGTGGGGCATTAACTGGCAGGCACGGATGAGTCCCGCGGGGCGGGACGCATCCGTGGCACCAGACTCGATTGCGGCATTTTCATATTCCGTTGTGACCCACAAGTCATGGTCGTTCAAGGGAAAGAAAAAATCGAGATCTCACGTCGCGATTATTATTGAGAACCGCTTTGGACGAGAAATCGAGATTCAGGGCTATTGGATGCTTGACAGCCAAGTCGAAGAGCTCAAGCGCCGGCTCCACACAAGTCAAGCAAGAACTTGAGCCCTCAGTTTGAAAGTCACGGGCGACCAAGAAAAAAGCTCTTCTGCAGCCGGTCAGCCTTCTCTCCCGTAGAATTGCCGCTGCTTCCTGGTCTCTTCGAGATCGCCGTGGAAGAGCCTCTCGAAAAAGCCCTCTCGTATCGGTTCCGCCTCACGCGAAGACTCGGCTTCGGTCTCGCTCGAAGCAGGAGGAATATCTTCGGTCTCGGGAATTACAAGTAATCCTCGGCGCATAGCCTCGCGATTGGCAACGAGAAGCTCAATAGCTTCGTCGTACCGTTTTCGATCCTCGTCTGAAGCATCTTCAGCCGCAGCCTTCAAACGCTCGATCTCGACATCCCACTTGCCTAGAAGGGTTTGTACTCTCTCTTCATGTTCGAGTGTTTCGGTCATGGCCTTCACCTTCCTGCAGCCCGTGTTAAGCCGCTACAGTAAGGTTCAATCCCCCGACACTTGGTGTCAAGGTCCCCGGCCCCGCCTTTTTAGTCCATTTCTCCGTCAAGTGCGGAGCGGACGACCTCAAGGAGCTGTCGCATGTCGTACGGCTTGTCAACAAACCCTCTTGTGCGCGAGGCGAGAGCTTCTCTCGTCGTATCACTTGGGAGATGGCCGCTGGCAATAACCACCTTCACGGCCGGACTAATGGCCAGCAGTCTGTCGAGGCACTGCTTGCCCCCCAATTGGGGCATGATCAGGTCCAAAATGACGAGGGAGATTTCCTCTGTGTTCGCCTGAAAGAGCTCGAGGGCCTTTTTGCCGTCGGAAGCGGAGATCACCTTGTAGCCGGCCTTGGACAGAATTCTTGCGCCGAGGTCTCGAACCAATTCCTCGTCATCCACCAGGAGGATAGTTTCAGACCCGCCTCGCGGCATGGCCCTGATCCCGGTTTCCTGCATCTCTCGCTGGAACACCAGCGCAGGAAAATACATCTTGAAAACCGTGCCCTGCGAGAGCTCGCTGTAACACGTGATATGACCGCCATGCTGCTTCACGATCCCGTAAACCATGGCGAGCCCAAGCCCGGTACCTTCGCCAGGGCCCTTGGTGGTGAAAAATGGGTCAAAAATGTGTTCCACAGTCTCCTTATCCATGCCTTTGCCCGTGTCTGCGACGGAGAGCAGCACGTAGCGTCCTGGTTTGGCCTCGGGGTGAGTCCTGCGGTAATCTTCGTCAAGGGTCACGTTTTCTGTCTTGATGGTGAGTTTGCCGCCTTCGCGCATAGCGTCCCTTGCGTTCACGGCAAGGTTCATCAAAATCTGCTCCATCTGAGTGGGGTCAGCATTTATCGTGGCGAGATCGACCGCCAATAATAGCTCTATTTCGATCATCTTGGGTATGGTTCGGGAGAGCATCTTCTGTAACTGCTCTATTCGCCTATTCAAGTTGAGAGGACGAGGCTTGGCTTCAGCTTTTCTGCTAAATGCAAGCAGTCCTTGAACCAGGTCCGCGCCATTTTTCGCGGCTTGATTTATTTTGGTCAAATCTTCTTTGAACTGTGCAGGGAAGTGCTCGTCGGAAAGAATCAAATCCGAATATCCGAGAACGACCTGCAAGAGATTGTTGAAGTCGTGTGCAACACCACCTGCCAGGGTGCCGACCGCCTCCATCTTCTGGGCGTGGACAAGTTGGTTCTGGAGCTGTTTGTATTCCGTAACGTCCCTTACCATTCCTTGATAGCCAAGAATTGTGCCATCCGGCGCTCGTTTAAGTGTCGAAGTCGAAAGACAATCGATCAGTCTGCCGTCTTTGCGCTTCAGGGTAATGTCATAATCCTTCAAGGAACCGGTCTTCTCTATGTCTCGTCGGAACCGCTCTCGGTTTTTTGCCGCGGGTTCTGGGTATATGTCCAGAATGTTCAGGTCTCGTGCCTCTTCCTTGGTCAAACCAAAAAGATCCAGATACGCCTGATTGGCTTCCACAAGCCTGCCGTCCCGTGTAGTGATATAAATACCGTCTTTCGATTGATCGAAAAGAGTACGATACCGCTCTTCGCTCTCGAGCAATGCACGCTCCGCGCGTTTTCGATCCAGTGCTTCCGCAAATGCAGAAGACAACGCCTCGACACCTTCCAGATCCGACGGATCATATCCACGTTCCTTGTTAGCGAGAGCGATCAGGCCGAAAGTCTTGCCTGAGCGCCTTAACGGGATTCCCATAAAAGAGGAGAGAGGAATGTGACCATCCGGAACGCCCACGGATTCGGGATGGGAGGCAGGATCGTTGACTATTTGAGACTGGTTCGTCTTCAAAACCGAGGCCCATATGCCTCGCACCACCATATGTTTTATCAGCAACGGCGCATCTGATTCAGCAACCTTGCACGCGGACCAAGCCGAGTCGCTCACAGCAATAGTATCAAGACGTCCAGCCTCATTCACCTCGCCAATGAATCCAAAGCGACTGCCGGTAAGCTCTTCAGCCGTTTGGAGGCATGTCCGGGCAATGTCGGCATCGGTTTCGGACTCCAACGCCTCCTGTAGGACCTTGTTGATCGCAGTCAAGAGTTTGCCTTGCCGCCGGACCTGGACTTCGGCTCGTTTGCGCTGGGTCACGTCTCGCGCCACCCCGAGCACAATAGGCTCCGCACCGGTTTCCGAGTGCAACTTGTTGTGGTATTCCCAGACACGCTTCTCTCCACTCTTGCTCTGGACCAGCATCAACCCGGTAGCGCGGCCGTCTCTCCGGACAGTGTCCAAATATGCGTCAAACTGGTCTCGCACCTCAGGTGCCAAATAGGAGCGCAGGTTGGTTCCGACCATCTCAGCGGGAGTAGCCCCCAGCGTTTCAGCCGGGCCGGAGCTGACGAAGAGAAGAGTGCCCTGAAGGTCGTGAGTACAGATGAGGTCTTCGATGTTCTCCACCAGATAGCGATAGCGCGCTTCGCTCTCACGTAGAGCCTCCTCCACTCGCTTGCGGTCGGTGATATTAGTGAAGACTGAACGGGAGCTCACAACATTGCCTTGTGCGTCTCTCTCCGCCGTCACATTCAGGAGAACGTCTACGAGGTTTCCGTCTTTCTTGACGAACTGCAAAGGTGCATCCTTCACCGACCCTGTTTGCAGAAAGGCAGGGAACACTACCGACTGAGCATGATGGGCCGATTCCGCGGTCTGAAACTCAAACGGACGGTGTCCCAGGACTTCATCGCGTTCGTAGCCGAGGTCATCGCAAAAGCGGTCTGAAGCGAAGTTGATACGAGCTTCCGCATCCAACGAAATCATCATCACTGGAGCTTTTTCCCAGAGATCTCGGTACCGCCCTTCACTATCCGTCAGAGCTTTCTGCGCGTTCCTTTCTTCAGTTTGATCGCGAAACACCAGGACCACACCTGTAATCTCCCCTTGTTCTCCCCGGATGGGCGCTCCGCTGTCTGCGATTGGGTACTCGGCGCCGCCCTTGGAGACGAGCAGAGTGTGATTAGCCAGCCCTACCACCGTTCCTTCACGTAGGATCCGCTGCACAGGGTTTTCTAGAGCAGCACGCGAGACCTCGTTCACAATCCGGAAGACCTCGTGGAGCTTCCTCCCTCTGGCCTCGGCCTCGGACCAGCCTGTGAGCCGCTCGGCCACAGGGTTCATTTGGTTCACCAGACCTTCCGTGTCCGTCGTAATCACCGCGTCGCCAATGCTGTAAAGGATCGTACGGAACTGTTCTTGCGCTACCCTCATCTCACGCTCGGACCGATATCGGTCTCGATAGAGGCGCACTTGCCGATATCTGTAGCGATAAGCGGTCACGGTCGTAGCCAGCACAATGAAGAGTGCAGCAAAAAGCGCGACGATCCCTCCACGGTACCGAGCTTCAGCCAAGATCTCGCCGGCATCCACCTTGGCTACCATAAACCAAGGCGACGCAGGGATACGGCGCAGGTCTGCCAGCACCTCGACTCCACGGTAGTCCTTCCCCTGGAATACGCCCTCTTTCCCGAGCACAGCTTGGGTGGCCGGTAGATCTTGACGAGTCAGCGGCTCGCGCAGCGACAATGCGCTGTTAGGCCTGTGACGGAGGTCATTCAAAAAGAGAACGTTTTCACCATCCCTGCGGACGATAAGTGTTTCTGCAGACTCACTTGGTATTGGCCAGGTCTGAATCAAAGGATACAAATCGGTTTCTGCATTGCTCCGGAGAACCAACACCGCCACGGGCTCACCGTCGGCGCCAAGGATTGGCCCTATGGCATCCACGTGGACCATTCTTTTCGGACAACGATAGAGGTCACTCAACATCGAACTGCGGGTGGCAAGAGCCTGCTTGACGGCCTCTTGCGCAGGAGGGCTCATGGGGTGCGGTTCAGTTTTGACGGACAGCAGAACACGGTATTCAGTGTCGAGGAGAAGTACGTCCGCGTAACCCTCCTCCTTCTGTTCCAAAAGCAGTCTATCCTGTATCTTTGCCTGGAGCGACGCGTTGCTCATGTCTCGGAGCCACTCTTGTATAGCTTGTCGGAAAAAGACAGCCTTTGTAGACCTCCGGACATCACTAAGCTGCTCCTCACGCCACTCTTCGATCTGCGCTGCTTTCAGCTTCCCTATGGCGGCGATCTCTTGGTATTTTCCCTGCCGGATTCGTTCAGTCTCGGATTGGTAATACCAGAACCCTCCGGCCACGAGGGCGAGGGTGGCAACTAAGAAGACGGCCACCCAGAGCCATGGGGCTGAGTCAAAATGGACTCTTTTTGCCATCGCGCGTCCTCTTCCCCAATCTTTTTCCGGATCCAGTAGGAAAGTCCCCGTTTCGCGGCTCGTCACGCCGCTTACGAGTCAACTCGCGGCTAATCGGACCGCTCGGGCAAGCGGCGCCACTGCGATATGCATCTCTCTTCGAGCACAACTGTTGCGAGTCTGCTGAAGCCAAGGAAACCGAGCCCTGAGCACGGCAATTAAATCAATATGAGCACTATTCCTCAGGTAAATGAAGCGCCGTATCGGCTACAAAAAGAATACCTCATTATGGATCGACAATCCACTCAGTTTGACCGCGAGAGAGCCATGTCGTGCGGGTTGATTTTGCCTCATGGCGGCCTTATGTTGATTGGTTGCGGCCATTAACTCGGACAAGGAGATCGTGGATGAGTGCTGATTCTTCTACTCAAAACACCTTTAATCTCAAAATGCTGCTGGTCTTGTCCTTTGGGCATCTGGCCACCGACATCTGCCAGGGCGCGTTACCAACCATATTGCCCTTCCTGAAGGCGAAGCTGCTCCTATCCTACACGATGGCCGGGGTCATCGTGCTGGCCGCCAATATCACGTCTTCGGTAATTCAGCCCCTTTTTGGGTACTGGTCGGACCGGAAAGAAAAGGCATTCTTGCTTCCGATGGGATGTTTGTGCGCCGGGCTGGGGTTGTCCCTTCTGTCTCTGCCCAACAACGTTGGACTAGTTCTCGTGCTGGTCATCATCAGCGGACTTGGGATCGCATCCTATCATCCCGAAGGATTCAAGACCGCCCGTTTCTTTACGGGAGAAAGAATCGCTATGGGATTGGCAATATTCACGGTAGGCGGAAACATAGGTTTGGCACTGGGACCCTTAGCGGCCACCTTCATAATTACGTATTATGGCTTTGATTATCTGCCGTTGATGCTCGTGCTTTCCCTGGTATTCCTCGTCTTGCTGGCTCACAACCGGCCTTTGCTCGCCCATGCCCGAATCCGGTCCGTAGCGAGAGCACGCTCGCTGACTAGTCCGTCCAAAGCTGCATACGCCTCGGTAGGCATGACGCTGGCCGTGGTTATCATGAGGTCATGGACCATCTTTGGTCTCATGGCATACATCCCTTTTTATTATATCGACTATGAAAAATGGGACCCTCTCTATGCGGGCATGTTAGTCTCGGTCTTTCTCCTCGGAGGCGCAATTGGAACGTTAGTGGGTGCGCCTCTGGCTGACCGGTGGGGTTACAAGCGATATCTAATCGTGTCCCTGGCTCTGGCAACCCTCTTGCTTCCGCTGGCCCTCATGATGCAAGGTCTCATGCTGTATGTGACTCTCGGAGCGGTAGGCATGGCCATGATATCCAGTTTTGCTGTCACTATTGCCATGGCTCAAGAGCTGCTGCCCAACTATCTGGGCATCGCCTCAGGTCTCATGGCGGGTTTTGCCATTGGGACCGGTGGAATGGGCGTGGCTCTTCTTGGAGTGATCGCGGACCGCTTCGGTGTCCCTGTGGCCCTAAACTCCATTATGGTGCTGCCCTTGCTGGGCCTTTTGGCAAGCTGCTTCATTAGGTATCCGGTGCGGCGTTCAGCAAAGGAAATTTCGGAAAAGGGGGCGACGGCTTGAACGCTGATTAGGAGAGGTTATAAAACGGATAGTGGGAGTGCATCGTCCTGGAGTCAATGTAGGGGCGGTTCGTGAACCGCCCGAAATCGGGCGCTTCCCGGAAGCTGTCTCAGAACTACGATCCCATTCAAAATCGTGCCACGGCTAGTGAAGAAGGTCCCACCTGGGTGGCCCCGACGTCATAGAAACTGTCTCACAATTGTCCATGCTGCCAAAATCGTAGCACGATTCCTCGTAGGGGCGGGTTTGAAACCCGCCCCTGGTCGGTTGTTTCAAAAATGGGCAGGTTTGAAACCTGCCCCTACAGCCGTTCTCTCCCGCCGCGAGGAGAAGACTAGGCTACACTGCCTTTATGGGGCACCGTATCTTCCCCAGTTCGTGGCACAATCGCGGCTGTCGACTGAATTCTGAGACAATTTCTCATACGTCGGGGTCGCGAAGCGACGGGAGATTTATTCGCGCCCATATACTGCTTTCGGCCCTTTTGCTCACCAAGCCAACAAGAAAATAAGCTTCCTGTGCCTTCGGCATCGGGACGTATAACGTCCCGGCCACCCTCGCATCGTAGCACGATATTCCAAGTTCCAGGACTTTTGAGACAGCCTCTTCATAGCGCCCGATAAGAGGGCGTGATGAATCACGCCCCTGCGATTGATCGCATAAGTTGCCAACGCGCCAAGGTTTCCCGATGTCTTGCCGTCGAGGACCATATTCAATGCACTTCAGTATTAGCGCAGCCGCACTTTCTAAGCTTGGAGAACAGCGGCCGCGATACGAGATGCAATTTGGGCGGCCGCAGCCACTGGATTACGCAATTCCTTATTTGGAATTGTCACGATATCGTCAACCGCGCGTTCCATCCCCGTTGGCCCGGAAACGCCGAGGCCCACGACACAGGCGTGCAACGCGCCGTTCAATTCTTCACGTACTTCTTGGAAGAAATGACAAACTTCTTCTGTTCCGTCAGAGCTGTTGATTAAGCTGCCATTCCAATTGCAATCGGAAATCACAGTAAGACAAATGCGCGATGTCCGTGCCAGCTCTAGCGCTTCTGCCATCATGTATTCGAGCGAAAGAGCGTCTGACTGCACCCCACTACCTTGATCCGGCACCGACATGGCTGAGCGGGCGGCATCGTTGCCCCTCGGAAAGACTTTCTTAGGATGGTAGATCCAGCGCACCAGTGGGCGCGATATATCCTCCCGTACTGACCCGCTGTGATACAAGCCTATTAGATTTTCCACTCCCAACGGAACAGTAGCCTTTAGCCAAGCCATGCAAAGCATTCTAATAATTCTCATGTGCGCCTGCGTCATTGATCCGGAAGCATCGCAAGCGATTAACGAAACAAGCCGATATTGGTTTTCGTAGGGATCGTGTGTGCGGGACCTTTTGAATATAGATGACTCGAAGGGAGCGGTAGCCGGACTTTTGGGATCCAAACGTCCGTTTGTCAGCCTTCGAGACGTTTGTGTCCCCGTCTCGGCAAACGCCCCCAGATCACGGGTTAGTGATGTAACAATGGGGCTGACCTTGCGGAGCAGTATTTCGTATTGTTCTTCGTCCTCTGACCAATCTGCCACCAGCTCCACAATCGACCACGGATGGTTTATCGTGTGAGACGATAGTACTGCACTCACAGTTGTTAGGTCCTGTCTACACAATGCCGGTGCGAACGAGGGGTACTCAATGAACTGTGAACCTCCCGACTTCAACGTCGTCTCCAAACACGGGCAGAAGTCTGCCCCACCAACCTGAAAGAATCCGTCCATTTTGCCCTTAGCTAACTGTGAACTTGTTGCTCGACAACGAATTTCCTCCGCCGTTAGAGGCTCGTTTTCGTCGGAGCCCAATACTTCTTTGAGGATCCCAGAAATCAATTTGCGGTCGAGTCTGCCTAAGGAGAGGAACTCGTGATGTACAATTCCGAATGCAAGCACATCCAAAACCCATCTCTCTATACAGAGAGGAGTCTCGCCAGGTATCGGGAGCAACTCAATCAGGTCGAAAGTTGCAGCACTAGCAATACTCTGCACTGAGAGCATTTTAATATTTGTTTCTGTCATTGGAGCCCTTTGGAGTCAGGTTAGGCCAAACTCAGTTACAAGCGAAATGCGTGCCACGAACGCGGGAATATTGATCCTATGGAACTGCATGAAGATTCGCCATGTTACAGGCCCAAGTCATTGGGTCCGGAGTCTGAAAATTGAGGTATGGAGTTGAGTTGATTTTGTGATAAAATCGTGCACCATCTCAACCTGACACGGTGATTCCCATGAAAGGCAATGCTCTCAAGTGTGTGGCTCAAGGAGGCGATCTGGGCGTTCAGGAACATCAACTCGACACGGTAAGTCCACAGAAGTTCGAGAATGATGTGCGTGGCCGGTTTCCTGTTCTTTTTATCATGACCAATTCCGATCTCGAAAAGGTCCGAAAATTCAAAGACCTCGTCATTGATAGGGGCCGAAAGCATCCTGCGAAGGAACTTTCCAAAATCCTGTTGAAGCCCGGCAGGCATGAGGGCAAAGTGCTTATTCTGAGGACCGAGTACACAGTTCCCGCGAGATTAATGGGGGCTCTCAAATCGTTCCTCCAAAAGGCCGACCGAGCCGGCGATAAGAACTGCTATATCGTTGGCGTGCGCGACGAGGTCATCGAAGAGCTGTTCAAAAATGTGAGTTTGCCGCAGCTGGAATCGAGCGCAACGCCTGAGGGAATTGATGATGGATTCGCTTCTTTCATAGGTTCGCCTCCTGAGCGTATTTCCAGCCGGCTTGCAAAAGAATTTGTAGGAGTCTCGCCCCACGCGAACCGCGTCCGAACTTTGATCTACCTCGCTACGCAGAGTAGCAGCACAGTGCTAATCCTTGGCGAAACCGGCACGGGCAAAGAAGTGGTTGCCCGATCCATCCATGAACATGATTCGAGGTCTCCCAAGGGCCGGTTCGTCCCTGTAAATTGCTCAGCAATCCCTGACACGCTCTTCGAGGCCGAACTGTTCGGCTGGAAGAAGGGGGCTCATGCAGAGGCCAAAACGGATAGAGCGGGCGCTTGGTTGTACGCGCGGGACGGGACTTTATTCCTGGATGAAATAGGCGACTTGAATCCTCTCAACCAGGTTAAAGTGCTGCGCGCCTTGCAGGAAAAGAAAATTCGACAGCTAGGCGCGGACAAAGAAGAAGACGTAAGCAGTGTGCGCGTCATCGCAGCCACGAATCGAGACGTCGATTCAATGCTGCGGTCGGGACGGTTTCGCGAGGATCTTTATTGGCGCTTGCTACAGTTTCCAATTCGCACACCTTTACTTCGTGACCATCCGGAAGACATCCCGATTCTGGCAGAGTACTTCTGGAATGAAATAGGCGCGGGCAACGGCGTGGTTTTGGCTCCGGAGATCCTGGAAGCGCTGAAAGTCTACAGTTGGCCGGGAAACGCCAGGCAACTGAGGCTGGTTCTTATGAATTTGTACAGCTTTTTTCCAAAGGTCCGACAAGTCCAGGTGAAACACCTCAGATTCGTTCTGAAATACGGCGGCGTCGCGCATCTTGAGGGTCCGATGGAATCTGACGAAACAATCAGCCTTCATGCGATAAACAGCCTCCGCAATCTGCGACGGGTCGAAGAAGTATTGAGAATGTGTTCCGTAAAGCTCCGGCCCGTGATCGAAGAAAGTCGAATCGATCTAAGGACCCTGCAATCGGCCCAGGCATGGATCGGATTCAGACTGAAGGAACTCGAGGAGCTTTGCGCGCAGCCGTCGCTGTTCAGTAAGGGACCGATCTTCCTTGCCGTACACCAGCTTCTGGGAAAGATGAAATACTTCAACAACCTGCTTGACGCAGAGCCTGCCGAGGCGGTGACGTTCTGGGCCCGGGACATTGCCAAAGAATTCCAGGGGGTTTGCTACAAGCTTCAGACTGAGAGCCAACGGCTCCTTAATCAGGCTGGAGCCTAACCATATACCCGTTGCGAACACAATCCTTGGCAAAGAGTGTATACGAGAAGACCTCAAAGGACTCTTGGAGATTTTGAGGCCCGGTGGGAAATGGAAGAGACATGGGGTTACAGAGGATAACTGTTCCTGACATGGCTCAGAAATAAATTATGTATCATGAGAACGTTCGCAAGTCTTGGGCCGTAATGGCTAGAGACCGTCAAATTCTGTTGCCGTCTGACTGCGTCGCAAATATAGATTCCCAATTAACATCTACGCCGTTCTCGGCGAGTTCTCTTCTTACTTTTTTGAAAATGGAGTTACTCTTTGTGATCTTTGAAAAGGGGACACAGGCCGCGCTGGGCAGTATTGCCTTGATCTTGTTCGCGCCCGGATGATTGTCAGAATGAACTATCACGGTCACCGCGGCGTTCCGCGAATCGCGCAAATGCAAAGCAACTTGGTCTCCTCGTGCCCCCCCGTCAAGGTCGAAATCCAGTGACACCAAATCGAAGTCATAGGCATCCAGGAGGCGGTTCGCGCGAGCCGCGGTATTGACAAGTATCCAGGCATGGTCTCTGTAGAGATTCCGCAGCACCTCTTGCCGCCCGGGAGAATTCTCGACAATAAGAACTCTCAGAAGTTTCTTCTTGGGCATAGCCTTTGTTCCCTTTGGCGGTAAACAGGCCCACTCCGAAGGGACGGGCTTACTGTTCGCAATGGCACTTGGTTATTTGGGCGCGGCCCGACACGCGACTTCCCGGTCGAGCCGCTCAATCAGGCTTGCCAGTGACCGTTTGCTGCTCTTGGCGCGTTTCATGTCCTTTCCATCGACAATGTGGCTCACTTCCTCCACGTAGGACCTTGATTTCCGGAGCAACCACTTTCGGTCAAGAGTATCGTCTTTCAACGCACAGTCCACAGTTTTTTGCAGCGCGGCGCGCCATTCGTTTTGAGAGTTTGCCGCCGCGGCAGCCACAGCAAGCTCTCCGAAGGCGATAAGTTGCTCGCGGGCCCTGTAGACCTCTTGCGCAAACAGCGGCAAACGACGGGCCTCATCAAGTGCGGCGCAGACGTCCGGGGGGCTGAGTTCCAGCAATAGTCGCACCTTTTGCGCCAGCAATCTGATCCTCCCTATTCCGGACATTACGCGGTGCTCGTATCTCGCGAGCACATCGAAGGCGCGATTCCGATAACCGAGGAGTCGCGCATGCTTCACCACTTGGGTGGCATGGTCTTCATCGGCAAACCCGGGACAATTGAATTGCTCCTTTTGTCTGAGAGCCTTCTCAGACAATTCATACGCCAGGTCTCGTCGGCCCAGCTTCCATAGAATTCGGGACTTAAGGAAAAGGAGTGCGCAACTCCACGCGGTTTTGTCAACATCATTTAACCACTGAAGCCCTTCATCGATCAAACTACTCAACCTTAACAAGCCCGGTTCCGCGTCACTGGAGTGGATTTCGTGCAGACGGTAAAGAGCATCAATCTCAAGGTAGAACGCCCTAAAGGTCTCCAGCAGGAAATCGCAGTTCGCTCGCGATGTGGAGTGTGCTTCAGCCAGATTAGCCAGGGCCTCATCATGCCGACCTTCCATAATTAGGTTATGACCGAGATCACATTGAGCTCCAAGTCGCTGCGCCTCATCCATGTCGCCGGTGCGGAAGGCTCGTTTGTAGTGCTCCGACGCGTCTGCAAACTTGCCGTCCGTCTCCAGCGTCTTGGCTCGAAACAGCAATGCTCTAACATCTTCAAAATGAGTACACACCTTTGCGCCTCCTCATCGTGCCACGGAATCAGGCGCGCAGGTTGGCCATTTTGTCACTTCTTCCCGTTCCACTGTTTTGAGCGCACCGGCCGCAAGCTGCCTCAGGGGGCGAGCGCTCTTTTGTTTGTTACCAATTAACAAATCTTTCACGCTTAGAAAAGCCTTACACGCTTCGCGGGCAAGGAAGAGGCGATTGACCGATTTCTCTTTAAGAACCAAGTCCCGAAGTCTTGTGAGCGCTTCCGAAGCCTCCTTCAAGGACTTTGCATCTATGGCGCTGTACGCCCATTCCGCGTAAGCGAATGCTTCGATACGAGGGTGTTGCACATGTCGGAGCAATTCGATCATTCTTCGCGCGGCTGCCAGTGCATCGGACATTGCGGGCGGTGATAATGATCGGAGTAGACGTACTCGTTGCACCAACATTTGAACTTGTACGAGAGGTTCTTCATGGATGTTTTCCGCTTGGTCAAGAACCTGCAAGCCTCGCTCCAAGTACCCCAACTCCCACGAGAACATGGCGACTCTCCATACATATGTTCCGGCGGAATACCCAGGGCCTTGATGCTTTTGGTGCAATCGGTATGCTCGCTCCATAGTCGCAAGAGCTTCTTCCCTTTTGCTCAATGCCCATAAGGCGATTCCCTTTTGAAATAGCAGTGCGTGATTCCACTTCTGGAGGCGCACTCTTTTTAGCCACGCTAATGCATCCTCAATGAGCCGAACACGTAATCCAACATTGGCCTCGGTTTCATTTCCCAAGGCTTCCTGCATACAGCGGAGGGTTTCGATCTGTTGAACGTATGCCCAGAAGGCAAGTGCTCGCGCGGTAGGATTGTCTTTGGTGCAGGCATATACTTCCCCGAGATGGGCCATTGCCTCAGGAAACCTACCCAACATGATGCAACAGTGCGCGAGCTCTGCCTGCGCTGTATAGCGGCCCAACGGGTCGTAAACGGTCACCCGGAGAAGTCGCTCCAGAAGCTCCGCAGCATCCTCGTACTTCGACTGTGCTTTCAGGATCTGTGCTCTCAGAAACAGATTCCCGAAATTGTCGCGCATATGCTTCATGAAATCGCCCCGAACTTTTGGAACCATCTTGACATGATCGCTGTTTCTTCAGCTTTGAATCAACTTTGTTTCTCCCTCTTCAATGGTAACGGTTTGGAGAGAAGTCAACCGCGAAATCCGCTCGCGTAGGCTTTGTCGTTCCCTGCGCAATGCAAGTAGATGGTCCAGGGATCGCAAGGTCTGAGAGTACAAGAAGTCCGCGTTCCAAGCGGTCAACTGATGACGACTATACAAGAACGCGTTGTTATACAAGGAGAGCAAGGCGTCCTTGATAACAATGTCTCCAAGATCCTCCTTAGAAAATCGTTGAATTAGAGGATTGTCCGCATTGAGGTGCAAGACTGTCGGCTTCGCTCGCGACCGCCCTATACCAAAGATCTCCAGTACGGCTTCACTCAGATCCTGAGACATGATCTTCAAGTTGGCAACTCGCTCCAACCGACGCAGGACTTCGGCATCAGCGGTTTCCGTCAGCACCGCCGGGATGTCGCTGGGAGCAAATTTGTCCGTTCGCACCTCGGTCATCTGATCCGGCAGCGCTTGCTTCAAGATTCTTGATAAATGATATTCCAGGTCCGTATACTGTACTCTCTCGCCCTGGGAGAGTTTCTCGAATATGACGTCTCCGTCAGCGACATCCACGCGACGGAGTATCACTGATTCAGTGTGCCTTTCGCACCATTTCTCCAAGAAATCCTCCTCGAAGACAAACCCCGCGTTCACTGCCAGAATTCCTCGCGCCTCGCAAAGACGGTAGAATTGAGGCGCTGCACCCGACTCGCAAATGTAATGAATCACCTTTCTGTTGTGTCCATCTTCGGACAACTCTTGCTTTGGTTGCAGTTCAAGATACTCCGGCATTGTGAGCATCTGGAAAGAAAGCTTTCTGTTGATCCCGCTTTCTACGTCGTGCGGTTCAGGAAGGTTCACCTCGAACAGCACTGTATCGCAGATGGCATTAAAGAAATCATCATATTCCAGGGCCATGCCCTTGATGTGATAATGGTGCCATCGCATGAGCCGCTTGAACCGTTTTCTATTTCGCCTGGCCAGTTTTTTGAGCGTGTCAATTATCAGAACTCCAAGCGCACGCCGAATCTGGTCGTGCACAGCGTCTTGCTGAACCGCGTCCCTCGCCGCGGTCGGCTGCAGGTCAGGACTATCGATCACTCCACGGACAAACTTTGCCCAGAGCGGTAAAAGGTTTCTATTCCCTTCGCAAACAAACATCCTTGACTGATAAATGTCTACCATGCCGGCCATGTTGATGTCTGGTAGATTTCTGTCGCTAATATAGAGGACACCCTCGACAGAGTGCGGCGCTTCCATGCGTACGGGGATCACCTCCAGAGGTATGTCGGGGAATCGCTTGTTTACCCATCTCCAATGGGCTTTCTTGCGTTCCTGTTCATTGCTGTAGCTCCGGTGCCAAGGAGCATTCATAGCGTTCGCCGGACCTTTCCCGTTAATAAAGATAGGGAACGGCAGGAATTCAGCATATTTCCTCACTGCCTCCTGCAAGACTTCCGGAACGGTCATCCCTCTGAATTCCGATTTAAGGTGTACGGTCACCGCTGTTCCTGGTTTGTCTTTGCCAAGTGGTTCGAGAGTATATTTTGGACCTCCATCAGCCGTCCAAAGCAGAGACGTCTCCTGTGCCTCGACACTGCAAGTCCTCACTTCTACCTTTTTCGCCACTACAAAGGCAGAAAGAATGCCGATCCCGAACCTTCCGATAAGGCTCTCGGCACGGTGGCGGTCCAGTTGCTCCAATTGCTTGCGCAGCTCGCCTGTTCCACTCCTGCCAATGGTCGACAGATAGCTCGTGATTTCCTGTTCAGTCATGCCCGCGCCGTTGTCAGTGAAGGTCAAGGTGTTCGAGCGCGCGTCAACGTCAATATCGATGCGGCCTGAGGGAGATTTGCCCAGGGATTGCCTTTTGACGATTGAATCGTGGGCGTTCTGAAGCAACTCGCGGACGAACGCGTCCTCATTGGGGTACAGGTTCTCTGCCAAAAGTCGAATTAGGCCGGGGAAATCCACCTGAATTCGCGCTCTCTTCTTTCCTTGGCTTGTCTTTTTCATCCGGCTCTCCTCGAAATGTCTCGCTGCCCAAGAGCCGGCCTTTTCTTGTCGATCAGCCCTCGGACCCATGCGTCCGACGAAATTGAGTTGTCCTTCAAACCAAGAGAAGGGCAAATAGTGTGCCAATCACGGAGTTAGCTGGGCATTACCACGTTCGGCCCGCCATGAAAAAATTACGTGATTGCCGAGGAGGTTGACATCACGCATAACGGATCAACTCAACACAGCAACCCATCTTCACGTCACCCGATCCAATGCGGGGAGTGCACACCATTGAGTTTGAATCACATCGAAAATCCGGCGACCATTTATCTAAGATTCAAGCCGCTCCCTGATTTCTTTCATCAATTGGCGGATGTCTTCCAGCATTTTTGCAAAATCTTGTTGAAAAAACGTAGAGGAAGTTTCCGCTCCTTGCACCCGGGAACTAGTCTCCTTCTCGAGAGCCTTCTTGGATGCAGCGAGAGCCTTTCTCCTCTTGGCCGTATCCAGATCGATCTCCTGCAAGCGCTTCTTCACTCCGGCAATCGTGAATTTTTCAGTGTACAGGAGATGTCTGATGAGAAGCATCCGTTCAAGATCCTTTTGGTGGTACAGTCTCTGGCGGGCTCTTGTTCTGGTAGGCTTTAAGATTTTGAATTCCGCTTCCCAATACCTGAGCACATAGGGCTCCACGTCCAGAATTTCCGATATTTCACCGATTTTGTAATATTGCTTCTCGGGGATTGTGATTGGATACTGCCTGATCGGTGCTTGCTCGGATGCTGTTTCAAAGGCAATCTTGGATTCAACTTCAACAGTCGCCGCGAAAGAAACTAGCGATGCCAGGAGCTTTTGAGCAGAATCAACAAGGCCTCGCGCGGAGAAATCATCGGGCATTGGCTCGCACAAAAGCCTTTTCAACTCTGTTCCCAAGGCTTCCCAGAGCGCCAATGCGTCGTTGAGTTCCTTTTGGTGAGTTCCGAATCCCTCAACAGACGATGACTTGGAGTCGCTATCCTTAGACATGAAAACTCCCCTTAATTACCCGGAGCTGGGGTCTCTGTTCCTGCTCCCGCGTGTAAGACGGATGGAGCTGCGTTGTTCTCGTGACGCGGTTCATATCACTGATGGTCCATCCTTTGCAAAGGAGATGCCATGAATGGCGGTTGAAGGGAATTCCGGACGAATGCGACATGCCTGAAAAGAGTCAGGGAGATGACGGAGACCACAATAATAGGAATGGCCTGCCGGGATCGGTTTCAGGCCAGTCTGTCGAGCGTAGGATGTTTCCGCGCGAATGAATCGTTCCCGGACAAAGCGTTTTTCCTTTGAGATCAACGGCGGCGATGGTTTATCATTGCGTGATCGTGCGGCACTACACAAAGGGACAGCTTCTTTCGCAAGCAAGGGGGACGGACTGTGTCTCGTGCAAGCCGAACCTTTAGAATCTTTGTCAGCTCTACCTTTAGTGACCTCAAAGAAGAGCGCAACGCACTGCAACGCGAGGTATTTCCGAAGCTCCGGGAACTTTGCTTGGCCCACGGTTGCAGATTTCAGGCCATAGACCTGCGTTGGGGGATTCGCGAAGAAGCGTCGCTCGATCAGCAGACCATGAAAATCTGCTTGGAAGAGATCGCACGCTGCCAGAAGATCACGCCAAGACCGAATTTCATTGTGCTGTTCGGAGATCGTTATGGATGGAGGCCGCTCCCCTACGAAATACCAGCGAACGAATTCGAGCAAATCCTCGCGCGCGTGCCGGAGAAAGAAAGAAGGCTGCTGAACAAATGGTATTGGCGAGATGACAATGCTGTGCCCGCTGTTTATGACTTGCAGCCAAGAACGGGAAGATACAAGGAGTGGAACGAATGGGAGGAGGTTGAAAAGAACATTCGCTCGATACTGCTCCGAGCGATTGGTGACTCGCCGCTTTCCGAGGAATCGAGGAGCAAATACCTCGCTTCTGCCACTGAGCAGGAGATCATCCGAGGCGCCTTGAATGTGGAGGACGCTCACGAGCATGTGTTTTGTTTCTTTCGCAAGCTCAAGAAGTTGCCAAAAGACTACAGTGCCGCGGATTTCATCGACCTGGATGAAAACGGGAAGCCTGACAAAGAGGCGGCTAAACTCCTGGCCGATCTGGAGAAACGCCTGAAGACGGCCGTTCCCAACAATATCTTCGAGTATGAAGCGGAATGGGGGAGGATAGGTCCCAAGGCTCGTTACATCAAACGCCTCTGCGTGGACGTGCTCGACAGTCTTACTCGCGTGATCAAGGCTGAGATTGATCAATTGGAAGAAACTGATCCACTGGAGCAGGAAATTGCGGATCACGAAGCATTCGGCAAAGAACGTTCCAAATTCTTCGTTGGCCGGGCGGCAATTCTGCAAACCATTGCTCAGTACATCGACGGAGGCGGTCCGCACCCGCTGGTGATATACGGTGAATCCGGATCGGGGAAAACCGCGCTGATGGCAAAGGCGGTCGAGCAAGCGCAAGAAAGGCATAAGGAGGCCCAGGTCATCTTCCGGTACATAGGCGCGACGCCCGGTTCTTCGGATGGGCGATCGTTGATTGAGAGCATCTGTCAGCAAATATATGATCGGTTCAATTTTGAAGATCAAAAGAAGCAATTACTGGCGGAGATAAGGGGTTTCGGTGAGGAGGAATCCAAGAAGAGACAACAGATTGAGGAAGATTACTCCACCCCAACCGACTATCAAAAGCTTTCCAGTACATTTCGGGACTTCTTGGCGAAGATTCGAACAGAAGCAAGACTGATTCTCTTTTTGGATGCGCTCGATCAAATGTCCGAGGCAGACCATGCGCGCAATCTTGGTTGGCTCCCCTCAAAACTCCCTGACAATGTGCGACTGATAGTCTCGACCTTGCCCGGAGATTGCTTTTCCATCCTGGAACGCACACTCCCAAAGGAAAACCTTATGCAAATCCAGCCTATGGCTTCACAAGAGGGAAGCCAATTGCTGGAATTATGCCTTGCAGACAATAGCGTGAGCAGGACTCTTCAAGCACACCAGAGAGCTGAAGTTCTTGCAAAATTCGAAGGATGCGGTCTCCCGCTATATTTGAAGCTGGCTTTTGAGGAAGCTCGCAGATGGAAATCATATGGCAAGGTCACTGAACTTAGTCCTAATATTCCAGGTACCATTCGCGATCTGTTTTCACGTTTGTCCTCAAATGCGAATCACGGAAAGATCCTTGTTTCAACAGCTTTGGGCTATTTGGCAGCAGCGAAGAACGGTCTCACTGAAGACGAGATGCTTGATGTACTGTCCGTGGACGAAGAAGTCCTCACTGACTTTATTCAGCGCTCTTTCCATGAGCCACCCGAGAAACGACTGCCTGCTGTCGTATGGTCACGCTTGTACTTTGATCTTGAACCCTATTTGACGGAACGCTCAGCGGACGAAACTTCGTTGATGGGTTTCTATCATCGCCAGTTCGCAGACGTAGTAACAAAGAAGTTTCTCACTCGAAATGTTAAGCGGGAGAGACACAAGAGTTTGGCAGCATATTTTGAGGCACAGGATCTTCAATTGGGTCACGACGGAAAGAGGTCTCCGAATGTTCGCAAAGTATCCGAACTGCCATATCAGCAGACTTGTGGAGCGCTTTGGGATGACCTGGAGCAGACCCTCTGCGACCTGCGGTTTATTGAGGCGAAATGCGCGAGTCTAATGGTTCCCGATTTAGCTTTGGATTACCGTCGAGCCCTTGGAGCGTTGCCCGAATGCCTTGCAGCACAAGAAGCGGAGCGGCGTCGCAATGATCGCTTAACGAGTTTTGCCTCCAAGGTGGCATCTTTCGCCAGGGGGAAGGTACCCGTTCTCCAGCCGCTGGCGTCGGTCGGGCCGTGGACGAGCGAGCGAATTCTGCATGAGCGCCAGATGGTCATCCGTTCGCCTAGCCGCGCAGCGCAAATTGAAGCCTACTCACAGTTCATTGATTCCCAGCGCGATGTTCTCGGGAAATATGGTGCCTTACCGGGCTTTTGTGTCCAACATGCCTTCAATTGTGCTGCTACTGGTCCTCTGGGTACAGAGGCCTCCGCTAGTCTTGAGGCAGCCCCAGAGGGATTAGTACGTATGTTGAGCCCCTTCAATCGTACGTCTTTCAAGCCTTATCCAGCGTTATTGATGGCCCTTGATCTTGCTCGATTTTGCCCAAGCTTCAAGGTCCGAGAGGCTTTTGACATTTCGCCTGATTGTGCAACCGTGGTCGTTGCCGCTGAGAATCGCCTAGAAATTTGGGACATCCGACTTCACGAAATCGTTCAGATCCTAGAGTGCAGTTCATCGGTGCTGGACTTTGACGCTTTGTGGCATACAGGACTTGTCGTCATAGGTACGTGGGGTGGCTTCGTAGAGCTTTGGGATATGAACTCCGGCCGTCAGTTGGATACATATTGGGTCGGGAGCTCGGTTCACAGCATGCTGGTTTCGCCCGGCGGAGACATGATGATAGCTGGAAACGAGGACGGAGAAGTCATCTTTTGGAACTTGCAGCAAGGGAGTTGTCTGAGACGCCGCAAAAGCCATGCTGGTGGAGTGACAGCGCTAGCCCAAAGCCTGGACGGGAGAAGAGTAGTTTCTGCAGGCGCAGATAAGAGCCTTCGGATATGGGACTTGGGGGAGTTGGAGTGCCGATACGTTTTGGTAGGACATGCTGACTGGATAAGCAGTTTAAGCATTTCTATGGACGGAAAACTTGCCATTTCAGGCTCTCGGGACAAGACTGTGAGGATTTGGGATCTTGAAGAAAGAGTGTGCATTCAGACACTTGAAGGGCATTCAGGGCCGGTTCGAAGTGTGGACATGACACCGGATGGCAAGCTGGCGATCTCAAGCGCGCATGAGGTCATCCGGGTTTGGGACCTTGGATGTGGCAAATATATCAGAGAATATTCTAACCCGGGATATGACGATTGGGGGATGATTTTAGTAAGGATTTCTTGGGACGGAACCCGAGCCTTCTCTTTCCACCCATTACGCGGGAAGTTGAGGATATGGGACGTGGAAAGAGGAGGAACGGACGCGAGGAGTGTACAAACCCCTCCTAGAATAAATTGTGTGGCGGTGTCTCCCGATCGAAATACAATTGCTGCGGGTCGCGAAGACGCCACAATCGAGTTGCGAGAGGTTGGAGACGGAAACGCTATTGGAGATCCTCTCATCAATCCTGGGCCCGTGAGGTCAATACTTTTTCATCCACATGGCAGGATGCTCTTGGCAGGGTGCTCGAACGCCAGCTTGGTTTGGTGGGACTGGAAACGGGGAAAAGACATCGCTGCATCGCGGGGAGTAGAGGATTCGGATGAGATACCCACGTTGATCATAACAAGGGACGGTAAACGAGCTGTCTCGGCTTCTCGGGCTAATTCCGACGCCTTTCTTTGGGACACGGAGATTGGCACCCCCATCGGAACTCTCAAAGGCCACCGGAGAGGAATCACTGTCTTGCACGCGATGCCGGACGGAAGAAGGGTCATCTCTGGCGGTTGCGACAGCGACTGCACATCGAGACTTTGGGACATCGAGACCGAGACATGCGTTAGGACTTTGGTGGGACATTCGCAGAAGACATATCATGACTTAACCGATGTTGTTGCATTGCCGCAAGGCAGAGTTGTCTTGTCCGCTGCCGTCGAGGAGAAAGTCCGAGTCTGGGATTCGGAAACAGGGGAATGTGTTGCTGTGCTAGAAGGCCATACCAGTAGTGTGAACTGCTTGTGTGTAACTCCGGACGGCAAGCGAGCCATTTCAGGAGGTAATGATGGGACTCTTAGGGTTTGGGATCTATCTCAGTACAATTGCCTCTGGACATTTTTCGGTCACTCAGATTCGGTTCACTCTGTAAAGGCGACCCTGGATGGAAACCGCGTCGTGTCAGCATCATACAGCGACAATACCATCCGAGTCTGGGATCTGCTCGACGGGAGATGCGTCGCTGTCTATCCAGCGCCCGTCGACATTACCTGCTTGTCGGAGATCACATCTACAGGCCGAATTGCTTGTGGAACGGCGTCAGGGGATGTCATCATCCTCGAATGTCCGAACCTTATGAAGTCCCCACCGCTGGTCACGCCTGCCCGGATATGGCTTTTCGGGCAAGGGGGCGCCCCTGGAAAATGGGACGATTGTTTCCGTGTACGTTGTCCTTGGTGTGGTGGGCGTTTCGAGGTCCCACCTGAAATGCTCGAGCTTATTCGCGCACTTCGCGGCCAGCCGCTAGTGACCTGTGAAGGACTTTCGACCTACAAACTTGATAACCATTTGCCGGACAATCCGGTGCTGACCTCGGACTGCCCTTTGTGCTCCGGGAAACTGAAATATAATCCCTTTGTGTTTGATGCTGGCTACAAGCCAGTGCTTAAGGAGGCTGATCTGGAGGTTGCTAGAAGACTACGACGGCAAAGCGGAAGCTATTGGCAAAGCGCCTCCTGGCCCAATTTCGATGCTCTTGAATCTATGAATCGGGACGCCTTAGCAATCCAGGAAGAACTCCTGCCGCCCGACCACCCGGACCTTGGTATTAGCTTGAACAGCCTTGCCTTTGCCCTGCGAATGAAAGGCGAATATAAGGAAGCGGAGCCCATTTATCGTAGGGCGCTATCAATCAACGAAACACATTACGGATCCGGCCACCGCGAGACGGCCTTATCACATATGGGCTTGGCGCGGAGTCTATATAAGAATGGAGAGTATGGGGGATCTGTCAACCACTACATATCGGCAATACGTTTCTTCGAAAGAAGCGAAGATAGCGCATATGTGTGGACGATGATAAGTGAGCTTGCAGACATATTGCAGCGCGAGCAGAGATTCTCGGATGCGGAAGTGCTGCTCCGTAGAGCCATAGAACTGCCACGTTTGGAAGTCGATGAAACGTACACGAGCATGGAAAGGTTACTGAGGCAGCTGGGTGAAGTTCTTGAACTCAAAGGCGAGTACCAGAAAGCTGAAGAAGTCTACCGTCAGGCCTTAAGTCCAGGTCAAATCCATTTGACGGAAAGCCATTCCCAGAACGCGTTGAGCAAAGGAAACCTGATTAGGCTACTGATAACAGAAGGTAAAGTTGAGGAGGCAGAGGGCGTTTGTGCCGCGGTTATAGAAGAGTATCCGGGCGAGATATTCGACGAGATAGACAAGCTCAACGAACTCGCCGATGAGGCTCAAAAATCAGGGAATCAGCAGGAAACGGGACGGTGTCTGCGTGAAATAATCGAATTGCACGAGAAGATGGAGCCCGAGCAATTACCGGGGATGGTTCCTTACCTTAAGAGCCTGGCCGGGTTGTTAATAGAGAGAAAGGACGATGCAGAAGCACAGGCCCTATTGACGCGTGCCCTGAAACTTTCGAAACAGACATCGACCCACGGAGATCAAGATCTGCTAGAGATTCTGACGGAGTTGGCGTCGTTAGAGTCTCGGCGAGGTAAAACGAACCAGGCTGAGGCCCTATACTGGGAAGCAGTTGAGGTCTGCCAAGCCACGGTGGGCTCGGACCACGAGTGGACGGGCAGCATTTTGACTGATCTCGGAATTCTCCTTCTTAATAGAAGGGACTTCCAAGGTGCAGAGGAATGCCTTCGAAAGGCTCTAGCAATATACGTAGAGACCTGCCCCCTGCATGGGGACACAGCGCGCGCTTCAATGGCACTGGGTAGTGCCCTGGAGGGCAAGGGTAACTACCACGAGGCCGAAAGAGCCATGCGTTACGCCCTGACGATCTACTCAAAGTCTCTCGATCCGCACGATGATCGGCTTTATGAGTTGTTGACTAACCTTTTGAAAGTGCTCTTGAAACAAGGCACTCTGCGGGAGGCAGAGCCTATCGCTTCTCGTTTGTTGGAGATCTCAGCGCGCAGATTTGGGCGAGATGACGAACGGGCAGTGAGACTACAATCAATCTTGGATAAAGTTAGAGATAAGTAGGTCGAGGGATGTTGAGATTGGCGGAGCCGCAGCTCAGAATCCTCTTACGAAAAGATTGAACAGGCCGGGAGCAGAGTCTGTGGGTTGCAGATGGGATCTCTGGTGCTATCGAGGCGATTAATGGCAAATCCGGCCTACCTCCGACCAATCTCCCTGCATTGAGCTCCCTGACGAAGTCTGGGATGAACCCAAGCTGTTATCCGAATGTCCGTTGTGCCACAAGCCTTTGAAGTTTAATCCTTTTATTGTGGACAACAGGGATCGGTATTAGAGACGATGAGAGAGAATAATCAAAGGTGCGGTTCTAACTTGGATCGCTTCCGAACGTGCGGGGGATGCTCGTGAAGCACGAATACAGGCTCAGACTCATTGAAGCTGCTTTTCAAGGCCGGGTTGATGAAGTCGAGCACCTGATCAATCGCTCTGCCAATGTGAACGCGTGCAACAAGAAAGGAACCACCGCCTTGATCGCGGCTGCTCGTGGGGGGCACCTTCGTGTGGTCGAGGTGCTTATCGGCGCATGTGCCGACATAAATGCACGCGACGAACACGGCGATACAGCCCTCATGGCTGCCGCGGAAGCCGGTCATACGCTGGTGATGAAGATGCTCGCTCAAGCAGGTGCGGACATTCATCTCAGGAATGACGACGGAAACACCGCGCTGTTTGCGGCTGCTCGCTTGGGTCGTATCGACTCGGTCACCATGTTATTGCAGAGCGGAGCAGACATTCACGCGAAGAACGACCAAGGAATGACGCCCCTTCTAGAGGCTTGCGGAGCCGGTTGTTCCGACGTCATGGCTGTGCTCCTGGATTGGGGCGCAGCGGTTCACGATCGGAATGAGGACGGTAACAATTCGATTATGCTGGCCGCTCAGGCAGGTCATTATGCCACTACACTGTTGCTTCTCGACCGAGGCATAGGGTTGAACGAGTTTGATGACCACGGAAATACTCCGTTAATCCTGGCAGCGCGGGCAGGGCATGTGGATGTGGTAAAGCTGCTGATGGATTGGGGAGCCGACGTGAATCACCGGGGCCAGTATGGCATGACAGCGCTCATGTGGGCGGCATCGCCGGAGAAATCGGTTACGGCAAACCATGTGGCGTTGTCACGGGCCCTGATTGAACGTGGATCGTCTATCAATGCGAGAGACGATTTCGGACGAACAGCATTGCGACTAGTAGATCAAGGCTTGGCTTTGATACGATCGAGGGCCGGCCTAGCGCTCAGAGAATTGCTCGTTGAGCATGGGGCGTCCTATTGATGCGGGCATACGGAGGCCGAGAAATCTGACGTGACCGCGTTCGCTCGCCGCCGCGTACTATAGTGATTGCCAGAGTTCCTGTCCGATGCGCCGCCGCTGAACCTCGTCATTCCTGCGGACCCCGGATCGCGGTCCGGGGCGGGCCCAGGAATCCAGTCTTGGAGGCTTGCTTCAAGGTTTTTCCACTGTCCTCCTACTGAGCTTCTGGATTCCCGCTTCCGCTCATAGGCGTTAACTTAAAGGATCTCGGCATGTGATTTCAAATAGGTAACTCAAGTCCACCCCGTCACCCCGGACTTGATCCGGGGCCCAGTCCCGCGCAGAACGCGGGATTGAAAAGACTGGATTCCCGCTTTCGGGGGAATGACGGACGAGGGCTCGCTGGCTTCCTTCGCTAGGAATTTGCATCTCGTGGCCAAACGGCCATTGTTCTTCGCAAGCGGCATATGTGTCTCGTGGAAATGACCAACGCTTGACCAGACTACCGGCTCACCCGATATATTTCATAGTCCGCAGCCGCCAGAGTTTCCGGCAATTTTCGGAAAAACTCTTTATTGTAAGTTTTTGTAGCATCATCCAATTGGTCATAGGAACAAATGTTCGGGTTGATCTTCTTCGCGTCATCTCTGACGGATCCGTAGGTCCATCCAGCCGAAAGTTTGCTCTTCAGCCATCGATCGTGTTCGCGACGAGCCAGTTGTTCCAACTCATCTTCGGTGAATACGAAAGGCTCGGGCTCCCACTCGGTTAGGGGCGTGACTCCGAATCTCAATGGAAGCAGGATCAGACCGTACAAGTTCCGAGCCTGTTCACGATTCTGCTCCTTGTATTCTTCGGACAAGTCATCCCATCCCACGAGTGCAGGAGTTTCTCCGAGTTTCCGGCCCACGGCCGTTTGTTCTCTCACGTAGGCTGCGTGGAAAAGGCGCGCCAGTCGTTCGATCATCACCGTCCCATGATAGGACGCGGTCATGTGGTCGCGGTCCCACTGGATGTAGATGTGAGGACGACAAGTCTCGTCGATCAGAGGGAAGGGGAAAAGATGGCGATAAACGTCGGATTCCCGCGCGGCTACTTTGAGCAGTGCTGCAATGCCCTGCTCGTCGTCAACCCGTGTGACCACAGGAATCCCTCGATCGTAAGTCCTAGCCGCAAGCGAAAGAGCTGCTTCCAACCCAAGGGTAGGGTGATCGATGCATACATAGATGGAATTTATTGCGTGATTCTCGGGGTTATCACTGAGAAAGGCAGCGTCTTCAAATTCGCGGGATTGCACATCCACGTCTATCGTCCGAAATGCGCAGACATCCTCAAGTCCGGGATACTTGGAACAGAGGTACCCGGTAATTCGTGCCGCTTCCTTGTCGATCACAGTCACTTCGAGGCTCTTTCCACATACGGCATGATGTCTTTTCCACTTCTTGGCCGCTTGAATGACGATACTCTGTCCGAGCCATCCGATTCCGACAACGCACATGTGGGGATGCGGTCCTTGCTCGGAAGGCTCCTCAGGGAAAGGTGGAAAGCTACTCAGCATGGTCCATGCTCCATTTTGGAAGATGCTGAACCATTCCATCCTCAATCCGGCCGATAGGGCCATCTGTTGCCTCAAAGGGCCCAGGAGATTGCACATGTGCGGCGAGAATACATGCACCATCGCAAGCAGGTGATTCTGCGTCTTTCCAAGAGCAGCACGATTTCTCACGCCAAGCGCTATTTCGGCATTTGTTTCATCCAAGCCGCAGGCACAGATAAGAGCCTGAGCCTTGTCGAGCCGAGCCCTTTCCATCATGGAGCGGTCGCGCGCGTCTCCGATCAGCACGATCCCACCCCGCTCTTTGCACTTGCGTACGTATTCGTTGTTTTCGTCTTTTTCCACTACGACCACGAGCTGTCGGAACTCCAACAAGCCCGTGGCAAAGCGCATCCCCTTCCTTCCTAGGCCGCATATGATCGCATGGTTCTTCCCGAACCATTTCAGCCATACCAGGCGCAGTTTGTCTCGTAATATCGTGGTGAAGGCTTTCAGAGCGGTGAGCGCGGCCAATGGTGGTGCAAGAAAGCGGGCCACCTCGAACGGCCATCCCGCATGTCCCTCAATAGACCCTGATTCCAGAACGATGAGCTGGAAGGTCCGGTACAGCATATCGAGCGCATTGGGCGTCCAGTCTTCCTTGGGTTTCAAGTATTGGGCGAAGCCTAAGAATCCTGAAACGAGCACCACAACCCACAGGATACCGATCACGACCCAGGAGTAATCATCCCAAAACTCCAGGAATCGCTCCTTTGTCTTCCGCTCCTGCTGCCATGTTGAATGGATTTGATACGGTGCTGGTTCCTGGTCGGCCATGATCCGGTCCCCCTAAAGGATTTCCGCCTAGTTGCGAGCTTGAGCTTACGCCGGTTTTGCCGCTGCGTCGTGAGCCCTTGGATGCCACGCGGTTCGGAAATCGTGTCCGTAGCTTTTGACAGGCTTTAGAGATAGCACTGTCGTCCACTTCTGGGCAACAAACAACAGCCATGTTTCAGTCGAATGTCCTCGGGTAATAGGGCACGTAGAATCCGCAGATGACGCAGATGGCCGCAGATACCGAATATCCTTATGCAATAGGGCGGTAATCGTTCAGTTACGCGTGAGGAAGAGTGTCATTGCGAGCGAAGCGAAGCAATCTCCCAACCTTCATAAGAGGGGATTGCTTCGTCGGTTCACTCCTCGCAATGACAGGTCAGGTGCAGTTGACTCCCGCACGTAACTGAATCCTTACTAGGAGACTTAAGTTCCAATTGACAGGTTGTGACGCGATCCCGTAACCTGATCCTCCTTCGATCCTCGCCGGTACCGGGGTTGCATGTCCCGTGGTGTCACGAGTCCGGCACGAGGTGGAAACGAGGGGGAATCCTTGAGCAGCCAACACCAGTCAATTTCACCCGCGCCACAGCGCCTCGTGCGTGTTTTCGTGTCGTCCACGTTTCGAGATATGCAGGAGGAACGTGACTACCTTGCCACGCACGTCTTCCCGGAGCTGCGGCACAGATGCAGGCAACGGCAGGTTGAGTTCGTGGAAGTTGACTTGAGGTGGGGGATCACCGAAGAGCAGGCCAACCGTGGCGAAGTCTTACCCACCTGCCTGGCGGAGATCGAAAACTGCCGCCCGTACTTCATCGGCCTATTGGGTGAACGTTACGGCTGGGTGCCTGATTTCATTCATCCAGAGCTGGTCAACGAGCAACCCTGGCTTGAAGAGCACAAGGAAAAGAGCGTCACTGAGTTGGAGATCCTCCACGGGGTGCTCAACAACCCCGCGATGGCCGATAGGTCTTTCTTCTATTTCCGCGACCCTACGTATGTCCAAACCGTGTCTGAAGAGCTGCGGTCAGATTTCCTCAGTGAGGATGCTCCATCACAGGTCAAGCTTGAAAAGCTCAAGGAGCGGATTCGCAAGAGCAGCCTCTCTGTGAAGGAAGACTATCCTGACCCAGAGGCAGCAGGTAAGCTCATTCTTGACGATCTGTGGGCCGCGATCGACAAAGCATTCCCCGAAGATCAGCCGCCAGACCCGCTGGATCAGGAAGCAGCGGAACACGAAGCCTTCGCTCAGAGCAGGGCTAAGGTGTACATTGCGCGAGAAGAGTATTACCAGCGCCTGGACGAGCACGTGGCCGCGGAAGAAGGGCCGCAGCTTTGTCTGATTGGCGAATCCGGCGGTGGAAAATCAGCGCTCTTGGCCAACTGGGCCTCTCGCTATCGAGAAGCGCACCCTGATGCGTTCCTCATCATGCATTTTATCGGCAGCAGCCCCGGGAGCACGGACTATGCGGCCATAATCAGGCGCATAATGGGAGAAATCAAACGCCGATACGACGTGCCGGACGAGATTCCCGCGGCTCCGGACAAAATCAAAGAAGCGTTCCCTTTCTGGCTCGCCATCGCGTCGGCCAAAGGCGGCCTGTTGCTCGTCCTCGACGGCCTTAATCAACTCGAAGACCGTGACTATGCGCCACATCTTGGCTGGTTGCCCGATTATAACCCACCGAAAGTACGTATCATCGTCTCTGCGCTACCTGGGTCTGCCTTGGACGCGATTCATAAGCGTGAGTGCCCCACCTTAGTGGTCGCGCCATTGAGCCGCGAAGAAGTCGGGAAGCTGGTAGTCGATTATCTGGCACAGTATCGGAAGGCGCTGGGACGAGAGCAAGTAGAGCGGATCGCCGATGCCACTGCAACTTCGAATCCCCTCTATCTCAGAGCCCTCTTGGAGGAGTTGAGGATATTCGGCATATTTGAGGAGTTGGACGACAAAGTTAGTCACTATTTGGAAGCCACGACCATTCCGGAGCTATATGACAAAATCCTGGAGAGAATGGAGGAAGACTTTGAAGAGCATTGCGAACATCTGGTAGGCGACGCAATGTCTTTTCTTTGGGCCAGTCGCCGAGGCCTTTTCGAGAGCGAGCTGCTCGAATTGCTCGGTGATTCGGATAAGCCCTTGCCTCGATCTGTGTGGTCACCGCTCTTTCTGGCGTTGCAGGAATCCCTTATCAGCCGGTCCGGCCTGGTCAACTTCTTCCATGACTATTTGAGACAGGCCGTCACCAAGCGGTACCTCGCCCAGCCCGACGCGCAAAAGGCGCGGCACATCAGGCTGGGGAATTACTTCGAGAAGCGAGACACTGACGAAAGAAAGGCCGACGAACTCCCCTGGCAGTTGTTCAAGGCCGAGCAGTGGGAAAGGCTCAAAACCTCGATCACTGAAGTGCCCATGTTCCTGAGCCTCAGCTCAGGCCCCGGGATGTTGGATTTGATCGGGTACTGGGTATCTTTGGGCCAGCTGTACGATATTGAGCGGGAACATGACGTACTATTTAAGGGCTTCGAAGAGAACGCCCCTTCCCAGGGAGAGCTAGCATTCCTCTCCTGGCGCGTGGCAAAGATTCTTGACCTAAGCTCAAAGTTGGCAGGTGCCGAACGATACTATGGACGGACTTTGGCAGTTTTGGAACAGAGTGTCGGGCCGAGCAATCCTGAAGTGATCTCGTGCATCTCAGCTCTCGCGTCCGTAGTGAGCGCAAGAGGCCGGTACGATGAAGCGGAAGAACTTGATCGTCGAGCACTTAAGATAGCCGAGGAGACATACGGACTTCGACATCAACAGACCGCGGAGTGTCTCCGTTACCTAGCTACACGTCGCAAATGGCAGGGCGATTATCCGGGTGCACTGGAGTCGCTGCAAAAGGCGCTTTCCATCCTTCAGACAGCCCCTGAAACCGGCCTCCTCGATTACGCGGAGTGCCTTCGGGAACTTACTGATACACTTGATCGGATGGGAAAGTTTGACGAGGCTGAAAGCTTCATGCGGCAGGCCGTGGACATCACGGAGAAGGTCCGTGGCCGTGACGATCCCTTCACAGGTGGGATGTTCAGGGGCCTAGCAGGGGTCCTTGAAAGCAAGCAGCAGTACAAAGATGCCGAGGATCTTCTCAGGAGATCGCTCGAAATCTCGGAGCGTGCCTTGGGGCCGAGTCACATTAATACCGCGTTCTGCCTGAATGACCTCGGATGGGTTGTCATGAAACAAGGCAAGCTCGAAGAAGCAGAGCAGCTCTATAGACGTTCCATTCGGATTTGGCATTCCACTGTGGGCCTGGAGCACCCTCAAACGGCCAATAGTATGAGCAACCTTTCCCAACTGTTGAAGATCCTCGGTAAGATCGACGAGGCTCAGGATCTGTGCGTTAAGGCGTTGGAAATACGAAAGAACCTGTTAGGAGAAGGTCACCCCGACGCCGCTCGCGATCTTTGCGACTTGGCCACCATTAGTCTTCAAAAGGGCGACATCAACCGGGCGGAAGAGCTTCTCAAGCAGGCCCGGGATATTTTTGAGCGCACGCTGGGGACGGATCACCTTTGGACAGCCGCTTCGCTTCATAACCTGGCCGGCGTATACCTGTCAAAAGGCGATCTGGACAAAGCGGAAGACCTTCTTCGGGGCGTATGTGGCATTTATGAACGACAGCTCGGCCACAACAGCCATCACGCTGCCGTTACCAGCCTGAGTTTGGCGCGGGTGTTATGCCAGAAAGGTCGGGTCGGTGAGGCAGAACGCATTTGTCGCCAAGGAGTGTTTGTTCTGTCGAAAGTGCTAGGACAGGAACACTTCGAGGTGGCCGGGGCGCTCGACCTACTGGCTACAGTCCTCTCGGATCTCGGGAAATATGAGGAGGCAGAGGAATCGTGTCTGAGAGCCAAGGCTATAGCTGAAAAGACGCTGGGAATTGAACATCAGACCACCGTCGGCTTGGGTCGGAAACTGGAGACGCTGTCCCGGAGGAAAGAGGGATCATAGAGTATCCGAGGTGAGATCCCTGGAACCGTTGCAGAGGCGGCTACATCAACGGGTAGGGCGCGGTGAACAGAGCGAACCGCCTCCGTCTTGAAGATAATTCGAACGATGCAGTTTCCGCTGGTCACAACACTCCATCCGTGCTTTTTCGAGGGATTTAGAGGAGCTAGTTATGAATAGCGCTCAGCAGAAGATTATCGTCACGGGCGACCAGGTAATCGACCGGTTTATTTACGTAGAGGGGTTTGGTGATACGCCTCCGAATCTGCGGGAAGCTTGGGTCGAGGCGCAGCAGTTCTGGACCGAGAACTTGAAGGGTGGGGCAGGCGCGCTCGTGGCGTATCTCAATGCCATCGGATTTGAAGCGGCCGATCCCTTCGGAAAGGTCAAGAACCCGGGTGAGTCGATCTATGCGCTCACCAGACAAGGGGACAATCAACGTCGGCAGTGGCGCACGGGTCTGGCGATGGTCTGCGGTGAACGGCCCGTTCCTTGCGTGAAGATGGGGCCGCTCGATCGAAAGGAATACCCACTCATATTCCCTGCGGTATTCTTGGATTTCAAGCAGGGATGCCTCGAATCGAACATGGATCATGTCTTGCCCTTTCTCGCGGGCAGGCCGTACTTGGTTCGGACTCATGACCCGCGTAGAGCGGAATGGAGAAGCTTTCGGGAACAAGGTTCGGGACCTGGAATCTGGGCATCACCGATTCAGGACATGGCTGAGAGCAAGCTCTGGTTCCCAGGAAACTGGGAAGACATGCACGAACGCGTGATAGCGTATCTGCAGGAAGATCCCACGCTATGGAGCGGCGACCAGTGGATTCATACCATCGTTGTGCAGATCTCGTACGACGGCGCCCTGGTCCTCAGCCCGGGAAAGGAGAACGCGACGGGAAACCTCGTGGTCTTTGCGGGAGATCAACCAGGCTCTTTTCTGAGAAGAGGACTTGGCGCGGTCATCGGCGGTGGTATCGTGTTTGTGGCGTCGCTGTGCCGGGCGCTCCTGGGCAAGGCATCTGCAATCGAGTGCGCGCGAGACGGCCTCGCGTGGGCTCGCATGATTGTAGAAGAAGGATACGTAGGACCCGCGGAAAACAACAATAAGGCGGGTCGCTGGAAGTTGAAGGGTTCGACCAACTTGTGCACGCCCAATCCGGGCAAGTCGGTTTCCGGTGAGATCATCGACTATTCGTTGGAACGTGCCCGCGGGACCTGGGAAGAAGTGCGCAACATCGTTTGTGGGGACAATGCCGCGGTGAGGCGTTCCGCGGTCTTGATGATGGGCAAACTGATCACCGCGTGCCCGGACTATGCCCGGACCCTGCTCAGGCTCGTGGGAAGGCTCGAAAACCACCGGAAACAGGGGAACGGCATCCTCTCCTTCACGATCTTCGGCGGCCCGGGTTCGGGCAAGTCGTTTGTTGCCAAGCAATTGGCGGCCGCGGCTGACGCAGATGGCGAAAGCTTTGAAGAACAGTCCTTCAACATCTCTCAGTTCGGAGATCTCTCACGGCTCACGGATGCGTTCCAGCAGATTCAGGCAATCGGTTTGCGGGGCAAGATCCCGTTTGTGCTTTGGGATGAGTTTGACACATTCTTTGACGACAAGCGGGGCGGCTGGCTTCAATATTTCCTTATGCCCATGCAGGACGCGCTCTTTTTCGATGGGACCACAAGTCGTGCTTTGGGAAAATGCATCTTCGCGTTTGTCGGCGGCACATTCGAGAACGAGGGAGCGTTCAAGAAGTGGGCGCTGGAAGACGACGAAGGGAAATCCTTAAAAGGGACCGATTTCCATAGCCGGCTCGACAGCAGCATCACTGTGCCGCCGGTAGAAATCGAGCCACCGCCTGTCCAGCTCTGGGATACACCCGATCGCGCCAAGCTTGTCCGAGCCATTATGCTCAGAGCATTCTTGCAGAAACAAAAGAAACTCCAGTTCATCGCCCGGGACGTCCTGACGTACCTCATCCACGTGCCGCTGGAACACGGTGTCCGCAGCCTCCAGAAAATCATTGAGGCAAGCGAACTGCGGCGCACGCCTGTGTTTGAAGCACATCACTTGCCGCCTGCCGATGTGCTGGAGCTCCATGTGAAAGATCTTGCCGCCGACACCACGACGCCGGTGAAGGACTTCTTGGCGAAATATCCCGGGTACGATAAATACGCGTCAAAGGAACCGCTCGACCTTCTCTGGCGGACAAAGAAGAAATGAAGAGATCGCCAATGAACGACATGGATCCGGAACTTATGGAGCGCCTCGCGGAGGCCGCTCATATCGTATGGATGGAAGGGAAACTCAGAGACGGCTGGAAATACGGGCCGGTTACCGACAAGGAAAAGAAAATCCACAACTGCTTGGTCCCTTACAATCAACTCACCGAAGCGGACAAGGAGTCGGACCGGGACCTGGTGCGCGGCATACCGAAAATATTGGCCGCGGCCGGGTACAAACTGGTACGAGATGATACGCCGGGAAATGAATCCTAAAGTCGATAAAACGTGCCGTGCTTCGCGCTGCGCGGCGATCTTTCGGGCTTGTTGCTTGCTCATGAAAGTTTAATTCTCAATAAATCAAGGACTAGAATGGGCCCTAGCGTCTTTATCAGCTATCGCCGAGAGGATACATCCGGTTTTGCTCGTCTGATTTACGAGAGATTCGGGAAAGTCTTCGGTCAAGACCATGTCTTTATGGACGTGGTCGACTTGAAGCCGGGTGATGACTACGTGCAGGAGATCGACGATGCGGTTGAGAAATGCCAGGTTCTGTTGGTCCTCATCGGAAGAGGATGGCTCTCGGCATCGGACGAGCATGGTAGACGGCTGGACAACCCGCACGACTGGGTGAGACTGGAGATTGTTGCGGCGCTTCAAAGGGGCATAAGGGTTATCCCCGTACTGCTCGAAGACGCGCCCATGCCCAAAGAAAGTGAGCTGCCAAAGGACCTGCTTGGGCTGGCCCGCCGGAATGGATTTGCCATGCGACACACCCGTTTTGACGATGATGTTAGTCACCTTCTGAAATTTGTGGTCGATCAATTCCCCAAGGAAGCGGTTTCTGTCGAAAAGAGCGCCTCGGGACAGGAACCTCAATCTCATGGGACGTTCGACGGTAGCAGGAAATTCCGGCGCGTGGCGTTTTTCGCAGCAGTGGCGGCTCTCGTTGTTGCTGGGCTCATTGTCGTCTTCGTCAAAGCTCCGACCGAACCGATAGGTCCCGCTCCTGGATTGCAGTCACGATCCGACATGTCTGTACTTGCCCCGCACAAGCCAGAGAAACCGAATGCGCTGCCGCGGAGTGGTTCCGAAGTCGCAGAGCCTGTGCAGCCTTTAGTGAGCTCACCAGCAAAGAAGTCGGACGACTGCAACACCGCAGAGAGATACGCTCAATACGCGGTTGAAAAGCTGCACCGCTCCGAGGAACGCATTTACGCATTAGAAAAGGCCGTTCAACTCTGCCCCAACAACCCGGCTCTGCGCATCGGATTGGCGCAAGTTCATCTGAGAGCGGCCGAGGGGCTTCTGCTACTTATCGAGACCGGGCGTGAGAAAGGAGGCGACTTTCAAGAAGCGGTCGACACCTACAACAAGGTAGTTGAAAAAACCACACGGCAGTTTGAGGAGGCCCTTAGACTTGATGACAACAATTACGATGCACTTACGGGGCTCGGGAACGTGTACGCCGTCCACCAAGGACGATATGAATTAGCGTTGGAATGCTTTAAGCGAGCCGTAGCAATCCGACCGGGTGGTGGCGCTGAGCTAGAGGGAATTAAGCAAGCCCAGCAAGCATCGGATGCTACGTCCAGTCGTTTATTGACGAAAGACGAACTCCTGCAAAAACGGTCTCAGAGTACGCCTCCAACGATGGGATTGCCAGGAATCGACGACGTGGCGCGGTGGCTGATAGCGAGCCGCAAGCGCTTGGGAACACTCGTGTTTGATCCATGGTCTATGGAAATAAATAGGCCCCACCAGATCGACCAACTCAACGAAATCGGCAAAATGCTTTCGTCTCCCGACTTTCTGAGCTATGGTGCAATCATAGAAGTGCACTCAGGAATTCCAGGAGGCTATCAAAGAAATGTGGGCCTCTCCAAGGATCGCGCGAACGCAATCAAGGATTACCTTGTCAGGCATTATGATATCAGCCCGGATCGCATCAGTGTACAGGGGCTTGGGTCGTCAAGGCCACTGGTACGGTCGGACGATCCTCAAGCCGCTCGCAGGAATGAGCGCGTGGAGGTTATATTCGTACCCACCCGCGCCGAGTCCCGGCCTCAAGTACGTGTTGAGCCGGCGGCCGAGAAGGCCGCAAAGTCGAGCCAAACAGCCAGCTTGGCCGGCGGTAAGCTCTTTGCCCTAACCATCGGCATATCCCGTTATATGGATGTATCGATCCCTGCTCTCCGGTTTGCGGCCAAAGATGCAACAGATTTCGGCGAATTCCTTAAGTCTCAGACAGAGCTTTTTGGCCAGGTGCGCGTCACGACCTTGATTGATGCGTCGGCAACACTCTCAAGAATCAATGGGTCTATCTTCAAGCTATTGGAACAATCCGGCCGTGGAGACACAGTAATCTTCTATTTTAGCGGGCATGGCGCCTACGATCCCAGAGAACCCGGCTCCACCTATTTCTTAACGTACGATACTTCAGCGGCTAACCCATATGGCACCGCTCTCAATCTGGGCCGTTTGGACTTCCTGAAGCGCCTCGGGGGACAAAAGGTGATTGTCTTTGCGGACACACCTTTCGTCAAAGGATCTTCTCCTCCCGAAAGAGCCGCTGACCTGAAACAAACAATGAGCAAACTGATCTCACGCAACGAAAGAGACGACAGCGTGGCAATCATCGCCTCTTCGCGGTCCGATGAGGCCTCCTATGAAAAGCCCGGCTATGATGGAAGTGTCTTTGCCCAAAACCTCCTGCGAGCTTTGCGCGGGGAGGCCCGCCGCGATCAGGCCGGAGTAGTGACGCTAGGATCGGTGTACGATTTCGTGGCTGAGCAAACCGGAAATGCTTCGGCAGGCACGCAAAGGCCTATCTTTGTCGGGCAGGGGCTCCGGAATCTACCGCTTGCGCGGCCGCAGTGATCCTGATATCTCCTGCTCCCTGCACTCGCCAACAGGTCTCAAATATCTATAACCAGCCCGGGGTTGAATTCGGGATTGGGGCAGCCCACGTATCCCCTGGGATTGCACACCACACGGGTCTGCTCGATTGTGTAGTCGGCTGACGTGTGAATGTGGCCGTGAACCCAGAGCGCGACGCCTGAGTTCGCGATAAAGTCATCCAGGTTCGATGCATACGCGGCCGTGAGCACATCCGTCTGTAGGTCGGGAGGGACCGACAACATACTGGGCGCATGATGAGTGACAACGACCACCTTGAGATCCGCAGAGCAGTTTTCTATCTCTTTCTTGAGCCATGCTCTTGATCTGGAATGAAGCATCATGGTGTCCTTGGGCTGTAGCTTTCGGAAATGGTGCGTGCTCAGCCTTATGCGTTCGTAATCATTCATCTCTTCGCCTGCGGTTGCCGCTGCGAGACCAATCCGATCGAAGAGCCCAAAGTCAGTCCAGAGTGTGCAGCCAAGGAACTTGACGCCGTCGATAGTCGCGGCTTCGTTTTCCAGCACGAGGACATTGCTGCTCTCGGCCTCGTTGCGCAGTTTGTTCGTCAGATAGGGAATTGATTTCCCGTAATACTCGTGATTCCCCATCACGTACATAACCGGTTTCGACGGAAAGGCTTTCCGTGCCCACTTGAGCCCCCCGAGTTTGGGCTGGATATCACCTGCGAGGACCACCGCATCAGCATCAGTCTCAGGCAGATCGAGCGGGCCGAAATCGAGGTGCAGATCGCTTAGTACTTGGATTCTCATCTCTCGTTGAAATCGTTCATCGTGCAAAGACCTTTAAAGCATTCAGAGCCTACAGGTCACGAACGCGGGTTTATCAGGAAACCATTTAAACATAAACCCATCCTTTCCACTAGAGGCTTGATTCACAGGGTGATCAAAGCCGCCTCCGCACGGGTCGCATTTGTCCTCCTGTCCCCCGAGATGAAGGTCGGAGCGCATCGCGTAAAAAGGTCGCGGTTCTTTACTGCCCCGAACCGCCTGCAAAAACGGTTGACTAGTTTTCCGGCCATAGGTACTCTACGCAACTACAGCGATAAGAATCTAGCTTTGCACGCCGATTGACCCGGGATCTGGGTGAGGATCGAATTCTATCACCGCATGGAGGGGGAAACAAAATGGCCGAGAAGCGACAGCCTCCCGAGAAACAAACCTCTCGAAGAACGCCCCTGCCAAAACTGCAACCTGCCGATGAAGAAAAGACAAGCAGCAATGCCCAGATGAGCAGGTACAGAATATTTGTGAGCTACTCTCGCGATGATGTTGAGCTTGTAGAGCAGATCGTAAACGTGTTGCAGGAAAACGGTTTGATTCCGATGTGGGACCGAAACTTTGCATGGGGTCACGGCTTCCCTGACCAGATCAAGAACTTCATCGCCCATGCCCATGTCTTCATGCCGATCATCACGGAAGCTTCAGGCAAGAGAGGGTGGGTTCATCAGGAGATCGGGTATGCCATGGCCCTGAACATCCCGGTTCTGCCACTGACCAAGGACACTGTGCCCGATCAAATGCTTCACGGTCTACAGGCCATACCTCTAAACGATGGCCTGGATAAGCTTAAGCAACAGATTTCTAAGGAGACTTTCGATTCGCTGGTTCGCAGGGCGCAGAAGAATTCTCGTCCGCTCTTCGAATCCGCCGAGCATCACGAAGAGCGCACCATGATGATAGTGGAGTACGCCACCAATGTTTTGGAGCTGAAAGCGCATGGTATGTTACGGCAGAAGGGCGCGTTGAGTTCCATGCATATTCCGGACAAGCCGATCAATCATCCTGTTTGGAAGGAGCGCTTTGGCAAGAAACAGAAGAGCGATTTTCACTGCGCCCTGCAACTCCAAGAGCGGCTCATCCTGGAGAGGCATGCACGAGACGCCGGCTGCAAATTGATTATTAATCCTTACGAAACGTACAGGTTTTGGGGACCGAAGGCGCGAAAAGTAAGGTTGAAGACCCTTCTGACGACGCTTGACTCACTGCAGAAGCATGCTCAAAAGCAGGCAATTCCGGTGGAGGTGTCAATCCACACGGGAATCCCTACAGGACATAATCTGACCATTGTGGGCGATTGGTTTGCGGCGGAATCTGTTTCAGCAGAACTCGGGAAAGGCTATAAGCAGACGATTTTCACACGACATGCCCCCACGGTGCGGAGCCGCATAGAGGCTTTTGATCGAGAGATAGCGGAACTGCTGGACGAACAAAGAGTAGAGGGCAAGTCATCGGTTCAGGTGGTAACGGAAGAAATCGAGAAGATCCTGGCAGGCATCAAGGTCCCGGAGAAAATGTATTAGAATTCGGAAGTTGCACCAGAGCGGACGTGCGTGGTACCCTCCTTTGTCTGGAATCCCGGCGTGGTGAAGTGGCGGGTGGGCAGAATCTCATACGTCCGGTCGTTCGCGCATCCATCCTGCCAGTGGGACTGCTGTGGCAACGTAATCGGCGGCTACAATCACACCCAAGGCACAAGCAAGCCCTGCATAAATCAGGGAAAGAGGATCCGAACTCAGTGATAAAAAGGCTACGAGGACGGTCAACACGCCAGCTGTGCAAGCTTGAAAGCGGGCGTTGATACCGGCTAGGCGATGTCGAACTTCAAAGAGCGACGCCACGCCTAGGCTGGCCACGAACCCGAGCCAGTACGCCATCAGCAACAAAAACCAAGAAAACAACTGGCGTTCCTTCAGGAAGGCGATAGGCCCAAGGTCGGAGTATAGGCTTCCCAGGAATCCCACCACGGCTACCCATGCACCAAAGCAGCTTAGCGCGCCGAGCACGCCCAACAACACTCGGAAAGGGGCGACCCCGAGGTTCAATAGTGCCCCTAACAATGGAGGGATAACGGAGACTCCGGAGCTCGGATAGTGAGAAAGTTCTTCAGCGAGTGTCTGTGGAAGATCCTCCCTGTATTTGATTACTGAAAGCAGGGGGAGTTCGTCTTGCTGGACGGGGAACAGCGACAAACGAACGAGGGTTGGTGTATCGGGCGGAAGGCTTGACTCTTGAAGATGCGGATGCCGCACCAACACAATCAGTGGCAAACCACATTCCCACTGTGTGCTGCTGGCGAACGCCAACTCCGCAATCACCCACGGCCGGATAGTGCTGACCAGATCTTGCACCTGGACAAAAACCGAGGCGCTCCCCAGTTCCTCCTGTAACCGGTGCCGCCAGCTGCTGCCATAAGGGATTTTCTCCGCATCCAAGAAGCTGGTCACACCGGCCTGCTGGAACGCTTGGTGTAGGGACAGCGCCACCGTCCTCCCCCACTCGGATGACCGCGCATAGCTTATAAATACCTTGGCCTTGGGCGGAAGCAGCGGGCCGCGAGTCAGAAAACTAAAGGTATAGTGTCCCGGAACAGACACCCGGTCCTCAGACTTGCACCACTGATCAAGATCTACCCCAATCCACTTTCGCTGGGCATTGGCGGTTCTCCTGCCCGCCCTATCGAGGAGCGCGGCCGTACAAAAGCCGGCTAACAGGTAAGGCCAATGCGGCGCGAGAATCGAAGGCGGCCAGACCGCCAGCATCAAGATGGGTACCACCAAAAGGGTACTCCGAATGAAGAAACTGGAGTCAACCAGCGTTGGCAGGGAGAGAAGCACGAGGAGAGAAAGAAACCACGCTTCTCCCAAGCCAAAGAGAAGCCACGCAAAGTACCAGCCAGCCTGCGCCTCCTGCCCCAGATAGGCCAGGCAACCCAAGCTTACAGTTAGCTGGATCATCAGCACTTGTGGCGCGTGAGAGAGCAGGGAGTTAGCCGATTGTCTCCATCCTTCATGACGCAGATGATTCCGGAGTTCCGGGAGAGCCTGCAGGTACCGTCTCAGAGCCGCTTGAAGCGCGATTACGGACCCCTCGGTCTGCTCGCGCATCTGGACCGTGTCCAGTAGGTCTTTAACAGCTTCAAGCGGCAAGCTACGGAACTCGTCAGGGGTCACGTCAATTAGGTGAACGAAGAGACGAAACAGTCGGCGTCTTGATGCAGCTCCGATACACACTTGGACGACCGGAGCAAATGTCGGATGCTGAACCGCTTTTCGGGAGACGAGCAGGACAGCGCAAAGAATCTTGCTGCCCATCAAAGCCTGGACAGACGTACCCTCGGTCATCTCCATTATGCGCAACCGTGCCGGAAGCGGCTTATCGTCCGGTGACAGTAAGCGACTGAAGGCCAATCCCCCACCGTCCCAAGAAAGGATCAACACCTCGGGCAGGCTGCTAGGGAGCCTGCTTACGTACCGGCCCGTTTCTTCATCCCAGATGAAGTCTGCTCTCTCCGAGTTAAGCATGTCCTGGACCATTGGGGTACTCGCAAGTTGGGCTTCTCATCATCGGCTACACTCCAGAGTCATTTGGCGCCGCCAACGTTCGGACATGGACTGGGTCAGGAATTCCCCGGCCAACTCGAAATCTCCCGCTTGAGCATCTCGTAATCCTCGACACCTCGGGGAATGAAAAGCCGGTCAAAGAAGGTCCGCCCATGAACCGTCAGGCCGTACTTCGATTCGCTGGTCCGTGTCACGTGCTCCCTGAGAATACGGGGGCTATCCTTGTTTTCCGTTAGGTAAACCTGCTCGTCGTCCACGTATAATTCCCAGTCCGCCGCTCTAAGCGCTGGGTTGTGCCAAGTCCGCACCCAAAAAACAACTACCATGAGCAATGTGATTATGAGCAGACCAACTACTTGCGCGACTGACATCTCCCAAAACCATGCACATACAGCAAACAGAATCACTTCAAGCGCGCCGAATTCCTGCAGCATCTTCCGAAACATCATTCTCTTAAGTTGTTCTTGCCCTTGAGGCGTCAATCGAAACAGTCGCCCCATCGTTGCCCTCCAGTTGATGCGCCCAACTTTGGGGACATTTCCGTGTGACTGCGCAGGATTGAGCCTTCTCCAGTCAGCCAGCCACTAGGCGAATGAACAGCATAGGAACCACCACGTATAAGAGTGCTACGGCCCCGAGCAGGCACGCGAAAAGCAGCCAAGGTCTATCACCTAGCTTTCCCAGCGAGTACATCATTCCCGAGTTGGCCAAAACTCCTAGAACCGCGCAAACGAACGAATTCTTCACTCTGGCACCTGTTGTTGGAGGAAGCCGATATCCGGGCAGGAGGCTTGCAGGGCCAGTACTGTCTCCCATTGCGTAAACCCATCCGAGAATCCCGCCAACGAGGACGCCTAGGACAAGGACCAGCATGTTCACACGTACGTAAGCAAGTTTCAAAGCCAGGCCGTCCCTAGCATCAGTAACAAATCTAAAGTAAGCGAGCAATCCAATAACTGCACCCGTGGCCACTGCCGGCCCCCCTGCGAGCCAAATCCTCCCCGGGAGAAGCGCCGTCATCATGTGAGCCCACGACCACCATACAAAACCGCACAGGGGCCATAGAAATAAATCGAAAGATAAATATCTGAGATCCCGCACTCCGAATCGGACATCCACGGTGCGCATATCCAAGTTAAAAGATTCAACAATTGAATCGCATTCCCTCCAATCCCCCTGGGCAGTAATCAAGTACTCAGTTCCATGAAAGATCAGGCTGTAGTTCTTGACAACGCCAACTTCAAGGATTCGGCAGATCATAGTGGCATGGCGCTTTCCACTGACTCTTATTTCGTCCATCTCTATGACGCGATGGCCGTATTTGGTGGCTATGTTCGCGAGATTGTTTTGCTGCTCTTCGACAGAAGGAACTGGCCAAATTGGACCGACGGCAATTTTTAGTTTGGCACCGGATGGACCATAAAACTGCGGATGAATGCTCTGTTGGGCATAGCGTGAAAACCAGAACAGGCGCTTCAAATAGCCGGGTGGCCGCCACCCCTTTGGCAGCTCTAGTTCAAATCCCCAATGCCTGTTTCGATATTTCATAGCACTTCTCTTGCCACAGTAAGCACAAGCAGTACGCATATGACCATCGAATGATAACTCCAGAGACGCTGCGCTGCAACATAAACGCCAGTCGTCTTTTCGGCGCGTAGGATGACGTTCACCTCGCTCACCGCATCCTGCACGCCCTATTTTGCTTGGAGCGATCTCGGTCGAGATCCTCCGGGGCCGCTTGTGGCGATCGGACAGCCGCGGTCTCTTGCCCATTTTTCCGCGGCTTGGCGAAGCTTCTCGTAGGGGGAGTTGAGGTAAACCTCGGCCAGTGCCTTGCGGTCGCTCCGGTTGAGTTTGTCGATGAGCGCGAGTGTGGCCTCTTCGGGTGCGATGTTCATAAGGGCGCATAAAGCATTCTCAATCACCTGGTAGTCAGAGGAATCCACTTCCTTGAGGAGCACGTCTCGTGCGGATGGCCAATCTTCCTTGAGCCTGGTCCAGCTTTCCTCCGCGACCAGGGAATGGATTTTGTCTTCTTGTGTCTGAGGGGTCCATCCCAATCTGCGGAGCGCTTGAGCGGCCTGGCGGCCGCACTGCCGATCAGTGAGGCTTCTTTTTAACGGGCCGATCGCTCGGCGATCTCCCATTGTGCCCAGCTCGCTAGCAGCTTTTCTGCGAACTTTGGGGTCTTTGTGCTGCAAGGTATCTGTTAGTGCGCTCAAGACCGCGGGGCTGTTGTTCTTAGCGAGTCCTGATAGGGCCTCTTTAACCACATTCGAATCGTCATGCCTCAGAGCGTTAAGCAGGACTTGTACTGACCGGGGATCATCAATCTGCCCAAGCACCCAAGTGGCGCATCGACGAACAGCGGCATCGTCGTCATGTAACATTGCGGCGACAGGCTCGATTGCTGCGGGAGTCTTGATAAGGCCGAGAGTCTGCACAGCCCGTATCTTTCTTGCTGCAGAACGGCTATTCAAGTCTTGGATTAACCGGTCAACCTCGCTCTCAGGGCCACAGCCCACGAGAAGGCTCAAAGTCAACAGAAAAAGAAGGTACCAGCCGTGATGCAATCTCCCTGTTTTTCTCCACATACAATCACCCCCAGGTAAAGGTCTTCCAGCCTGCTCGCACATATCGGCAGGCTGTGTCTCCGGAGCGGTGAGCAATCGGTGTGCCAATCAACTCAACCAAACAGCAAACCGCCCTACGTGGGTTAGAGAGAGCGTTTCCATGATCCGAATCGAACAGTGTCGGACGCGCGGGCAAAGCGGACCCCCCTACGAGACGTCGCTCGTAGAAGGCAACGATGCAGGTAGCTTTGGAGAGGGCAGGGCAACTCACAGAGAAAGCTCTGAAAACAGAGCTAGGCGTCAAACGCGGAAAGGTCTTGGACACATTCCGCGTGAAGCTGCTCAATATGATCAACGCAGGCGAAATCAGGATCGAGGGAGGGTTTCTACGGATCGATCCGCAGGACCTGAACTCTCAAGTGGGAGATCTGAGGTAATGGCTGAAAGACAACCTGGAAGTGGCAGCGCCATGAGCACCGGTCTCGATTTAGGCGCAAGGCGCCGTAAAATGCCAAGGCCAGCAAATACTTATCTATACTTGGATTCATTTGGATGTTCTGCCATCGACTGGAGTAAACGTGGGATCCTAGACGGAAACGGCACTCTCGGGTAATAACACTAAGACGGCAATCCGGCGGCGTCCCAAAGAAATACGCGTGTTCTTGGACGCCAGGCACTATCACCAAGAAATTAACTGCCAAGAGGACCTGAGTTGCTCCGGGGTTCTCTGCGTGATATACTGCTAGAGCTGGTTGCAAAACCTCATAGACATTTTCTCAAGGTTATCATGATGCAGGCCAACTGGAAGAAGGCCACGAACATATTGATATGATTCTCATATCTCACAACGATCCGTCGGTAATCGGTGA
>JBFLZC010000033.1:0-55350 GCA_040756375.1 Thermodesulfobacteriota bacterium
GACCCACTGATACAAGACTCAGATCCCTTCACAGGGTCCTGCAGGCCCTACGAGGGTGATCCTCTTGCCTCAGGCGGCGGGCGTCCCATTGCCTGGTCATTTCTCACAGACTTCTGAGACAGTCTCTGAATTGCCGGGCTACTATCTGGGTGTCCCTCCTGGACACCAGAATTAAAGAAATGAATTGAGCTCTATTTCACGCGTATGACTGGGCTCATCTGATCCACAACACCCCATGAAGACGCTCCTCGACCGCGAGATCTACGAGAAGTTCACCCAGACCCACTTGGTCGCGGCCAAGGCATTTGTCTGGATATCGACCGCGAACATAAAAGGGACCGGACTGCTCTATCGTGGTCGGTTCATGTCATTCGTGGATCTGATGGCGATTCTGGTGAACCAGGGGGTCTCGTTCCGCATCATTCATGCTGAATTGCCGTCCAAGCCTTTCCGCGAACGGTACGAACAACTGGACAGTAAAGGACGCCTCAGCGCAGGGATTGAATTCCTCCACTGCATTCGGATGCACGCCAAGATGTTTATCGTGGACGGCCATGCGGCCCTGGTCGGGAGCCCGAATCTTACCGGCGCAGGGATCGGCGCCAAGGGCCCGAACAAGAGGAACTTCGAGATCGGGTTCCTGTGCGAAAACGAGCAGGAATGTCAGCCGTTCGCGGAATACTTCGACTACGTCTGGTTGGGCGGCCACTGCCCCGCGTGCGAACTCCGCAAACTCTGCCCATCCCCCGCAGCTTGAAGCCGCGTGAGTATTTTCTAAGTCTGCCGGGGGAAACTTTTTTGATTACAAAGAAGTTTCCCCCGGCGTCCCTTTCGAGAAACGCCACCTGGCGAGCGTCGAGCAAAGGCCAATCAACGGCCGGTCTTCGCATGAATTTCGGTCAATAGGGGTGTCATACCACTGCGCTATCAAACGGTGAATCAAAGTAGGTCGGGTTGAGTCCCGCGAACCGCGGGGCGAAACCCGACGGATTGCTTTGGACTTGATGTCGGATTTCGTCCCGCCAAGAAAGCGGGGCTCAATCCGACCTACAGCCGCACTTGCTTCAACGCCATCTTCACCGTTCGGAAGCGAACTGGTATCAGGCATGTAGCGGGGAACGCCTTCTGTCTGGAAGGAGCTCCCCGCGTGGATCTCGGTGAGTGGGCAATCAGGTTTGGAGTGCCGGCACGTTGGCGAACTGCTCCAGCGCTTCGGGATTGGCCAGCGCGTCACGGTTGGTTACGGGCTTGCCTTCGATCATGTTCCGGACCGCGATTTCCACCTTCTTGTTATTCAAAGTGACGGGGATGTCCGCCACCGGGATGATTTTCGCGGGCATGTGACGTGGAGAACATTGATCCCGAATCACGGTCTTGATCTTCTTCACTAGAGCATCATCCAACTGAACTCCCTGAGCCAGCTTCACGAAAAGCACCACTCGGACGTCGTTCTGCCACGGCTGACCTACCACGATGCTGTTGACTACCTCGTCCAGCGCTTCCACTACTGCATAGATTTCTGCTGTGCCGATGCGGACACCGGATGGATTCAGCGTGGCGTCGGACCGGCCGAAGATCTTGACGCCTCCGTGCGGCGTGATTTCCACGAAATCCCCGTGGGTCCATACGTTGGGGAACACGTCAAAATAGGCTTTCTTGTATTTACTGCCGTCAGGATCGTTCCAGAAGTAGATCGGCATGGATGGGAACGACGCAGAGCAGACCAGCTCACCTGTGCGACCTATGATGGGCTTACCGTTAGGATCGAACGCTTCCACCTTCATTCCCAGGCCGCGGCACTGCAACTCGCCCGCGTAAACCGGCAGTATAGGCGACCCTAGAGCGAAACAGGAAATGATGTCCGTACCACCCGAAATGGACGCGAGGTTGAGGTCGCTCTTCACGTTTTCATACACAAACCGGAAACCCTCTTCGGGAAGCGGCGATGCGGTGGAGCACATAGTCTTGAGGGTAGAAACGTCATATTTTTCCTTCGGCTTGAGGCCCGACTTCTCCAATGCTGCGATGTACGGCGCGCCGGTACCGAAGATGGTCATCTTCGTGTCCTGAGCCAGTTGAAAGATCGCGCCCGCGTCAGGATAGAACGGTGACCCATCGTAAAGGATAACCGTTGCACCCACCGCGAGACCGCTTACAAGCCAGTTCCACATCATCCATCCCAGCGTGGTGAAGTAATAGATCTTGTCTTCGCGCTTCAGATCGACATGGAGAACGTGCTCTTTCAGGTGTTGCATCAGCGTGCCGCCCGCGCCGTGCACCATGCATTTGGGAAGCCCGGTGGTGCCTGACGAATACATGATGTACAGCGGGTGATCGAACGGTAGTTGCTCGAACTTCATCTCCAGGCCAGTCTCTTTGGAGATGAAGTCCTTGTAGTGGATGGCGTTGGGGATAGCGCTCAGGTCGGGATTCTGCGTTGTGTACGGGACAACCACGACCTTTTCGATGCTCGGGACTTCCTTGACGATGCCCGCGACCTTGTCCAGAGAGCTAAAGGCTTTCCCCGTGTACAGATACCCATCGGCCGTAAAGAGGATCTTTGGCTGAATCTGTCCGAATCTATCCAAGACTCCCTTGATACCGAAATCGGGTGAACAGGATGACCAAATCGCTCCGATACTAGTAGCAGCCAGCATCGCGGCCACGGTCTGCATCATGTTGGGCATGTAACCCACGACTCGATCCCCGACTTTTACTCCCGCGTCCCGCAACGATTTTGCCAGCCGAGCGGCTTCGTCGTAGAGCTGAGCGTAGGTCATGCTCTGGAGTTCTTGACCTTCACCCCTGAACATCATCGCAACGTGATCATCCCGGTAGCGGAGCAGGTTCTCGGCGAAGTTGAGGCGAGCGCCAACAAACCACTTCGCGCCCATCATAGTGGGAGAGTCTTCAAGGACGGTATCCCAGCGCCGGGAAGCAATCACATCACAGAATTCCCATACCGACGCCCAGAAATCTGCCCTCTCCGTGACGGACCAGTCGTAAAGAGCATGGTACCCGTCGAGGTTGAGAGAGTGCTTGTCATTGACGAACTTGATGAAGCGAGTGACGTTGGCGTTCTTTTTCCGCTCTTCCGAGGGTACCCACAGGGGTTCCATGCTGCTTCCTCCTTCTTGGGATCTGTGGACAGGCAGTAGTGATTTCAGCCGCTCAGCACAAAGATGGTCACCGAGCCTCCGAATCCGTCAGCTCTTTCTCGCCGTGTATGTTGCTTTCTCAGGCCAGTTGGCGGGGAATTTCTGGCCAGGGGCCTCGCCGAGTTTCTTCTTGAGTTGCTCCAATCCCTTCCTCTTGTACTCATTTCTTGCTTGCTTAGGAATCCGTCCGTTCAGAATAGCTTCCGATCTAAGCCGTCGTCCGATCGTCTTTTCCATCATCTTGCCCAACCTGAGGAGACGGTCCACGTCAATGCCCGTCTCGATGCCCATTTCGTCCATCATGACGACCATATCTTCTATGGATTGAAGGCCGACCACATTCGGATCCACATAGTAGTATTCGCCGGTGCCGCCAACCGGCACCCGATCGAGAAAATTGGCCGGCTGGCCGCCGAGCCCTCCGAGCGTGCCTTCGAATTTCTCAATTCCGGCCTGGAGCGCAGCCAGCACATTTGCCGTGCCCCACCCACGAGTTACGTGGAAGTGAGCCAGATGTAGGCTGGGGTCGGGCATTTCCTCCATGACCATAGAAAAGTACTTGTACACCTGATTGGGAGGAGCGCTCCCGTCATGGTCCGCGTGCTCGATGTCGGCTGCCCCGATCTCCAGCCAGCGCTTGGTGAACTCTACAGCCTCTTCCAGCCGCGTGGGCCCTGAAATAGGCGAGCCCCAGATAGTGGAGACAGTCCCGCACATTTTGATACCAACGTCCGCTGCTTTCTCGATGCACCTCTTGGATTCTTCCCAATAGTCGGGCAAGGTAGTGCCGGAATTCGCGAAATGGTGCTCTTCGTCCGTGGAGACCATCATGAGGATTCGGTCAGGACCCCACCCCTCTCTGCGCGCTTCTATGGCGCGATCCACCGATCTTTCCCGGATCGTGACTACCGTCAAGGTGATGTCCGACCAATTCACGCCTGCACGGGAGAGTTTCTTTGAGTCGCGCAATTGCTTCAAGAGGACCTCGGCATCCTTGAATTGCGGCATGATCGCTGGATTTCCGAAGTTGGTGACTTCCACGTGCTTGAGGCCGCAAAGGATGAGCTCTTCAGCGTAGTAGAGTTTTGCCTCGGTTGGAATCCAGATCTCTTCGTGCTGGAAGCCGTCTCGGACAGTGATGTCTCCGATGTGCACCTTCTTTGGATAGTTCAATTCGTGGCGAACGCCAGTCTTATTCATTCTCATTCTCCTGTATAGACCGGTTTTCTTTTTTCTCGAAAGGCTGTGAGTCCTTCAATTCTGTCCTTGGTCGGAATGGTGATCGCGTAAGCGTTCGATTCAATTGCTAGCCCGACCGCAAGGCTTGCTTCCACCCCCTTGTTAATCGCGTATTTCGCCTGGGTAATTGCGACAGGTCCGTTGGCTGCTATTTCCCGAGCAATCTCGGTGCATCTGTCGAGGAGTTTTGCCGGTTCGACCACTTCCAAAAAGAGGCCGATCGCCAGACCCTCCTGCGCAGAAATCCGTCTCGCCCGGAAAATCATCTCTTTGGCCCGCGCCACACCGACCACGCGCGGTAATCGCTGGGTGCCTCCGGCTCCGGGGATCACCGCGAGGCTCGTCTCAGTGAGGCCCACCTGAGCGGTGCCCGCAGCAAGCCTTAAGTCGCAGGCCAGCGCGAGTTCCAGCCCCCCGCCAAAGGCGTATCCGTTTACCGCGGCGATGACCGGCTTTGGTAGCTCTTCCACGCTCGTGAATACACTCCGGATGGTCTGAATAAAGACCCGCACCTGGTCTTGAGTCATACCGGCCCGCTCTTTGAGGTCCGCTCCGGTGCTAAAGGCGTTCTTGCCCGCGGTGGAACCGGTAATTATGACCACCCTCACGTCGCGGTCAAAGGCTATCTCTGCAAGGGTGTCGCCGAAAACTTTCAGCAACTCCATGTTGAAGCAGTTCATCGCTTCAGATCTATTGATGGTGAGAGTGAGTATGCCGTCTTTGACTTCCTTCAGAAGGGTGTTTTCTTCGCCCATGATGTCTCCTCACGATAAGCCCTGATGTCGGACCCAAGCAGACGGGCCCACCACACCCCTACCCGCTCACCAGCACGGTTCGTGCCCTGGGCGAACCAGCGATTCCAAGGTAAGGCTAATAGGGGAAAATCGGGCCGATTCAAAGGAACGGACTAACCTATATCACTTTTGGTCTTGACTTTTCAACATCAGATTATCCATCATTGGGAGGGTTTGGGAGGCTTGGTCGCTTCTGAATACTCCGTTCCTGACTATGAAGCGTCACCAGAGGGTTTGTCGGTTGGGTGATGACGCGGGAACGGATGTCGCTTTGGCCTTGGATGGGCTCCCAAAGCCAGTCTCGTGGAATGGCACGGGTGAGTGCCGTTCTTCTTTTCCCAGTGCATTTCAGTAGATCTAACCACGCTCGCCCGCAGGTCGCGTTCAGACCGCGGGTCGGACCATGAGAAAGTCAATCAGAGTGCTTCAGCCTGGGTTTGGCTAACACACGATATCGGATGCATTCCACCCCTGAGCGCGGCCTGTTCGCGCGGCAAGGGTGAACAGACCAGAGCTGCATGGAACGGTCTGAAGGAGGCTTTCTGCCCCACGGCCCGGTACCAAGCGGACCGTGGGAAGAGCGGACTTCCATCACGCGCATAGCCGAGTGGACCGAGGCGGACCGCCCCACGACAGAGGCCGACAGGTAAGTGGGTCGCGCTAATTCGTCCGTGGAGCTGCCCCTGCCAGGGCGGAAAACCAGTCCTGGCCTACAGAACGCGGGTGAACGAGTAAAGCTTGACCGGTTCTCTGGGTTTTGTTATCGTGGGGGCCTCTCATCGGCAGACAAACTACACGGTTCTCAGGTTCGCCATTCCCTTGTCAGGAATAGCCTATAAGAAAGCGTCTGGATAGCGCGCCGAACGGCTCGAATACTGTGTCGGAGCACGCAGAAGGGGATCTGAATGTCCGAAGTCATACTCGAAGCCAAGAACGTCTATCTGTCCTTCCATGGGGTTGCCGCTCTCGTCAATGTCAGCTTCGAAGTGAGAAAAGGCGAGATCTTTTCCATCATCGGACCGAACGGAGCCGGCAAGACCTGCATGATGAACTGCATCAACGGCCTGTACCGCCCTCAAAAAGGCAACCTCACCTTCAAGGGCAAAGAGATCACCCGCCTCTCTCCTCACCGACGCGCTGGACTCGGGATTTCCCGCACCTTCCAGAAGATCGAACTCTTCGGTGGCATGACTGTGCTGGATAACATTAGACTCGGCCGGCACATGCACCTCAAATCGGGCATTATCAATTCCAGCATATACTGGGGGAAGACCCAACGGGAAGAGATCCGGGCCCGGCGATTCATCGAAGAAGAGATCATCGATCTGCTCGAAATCGAAGCAGTACGCAACGAAGTGACGGGCATGCTCCCTTACGGGTTGCAGAAGAGGATCGAGCTCGCTCGAGCACTAGCATTGCAGCCCGAGATTATCCTCCTCGACGAACCGCTCGCGGGGCTTAACCTGGAAGAAGTGGAGGATATGGCCCGATTCATCCTGGATATCAACGAGGATAAACGCTGGCAAGTAACGTGCGTGCTGGTGGAGCACGACATGGGAGTGGTGATGGACCTGTCCGACCGTGTCATGACCCTCAACTTCGGTGTGAAAATTGCTGAGGGCACCCCTCAGGAAGTCCAGGAAGACCCGGAAGTCATCAAGGCCTATTTGGGCGAGGTGGAGGATCTGTATGTCAGCCGCAGATGAACTGAGCTACTTCAAGGAAATTACCATAACGGACGATTTGACCCTACCCAAGCTGTTCGTCCGCCAGTGCAAGAAGTTCGGATCAGGCAAAGTTGCTATGCGGGAAAAGGAGTTCGGGATCTTCCGGCCGGTGACTTGGGCTGACTATCTCGATCGTGTCAAGCTAATCGCCTTGGGCATGGTCAAACTCGGGCTTCAACGAGAGGACAAGGTTATCCTCATCGGTGACAATCGGCCCGAAGCTCTCTGGACCGAAATGGCAGCCATGTGCGCAGGGGGCGTAGCAGCCTGGCTATTTCAGGACTGCCTCATGGAAGAAGTGCAGTACATCGTGGACCATTCCGATGCCAAGTTCTACATCGCCGAGGGCCAGGAAGAAGTGGACAAGGCCCTGGCCATACGAGATCGGTGCCCGAAGTTGGAGAGGATTATCTGGGACGATCCCAAGGGAATGCGGCACTATGACGATCCTATGCTGATCAGCCTCGAGCAGGTGATGGAACTCGGACGCGAGCTGGACAAAGAGGATCCAGCGCTCTTCGAGAAACTCGTGAATCAGGGAAAAGGCCACGACGTTTGTCTACTCTTCTACACCTCGGGCACCACTGCGAAGCCTAAGGGAGCGCTTCTGACTCACTACAACATGCTAACCATGGGGCGGAACCTTATGACGGTCGATCCCTGCCGCCCATCGGATGACTTCGTTTCATATCTACCCTTCGCCTGGATCGGCGAGCAGATGATGTCAATATCCTGTGGCCTTCAGGTAGGCTTCACCATCAATTTTCCCGAGGAGCCGGAGACAGCCCAAGCCAATGTCCGAGAAGTCGGGCCGCACGTCATGTTTGCTCCTCCACGACTCTACGAGCAATTTACGAGGACGGTTCAAGTCAAGTATCTGGACGCAACCTGGCTTAAGCGCAAGCTCTACGAATTGTCTATGCGTATCGGCTATGCCACAGCGGAGCGTAAGTTTGAGAAAAAGGGCGTGCCGTGGTACCTCAAGTTTCTCCGAGTCTTGGCAAACCTGGCCTGCTACGAGAAGATCCGCGACCACTTGGGTCTGAGCCGCGTAAGACATGCCTATACGGGTGGCGCCGCAATGGGACCGGACCATTTCCGGTTTTTCCACGCGATCGGCGTGAACCTCAAGCAGATCTACGGCCAGACGGAGATCGCAGGGATCTCTGTCGTCCATCGTGATGACGACATCAAGTTCGACACCGTGGGCAAAGCCATTCCACAGACTGAAGTGCGTATTACCGAGAGTGGAGAGATCATCTCCACCAGCCCGTCAGTCTTCAAAGGCTACTACAAGATGCCCGAAGAGACGGCAAAGACGCTCAAAGACGGGTGGCTCTATTCAGGAGATACCGGGTTCATAGACGAGGACGGACACCTGGTGGTCTTTGACCGAACCAAGGACATTATGATTCTGAGCGACAAGAGCAAGTCCTCTCCGCAATTCCTTGAGGCTCGCCTCAAGTTCAGCCCTTACCTCAAAGATGCCCTGGTGGTAGGGCACGAGAAGCCTTTTGTCACCGCCATTCTCTGTATCGACTACGCTACGGTCGGGAAATGGGCGGAAGATCACGGGATTAATTACACAAGCTACCAGGAGCTTTGCCAGTTGCCCCAGGTCTATGACCTGGTTATCGGCCCCCTCAAAGAAGTTAACCGGACGCTGCCCGATCCCGCGAAAATCTTGCGATTCGCTAATCTCTATAAGGAATTCGATGCCGACGACGACGAACTGACCCGCACGAGAAAGATCCGCCGGGCTTTTGTGGAAAATCGGTACAAGGACATCATAGACGCCTTGTACACACCGGGCCAAGAGATGATGCACATGGACACCAATATCACCTACGAAGACGGTCGCGTCGTGCAGATCAAGGCAGATATCCGCATCAAAGACGTGCCTCGGGACGGAGGGAAATAGCCAATGGACCTTTTCCTGCAACTGGTAATCACAGGGGTAATGGTGGGATCCATCTATGCGTTGGTCGCCTTGGGCTGGGTGCTCATCTACAAATGTTCCGGAGTATTGAACCTGGCAATGGGCGAACTAACCATGATCGGTGGGTACGTCTGCCTCTCGTTCTATTTGCGGTTTTCCGAACACATGTCGATAGCGTCGGCTTTCCTGCTCTCTCTGGCTCTTACCCTTGTGGTTGGATTCATACTTGGGAGGCTGACGGAGCGGATATTCCTGCGGAAGATGATTGGCGAGCCCATTCTCGCCGTGATCATGGTAACCGTGGGCCTCTCCTTCTTCTTTAAGGGCATGGTTTTCATCGTGTGGGACCCGGATACCCAGGTCTTTCTTCCACGCATATTCTCGGTCGATCCCATGCACATAGCGGGCATAGCAGTGGGAGAAGTATATTTCTGGAGCTTTATTGCAGCCATGATCCTCATGGTAGTGTTCATCCTATTCTTTAAATTCACCCGATGGGGATTGGCTATGCAAGCCTGCGCGGACGATGAAATGGCCGCCCTGTCACTCGGGGTGAGCGCCAAGTTCGTTTACGCGTTGGCATGGGCAATTGCCTTCATGTCCGCGGGCGTGGGAGGAACCCTCCTGGGTAACATAAATGGGTTGAACTACTCGATCAGTCTGCTCGGGTTGTTGGTTCTGCCCGTTGTGGTTTTCGGTGGGCTTAACTCGGTTCCCGGGGCCATCGTGGGCGGTATAACCATCGGGCTCCTCCAAAACTTGTCGGACGGAGGCTTGACGCTTCTGAAGATACATTTCCCGGATTTCTGGTGGCCTGTAACGATCAAAGAAGTGGCGCCTTTCGTATTTATGGTCATCTTCCTCCTCTTCAAACCCTTCGGCTTGTGGGGCTGGGAGAGGATAGAGAGGGTTTAACCGATGAGTTATCTTCCCTGCGGATCGTATTTCGACTCGTATCGCGACGAACAGAAGTGGTGGAGGACCCCCTTCATCAAGTTCAAGATGATCCTCATGGTGGTTTTGTTGGCGTGTTTTCCGCTGATGGTGCGTATGGAATGGGTGAGTGGGGAGTGGCTCAGTATCGCATATACGATCAACTATTACATTCTGGCGGCCCTCGGGGTTCAGTTACTCATCGGGTACTGCGGCCAGATTACCTTGGGACACGCTGCGTTTGTTGCGGTGGGAGCGTACGCCAGTTCGATGATGGTCCTTTTCATTCCCTGGCCCCAAGTCATTGTTGACGCAGGGTTGGCCTACCCCATAAGTATGATTTGCGCTGGAATTCTGGCCGGGCTCTGGTCGGTTCTCTTCGGACTCCCTTCTGCGCGGGTCAAGGGCTTCTACCTGATCATGACCACGATGGCTGCGCAGTGGATCACGGTGCCTCTGGTCATCACCCAGTACGTAAGTCAAATAGGTGGCCGCGGCCACTACTTTTCGCTTCCCCCTGGTACCATCAAGTTGGGTCCCTGGGTAATCGATTCTGATGAAAAGATCTACTACCTTTCCGTGGTTTTGGTTGCATTGTGCTTGCTTGCTATGGGCAATATCGCGCGTTCCAAGCTCGGACGAGCATGGGTAGCCATCCGGGACAACGACATAGCGGCCGAGACCATGGGGGTGAATATCGTCTGGTACAAGCTTCTGGCCTTCTTTGTGGCGGGCTTCTTCGCAGGAATTGCCGGCTCGTTCTATATCTCAGCCCTTTCTTTCGTGAGTCCCGAGCATTACGAATGGTTCTATTCCCTGCTCTGGGTAGGAATAATTCTCATTGGAGGCGTCGGAAGTATCCAAGGAGTCGTATTCGGTTCCGCGTTTGTGGTGCTTGTTTTCAAGGTCTTGGAAGTCTCTGTCCTATTTGTTCAAGGCGCGGTGGAAGCGTATCCCTCCTTGGCCGTGATGACCACCAAGATTCACTTTTTCAAGGAATCCGCGTTCGGTTTGGCGATTATCTTCTTCTTGATATACGAGCCCAACGGGCTTGCGTACAGGTACTGGCAGTTGAAGAACTACTTCAATCTGTGGCCCTTCTCGTATACCGGAAAGGGCTCCTAACGGTTCCGGATTGAAGATTGAAAGGGGGTGCCGGGCAAAACCGAGATGAAGGTGGACATCGACCTTAGCGAAGTTCATTCGCGACATCACTACTCACGAGAGGGAGGTACATCATGAAGAAGGGAAGGCTGATCCTGGGAGTGGCCCTGTTCTTCATCTTTCTCTGCTCACCGGCGTTCGCGCAACAGGAGATCGTGGTTGGTTCGATCAATGACTTGACGGGCGCGACATCTGATGTGGGCAAGGACATGGCTCTCGGAATCAGAGAATGTGTGGCCTACATCAATGACCACGGAGGGATTAACGGTAAGAAGATTAAGCTCTTGCTGTATGACTATGGATACCGTGTGCCCGAGGCCATCACGATCTACAAGAGGTTCAGGGACTTCGACAAAATCGCCATGCTCAGCCAGTGGGGCACAGGCGACACAGAGGCTCTATCACCCACGGTAAACAAGGATCAGATGGTCGCTCTGTCCGATTCGTTCTCAGGACATCTGTGCGATCCCAAGAAGACGCCCTACAACTTCGTCTATGGGACCGACTATTCCACCAACGCCAGGGCCTGCCTGACCTCGTGGTACGACAACGTCTGGATGAAATCCGACAAGTGGAAGGAAGCTCGAAGCAAGGGCAAGAAACCCAAGCTGGTATGCTTCTACATGTTTGCGTCCCCCTATGCCAGTGCACCCATTAAGGCCATCAAGGATCAAGCAGCTCTGTTGGGCATGGAAGTGGGAAAAGACCAGGATGTCTCCCTGACCGCTCTTGACACCAAGAGCCAGGTTCTTGCGGCCAAAGCCGAAGAACCGACCATCATCTGGCACGGCAACACCACCATGTCCGTCGCTACGGCCGTAAAGGACGGGTATGCGCTGCAGCTCGGTGCGGATCATATCGTCAACAACTGGGGCTTCGACCAGAACCTGGTCCGCATGACCGGCAAGGCGGGCGAAGGAGTGATCGGCGCGGCGGCTTGCGCATTCTTCGGCATGGATGTGCCTATGATGAAAGACGTAATGGAGCAGGCCCAGAAGATAAACCCGACTGTGCCCAAAGAGAAGCGCGACATACGGACTGTGCAGGCGTGGGTGAAATTCGGGATGATTCGGGATGCTCTTGCCATCGCGGACAAGAAGGAAGCCATTGTTCGTGGCAAGCCCGCGGGACCCCGCATTCTTGCCGCTTTTGAGACATTCAGAGACTGGCAGCCCTACGGCGTCAAAGGTGCACTGGGCAGACCGCCGGTTACGTATACCGATACGGATCACCGCCCGAGCGCCATGTCGATGATCTACGTAATCAAAGACGGAAAGATCCAGTTGCTGGAACAGATCGACATGAAAAAGAAGTTCCCTGACAAGTGGGCAAGCTGGCTCGGATGGTAGCAGGCCGGAGACAAGGGGCGGAACGTACTGCCCCACACTCCTGCCATAAGCGACGTCACACTTGATCAGGCGTGGGAGGAACGGACCGTGAGCGAAAACGGCACGATCTTGAAGATCAGCAACATCGAAGTCCGCTATCACGAAGTCATTCTGGTTCTCAAGGGTATCTCCATCGAGGTCCCCGGGGGTGGCATCGTAGCCTTGCTGGGAGCCAACGGCGCCGGCAAGAGCACCACCCTCAAGGCCGTATCCGGCTTGCTCAAACATGAAGACGGTGAAATCACCGATGGTGCGATCGAGTTCTTGGGCGAGAGGATACACAGGCTCGAAGCCGAAGAAATCTCCAAAAGGGGCATCTTCCAGATAATCGAAGGGCGACGCGTCTTCGATCATCTCACTGTGGAGGAGAATCTCCTCGTCGGGGGGCATCTCCGGCCAACGGGTCTGAAAGAGCGACTTGCTATGGTTTTCAAGTACTTCCCTCGCTTGAAAGAGCGGCGGAACGTGATAGCGGGCTTTGTGAGCGGTGGAGAACAGCAGATGTGCGTCATTGGCAGGGCCATGATGGCCATGCCTAAGCTCATGCTCCTGGATGAGCCGTCCATGGGGCTGGCTCCACTGCTTATCAAGGAGATCTTCGAGATAATACAGAGGCTCAACAAGCAGGAACAGATTCCTATCCTCCTCGTTGAGCAAAACGTCAAGCTCGCGCTTACCGTGGCCCCTCACGCGTACGTGATGGAGAACGGCCGTATCGTCATGGACGACACTTCGGAAAAGCTCAGAGAGAATCCCGACATCAGGGACTTCTATCTTGGCTTAACCGATGTAGGAGGTCGAAAGAGCTTCCGTGACGTCAAGCATTACAAACGACGTAAACGATGGCTAACCTAACATGCCTTCAAGACCAAGGAGGGGAACATGAGCAAGGTATGGAAAATATGCGCGATTGCGCTCGTGACTTCGGTATTTGCAGTCATGCCGGCTCTCGCTATCGATCCGCCCAAGATCGCGTTGGAGCGCGTCGAGGTGGCCAGCATTCAGCCCTTCTTCATCAGCCCCAAGATCGCGGTTCCGACCAAGGACGACCCCAAGAAGATGGAGGACAAGGTCATGGCGGCAGGGTATACTGCCACCCTGAACACCGCTTATGTCCTCAAGATCACGAACCCCAACAAGGCTCCCATCATGTTGGACGAGCTCACGTTCACCGTCTCGTTCGACGGTTTTGACGTGAACACGGTCACCTCATACGAGGACATGTGGATCCCGGGAGGAAAGACCAACTTCCTGAGAGTGATTGCAACCAACGAGGCGAACCCGACCATAGGTTCGCTCAGCGTAGGCTCAGAGTGGGTTGAGCGTGCTACGAAAATGGGTAAGAAACCGGTCGAGCTCGTAAAGAAATGGTTCGAGAGCATCTCCGACTTCGACTTCCCTGTCGAAGTCAAAGACGGCACGGCCGTTTTCAAGACCGAGGACGGCAAAGAGCTTCGCGCTACTTTCGCGGGCAAGTTCGGAAAGGCTGCTGCGGCAAAGTAGTCAGCGACAATCTCACCACAAGAAGAGAGGCGGCATTGATCGTGTGCCGCCTCTCTCTTTTTCAGGCTATTTGTTATGGGGGCACAGGGCTCTTCCTGCGGAGAGCCAGGTGCGACGCGGAACTAGAAGAGTGGCTTGAATAGTACGAACTTCTCCAGAGGCACGTGCTTGCCCTTTTCCGCCCTACCTACTCGCACAGCATTCTGCCCGTGGCGCCGATCAGGACCGTAGGTTATCGGGGCGCCTCCACCCTCGGGCGTGAAATCCTTGATCTTCTCCATGCCCTTGATAAAACCTTCCACGGTGAGATCCCGTCCCGCATTCTTCAGACCCTCCACGAGCTGCATCATGGACGCGGCTCCAAAGAGGCCCAAGTATTCCTTCCCCTTGATCTTCGGATCGTATTTGACAAGGATTGCGGCCACCTTGTCCGCTTCAGGTTCGACTCCCGGCATGGCTACGTTACCGGGTAGCGAGATATAGCTCCCTTCCCAAACCTCGCCTGCAAACGTGTACATGATCGGGTCACCGAGCGGAAACGAGAATAGAATCTTGGGTCGGTAATCGATCTTGGCGATCTCTTTGAGTATGAGCGCGCCGTGGGTGGGCGTGGGGTAGATCACCAGCGTGTCCGCGCCTGATTCTTTCAGCTTCAGAGCGTGAGCTCCCAAGGCGCGTTCACCCATCTCAAACGGGACAGTGGCGACCACTTCCGCTTTGCCTGGCATTGCTGCAAGAGCTTCATTCAGGCCCTGCATCGCATTCTTGCCGTAATCGTCGTTCTGGTAGAACAGGGCAATCTTCTTGGTTCCCAGCTTTTCGACCGCGTACTTGGTGAGGTGGGCTGCTTCCTCGCGGTAGTCAGGGTACGAGATAAAGATGTACTTTCTCTTTTCTGCGGGCAGCTCCGGCCACATGCGGACATTGGCGTATGCTGTGACCAAAGGAATCTTGTTATCACGGAAGAAGTCCTTGGCCGCATGACACGTGGCTGTGCCAAGCACGCCGCAGAACGCGAAGATTTGACCCTTCATCTCCTGGAGATTCGCCATGCCTCGCGTCGGATTGTACGCGTCGTCTTTGATGATCAGCTTGATCTTTCGGCCGTGGACCCCTCCCTGATCGTTGACGTAGTCCGCCCACGCTTTCATGCCCAGGCCGGTCACACCCCAGAGCGCGGCAGGCCCCGACAAGGGCGTCGTTACCCCCACCACGACTTCTTTGTCGGTCACTCCCGGGACATCCGCGGCGAATGCCGCACACGTGAAGGCCAGGTAGATCATCCCAACCACGAAGATCTTCCTGTGCAAACGCATCGTGTAATCCCCCTTCCTCAGAAATGGGCGCTTGGTCTCCTGTTAACGGAGAGGTTACATTGCGGTCGGCCACTGTACGTGACCACACTTTGCCTATTTCGCGTATGGCTGGGCGGAACGTTTCAGCCACACGGTTAACGATTCGGCTGAATCTGCTTGGCTAGCCAGCGATCCTCCCGGCCGCGGTTCCTCGCGTAAGATGCGCCACGCGGGGAAGATGAACTTCTTCCAGGCTAAAAGGATACTTGAGGGCCCGGTGCGGAGTCAACCGGCAACTGCGTCTTTTCGTGTTCCTTCGGTAGTTCGTGGAAAGACGTCCCTTGCAAGAGTATGGCTGGCCTTGCTTGGCAAAGATGTGCATCCCAGCAGACTCGCGCCAACACGTGATGAGAGCTTAGTGAGTCCTCGGCGAAAAAAGGATGTTGGCATCCACGAGGATCATCGGTAATCCTCGCCTTCAACCTGGGCAAGTGTTTCTTGAATGTTGTCTATGTTGCTGCCAACCCGCAGTCCCATCGCGTGAGGCTCGGTTCTATATTTTCGCTGCTTGGCATCCCGGTCGACCTCATCCAAACCCGCGCGAAGAGCCTCATTTACTATCGTTCTAAACGGCTTGCGCGATTTTGCCGCAATTGCCCGAGCCTTCTCGAGCACATCATCGTCTATGGACAGTGTGGTTCTCATGGGATCATCATAACATCATCGCCTTTGATGTCGAGGCATCCACTCCAACGTTGTCGCTTGAATGATGTGCGGCACATTAGGTATAAGATTAGCCGGGTATCCCATGCGCTCGCGGGCCTTCGCAAAGCGCAAGAAGCTTAACCCTGCGGAACTAACGGGTGAATTGTCATGGCTCTCACGTCCGATAGTCCCACCGTAGTTCCTTCCCAGGTCCTGAGGGATATTCAAGAATTACGCGAAGAGATCCGTCGACACGATCATCTCTACTATGTGCTCGACAAGCCTGAAATCTCGGACGCGGAATACGATCGGCTCTTCAGGAAATTGGAGGAGCTGGAAGCACAGTACCCCCAGCTCATATCACCTGATTCCCCCACTCAACGCGTGGGCGGCAAGCCTCTGGAGAAGTTCGAAGAGCACAAGCACGCGATTCCCATGATGTCGCTCTCCAACGCATTCGATGAATCCGAGCTGTATGAGTTCGATGTACGGATCAAGCGAGCTCTGGGAACCTCCAAGCGAATTCCCTACGTCATCGAGCCCAAACTCGACGGCGTCGCGATAGAGCTTGTGTACGAAGACGGCTTGCTCGCAATAGCTTCTACGCGGGGGGATGGGTATACCGGCGAAGATGTGACATTCAATCTTCGAACGGTCAAAGCCATTCCGTTGCGCCTGAAGGCCGCGGGGATCTTCGCACACACCTCGGCAATCGATGTTCGAGGGGAAGTATTTATGCAGCGGGATGAATTCGCCCGACTCAACGCGGCCCGAGATGAAGAGGGCCTGCCTCCGTTCGCCAACCCGCGCAACGCGTCCGCCGGATCTATTCGTCAACTCGATCCTCGAATCACTGCCAAGAGGCCCCTCAAGTTTTTTGCTTACGGGCTGGGCAGAGTTGAGGCTCCTTTACCGGAAGGTCAATGGGAGGTTCTCCATGGCCTCTATGATTTAGGGCTCCCGGTGAATCTTGCGAAGAGCCGTCTCTGCCCAGGAATTGAAGAAGTCCTGGAGCATCACCGCCACCTGGAAAAGATCAGGCACGACTTACCGTACGAGATAGACGGCGCGGTCGTGAAGGTAAATTCGCTGGATGACCAGACGACCCTGGGAGTCAAGACCCGCTCCCCCCGCTGGGCAGTCGCGTTCAAATTCGAGCCGGTACAGGCTACGACCAAGATTCTACGCATCGATGTGGGAGTGGGCCGCACCGGCACGCTCACGCCGGTAGCTATCATGGAACCTGTTAGCGTTGGCGGCGTAACCGTCAGCAGAGCCACTTTGCACAATCAGGATGAAATCGACCGCAAAGACGTCCGAGAAGGCGACACGGTGGTGATCCAGCGCGCGGGTGACGTGATCCCTGAGGTCGTGAGTGTCGTCAAGGAGAATCGGTCGGCAAGCAGCAAGCCGTACACTATTCCTGACGAGTGTCCTGTGTGCGGTTCTCACGCGGTCCGTCCCGAAGGTCAAGTGGCGAAGCGCTGCGTGAATGTCTCGTGTCCTGCGCGCCTTAAGGAAACCATTCGTCACTTTGCTGCTCGCGACGCTATGGATATCGAAGGCCTCGGGTTCAAACTCGTCGAGCAATTGGTTGACCGAGACCTCGTCAAAGACGCGGCCGATCTGTACTACCTGGACAAGGAAACGCTTGCCGGCCTGGAGCGGATGGCGGAGAAGTCCGCGTCCAACCTTCTTGAGGCAATCGACCGTTCCCGTTCGGTGCGGGTGGACCGTTTCCTCTACGCGCTGGGAATCCCCCTGGTGGGTGAGCACGTGGCTAGAGTCCTCATAGAGGTATTCGGGGACATCGACGCGCTGGCGGCAGCTTCGGCTGAGGAACTCCGTGAGCTGTATGGGATCGGCCCTGAGGTGGCATTGAGCGTGGCCGATTTCTTCCGGGAACCACGCAACAGGGAAATGATTCGCCGCCTGCGGGACGCGGGCGTCAAGCCTGCTCCGCTTGAAGCTCCCGCGCCTGGAGCGGAGACACCGCTCTCCGGCAAGACTCTGGTCTTCACGGGGGCTATTTCCATGCCTCGCCCGGACGCGAAGAAGATCGTGGAACAGCTTGGAGGCAAGGTTGCAGGTTCAGTCAGTCGCAAGACCGATTATGTTGTCGCAGGTGAAGATCCAGGATCCAAGCTCGATAAGGCGAAAGAGCTTGGAGTGACTATTCTCACTGAAGCCGAATTCCGTGAATTGGCCGGGCTCTGACCTGTACCGCGTTCCGCTCGCATGATGCCGAACTTGGTGGACTCTTCATATCTCCGCCTCGACAGGGGAGCATGAACACATGGCTACAGCACGACGCAGAGTGCTCATATCCGGAATGGTCCAGGGCGTCGCGTTTCGAGCTTACACCAGACACGCCGCCCAACAGGCCAGCGTCAGTGGCTGGGTAAGAAACCTCCCTGACGGCCGCGTAGAAGCAGTCTTCGAAGGACATGCCGACCGCGTGACCCAAATGGTCGAATGGTGTCGCCGAGGATCGCCCGGGAGTCGTGTCGATCGGGTGGATGTAATTGAGGAAGCCCCAAGAGGGGAGTCGAGCGACTTCCAGATCACCTATGTGAGAGGAGACTATTGGTAAACCGTGATATTAGTACTACTCCGCGCCTGCTCCTCCGATACTGCGCGCAAGTCGCTGCGCTTTTGGCCGCGCTCGTTTGCGCGCCCGCGTTGATCATGGCCGCTAGTGAACCGATCATCATTGATGTTCTTATGGGTGAGCCGATCCCCCTGGAAGAGATGATCGAAGATCTCTCAACAGTTCGCATCGTGTACGTCGGCGAGTTCCATACGGTTGCACGACACCATGAGGCGCAAGCGGAAATTCTGAAGAGGCTCAAGGAGAAAGGCCTTAGTCTGGCCATCGGGATGGAGATGTTCGCGGAGAGCCAGCAGCCGATTCTGGACGAATGGCAGCAGGGCCCAGGCGGAGTGGACAGCCTCATCAATGAGTTGGGCCGCGAGCACTGGACTAACCTGGCGGACTATGAGCCGGTCCTCATGCTCGCTAAGAAATCGAAAATCCCCATACGCGGCCTCAACGCGGACGATCGCATTGTTAAGAAGGTAGCCCGTGAAGGCATGGAGAGTCTTTCCGATGCGGAACGAAGGCAGATTCCTGCGGACGTCGATCAGGTCAATCCCTTGCACGAGCGCCTGCTCAACATTCGCTTGAAAGTCCACAAGGCGTTCCATGAGAAGGCGCTGCACAATATTATTCTGGCCCAAGCCCTTCGCGACGCGACCATGGCGCACGCCGTGGACAGGTTTTTGAAATCGCCTGAAGCGCGGGATCGGGTCATGCTGGTGATCGCTGGGACCGGTCACGTGAGCTATGGATTCGGAATCCCCGAGCGCACTGAGAAGCTGAATGGCCTGCCCTATCGGATTGTGCTGCTATCCGAGAGCGGCGAATTGGTATTGTCCGAAAAGGAGAAACAACTTGCCGCGCCTATTACCATCAACCACCAGGATCTGAAGTTCATTCGGGCGCCAATAGCCGATTATTTGCACATCTTGCCGCTCAAGACCTCCGGGGAGCCTACGGAGAGCCTCCCCCTAGCCTCCTCCGAGTGGCGCGTAGGATGCGGTAAAAGAATTGCACCGCATCGGTCGCGGTCTTCTCCGGAGTGATGGTTTCCGTCGTGGCGTCCCGGTCTTCACGTGCTGTTCCGGAATGCGCTCGAATACGTCGACAGATGCGGTTCCCCCGCAAGGCGGGGTCACCACATCCTACGTGCTCCATACAAGCAGCGCCGGACCTTCAATATACTTCGTCGTGGGTTCCTACTGTCTGCAAGAGAATGGCCTCGGAGCCCTCATAATCTACCATTTGAAATACAATCCTCAAATCGTAACCCGCGCTTGCGGCCCAGGAGCCCTCAAGGTCTCCTTTCAGCTTATGAGTCTTCAACTTGGGATGCAATGCATCTTCCGATAGCAATTCTAGTGCCGCCCGAAGGTCGTCAGCCACGTCCGGGCGTTTCTTGACAAGGCGCTTAGCAGCGCGAACAAAAGCGCTAGAGCGAATCAGTGTGCGCTTCACGAACGTATGTCTTTCATGAGATCTTCGACGGTGGTAGGATCACATCGACCTTGCGCAAACTCTTCCCTGGCCTCTTGAATATCCTGCAACAACCTCTTTCGTCTCTGCTCGGCTAATCGACGCTGGACAATAAGGAGCAACGCCTCCTGTTCATCCGAGGACAATCTCCCCACCGCGTCGAGTACTTCCCCGAATTCCGTATTTTCCATGATTCTCCTCCTGTGGGGCTCTCTCTTTCCCGGCAGCTTCGTTTCGGGTCGTCGTGTCGGGGTTTCCTCATGTTTGCTCGGCTTGATCGAGTCGAGCCTGTAAAAGTACTGGGAACAATGTAGATCTCTCAGGAATCACCACTGTTCTGAATGTGGTCGATGATCTGGTCGCTGTCAAGCAGTGCGTAGTCCGTAGGATGCGGTAAACGAAGTGCACCGCATCGGTCGCGGTCTTCTCCGGAGTGATGGTTTCCGTCGTGGCGTCCCGGTCTTCACGTGCTGTTCCGGAATGCGCTCGAATACCTCGACAGATGCGGTTCCCCCGCAAGGCGGGGTCACCACATCCTACGCGCATGTCGAGCTGAATTGCTCCGGCGGCGGTCACGCGGTCATTCTCTTGAAAAGCGCCACACCGACAACCGTAGTGGCTCCGAGAAAGCCAGCCAGAACTAGCAGGTTGATCAGGGGAGAAAATTGGTACGGACCGCCCAAGGCATACCGCAGCCCGTCAATGCCATACGTGAGCGGATCAAGGTATGTCAGCACCGTTAGCCAACCTGGAAGGCCTTCAAGGGGAAAGAGTGCGCCCGAAAGAAAGAAGACCGGCATGATAAGGAAGTTCATGATCAGCTGAAAACCGTGCGGGTCGCTCATGCGAGAGGCGAACGCGATGCCAAGGGCTACAAACGATGCGGAAATAAGGATCATAAAGAGCGTCGCAAAAACTATCCCCAGGAAGTCGACCTTCATCAATCCAGTGAGCAGCAGCGCGGCGAGGAAAACAAGCCCCTTGAGCATGGACGTGGTGACAGTGCCAAGCGTTATTCCTGCCATGATGCCCACCCGACTCACCGGCGCGACCAGGATCTCTTTGAGGAAGCCGAACTGCTTGTCCCAGAGTACGTTGAGACCGCCGAACATCGACGAAAACAGCAAGGACATTCCCACGATCCCAGGGCCGATGAATTCCATGTAAGTCACGTTGCCTCGGTACCGGAAGAACCCGCCAAAGCCGCTCCCCAACACCACAAGAAACAAAAGAGGCAAGGCCATGGAGCCGATAAGTCGGCTCTTGTTCCGCTTGAACCGCGTCGTCTCTCTCAGCCAAAGCGTGTAGACCGTGCCGATGAAATTCATTTGCTCCTTCGCCTCAGGAAGATCCGAATGCGGTCACCGGGCTCGGTGATCGCCTCGTCTCTGATTTCCCTTCCTGTCAGGTTGATAAACACATCCTCCAGATTGGGTTTTCTCATGGACACCCAGCCTATGGGCACACCCACTTCATGCGCGTAGGAAAGGACCCTCGGAATGAAGGATTCGCCGTTCTCGACCGCCACCATGAGTTTGTCCTCTTGAACCGAGACTTGGGCAACCTCCGGGATTTTGCGGATGGTCTCGAGGAACTGAGGATCGGGGTTAGCGATTCCTAGTTCCAAGAGATCTCCTCCCAGATCGGCTTTCATGGCCTCGGGCGTGTCCAGGGCGATAATTCTTCCGTGGTCGATGATGGCTATCCGAGAGCAGAGTTGATCGGCCTCATCCATGTAGTGAGTGGTCAAGATGATGGTTGTCCCGTAAGATTCCTTGAGGTCCAGGATATGATTCCAGATTCGCCGTCTGGTTTGGGGATCAAGACCCAGCGTAGGTTCATCCAGGAACAAGACCTCCGGCCTGTGCAGCAGCCCTCGCGCGATTTCCAGCCTTCTTCGCATTCCTCCCGAATAGGTCTTCACGAGGTCGTGGCGGCGGTCCGAAAGTTCCACCAGATCCAACACCTCATCGATGCGCCGGGCCCTGGTCTTGGCATCTATTCCATACAGCCTTCCGTGGAAATCCAGGTTTTCCTCGCCTGTCAGTTCGTCGTCGAGGCTTGGATCCTGGAAGACCACGCCTATGCACTTGCGGACCGCATCCTGATCGCGGCCCACATCGTGCCCGCAAACCATGGCGTGCCCTTCAGTGGGTCTGACTATGGTGGAGAGAATGCTGATGAGAGTGGTCTTGCCCGCGCCGTTCGGACCCAGAAGACCGAACAACTCCCCCTGTTCGATTCCCAGATCGATATTATCCAGCGCGGTGGTGTGGCCGAACCTCTTTGTGAGACCTGCGACGGTGATTATGGTATGAGCCGACGTGAGCCTCCTCGCTGCCCCGGAGATGCCGCCCCCAGAGAGCTATTTCTTCAACTTCTCCTTGAGAATGTCACCGAGCGTGCCGAAAGAGTTGCCTGCGGCGCCGCTGCGTTTGAAATCCTTGAACTGAGAATCTTCCCTGCGTTCCTTCAGGCTCTTGGTGCTCAGAGAGATCTTGTTGCTGTCCGGATCGATGCTTAGCACTTCAACGTCAATGGGTTCGCCGGTGTCAAACCGCTTCCTCAGATCTCCGGTCCTGCCGTCCGCGATCTCCGATACGTGAAGAAGGCCGGTCTTCCTGCCCGGCAAGCTGACGAAGACTCCGTAGTCTTTCACAGCCTCCACCATTCCCTGAACCACGTCTCCAGGATTTAATTGCGCATATTCTTCAGAGTCCTGCGCATCGGACCTTGGCATTTCAAGACTGATGCGCCGAGAGGCCTGGTCCGAGGAGAGCACGCGAACTTCCACCTGGTCTCCTTCATTGAGCACTTCTCGTGGATGACCTATCCTTCGCCCGGCCCCGAGTTCCGAAATATGCACCAGGCCTTCCACGCCAGGTTCCAACTCTACAAAGGCACCGAAGTTGGCCAGCCGAGTGACTTTGCCCAGCACGCTCTTCCCTTCAGGGAATCGATCCCCAACCGTAAGCCAAGGGTCGTCGAGGGTCTGCTTGCGACTTAGCGAGATGCGCCGATTGTCCCAATCAATATTCAGCACCTTGACGCTGAGACGTTGGCCCACCTGGAGAACTTCACTCGGATCTTCCACCCGGTGCCAGGACAATTCCGAAAGGGGTATGAGTCCCTCTGTGCCGCCAATCTCAACGAAAGCACCGAATTTGGCCAATTTCTGTACAGTGCCTTCCAGAACGTCGCCCACTTCCAGGGTCTGACGCAATTGAGCAAGCTGCTGCTCCCGATCCTCTTGCAGGATCTCCCGCCTGGAGAGGACCACGTTGCGGCCTCGATCCGAGTATTCGGTGACACGGAACGTGAAACGCTTGTTAATGTAATCCTCGGGTTTGCCGCCGGCCCGGAGATCCATCTGAGAATAGGGGCAGAATGCCTCTTTCCCGAAGACTGAAACAGTATACCCGCCCTTACGCTCGCCTTTCACCACCCCTTCCACCGGGATTCCGGCACGGTACGCGTCTCGGAATGCCTCCTCGCCGGCAGCCGCGGTCATCTTGACACTCAAGCGGATTTCTCCATCTCGGGTGCTTACAACATAGGCAATCAACTTATCGCCTACCGCGACCGGCAAGTTTCCGTCTGCGTCCACAAGCTCTTCACGGGCGATGACGCCTTCGGTCTTAGCTCCTATATCGACGAAGATCCATTCCTGGCCGATTGATACAATCGTTCCCTCTGTCTTGGCGTCTTTGTGGACCACCACGTCACGGCCGGACTCGTTCGCGTTCAAGAGCTCTGCAAAATCATCATGTTGGTCTTCCGCGACTTCGTTCGCCCAGCCTTCAGCCTCGGAGAATGTCTCGCCGCTTTGCCGGGAACGAGTCGCGTCCTGGTTTACCATGCCAAATCCTCTCCTTTGTCAGACTTCCTCCTATTGTTACCTGTTTTCTTGGCGCCTTTCAAGACACCCCGCCTGCAACGCAAGCGTCGCAATCAAGCCTCTTTCCCTCACGGATCGAAGCCCTGATCTGTTGAGTCATAATCGATCTTGTGGTAACATAGGAATGTCATTACCAAAAAACGACGAGGAGCCAATGCCGTTTCTGGGGCGGAATGAAATATCATGGAATGAACGCTACCGTCGATGCCTCTATTTTTTTCTCCGAGACGAATTAGACGCGCTCCTGGTCAATGAATCTCTTGTGAAATCGTACTCGGCCTTCAGGGACGCGGGAAAGGAATATCCCTTTGTGGAAATGCGCGAGCTCAAGCCTCGTGCAAGGATTATCTCGCCCGAAAGTCCTGAGCATCGCCACTTCATGGCAGTCTTCAATGAAGAGGCTGTACCACCCGAATGCAAGAACCACATGCGGTTTTTCGATTCGAACAAGGTCACCAAAGAGAACGTGGCGAGCCTCGCGCCGTTTGATCTCCGGGATGTTTTTCAGCACCGGATGCGTTTCTTTGATGACAGTGATTTCCCCGAATTGCTCACCCATTTGCTCGAATCCGACTTCGCGGTGCTTGTCCAGCGAGACCAGACGCTCAAGTCCAGATACCGCTTTGCTCTCTCCCACTTCCACGTACGGATAGATTGGCCCGTGGCTGATGCGGCCGCGGACCTGGCCCGGCGCCTGAGATACATCTCCAAAGACCTTTACGAAAAAGGTGAGAGAGCGGCGGAGGTGCTCCAACAAAAACTTTACGAATATTACGGCTTCCACCATTCCGCAGGGGGGAGACGGACCGCTGCGCTGGTGGCAAAGCAGTTCATGGCCCAATTTGACTTCATATCCACCGTGTACGTGGCTTCGGCTGAAGCTCGAACCATGTACCGCTTGTCTGAAAGCGGCATTCAGAAGTACGTTCTTATTCCCATAGCCCCAAAGGACCTACGCGAGCTGGCTAGGTCCGTTGGAATGCGTGAAAAGCAGTTCGCCTCGACTTATTTGCTGGACAAGACGCCCGAGTACGGAGTGGGCATTTTCGTGGTGACATACAAGCACAACGAGCACTCGCTGCCACCTCCGGACGGCAAGCTGCGCGAACTAAACCCGGACTACTCCTGGCTTAGAGTTGACTTACAACTGCTCGTTCCTCCTCCATCGAGCAGAGATGCTCGCCCGATTCCCTATTCCAGAGTCTATATGTGATCTGAGTCGGGAGCGGTTTCTATGAAAGCTCTCCGCACGAGGCACTTCTATTTGGGTCTACGTATGGGGTGGATTGGAGGGGAGATGAGTCTCCCCTCCAAATTATTGCGCAGCGATGCGCTCTTGCTGCCACTCTCCGAGGCGAAGCCCCGGAGTGCTCGCCGAATCAAAGACTTTCATGATTTGTTGTGTCTTCTCAGCTAAGGTTGTTGGTATCACTCGATTTCCGAACCGGTGGTAGTCATGGTGATCTTCCCGTGCTTCACCCCACGGGTTGAAATCAGCAGCTCACCGACTTTCCTCACCTCATCCGAGCTTCCCCGCATGATCAACACTTCCAAGCAGTTATGCGCGTCCAGATGGACATGAACCGCCGAGATTATGAGTTGATGCTTCCTATGTTGTATCTCCGTCAGCTTCTGCGCCAGATCGCTCCGTTCGTGGTCGTACACGACCGTGACCGTGCCTACCACCTCGTGATCCGAGGCAGTCCACTGGTTTTCGACGAGTCTATCCCTAATCAGATCTCTAATCGCCTCAGATCGATTAGTGTACCCCTGTCCCATAATCAGAGAATCGAACTTCTCCAGCAGGTCATCCGGAATGGATACCCCAAATCTGACCAAGTCAGCCATGATTCATTCCTTCCGGTTATGTGGGAATGTGCTGCAGGACGCCCCTCATCGCGGGCGGGCGCGCAAAAGAAGTATACATGAATGGGACGGGATTGCCAGACTAGGTTTTGGGGAATCTTGCCGCCAAGATAGGGTCGCTAGGAAACCCGGCAATGCAGACGCGGGGTGAAGTCCGCGAGGAAGCCGCGAACTGCGCGGCGTCAGCTTACGGCTTTCGCCTTCTCCTCTTCTTCTTTCTCCTGCTCTTCGATGGTCTCGATAATGCACTGGGCCACCGGATTGGTCACCGAATAGATCATTTCCAGACCCTGCCGAGTAGATTGGATCACGCCTCGGCTCTTCAAATGGATAAGGTGTTGAGACACAGTGGCCTGGTTCAATCCAAGGCAGGCCTGCATATTCTTCACGTTGCAGCCTCCCACCTTGACCAGGCCGTACACAATCTTCAGGCGGATGGGGTGTCCCAATGCCTTGAAGATGCCGGCCCTTTCCGTGAAATCCTTCTTCTTTATTTCTGCAAAAAGCTTGTCCATCTCCTCAGAAGTAAGACTGCCCGCGTCGGTTTCCGACAATGCCATTGCTCTTTCACCTCTGCGCTGATCTTTCGCTCTTTCCCTCTTCCCGATTCTTCGTCACGTTCCCTGGACCGGGAGCGCATGACGCGCTCATTCAAGTGGAAACTCCCATACGCGGGAGTACCCATCGATTCACGACAAACCACCCTACAATAATAAGAACCAGGATCCAGATTTCCACTGTTCCTCCTTTATGTCCTCGACGCGCCTCGACTCGTCGGGGCTGCATTGGCGGGAAATCCCGCGCTACATTCTATATATATCTATATCTGAATATAGTCGTTCCGTCAAGGAACTTCTTGCGTGGCTCGCGTCATCTCCTCGGTAAAAGGCTCATGCCTCGCGCTCGAACACAATCCGGACTGCAAGGTCGTCGAATAGATGATATCCGGATCCGCCGGATGCAAGTACATCCAGAAGTTCATCCGGCTTTTGGACCCACACGCCCCCCACGACCCTGACTCCTCGTTGAAACAGAGGCTCAGGGAGCAGACCCGCAGTAGGTCCCATCACAGCGATCTCGGCTCCGGCTTTTGCCGAGCCAAGGATTGGCTCCAGGGTGTGGTTAATCAGCGTAACACCCGTGATTATGAGGACATCAGCTTGTCGAATGACTGCGTCAGACTGTTCTGCAGGAACGTAATGAGCCATTTCATCTTCTCGGAGTGTGCGCGGGTCTTGTTCAACGACCCACCATTGGCCCCCGCGTTTCTTGAGTGCCCTCAGAGTGGGCATGAACGCTCCAACCACCCCGACGGACTTGTCCGGCGGCATCTTTACCGCTTCGAGAGCGTCCATTCGCTCCTTCATTGCCAGTCCACCGGTCAATCCTTGGCTCCAGCATGTCGCACTCAACGCGTTGAGCGTCGCGATCGCAACGGCAGTCTTGATTGGCTCCGTGGAATTCAGCGCGCTCAAGAGACCATGCACCTTGGTCCCACGAACGCGCACGGGATCGAATGTCCTGGCAGCGGACGTGGGGCAGCAGACTGCCTCCGGGATCTCCTTGACGGGCGTAAAACACACTCCCGCGGCGCCATTCGACAATTTAACGCCGGTGAAAAACAGGCCGACAACGAGACGGTCTACCGTGAGGCTTTCCGCCTGTTGACCCAACCTTTCCTTAGCGAGCGCAGCCGCGTCCTCAAGTATGCCCATGCCTTACTCCGATCTCCTTGAAAGCACCATACGTATTATACCGGTTCTCACAACTGTTGGCCTTTTGGACAGCTCGCGCTTGAAGAAGACCGGTAGTGGCCGGCGTCTCTGCCGCCCCGAGCTAGTTGATATCCTTGAGAAAAAAGTGCCGGCACGGAGGCCGGCACCTACCAATGCCCAAGCGGCAATCGAACAATACTCTTGACACTTGGTATACGGCCCGCTCTAATCCGCGAATAGATCGCATTGGGAAGGGGCATTTCCTCTATTTCGTGGTCGGTCGGCCAACGGCTTCACATGCCTGCAAACTGAGGCGTCTATGCACCCCAAGAATCGTGAAGGAACGTTCTTAGTAGTCCGACCGAAAAGCGTTCGCGTGGCCGCGCGGGTCAGGATCAGCTCTCGTGAGGCCCGCGTCATCGCGACGTACATCAACCTGCGCTCCTCATCGATGTCATCCGGCAGATTATCAGGCCCTCGCTCGCGTAGATACGGAATCACACCTTCTTCACAACCCGCAACAAAGACTACCGGGAATTCCAAGCCCTTGGCCGCGTGTATGGTCATGAGAGTCACTGCCCGCGCCCGCGGATCAATAAGCTCGGATTCATCTTTGGGATTTTGCTTACACGCGCGCTGGTAGGGAATCCCTGACGTCCGAAAAGCCTCTTCGATAAGATCTCCCACCGCGTTGAGGCGATAAAGGACGGCAAAATCCGAGAAATCAAGCCTGTCGTCGTCTCCAGCCACTCGCCCGGAATCTAGGGAAAAGAATGACGAGCCACCCATCATGCCGTCTATTGCACGGGTGATGAATGTGCCTTCAGTAGGAGGATTTGGTAGCTCTACAACGCTCACGAACTTGTCCGCGGGTATTTCGGGCCGGAGGATTTCCGAGGGATCTTCTCGATTCATCACGTTGGCTGCCGCGGTCAGGATGTTGCCCTGGGACCGATAATTCCGCGAGAGGCGCAAGACTCGAACTGAGGGGTAATCAATTTGAAATTGTTGAAAATAGCGCCAGTCAGCGCCACGAAATCCGTAAATAGCCTGATTCGGATCCCCGATGACAAAGAGACGCTCTCCGGAAGGCTTGGATAAGAGCCTGACCAGCTCATATTGCGCCTTGTTCACGTCTTGAAACTCGTCCACCAGCAGATGCGCTGCGATGCTCTCCATGATTGACGCTGCATCGACCGGGTTTTCTCGCAGGAGATGCACGGGTCGGCTTACCAGATCATCGAGATCAAACGCGTCTTCGCGAGCCAACGAGTCTTCGTACGCCAGGTACGCTCGCTCGAGATCGTCCCGTTCCGTGCAGGTCTCAGGAGTAACGAGCTGCTGTTTTAGCAGGCTGACCTCCTGGTACAGAGAAGCCGCCCGCGCAGGAGTGCAGTCGATCCGCGCGTCCTTGATTGCCTTTCTAAAGAGCGCGATTGCTTCGTCCTCTTCCAGGACGCGCTCTCGCACCGCTGCATGGCCACTGCATCGGAACAAGTCCAGGATCCGCGACCCGAGTTGATGAAATGTCCCAACCCAGCAGCCGGCCACGGCTTCCTCGGGAATCAGCCCGGCCAGGCGCTCACCCATTTCTCTAGCGGCCTTGCGCGTAAACGTTACCGCAGTTATTCCCGGTCCTTGGGCCTTTCCATCGCGGATCAGGGTTGCGATACGCTCAGTAAGGGTCCTTGTCTTGCCGGTGCCGGGCCCTGCCTGAACCAGGACGGGGCGATCGCAAATGTGCACAGCCTCGGTTTGCTCTTGGTTGAGCTCGTGTTGGTGCCTAGTTGGTTTCGCGCGCGGGTGGGATTTCGCGGCCTTCTTGCCGGCGGGTGAGGAGCCCCCTGAACCACGTGACTTCCTCGCGCGAGTTCTCTGCACCGGTACAAGACTTTGCTGCCCGAGGAATTCGTCGCGTTCGCTTTGAGTAAAGAGCTCAACCGTGCCGTACTCGCCGTCATATCCTGCCAGGATGGATACCCTCCCCTGCCGAGCGCGGGAGACACCTTCCACCACGATCTCCGGTGCCTGCCCAGAAATCTCATCCAAAGGAATCGCCCACAGGATGTTGAGCTCCGGTCCGAGGCGAGCGAGCAGGTCGTCGTACAGCGTTCTCACTTTCAGCGACTGAGGCCCCACCCCGAGTGCCTGGGCAACGATTTCTCGCAAGGGGAGCATACGCCAGAATGGAGCTGCCTTTGGTGGTTTCTCTCCCAAAGGGCGATCCGCAAGCTCAATGACGCGGTTCATGACCCCAACGGTCACTGGCTGGCCACAGACCGGACAGCGCCCTCCGTGTTCCGCGGTTTGTTCCGGTTCAAGTCGCGTGGCGCACTTGCGGTGTCCATCAAGGTGGTACTTGCCCTCTTCTGGGAAAAACTCGATAGTTCCAATGAACCCTCGACCGCGCTTTCTCGTTCCTGCCTCAGGCTGCGAGCCCGCGAACATGCCACCGCCAGTCGAGTCAAGCGGAGTTTCCGCATCCTCCTTAACTAAAATATCCTGTGCACCGGCTTTGAGTGCGTTCCTGATCGCGAAATACCCCGGAGTGCCTTCAAAGATGTTCGCTTCCCGCGCGATGTTCTGAGGCGAGTGAGTGTCGGAATTGGAAATGAGGGTATACCGGTCCAGGGAGGTCACCCGGTGGTTCATCTCCGGATCCGAAGACAGTCCTGTTTCCAGCGCGAATACGTGCGGAGTGAGATCTTCAAAGCACTCTTCAATAGAATCAAAGCCCGACTTTGACCCTAATATGGAAAACCAGGGAGTCCACACATGCGCTGGAACCAGAAATGTGTCTGAGGAAGCCTCCAGTGCCATTTCAAGCAGGTCGCGGCTATCCAAGCCGAGAATGGGTCGGCCATCGGACTTGATGTTGCCGATCCTGTCAAGTTTCTCTGAGAATCGGTCCATTGAAGCCAAGTCCGGCATGAATATGAGGTTATGAACCTTTCTGGTTGCGCCATCTTTCTTGTATATGGAACTAATTTCTACGTTCAGCATGAAGCGCACGTCAGCCGGGCCGAATCCGTCCGGGAGAATATCCATCTCCGGAATATAGGACTCTTTCAGGCGAAGGAGGCCGTCGTCGGCTTCCTGGAGCATTTCTTTCATCTCCGAGCGCCATTGCGGATGGGTGAAATCGCCGGTAGCAAGCACCAAGATGCCTTTGAGCGCGGCCCATCGTGACAGCTCGATCAGGTTGCAGTCCCGTGATGTCGCTCTGGAGTACTTTGAGTGGATATGGAGATCGGCAAAATAGATCACGGAAGAGGCTCCTTCTGGAAAGAGGCTTGCACGGTAGAATGAGAGGCGATCTTGACGTTAAGGGGCAGAATTGCTAGAAGGAAAGACCACAGGGGAAGCAGGGGATGTACTCTTCCCCGCGCCTGCGCCCGAAAGGCCCCGGCATCCGGGAGGAAGACGTGAAGACCGGGCATCCTCTCCTGAATTCGGGTATGCATAGCCCAAGCCGGAAGCCTTGTCAACAGCCGTCAAGCGGCTGACGTGTGAAGCTGGGAGCACCTCCGAACGCTACTTTTGGAGTATGGTCCCCGGGGCCGTCGAGGCGAATTGGGCATCAGGAAGTCGGGTTTCGCGGTCACTCGCGCTTTGACAACGAGTTGTCCACGAGCGGCCGAGCACGACAATCAGTGAATTGAGTGTGAGAGGGTTTTGTTAATCATGTTTAGTATCTTTCGCGACCTCCCAAGAGCGCTTGGGTCACGTATCAGAATCTTTCCAGTTTCGAGTACCGGCACTCTGAGTTCCGCGACCAGGCGCTGGTCTGTCGCTCTTATTGCGTTCCTGATCGTATGCGTGTCCGGATCGTTCCTAACTGCGGCCATCGCCGCGATAGACGCCGATGATACGATATCCCTGTGGGAGCCTCTCCTGTGGGGGGGCAGTGTTCAGGGAACAAGCGAGACTAGTGCTGCGCTCGATGAAGATTCTCGGGAGGCTACTCAGCCCTCGGATCAAGAGCTGACAACCCGAACTTCCCTAACCCGCGATATGGCGCCATCCGATTCCGGTGTCACTTCTGACGCTGGCTCGCCTAACAGGGTGGCTTCACTGGATTCACGAACCTCTTACCGAAAAGAACCTCTGAGAGAACTGTCCCTCGCGCGTATACCGCCGCTTTACGCCCAACCTCAGCTTCCCGGTGAAGGCCTCTGGAGCGCGGACGAGATGCCCGGGTCGGCAAATGGGTTGCCCGCGGCGTTTCGCACCAGCTATCGGCCGAGCCTGCAATTTCCCACAGCCATCGCTCATATGCTCCTGTTCGACATGAGGCAGGTCTCCATGAGGCTCTACATAGGTTCTTCTGAACCCAAAGCCACACAGGCTTCCTCGAAGGTCGAGCCGGAAAATGTTCCGGACTTGCTCGCGATCACCAATGCTTTGTGGAAACAAAAACATGCTGAAAATGCTGGCGCTATTTTCCGCGGCACGGTTCTGAACAAGATGGTTCCGGGCATGGCGACAGTGGTGGTGTACAAAGACGATTCCGTTGACATCCTCGAGTGGGATGACGACATCCCTGTGGACCAGATCCAGGACGCGCGCCAACTCAAACACCTGATTGTCAAGGACGGCAAGGTCGTTAACACGGTCAACAAGGGCGGCCGGCCCACGGATTCGGAGATCGGCCTAGGCTATTTGCTTGTGGAAGATGAGTTCCTCGATGAAGCGGGCTACGGGGGATCACGAGGACCTGCGCCACAGTGGGGCGGCTATTACGGATACGGTTGGGGCCAGTGGGGGAACTACTCCGGCGATTCCCAATTAATCCACACATCAGGACCTAATTGGTTCATAGCCACGCGGAGCGCTTTCGGCATCCGGGAAGACGGGAACGTGGTCTTCGCGATCGGACACCACATAAGCACCAAGGACCTTGCCAGGGCGCTCATTCTCGCGGGATGCGTTCGGGCTATTCACGGAGACGCAAACCCCCACAATGTGCTTGGAAACATCTATTACGTCGAGAAAAACGCAGGGCAGATTAAGGCTGCCAAGCTCTCTCCGAAGCAGAAGGACTACACACTCAAACGATACGTCAATTCCAGTTACACGAGTGATTTCTTTGCCTTTTTTAAGCGACGACCTGCTCGAGACCCCTCTTGAGACAATCCTGTCTTCATAATTGGGCTGTCGTCCGTCCGTTACAACGGACAATCGCCTAAAATCACTTGTGCATTGCAACGACGGGTCGAGTATACGTGCGCGGAGGAATACATCCCCACATGGAGATCGGCTGCGGACAAGCCTAAATTCTCTTGACAATTCGGCATCCGAGAGCTATCCATATAAACTCTTGCCGCGCTGCTCACGAATTTGGGGGTTATTCGTCGGATGTGTTCGCCCGCTGCCAAAGTGCAGGCGAAGGGCGGGTTGAGATCAGGTTCCTTCCGGTCCGAAGCATTCCCCCTAAGCCCTCAGGCTCTCGCGGCCTGAGAGGCGGAGCCGCGGAACACAACTCGTACGGTATGGAGATAACAGGCGCTTTTGACAATGGAAGAGCCAACCGAGGGGCTTGACCATTTTTCCGGTAGGACCTCCCGGTGAAGGGCCTTTAGAATGGTAAGGGCTCACTTCGTCCCGGATTTCAACGTAATTCCGGCTCTTAGCTCGTGCGGGCGACAGTCTCCAGCATGATGAGCTTGGTTTTTCTTTGGGAAATGGACAGGAGTTGCACATGAACAAGTCCGACCTAGTAAAGATGTTGGCTAAGGAGATGGATCTGCCCATGCGCAAGGCCGAAGAGATAGTCGATATGGTCTTCAAGACCATGTCTACCGCGCTGGTTAGTGGAAGCCGTATTGAGATACGCGGATTTGGCTCATTTGTAGTCAAGAAGTACGAGGGCTATACAGGGAGAAATCCCAAGACCGGCGAAAAGATCGAGGTAAGAACCAAATACCTCCCGTTCTTCAAGACCGGCAAGGAGCTGCGGGAAAAGCTCAACGGATAACGAGTTTCCGGGTGGCTCCGCTGACAGCGGTCGCGAATTGTGTTCTCCAGACCCGGTGAGTGATGCTTGCCGGTGTTTACCCTAATTGGATGAAAGCATCGCTGCACTCATCACTGAAAAGCACACCTATCATTTTCGTTGCAGTTATGATCGTCTTTTACGGGTGCCTACCTCCGGCTTTAGGCCTAGCCGCGGAACCCGCGACTCCTGGGGGTTACACCCGTGCCCATTACGTGCTGCCGCCGGACGTTCTGAAGAACGGGATTTCGTTCGCCACCGTAAGCATTCCACTTAATCGCAAAGAAGTCACCGAGCGCATTTTGGATCAGCTCAATTATCTGCTCATGGATCGTCGCGCGGGCATGTTGGAGTGGTTCGACCGGATGGCAGTGTACGGAGGCACAATCGATCGGGTGCTCGAAGCGGAGAAGGTTCCCCGTGATTTCATCTATCTATCAGCGCTCCTGAGCGATCTGAAGACCTCTTTCCGGACCCGATCCGGCGGTGTGGGATGGTGGGCGCTGGGGTCCGGCGACGAGCATAAGGAACTCCCGGTAGCGAAGTGGTTCGCCACCAACGACTGGGACGATCGGCGAGATCCTGTGCTTTCCACGAGGATCGCTTGCAGGGTGTTCCAGTGGCTCCATAGTCGGAAGGAGACGCAAGACTGGCTGCTCACTATCTGCGCGTACGTGGACGGCACGAGCAAAATCGACGACGTGGTAAAGAAGGCCGCAGACTACTCATATTGGGATACGGTTATGCCGCCCCGATCCGAAATCATGATTCCGCGCCTCATTGCGCTCAGGATCATCGACACTCACCGAGAGCTCTACGGAGTAAACATCCCAACCCCGCGTCCCCTGGCGTACGACTTCCTGGAGAGGATCAAGCTCTCCAAAGACCTGCCTCTGCACCAGGTGGCCCAATGGTGCGAAACCAATCCAAGAGCCATCTGGGAACTAAACCCAGGCGTGGATCCCTCCACCGGCATACTCCCCAAGGCCGACAAACGTAGCCCTCTCGGATATCCCCTACGAGTGCCCAAAGGCACAGCCACTAAGGTTCAATTCATGCTCAAGAAAGACGGATACCTGGCCGACTAGGCCTCCCTTGTGATCTCAACAGTGCGTTGAGGACCGCTCGCGCCTCATCTCCTCCGCGGCCCGTAGACAGCAGAGGGGTAGGTCGGGTTGAGCTCAGCGAAACCCGACACGTTGCGTTGGAAATGATGTCGGATTTCGTCCCGCGCAGAACCCGGGACTCAATCCGACCTACGGTTACTAAGCCTACATTGTGCTCTCAATGGGGTGTCGAGAATCCGCCGCGTTCCATTTCCTTCACGGGTAACATACAAAAGTTCCGAATGATACTAGGCAAAATGATGTCGCACTCTGCTCTTTCCCCCAAAGGGGGAGAACCTTAAGTAGTCCCGCGTCTCGCGGGATAAAACCCGTGGTATGCAGCGCCAATTATTCGTTTTTTCCGACCCCGAGAGGGGTCGACCCTTTCAGGGTCGAAATCCCGGGATTGCTTGAGGGGCTCTTCCCCTGGGTTTCACCCAGGGCTATTCACAGTTTTCCCCTACGGGGAATGCTGAAAGGTAGAGCAAGTCTACTGAAAGTGACGCTGGACCAACTGGTCAGACTACTGCCTGCTCGTCCGGGAACGCGCTCCAATTCCGTCAGAATTTTTCAGAATGGATATATAATGTCGCTATGATCGGATACCTCCAACTCCCCGACGACGACAAGAGCGGGAAAGAGTACCGCTGTTCCGTGTGCGGGGCGCTCATTGCGCGGTCCGCGACCTTACTGAAGATGAACGGAACCGACACACACTCGTTCGTCAATCCATCCGGCATCCGGTGCAACTTCCGGACTTTTGCCCATTGCGAGAACATCCTCGCCGACGAGCGGCTTTTCGTGGAATACTCGTGGTTTCCCGGCTACGGCTGGCGTTTTCTCATCTGTAGCTCGTGCAACCGGCACCTGGGCTGGAAGTACGACAGTGTGAACCAAGAGATGCAGCCACAGGAGTTCTTTGGGGTACTCACTCAGGCCGTTGAAGAGGTGTCGCGAGACAGCTCGTGAATCTATCGGTTCAGGAAGCGCACTAGGTAGCCACGCATTTGGGTGAGCCCGGATGCAAGTCCTCCAAGCCAGCCGCCGATGCAGCCGACCAGGAAGAGCTGGCTGTGAGGAGCTTCATAGGTGGGAACCCTGATGTAGAGGAGAAGATCCACAGCGAGGAAGGACGCCACCGCGGCCAAGAGGAACACACGAATGAAATGCCGGATCGTGGCCCCCAGGAATTGCCCCGCCAGATAAAACACGAGTAGTTGAACCCCGAGCGAGAGACCGAATCCCAAAAAGCCTGCCTTCAGGATCAGGACAAAATCCATGAACCGCCTGCCTTGATTACTTGGAGCCCTTGGAAGCTGAGTCCGGGGCTAACGGCATTTGACCCGCGCCGTTCTTCTGATACCGAACCTCGTAGATCACAGCGCCCTCCGGCTTGTCTTTGTACAAGACAAGCACCCGATCGCCCTTGAGCGGTAGTTTTGGAGGTACGAAACGGGCCTTCCACCTGAGGATGAGCCGGATCGTCTTCTCCTGGCCGTCCGGTTTCACGAGCAGGTAGCCCTCTTCAACCTCACTGACGATCCCTTCCACCCGTTGTATCGAGGTAGCCCCTGCAGCACCTGTGAACAGAAGAACCAAAGCGATGGCATGGGCAACGGCCCTGAGAGCAAACATATGTTTCACCGCATGAGATTGACGGGTTTGCAAGCATTGGACATGGTCTTTGTCTGAGCTGGGGATCTCCTGAATTAAGTGCTTCGTTTCACAAGCTTGGTCACATATTCGGGTGCCACTGACCTGGGTACCAGGTCAGTGCGGTCCCGGGACGTTGGTACAGCACTGACCTGAGCAAGCTCAGGTCAGTGGCACCCAGGTACGCGCCCGTATTCACGAAATGGACTTCAAGACTCCTGCGGCCCTTTCTCGTCCGAAGTGAAGCAAATCCCGGGCCCGCCAGCCACAAATTATTAGCTGACGCCGAAAGTCTGCATCATGGAGTTGGCCGCTTTTCGGCCAGCGCCCATTGCCAGGATCACCGTAGCTGCTCCGGTAACAATGTCACCACCAGCCCAGATCCTGTCTCGAGAAGTCTTGCCGGTTTCCAGATCCGCGACGATGTTCCCCCATTTGTTCGTCTCCAGGTCCTTGGTTGTAGACGGAACCAGCGGGTTGGCCGCGTTGCCGATAGCCACAATGGCTGTGTCACATTCGATGTCGAAGATCTTGCCTTCAACGGGAACAGGCCGACGTCGGCCTGAGTCATCCGGTTCGCCCAGCTCCATCTGCTGGCACCGTATCCCAACGATCCATCCGGTCTCGTTTCCCAGTATTTCGAGGGGAGCAGTAAGCAGCTTGAACTTGATGCCTTCTTCCTCCGCGTGATGGACTTCCTCGGCTCTTGCCGGCAATTCCGCCATGGTTCGACGATAGACTATCGTGACTTCTTCCGCTCCGAGCCGGAGAGCAGTCCGCGCTGAGTCCATAGCCACATTTCCACCACCGAAAACTACTACTCGGCGCCCCTTTGCAATGGGAGTGTCGGCTTCGGGGAACATGTACGCACGCATGAGGTTGGATCGCGTGAGGTACTCGTTTGCCGAGTATACGCCGTTAAGGTTCTCACCCGGTATGCGAAGGAACAATGGTGCGCCTGCTCCGGTGCCGATGAACACGCCATCGTACCGATCTATGAGGTCATCTACAGTCTCTACTCGGCCGACTACCCAGTTGGTCTTGAATTCAACTCCCATGCGTCTCAGCTCATCGATCTCCGCCCTGACAATAGCTTTGGGCAGACGGAATTCCGGTATTCCGTAAACCAGCACCCCACCGAGCTCGTGAAGCGCCTCCAGCACGGTAACCGCTATTCCCTTCTTGATGAGCCCTCCTGCAAGGGTAAGACCGGCAGGGCCCGAGCCTACCACCGCAACTTTGAGGCCGGTGGGCTTGGGCAGTTCAGGCATTTGATTCGGCGCGTGCTGTGCGGCCCAGTCAGCCACGAAACGTTCCAGGCGCCCGATGGCGCAGGGCTCGCCCTTGCCTTTCTTGTTCAGCACGCACGTGGATTCGCACTGGGATTCCTGGGGGCAGACCCTACCCGCGATCCGCGGAAGGCTGTTCTTCTCTTTGACTTTCCACGCCGCGCTGATGAAATCGCCCTGCTTGACCATTTCGATGAAGTCCGGGATGTCAACCTCAACCGGGCATCCCTTCATGCAGTACGGCTTCTTGCAGTGCAGGCATCTGCTGGCTTCCATCAGAGCGAGATCGTTCGAATATCCGAGCGCCACTTCGTAGAAGTTGTGGGCTCGCTCGACCGCACTCTGTTCCGGCATCTTCTGGCGCGGCACCTTGGGTTTTGGAGCCTTCTTGGGTTCTTGTTGTTCGGTCATGCGCCACCCCCGGGGATTGAGCACTTGCAGCCGCGCTCCGTCTCTCTGAATCGATTCAGAGCGATAAGTTCGGGGCCCTTGTACATGGCCAGACGTTTGGTCAGCAGGTCGAAATCAACCTGATGACCGTCAAACTCCGGGCCGTCCACGCAGCCGAACATGGTCTTTCCGCCGACCTCGACGCGGCACGCACCGCACATGCCTGTTCCATCGACCATAATGGGATTGACGCTGACCACCGTCGGGAGGTTGTACCCTCGGGTAAGATTGGCAACTGCCTTCATCATGGGGACCGGCCCGATGGCCACTACCAGGTCGACCTTCGTACCCTTGTCGATCAGGTCCTTGAGAACCTGGGTCACAAAACCGTGAATGCCGAAGGATCCGTCGTCTGTGGATATGAGCAATTCGTGACTGACCTTCCTCATGTCCTCGGTCATAATAAGCAGCCCTTCGGTCCTGGCTCCGATAATGGAAATGACGTGATTGCCGGCCGCCATCATGCCTTTTGTGATGGGATGCAAGGGAGCAACGCCGATGCCGCCACCCACGCCCACTACGGTTCCGAAGTTCTCGATATGGGTGGGTTTGCCCAAAGGACCGCAAACATCCTGCAAGCTTTCACCCACCTCCATTGTTCCAAAGTGGAACGTGGTAACTCCGACCTCTTGCCAAACGAGAGTGATAGTTCCCTTTTCGGGATCTTTGTCCGCTATGGTGAGAGGAATGCGTTCGCCCTGGTCATAACACCTCAGGATGACGAACTGGCCGGGACGGTGTGCCCGGGCGATTTCAGGAGCGGATATCACGGCTCGATTGACGCCGGGACCAATCCGCTCTTTCTCCAAGATTTCAAACATCTAACCGACCTCCTCGCCTATGGAAGAATGATAAGTAGCGATGATCTCTGCACGTGGGGAGGGATCTCCCAGCAGAACTTTAACACGCAAAACTAGCACAGGCAGACTCTAGAACCAAACAAATTCCACGAGAAAGCCCAGCACTTCGGTTACACCCAGATTGCGCCCCAAGAGAGCGAAATGCGAGCCTCCGGGCCGTGGGGAACGGTCAATAGCCCGGCAACAGGGAGTTCGGTTGAGCCAAGGAGGAGTCAAAGATTTCCACGCGGTTTCTTCCGTTCCTTTTTGCCCGGTACAGAGCCGCGTCAGCCTCTTTCAGCAGGGCATTGAGTCCTCCGCACCGGGGCCCCGCAATAGTCACTCCGATGCTGAGCGTTATGAGCAGAGGTGGATTGCTGTCTGTCGTCGAGTGGTCGGACACGATTCCGCGGAGTCTTTCCGAGACGACAATGGCCTCCTCCAAGCTCGTTTCCGGCAAAAGCGCAACGAATTCCTCGCCCCCGTACCTTGCGAAGATATCCACTTGCCGAAGAGTGGTCTTGCATGTCTCAGCTACCTTCCTGAGCATTTCGTCGCCGATGTCATGACCATACGTATCGTTTACGGCCTTGAAGTGATCGAGATCGATCAGAAGGAGCGCGAAACACCCTTTGTACCGTCTTACACGATCAAGCTCGCGCTCGGCCAATTGCATGAAATAGCGGCGGTTCCAAACGTTGGTCAGACCGTCGGTCGTTGCGAGCCTACGCAGCTCTTCTTCCAATCTCTTGTGTTCAGTGATGTCTCGGGCCACATGAACAAAGCTGGAGATACCACGGTTACCGTTCTGCAGCGGAGTTACCGACACGAGGAACGTTCCACCGAGTCTAGGTTCGCTCACTTCAGCCGCATGTTCCTTGCCATCAGCCACGCTCTGAGACAATGGACAGCTGTGGAGCGGAATGTCTGTACCATGACACAATTCGTAGCAGCTCAATCCAACTGCTTCACGAGGATGAACGCCCATTTTGGCAGCCATGGTTTTGTTGATTCTTTGAATAATGTGATTCGCATCAATGATGGCCACAAGATCTGGAACGGTATCGAAGGTTTGTTCCCATTCCTTCTTGGCGTTCTCGATCGCTCGTTCGACACGCTTTCGTTCGACAATCTCGGTTTCGAGGCTTTTATTGGCCTGAAGGAGCTCCGCTGATCTCTCCGCTACGCGGTTTTCCAGAGTGTGCTGAAAACTCCGCTGCATTGCTGCGTACCGGTCCGCGAGAGCTAACGAAAAGAACATGCCATGCCACAAATACGCAAACTCGAGGGACTGATTCAAAACCGTGGTGAACGGGATAAGCCCCATTCTCGTCCCGACATGTAGTACGGCGACAACAGGAAGCAGAGACTGAGCCAGAAACAAGTAACGAGCCTGAGACTCCCCCCAATACCACATTAGCCCTATGATGATTAGCAAGGCCAAGGCCAGAACAGGTCCGTAAATCATTGCCGCCATATTACCGACATAAAATGCAGAGTAATACAGAATCGTGTCAACCACAGCGAGTATCAAAAAGATATCCAGGATTCTGTAAAGAACTGGGAATTTTGACCTGGCATCCATGAACGTGCGCACAAAGAGGATATTAAAGATGAAGACAAAGCCTATTGCGGCGATGAAAAGATGAAGCGTCAGATGAGGTTGAGACGGGATCACAAGTCGGGGAACGAAGCCGTGAATGGCCAATTGGTATATCCCCACGCTGAAAAGCGTCAGGATATAATACATGTATGCCCTTTGCCTTAAGATGGACCACGCGAACACGTTATAGATGATGAGAAAGATCAGCACTCCATAGAAAATCGCAGCAAGCAAGTAGTCCTGAAGCTGCTGTCGGCGAAACGATTCCACTGTCGATAGACTTAACGGAACTCTCACCGGCGTGCCCGATTGGACCCGAACGAAGAACGTCTTCTGTTCCTGGGGGGAGAAGTTCAAATTCAGAATAGGGTAACGTTCCCAAGAAACCGTCTCGCCAAACTCAACCCGCGCACCGGCCCGGGAGTGGTCGACACGTTGGCTCTGGTCCGACACGACAAAGAAGTCGACGAAGTCTAAGAGCTGATTCCTTAGCTCCAGCAAAAGGTTCAAAGATTCGCTCTCGTCATTCGTTATGGCGAATCGAATCCAATAAGTGGATCCACTAAAGCCAAAATTCGGCACTGTTTTCTGAACAGCACGAAACGTTCTCAACTGAACAGTCTCGAAGGTCTCCGCACCGTCTTGGTCTTCATATACTTGGAGGAAAGCCTGCAACCGGTCAGTGCCCGTAGAGCGAGATACCTTCAGCGGGACGAGGTCAGTTCCCGCACTTGCCAGCGCTGCAGAAAGGCCCAACATGATTATCGCAACCGGTGTCGCGCGCATTATCTTGTTCCAGCGTATGAGAGGAAGGTAACGCGCGGCGGGGAAACCCGCCAACCAGGACAAACTCCGGATCAACAAGCCCTTCACGTTCCAGCCAAAGCTTGCATCGCTGAAGGAAATGGAGCGGAAAGCTTGTCCGCGCGAAGCATCGAGATACGAATTAGAGTTCGACATAGAGGGGACCACTGCGCTCCGTTACCAATTTGATTAAGGGCTGCCCTAAGCCGCCGTGCGGCCGCCCTACCAGGGTCATTTGCACAATATTTCAAAATACCGCTCCCTGCGCGCCCGGTCAATGGCTGCTGAATTCGCAACGCTTCGGAGCTGCCCCAGACGTTTTCTCTTGATCCTACCCCAACAATAACGCTATGCTAGGCGAAACTATGCACCCAGCCCCAAGGAGCCTACCGATGCGCGTCAAGTCCTTACCTGTTCTCATCTTACTGGTCGCATTCACGTGCCTTGCCGTGACATCCGAGGCTCAGGACCCTGTGAAGTGGTCGGCTCCCATGAGTGATTATCCCAACCCGTGGTACCCAACCCCGGCGCCGCCCCCGAGTCAATATTACCCATGGGGATATTACGGCGGATACGGCGGATATTATCCGGGCTATTACCCTGGTTATTATCAGGGGGGATACCAAGGTTACGGAGGACAGCAGGGATACTCCGGCAACCCGTACTATTACTATCAGTAATAGAGAAACCGGAACGGTCGGTTCGTTACCAGGACCAATCTCTCAGGACTTGTCTTAGGTCGCGATAAGTTCCCGCACTGCCCGAGGCACATCGTGAACAGCTTGTAGGATGTGGTGACCCCGCGGGACGCGGGGGAACCGCATCTGTCGAGGCCTTTCGGATTCCGGTTCCTTTCCACGGGGCAAAGGCAAGACCGCGACCGATGCGGTTCATTGCATTCACCGCATACTACGTACTGTCAGGCGTTGTCCCACGAGCTCATGAGTTCCCGCACTGCCCGAGGCACATCGTGAACAGGAACTAGGGTCGTCTCTCCGGTCTTTCGAGTTCTCAATTCAACCTTGCCCTGAGCCAGCGCCTTCTTGCCCACGGTGATCCTGAAAGGAATTCCGATCAGGTCTGCATCCTTGAATTTCACGCCCGGACGCTCATCCCGGTCATCGAGCAGCGTGTCGATACCATCGTTCCACAGCGCCCGATAAACCTCTTCCGCGGTCTTGTCGATCTCTGCGTCCTTGGCGCCCACGGGAGTCACGATAGCGGTGAATGGCGCGACCGCAGGGGGAAAGATGATGCCCTCCTTATCATGGCACTGTTCGATAGCCGCGGCGATCATCCGGCTGACCCCGATACCGTAGCACCCCATGATCATTGGCCGTTCGGTGCCCTCCGTATCAAGAAAGCGTGCATTCATGGCCTCAGAGTATTTGATCCCCAGCTTGAAGATGTGCCCGACCTCAATTCCCTTGCTCAGGGTTAGTTTCCCATCGCAGCGGGGACACCGATCGCCTTCCAGCGCCAGTCGCAAGTCAAGGTAATGATGCACATGGAAATCACGCGCAGGAACCACATCGACAATGTGCGTATCCTTCTCGTTTCCACCCACCACAGCTCGCGTCAGGGCTCGAATAGCGTGATCGGCAAGGATCGTAACCTTATCGAGGCCTACGGGCCCCGAAAAACCAAGCGGCCCTCCGGTGACCTCTTCGATGGTGTGTTGATCCGCGAGTTCAAGCTCGTCAACCTTCAAGAAATTCCTGACCTTGACCTCATTGAGCTCATGGTCGCCCCGAATCAAGACCGCGACAGGCCCCTTTTCCGTGCGAAGTATGAGAGTCTTGATCAACTCCCACGGTTCAACCTTCAGAAACCCTGACACCTGCTCAATCGTGCTCATTCCCGGAGTTTCCACCCGCTGCGAAGGACCGTCCCACCCGGGCTCCGAAGTAGCCTCGGTCGGCCTGAGCTCGGCTTTTTCCATGTTGGCAGCATAGTCGCAGGCGTCGCAGGAAACGATGGTATCCTCTCCAGTATCGGCCAGCACCATGAACTCGTGAGAGAAGCTGCCCCCAATGGGCCCGGAATCCGCTTCCACAGCTCTGAATCGCAGACCGCATCGCGTGAAGATCTTGGAATACGCTCCCCACATAGCTCGGTACGTCTCTTCCGCGTCTGCTTCATCCGCGTGGAAAGAGTACCCGTCTTTCATCATGAACTCACGCCCGCGCATGAGGCCGAATCGGGGCCGTATCTCATCCCGAAACTTGGTCTGGATCTGATAGAGGTTCAGGGGCAATTCGCGGTACGATCGCACGTCGCGGCGGACCAGGTCGGTGATGACCTCCTCATGAGTGGGCCCGAGACAGCAGTCACGGCCATGTCTGTCCTTAAAGCGAAGCAGCTCTTTGCCGTAAACGTCCCAGCGCCCCGATTCCATCCACAGTTCCGCAGGCTGCACTGTCGGGAGAAAGACCTCCTGAGCGCCCGCCGCGTCCATTTCTTCCCGCACGATCTGCTCGATCTTGCGCAACGACCGGTACCCGAGCACGAGGTACGAGTAAACGCCGGCTGTGAGCTTCCTGATCATGCCTGCACGAAGCATCAGTTTGTGGCTGACTACTTCGGCATCTGAGGGGTCTTCTTTGAGTGTGGGAACAAGGAGTTTGGACAATCTCATGAATGGCACCTTTGTGTCAGAAATGTGCTCGCGTATCTCTGCCGGGCACAGAATACCGCCGTTTCCGGCCTGTGAACCTAACATCGAACCTGCTCTCCGTCAACTACGCTACCTTGAGGAAGGGACAGCTCTAAGACCGCGACCGATGCGGTTCCCCCGCTGGACGCGGGGTCACCGCATCCTACGGAATGCCTTTCGCGAAGTAACCATGCAGCTAGATGGGGGAAGGGTGTCATTGCGAGCGCAGCGAAGCAATCTCCTAACCTTCAAGATGCGATTGCTTCGTCGCTACACTCCTCGCAATGACAAACAAAATGGTCTCAACTCCCTAACATAACTCAATCCTTACCTGGCGGACTACCCGCTTCATTCGGGCGCGGGTGAGCCTGCTTGACGAAAGTTATCATCCGAAGCACTATGGTCCTCGTCAGAGAGCACGATTCATGGCAGTTTCAGCCGAATTCCTCACAGCACCGAGCCGAGCCGAACTGGATCTTCAGCTCCTGGAACTCATGGAGCGCCAGGTGGATTCCAGCGGAATCCCCCAATTTCTTTATCTTTCTCCCACGAGGAGAAAGAACCGGGAGATGGCGGAGAAGTTTCGCCAACGGCGGGTTTCGTGGCTCAAGCCTTTCTTCGTTCCCGTGGAACTAGCTGAACGGATTCTGGAGAAGAGTGCGCGAATGCAAGGCTCCTGGGTTTCGCCTGAACTAAAGACCTTGGCGATTCACCATATCTTGGAAGAGCTCCGTAGCGAAGGCCGGCTCCAAAAACTTGTGTTCCACAGGGATGTTCCTTTAGGGGTGGCGCGGCATGTGGTGGGCGCACTGGACGCGCTCGTTCGACACGGTTTCCCCGAGGGCCAATGGCCAAGCGGTATGAGACCGGAACTTCGTCGCGATCTGGACCTCGTGCGGACCCAGTACGACCGATTCCTCCGTGAACATTCCCTACAGGACCCTCTCAGAGCGCCCGAAACGGCAGCGCAGGTCCTGAGCGAGGACTCGGGTGCCCTCCCCTTCCCTGCGGAAGTTCTGATCCTAGACGGATTTGTGAACCCTGATTACCCGGAGTCCCTGCTTCTATCCAACCTGGTTCGGAAGTTCGCAGGCAGCAGAGTTGTAGTTACCGTGCCGAAGCCCTTGATCGATCATGTCAAGGCAAATGGATGGGAAGAAATGCCCCCCGAGTTCGGCATTTTCCGGTATGGAAGGAGCTTCTTGGAGGGTCTGGGACTCAGTCGCGGCACCCAATGCACCCTACCGGCTTCAAGTGTCACGAAAGACGCTCATGACACAAACCGCCTTGGTGAAATCGTTCGCTACCCTGACAGAGCGTCTGAAGCGAAAGGTATAGCCCGGGCCATTAAACGGCTTTTTTTTGATGAACAGTCTCCTACCGGTCTGAAGCCGGAAGATTTTCACGTGGTGGTCCCGAAACTGGATACATATTATCAGCTCTTCATCGAGATCTTTCCCCGGTACGGTATTCCGTTCAATATCACGCGAGGTATCCCTCTTTCCTCAATCCCCGTGGTCGGCCTGCTTCTCGCTCTGATGGAAGCCGCGCTCCAGCGGACTCACGAAGCCCTTTTCAGGTTCTTTTCATCTCAGCTCGTGGCCGTGCCTGTTCCTGAAGCTTCAGCGGACATCACTTCTTTCATCGAGAATCACGCAGAATGGTTTGTACAAACTCTTGAGCTCGATGCCCAGGAATTCGCCACAATTGACCTGGCGGGAATTGAATTCGATGTCGTGGCTATCGATCGGGTCTGCCGCGATCTGGGGGTGAGAGGCGGACGCGACTTTGTCAATGACTGGCTGGCTCCCTTCGCTACGCGACTGAAACGGCATATGCTCGAGGCTCGTCACGGAGACGAACCTGACGGGGCGAACCGAAGCAAGGCCCGTCTCCGCGAACTGGTGCTCCAACTATGGCTCCTCAACAATGAATTTCAAGCTCTTGATCGTCTGGAATCCGCGCGAACCGCACAAGATCTCTTTGCCGCGTTTGAGCAGCTCGTGCTCCGATACGATATCGAGGCGCGGCTCGTCCGGTCTTTGGCCTCAGTGGATCTGGCCGGCGAGCCCCACAAGCAGATCTTCATCGAAAAGAACGTTAAGGGATTCTCCCGCGCGATGGGGGTCTTGGCTGAAATACGGGACGACTTGACCCTTCTCGGGCAGGAACGTCCTGACCTGCGAACCGCGCTGAGCATCTTCCGAGACAGGTGCCGGAGGGTGATGATCCAGGAAGCAGGAGCTCTTGCCGGCGTGAACATCTCACAAACTCTCGAACTGAGAAATCTGAGCCGACCTGTGGTCTTCCTCGCGGGTCTTACCGCGGACGATTTTCCATCGCTTCCCAAACCGAACTTTATTCTCCCAAGAGGCGTTGATGGAGAATCAATCGATCGCGCGATGGCTGAAGCGCGATTCATCTTTACACAGGCGATGAAGAACTCCGGACAGCTCTTTCTCTCGTATCCGAGTTCGGACGGCGCGGACCCACTGGAACCCTCGCCGTTCATCCTTGACTTGTTGCACGGAGGACGAGTGACCGAAAGAACCGAGAGCGGTCCTGAAGACGAACAATTCTCATCGCTGGAGATCCTGGAGGCGATGGGCAAGTCGTGGCCGGAAAGGTCCCCCCTACCCTGGGACTGTTTGTCCAGGCTGATCGAAAGGCTTCCGGAAAAAGGTTCAAATACAGCCCAACGTCATGAAGAGATCCGCCGGGCTCTCATGGCCGGCCTTCAGAGGTCCACGACAGATCGGGACGGCCCGTATGACGGCATGATCGCGGATGAAGCCGGCCTTCGTGTTATCCACGATCTGCTCGACGATTCGAGGTTCGCGTATTCGTACTCCATGCTCAACGAATATGTCAGATGCCCTCTCGCATTCTTCTTCGCCCGGATCTTGGCTCTGGCGCCGATAGAAGAGATCCCCGAAGAGCCCGAGGCCCGTGAAATCGGCCGCGTTGTCCATGCGATCTTGGCCGAGTTCTACCGTTCTAGGATCATTCCCAAGAGATCTCGGATCCATTCAGGCAATCGGCTGGATGCGCTGGTGGCACTTGACGCCACCGCGCGGTCGGTGCTTGAGGAGCATTATTTGCTCAACGAAGATTCCCTGGAAGCCGCGGTCATTCGCCGGACCATCACACGAGGATTGTGTTCCGAGCAAGACCTTCAAAATCCGGCCAAACGCCGCGAGGTGGAAGAAGGCCAGGACATAGCCCCGTTTCTCCGCGGTCCCCTGAGAAGGCTCGCTGATTACGAGGCCGCGCTGGACCTGCCCCTCTACCCGGTGGCCACAGAATACTCCTTCGGCACAGGTCAGGTGCCTCCATTGACCATAGCTATTGATCAGGGAAGAACTATTCGGATCCAAGGCGTTATCGACCGGATAGACCGCTATCAGCCTAATCAAGGATTGAGTGGCGCCGGCACGCTCTGGATCTACGACTACAAAACCGGGAGTGTCCCCACCAAGCGAGACGCGCGTTCCGGAGAAGACCTCCAGCTCCCGGTTTACACATTGGCTCTCCTGGACGGGCTTGGACCGGATCCCGCGGCGGATGTGGCAGCGTGCTTCGTATCTTTGAAGCCCGGAGAAGAGAAACTGTGGCAGTGCCTGATCTTCACAAGCGGCATCACCAGTGATATGTTGCCCGATGAGAAAAGCGCCGGACTGGTTTCGCCACAAGATCTGGACTACTACCGCGATCGGATTAGGAATATCGACGAAGCGATCCGGCGAGGCGAGTTCCCTAGGACATCCAAGGCGGACAACTGCGAGCGCTGCCTATTTCAGCCGGCATGTTTCCGAGATGAATACCGTGTGCATCTGCTCTCTCGTGAATGACATCTCGGGCACGAAGACCCAGATGAAACCACATTCCGAACCCATACACATACCCGCGTGCCTATCCGAAAGGGAAATTCTGGAACGCGCGCGTGAGGCACGCAGGCTTTCATCTCCCTGCCGGCTCTGCCCGCGGGGATGCGGAGTGGATCGCGTGTCAGGCGAAAAGGGCTACTGCGGAGCAGGTCGGCTGCCAGCGATAGCCAAGGCGCTTCCGCATTTCGGTGAAGAACCACCATTGACGGGAAGCGGCGGAGCGGGCACGATCTTTTTCAACCGCTGCAACATGCGATGCGTGTATTGCCAGAACCATCAGATTAGTCAGGGATCTGTCGGAGACGACATTTCGCCTCACGATCTCGCAGCGAAGATGCTTGCACTCCAAGCTGCGGGGTGCTCAAATATCGAACCCGTCTCGCCCAGCCATCATCTACCGGGCCTCTTGGAGGCCTTAGCTATCGCTCGTGGAGAGGGCCTGACTCTCCCGGTGGTGTACAACACGAACGGGTACGAGTCGCTGGAAACGCTGGAACTCCTGGACGGGATTGTGGACATATATCTTCCGGATTTGAAGTACGCGTCAAACGAGAGTGCGCAACGATATTCGGACGCTGCCGACTACGTGGGAACCGCTCGTGATGCCATCCTCGCCATGCACCGCCAGGTTGGTAATTTGGTGGTGGATATGCACGGCAGAGCTGTGAGAGGCCTGATGATACGACATCTGGTGCTTCCGGGGAACGTTGCCGGCTCCGCCGACACTCTGGCCTGGATCGGTGAAAATATGCCCGTTACGGTCACTATCTCGCTCATGGCCCAGTATTCACCGCTTCACCAAAGCAACCGACATCCAGAGATCAACCGCAAGCTTTCCGCAGAAGAATATGACCGAGTGGTGGATCTCGCGTGGGACATGGGTTTTGAAAACGTGTTCGTGCAGGACCTGGCAGCGCAGGGACATGGGATTCCGGACTTCGAACAGGAAACGCCGTTCGACTGGCACCGTGAAGTCGGCACGTGAAGTCTCATCCCGCTGATAGGCCCGTTAAGTGTTGCAGGCCACGAAATCCTGGCGTGATGTCCTTAGTTAATGCTTTCCCAAATGAAGCCCACTGCCTCCCTGCCTAGCCTATCGCCACAGATTTGTAGGACAGGAGAAGGGGTCGACCCCCCACTAGTAGCTGGTTCTCAGCATCAATACCCACGGGGCGGACGATTACCGAAGGGCCCAGTGTAAGGGTTGACATTTGGCGGCATCCCATAGTTGTACCAGGGATTGTACAAGGGAGCCTGGTAAGGATTCATTTGATAATGGCCGGGCATGAGGTTACCAGGACCGTAAACGGTGTTCGGTACACCGGGCGCCGGCCAACGGCTGACCGTATAACCCCAGCAGGTGCAAGCTCCAAATGCCAGCAACGCCAGGATTGCAAAGATTACGGTGGATTTCTTAACCATACGCTCATCCTCCTTTCGACAGCACAAAAGCTGCGACCATTCTAGTCATGAATTGGTCCCCCCGGCAACTAAATTCGGGGAACTCCATACCTAATGGGACTTTCGATTCGTGGATGGAGTGAGGTCCCCAGCTTCCCATAGCTCAATCCCAACCCTCGAATCGAATTAGTGTTAAGCGTGTTTCCTCCTCTATGGTATGATGATTCCTCCCTCGGGAGCTTGCCCTCTCGTAGGGAGCCGAGAATAGGAGAGAACTGGAGGTTAGCGTGCCGGCGTTTTGCCCTTAGTTAATGCACAAGGTCATCTGCCGGAAAGACAGTCTCCCTGCCCAGGCTGGTGCTTTTGGGAATCACAAGGAGGAACTTGTGCTCCAGTCTAGTTTCTGTTGATATTTGGTTAACTGCTCAGTACTATTAGAGTGCTGTTAGACATTGACCGCTGAGTGATCGAGATGAAAGCATTGTTGGGTCTTCCTCTCGCGATTCTCCTATTCTCTATGGCTCAAGCCCAACAGGTGCAAGAAGACTTAGAAAGAGCCCTTGAGACCTATTACCATTCGAAACCGGAGTGGGAGCGACCCCTTACATGGAATATGACGCAATATGGACAGGGAAACCCTTGTGAAGAATTGATTGACAAGTATGATCCCAAACAGACTTATTGTCTGAATTGTAAGGTGACTGTTAGGTTCGGTAAACTCAGATGTTGGAACCATTACGGAGCTCCAGGTCCGTCGAAGTGTGAGTGGGTCCCACCTGTACAGACAGCAACACGACCTGACTATCACATAGCCATAATCGTTCAAAGCGGTGCAATTCAAGTCATCAATAGGTACACCATGGCTCGTGATCTATTTCCACCACCGAAGGCAGACGATCGACCGCACCCAGTGAAGCGTGGTCATGTGCCGCCACCTCCGAAAGCGCCAGCGAAGCACGGCGATGTGCCGCCGCCGGAGAAGCCTGGTTATATGCCGCCGCCGAAGCCTCGTGATTTGCCGCCACCTCCGACAGTGCTTGCTGAAACTCAATTCCGATCTCTGTGGCAAAACACCTGTCCGTTTCCAATGGAAAAATGAGGACATCGTGAACACCAAGCCAGTCAGCGGTTATCTTGACAGAAGCAATTCAGCATTGCCTCCTCTTGAAGAGGCGGCTCAGAAACTCTGATCTTTCGCTCGGAACGCGGAGAAGGAATCATGGAAGCAAGAACCTTTGAGTTGGCCTACGCGAAGTTCATCGAGAAATTCCGAGACCAGATCAAGGAGAACTTTCTTGAGGACGCTTTCCACAAACGTGAGCTGATGTCCCATTACCAGATGGGTGAAAAGATGCTCCAGGACCTCTCGGACAGCATCCTTTCGGAGTTCACTGTGAACATAGACCGCCGGACAGCGGTTGAGACCGTTGCGGATCGGTACGTTCAACTGGGTATTCGCTGCGCTGAAGACGGCGTGAGTTGCGCGGAAATCGTGCGGGTCTTGATCCTCCTCAAGCGACACATATGGCTCTTTTTTCAGGAGAGTAATTTCGCGGGTCAGCCATTTGACGTTCGCTCCATCGTGGCCCTGAATAACCGGACAGCACTCTTTTTCGATCGGGCCGTCTATTACTTCCTTATAGGTTTTGAGCAGGAACGCTCCGAAGGTCGTTCGGAAATCGAGAAGATGTACGACGCGTTCGTCGATATGTTGCGTCGCGATCTGGCCGCCCCCAAAGAGCCTAAAGACGAACTGTGAATCCGGTATTTCCCATCTGCGGTCTGAGGCAAAATCTCCCCTGCCCCCCTTTGAGAAAGGGGGGTAAGTTGTGCTTCCCTGCTTTTTCGAAAAGGGGTGTGTGGCGCCTCTCCCGCTTTTCTAAAGGGGGATATAGGGGGATTTCCACTACGATACTCTAAGGGCACCGGTAGTGACCGGCGTCTCTGCCGGTCAATTGGTTGATTCGTATAAAGAAGATGTGCCGGCACGGAGGCCGCCACCTACCAATGGCGAAGCGGAACTCGACTATTATTTTGACACTTGCCATAACAGAACACTAGCCTAGCGTTTCGCCGGGTTAGACCGATGCCCCCTCAAGGACTGCCCATGCTTGCGTATTTTGACTGCTTTTCCGGCATCAGTGGGGATATGACACTGGGTGCCCTGCTGGACCTAGGAGTGGACCAGCGCCTTCTCGAAGAGCAATTGGCCCTTCTCGGATTGACGGGCTATTCGCTGAATGTGGAACGTTCCACCCGATGCGGCATCTCCGGCATCAGGTTTGAGGTGATCGTCGATTCCGATCAACCGCACCGCAGCTACAGAGACATCCGCGGCATAATAGAACGGTCCAAGATCCCCGATCCCGCACGGGAAACAGCCCTCAAGCTCCTTGAGATCCTCGCAGACGCCGAGGCCACGGTCCACGGCAAGCCCAAAGACGAAATCCATTTCCACGAAATCGGGGCAGTGGATTCAATTGTGGACATTGTCGGCGTGGCGCTTGCGATTCATGGTCTTGGAATCACCCGCGCGATCTTTTCTCCTCTTCCCATGAGCCGCGGCTTTGTTAAGACTGAGCACGGGACAATCCCTACACCAGCTCCAGCCACTTTGGAAATTCTGAAAGGCGTCCCGGTCACAGGGTCGGCTGCTGCGATCGAACTGGTCACGCCCACAGGCGCGGCCATCGCAAAAGGCCTAGCTCAGGAGTTCGGCCCGTACCCTTCGTTCGTGCCCCAGCGCATCGGGTACGGCCTAGGAAAATCGGATCCTCATGATTCGCCGAATGCCTTGCGAGTCGTACTCGGTGCGGAATCGCACGCGGTTACCGCGTACGATCGGGTTGGCCTCATTGAATGCCAGGTTGACGACCTAGACCCGCGTATCCTTGGGGACCTAATGGATACCATGATGGAGCGCGGAGCGCTGGATGTATGCTTTGTGCCGGTGCAGATGAAGAAGAACCGGCCTGCGATACTGATCAGGGCAATGGTTCCACCTCACCGGACAGAAGAGTTCGCCCGTACGCTCCTATCCGAAACCAGTACTATCGGCGTGAGGTTGAGCGCTTCCGACCGAATCGTGCTTCGCAGAAGATCGGACGTGCTCAAGACCTCGCTGGGGGATGTGAAGGTAAAGATCGTTGAACTGCCGGACGGTACCACCGAGCGCCGGCCGGAATTCGACGACGTTCGGGCAATCGCTCGCGCGACCGGGCTTCCCACGCGCTCGGTGCTCCGTATTCTTGAGGCGGAACTGGCGGGCAGGGAGTAGGATGCGGTGAATGCAATGAACCGCATCGGTCGCGGTCTTGTGTCTGCCACGCGGTGAAGAACGGAGGTTGGAAAGGCCTCGACAGATGCGGTTCCCCCGCGTCCCGCGGGGTCACCGCATCCTACGCGGCGAAAGCCACCCAAAAACAAAATCAGTGGAAAGACTGCTTGCACACAGCCTTTCCACTGATCGGTTTGAACAACGGTACATTGTTGAAAGCTCAGGGTCGAGGTCCGCTCCTGCAGACCTCTACTGAACCACCTTCACGGTATAGCCGAATTTGCCGCCATTCTCTTCCCGGTAATTGACCTTCACCTTCTCGCCGACTGCGGGCCTGCGGAATGGCTCGAACTTGGTCTTCAATCCAACGTTCACGTTGACCAGGTCGGCCGCGCCTTCGTCGGTCACGCGTATGGACAGGCTCTTCGGCGATGTAGCAACCACCTCGCCCGTCAAGGACTTGAAGCCTTTCTCCTCGATTGGTGCAGGTTCCCTTACTTCCTCTTTGGGCTTGGCAGGCTCTTTCACTTCCTCTTTCGGCTTGGCCTTGGGCGCTTCCTTTGGAGTAGGCACCTTGGCAACGCGCTTGGGCGGCTTGGGAGGCTTCGTAGGGGTAACAGGCTCGGTCGGTTCTTCTTTCTTCGCGGTCAATTCCCTTTTCTTGCCCGGCCAATAAGGGTCGGACACGTGCGGAGGCGGCGTGCGCGAGCAGACAGGCTTCGGGGGAGTGCAGGACTCTTCCTTGGGCGGGCCCTCTTCGGTGCGGCATACGGACGAGCCGGGCGGAGGCGGAGGATAGCAGGAAACATCCGCAGGCATAGGGCTGAGACTCACTACCTTCGTCGCCTTCATGTACCCGTCAGACAGCGCGAAGTCCACCGCCACGCGCTCGCCAATGCAGGGGCGCCGATTCGGAATGAATTTGGTCTTCCACCCTACGTTGACTGTGGCGCACTCCGAGCCGCTCCTTACCTGCATGGATCTCCATCCGTGGTCAGTGACCACCCCTTTGAACGTACATATCCGCTCTGCTTGGACTGGAGCAGCCATCGTTAGGATCAGGATGAAGGTGGCCGCAATAAGCGCCAGGTGACTTGCAGGGAGGTATTTCCCGTACATAAGGACCTCCTCGGGGGAGTAAGTGCTAGGTTCAGTGAGAGGGCGCCGGGGGGAGACGCTCTTCTTGCTTTAGTTTAAAAGCAGCCTGAACATAGTAGGTTATGGCTAAAATGTCAAGTATTATCATAACAAATAGATCTTGTTTCCTAAATGAACGCTAAAAAGCCGGCAAGCGCTGCACCCGGGCAGCCACTTGTCAACCTGTCAGCCGTATGTTAACACGTTATCAAGGAGTTCGGCGATGGGTATGTTCCGTGACACAGACGCGCAGGAAGCCGACATTGTCAAAGAAATGGCTGAAGCCCTGGGCAGTACCGGCCTGAGACTTGAAGAGATTCTGGAAAAGCTCGATCGGCTAGGCGAACAGGTGAAGCCCCTTATTAGCATGTACCGGCACGGCCTCCGCGGACCGGAGAGCCTGGATTCCGACACGATCAACGAAGCGATCAGGGAATACAACATCTTGATCGATAAGGCTGAAGATGCGCGGCGATGGCTTTTGATCCAGCGAGAGGCCTGCGGGTTCCGGATCCATCGAGACGTGGACCGATACTATCCTATTCCCGCGAGACTGAAGCTCATCAAGTCATGAATCCCCACCTCCCCGGCTCAGGGTTGCGCGGCCTCGGATGTTTTCTCGTGGTTCTGTCCTTCCTGGCTCTCTTTGCAGCGGAATGTCTGTCAGCAGGCCGAAAGTCCAAAGTGGTCTGGGTGGTCTTTTTCGCTTCGCGTGACTGCCCACATTGCGAATCGGCACGGGATTTGCTGCGTGCCCTCCAGAAGAAATACCCGATTCGAATAAAGCAATTCGATATCGACCGGTCCGACGACTATGCCCTCTTCCATAAGCTCGGAGAAATCCACTCTGAAAAAGGCTTTGGCGTGCCTCTGATTCTGGTGGGTGATTCCATCATCCAGGGTGAAGCAAAGATAATCCAAGACCTTGAGGAAACTATCCGCAAGTTCGCCAAGGCAGGTGGCGCACCACTTCCGTACTTGGGGGAGAAAGCCGGGAAGCCCTCCAAGAAGAAAAAACCTGAAGCCCGCTGCATTGACTGCGATCGCCGGCCTCCGACTCTGGGAGAAGAATGGAAGAAGGTCCGCGACTTCGTAGGCAGTTTCTTTTGAAGGCGGAAAGACTTGACAAACGCCGAGGGGAGTTGTTTCTTGAGATTATAGGCGCAAAAGCGGGCGGGGAATGACGCCCGAGAAAATCGCTTGACAATATTTATATATATGAATATGGTAGAAACGTGGGCTGACGTCAAACCCACCGGCATCATGTGAAAATAAGAAGGAAGCTGATATGTTCGCAATCGACAAAGAAGCCAGTGACTATTTCAAGGGCAAGCTCCAGGGTAACCAGGCGGTCAGAGTCTTCTTCGGCGGATTCGGTTGAGGCGGGCCCAGCATGGGCCTGGCTCTGGACGAGCCGAAAGAGGGTGACGAGCACTACAAAGTTGACGGCCTCGAAGTCGTTATCGATCCGTTTGCCTCGAAGCTTGTCAAGGATGCAGGCGGCCTCAACATAACCAACAGCATCTTCGGGCCCATGGCTGAACTGCGTGGAGTCCAGGCTGCCGGCTGCTGCTAATACCGATGCGCGTTCAAGAAAGTAAGACGGGGAGAACCTTTTTTGTAAAAAGGTTCCTCCCCGAACCCCTTTCCAAAAACTTTTATGTGTCTCTGGCATTTCGCCTTCCTGTCCAGGAAGACGAAATGCCAGAGAAATATAGCGTTTCTTGAAGGGGGCTTTGGGGCATTCGCGCTAACTTCTCTAGAGCCACAGACATTCATTTAGCAGTTCATCCATTTTCATCAGACGTTTTCGAGGTCGCTCCGCGAGCTTTTTGCACAGGTTTTTCCAGTCCT
>JBFLZC010000034.1:0-51762 GCA_040756375.1 Thermodesulfobacteriota bacterium
GGCAAAGGTTGCCATCACGGCATGTATGCGAAAACTCCTGATCATTCTCAATGCCATGGTCAGGAAGAGAGAACTGTACCGGGAAGTTTTCGCTTGACACAAAACACAGTCGCTCCAAACCACCCCACACGTAATCCCGAACAAGGAGACCTCAACCGGACTGCTTTCATAGGAATGTTGCAGAACGGCGCCGCGGAAACGGAGGTGCATCGGAATGCCCAAACTTTTTGAAAAGACAGCGATAAAGTCTCTGGAACTTAAGAACCGATCGGTCCGAAGCGCCACCTGGTCCGGCATTGGCGATCAGGCAGGATTCCTCACCGACAGGGGAGTTGAGTTCTATCGCGAGTTGGCCGCCGGAGGCGTAGGACTGATTGTGACAGGGTTCCAGTACGTGATGCCGAACGGCGTGGCTATGCGATACCAGCTCGGCAACTACGATGACGCGCAGATTAAGGGTCTCAGCCGCTTGTGTGACGCGATTCACTCGCAAAACTGCCCGGTAGTCGCCCAATTGGTTCACACAGGCGCGAAGGCAAATCCCGATTTGTTTCCCAAGGTCGGCGATCTGTGGGGACCGTCGGCAGTGCCCGATCCGATGACCGGACGGACCCCCAAGGAAATGACTCCGAGCGAGATCACGCAGCTCGTTCAGGCATATGCCGCGGCTGCAGCGCGGTGCAAGAAGGCCGGTTTCGACGGGGTGCAGCTCCACGGCGCGCATGGTTACGGTATCAACCAGTTCCTATCTGGCGCGGCAAACCGGCGCGGTGACCGCTACGGAGGGGACATACGTAACCGGTATCGCTTCCTGGGAGAGGTCCTGGAAGCCGTGAGGGCCGCGGTGGGAGAGGATTTTCCCGTTGTGATAAAGCTGAGCGGGAACGATTTTTTTCAAGGAGGGCTCACTGCCGAGGAATCTCTTTACGTGGGCCGTCACTTGTCCGAGGACGGCATTGACGCGATCGAAGTTAGCGGAGGAAGCCGAGCCTCGGAAAACGGTATGATTCCTTCTCGCCTCAAAATTCGGCGTCAAGAAGATGAGGCGTACTTGGCGGATTTGGCCGCCCGTTTCAAAGAGACGGTGCCGGTGCCGGTCATAACCGTTGGAGGCATACGATCTCCAAAGGTGATCTCGCGTATCCTCAACGAAGGCAAGGCTGACTACATAGCCATGTGCCGGCCGTTCATTCGAGAACCTCATCTCATTCGCCGGTGGGAATCCGGGGATCTGAAAAAGGCAACGTGCATCTCGTGCAATCAATGTTTAGATGCCGCACTGGAAGGGAACGGAATATATTGCAAGGTGGAGCAAAGACTCAGGGACAAGAGGAGACGTTAAGACGAGCGTGGGCGGGCGATCCAGCTCAGCGGCGCCTGTTCACCTCGCCGCGGCACTGACCTGAGCGCGCTCCGGTCAGTGGCACCCTAGCCCTTGGGTGGACGCCGGCGAGTAAACGCAACCCCCATCTACCTTTCCGGTTATTCTACACGATTGGCTGTATTCAGCAGCGTCTTCCACATAGAAGCCTGTCGCGGCGGGCTCGCGAATTCGTCGAGCGGACAAAGGTCATGATTCAGCTCCGGATTTGAGCTCTTGGACCTATCCAAAGCCTTGCAGTCGGTCACTCTGCCTGCCAGCATGGACACCACGGCTTCGCCGAGATACGCTCTCGTTTCAGGGGAATTGACGCGGGACAACCACGCGGCAGAATCAACTTGAAGTGGGTCTCTGCTTCCCACAAGAATATTTCTGAAGTCCAGCACGTGAGGGAACGCGGCCGCGAAGCTTGCGCGAATGCGCGGGGTCGGGACCCACTGGCACATGATCCCGCCGGGCTTGAGCCTGGTTGCACAGAGGCGGAAGAACTCGACGGAATATATGTTGCCGCAGTACGCGCTCATAGGCACCAAGGGATCCGCCTGTATCACATCATAAGTCTTGTTTCCCAGATTAAGAGCCTTCCTGCCGTCTTCGATCACCAGCTCCACACGGGGATCTCCGATGAATGAGAGCAGGGATGGATAGGAGTGTTCACGTGCAAGTCTTTGCAGGAGCTTCATTTCGCCGGAACGAAGCTCGAACACAGTCACGCTTTGCGTGTCTTTACGAAAGCCCACAGACCACGCCGTGTCGCCCGATCCAAGACCGATAATGGCTACTTCGCGTGGCGATGGGTGCAGGAGAGCAGGCAAGGCTCCGAACTCGCTGTGGGAGCCTCCAAATGGCAAACTGCTATGCCAGCGGCCGTCCACGAAGACGTCATGGCCGTCGCGTTTCGGGATCAAAGCCACCACTCCCGTTGCGTCCTCTGAAATCATGAGCCCGGGCTGGTCGCCGTGCAGGCGAGTCCATAGAGAGCCCTGTCCTGGCAAGAGCAAGATGAAAGTCACGAAAATGGGGGCAAGAGCAGTCGGCACGGCGCGGAATCCGTAGGCCCAGAAGCCGACAATTCCAAAGACCAGCATCAAGCTCAACAAAACTCTCAGCATTTCCGCGGTGCCCAAGAGCTCCAAGCCGATCAAGCCCACGACCAGGCTCCCTGCCGCGCACCCTGTTATGTTGGCCGCCTGTAGCACGCCGACTTTCCAGCCGCTCGACACCTGGTCATCCTGGACGCCGCGCTGCAGGATCGCGAAGGAGACACCCATAATCACCGTGGGAACCGCGTACAGGATAAGCGGAAGCACCACATAGAGCCGGAACATATTGATCAGGGCTTCTCGCGTCAAACCCAGTGCGAAGGGATCGAGTAGTCTCCAATATTCCACCAAGGGCTGCAACACAGGAAAGCTCGATGGAACAAAGGTCACAGCTGTTATCGCGGCGGCTGCAAAAATACCGACCAGCATCTGACAAACCAGGAATCCCATGAGCGGGCGCTTCATGCGCACAGCCAGATGCCCTCCGACTATGCTTCCCGCAGCCAGGCCACACAGAAATACCGACAAAAAGGTGCCGTAATTGAACGCGGTCGATTTGCCGGCCACGTCCATCAACCGAAACCAGACTATTTCTAGCCCGATCGCGCAAAAGCCGCTCAGCGCGTACAGCATGACCCACATTGTAAACGGCCGACGGCCCGGAGCCTCAATTCCTGGAACGTCACGAAATAGGGTTCTTGCAGCTTTTGGCCGGCCGGTGGTGGATTCATAGACAAACGGAGCGAGCGCCATCGCGCCGAGCGCAACAAGCAAGTTGAGCACTACACCTGCCCACACCGCCCCCCCTACTCCCAAGGTGCGGATAAGCACCCACGGGGCCAGCGCAGACCCTATGCCCGCTCCAAGGGTATTGACCCCATAGAGGTAACCTATTTCAATGCACGCCACGTCAGGGTCTGAGACCACCGCGCGTACCAGGAAAGGGAGAGACATACCCATGAGCGCCGTGGGGAACAAGAAGATGGCAAAATCCACAAACCCGGTCAACCACAGGGTCCCGTAAACTACCGGCGCGTAGGTGGAGAACAAATCATAGTACAGACGGGCACTGACCATCCCAAACAAGCCTATGGTCAGCTCCAGAAGGGCGAACGCGGTGAGCGCGCGTCTGCGCGTCATTTGCTTGCTTAAAAGCCCGCCGACATAACTACCCGATCCAAGGCCTGCCATGAAAGCGGCTACCATGAGCGCTACGGAGTAAACACCGACCCCGCTATGCAGCGTCAACATACGTTGCCAACACACCTGATAGATCAAAGCTGAGGCACCGCTCAGGCAGAACGGAAGGCTCGCTGCCCACAGTGCCTTATTGCCGGATCGAATCAAGTAGAGGTCCTCGCGTCCAGGTTACTTATATGTGCGCTTATGGCGATTGCCGAAATGTCTCTCTAATTTCCAGTGACCACGTCCCGTCATTCCCGCGAACGGCCATGATCTATCGGTCACCACGGAATACGAAGGCACCTCAATGGATCTTGGTGCCATCCCGCGAGACGCGGGATATCCCGCCCCGCGGGATTCATCCGTGCCCGCCGGTTATTGCCCGATGGCCCATGGAAAGCTCTCGGCCAAAAGAGCTTGGTACTAGAGGCGTACCGTCGAGCCACTCGCAGCACGGATGAGCTGCGCACATCCGTGGCGCTAAGGAAGAGTGGCCTCGTCCATCTGCATTGGTCCATTGTCCTGTCAAAGCCGGAACCCACAAGAAGCTGGGTCCCCGCTTTCGCGGGGACGACACCGTCATGGCGCGGAACAGCACGTCGCACGCAACCAGGACATCATTAATCGTTTTCACGGGTTCTTCACTGGTTCGCGTATTGTGAGAGTCGGTTCTTGGAAGAGGGCAAACCTGAGCCACCTGAACGCAAATTCGAGTAGTTCGACGTTATCCGATCCGAGTCGTTCCACCAGGTCGGGAGCCACATCAAATCTTCTCAGAAAGCCGCTTTTCAGCACAAATTCGCGGAATCGTTCCCCGTTATACAGCGCCATCATGAACATTTGCACGTGCTGAGGAGTTAATTCAGCGCCCCGCCGACGGCTCCTGAGGACATAGAGCTCCATCAGGAGGTCGTTGAGCCTGTTGTATTCCTCCACGCCCTGATCGGCGATCCATTCCCGGACGGTCCATTCCCGCTGCTGTTCGAACCCGCGGCAATGGTCTTCTTTCACCGTGAAGTAGAACTCCTCGTGAGTACCAAGGATGGGATGCTTTGTTGAGGCTCGACCGATAGGATAGATCCTACACGCTCCAGGGCGATCTTCGTAAACCGAGCAGCCGGCCTCGGTGACAAACGGACATCGCTTGCCGAAATCAGGATCCATGCGCAGCATGACCTCGGGGAAACCGTGCGGAGTTCGCCGGCGCAGAATCGTGTATTCATCGAGGAGCCGATCGGAGGCTAGGTCCAGGCGCTTTCGAAGGCGCAGCACGTCGTACGGGGTCAAGACGAGCTGGAGTTTCCCGCAGCATTCGGTGAAACAACGCACGTGAGGCCCGCAATCGAACCTGAAGCTGTCATCCAGGGATAGCCGTGCGTCCGTGTCGATCAGGGGCTGAGTCTCTTTCTGCCCGGTTTCCATCAAATGCGCTCTCCGCTCGGATTACTTTTCGGCTTGTGCCTTAGCTTCTTGGCCGTACTTTTCTTTCGTGGACAACGCGAAATCCAGCAGGCTGGCGAAGACCAAATCAGCCTGGTGATCTGAATCATCTCCAATACATACCGTGCGAGTTCCCGCGTTCCGGCCCGCGGCCATGTCCGAAGAGGAATCACCGACCATGTACGATGCAGCAAGGTCAAGCCCAAGATCTCTGGCCGCGTCAAAGAGCATTCCGGGTTTAGGCTTCCTACATGCGCAATTCTCGTATTCCTCATGGGGGCAATAGTAGATCGCGTCCAGACTGACACCTTTGCCTCCAAGGGCCTCGACCATGTGTTTGTGTACCCTGTCCAGATCTTCCGCGGTCATGAGCCCCTTCGCGATCCCCCGTTGATTGGTTACCACTACCAGAATAAACCCCAGCTCCCTGAGTATGGAGAGCGCCTCGACCACCCCGGGTAGGAACTCAAATTCCGGCACCCGGGCCACGTACCGGTTGTCGCTCAGCTTGACGTTTATCACCCCGTCACGGTCAAGAAATACCGCGCTGCGGGGCCTGTGAGGGTTCGTGTTGGCGTCCATGGAATTCCGATCGCGTCTCGGGAGAGGACCTGTGGGGTTATTCCTGCCAATAGCAGCATCTTAAGTGCAGGCTGATCGCGCGTCAAGGAACCGCATGTGCGCGGCTCCGGGGGAACGTAGGAGCAGGCCTTGTGCCTGCCCAACAAGGCGCCGCACGCCTTGGAGACCGATGGATTTTGCATAGACAGCCGGCCGCGTCTGCTGCGGGGTTCAGGGATCACAATTCCGGGTTTGGTCAGGCCATAAGCAATGTTATTGCAAGGCGTTGAAGACCTATTATAAATTTTTTTCAACTATTTCTCAGAAATTACTTGACAGAATTTCGCTACTGAATAATTAAGTGCCGCCAGGACATTCAGTTGAGGAGGGAGGTATGGTGATAACTAAGCCCTTTAAGGTATTGGTTTGTCTAGCTCTTGTCGGAATGTTCGTATCGGTTGGCGCTGCGTGGGGCTATAATGCCGTTCGAGTGACGGCAAGTCCGGGGGTACAAGCGGATGCCCTTTCCGCGGATACCGCGCTGGACCCGGTGGCCTCGCAGAAAAAGGGCTCTTACAAGCAAGCAGCTCCGGCTCGACACGACCGAACTCAGGCTCCTCGGTACGCTCGATCCGCTCCTCGAACACACACTCTGCCCTATTCGAATCCCGTCGCGACCTACCCCCCGATGCAGTACGCTCCTTGTCCTCCTGCCCCCGGTTACGGAAGGCCCGCGGCGAACCCCTTTGCGCCACTGACCGGGCTTTTCAACATTCCCGGCTTTCCCTTTAGCCGGCTGTCGTGCAATGCGTATTTGCCCCGCCCCAATGCCAAACAGTTCCACTTCGCGGCTCGACTCTGGTACGCGAAGCTTGACGGATCCACCGAGGTATTTGGCACCGTGCCGGGGATAGGGGTTCCGGGAACGGAGCTGGACCTGAATAGGGACCTGGGTCTGGGCACGTACAACTATATCCCGGAGTACGAGGGTTTGTATCAGCTCAGGTGCAACTGGGGGATCCGGTTCAATTTCATGCCGATCGTGTACGACGAGATCAACACCGTGCATACACCGCTGGGATTCTGGTGGGGAGACGCGTTCTATCCTTTCGGAGCCCAAATCAACACCAAGTGGAATCGAAACATTTATAACTGGGAGCTCGTATATTCCTGGTACAATCAGAGACACGCGGTTTCGACGATCTTTGCAGGGTACCGGCTTTACGACGATAGGCTTTCGATCAGCAGCACGCCATTCTTCCTTACCCGCACGAGGAGCCGCACTTTCGGCCTTGCCACGGCAGGCGCAAGCCTGGAAAAGATCATCAGCAGCCTGGGCGGTGGAGGAGTTGCATCGATCCACTGCAAGTTTTCGCTCCAATTCCTCGAGGGTTACTTTGGCTGGGATGGTCAGGGTACGGGAAGGATATCGGTTCCGTTCAATTGCGGGCGCTGGGGGTATCTGGAAGCCGGCTGGCGGTGGATCTACTTAGACCGCGGCGATCCTGCTTATACAGACAAAACAGCTCTCAACGGGCTCATTGGATCAATAGGCGTCATCTTCTGATACGTTCAATGGCACTTGTCCCGACGGCCTGTGCGCCGATGATGGTTCAACGGGGAAAGGGTGTGAAAGGGGGAAGGGTGTCCTCGATTGAGACCGGAGAAACCGGCTCCGGCAGGGGGCTAACTCCTTCCAAAGGTTGAATGTCTGGCTGAAGGTATGGTGAAAACGGAGCATTTTCGGTAACTCCTGCCTCCTTCGACGACACCCCAATTCAAGCCCGACTACGCAGTCGGGCTCTTTTTTTGAGCGGAGACCGAGCCCGACTCGGTTCCTTTTCAATTGCTGAAATGATATGTGTGAATTGAAAAACTGCTGCTTGACACTCGCCGGAAATTGACTCGCGGACACGAGGTGAAGTCTGAGTTTACGGCCGGCGTTTTGAGAGCGCGTTTCTCAGGATCTCTGAAATGCAATGGAGGATGGATTGATGGCCAGAAAGAAGATCACCGTGGTCGGGGCAGGAAACGTCGGAGCATCCGCAGCCGCGTACGCGTCAGCCCAGGAACTGGGCGACGTGGTGCTCGTGGATATACTGGAAGGAGTCCCGCAAGGCAAAGGACTGGATATGTTTGAAGCCACCCCCGTGCTTGGCGTGGATACCAGGGTAACCGGAGCTAATGCATACGACGAAACCGCCGGCAGCGATGTGATCATCATCACCGCCGGAATCGCGCGCAAACCGGGAATGAGCCGGTCCGACCTTCTGAATACCAATGTGAAAATAGTGGGTGAAGTGGCCGAAAAAGCAGCCAAATTATCTCCGGACTCAATCATGATCATCGTATCCAATCCGCTGGATGCCATGGTCTATACCGCATGGAAGAAATCGGGCTTCTCGCCGAACCGAATTTTGGGCATGGCCGGAGTGCTGGATACAGCCCGATTCAGATCCTTCATCGCGGACGAAATCCATGTCTCGGTGGAAGATGTCCATGCGCTGGTTCTGGGCGGCCACGGCGATACGATGGTACCGCTTACCCGTTACTGCTTTGTGGGTGGTATCCCGGTATCCCAGTTCATTTCCGGCCCCAGACTAGAAGAGATAGTCCAAAGAACTCGAGACGGCGGAGCGGAAATTGTCGGACTCCTCAAGACCGGAAGTGCGTTCTCTGCTCCAGCAGCCTCAGCAGTACAAATGGCGAAATCCATCCTCCTGGATAAGAAAAGATTGCTCCCCGTGGCCGCGCACCTGGACGGCGAATATGGCGAAAAAGGGATTTTCGTGGGCGTTCCGGCAATCCTGGGGACCGGCGGCGTCGAGAAGGTGATCGAAGTAGACCTCAACGCAGAGGAAAAAACAGCGTTCGCGAAGTCAGTGGCCGCAGTGCGCGAACTCATGGCCGAGGTGGACAAAATGCTGTAGCCGCGACGCAAAAAGAAAGAGGTTTGGAAAGATGCGCTGGGGAGGCCGAACAAAAAGGGCCTCCCCAGACCCCTCCCCAAAAACTCCTATCTTTTGCGGGCCGCTAAACCGATTATGGCGCTCTGAGGTTATACAAAACGCTGTGCGTGCTGGTCAGCTAAACGTCGTTGCGCGGGTGCCACTGACCTGCTCTTGCAGGTCAGTGCCGTGGGACCGAGCGGCGGCGAGCGGCAGAAACTACAGAGAAAGAGGCATCCGGTCTCGGTCTTCGTTCACAGATCACCACTGGTTGTCTTAGCCCACGGGACCCACGAATCATGTGCAGGATGTTAAGCTTGTCTGACGGAACATTCTACATAGAGACCTATGGTTGCCAGATGAATGAGCACGATTCCGAGAAGATGGCAGCCGTCCTGAACAGTATGGGCTTTACCCGGGTCCAGGTGCCCGAACGCGCGGACGTAGTCCTGATCAACACGTGCTCCATCCGGGAAAAGGCGGAACACAAGGTTTACAGCGCTTTGGGGAAACTCAAACCGCTCAAGAAGAAGAATCCTCTGATGGTCACGGTGGTCGCGGGATGCGTCGCGCAACAAAAACGCGCGGACCTGCTCAAGAGAGTGGCGCACCTTGACGCTGTAGTGGGCACCCATCAGATTGCCGACCTTCCTTCCATCATTCGGCAAGTCAGAGAGAATAGCGCACGCGTTAACGCAACAGAGTTCACCAGCCGCGTGGGGAGTCTTCATCTTGACGCGCCGTGTTTGGGCCCCAGCCGTGTCTGGTCGTACGTCACGGTTATGCAGGGGTGCTCCAATTTCTGCGCGTACTGCGTGGTACCCTTCACCAGAGGCCCGGAACAGAGCCGGCCTCATGAAGAGATCGTCAGGGACGTGAGCGGTCTGGTAGACAAAGGGTACAGGGAAGTGACGCTTCTGGGCCAAAACGTAAACGCGTACGGCCGCGACCTGGGCAATGGAACAGATTTTCCGAGCCTCTTGAAAGAACTGGACCGGATCGAAGGCTTAGCGAGAATTCGTTTTACCACGTCCCATCCAAGGGATTTCGGGCCCGAACTCGCGCGGGCTATGGCAGATCTTCCCACGGTATGCGAGCACATACACCTGCCTCTTCAGAGCGGCTCCGATAGGGTCCTGAAAGCCATGGGCCGCGGCTACACGTTGGGAGAGTATGTTACCAAAGTGGAAATGCTGCGAGAGATGATCCCGAATGTGGCCGTCACCGCGGACATGATCGTGGGCTTTCCAGGAGAATCTGATGAGGACTTTGAACAGACCCTCTCCGCGCTTGAGAGGATCCGTTATGATCAGATTTTCTCGTTCAAGTTCTCGCCGCGGCCCGGAACACGGGCCCAGCGCCTGCCCAATCAGATCACAGACGAGATAAAGGCTGCGCGACTGGAACAGGTCCATGCAATCCAGGACCGCGTCACGCTGGACTACCACAGGGCCTCTGAAGGCACGGTCGAAGAAGTTCTCATCGAGGGAGTCAAGGAAGGATCCGGGCAACCGTACGGTCGAACGCGTACCAACAAGATTGTGAATCTGGACCGTTCAAGTTGCGCGAAGCCGGGGGAGCTGATCCCCGTGAAGATCACCAGGGGCCTGAAACACTCGCTGGTCGGCGAGATTGTGAGCCTTACCCCGAAAGCAAAGTCCCTATAGTCCGTCTCATGTCAGGAACTTGAGGGAATCGAGAGTCAACCGTCAGGCCAGGCCATATCACCATAATTCTACCTGGGCTTCCAGAATGTCCCCAATGATCTTCTCGCTATAATCAACGAATCCCGCGCCATTCTTGGTACTGTTCACGATCACGGCAAATACGAGTGTCCTACCCTTTCGAGAGAGCCCGTATCCCGCCAGCGCGTTCACCCCGCGAAGAGTCCCTGTTTTGGCACGGATTCTCCTTTTCAGGGGACTGTCAGCAAATTTCTCCTTCAGCGTACCATCCACCCCGGAAATACCGAGCGATGCAATCAGCTCCGAGTTGAACGAGAACTGTCGAGCAGAATTCAGCAGCACGCGCACCAACGCGGACGCGCTGAGGCGATTCGCGCGGGAGAGCCCGCTTGCTTCACTCAAAGTGAAGCAAGATTCCTTCACACCGATTGCCAGGAGATGGTCCCGGATCACCAGCAACCCTTTTTCTCGCGTTCCGGGAGGCCCATGGACACGCGCGCCCATTGCCATGGCCACCTGTTCGGCCATGAAATTATTGCTGAATTTGTTGAGCCAATACACAACGATGCTCAAGGGCCATGAATTGAACTCGACCAAGGACTCCGCGTTAGAAGGCGCCTTGCCTGGCAACACCTGACCTGCAACGCGCACCCCGTCCCGTAGGAGGAATTCCTTGAAGACCGCACCGGTGTAAAGCGCAGGTCTGGACACATTCACGTAGTGCGTCTTCATGGGAGCGGCCGCCCCAATGGTCCCTTTCACATGGATCAGCTCACGACCCCGTTCTATGTCCTTTTTGGTGACGACTAGGTTCGCAGGGCTCTTGCCCTGGACTGTTCGTACTTCGGCCTTGAGCAATGCGTATTCGCTGGCCGGATCGATGCTCACCAACGCGGCCTCGCCGGGTCTGCGCGCAGGGTGCACCACGATCTTCACCGAATTGAAGTTAAGAGAGAGCGCGCCGTACGGCGCGTGGTATGACCGGTGCGTCAAACCCTGTTGCTCATCAAGAGGCGGGCTTGGCTGAAAATAGGAGTCGTCCACCACGATGGCTCCCCGTACCTCCTGCACTCCCCGATCCACCACTTGACGGGTAAGCGCGAAAAGCTGCTCGCTCACCAGGTACGGATCGCCTCCCCCCTTGAGGTAGATGTTCCCTAGCGAAGTTCCCCGCACATCATCCGCCAGTACCTCGGTGACAAACGTGAAATCAGGGAAAAGGCTGCTCAATGCAGCCGAAGTGGTCGCCACCTTCATAGTGGACGCGGGCACGAGGGCCAGGTCCGGATTCTCCTCCGCGACAATCTTTCCGGTCTCAAGGTCCGCGATCTGGATAGAAATGGTGAAATCCGGAGGGAGATGCCGCTTGATTATCGCTTTGAGCCTTTGATTCAGAGCCGGCGCGTCCGCGGACAAGGCCGGCCCCGCCAAAGAGAAGCAAAGAACCAAGCTCATACCCAGTGCGACCGGAAGCCGCGGCGGCGTAAGAAGTGGACCGACAATCACTCGCCAAGCCCGCCGAACATCTCCCAAACGGTCCATGATAACGAGCTTCAATATGAGACCCTTTCCTGTGGATATTCCTATACTTTCTAGCTAGCTATTTGTGCCGGGATCTCCTCAGGGCGGCCCGGTAGGGGGCTGGTTTGCCCTGCTTTATCAGGGGGATAACCGATATCCGATTCCGGACGGGGTGTCAAGCAAGGATATGAGGTGGGGCCCAGATCTAGAAAGGGCCGCGAAGAAACCCCCGCGCGCGACGGTCGGCGGACGCGCGCGTTGGCAGGGGAAATGAGTCTGTGAGCCGGTTTTCGAGGAGGTGGCTGCGTGGCCAAAGGGGTTCCGGGGCGGTTTCTCGCGATGCGAGCCGATTCACTAATAATAACAATATATTGAGTAAGTCTCAAGACTGATTTCTAGAAAAAAGTACCAACTAATTGAAAAACAGATTCATTTTTTTCTTGACAACGATCCGGTTCCGTTATTAATGCAATCGCCAACATTTCGAGCTGGGAGGAAGGGTATGTTGAGAAGTATACCTACTACGCCGTTGGTATGTCTAGTCTTCTTCTTGTCAATTGTCTGGGCAGGCCCTTCCTGGGCCCAAACCCCTGACGAATCCCTCGAAGTCTTGCTCAAACCGGGCAAGGCCGCTACACCCGCGCCCGTCAAGCACAGGGCCAGAACCGGTGTCACCAAGCGAGCGCCTCAGGTTAACGTCCTCGCGCCGCCTCCGCCTCCGTTTCTGATGCCGCCTCCGCCGCCTGGCATCACCAAGGTGAAGCCGCAGGCCGCTCCAGTGCCGTGTTTCTTTGGCCCCAGGTGTGTCGTGAACCATCCTCAACAGGGCCAGTGGGACATAAGCGCGCAGGTCTTCTGGGCCCGGGTTCGGGGCACCATCGCGTACCCACGGAACCCATGGTGGGGGTTTGTGGGCTGGGGCTGGACCAATGAGGCTGACCTCACCGATGACATCGGCGCTCCCAAGAGCACGGTGTTGACGCAGATTTCGGCCCGATATCAATTCAGGCCCAACTGGGGCGTCCGGTACGTCGGCATGTGGGACCAAATGAGCGGTACCGGCAATCCAAGCCAGCAATTCTACTTCGGAAGCCAGTGGTTCTTGATCACGCCGGGCTGGCCTCTGAATACCACGTGGGAGCACGGGTATCACCGTGTGGGCCTGATCTATGATGCGGTGAGAACCTGCTCGACAGTGCTTAGCGTGTTTGCCGACTGGGTGCACACCGACGACAAGATCAACGTCGGTTGCACCACGTGCGGATGGTGGGGGCAGACCTTCAGTGAGGGAGGCGATTCCGCCATGGTCGGCCTTGAGATCAAGAAGTGCTTCAACACGCTCCCGAATTTCGGCACCTTCTCGTGCGACTTCAAAGGCGGCGTGATCTTCCTGGATGATGTGGAAGGCTGGGACATCCAGGTGGGTATGCGCTACTCCATCCCGCTCAATTGCGGTCGCTCGGGCTATGTATCGGGTGGTTACAAGTTCGTGGATTACAAGAAGTCTGAAGCCAATCTGATCTGGGAAAATACGTTCGAGGGCGGCTACCTCGAAATGGGCCTTGTCTTCTGATGACTGCTCTTTCGTAGGGCCGGTGGACGTGAGACCAAAGGGACGTCGCCACCTCCAGGGCTCATCAGGTATCAGGACCTGGCTGCCTCCAAGGTGTCGACCGAACCGAGGATAGGGGGACCTCGCTCATCGATCCGGCTATGCGTTTTCCTTGCCCGACCGTCCGATCAAGTCTCCCAGCTCGGACTAGACGGTCGGGCTCTTTTTTTTTGCTTGGCAATAATGTTCGTGGCAGTAGTGGCTCTGGTGGGACGGGCATCTTGCCCGTCATTTCTCGACAGGCAAGATGCCTGTCCCACCAATGCAGAAGGGAACTTGATTCCCACTTTTGGCGGCGATTGGGTAAAAGATTCTGGTGTTCGGTCCTGCTACCGACCCGCACACGCGGCGATCATCTGATCGGCTTGTTTGAGCCGGTTCACAACCCGTTCCTTACCGATGGCTTCAAGCATCTCAAAGAGGGGCGGACCTACCGCGCTGCCGGAAACTGTAGTCCTGCACGCGTTAATGATCAATCCGGCCGAAACATTGCGTTCGGCCGCAAAGGAACGGACTGCCTCCTCAGTGGATGCCTTGTCGAAGGTTGACAGTTTCTCGAAGCGCAGCGCGAGTTGGCTTATGTACATGTGGACGTGAGCGTCCTTGCAGAGGTTCTTCTGCACTGCCTTTGGATCTACGCTGAATTCATCCGCAAAAAAGAATTTCCCCGTAGTGGAAAAATCCTCAAGGGTATGAAAACGGGCCCGCATCAGCTCGACTGCGTTGCGGAACCATTGCTCCTGATCATGCTCGTAAGAATCCTTCCAGAGCCCTGTCCGCTGGAGTTCCTCCTTTACGTACGGGAGCAGCTCGTCCAACGGAAGGGTGCGCAGGTAATGCGCATTGAAGTGGATCAACTTCGGATCGGTCCAGTTCCTCGCATCTCCGGGCACGTAGTTGAAGATCGCGTTCGCCCGGTTGATTCGCGAGAGATCGAACGCCTCGATGAGCTCTTCTTTTGTGAAGAATTCTCTCGTATCTCCGGATGACCAGCCCAACAGAGCCATGAAGTTGCACAAAGCCCAGGGGAGCACGCCCTTGGCGCGGTAATAGGCAATGGTCACCACTTCGCCGTGACGTCTCTTGGAGAGCTTGGTTTTCTTGGTATCGAGGGTGAGGGGCATGTGCGCGAACGTGGGGGGTGTCCAGCCCAGAGCCTTATATATGAGCACTTGTTTGGGCGTGTTTGCGAGCCCGTCTGCCCCCCGTATCACGTGAGTGATCCGATCCAGTTGATCGTCCACCGCGTTACTCAGAAGGTACAGCGGTCTGCCGTCCGAGCGCAGGATCACGAAGTCTTCGATGTCCTGGCAACGCTTTTCTTGCCTACCGAAGACGAGATCTTCAAAAACGACGCTAGCTCCAGGATCGCGGGGCACCGCGAAGCGCACCACGAAGGGCACGCGATCCGCGATCCTGGCCTGTACCTGGTCCTTGGAAAGCTTGCGGCATCGCGCGTCGTACATGAACGCGACTTTTCTGGCTTCGGCCTCTTGGCGCTGTTGTTCCAGTTCTTCCTTTGTGCAGAAGCAGCGGTATGCGTGGCCGGTTTCAAGGAGTCTATGAGCTGCATCCACGTGCTGGTTCAGGTTCTCGGTCTGGAGAAAGGGGCCTTCATCCCAATCGAGTCCGAGCCACGTGAGCCCGTCCAAAATCTCTTGAAGCGAGTCTTGTGTGGAGCGCTCCACATCCGTGTCCTCAATCCTGAGGACGAAGACGCCGTTTGTTTTTTTTGCCCACAGCCAGTTGTACAGGGCGGTACGCGCTCCGCCGAGGTGGAGATAGCCGGTGGGAGAAGGGGCAAAGCGCACTCGCACCTGCCCCGTCCTGTCGATGCGATTTTCTTGGGTCATTGCTCTCGTATCACTGGTCGAGCGGTTCACGCTGAGGGGTCCAGGATCACCACCGGTACCTTTGTTGATTTGCGGAACGATTCGCGATCGTCAAGGGTCCCCACGATATCACCGCAGTGCATGGGAACCGCCACTTTGGGTGAAATCTTACTTGCCGCGTCCGCAGCCTGTGGAACCGTCATGGTATAAGTTCCGCCGACGGGGAGAAGGGCCACGTCGGGCTTGATGTTTTCCATTTCCGGAATTACGTCGGTGTCCCCGCAATGGTAGATCCTGAAACCATCCACCGTGACGATGTACCCCATCCATTTGTTTCCTTTGGGATGGAATGCCTTGTCGGTGTTGTATGCGGGAACAGCCTCCACGGTCACGTCTCCCACGGCATGGCTCTGCCCCGGCGCGATTTGCTTGAACGCGTTGCCGAAGCCGGCCTTGCAATCCGCAGGGCCGATGATCACCGTGGTGGGCTTGCGGATCTTTTCCACGTCTTCTTCCGAGAGGTGGTCGTAATGGCTATGCGTGATGCAAATAACATCCGCGGGCACTGCATTCTTGAGCTTCCAGGGATCGATGTACACCACTGACTTGTCACCATCGATCCTGAAGCTCGCGTGACCCAGCCACTTTATCTTGCTCTTAACGAAGCCTTCTGCGTCCATGTTCCCCTCCTGCTGTACTAATCAACGGTGAGTATCAATCCGTGCGTTCCGGCGATGAGCCACGTAGTCCACGGTGCTGGCACCCTCGAAAACGTTCCGCGGGACACTCGACGTCCATCAACGCACGGATACGACTAGCACTTCGCTTGATTCCGATCTCCGTATTTTATGCGTGGGTCCGCTGAATTGCAAATCGTTCATCAGGATCCCCTGGCCTCGTGTTGGGGTGGGGGCATGACACCGAGCCGCTGTTCGAGTATACTCTGGGTGCTTGAACAGCATGTCTGAGAGGTATATTCGGTTGTCTCGTGAGTTTTCTCGATCCGGACCAAGTCAGCCCCGAACCACCCGTACCGGTCGGGATCTGGTCATGATCGGGCTTGGCGTTTTCCTGATCGTTTTATTTGTGGTTGCAGGGTACATCAGTTTGAGAGGGGACCGGAAGGCTCTTTCGCCGAAGAATCGCGGCCCGGTGAGGGATCCGAAACAGCATGGCCTCTACGATGGAGGCCAAGTGCTCCCGGCAGCGAAGAAGACTCCGGCGTATGGATCACCGACCGGGTAGCTGACTCTCGTCTCGCTCCCTTTATCCAAAAAAGACAAAACCCCGCAGACGGGCTTATCGGGTACATTCCTGCCGTTACCTGTCGGGGTTTTTCACGGATGGGTTTATTATACTCCAAGCAGACCCGCGAAGGTAGCGCGCGTACAGCAGATTCCGCGCTCCGGATGCTCAGAGAAGATCGATACGGGCCCTCGCTGTGGCAAGGTCGCCGCTACCATACGCCGGAGGCGCCGGGTAGATGAGAAGAGCTATGAGAACATACTTGAGCACAGTTTTTCGGTTCTTTTTCACAGGGGTGCTCACCATTGCGCCCCTGGTCGTCACTGTTTTCTTCCTGGCTTGGATCATCAGGCTCGCGGACAGCTACGTGGGTCCCAGCAGCTCTCTTGGTCTATCCCTTGCGAAGATTTTCGGCGCGGGCCATCCGTACGCGGGATACGTGGTGGGATACATAATTCTAGTGGTCGGTCTCATCCTGCTCGGGTTTCTTGTAACGCGGGCAACGGTTGCCCGATTTCACGAAGCGATTGATTCGACGTTTTCTCGGATTCCGTTGGTCGGGAAGATCTACGCGGGAGTGGGTCAAGTAGTGGAACTCCTGGGACGGAAAGACCAGGGCGGGCTTGATCGATTCGGCGGAGTAGTGGAGATACAGATGGGCAATGTGAGGATGCTCGCGCTGCTCACCTCCAACGAACGTTACGTGTCAAACGGTCAAGAGCACGTGCTCGTCTTCGTGCCCAACTCGCCTATCCCCGCCACCGGATTCAACATGCTCGTGCCTGCCGATCAGGCGCGGCGCCTGGACATCTCGGTGGAAGAACTTGCGAAGCTCCTTATGTCTCTAGGGCTGCTGGGAGCACAAGTGCTCCCCAGGGCGCCGGCCGAGATTGTTATGGGTGAGGGTCAAAATGAAGGAAGGCCTACTCCGTAGCCTACGAGAAAGATCGCTTGCAGAGCCGTATGCCAGGCTCTTGGGGATGGAAACCGTTCACGTGGAACCGGGAAACGCCACGGTGCGGATGAACGCAGGCCCGCAAACGGGCAACATATTCGGGTCCACACACGGCGGCGCTATTTTTTCTCTGATCGACGAGGCTTTTCAGCTCGCGTGCAACTCCCACGGTGTGCTCTCCGTGGCCCTCAACGTCAGCATCACCTATGTTGCGCCTCCCGGACAAGGCGCGCTCCTTGAAGCTCGTGCCACAGAGTTGTGCCAAACATCGCGCACGTCTTCATACCTGTGTGAGGTGAGAGAGAATCCTTCAGGAAAGCTGATTGCCACCGCGCAGGCCTTGGCGTACCGCACAAAGAAGCCTATCGAGTTCCAAACGGAGTAATTGTGAGATAATCCTTTGAAAGGGCTCGGGATAAGGTCCCCCTGTCGGATTTACGTACGGGGAGGTCAACGGTCCTTCTTGAAAAACCCGGTGAGGGTGAACTTAGCCTTCTTTTCGTCAGGTTCCGGCTCGGGCTTCTGTTTGCGCTTTGAGTCCTCGCGCTTGTCTTTCACATCAGGCCCCACACCGAACTCCTTGAAGGTGAGCATCTCCGTGAGGGTCACTGTGTCCACGAATTCCTCGTCATCTTCGTTAGGAGGCGGGGCGAGAATCACCGGCGGGCGGATTGGTTTTTCGTCCTTGCGGAGGACCTTGAATCGTATGCCGCGTTTCGCCAGATCCTCTTGGGTGATGAGCCCTTTCTCAAAGAGCTGTTTGAGTAAGTCCGCGAATCCATGAACGCTGATCTTGAACTGTTCCATGAGCTGCGCGTTGGACAGGGGTCCGCGGATTTGAGAAACCGCTTCCTTCGCGTTGATATTCCTGCTTGAAACCGGTCCCGGCATCACACATTCCTCTCGATCCATAATTATAGTCGATATGTGCCAAGATGCAAAAGCCCTACGAACGGGTCGCCGGATCGTCGGACTATACATCAACTAAATTGGTAGTATTTTGATTTAACATCCGAGAAAGCTTTCATATTAAAAACAATTACTGTATACTCCCGTTGCTTTGAAGAGGGGCACTCTCCCACTCGAGGGCCCAGGACAAGCTGTGAGTCTTAATAGAAAACTCATCATCGTTTCCATCTTGTACTTCGCCGAGGGATTTCCGTTCGGAATTCTCGAACAGACTCTTCCCGTCTATTTCCGCATTCACGGCATGTCTCTTTTCGACATTGGGTTGCTCACTCTGGTGAGCCTCCCGTACGCGCTCAAGTTTCTCTGGGCGCCGGCCGTGGATTTTCTCGGTACGCGCCGACACTGGATCACGGCCGCGCAATATGTGCTCGCTGCCTGCATGCTCATGTTGGTCACCCTGGACCCTTCCGCGCCCAGCGCGTTGCTGTGGGTGACCCTGGGGTCCTTGGCAATCGTTTCAGCCACCCAAGATATTGCCATCGACGCGTATTCAATTGAGATGCTTCGGGCATCGGAGATGGGCATCGCCAATGGATTTAGAATGGCAGCGTACCGAGTCGCGATGCTTGTGGCTGGGGGACTATTCGTGTCCCTAGGAGGCCGGATAGGCTGGGAAATCACTTTCGTGGCCGCAGGAGCTATCCTGGGTCTTTGCGCGTTCATATCGCTCGCGCTGCCGCCCGTAGAAGTCAAAAGACCGCACTTTACCCTCTCCACGCTCATTGCGCCTTTGCGCGATCTCTTAACCCGACCTGGCGTAGTGTATGTGGCCGCGTTTATCCTCCTGTACAAGCTTGGGGATATGGCCATCGGGCCAATGGTGAGCCCTTTCTGGCTGGCAAGCGAGCTAAGCACCGACGAAATCGGCCTCATTAAGGGCACGTTCGGTATCCTCTCCGCGATCTTGGGAGGCCTCGCCGGCGGCCTCTTTATGGCGCGCTTCGGCATCTTTCACGGCCTCTGGTTCTTGGGACTATGGCAGTCCTTAAGCAATCTCTCTTATGCGTTTGTTGCCGCGTACCCCGAAACCGGCAAGGTCGGGATTTATGCAGCGTCCATGGTGGAATCGTTCTGCGGGGGCCTGGGAACCGCGGCATTCCTGGCGTTTCTTATGAGTGTTTGCCGGAAGGAATTCTCAGCCACCCAATACGCGCTCCTGTCCGCGCTCTTTCGGGTAGCGGGGATCATTGCAGGCGCTTTCAGCGGGTTGGCAACCGCGAGGATGGGTTTCGCGGATTTTTTTGCCCTCACATTTCTCCTTTCCCTGCCTGCGTTTCTCTTCATTTTCAAGGCGAGGCGCTGGATTCCTATCAACAACGGCGCGTCGCACACCCCGGAACAGATCACAGGGCCGCGAACACCGGACCTGGTGGAAGACGGAAGGTCTGATGACCGAACCCAGCTATCCCACGTGTCCAAGCCCCTCAGCGATCGGCATTCTCGTTACCCTGACCGCAGGGGGTATGGCAGCCAGCAAGCCTACCAGTAGCGAAACTCCCAGTGAAAGAGCAAGAGTCGTGGGCTCCACGTCGAAGATGGGGATAAACGCCTGTAGTTGATGATGAAAGATGGCGGCCGCGGGGTAGCTTGCAATCAGGCCGATGATGCCACCCACCGCGGCGATTGATATGGACTCCCCGGCTATCAACGTGAAGAGGAATCGTTTACCGAACCCGAGGGTTTTGAGCACCGAGTATTCTGCTGTTCGTTCGCGCACAGTCATAGATATGGTATTTGCCAGGACCAACAGGATGATGCCAATAACCACTGCGGAGATGACGCGAATGGAAGCCACAATAGCATCGGTCATCGCGACGAAGCCCATTTGGAAAGACTTTTCGGTCTCGGTCAATGTCTCGGCCAGGGAGTTCTCGAACAGCGCGTCAATCTCTCGCGCCACGTCTGCCGCCCTGTCCGGGTCGCGAATCTGAAGCAGGTACCACCCCACCCTGTCGGCGCGCTCCGGAGTGCTCTTCTTGAGGAGCTCGTTCAGGTAGTCCCAGCGGAATAGGAGCGTGGTCTCGTCCACGCCCTTTCGCGCGCCGTGGTAGATCCCTACGAGAACAAGCTCTATATTTCCGGGGAAGATTGTGCCCTGGAGAGGGATAACTTCACCGATCTTCCATCCGAAGCGTTCAGCCAGCTTCTGGCCGGCAATAGCTGCGTTACGCCGCGTGGCAAAAGCCTTCTTCTCCTGGTCGCTCACCACAAATTCGGCCAGGATATTCAGATATTCAAGTTGTCCTATAGCGAATTGGCCGAAGAAGTTCTTCTTGTCCTTGTATATGCCCCCGTACCAGATACCGTGGCTCACTGCGGCTACGTCTCTGACCTGGCGAATGCGGTTCTCGTACGACAAGGGCAGGCTGTAAATCAGGGAAATCTTGTTCCTGGTTATCAGTCGGTTTTCCGCGGCAAAATTTACCCCCGAGTACCACGCGTCCACAAGCGTGATAAGCATAGCAAAAGCCAGCATCGCCACAGCGACGCCCAAAATGGTAAGGGCCGCTCGCAATCGGTGACGAAACACATTGCGTAAAATAATCCTGATGAGATCCACGTTATGACTCTGTTGGTGCTCCGTTCAACAGTAGGATGTGGTGACCCCGCACTTTGCGGGGGAACCGCATCGATGATGTGAAGACCGCGAATCCCGCGGTGCGCGGGACGGTTCCCCCGCGTTCCGTGGGGTCACTGCATTCTACGAAGCCGCGTGGCGAAGCCGGGGCTCAGATTGCGAGACCGTACGGAACTTCTCTTCCAATGCAGCCAATCCCTCGATTCCTTCTTCAATGTGCTCTGCCGTCTGTCGCTGTTTCTTTCGGAATTCTTCCGTTGCTGACACAAGGCTGCGGCGGAGCTCGTCGACAGCAGCATCCGCTAAAGACTGGGACTTCTTCTCCAGTTTTCTCACCCTTCTGGACGCGAGATGCCAGGTGAGCAAGAGCTGGCAGATCAAGACCACGCATAAGCCCACGAGCCCATCTGAACTGAACAGGTTTGTGAGCATCGCCAGCGCCAATCCAAGAGCCCTCGTGAGGCCGGGGTGTTCCAGGAAGGCTTCTATCCGCGCAAGGCCGGCGAGCTTCACCGCAAAGACCAGGAAGGGCAGGGCAACGACCGTCTTTTGCCAGGCCCTAGTGAAGCCACCTCCGTGTCGCGAACGTAGCAGGCTCAGGCCGCTCGAGAACGCAGTCGCAGCCTTGCGAACAACCTCATCAATAAGAGGCCGTGGGTCGCTCCCCTGCGACGCCCCTGTTTCTCCGAGGGTGAGGAGAAGCTCGTGGTCCGTTTGCGCTCCCCTTCGTTCCAAGTCCTTGAGTGTTTCCTTGCCCAGCGCTTGTGCCAAAGCCTGAAACTGGGATTCGAGGAAGCCGTCGGACGCGGATTCAGCTCGAAACCTGAAGTCCATTATTTTCATGCCGATCTTCACCGGTCGAATCGAAGGCTCCTCTGCGACCAGTATCCGAAAGACAGCGGAAGCCAGTCGTTCCCGTTGTTCCTGCACGACCAGGCCCACAACGGGCTGCGCGTCTGGATGTTCCGCTTCTATTCCCCGGATAGATTGCGCGAGTCGCGCCAGATCCTCCGGCCGGACAGCCTCCCGAATCTCCGCCAGAAGGCGGCTTGTTTCCTCCACCAGATTGACGGTCTTGACCGAGGCGATCTCTTTCGCTGTGTGACGCGCCATGAGGAAGTTGCGGAAGCGATCGAATTCCTTCTCAAGGACCGGATCGGGAGTGGCACCGTGAAATTCCTGGGCCGCGGAAAGTGCAAATATTCTTGGTTGCTCGATGCCGGCTTCATGGCGCAGTCTGAAAGCGAAGTCACCCAGCACATCGGTAAATTTCCCGTGAGCTTTCGCTCCATCTTGCGCCTTCAGCTCATCGGCCTTGTTCAGGACAAAGGTAAAATTCTCGGTGTTGATTGCGGTGTCTTTCACGAGCCGGTAGAAGACTTCATCCGCGTACTTTTCCGGAGTCACCACCCAGACCACGCAATCGAGCCGGGGCAGCATGTGAAGCACTGTGGCTCGATTCTCGGTCTCGGTGCTGTCAAAATCGGGGAGATCGATGAGAACCAGGTCCTTGATCGGCTCGCTGTCATGGAGCGCGTCGGGCTCGCGTATCAGATGAGCTACCTCGCCGAGACCTCGCTCCGTGTCTCGATAGCGATAGACTACCGCCCGGTCCGTGAAGGGCCTGCGGTCGGACACTCCGGAGATTTCTGACCGGGCAAGCGCGTTGATCAGCGTGGATTTGCCCACGCCGGTCCCGCCCAGGATTCCCACGTAGAGCACTTCTCCGGGGAAACGAGCTTTATCCAGGAGCGCCCCGGTTCGCCGGGCAAGACCCTCCCGAACAGGTACCCCCAACAGAAGTCCCCCGGGTCCGTTCAGGAAACCGATTGTTTGCTCAAGAACTGATGCAACCGACATGCGATCCAACGCGTGGCTCCATTCACTCTCAATGGTGGAGCCATTGTAGTCAGATTAGAGCGGTTGAACAATCCTTAGGATTTTTTTCCTTGAGGCGGGATTACTTGCCTGGGCACACGGCTGGGTCGTTACACTCCGCATCCAGGGGTCTCAGCCACGGAATCCAGACAGGGATAGCTTTCAGGGAGAGGCACGGCGAAGGGATGTCGATACACTTCCCTGTTCCGGGAATAGTGATCGAAGCCGTGCCAAAACTGATCCACGGAAGAATGTGGAATTCGGTCTTGAGGATGGTCGGCCAAACCGGAACATCAAACGGCACGGAGACTCCTCCAACTGACTCAGGTGGAATGGGCCGGTCAGGGGTGTGTCTGGTAGAGTCGGGAATGCCCGCGGCATAAGAAAGAGGGGCCATCACGCAACACAGCGCAAAAACGACCGCGATTGTAAGTCTCCACCGTTTCATCGTACTTCCTTTCACGCACCAACAATGCGCAACGCGCAATCGTGATCGAGCAGCATGTAACAGTACCATCCGAGAGCGCACCGGTCAAGAAAATGCTGAACCGAAGACTTAACTCACCTCCCATGCCTACAGAGCTAAAACGAATTGTGAAAGTTCTCGGCTTCCGGTGCGCCCTCCGAGGCTTCGCCCCGGAGAATGGGAGTAAGAGCGCATCGTTGCGCAATAATTTGGAGAGGAGACTCATCTCCCCTCCAAGCCTCCTCATACGTAGACCCGAGCAGGGGTACTTCGAGCCGACGACTTTCATACAAATGCGTTCGTGCTCACAATGTTTTGTCGGTGATCGACGCCTTCTCTCTGAGAACCGCATGGGCAGCGGCCAGCCGTGCGATTGGAACGCGTGGGCCTGAGCACGACACGTAATCCAACCCGACCTGGTGGCAGAAATTGATTGAGGCCGGGTGGCCGCCGTGTTCCCCGCAGATGCCGATCTTTAGGTCCGGCTTCGTTTTGCGCCCTTCCGTTACCCCGATGCGCATCAGGCCTCCGACACCTTTGGTGTCGAGAGACTCGAAGGGGTTCGTGTCAAGGATTCCGGTTTCCTGATAAAAGGGGAGGAACTTGTTTTCCGCATCTTCGCGGCTGAATGAGAAGGTGGCTTGGGTTAAGTCGTTTGTGCCGAAGGAGAAGAACTCCGCGATCTCCGCGATTTCGCCGGCCAACACACAAGCCCTGACCACTTCGATCATGGTGCCGTACTTGAAATCAAGCCTTACCTTGTGGGTGGCTTCCACCTCGCGGGCGATAGCGTCTACCATCTTTTTAACTGCCTCCAATTCCTTTGCAATGCCCACCTGCGGAACCATTATCTCCGGGTGCACTTCAACCCCCTGCTTCATGCACTCCGCGGTCGCCTCCAGTACTGCCATTATTTGCATACCGTAGACCTCGGGATAACTCAGCCCCAGGCGCACGCCGCGATGCCCGAGCATAGGGTTGACCTCACGCAGCATCCGCGCTCGCTGGAGCATCAGCTCTCGCTTGGCCAGCACTTTGTCAACAGTGTCTGCGTCGAGCTCTGCCAAACTTACCGGGAGTTTGGTTAGCCCTGCGGCATATTTCTCATGCAAACCGGGATCCACAAAACGGATCGTATCAAATAGTCTGGAAGCAGTCTGGACAGTGTCGCGAAGCTCCCGCAAGTCATCGAGCTGCACGAGAAGTTCACTCTCCAGCGGAAGAAATTCATGGATAGGAGGATCAAGGAGCCTGATTGTGACCGGATAAGGCGACATGGCCTTGAAGATCCCCACAAAATCGGCCCGCTGAATCGGCAGTAGGCGTGCCAGTGCTTCTTCTCGCTGTTCCTTGTCCCCGGCAAGTATCATATCCACCACAATCGGTAGACGGTCCGGCGCGTTGAACATCCTCTCGGTCCTGCACAAGCCGATGCCCGTGGCGCCGTATTTCCGAGCTCGTGCCGAGTCTTCGGGAGTGTCCGCGTTCGCCCTCACTCCGAGACGAGCCGTATCGTCGGCCCACTTGAGCAGGGTCTCGAGCTCCATGCTCCACTCAGGCTCTACGGTGGGGATTGCGCCCAGATAGACATTTCCCGTAGCGCCGTCGATCGTTATCACTTCTCCTTCGTGAATAACTCGATCACCGACCTGAGCCAGTCGATGAAGAGTATCGACTTGAATCCCTTCAGCGCCCGCTACGCAGGGCTTGCCCATTCCGCGGGCAACGACCGCTGCGTGAGAGGTTTTGCCTCCGCGGCTGGTCAGGATGCCCTGCGACGCGAAAAAACCGTGAATGTCATCGGGCTTGGTCTCTTCGCGAACCAGGATCACCTTTTCGCCCTCACGGCCTAATGTTTCGGCCCGATCCGCATCAAAGACGCATTTCCCTGATGCAGCGCCGGGAGAGGCCGGCAAGCCCGTTGCGAGCGGCTTGGCCTCATAAGAGGGATCCAGTCCAGGATAGAGCAGTTGCTCCATGTGTTCGGGATTGATCCGGGCCAAAGCCTCCTCTTTGGTGAGCAGCCCTTCCGCTTCCATTTCCACGGAGGTACGCACCATTGCAGTGGCGTTCATCTTACCGTTGCGGGTTTGCAGGCAGTACAGGACTCCCTTCTCGATGGTAAACTCGAAGTCCTGGATCTCACGATAGTGGCGTTCCAGCTTCTGTCTGAGGTCTTCCAACTGGCCGTACAGGTCGGGCATCTCCTTTGCCATGGCCTGAATGGGCTTGGGAGTACGCACACCAGCGACCACGTCTTCACCCTGCGCGTTCACCAGGTACTCCCCGAACATCAGGTTTTCACCGGTGGCGGGGTCTCGGGTAAAGCCAACGCCGGTCCCGCTATCGCTGCCCATGTTGCCGAAAACCATTGCCACGATGCTGCACGCGGTCCCATTTGCCATGTCCGGTGTGATGCGAAACTCGCGGCGATAATCTACAGCTCGCTTACCCATCCAGGAGCCGAATACGGCCTTAATCGCTATAGTCAGTTGCTCGTCCACGTCTTGCGGGAATGATCGCAACGCCTGTTCTTCCACCACGTGGAGGAAGAGGTCCGTGATCTCTTGGAGGTCGCTCGTGGTGAGGTCCAGGTCCGAGAGCGCGCCGGACTTCACTTTGATGGCATCCAGGGAGGCATTGAAGTGTTCGTCAGGAATTCCGATTGCCACCTTGGCAAAAAGCTGAATGAAGCGACGATACGCGTCGTAGGCAAAACGCTCGTTCTTGGTCTGCTTGATGAGTCCGTGGATAGTGTCGTGGTTCAGGCCTAGGTTCAAAATGGTGTCCATCATGCCCGGCATGGAGAGAGCCGATCCAGAACGCACAGAAACGAGAAGCGGATTTTCCGGATCGCCGAAGCCCTTTCCAGTGGCCTTTTCCAGGGCCTTGATGTGTTTCATGACCTCGTCCATGAGGCCTTCGGGCAGATCCTTGTTGGAGGAATCAAGATACGCCAGGCACGCGTCTGTGGTGATCACGAACCCGGGCGGGACTCGGAGCCCGATCTGGGTCATCTCGCAGAGGTTGGCTCCTTTCCCTCCCAAGAGCTTCTTATTCTTGCCGTCCCCGTCCTCGAACGCGTACACGTACTTGGTCTTCATAGCGCTCTCCATATTTCATTGAACTGGAATGCCCTTGTCTGGGAAGTCTCAGCCTGCCTACCATGCGATTCATGCCGCAGCGGACCGCGCTGTCTTTTGTGGAGTTTCCGTCCGACCGAGGTCATCTCGTGCGGCTCAAAGATTGGACGACGAGCTGTCTCCTCCTGTGAAGTGCGGTCCCTTCTGCTTCCGACTACGGTTGCTTATGAAGCTATTCACCGATCGACGTTACCAATTTATTTCTTCCGGCAGAGACAGGTATTTGTCCGCATTGTCGCCCAGGCGGCTCGCCGAGGTGAAAGGTGTCCCCGTGACACCGCCACAAGGCCAAGACAAGCCATATTATCAAACCTCCGAGACGCGATGCAACATCCGACTGACCGAAGGCGTACCGCCTGCAATTGAATATGCTGGTCGGGATCGGAACCTCCTTGCTATAAAAGGATGACGAGACCCGGGACGAGGAAGGTGAGCATGGCAAAACGGTCCGTCAGCCGAGAACGGCTGGAATTCATCAAGAGGGACTACGAGCGCGGTTTCATCAAATACTGCGGTTATAAGGCAATAGAAGCGAGCTGGGGACGGTTTCAGTCGCGCGTGGAGATCACCCCGGATCATCGGCAACAAGATGGGTTTATTCACGCGGGGGTGATCGCCACAATGGCCGACCACACGGCCGGCTATTCCGCGTTCACCACGGTCCCGGAAAAAGTCCAAATTCTCACCATAGAATTCAAAATAAATTTCCTCAGACCTGCGTTCGGGGATGCGCTGATTTGCAATTCGCGGGTGATTCGCGAAGGGCGTCAAGTCATTGTTGCCGAATCGGAAGTCCTGGACGTAAGGGAACGCGGAGAGGAAGCCCTCGTGGCCAAGGCCATGGTGACCTTGATGGCCGTACCTGTGGCAAAGCTGACTCGGGGAGAAAACCAGGAGGCAGACATCACGGAAACTTGATGACAACTGCTGAACAACATCACGCTCATCGTGCGGTAGGGGCAGGTTTCAAACCTGCCCCTACCATGATTATTCGCACCTGCTGCTGCGCGAACCCATAACCGCGTCGTCAGAAGCGATGTGTGCTCCGGATCAGGATTTCAAACGGGGGGTTCCGTTTCGAGAAGCGAACGGGTCGTAGGTAGGGTCGAGGTGTGCCTCAATCGCTGCTTTGGTCTGTCGCAGGAGATCGGGCACGTCCTTCTTGGCTAAACCTTCGGTAGGGATGGGGTCTGAGACGGTTACCGTAATGTGCCCGGGGTTCAAGGCGAGGGTTTTCTTGGGCAGAATCCTGTGAGCCCCGTTGACCGTTACGGGGAGCAGAGGCAAACCGGCGTTCACTGCAAGCATGAACGGACCTTTCTTAAATGGGAGCAGCTCCCCGTCCGGGCTCCTGGTCCCTTCAGGATATATGAGGATCGACCAGCCGCCTGCCGCTTTGGAAGACCCATTCTGAAGCTTCTGCCTCGCTTGCTCCGGGTTGGAGCGATCCAGAACTATTGCCCCGGTGAGCGCGAGCCCCCAACCAAAAACAGGGATCTTCACCAGCTCTTTCTTGACGACCCAGCGATACTGCACAGGCAGCGTCAGGAGCAGAGCAAGAATGTCTGTGTGGGACTGGTGGTTCGGGACTACGATGTATGATTGCCCCGGTGTTACCTTCTCGCCGTTGCGGAGTGAATAGGAAACTCCAAGAATTTTCGCCACCACCCAAGCCCACACCAAGGACAGGCGGTACGTGAGCGTTCCGGAAGATGTCACCAGCGACGCGGCAACAAAGATGGGCACCATCAGGAGACTCATCACTGTCATAGCAATAACTGCGAGTCCGAGTCGGAGCCATCGCAACAGCAGAGTCTTCACAGGCCACTCCTTGCCGGGATCAGGGGCGCATGATAAGGTGAAACGCTTTGTGGGAAACGGAGACCTTACCTTCGGACCATCAATGCTCACGCATCCCGGACTGCCTGGACATCGAGTCGTTCCGCAAGGAACGGTGTCTATTATGCATAGCGGCAGACCTGAACGCAAGTCGGTATGATGTCGGCGCGCGTCGGTTCGCGCCGATTCTCCGAACGCTTGGTGGGCCACGCGGCGTACGCCCGATTCCGGATGAAATAGGCTGTTGACAATGGCAGTGGACGATCTCTCAAAACTCAGGATCGAACGGGAAGAAAGAGCTGGGACTTCCAAAGACGCGCTCAGGAAACGACGCCTCACATGGCTGGTTGCGTGCGTTTTGGCAGGGGTGATTGCCCTGGGCGCACTGGGCTGGTCGGGTCTGCTGAGTCGGCCGATAGAGGTCCAGGCGTATAAGGTCACACCGACCTATCCTTCCCAGGCGTTGGCGCTCTTGAACGCCAGCGGGTACGTGGTGGCTCAGCGCAAGGCGGCCGTGTCGTCCAAGGCCACCGGACGGCTGGCCAAGCTCCATGTGGAGGAAGGTCAAAAGGTTAAAGGGGGCGACATCATAGCCAGCCTTGAGAACAAAGATCTGGAGGCAGGGCTGGAAGAAGCTCGTGCGGGAGTGAGGAACGCGGAGGCCATGCTCAAGAATGCGGAAGCCGAACTCCACGACGCGACCTTGAACTATAATCGAATCGCGTCCCTGAAAGAGTCAGGGGCCGCTTCCGTTCAGGCACATGACACCGCAGAGGCCCGATACAAGAAGGCGGTAGCGTCCGAACGTTCCGCCAAATTCCTGCTGGAGCGCGCGCACGCTTCGGTCAGGGTTGCCGAGGTAAACCTGGAGTACTCCTTTATCCGAGCACCCTTTGACGGAGTCATCCTCACCAAGAACGCGGACGAAGGCGAGGTGGTGGCGCCGTTTGGTGGCGCGCTCAACGCGAAGGCCGCGGTTGTGACTATGGCGGATATGGAATCGCTCTTGGTAGAAGTGGACGTCTCAGAATCAAATCTGGAAAAGGTGAAACCGGGGGTGGCATGTGAAATCCGCCTGGATGCCCTGCCGAGGGACCGCTTTGACGGCCGCGTGCACATGATCGTTCCCACAGCGGACCGCTCCAAGGCAACCGTGCTCACTAAAGTGAAGTTCGCAGGGCTGGACGAACGCGTCCTGCCTGAGATGAGCGTGAAGGTGGCCTTTCTCTCACGCCCTCTCGATCCAAATGAAAAAGAACCGGTGTTGGCCGTGCCGACTTCTGCGATACACAATTCGCCTAAGGCCCAGACTGTCTTGCGGATTAACGGCAGCAGAGTTCGCTCTGTGCCGGTGAAAACAGGACGGAAATGGGGAGACACCGTCGAAGTGGTGTCCGGCTTAGCTAATGGCGATCAGATCGTGCTGCGCGCAGATGGAAAACTAAGTGACGGTGACCGCGTCAGAGTTGCCCAATGAGCACCCCGATCGATCCATTGCTGCCGTTGGTCGCGGTCAGAAACCTTTGCAAATCGTACCAAAGAGGGGACCAGGAGATACCGGTACTGCGAGATATTTCCCTGGACGTCCATGCGGGCGAATTCCTCGCGCTCATGGGTCCGTCGGGGTCCGGAAAGACAACCTTGCTGAATCTGATTGCAGGTATCGACTCTCCCGACAGCGGCAGCATCACGGTGGGCGGAGTGAACATCAATGAACTCGGGGAATCCGAGCTGAATACCTGGCGCTCCGGCAACGTGGGGTTCATCTTCCAGTTTTACAATTTGATCCCGGTCCTGACCGCGTTGGAAAACGTGCAGTTGCCGCTCCTGCTCACGCCCCTTTCCCGCGTCAGCCGCAGAGAACACGCGCTGGCGGCTTTGGACGCGGTCGGCCTCGCGGATCGCATTGACCATTATCCAGGGCAGCTTTCAGGGGGCCAACAGCAGAGGGTGGCAATCGCCAGGGCTCTTGTCACCGATCCGCTGATCGTAGTGGCGGACGAACCTACTGGGGATCTGGATATGAAGTCTGCCACGGATGTCCTGGAGCTTCTGGGAAAACTCAACGACTTGTTCGAGAAGACCATTGTGATGGTGACCCACGATCCTCGCGCCGCGAAGAAATCAAAACGGATCCTCTATCTTGATAAAGGAGTGCTGGCCGACTCGCTCAGGGAGGAGGGGTGAGTCTTTATACGGGCTTACCCGCGAGATGCGGCATTCGCGGTCCTATCACGATTGATACCAGTTCGCTTTCAAACAGTGAAGATGCGGTCGCATCAAAAGCAGCACTGACCTGGTGCCCAGGTCAGTGGCACCCACAGCCAATCAATATCGGCGCGGGGGTGCCACGGACCTGAGCTTTGGCAGGTCCGTGTCTGATTCGGCCAATTGTTCATCGCTTAGCAGCGCACCGGTATAAGAGGTCCGCGGGTCAGGTTCACAACCGTTTCGCGGCTACTTCTTCTTTTCTTTTGGCGGGCACTTTTCCGCCTTAGCCTTCCCAGCCGCCTCTTTGGTGGCGAACGGTCCGGCGATTGATTTCGGGGTCTTGTCCTTGCTGGACTGAATTACCTTGCAAACACCCTTGCTGTCCTGGACAACAAACCACTGCGCGGTCTTCTTTTCTGCGGCAAAGGCAACGGTGACGGAGAGGGCGAAAGCCAGTGCCAACAAAATCACCACCCATTTCTTCAGACTCCTCATGACACACCTCCATAGTCCATGATTGAAAGCGGCGCGCAGTCACTAGCATGAACGACTGCACGGAGCAACAGAAAAGTCAAAGGACATGTAACCATTCAGTTACGCGGAGAAGACCTGTGTCCCTACCGCCATGATGGTGACCGGAAGCACCACGCCCCCCGCGGCAGTGATAGCCTCCTTGACCCGGTTACGGTCATCGGGCTGCGCAAAGGTGACCATGCACCCGCCACCGCCGGCGCCACAAATCTTGCTGGCCAGAGCCCCCGCGTTCCGGGCAGCAGCCATGACAGACGCGATTCGAGGAGTTTCTATGCCTTTCGCGAGGCTTCGACGCAGCTCCCATTCCCGACTCATCAAGACCGGAACTTCCTCGATCCGGCCATCCAGAAGCGCGCTCCCCAGGTGTTCGGCCACGTCTCGGATCTCGATGAGCCTCTCTCGGACTTGGGCTCTTCCGTCTACGAATCCCTTGACCATATCCCAATTATTCATGCCGGAAAAACGTCCTTCGCCCGTATACGAAACGATGATGCGCTCCCCGAGACGCTTCTCAATGTCCATGTCTTCAAGCGGTTGACGCTGGAACCCTGTATACCCGAATTTCAGTACGGATATTCCGCCATAAGCGGCCGCGATGTAGTCTTGTTGTCCGGCAGGGACCCCGATAGCAGCGGTCTCTATGCTCGTCGCGAGGTTGATGATTGACCTGCGGTCGTACTGCTCGTTTCTGAACCGGAACAGCGCGGTTAAGAGCGAGACCAGAAGCGCGCTGGATGCCCCCAGTCCGGACCCCGGGGGCGCGTCGTTCCGAGTGACGATCTGCACAGGCTCAGCGGGAGGGAAAGCTCGAACCACGCGTCCCACCAGCCCCAGAGGCCCATCGAGGGGCACATCGGACGGGGAAGCGGCCTCGATCCGTGCATCCAGGTCGTCGGATTGCAGCACTATCCCTTTCCGAGGCCGCTTGCGGATAATGACCCGACTCATGACGGAAATAGCGGCGTTTACTGTGCAGCCCCCCTCCATGAAGAGGAACAGGGGGTATAAATCGGTGGTTCCACCGGCCAGATCCACCCGATTAGGACTGGTAACCGTGATTTCCATGGTTAGTAGCCGAGTTCCTCGTCCAATATCAACACGGTGATATGGGTGAAAACGGGCTTGCGATGGATGATGTGGGTTATCCGGCAGATGCGCTCCGGAGAATCGCAGTCCATACAATAGCCCGTCTTCACGCAAGGGGTCTTCCGATTAAGGCTCATAGCGCGGAGCGGGCCTGCGGTGCTTTCAAGCCTCCCTATCGCTGCATCCAAGTCAGGGACGATCTTATTCTTTCCCACCACGATGATCACTTTGGGCGGACCGAAAGTCATGCCGTTGATGCGGTTTCCGGCTCCCTCGCGATTCACTAATTCGCCGGTCATGGTGAGCGCGTTTGCTGAGGAGATGAAGAGGTCGGCCAGCATTTGCTTCCTGCGGCAGTCCAACTCCTCCGGCGTACCTACTTTCAGTTTCCAGTGGTCGTACACGGTCTTACCCGCGCTCTCCAGCATAGGTACGATACCAAGGGCCCGAGCCGTGTGCGTGCCCCCGATGCCCACACTCGCACAGTCTTTTGCCGTCTCAAGAATGAACTGTGCGGCTTCATCCCGCGTCGCGCAAAAGCGCGCTTCGAATCCGTGATCTTTCAGGGCTTTAATGGTGGTGTTAATTGCGATCTGCCAATGTGCCCGAACAAATTCGTCCATTGCTTTCTCCTCCCAATGTCAGAATTCCCTCCCACTCTACCAGATGTGGGCGCCCCACGCTCGGAGAGAATTGGGAACATTTCGTGGTCGCGTTCGAGGAGGCGATAAAAGCGCTGTGACGCGCCTGCGATCACGTGGTGCCCGAAATGTTTCGCAGTTTCAGCGGGAAGATCGGCTCGGACGCTTTACCGCGGTTTCGTGAGGCAGCGCGCACCACTCTGCCGGTTGCGAGCCTTTCAGGAAAGCCTCTTGGACAACTTGCGGACAGAGGGAGGTAGCCCGCAGCCCCGATCCCGCGCAGATCTTACGAAAGACGATACCATCGGGTGTGGCCACGGAGCTTGTCGGCCTGGATGAGGGCTCGGGCAAAAGCTTCTTCAGGTTTCGTTCCAGCGCGACGGCGGTCAGCCCTGTGCCTCGAATCCTCACCAAAACGAGTATGTCGGGACGATACGCAATGCCCCAGAGACCGTCTCCGTCAGTTGCGGCGAGGAGAGACGCCCGCGCTCTCTTCTTGTCCACGCGGCTGTCCGTCAACGTGATGGTCTCGGGTTCGGACAATAGATAATTCGCCAAATAGAGCACGTCCTGTCTCACCGAAACGTGCTTTCGCGCGCGGGTCGCCACATTGTCGCTATCGTTCGGGGACATTTTGAAGGGGTGGAGCTCGCCGGCGTCACCAAGCCGTGCTGCTATCGCGTAGATCTGAGCTGTTTCCATAGGCGTTACCGGCTCGATCGAGACGGTCCTCTCGCTGACCTTGCCGCGCACGCCAAATTCGGAGAGGGCCGCAACAACCTTTTCGGGTCCGGTGTTCGAGACCAGCCGACTGAGCAGCGCGCTTCGATCGGACAAAAACGCTTGACGTAGAGTGAGCGCTCCTTGAGGCCCGCTTGGCTGAAACATTGGAGTGGTCAAGCTGACCCGCACTATTCCGGATTCGTTCGGAGTCAGAGCAGGAATCGTCACCAAGGGAAAAAGCGTAACCAGATCTGAGCTTGCGCCAGACCACCCCGATTCGGTAGGGGCCACGTAGGCCTTAATCTCACCTGTCGCGGGTGTTGCCACGACGAAATGGGCTGTTTCGCCCGCCTGGCCTAAGTCCTTGAGCCACTGCAATGCGACGGACTGGAAGAGAGGATCGAGCGACGTGACAAGATCGTGTTCCCGATTCCCCGCGCGAGCGCCCTGGCGCATCTTTTCCCATTTCTGCAAGGCCAAAGCAACGAAAGCTCCAGCCTTTACCGGACGCATCACGCACGCGCTCATGGTTAGGGGGCTTGTGAGCGCGGCATCATACTGGTCACGCGAGATCTTCCCTGCCTTGAACAGAAGCCCAAGAATAACGTTCCTCCTGCCGCGGGAGCGCTCCGGATGCACTGACGGCCTTATGATGTTGGGCGCCTTGATCGTGGCCGCGAGCAGCGCGCATTCTGCCGGGTCCAGGTCTGCCTGGTCTTTCCCGAAGAATGCCCATGACGCGGCAGCCACTCCGTGCACAGGAAACGGCCCGCATTGTCCGAAATAGACCCGATTGAGATACGCTTCCAGGATCCTCTCTTTGCTGTATATGGCGTCCGCGACAAGCGCCAGGCAGACTTCATTGAATTTGCGCCAAAGAGTCTTCTCAGGTGAGAGCAGGGTCATGCGAATCAGTTGCTGCGGAACCGTGCTCGCGCCCTCCGCATATCTGCCGGCCTTCAGATTCGCGAGCAGTGCCCGGTGTATGGAAACAAAGTCGATTCCTACGTGGGAGAAAAAGCGCGTATCTTCGGTGAGCACAATCGCCGCGACAAGGAGCGGATTAATCCGATCCAGCGGGACAAGCCGGCAGAGCTGTTTGGAGTATCCTTTAGCCGGGACAACGTCCAGCAGCTCCGGTTCGATCACAAGCTCGTCCGCTTCCGCGCCGGTTCCTGTGAACTGCATGGATCGAATGACACCCAAGACCAGTGACATCCGCACCGGCCCTGTTGCGATCTGATAACCCGTGAGCGGGGTTGGTCGGAGAAAGACCCTGAACTCGGTCGGTGAGCTTGTCCAATGACCCGGTCCCGGTATCAGGTCCGTGGTCTCAACATATCCCAGCCTCTTGAGTCTCTCAGTGAGCTGGATTCCCTCGACGTGATCCCCGACGCGCACGGTGAAGGTGTCGCTATGAATGAGAACCGGCCACCGCTTAAGCTTGGCCTCGAAGCCCCACACAACCATACCCGTGAGGACAATCCCGTAAGCTCCAATCAAGGCGACAAAGACGAGGAGAAATCGCTTAACCAGTGAGAGAATCTTTTTGCGCCGGGATGGCAATGGTTCCACCTGTTGCGATGGATCTCGGCAGGGCCGATGAGCCGGCCATTGAGGAAACGCCGATTCCGGAGAGGTAGGTACAATAAACAGAGCCCAGGATCAACCATTGATAACGAATATTCATTCGCTCCTGGAGGGCAACTACCTTAACAGTGTCGTTGAGAGGACGCCGGACTCGATCCGGCGGACGAAGCAATCTCCCGCCGATTATGCAGTTTGCGCTAGTTCTTGCTCATGAGATGGGTCACCGCCCGATCCAGGCCGTCCAGGGTGAGCTCGAACATGGGGAAGACTTTCATGATCACCCCAATGGTGCGCGTCATCTGCCATAGACGCAACGGAGTTGGGTTGAGCCAGGCAGCGTGCGGAAACAGATCCGCCAGAAGGTTTAGTCGATCGACGCTCGGACGACCACTGCGCTCGTCCACATATATGGAGCCGTCCGTGGCCATAAGTTCGTACGGGGCCATGCTTGCGTCACCCACGACGACCAGCCGGGTGTCCGGATCCCAGGTGGAGAATTCTTCGACGCGCTGAGGTTTGTATCTCCTGGGCGCGTCTTCCCACACGAAGTCGTAGATGGTGTTGTGAAAATAGAATGTTTTCACGTCCTTGAACTGAGCGCGCGCATAATTGAACAGGGTTTGGACCACCTCGACGTACGGGTCCATGGACCACCCGCCGTTGTCGATCATCAGGATGACCTTGAGTCGATCTCGGAGCCCACGATCGAACACGATTTCTATTTCTCCGCAGTTGCGGGTTGTGGCCCGAATCGTTTCGTCAACGTTTACTCTATCCTTGGGGCCGACAGGAATCATCCGCCTGAGACGCTTCAGGGCTTCCCCGATCTGAGCCTGAGTCAACGGGCCTTCAGCCGAATAATCGCGGTAGCGCCTTTCCAAAGCTACCTTCACCGCGGATTTCCCCATAGACCGACCACCGACGCGCATGCCTCCCGGGTGAAAACCGGAGTGTCCTACCGGTGAGGTACCGCGAGTCCCGATCCACCTACTCCCGCCGTGATGGGCTTCCGTCTGCTCTTTGAGGCGGTCCAGGAAATACTTGATGAGCTCCTCCGGAGTGAGTTGCTGGAGTTGCTCCTGGGTCATGCCGAGGGCCGCGGCAAGTTCCTCGGGCATCTTGAGCCACTCATCGAGCAGGGCCCGAGCAGCCTCTTCCAACTCGACCCCTTTGAAATCCGGCAGCTCCGCGCCGCGAAAATAGTGAGCAAAGACCTGATCGTACAGGTCGAAATACCGCTCGCTCTTGATTAATATGGACCTGGCCGCGGTATAAAAATCATCCACGCCCTGAATCATTCCCACAGAGAGGGCCTTCTGAAGTCGCAAGAAAGAGGTGGGTGACACCAGTATTCCCGATTGCCTCAATAAGTAGAAGAAATCCACAAACATAGTCGTGTCCCGTCAAGACAAAGATGTCAGGCAAACAGCATTACATGCGCCAACGCCGAATCTGCTGTACGGCTTGCTGATAATCAGGGCTCTTCTTGAACAACACGCCAAGGTACGGGATCTTTCCCACTACCAGATCCTTCGGTCTGAAATCGGGATCCTGCCTCAGCGTTCTGACCCAGTTGATCAGCTCCCGCGTCGCGGGTTTCTTTTCGATCCCCTGGAACTCCCTCAGTCGATAGAACGCGTTCACGCAGTTATCCATGAGATTCATATCAATATCCGGGAAGTGCACGCGAATGATCTGCCTCATCATGTCCGGTTCGGGGAACGCAATGTGATGGAAATTGCACCGGCCCAGGAAGGGATCGGAAAGGTCTTTCTTTGCATTGGACGTAATGACGATGACAGGACGCTGCTTCGCTGTCATGGTCTTATCGATTTCGATAATGTCAAACTGCATCTGATCCAGCACGTCGAGCATGTCGTCCTGAAAATCGGTGTCCGCCTTGTCGATTTCGTCAATGAGCAACACGCAGCGAACGTCGGAGACGAATGCCTGTCCTATCTTGCCCATCTTGATGTAATCTTCGATATTGCTCACGTCGCGCTTGGAATCCCCAAAGCGGCTGTCATTGAGTCGGGTGAGGGTGTCGTACTGATACAGACAATCCACCAGCTTGAGGCTTGATTTTACGTTGAGGACCAGCAAGGGCATTCCCAGGTTCTCTGCTATGGCATGAGCCAGCATCGTCTTACCGGTGCCGGGTTCCCCTTTCAGCAAAAGGGGCATCTCTATGGCCATGGATATATTGACAATTCTGGCGAGCTCCTCATCCAGCACGTAACGTGAAGCGCCGGTAAAAACCTTTGACTGATCGTTCTCGGACATGGGTAATCGCTCCTCTTTTCCTTTCCACAGCTTGTATCGAGTCAGCTTGGTAATCATCGACCCGCTGTCTTTAGCCTGCACATCGGCACCGGTATCTGACGGCTTTCAGCGAACGATACCCAAACCACGGCAGTACCGCCGATCCGGTTGAATTCACTTCCCGGATTGAGGGAAAGCCATCCGTATCCGCGTACCAAAATCCTGAAGATTCGGCAAGAGCTTCCACGAACCAGGCCCGCCTGTGGGCCTGCTCATGAGGCTCTGCGAGGCGGGGCCGACGGCACACCATTCTAAGACCCCGGCGGGGTCAGAGTCAACCGTGGGCGGGCGCGCCGACATCAAGATCCGCAGATTACGCCAATGGCCGCAGATATCCCTCCGCGGTCGCGTGAAAACCAAGCCTCGGTCCTTGTTGTTCACCGTACGTCTCCGCCCATTGGTCCACGGCCACGTGCAAAAGATGAAACATCGGTGAAATCTGCGTAATCTGCGGATCATTCTTCAGAGTGCTTGGCCATGCGAACCAAGAAGATTCCCGAGGGGAAGGGTTGGTCGAAAGGGGAAGTCGGTCAGCGGCCGGCGATGCGAAGGAGAGGGTCCGGGGGAGGATTTTCCTTGACACCCCAGGGAGCTTCCGGCTAACGTAGGGGCCCAGAGTTGATGAGAGGCCCCGTTTTACCGACGCGACAGCCAAAAAAATGGTTGACAAAACGGGGTTCATCTGCAATAAAGTCTAAACACATCCAGAATTGCGTCATTTTGGAGGCGTTCCAAAATCTGTGATTTCACCTTCCTCGTTGAAGGATTTAGGAAAGGAGGATGAGGGTATGGTTAAGAGGACTTTGGCTGTTCTCGGCATACTGTCGCTTGTTGTGATGGCGGCTGGGACGTCGCATGCATTCCTGTTCGGTGGCGGCGGCTGCGGTGATGGCGTTGATTGCGGCATTTCTAAGCCGCTCTACGTCCCTGTGGATTGCCCCCCCATTCTGAAGAGCAAGACCATAGTCAAGAAGTGGGAGATGAAGATCGTGGGTCCGTGCCCTGCTCCCGCGCCTGCCTGTGGGACCACCAAGTTCGCAGGCGACTGCAAGATGGGGCTCTTTGGCGGACTCTGCGCTGCTATCGGGATGCCGGTGCTTGACGCCCTCTTTGGTGGTTTCGACGGCGTTTATGGCTGCTGCCCGGGCATCTTTGGCGGCGGTTGCGGTGACGGAGAGTGCGGCCCCTGGTATGGCCCACTACCCGCTGCGCTCGCGGCTGTGCCCATGGGCCTTGGCTATCCGACCACCGTGTTCGGCGCTCTGTGGTAAGCCTGCCGGGAACGGTAGTTACGGATTTGTAAGCTAAGCAGGACCGGGCTTACACAGGCCGGTCCTGTTGGCTTAAACCGATGTTTCCACAGCGGAATTGTCGCTCCAAGCATGAAAAGCGCTCGAAAAAGTGCTTGACAGCAGACGGTTTTTCAGATAAATACAGGGCAATATCCGCCTTATATCTTAGAGATTAGATACGATTTTCGGAACCAGCACTCTGTGAAGGTTTTAATGAAAGGAGGATGAGGGTATGGTTAAGAAATCCGCAGCGATTCTCGGAATCCTCGCCATTCTTGCTCTGTCTGCGGCTGTATGTTCCGCTTATACGGTGAGCAAGTGGCCGGCTCCGGGAGTTCCCAACGTCGTATATCAAGCCGGGGGCGCCCAGCTTTGCGGCCCCGATCAGCTCGTGCTCAAGGGCCCGGTGGCTCCCTCCTGTGAGCCGCCCTTGATTCCTGGCGTGATCCACGGCGCACTGTCCATTCCGGCGCGTGCGATTGGTCTGGTTGCTGTTCCTCTCTTCACCGGTCAGTTCTGCCCCCAGGATGACGCGTGCAAAGTGGAGCTCGGCGAGCCTGCGTATGTCACGGCAGCCGTGCCCTGCACCCCGGTGAACGCTTATGTGCCCCCCAAGGGCTGGTAAGCAACCGAGCAGTAGCTGACTGATACCCAATAGCATTTGGGAAAGGGACCGGGAGATGATCCTCTCGGTCCCTTTGCGTTCTGCAACCTCATCGCCCCGCTTCCGTTCAGGTTTGTCGGCCGCGCTTTACCACGGCCTCACATACTCTCTGGATATTTTCTCGGGAATAGAGGAGAAACTCCTCCGCGTACCATTCCTCAAAGAGCTCATCAGCCACGGCATCTGCGTCATGGGGGGACTTGAGTATGCGATCTCGGAGCGCGTGAGCAGCCTGCTGAGCCTGCTCAAATGCTGCCGCTGCGACCTCACGGCCTATGAGAGGGCCCTGGTGGGCGATACCCAGGACGCGGGTGGGAAGGCTGCTTAGTCTGCGGTTCGTCCGCACGTACGCGGCATAATCGCCAAGAAAGAGGGGCAGGAATCCTCGCTTCTCAAAACGGAATCCAAGTGAGTCGGATGCAACCAAGGCTTCCACTTCCGGGATGTAAACAGTGATGCCGGCTGGGGAGTGACCGTGGACCTCAAGAAACCTCAGCGTCATGCCACCCAGATCCATCTCATCTCCGTCTTGCGCGATCAGGCAGTTCATCAGGCTCGGTGGCTGGGATATTGGCGGCCTGCCCGGTTCGATCCCACGGTCTTTCAGTGCTTGCCATATGTGCCGATCTTCTTTGAGGATTGCCTCTTCGGAGCGAGGGTTCGCCAGGAACTCCGGTGCTCCTTGGCCCGCCACAACCAGCGCGTCGGGGTATCGCTCGGTCAATGCCTGAAGACCGGTGACATGGTCCGCGTGGGGGTGCGTCACCACCAGAAAAGAAGGTCGGATTCCCAGCGAATCCAATTGGTTGATAACGGCATCCGCCGTGGCGGAGACTCCCACTTCGATAAGCGCGGAGGCCTGGCTCCCTGCCGCCAGATATAGATTGAAATAATGGTTCCCAAGAACCCAAAGACCTTCCGCGAGAGGCCTAGGGAAGAATTCGGTCCCTTGGTCTTCCGGCAGTCCCGGTGTCATCCTCCGTCCGAAATGGTCAATGTCCATGCAGCAGCCTCCAGAACCGTAGATCGGATTACGGCTCGCGTTGCGCGGAAGACGAAATCCGACATGATGTCCGACCTGCTCGCGCCGTGTATCGTCCCACCGATAGCAGGGCCCAACCCGACTTGATATGCTGCACATGACTATACGGGCTGACAACCTCATTTGCCAGAATAACCGCCTGTGGGCTGCGCCAACGAAGCTTTGATGCGGTGCGAGATAATTCATCAAAAATAAGCTTGACAGCGTGCTTACAGAGGGGTAAAAACTAGTTTGACGAGACTAACTATGGTAGGCGGACTCATCAAAGTTCCAACGACATACCGCCCCATATCGCGTACATCCGGAGACTCCAATGGCCCCCACGTCCTCTGAACAAATGTGCCAGGCGTGCCCAGCATTCACGGATCGGGACTGCTCTCAACCTGAGAAGATCCGATTGTCCCAGTACAAACCCGGGGATCGAGGCACCATAGTGCAAGTGTGCGGCAATCGCGACTTCCGCTTGAGAATGACCGAAATGGGCTTTGTGAAAGGATCGGAAGTCAAGGTCGTCAAATACGCGCCCCTTACAGATCCCGTGGAATTCGTGATCAAGGGCTACCACGTGACCCTCAGACGAGACGAAGCAGCCGGCATCTTAATGAATGAGCCTGAAAAAGCCGCCTGAGCCTTGTCCTTCGCGTTGAGTAAGAGGCTTTGGTGGGACAGGCGTCCCGCCTGTCACCGTCTTTGGTAGGACCGGCCTCCGTGCCGGTCATGGATGGACCACCAGAGCCTGCCCCGGACCCTGATCCGGGGGACGGTGGTCCCTACCGAAGCCAAAGAGGCGCGTGGTACTAATTTGTAAGCCTGGTTCAGAGCGTAGGATGCGGTTCGTCCCGCTCGGTACGCGGAACTCACCACATCCTACGAGCTACCGGTTTGGGTGGGACAGGCGTCCCGCCTGTCATTCTTCTTCCCAAAGCCTGACAGGCAATCCCGCGCCTCGCGAGACTGTCCCACCAGAGCTGTTGGCAGGTCTCCCGCCTATGCCTACAGGGTGTGCTCAATTCGAGGGAAATGGGCTCAGGAGCCAACTTGCCCTCGCGGCCGGCTTCCACTAAAAACCATAGGGTGTTTCACAATGCGCAATCAGAAGAGTCAGCCGGCAGGAGAGGAATGTGCCGGGGGGCATTCGTGCCACCAAACTGGGTCGGGCATGGGCCGCGGCAGGCACGGGGCAGGGTGGTCGCCTGCGCGCACCAAACCGGCCCGGCATCATATTACTATGGCCCTTGCGGGCAATCCCAATGCGGGGAAAACCACGATCTTCAACGCAATTACCGGCGCGCGGCAACACGTGGGGAACTGGCCGGGCGTAACCGTGGAAAAAAAGGAAGGCCAAGTGAAGTTCGTCGGTCGTGAGCTTCACGTGGTCGACCTACCGGGAACGTACTCCCTCACCGCATTCTCCCTGGAAGAAATCATTGCGCGTAACTTCATCGTGGAAGCCGCGCCTGACGTCGTCGTAGATGTGGTGGACGCGTCCAATCTAGAGCGAAACCTCTACCTGGCTGCGCAGATTATCGAGATGGGCGTGAAAGTCGTCATCGCGCTCAACATGATCGACGTAGCCCGCGGCCGGCAGATTCAGATCGACGATCGGAAGCTCTCCGAGCTTCTCGGGTGCCCCGTGATCCCCCTGATCGGCAAGCGAGGGGTGGGTGTTCCGGAACTCCTCAACGCGGTCGTGCAAGTGACCGAGGCCCCCGACAATGACAACCCGCGACCCGTGTTCACGTACGGAACTGAAGTGGAGGAAGAGCTGGAGAAGATTCAAGCTCGTCTCCCCGAAACCGCGGCCGCGGATCTCAAGATGTCCGGCCGATGGTTAGCCATGAAGTTGCTCGAGGGAGATCCTGATGTCGCGGAAAAGGTAGAGCGCCTAGCGGGAAAAGACAACCTGGCCGCGCAGGTGGAAAAAAGTCAGAAGCACCTGGAAGGCATTTTCGCGGACACCACGGACATCATACTCTCCGATGCCCGGTACGGCTTCATATCCGGCGCGTTGAAGAGCGCGGTCACCTTCCAACCGTCGGACCGGGTGCATCTGAGCGAAACCATAGACAAGGTCCTCACCAACCGTCTCGTCGGGCCGCTCATTCTCCTTGCGACCCTCTATCTGGTTTATTTGTTCACTTTCCAGGGGAGTGAACCGCTCGTAAAGGCGTTTGAAGCGTTCTTTCGTTGGCTGGGGCAGTTCATGACAGCCCTGTTGCCTGAAGGACTCTTGCGTTCCCTCATCGTCAGCGGAATCATAGATGGCGTGGGCGGAGTGCTTGGCTTCACGCCTCTCATCGCTTTTATGTTCTTTGCCATCGCGATCCTTGAAGATACAGGGTATCTGGCCAGAATTGCGTTCATGCTCGACCGTGTCCTCCGTGGTTTTGGGCTGCACGGTGCGTCCATGCTGGCTCTTATGGTTTCCGGAGGGCTTGCCGGGGGGTGCGCGGTCCCCGGCATCATGGCTACCCGCACTATGAAGGAACCCAAGGAGCGTCTCGTAACCATCCTGGTCGCTCCTTTGATGAATTGCGGCGCAAAGCTCCCGGTTTACGCGCTGCTTATCGGAGCGTTCTTTGCCGCGCACAAGCCTTTGATGATGTTCCTGCTCAGCATCATCTCGTGGACTCTGGCTCTCTGCGCGGGCCGAATAATTAGATCGACCGTCTTGTCCGGGCCGTCAGCTCCCTTTGTGCTGGAACTCCCCCCATACCGTCTGCCCACGCTCAAGGGATTGCTCATCCATGCTTGGGAGCGGACGTGGATGTACGTGAAGAAGGCCGGCACCATTATTCTCTCCATATCGGTGATCCTTTGGGCGCTGATGACCTTTCCCGGGCTGCCGGAACGCGAGGAAGCACAATTCCGGGACCGAGAGCAAAAGCTGACTTCCGACTTCCTGGCTAAGCCTGAAGTCAGGTCAGTCTTCAAGGTTCCTGCCGACGTGGAGGCCTTCCAGCAGTTCGCGACCGGTACCGCATCTGAAGGCTCAAAGAAGGTCCCGTCAGAAGAGAGTTCCCGGTTCAGTGCCCTGGCTGAAGAGCTGAAGCGCGTCCGATCGGGCTCCGCTGCGAAAGAGAGCGATACCGCCCTCCGAGCCACTGCGAGTGCGTATCAAGCCTACGAATCGGACCGCAAGGCCCTGGAACAGGAGAAGCAAGCAACGGAGCTCAAGAGGTCTCTCGGGGGCCGCATGGGGGTGGCATTGGAATGGGTGTTCAGCCCCATCGGATTTGACTGGAGGACCAATATCGCGCTGATCGGGGGCTTCGCGGCCAAAGAGGTTGTGGTATCCACCCTTGGCACCGCGTACAGCCTGGGAAAGGTTGACCCCGGTGAGTCCGAAGGGCTCTCGGAGCAGCTCCAAAAGGAGCCTGGTTGGAACCCGTTGATGGCCTTCACCCTGATCATGTTCGTGATGCTCTATGAGCCTTGTTTCGTTACCCTTGTCGTTATACGGCGGGAAACGGGCAAGTGGCGTTGGACCCTGTTTGCCATGGCCTACACCACAATTCTGGCGTACGTGGTGGCTCTGTTGGTGCACACAGTGGGATCGGCCTTGGGATTGGGAGTTTCCTAGAAATCCAAATCCCCCTGTATCCCCCCCTTTCGTAAAGGGGGCCGGGGGGATCGGCGTTCAAATAGAGAGGGGATGCCTCTCCTCGCAAAGCCAAAAGCATGACAGGCAAGATGCCTGTCCCACCAAAGCGGGAGACCGGCCTAATGCTAGCTGATAGGCAGGGGTGACTCCGGCGAAACCCGATTAGGACACTAGTGACGCTCCCGAAACATCAAAACAAGGTCACCATATCCAACGCGGCCTTGCGCTTTGCCTTGGTGGGACGGGCGCCCCGCCTGTCACGGTCTTCGGGAGCGACCGGCCTCCGTGCCCGTAGCGACCGGCCTCCGTGCCCGTAGCGACCGGCCTCCGTGCCGGTCGTTGATGGACCACCAGAGCCAGCCCCGGCTCCCGGATCGCAGTCCGGGACAGGCTCTGATCCGGGGGACGGTGGTCCCTACCAAAGCCAAGATCCGCATGGTACCAAATGGTAGGCCGGGTTCACCAAATCCTACTACTGAATTCCGGATGGGAAAGCACAGAACCTTTGGTAATGACACGGAGCGCGCAGGGCCTGCGCGCGTATCCACGGCGGCACGGTAGGGGCGCACGGCCGTGCGCCCCTACGCGTTTAGAAGCAAGTGCTAGTATATATATAAGCATAGCTCCAAGAAACAACATTAGACTACGTTCATAACATGCTAAGATAAATGGCTATTATTGCCTGAAGTATTAGTTGGATGGGGGCTCTATGATGTAGACAGTAGATTATCATGTATTATTAAAGTATTATAGATATAATATAACCCATATAATACACATCATAGTTAACATATTGATACTAAACCATCACGTAATTCCGGGTGGCCCCGAAACCCTGATCTGTAGCGGGAAAGCAAAGGTTTTTGTGTCGGGGCGGGTGACATTTTTGTAAAGCTTGCTGGGCTATTTTTATTAATAAGGTCAGCTGGATACGATCAGGGTTCTCTGCGGTGCAACTTTTTTTGTTGGCTTTGTGTAAGCTTTAAGTTGACAAGCGGCACGCAGTGGAGCTATGATTGCGACACCGTTACAAGGAAAAGCGTTTAGAGTGGGTTCCATAGCCGTCTGGAACGGGCCCCCCGGCGGCGAGATGGGACTCGGTCTCATGTGGTCTACTCGCGATATGATTAGACCACGAGAGTGTTATTTTTTGCAATAGGAGGAGGATGATGCGGAAACTGTCTGTGCTAGGAATAGCGTTGGCCCTCTGCTGCCTGGTAACTCCCGTGTTTGCGTGGGAGTTCCACATGGAAGGCGCGTTTTACTGGAAGTATTACTTTGGCGCGCAGCTCGGTAACGAGGGCTTTTTCGGCACTTACGACCGGACAGATCTGGGCACGCTCGGCGCCGGCCCTCTCGGCAACCTGACCAATGCCAACTTCTGGGCAGGCCGGAACGACCTGGGCTCTCTGGGCGTCCAGGGCGCTTCCTTCGGCGTTGCGGGCCAGACCGATCTCAAAACCGGCCATGATGCATCGCTCCAGACCATGTGGATGGACATCGACCCGGAAGTCCGCATGAATCAGGCGGTGAGAGTCCGTGGTCGGTACCATATTGGTGAGTGGGCGACCCAGGCAAGGGATGAGAATCCCAACAGCCAGAACGCCGGTATGCAGAACGCTTTTTCTGAAGGCAAATGGCGCCTGCTCTGGTTGACCGCCCAGACTCCTTGGGGCATCATTGCAGCGGGCAAGCGACCCTTTGCATTCGGCCTCGGGACCATCTTTGACGGAACCTATGAAACCACGACCGATTCTCTGCTGCTGGTCGTTCCTTACGGACCTCTGCGAATCGGCTTGGCCACGTATCCCTGGCGGAGCGGCCAGATTTACATAGGCGACCTGGCCGACAAATCCGGCGCGAGAGTGACCGATGACGCGGCCTTCGTCACCTATACCGCCGGCGCCCTGGATATCGGGATATTCGGAAGCTACAACATAATCCACGCAGGCGCTGAAGCCGCCACCACCGGTTATCCTGCCGCTGCCACCGGCGTGGCGAACCTCGCAACAAGGCGTGCGACATTCGGCCTGGATGCTGCGTCGTGGTTCGGCTGCTATTACTTCAAGTACAACAACGGTCGCTTTTTCTTCAATGCTGAGGCGTCCAACTATGTTGCTAACTTCAGGTTCCTGAATTCCATGAACACCGTGGGCGGTGCGGGCACAGTGACCGCGGGAGGCTACGGGTCGGCGATCGCTCCGCGTTACCTGGAAGACTGGCGCTATGCGGTTATCATGGGCACGACGTGCGGGCCGGTGAAGGTCTCCGGTTTCTGGCTGAACAGCACTGGCTTTGACAGACGTGCAGGGATATACATCGACCGCCAGGGCATTCTGACCACGGCCACCGCAGGCGGCGGGGCATCTGGCGGCTTGCCGGTACTGCATAATACTGTGTTGGTTCTTCCGTATAGCTGGCTGATTGCGCACCAGTACGGTGGCGGCAACAACGCCTTCGGGACTGCCAGCGCGGATGGCGGCTTGTATGACGTGAACGTGTTTGCAGCCAGGGTTGACTATGCGGTTGCAGCCAACTTGAACACCTGGGTAAGCTTCTTGTGGGCTGACAGGTACAGCAAGTCCTATCCTTGGGGCTTCGTTACCGTGACAGCCAACTACAACACGAACTACAACTACCAGCCCGGTGGATTATTTGGTCCCAACGGCGCCCCGAGCATCCCGGACAGCAACCTGGGCTGGGAAGTTGATCTGGGCCTCGACTGGCGCTTGCTGGAAGGTTTCCGAGTGGAAGCTCTGGTCGGGTACTGGGAAGTTGGCAAGTGGTTCAACTATGCGTGCGTGGACCTCGGTGTTCCTAACTGGAACGGGCCCAGCGCGGCCAACAACTGGGGCGTTAACCCCAGCCGCACGATCGACCCGGTGATCGGCGGGTACGTTGCACTGGTGGGTGAGTTCTAAGCACACACTGGTGGGACAGGCGTCCCCGGATCGCAGTCCGGGGCAGGCCCGCCTGTCGTAACATCTAATCCGTGAACAACAAAGCGGAGGGCATGTCCCTCCGCTTTTTCTTTGGGTTTTGGTGGGGGTCTTGGTGGGACAGTCCCGCGAAGCGCGGGATTGCCTGTCGCTCCTGGGGCAGCGGGACTGAGGACAGGAATGACAGGCAGGATGCCTGTCCCACCAAAGCGCGGGACCGGCCTAATACCAGTTGATAGGCAGGAGTGGCTCCGGGGAAACCTGATTGGATTCTAGTGAGGCTCGCGAAACTCCAAAACAAGGTCACCACATCCCACGCGGTCTTGACATATGCTTTGGTGGGACAGGCGTCCCGCCTGTCATTCTTAGCTGACCCTTGTGCCCAGGAGATGACAGGCAGAGCTTGCCCCGGACTAGATCCGGGGATGCCTGTCCCACCAAAGCCAAAAGATCGCCAGGCGACCCCGCGCTTCGCGAGACTGTCCTACCAAAACCGCGCTTCACAATGAGACTCTCCTTCTGTTTAACCCCAGCAGTGTCATCCATCCCCAAAACCCAAGCCCACCCAGGGATACTCCACAGTCTCGGGCCACCGCTTCACCGGATTTCCAAGAATGTATTCCGCTTTTTGGATCAGATCTTTCTCATCCCTGATTATCCGGTCAAAGTATTCGTCGAGCCACACTGGGACGGCTCTTTTGCTGAGTCCACGCAGCGCTTTGGCTGTAAAAGACTTCCACGAATGAAGTATTTGTTGCAAAGTATGGGGAGCCAAGGGAAGCACGAGTGCGTGGACATGATCGTCCATGACCACATAAGCCAGCAATTCGTAGCACTGGCCATCGAAATGCGTGAGCGCGTCAGCTACCAAGCTCCTTTCGGCAGGTTTCAGCGGATTTTGGCCCTTTGCAAGACGCCAAGTGACAAAATAGATACTCCCCTCCATTCGCCAGTGGGGAAGTTTCCGTCGATAGATCGTAAGGTAAGATGCGCCCATCTCTCCCTGATCCTTTTCTAGGGAAGATGACAGGCAATCCCGCGCTTCGCGGGACTGTCCCACCAAGGCCCAAGGCATGACAGGCAGAGCCTGCCCCACCAAAACCTGATCCCAGCTTGGTACTAGTCGGTAGGTCCGGTAGCGTCCCGCAAAACCCGAGTGGATTCCAGTGAGTATCGCGGAACATCAAGAACAACTTACCACATCGCACGCGGTCTTACTTTTTTCTTGGTGGGACAGGCATCCTGCCTGTCAATTTTGGCCTCAATTTTAGTTTTCCAGGAGCGACAGGCAAGACGCGTGTCCCACCAAAGCCAAAGACATGACAGGCAATCCCGCGCTTCGCGGGACTGTCCCACCAAAGCGGGGGACCGGCCTAATGTTACTTGACAGGTAGGAGTGGTTCCGGGGAAACCCGATAGGATTCTAGTGACGCTCGCGAAACACCAATACAAGGTCACCACATTGGTATTGGCATTTGCCTTGGTGGGACAGGCATCCCGCCTGTCATTCTTAGTTGACCCTTGTACCCGGGCAACGACAGGCAGGATGCCTGTCCTACCAAAGCCAAAAGATCGACAGGCGGGACGCCTGTCCCACCAAGTCCGGGCTGTCCCACCAGAGCTGGACCGTTCCACCAATTGTCCCCCAACATAATGCGCACTCCTCTCAGTGTAATCTCCACGGCTCTCATACCCGCCGGAGCAGAGTGTTTATTTTTTGTGAGCAATGCAGAGTTTTGTTGACAAAGCCTCTGGATCAGGGCTATCATAGCCTCACCCTTATAACGGAAAAGTGTATGAACTAGGTTTCACGGCCTGCGAAAAAGGGCTCCAGAGGCCGTGGACCTTGACCGCGTGCGTGTCGTCACCGCGTATGGTGGCGCGTGCGGCTCGTGTTATGGAATTGGAGGAGGATTATGCGGAAATTCAATCTATTGTGGGTTGTGGTGGCTTTGTGCCTCCTGGTTGTGCCAGGACCCGCGTCTGCCACGTGGGAGTTCTCTATGACAGGGAGCTGGTACTGGACGTATTACTGGGGCGCGCAACTGGGGGATGAAGGGTTTTTCGGAACCTATGACCGTTCGGACCTTGGAACCCTTGGAGGCGGCCCTGTCGGCAACCTGACCAATGCGAACTTCTGGGCCGGCCGGAACGATCTGGGCTCGCTCGGCGTCCAGGGACGTTCTTTCGGTGTTGCGGGCCAGACCGATCTCAAGACCGGCCATGATGCATCGCTCCAGACCATGTGGATGGATATCTACCCTGAGATCCGGTTCAATCAGGCCGTGCGAGTTCGTGGGATATACCACATCGGCGAATGGGGCACTCAGTTCGACTCTCAAAACCCGAACAGCCAGAACGCGGGTATGCAAAACGCCTTTTCCGAAGGTCAGTGGTACATGCTGTGGCTGACCGCGCAGACGCCCATGGGGATTATCACCATCGGGAAGCGGCCCAGCATGTTCGGTCTTGGCACCCGGAACGACGGGACCTATGTACGTCAGTCTGATTCGCTATCCCTTACCTCCGAGTACGGTCCTCTGCGCATCGGTGTTAGCGGCTATCCCTGGCGAAGCGGTACAATTTTCGTTGGGGATCTCGCGGACAAATCCGGCGTACGCCCTATGGATGCAACCGCGCTGGTCACGTACCGTGCCGGTGTGGTGGATATGGGCGCTTACGCGAGATGGGTGCAGATCTGGAGCAGTGATGAACGCGCAGTCACCGCGGCAGGCGTCGCGAGCCTAACGGCCCGGCGCGCTGATAACTCGATCATAAGGACTGACTGGGAAGGCGTGTACTATTTCAAGTACTTTAATGGCCGCTTCTTCTTTAATAGTGAACTCTCTCATATGTTCAAGAGATTCACCAGGCAGCAGAGCATGGACCAGACCCCGGGTGCCGCAGCTAGCCTTCGAGCCGGCGGATTTGGGTCAAGCCTCGCTCCCACGTATGTGGACGAGTGGAAGGCCCTGGTGATCGCGGGCACCGTATGCGGTCCGGTCAAGGTTTCGGGCCTATGGTTCTGGCATGGTCCCGGATTGGACAGAAGAGCAGGCCTTGTCATCGACAACCAAGGATTTGATTTCGCCGCGGCTGGTACGCCGACCGAGGGGTTCCACAACGTCGTGTTCCAACCTTATAGCTGGTTAATGGGGTGGCAGTATGGCGGCGGTAACAACGGTTTCAATGTCAACAACTCGCAAGACGGCTCGCTGTACGACGCAAGCGTGTACGCCGCGCGTGTGGATTACGCGGTTGCGGCAAACTTGAACACGTGGGTGAGCTTTCTGTGGGCCGACAGAAACAGCAAGTCCTATCCATGGGGCTATGTGAGTGTAACCGCTAACTACAACACGGCTTATAGCACCACCCCCGCGGGTGCGGCCGCGCGCGGGCCTACGGCTGTGCCGAGCATCCCGGACAGCAATCTGGGCTGGGAAGCTGACTTTGGCGTAGACTGGCGACTGTTGGAAGGCTTCAGGGTCTCCGGTCTATTTGCCTACTGGGACCCGGGCAAGTGGTTCAACTATGCGTGTGTGGACCTCGGTGTGCCCAACTGGAATGTGCCTACCGCGGGTAACAACTGGGGCGTCAATCCTGGCCGCAAGATTGATCCGGTTGTGGGCGGATACGTCTCCCTCATCGGCGAGTTCTAACAGGCCCCACTCAAAAAACATAATTCTTTGATCTCCAAGCGGAGGGCGAAGCCCTCCGCTTTTTCTTTTTGGATCAGTCATTCAACGGCGCCGAAGCCCCAAAGGGGCGATTGAAAGTAGCCCGGCAATTCATTGCCGGGTGACCGATGAGCAAAGATCCACCTCTTGTTCCCAGGTGGTGCCCGAAGGATTAATCCTTCGGGCACCACCTGGGAACAAGAGGTCATTTCCAGACGGCTCATTCCCGGCGATAAATCGCCGGGCTACTATCTGGGCGTCCATCCTGGACGCCGGCCCTACCAAAACCGGAAATGCGGTAGGCGACCCCGCCTCTCGCTGGACTGTGTCACCAGGACAGCGCTTGTGGTCAGCGGGCTGCTGTACGGCGCGCACCCGCGCGTGCGCCCAAGGAGAGGGCAGACCCGCCGGTCTGCCTCTATAGAAATTCCTAGTAGTAGGTCAAATTAGGATTTGGTCTTGTGGGGCAGGCTTTCCAGCCTGCCAATTGTTGTTTTGGTTAACGGCAGGCTGGAAAGCCTGCCCCACGGTCAGCACAGCATTTGCCCCACAGGAGACTGAATGGTTAGTTCGTCAGGTAATCGTTCAGTTACGCGAGGAAAATCGCCGCCGGTTGCCCCACCAAGATAGTAGGACCGGCATCTTGCCGGTCCCCGGACTATGCGGATGTGACACCTGACTGACAAGATGCCTGTCCTGAATGACCGGCAAGATGCCGGTCCTACTGAGGCCGTTCATTCGATCGAAAGGAGCACCTTTACCCACGTAACAGAATGAATGCATCATTACGGGGAATTTTCTTGCGTGAAAGGTTCCGGTTGGGGTAAGGTTAAGCAAACGAATGACCACATGGTCATCGACATGAAAACGAGAAGGGGGGCGTGGATTGCCTTTCGCCACGGACCCACGACCCGCGTGCATGTGGTCGTCCTATGAAAGCCGTCGCCATCATGTGCCCCTGTTCGGGTTTACGTATGGGGTGGTTTGGAGGGGAGATCATAGGCGTTAAGATAACGCTCAACCTATTCTCTAAATTGTGGTGTCCCGCAGGGACATCCAGATAGTAGCCCGGCAATTCATTGCCGGGTGAGGTGAACTGTCAACGAATAACATCTCTGAGTCCCAGAGGGACGGCAGAGCTTTTCAGGAATGCAGACCC
>JBFLZC010000035.1:0-47090 GCA_040756375.1 Thermodesulfobacteriota bacterium
CACGTTTGCTCACCGGACTTACCTCCGGTGAGTCAAATATACACATTATTTCAGAAAAACAAGCACTTAAATCATACGCGATTTCGCGCGCTTAACGCTAATCAAAAGTTTTGCAACCAGCTCTAGTTAATAAGTCAAGAAAGCGACGGTAGTGCCTATAGAAACAAGTCCTTTTCAACAGTCCCAATTCGCGATGTCCCGATCGGGTTTCCGGAAAATAGCAATTGATTCGTGAAGGACTGAAGAGGAGTTGAATGTTGCGGAGCAAAGCTGTCATTGCTACTCTCGTCTTGTTTGGCGCTCTCCACGGGCTGTCGCCTTGCTATGGCGATGAGCCCGTCACTTTTAGCGCCATCACCTTGTACCATCCCATTGTGATGTATCAGAAATATCAGCCGTTGATGAACTATCTCAGCGGGAATACGCCATTTCGCTTCGTGCTAAAACTGAGCCAAGATTATCGCGATATTGTCAACTTCTTAAGAACCAACGAAGTTCAGGTGGCCTTGCTAGGAGGAGTGACCTATGTGAGAGCCAAGAAGGAATTCGACGTCCTCCCGATTCTCAAACCTGTGGGCGCTAACGGTGAACCTCATTACCGATCTGTGTTTATCGCACGCAAATCCAACTTTGACATCAACACCCTGGCAGATCTCAAAGGCAAGAAAGTTGCGTTCGCTTCGCAACTGTCGACATCGGGTAATCTGGCGCCTCTCTATCATCTTTATGCCAAGGCCGGGATGACGCTTGAGGATTTCTCCAGTTACACCAATCTGCGGTATCACGACTCGGTGGCAAGGGACGTTTTGAGGGGTGAGGTGGATGCGGGCGCGGTGATCGATTCGGTGGCACAGCGTTTCAAAGACAGGGGGCTCAAGGTGATTGCGGTGACAGACCCAATTCCAGGGCTACCCATCGTGGTGAGAGGAGATGTGCCGCCCGAGCTCATTGTCTCCCTAAAAAAGGCGATGCTCTCGCTAAACTGCAATGATCCTGCCTGCTTATGTATCATGGTAAGATGGGACGAGGAATTCAGATATGGATTCACCGAGGCCAAGGATGAGGACTATGACGTGATCCGCACGATGATTGCTTATCTAAGAGAAAGAGGAGTCAGCCTGCCATAACGGAAAACCTCGTTGGCAAAATTCAATGTTAAGAAAAGGCGGAGCGAATCCGATCTTTCGATGGCGCGATACATCCCTCAGAAGTGCCCGCTAATCAAGCGGCGGATTCAATATCTCACGAGATATGTTTATGAAGGCAAAGACGAAAAGACTGGCAGCGTGGCTTTTTAGCCTCCAGGGCAAGTTCATCATTGCTGCTTCGGTCTGCATCCTCACTTTTACCACCATCGGCAACTTATTCTTCTTGTTTCGCGAATCGAGGCTGTATCAGCAGGATCTCGTGAATCAGTGCAAGGTGTTGGCCGAGATCAGCCGTCTGATGCTGACCAATGTCATGGTATACAATGAATTGGGCATGATGGACGACCACGACTTGGTTGACTATATGGATTACTTCATCATGAACCTGATGGAAAGAGATACGCGGGTGCGCTATGTCGAAGTCCTCGACAGGCAAGGGAAAGTCGTGGCTCACACCGACCTCAATCAGTACGGCAAGGTTTATCGGGACCGGTCTATCCAGGATGCGGTTGCCAAATTGCAGACAGACATTGTTGACGGCCGACACAACGGCGAGGCGGTGATGGCGGTCACGGCTCCCCTCAACATCGACACTAAATGTTGGGGGGTATTACGAATGGGTGTCTCTGCGGCAGGCGTTCACCAGGCCATGGGTGATTTGAAAATGGAAATTCATACGATTACCGGAGCATTCTGGATTCTATCGATAATCATCGTGAGCTTAGGAGCCAAATTGTTGGCGAAGCCAGTGCTTCAATTGACCAGCGCCATGGACGGTATTCGCAGCAGCGGGGATTTCGCTCATCCGGATTTCAGATTCGAGAAAAGGCGCGACGAGTTGGGCAGGCTACAAAACAGCTTTCTGTGGATGCTGCAAAGACTTTGGGAGGGAGATCAGGAACGTAACAAAACTCTGGAGATGCTCGGCCGGACCGAAAAAATGGCCTCTATTGGACGCTTGGCTGCCGGGGTGGCCCATGAAATAAACAATCCGCTCGGCGGGATGGCCCTTTGTTTCAGGAGCCTGATGAATGACAATCCGGATAAGGAAAAGCGGGGACTGCTGGTTGAAGCTGTTAACGATGGTTTTGAAAAAATAAAACGGATCGTAGATCAGCTGCTTGACTTTTCCCGTGCCACGGTGGCCGACCCCACGCTGGTGAACCCGAATGTGCTCTTGGAAAAGGTGCTTTTTCTCCTGAAATATGATTTGTCCAAGCAGAATATCAATGTGGCCAGGGCGTTTTCCCTCGATATCCCATCGATTATGGTTGATGAGAACAAAATGGCCCAAGTGATGATTAATATTATTCTGAATGCGACCCAGGCCATGGAGGGCGGCGGCACGTTGATTGTCACGACTGCTAAGGAAGAGAAATTCTGCTCGATATCGATCGAGGATACCGGTGGGGGCATTCCGCCTGATATTGTTCCCTATATATTCGATCCATTTTTCACGACCAAAAAGATGGGCCAAGGAACAGGGCTCGGTTTGTCGGTAAGCAAGGGCATCGTAGAAAAACATAGCGGAGTCATTGAACTGGAAAACCGTCCTGGGCAAGGCGCCCGGTTCATCATCAAGCTACCGTGGGAAGACCGAGCTAGACAGGTCGGGGTAGCCGAGGGATGAAATGAGTAAACTAAGAATTCTCGTCATCGAAGATGAACCCTCGATGCGAATCGGTCTTACCTGTACGCTGGAAAACGCAGGCTATAAGGTGGTAAGCGAGGAACGGGGACAAACGGGCTTGGATCGGTACGAAAAGGGGACTTTTGACTTAGTCATCACTGATCTGAGATTGCCCGACATCAACGGCATCGAGATTCTGAGAACCGTAAAGCATGGGAGCGCAGAGACAGGAGTGATCGTTATCACGGCATACGCGGAGGTGAAAACAGCGGTAGAGGCTATGCGGGCTGGGGCCATCGATTACATTTCCAAGCCGTTTGAGCCCGATGAATTGCTGCTTATCATCGAGCGTTTCGTCAAACAACGAAGTCTGGAGCAAGAGAACGTCTTACTAAAAGAAGCCCTGAGGAACAGAGAGGAGTTGCGGCGGATGATCGGCCGCAGCCCATCCATGCAGAAAGTCTTCGAATCCATCGAAACCGTTTCGCAAACCAATTCTTCTGTCATCATCTATGGGGAAAGCGGTACGGGCAAGGACCTGGTCGCAGATGCTATCCATAGGCTCAGCGAGCGACGAGGCGGGCCATATATCAAGATCAACTGTGCGGCCATTCCTGAAACATTGATCGAATCGGAGCTTTTCGGCCATGAAAAAGGGGCTTTTACCGGCGCGGTACAGCGGCGAAAAGGTAAATTCGAAATTGCCGATAGCGGTACAATCTTTCTTGATGAAATCGGGGAATTTCCCCTGTCTTTGCAGGCAAAGGTATTGCGCGTATTGGAAGATCACGCACTTGAGCGGGTCGGCGGAAATGAAACCATCAGAGTCGACGTCAGGATCGTTTTGGCTACTAAGAGGAAGCTGCGTGCGGAAGTCGAGGCGGGTAGATTTAGAGAGGATCTCTTTTACCGCATTAATGTGCTGCCAATCACCTTGCCCCCTCTGAGGGACCGGCGAGAAGATATCCCGTTGCTGCTGGATCACTTCCTGAAGCACTTTAGTCAGAAGATCAAGAAAGAACCGCCTGCGATTTCGCCGGACGCTATGGCAAAGCTGTTGGCCTATAATTATCCCGGCAATGTGCGCGAGCTTGAGCACGCCATGGAAATGGCGGTCACTTTCTGCAAGCACGAATCTATTGGGCTTGCCTGCCTTCCTGATGAAATCCGGGGGTACACGCCCAAGCAGACGGATTTTCTGTCTATTGTGGGAGACCAGCCGCTTGCCGATAGCGTCAAGGCCTGCGAGCGGGAAATCATTTCCCGAGCCCTTTGCGAATCCGGCGGCGAGAAAACAAAAACTGCTCGTAAGCTCGGAATCAGCCGGGAAACCCTCTGGCGCAAATTGAAAGTTTATAGGCTCATCCGCGACGGTGTCGATGAATACGACGAGGAAGAGGGCACGTAGCCCGACCTTTTCACAAATCTCCAACTTCAAAACCTCAACAAATTAGCCACACGTTAAATTTCTGCAACTCGTCCGGTTCGCGGCGTTGCAAACTTGCAACGCGCGAGGAGGTCCACCTTGCCTCTCATTTCGGTATGTAACCGATTTGACGCGATATATATAGCTTGGCACGTCTTCTGCTAACCAGTTTACGTTAGTGAACCGAACGGCTCATACGCGAGCGCGCGGATGCTCGCTTTTATGATTCCTTACACAATGGTTGGCGCCATGAAGACATTTTTTGCTCTCGTGCTTTTCGGAGTGCTTGCTGTTTTTGCCGCCGGTGACCTCCGTGCGGATAATAAGCAGGAATACCCCGTTCCTCCGCCATTGATCTCCGAACAGAAATACCCGTGCATAAAATGCCACGAACACTGGCCGACCCAAAAGGAAAGTCGCCAGTTGAAAATGAATCATGCAGACGTGGTGCTCAAACATTCCGATCCTCGATCCGCAGAACAACGCTGGTGCCTGGACTGTCACGACAGCGAAGACCGTAACAAGCTTCGATTGATGAATCAGGAGCGCATCGAATTTGACCAATCGTACAGACTATGCGGTCAATGTCACGGTCGAGTTTTTGAAGACTGGAAGGCGGGCGTCCACGGCAAGCGTATCGGGAATTGGAGAGGCGAAAAACTCTATCGCCTCTGTGTGCACTGCCACGACCCTCATCATCCTTCCTTTGTTCCCCGGAAACCCGAGCCGGTCCCTCAAAGACCTGGACAGGCTCATGTTTCGGCGGAACAGCCGAGGCGATGATGGAGGTATTAAGGACACGCTATCAGGCCGTCATGCCCGCGAACGGAGGTATCTTGGCAGCTCCAGGCATCCTGGGTTCTCTGGCAGTTGAGAACGACGCCTGAAGCCGACTTCAACGTTGGCATTAACATTTCTCATTGCAGAGAGGAGCTATTTGCATATGTCCCGCCGCGATCTTCCAAGCCCTCGACCAATCGAGGTCGGCCGCCGTACCTTCCTGAAAGGCGCCGCACTGGGCGTGGCAGCGGCAGCCTTGCCTCTAACAGCGGCAAACGCCTCCCTCTGGTCATCCTTTTTTCAAAGCCATTTTGCTGAAATGGACGAAGACGAGCGCAGGCAGGTGATTGCACGACTGGAGAGCGACGCTCGTAAGCGCTACGGCGCAGATATTCAAATCAGCGCGACCAAAGCTATGCCGAACGTTAGATTTGGCTATGCCCTGGATCTGTCCCGCTGCATCGGATGCCGGCGATGTGTCTATGCCTGTGCCGGCGAAAACAACCCGTCGCGCAATCCGCAAATTCATTGGATTTCCGTGTTACGGGTGAAAAAAGGTGAAAAATGGGTCGATTTGCAAGGCACGGAAAAGTATTACGACCCGCAGACAGTTCCTGAACCCGACTACTTCTACATCCCGGTCCAGTGCCAGCAATGTGACAATCCCCCATGCGTGAAAGTTTGCCCGACGAAGGCCACCTGGAAGGAGCCGGACGGAATTGTCGTAGTGGATTACGACTGGTGTATAGGCTGCCGATATTGCATGGCCGCGTGTCCTTACGGAGCCAGACGCTTCAACTGGTCAGAGCCTTCGATCAGCCCCAAAGAGATCAACGTGCAGACCCATTACTTGGGAAATCGGCCTCGCCACAAAGGGGTGGTCGAAAAATGCACGCTCTGCATCCAAAGAACCCGAGAAGGTCGTTACCCAGCCTGCGTCGAAGTATGTCCCGCGGGAGCTCGCAAATTCGGCAATCTCTTGGACGAAAAAAGTGAGATTCGTCACATCTTGGAACGAAAACGGGTCTTCCGGCTAAAAGAAGATTTGAACACCGTCCCAAGATTCTTCTACTTTTTTGCTTCCTAGCGGAGAATCGCAATGACTGCGCAACTCGAAAGAACCCTCGAAACGGTCCGTCAGACCCTAGAAGGCGGCAAGAGCTATCGCATCTGGCTCATATGCCTGGCTGCTTTGATCGTGGTGGGGCTGGTGGCCTATTTTCGTCAGCTTCATGTGGGATTGATCACGACAGCTATGCGGGACCAGGTGTCCTGGGGGTTCTATATTTCCAATTTCATCTTTCTGGTGGGAGTGGCGGCGGCGGCGGTTCTTCTGGTGGTTCCAGCCTATCTCTACGATTTCAAACCGATCAAAGAGATTGTCCTGTTTGGAGAAATAGCCGCGATCGTGGCTGTGGCAATGTGTATCCTCTTTATCACCGTGGATATGGGACAACCACTGAGGTTTTGGCACCTGCTTCCCTTGGTGGGGAAAATGAACTTCCCTGCCTCGCTCCTCATATGGGATGTGATCGCATTGACCGGTTATCTCGTCATCAACCTTGTGCTGGTGGGCTATGCTCTGCGCCGTTACGCCTCGGGCCAGGAATATCGCCTGAGTATGATGCTGCCGCTAATACTCATCTCCATTCCATGGGCTGTGAGTATCCATACCGTAACCGCCTTCATCTTTAACGGGCTTTCTTCCCGCCCGTTCTGGAACGCTTCTATCCTAGCCCCCCGTTTCTTGGCATCGGCCTTCTGCTCAGGACCCGCCATTATGATCATCCTGTTTGAAATCATGCGCAAGTATGCCGGATTGAAGATCGAAGAGCGGGCATTGTCCAAAATAGCTGAGCTTGTGGCCTATACGATTGGAATAAACTTGTTTCTGCTGGGCGCAGAAATCTTTAAGGAGTTTTACTCCGGCAGCATTCACCTCACGCCTCTTCAATATCTTTACTTCGGCCTTGACGGACACTTCCGGCTCGTTCCTTTGGCGTGGCTTGCCCTGGTTTTCAACATTTTGGCATTCGTAATCTTTTTGGCGCCTGATTTGCGTCGAAAAGCTCTAACGAGAAATATCGGGGCGGTCTTGATCATTGTCGGAGTCTATATCGAAAAAGGGATGGGACTCGTTGTCCCTGGTTTCATACCGGATACGCTGGGAGAAATCTATCAATACTGGCCCTCGTGGTCGGAAGTAATCATTACGGTGGGGATTTGGGCAACCGGGGCCTTGCTCTATACCGTGATGGCCAAGTTTGCACTTGCTGCTCTGCCGAATGCTGTCCGAGCACACGATCGGTGAGCTTCATCAACTATTGTTCCAAAGGAGAGGTGTTATGAGACGCAGGTCATTCCTTAAACTTTCTGCTGCCTCCCTCGCTGCCACTGCGGTGATGTCCAATTTCAAACAGGTGAAGGCCGAGGAGTGGAACATCGGAAAGACAGGCAGTCAACCGAATCCCCCGGATGAGGAAGTGAAGGTGATTCGCAGCGTGTGCCTGATGTGTCACGGCGGCTGCGGGATACAAGCCAAGATCGTTCAAGGGGAGCTGGTGAAGCTGAACGGCAACCCGTATCACCCGAACAACTATGATTACACGGCCAAAGGGGAGCTCGTCGCGGAATCGGACCTGGACGCCGGGCCCACGGGAAAAGATGTGGGAACGCTCTGCGCCAAGGGGCAAGCCGGAATTTTCGCCCTTTACAGCCCCTTCCGGCTGCAACACCCCTTGAAACGAATGGGTCCGCGAGGCTCCGGCAAATGGCAAGCCATCAGTTGGGAGCAGGCGATCAAGGACATCTGCCACGGAGGCAAGCTCTTCGCTCACATCCCCGAAGAGAAGGACCGCATGGTAGAAGGGCTTAAATCCATCGTCAACAACAACGCGCCCATCGGTCCGGAAGATTCCGATTTCATGGATGAGGCCCCTCCGGAAGGGTACGGCCCCAAACGCAACCAGTTCGTCTGGGCCCACGGCCGCAACGAGCAATCGCCTTTAACCCCGCGATTCGTGGGAGGGTCGGTCGGTGTGCCTCACATGCTGAACCATTGCAGCCGTTGCGCAGGCACCTTTTACAATGTGGTCGAGGACGTCCTGAACCTCCCTCCGTATGAGATCGGCGCCTATGCCGACTACGAGTATAGTACCTACCTGATCAGTTTCGGTTCAAATGTGACCCAGGCAGATTATCCGATGCAGACCCGCGCGCGTTACTTGCAAAAGTTCGGCAAACGCCTCGGTCCGAACGTCAAACAGTTCAAGCATGTTGTAGTGGATCCGCGATTTACCAACGCGGCAGCCAAGGCCACCCATAACGGCACAGGAGAGTGGGTTCCCATTTTGCCCAATTCCTCCGCTTACTTCCTGCTGGGGATGATTCGCTGGATTATCGACAATGAACGATACAAGAAAGAGTATCTTTCAATTCCCAATCAAAACGCCGCCAAAACCAAGGGCTACCGCAACTGGACCGACATGACCTTTCTGGTGAGCACGACCAAACCGATGACTTATCTCACCGGGAAAGATGCCGGCCTCGGGCAGAGCGAATACGTGGTGCTGGTCAACGGTAAGCCCACGATGGCCCATGACGTCAAAGGTGTGGCCGACCTGGATGCGGAAATCGGCCTGAAGGGAATCGTGTACAAGACCGTGTTTCGGCTCTTGAAGGAACGTGTGCGAGAACAAACCCTCCAAAATTGCGACAAGGTGTGCGATATCCCCCCAGGCACTATTGCACGTATCGCCGACGAATTCAGCTCGGCCAAGAAACCGGTCATAGAAATGTTCCGTGGCCCGGTACAGCAGACCAACGGCTATTGGAACGGCCAGGCCCTGTGCATTCTCAACATGCTTATGGACAACATCGACCGGCAGGGAGGCTTTATCTCAGGCCACGCGTATTACAGCGGTGAAGTTAAAGGAAAGCTTCGGAAGGCTGAAGGCGTTTCCGTTTGTCGGCACAACGGCAAGTATCGTGGCAAGAAGGAACATGCTTCCAGGCCGTGGTATCCACTGGCCCGTCGTACCGTGACGCCCGAGTTCTTCTCTTCGGTTCGTATGGGATACCCGTATCGGATCAAAGCGTATCTCAACTACTACAATAACCCTTACTACACCATGCCTTACAACGCCGAGGTGCGCAAAGCGTTGCTGGACGTGAAAGCCATGCCGCTGACCTTTTCAATTGACGCCTACATGGGGGAAACCAGCATGTTGTGCGACTATATCCTCCCGGACACGGAGTACCTGGAGCGTTTGGGCGGCTTCAAGACGTATCCGCCGGTGAAAACGCGAGTATGGGGGCTGCGCCAGCCTGTTGTTGGCTCGTTCGACCCAGGCACACATGAGTACCGGCCCATCCGTCCGGACACCAAAATGGCTGACGATCTCCTCATCATGTTGGCCAAGGAGTGTGGCTTGCCGGGATTCGGCAAAGACGCCGGCGGCCCGGGCGTCGACATCAACAATGCCTGGGATTTCTGGAACGAGTACTACAAAAATAAGGATTTCAAGGGAGGGCTGGACCCGGAAAGCAGCCTGGTAAAGCTCGGGGGAAAGTTCCAAAATCCCGCGATGCAATATACGGACGAATATTCCTCAGGGACCTATGTCACTTTCCCTGGCGGCCGACCGGTGCGCCCCATGTTCGCATATCAGGAGAAAGTGGCCGTCAACAAGAACAGCATGACCGGCAAGCATTTCGACGGCCTGCCTCAGTACCGGACCCTGTTCGACTGCATGGAACGGCCCCTCGACCCCAACATCATGCAGGAGTACCCGTTCCAACTGCACACGTGGAAAGATGCCATTCACACTCAGTCTCGGACCATGAACAACTTGTGGCTGGCTTCCATCAAGCCCCAAAATTACGCTGACATCAATCCGGCAGACGGCCGCAAGCTGGGGGTTTCCACAGGCGACTGGGTGAAGGTCAAATCTCCCAGCAGCGAACACGATCCCTTTTATGAGAACTCCATGGGTGACGGTTGGTACAAGTTCCAGGTGCGTTTGACAAGTCGCATCAGGCCAGGGTTGTTTTCCGTCTCCAACTCCTACGGCCGGTTCGGCGCAGGCGCGAGAAAATGGTATGTGGACGGCGAAATCCAGCCCTTCGATGAGCGAGTCGGCGCGGGCACTTCCGTTAACCCGCTGTACATGGCCGATCCGGTTTTGAAAAACGTTGGATTGATCGATCCTGTCGGAGGAGGCACCCAGAGCTTTGCCACTCCGCTCAAGGTGGTCCGGCTGTAATCGGCAAAGTATGCAAACGCGCAAAGGAGAGAGCTCATGTCAGAATATAAGCCTGTTATTCCTCAGGAATTAGTCGAACGGGCGTTCGCCAAGAAGGGGCCTAAGCAGTACACCATCTGGGTGGATCTGGAGTACTGTATTGGGTGCGATGCCTGTACAATGGCATGCAAGGCCGAGAACAACACTCCTGTGGGCCTGGACCTCAATCGAGTCATCGAAGTCGAAGAAGGCGAGTTCACCGATCCCCTGAAGAAGCCCGATTTAAGCGTCTATTTCGTTGCCATGCCGTGTATGCATTGTGGCAAACCTGCGTGCCAGGCAGCATGCCCGGTTGGCGCGATCACCAAGCGCAAAGAAGACGGGATCGTGCTCATCAACAAGGACCGGTGCATCGGCTGCCGCTATTGCGCGTGGGCTTGCCCGTACGGGGTGCCCCAGTTCAATGCCGAGGCCAAAGTGATGGAAAAGTGCACGCTTTGCGTACACCGTGTGACCAAAGGACAAGTCCCAGCCTGCGTGGAAACTTGCGTAGCGAAGACCCGCTTCTTTGGCGAGATCAACGACCTGCTGACGCTGGTTCGCGAAAAGCGGGCCAAACGCGTCCTTCTTGGAGGCTCCGCCGAAACCGGGCCGTCGGTGGTCTATTCCCGATAAAGGAGGAAAAGGGTTGCAAACCACCCACACCGATCATTGCTCGCAGATCGTTAGCAGTCTGTGCACTGTCTACCGGGCTCCTGGATTTCATTGCCGGAGCTGCGCAGACTCGTGCCCGGTTGAGGCTATCGAGATTGGCCGCGAGGGTCCTCGGATTTCGACTAAGTGCATTGGTTGCGGCATCTGTTTCGCGGCATGTCCCAACGGCGCGTTTTGCTTGAATGGAAGTGACGAAGAGGCGAGCTGTCTAAGGGCCGCGGCACAAGCTTTGGTAAAGAAAAAAGCACCACTGCGGATTTCCTGCCGGCGTGGGGATGCTGCTGCGGACGTGGTTGTGCCCTGTCTGGCACGCCTGACTGAAGCTTCGTTGCTTGCACCATTCAAGGAAGGGGTCGCAGCAATCGAGCTTTTGCAACCCGCTTGTGCCCCGTGTAAATGGCACAGAGCTGCCCCTCTGATCCGAGAGACACTGGCTCGGACCCAAAAGCTCCTGGAGATGATCGGCATTTCCGCGGACAATATTCATGTATGCGATACAAGGTTCAAGGCAGCCGAGGCGGAGCCGGATAGGTCGATGTCTCGACGCGGCTTACTACGTGAAATCAGTGCGAGAGCCCTGCAAGCGGCCGTCGAGAAGATGCCGGTGATTTCCGATCAAAGCGGAGAGAAAGCCGCCGATGAGGAATTCCAAGAGAACCTCCGGCAGCGGGAGCCAAATGAAAAGCGCATCCGACTGCTGAAAACTATCGACGGCTTTAAAGCGGTGCAAGTGGTGGCCATCCCGGCGGCTTTGGCTCCTTTAGCTGAAGTCTACGTAACCGAACAGTGCATGGGGTGCAAGGCCTGCGCCACTCTATGTCCAACCGGGGCTATTGTGCTGGAAGAGGACCATGCCTCTTTTTGTCTGAAATTTGCTGCGAACTTATGCAGCAATTGCGGGCTTTGCCATGAGCTGTGCAGGCATGGTGCGTTGCACAGGAAAGAAGAGGTCGTGCTCAACAAACTGTTGAAGAGCGAAGAATCGATCTTATTTGAGTCGAGAGTAAAAAGCTGTGGCATTTGCGGTTTCGATTTCGTCGGGGGCGGAAACGAGGTCTGCCCCCTTTGTGCCAGCCGCATCAAGAAACAGCAGGACTTGGTCAGAAATCTTACCGTTGCGGAGATCTGATGACGGACAAAGCTTCAACCAACGCATCTTTGGCCAGAGAACGGGCCGAGCTGTACGGCTTCTTCGCCGCGCTCTGCTTGAAACCGGTAACCCCGGAATTCGTCACAATGCTCGTGAACGGCAGCATTTTAGGGCAGCTCAACGCCTCACCTGACAGCCAAGGGGCGCAGGAAATGGCCCTTTTCGTAAGAGAAGCACAATCTTCTGACGATCTGGCAAATGAACTCACCGCGGAACACGCCAGGCTGTTTGCACTTCCTGCTGACGTTGTTCCCCATGAGGCTTTTTACACTGACCCCAAAAAGCGCCTGGGCGGCCACGTGACCGCAGCCGTGGCTCTGTTCTATGAAAAGGCCGGCGCGCAGATTCTGAGCCAGTGTATCGAGATGCCGGACCATCTCGGCATTGAGTTGCAGCTTATGGAATTTCTATGCAGCCTGGAAGCGCAGCTGTTCCGAAACGGAGACACTCAGAGGCTTCACCGCTGTCGTGATCTGCAGAAGCAATTCCTGGAAGAGCACCTGCTCCGGTGGGCATTTGACTGCTGCGAAAGGCTCGTGAAATTCTCGAAAATTCGTTTCTACAAAGCCGTGGCGCTCCTGTTGACCGAATTTCTTGAAGAAGAACGGGGAGCGCTTACCCATTCAGGTGTTTCAGTAACTGAAGCGGAGCAAGCCTATGCCGTCTAGTCGTCGAAAATCCCTGATGGTATTTCTCTTCCTGACCGTGACCCTTTCATTTCGCGGCGAATGGGTCGGGGCCGCGGGAGAAGGCCAATCGGTTAAGGCCGTGCGGGACCCGCACCTGGTCCATTTCGAGATCGGCCGAGATATACCGCCCATCGGCTTCGCTGTCGACCAGATAAAGGACTGGTCCGGTTTCATCAAGTCCCTTCGAAGCCGGCTGAACGATTTGCCCATTTCCCGTGAGACCCAGTTTCTCATCAATCACCTGATGCCCACGGTGGTGAACGAAGATGAAAAAAAGGTCATCGTGGGGGAGTTGAACAAGCTTCTCCAGGACAAGGAACTTTATGCTCGCGTCACGGGTAGGATGACCTTCAGTTCAGAAACGCAACGGCTTCTTGCCCAATATCGACATGCGCCCACCGAAGAGAACTTGCAGTGGGCGAATCGTCGTATCATCAACGACCTGATCCCGGAGACTCCGGTTGTGGCTGTGGAAACCGGCAGGAAATACAACAAACTTCGAGGCATCAACTGCCTGACCTGCCATGAATCTTGGAAAGAACGAAAACCCTCCACAGATTTGCACGAGAGAGCGAGAAGCGACGAAGAACGGCTGGAGCAGATGGTGGCGACACAAAGGATTACGCCTCCGCCTGCCCGAGCGGTCGTCGACAAGGTGGTTCCGGATGATGACTTTTTGCGGCAGCATGAAGCATTGAAGAAGTTCGTCGTCCGGACGGATAAGCGGCAATATCCTGCGCTCATCGGGGCTGTTCGTCCTGAAGATCCATATACCTTCAAACCTCTGCTGAAACGTTTGGTCTGTCTGGACTGCCACGGGCAAGACCGGGAAGTGGATAGGATCGAACATCCGGATGGGAAATCACATCGCATCAAGTTCTTCTATGGCCCCATTGCCGAAACATTAAATGAAACGCACAAGGATTGAATATCATGAGAACTCGAACTTGCTTTGCCGCGTCCACAATTGCTGTCTTTGCTATAGTGTTAAACTGTTGGACGTCTTCTTCTGGCCAGGAACCCTCGACTGTAAAGATTACTCAGTGCAGCGGGACGGTAACCAGGGAAGGAGCAGTACTAAAGGAAGGTGATCTCGTCCAGAGAGGGGATAGAATTTCTTGCCAGGGAAATTCGGAAGCCATTCTTACATGGTCAAACGGCAGCGTAGTAAAGCTATACCCTGAGACCATATTGTACATGCAAGGTGTATCGTTTGAGACTGACACCAAGACTGAAAAGACATTCCTGAAGCTGGAAAAGGGGAGAATTTTTGCCAAGGCGCAAGTTCCTGAAGAGTTGTTTGAAACTTTTGAAGTGAGAGTTAACAATGTGCCTGTTCTCACTCAAGGTTCGGAGTTTCTTCTAAAGTATGACGAAACCGCAAAGGAATTTCTGGTCTGTTCCTGTATCGGAAGGGTACTGGTCGATGCTGAAATGAACCAGATAATAATCGAAGAGGGCCAGCAGGTGACCGTGAAGATGAAAGACAAACCGGAAGGCACCCCTGTTCCCATGCCTCAGCAAATGAGCACGGCTCTGTTGAAGACCTCAAAGAGCATCGGCGGCAGTCTCCTCATGGAAGAAGAACGCAATTCAATAGGCGGGCCCTTGAGTGTAAAAATAGGAGGAATAAGAAGCAGGAGAGGCAAGCCGCCCTATACCGTGAAATGCAGTGCACTGATCAAAGGCGGCAGCGGAAAGATCAAATCGATCCATTGGGATTTTGGAGATGGACAGAGCGCTCAGGGGAAAGAGGCGCAACATACCTTCACTCAAGGGGTTTATGGGATAAGCGTCAGCGTGGAAGATCAAAACGGCGAAAAGGCCACAGGTCAGATTAAGATATCTGTGGAGGAAGGCTGCAATTGCTAATAATGCACAGGGCCTTCGCAACAAATATTACGAGTGATTGAAAAACCGCTATCCTGCCTGTCTTGCGAGGGTGGAGTAACGTAATTCTGTAGCGAAAAGATGCCTTCACGTGCATTCATGATGGAGCTAAAGATGACAGGAAAGTTATCACTCCCGGCGTGCATTTTCGTACTCGCGGTTTGCTGCGCGGGAGGGGCCGCGCAAGTAAACGAGCAGGCCGATCTGAAAGAAGAGAAGACCCACGAACCTATCGTTCTTAAAGGCTACGACGGCAAAGAACTGACCATACACAGCAAAGCCCCGTACAGCCCCAGACAAACCTGCGGGACCTGTCATGAGTACGATAAGATTACAAACGGCTACCATTTCCAGCAGGGCAGAACCGACGGTTCAGGCAAAATCATTATATCCGACAACTTCAATCCAAAGAAACCTTGGCATAAGTCGTCGGGCATGTTCGGCAAATGGTGACCTCCCGCGATAGATTCGAGCCAGTTGGCTTCGAAGAGCAATCACAGTTATTCCAAAATGGATAAGACTGCTTTCTACTTTGCACAGATGTGCGGCGAATGCCATCCTGGAGCGGGGTCCTTGGAGTACGATCGGGAAGGTCACAAATACTATGATGAAAAGAAAAAGAAGTTCGGCTACGAACTGAGCGGCAAGAAGCCCGAATTAGACGGAGATTATAGTGCGTTCTCCGGAGGTAATGCGCAGTTCGGCGCCCCTTGGGATAAGAGCGGTGTTGTCGAAGCGGACTGCCTAATCTGCCACCTTCCGGGTTACAACTGGAAAGGCCGCAGCGCCGCGTTGAACGGACGGAAGTTCCGGTGGGCAGCGTCCATTGGCGCGGGCTGGGCAGAGACGGATCAATTCGCGGTGCCGCGCGGGAAGAGTGGCCTTTTTTCGACCAAAGAGATGGAAAAGAGTCACACAGGAGACTCCTCGGCGAAGTCTGTAACTGTTGACTACGCCAAAAACACTATCGTGGATTTCAAGAAACTTGGAGAGAAGATTACCAGGAAAGTCCCACCTGAGAATTGCTGGAACTGCCACAACGCGTCCGACACCAAAAAACGGGGGCGCACCATTGATCCACGCAAAGACATCCACATCCTCAAGATGGGGACCTGTCTGACTTGTCATCCCGGGGACGAGCAGCATAATTTCGCAAAAGGGGATGAAGCTCTCTCTACTGTGCGAGACGATTTGGACATGACCATGAAGACTTGCGAGGACTGCCATCTGAAGAGAGCATATGAGAAAGCTCCTTCTCCCCAAAAGCATACTTTTCCGCCGCTGCACTACGAAAAGATCAGTTGCCAGGCCTGTCATATTCCGTACAAGGATGCTCCCGGCGAGCTGGTGTTTGACAACGCCACGTCAGGCCAGACAATCATTCTTCCAACGGATCGTTTCCTTCAGTTCGACAAGCAATTCCCTGAACGTTGGCTCCCTGCTCTGAAAGTGCATCGAAACAAAATAAGGCCTTTCAAGGAGCTCGTTTCCAACTCTTGGCGAGACCTGAACGAAAAGACAGGAATGGCCGCACCCATCCCTCTGTGGAAGATCAGGGATTTGAAAAAGCCTGTTCTCAAGGATGACGATGGAGACGGCTTGCCCGAGGTCAACAGCCTTGAAGAGATCAAGGCTTTCTTGCTTGCTATAGGAGATGCCACAGACAGATACGGGAATCCGATAAGCCGCAATCCTGCGCTGGCTAAAGGAGGGAAGATATATAAGCTCGTTGGCGATGAACTTACATCTTACAAAGACGAGCAGGGGGACAGCCATGGATTCAACCTTGATCACAACGTACTTCCTGCAAAGCAAGCCTTAGGAGCAAAAGGTTGCCAGGAGTGTCACTCCGACAATTCATCCTTCTTCCACCGCAAAGTATTGGTAGATGCTTACGATGAAAACGGGAAGGTCCTTTTCAAGCCGGCGTGGGAGCTTATGGGCTATACCGCGGAGGAGGTAAAGGGTCTGACCAATTTGGAATCTATTTTAGAGATGAAAAAACTACTCTATCAATAATAAAGAAGGCATCTTCATTGAGTTTGCGCGCGAACTTTGAAGACTACCTAAAAGGTTCCGCCGAGGGGTATGACCATCCTAGTACAAGTATTGTCCGAAATGCAGCGATTCTCAGTGCCCATTCGGTAAAGGCTTGTAAGGATTGCTGGAGCGGAACTATAGCCAACGGGCTGGGCAACCTTTCCCACAATTCGGATGATCCGCGCAATCGCCTACACAATCCCAAATCACACACATCACCGGCTAGGATCGATTCTCCCCCTTCCACGGTCCATCGTCCTACAGGAATGCAGAATATGTCAGCGCACATTCCGGCAGTGAGGGCCGCTGGTCCTCCACCGAGAATAATAAGATGAATGTTCATTAGGTGTCGATCTCCTACCGTTCATTGGTGGTCTCATTTGAACAGACGGCCGAGGATTCCTTTCTTCTCCGGTTCAAGCGGAGCCATTCCGAGCTGCTTTCTGATCTCGACCACGACTCTTTCTTCCGTAACGTCTGATCCCTCCACGACTATCTCTTCGCCTACCATGACTGCGGGAGCGCATGGCAGCTCAGTATCCGCCCATTCGTCCGTCTGGTATTCGGCACGAGGCTTAGAGGTGACATCGATGTCAATCGGATATTCTGCGCCCAACCTGGACGCCATCTCCTGGAAGTGTCTTCAAGGCTTGCCATTGGGCTCATTTAGGAAGAGACGAACTTTCAACATAATACTTTCCTCCTTGTTTTACGGGTTCTCATGAACTTGAGTTCGATGATTGCTTGGCTTGGAACATTCTGCTCAAGAATTGATCCGCGGGGATAAAGCCAACCAGACGGAGGTCCGTACGCTCTCGACCGTGAGCATCGAAGAAGACCACCGTTGGAACCCCTTTGATCGAATACTGCGCAACCAGTTTTTCGTAGAGTGGGTTTCCTTTTGTCGTCAGGTCGACCTTGACCATGACGAAGTTATCTTGAGCCTGTTTCACGACTGCCGGGTCACGAAACGTAATGTCCTCAAGCTCACGGCAGGGCGGACACCATGTAGCGGAAAAATCTACGATCACGGGCTTGTTTGATTTGCGGGCTTGTTCCATTACTTCATCGGAATACGGTTGCCACGGGACTCCAGGCCCTACTTTCAGCCACGAACCGATGAGGACTACTCCCACAATCAGCCCAGCCACCCCCACAACGTTCCTCACCACTCGGAATGCTCTGAAACCGCCCTGGCTTCGATCGATCCATCCCAGGTGGAGCCCAGCCGCAAGAACCACTCCTGCCAACACGAACACACGCACGGAGGACGGCAAAAGGGGGCCGACAAAATAGGCCGCCATACCGATCAGCACCCAGCCCATCAGTTTTCTCACCCACAGCATCCATTCGCCGGATCCGGGCAGCTTTTCCAGGCTCCCTGAGAAAATTGCCAGGAAGAAAAGCGGCACTCCCAGGCCAACGCTGAGGGTAAAGAAGATGAGGAAGCCCAACCAGGGGCTGCCCATACTTGCTACCCAGGTAAGCAAGCCCAGCACGAACGGACCCAGACACGGCGCTGCCACCACACCAAGAGTCAAGCCCATGAACAGCGTACCAAAGTATCCCGCATATGACTTGGATGCTGCGCTGGTGAGGCTGTAAGGAAGGCGCAGTTCCCAAAATCCGAAAAGGCTTGTAGCAAACAACACGAGGACACCGGCAACAACCGCCAACACGATGGGGTTCTGAAGCGCGGCTCCCATCAGGCTTCCCGTAAGGGCAGCCACCACTCCCAACACCGAGTTTGTCACCGACAAACCGCCGAGGTACAGCAACCCATGAATGGCCAGCTTTCCGCGATCACGGCCAGACCTGCCCCCAAAGTATGAGACGGTTATAGGAATCAAGGGATAAACGCACGGAGTCAGATTAAGAGCCAGCCCACCGACAAAGACTCCCAACAGGGTCCAGAGCATAGCCCAACCGTGCAGCAGACCGGAACCTTCAGGCTGCGAGATCGATCTTGCCTGATCGACCGGGATACTTTGAATGGGCAGGCCGGCAGCCTTCCATTCCGGAAACCCCTTTGCGTCACGATACACGTTCTTGTAGCCAAGTTGCACCGCTACCCGAGCGGCAGAGTCGCTGCGGACTCAGGTGAGACCCGCTCAATAGAATACGATGAAGCGATTCATGTCAGAACCGAGCAGCGAGGCCAGTTCGCCTCTCTTCCACCACCTTGACCACGCCGTAGGTTCCATGGGGGAGTTCACCGCGCCTGCGATGTGTCCCATCGCGAATTCCCACTCTTGGCGCGTATCTACCACCAAAATGCTCTGAGGATTCTCTTCGTATCGCTTCTTGAGTTCATCGGTGTTTATCAACCGGTATCCACCATCGCTCGCTTCCGCCACCACATCTTCCCACGTGGGTTCCCTGGGCGTCACCGCTCCGTTCGTGAACCAGAGGACTCCCGCGGTAACCGTAATTGCCAGGACCGGGAGCCAAAGTCTTTTCCAGTTCAATTCCTTTTCCATCTGAGCCTCCGGTTTTCGTAAGCCAAGAGCTATAATTTCCCGTCTCTCTTGAGCTTGGTAATAAGGAACATTGCTCCGGACTCGGACAGGCCCAATTCCCTCGAAAGATCCGCGGGAGTGACGGAACTCCGTCGTTTGAATACGGCCACTGTCTCGTTTTCCAATTCCTCCAACCAATCCTCGAACAGAACCAGAATCTCCGGGTCAGCCACGGAACGCAGCTGCTCAGACTGACTGATCTTTTCCACCAAACTCCGACACATTGCTGTTGGATCGACACCTTCGTCCATGCATGTAGCCAGTCACAAATGGACGAGACCGGCAATCTTATCCTGGCGCTCATCTCCGATTAGCCGGGTCAGAAAGTCGCGGAGCGCGTCCTCACCCAAATGAGAAAAGAGCTTCTTCGCCGCATCGGCCATTTCGCTTGCCGCTTCAAGCGGATCCATTGAATCCACCAGTCTCTGAATTTTGCCGTTGCTCATGTGTGCTTCTCCACAGGCTAAAAAGAGTCTCTTTTTGCAAGCAGATCTGTTCCCAGGTGGGCCAGTTCCCGAACTATGTCGATCACTCTTTCATCGGCGATCTCGTAGTACACGAACAACCCTTTGCGTTCGACGTTTACCAACAGGCAGCGTCTCAATTCCTTGAGGTGGTGAGACACAAGGGGTTGAGAGAGATTCATCTCTTCCACTATGGTGGAGACGGTCTTCTTGCCGTTGCCGAGCGACAAAAGGATTCGAAGACGGTTCTCATCCGAAAGACTTTTGCCCACAAAGGCCACAATGCCGAGGCTATGATCGAGGTCGACTGGTTTCTCTCGTCCTTTGACCCGCACTGTCTTCCCTCACAGATTCTTCCTAGCTACTATGAAATCAATACATCAACTATCATTGATATATTGATGGTACTTTTTGGCGTGGATGTCAAGGAGATTTCTTAGGGGCCGGCAAGCATTGAGTCTGCAATGGCCAGGACTTTCCCTGAAAGCGAAGCAACGCACCCGCTGTCTTTGGGCGCCGAGGTTTCTTCGTCGTGTAATTCCGCCGCGTCCTGAGAAGGAAGAGTCAAGAAGGGTCACCACTGACCCAAACGCGTCGCGGACTCTGCGTCTCGTGCCCGAAGAAATTCGTCGCGTTCGACGACGTTCGCGCGTGCTCGGGGCTGAGAGGGGAGAACGTCCGCGCGGTCAAGGCCCGACCGGCATGTCCAAGGGATTTCTGTCTGTGATTGTGACCAACGGGACTGCCAATTTCTGGGATAAACGCTCGACTAACCTGCGCCACTGTCTACTCCGAGTATCAGGGCTGCCGGCCTGTGGAGAATCCAACACGACTATGCCCACGTCCTTGTGCTGCTTTACGTAATCGACCAGCTTGTCGTTCGCGTTTCCCAACCTCAAAGTAACCTTGAAAGGGATCTCGTGCCTCTGAACGTCCTGCAAGCACCTCACAATATTTGATGATGCTTCAGCCATGCGGCGACCTAATTCGTTGGGGTCGCTGAGATCTTGTGGAGTTTGAATTACCTGAAGTACATCCAATTCAGCTCCCATACGCTTACAGAGGCCCAGGGCGTGATTGAGCGACATTTTGATCGGGCTTTCGCCTTCGATAACCAGAAGAACGGTCCGGGCTTTGTTCTTCGTTGCTGCGATATCACGGGCGGTCTCGAATTCCCCCGCCTCGGCGAAAGTGACCGCGGCGAAGTCCAATTGAAGCTTTTCTGAGAAACTCTTCCTTTTCGAGGTTCCGAGAACTCCGCCGTTCGATGCCCTTCCATCTGTGCCAGGAGGTTCCTGGGTCAATTCCGCGCTGTTGGCCTTGGCTCTTCCAGGATTTTGGCTTGATCCAAGCCCGACCGCTTTCAGCATTGCCTTTATTTTCTTCTTGGTTTTCCTCATGAGTCCCTCCGAACCGGAGTCACATCGATACTGTTCAAGTTTCGTGCCGGAGTGCGCACTCTCGAAAGACCGAGAAACAGAGACGAATGTGCGCTGGGCATGTACCGAAGACCTGAAGAGGTGGTGCATTTTGCAACACCGGTGTTGCAAAGTGTTCGATGAATGGCTTAATATAATAATAAGACTTAGTTAAGTTGGACATGCGCCCATTGCAAAGCGTAATGTTGCACATTGCAACGTTGGATGGTTGGAATCGCCGGTAACCTATGCGGAAGAGTAGCCCTAACGAGCTGAAATATCACTTTGTTTCCTACATTTGAGGATGGAACGAAACTTGCTCCCCGCACTAATGAGGCAGGCGTTTTCTGGAGATCTGAGTCTTTCGTGAGGTGTCCGAATGCCCCGAGCGTCATTGAGTATTAGGCGCAAGCTGCTCATATCGATTGGTGCGCTCTACGTCTTTATGGCTGCCAGCATACTGGGATCGTATTATTTCATGCACTTGCTGGAAGAGAAGATCGCTTACCTGGAGGACATCAGTAAGTTGGAGGAGTCGGTCCTAGAGATCAGGCGGTTCGAGAAGAACTATTTCCTTTACGCCGATCTAGAAGCTCTGGGGAGCGCAGCGTATCATGTCCAAAGAGCCAAGAACGTGGTGGCACGCAACTTTGGAAGGATTGAGTCTCTTTCTTCGCCTCAGCAGGCGTCAACATTTCAGAAAGACCTTGAGGCTTACGGGCGGCTCATCAAACAGTGCACGGAATTGGCCAGTGCTGAGCAGTGCCCTCAGCCATCTCCTGCTCGGCAGGAATACGAACGAGAGATCCGGAAAACAGGCTCGGCAATATCCGAATTTGCCGAAGCGGTTGCACGGAGGAAGCGCCTGTCCATAGCACAGATTATGGGAGCGACGGTGCGGCTTCAACTGCTCGCATTTGCTCTGGTAGCGACCGGATTATTGGGCGTGAGCGTATTTCTCACAGTAAAGGTGATCAGGCCATTGAGACTTCTCGAAGATAGCACCCATCAGATCGCCAAAGGGAAATTCGAACCGATAACAGATTTCCCACCCGAGGCGGAGCTCCGGAATATTTTCGAGGCTTTCAATAGCATGGCGGCTGAACTCAAGGTCAGGGAGGAGCAACTGGTAGAATCCAAGAAGCTGGCCTCATTGGGGACAATGCTCGCTGGAGTCGCGCATGAGGTGAACAACCCGTTGTCAAATATTTCTTCGTCCTGTGAAATCCTTCTTGAAGAGATAGACGACGGGGACAAAGAGTTCCACAAAGACGTGTTGAAGCGAGTCGTTGACCAGGTGGACAAGGCACGCAGCATCATTCTTAACTTGCTGGAGTTCTCTCGAACCAGCGAGTTCCTCAAAGAGCCGGTTGAGGTGAAGAATATTGTGGAGAACTCCTTGAGACTGCTCCAGGGGCAGATTCCCACAAATGTGGAGGTGACGATCGACGTTCCGGACGACATCACCATATTTGCCGACAAGCAACGAATTCAGCAGGCGTTCATGAACTTGATATCCAACGCGATTCAGGCCATCAAAGGAACGGGAGCGGTGACAATCCGAGCGCTCGGATCTCGCGACGGCTACGCAACCATAATCGTTCAGGACAACGGTGTAGGGATCTCTCACGATGATCTGCCAAGGATTTTCGACCCGTTCTTCACCACCAAAGATGTAGGGAAGGGAACCGGCTTGGGCCTGTTTATCACGCACGACATCATCGTGCGACATCAGGGGACCATCAAGGTCGACAGCGCGCCTGGGTTAGGAACTTCCTTTGTAGTCAGGCTGCCCTCCAGGGAGTTGTTTGAATGAACAACATGCGGAGAATACTCATTATCGATGACGAGGAAATGGCCCTGATCAATCTGGAGCACATCCTTCAGAAAGAAGGGCACGATATCGTTACCGCGGAAACCGGCCCGAAAGGCTTGGAGCTTGTGCGCACAGGTCAATTTGATGTGGTGCTTACTGATCTGAGAATGGAGAAGGTTGATGGAATGACGATTCTCGAGGAATCCCGTCGGGTCAATCCTTCTTGCGAAGTGATCATGATTACGGGTTACGCCACCGTAGATTCCGCGATTGAAGCCATGAAGAAGGGTGCGTATCACTACGTCTCCAAGCCGTATCGCATCGACGCAGTGCGAAAGGTAGTAGCAGAGGCTGTAGAAAAGATCCAACTGCGAGAGGAGAACATAAAGCTCAAAGAGGATCTCAAAAAGTTTAAGGAAGCTGATACCATACGGATTATCACGAAAGACCCGGCGATGACTCGGCTTTTGCAGACCGCCCGTCAGATTGCACGCACAGATTGCAATGTCCTGATCGCCGGTGAGTCGGGCACTGGTAAAGAGCTGCTCGCTCGATTCATCCACGAGCATAGCAAGCGCAGCAGTGGCCCGCTCATGGCCATAAACTGCGGAGTATTCTCCGAAGAATTGCTCACCAGTGAACTTTTCGGGCACGAAAGAGGCGCATTTACTGGCGCTCACACAGCGAAGCCGGGCATCATGGAAATTGCCAAACGCGGAACGCTGTTTCTGGACGAAATTACGGAGATGTCGCCGAACATGCAGGTGAAACTCCTACGCGTCATCCAGGAACGACAAATGATGCGCGTGGGCGGAACAACCACCATACAAGTGGATGTGCGCTTTATAGCGGCCACGAACCGGAACCTCCAGGAAGCGGTCCAATCGAACGAATTCCGGCGGGACCTTTACTACAGGCTGAATGTTGTCTCTTTCGATCTGCCTCCTCTCGCGGCACGAAAGGGAGATATCCCGCTTCTCGCGCAGCACTTTCTGGAGAAGCATTCAAAGCTGTTAGGTAGAGAGACACCGTCGCTATCTCGCGAGGTGCTCGACACTTTGAAAGACTACGATTTTCCCGGCAACGTGAGAGAATTGGAAAACATCATCGAACGCGGCATTGCGCTGGCAACGGGAAGCACCATTTCGGCGGAACATCTCCCCGATGACATAAGAGACTTCAGCATCACGACTTTTCGCAGAAGGGACGGGAGGTTGCCGACCTTGGAAGAACAGGAGATCGATTACATTAAGCAAATATTGATTCAGACCGGCGGCAACAAGACAGCCGCGGCTGAGACCCTTGGTATTGACCGAGTGTCGCTTTGGCGAAAGATTAAGAGGTACGGACTCGAATAGTCTTGGTCAGCCGCACACTCGTTTCATGACTCGGCCTTGTCTCTGAATACGAGCACTGGACGCAAGGTCGAACGCACAAGATTCAACGCCTCGTCACTGATGATCCGAAAGAACTTGGGCTTTTCGTGGCCATACGCCGCAAGGACCACCAAGTCGTACGGCAGGCCCTTGATTTCCTTCAGTACTTCGTCGACGTGGTCTCCCGTTGCCGTCTTGATCTCAGGCTGGTGGCCCCAGCCCCGCAGCACCTCATCACCTTGGATCAGGCACGCCTCGGCCGATTCCGTGGCCGCAGGAGATCCGTTCTTGATGACGTGAAGTATGGTAATTTGAGGCTTCCTTCTTCCCAACAGAGGTCCTATGAATTCAAGCGCCTTCCGGTCACATGCCGACCCCTGATACACCACCAGTACGCGCCGGATCTCCCTAAAGTCTCTGGCTATGAGGATCGGTCGCCGTGTGTGGTGAAGGATCTTGGCATGAACCGTGCCCAGCAGAAAGCCCTTGAGCGCGGAATGGCCGTGAGATCCCAACACGATCATGTCGTAATCGCCTTCTTGCGCGGTCTGAAGGATTTCTTCAGCCGGGTCACCTGTAGCAACCATAGGCTGGCACGGCACCTTACCTGCCAAACAGTATTGACAGGTCTCGAGAGCTCCCTCCTGTACGTGCAGAGCTCCGGAATCAATCCAGTCCTTGAGACCATCCTTGGTAAAGAACGGCGCATAGAAGCTTTCCGGCGCCACCTCCACCTCATCGGGCTTGACATACACCGCGTGAACTTCCGCGTCGAAGTGCTCCAGTAGATGACATGCGTAAGCCAATGCCATATGTGATTCAGGACTTTGGTCCACTGCTACCAGTACTTTCATAATAGACTCCTCTTTCTTGGGCGGGAGATTCCCTACCAATTCCAGAACCTGACTCCGTCACCCGGCCGTAGAAATCAAATCTTTGCCACCAGTCCCGGGCATGGAGCACGTGCGATAACTCGTTCCGTCACGCTCCCCATGAGAAGCCGCTTCAGGCCTTTTCGGCCGTGGGAGCCTATGAGGATCAAGTCAAAGTTACCCTTTCGAGCCTCTTCGGTTATGCTGTCCGCAGGGTCTCCTTCTCGCAAGAGCACCTCGGCGCGTGCCCCAGCGGCCTCTGCTCGACCGACCGCGGTGTCCAGAACCTCGCGTGCTCGCGAAATGAATCCGTCGGCCGCACTGGGGTCAATCCCGTAAATGTGAGATGGCACATCCGCGGCGCAAAGCAAGGTTATTGAGCTTCCGTACGTCCGCTGCAAATAAAATGCAATCTCCTGGGCCTTGTCTCCAAAAGGAGAGCCATCCACCGCCACGAGGACTTTGTTCCATTTCAGTGTCGTGGCGTACGGGACTACCAGCACATGGGTCGGGCTTGACCCGACCACGCGAGCAGCGATGCTTCCCATGAGAAACATCTCGCTTGAATTGGCGTCTCGCACCCCGATAACGATGAGGTCGCAGCCTTCTGATTCTGCTAGACCGACGATCTGCTCGTCCGGTTCGCCATCTTCCAGAAGGAATTTGAGCGCGAACCCTTGGGACTCGGCTGCTCGCGACGCCTGAGAGAGCGCTGCTTCATACGGCTGTCTCATCATCGCGTGTATGTTCTTAACTCCAACCAATCGCAAGTCCCCTTCGTACGGGGGGACAACCGACACAACTTTGGCCGAACTCTTTTCTGCTCGAATCAAAACAAAGCTCTGTTCCAGGGCATGCAGGCTCGCTTCGGAGCCGTCCACAGCGATGAGGAGACGATCAAACATGCTCGTATGTCTCGCTGCCCACGGCAGAGTATGCCTCAGCCTCTCGTCGGCCCTTCCACATGCTTCCCAGTATGATGATGGCTCCCATGCCCAATGCGAAGCACATGATGGCGAAGCTCGCGGCGTCCAGAATCCCGATAGTGGACGACTCGACGGAGATTACTTTCAGTTCCACGAGATACTTGGGCACGGCAAGCGCCCTGCTCACTGCCACGATCATCATTATCGCGCCCATGACGACCTTGATCATGTGATCCTTTACATACGTGGTGCCGATCGCACCGAGTTGAACGCCCAAGAGAGAACCGGCCAGGATGATTAGGGTCAGCCTGATGTCCACCATGCCGTGGACAGCCCATTTGACGGATCCCCCAAATCCCATAATGAAAGCAATTACCAGCTCGGTTGCAGATGATATTAGTCCGGATGCGCCGATCACATAAATCATTCCTGGAACGCCCACAAAACCGCCCACGGCGATCGTCGCGGCCAACATGCCGGTAGCGAAGCCCACAGGAATGGTGAACCACAGAGAAATCGTCACATTGGCTGTCTTGAAGTGAATCATTGGTGGGAGATGGATTTTCTGAAGCTTCTGCGCCAAGGCGGAAACCTGCTCACCTGCGCCCGATTTCACCGATTTCCAGGCATCGTAGAAGACGTAGCCGCCCACTACGACCAGCACGGCAACGAACGACAGGCTTACATACAGGTTTGAGCCGGCCTCTCCCCATTTGGAGAGTATGAACTCTTGTATCTTTATTCCGGCCTGAACTCCCACAGAGGCCGAAGCAGCCATCACCAGCCCCAGCTTCAAATCCACCTGGCCGTATTTGAACCTTTTGTAAGCGCCCACCATGGCCTTGGGGAATTTGTGACACATGTTGCTGGCAACCGCCACAGCAGCCGGAACTCCAAGGCTCATCATGCCGGGGGTTAACACAAACGCTCCACCCGACCCGATAAACCCGCTTACCAGACCGCCGATAAACCCCACAATGAAGAGAAACCCCACATTGATCCAGTTCAGATCAATAAACTTCAAGCCTTCTACGGCCAGATCGTGCATTCCAGTCTCCTTCGATTCGGTTCTAGAGGCTCAAACGAAGACGAGCTCGCGGCCTTGGAGCCGGGCGGGTAGGCCTGACTTCGGGTCTGTCAGCAGGTTGCCGAGTCAGCGCGTCGATGCCCAGAGAAGACCAAAGATTCCCTGCGAAGGCTCCATGAGCAAACGAGAAGATGAAGACAGTGCCAATCGGCAGGGCCGCGTAAACCCCGCCTCGAGTAAAGAGTTGCATAACGAAATCCGAATTGGTGAAAACCACTGCATACAGAACCGCGGTGACCGCGCCATAAAGCGCTGTCTTCACGAGCAGTTTCCGCTTCTTGACCCTGCTTGCCATTGGGGGCTCCTTGTCAGAAGATTGCTTTCGATGATCGCTGTGGCTACCGGCTGTGGGAGCTTTCAAACTCTATAAGCGGTCTTACGCGCTCCCGTTCGAGACCGTGGCTTGTCATCCACGGAGGATTTCCGACGCTTTGGATCACGTGCCGTTAAGAATGATTGGGCGGTTTCCCATTCACCTTGTTCCGCGAACGTGACCGCAATTGCCAGAGCCTGCAGTCTTTCTCTCCAGGACCGCATTGTTCACCTCCGAGCTCGGTCCGCATTCCACTGCCTTGTCAATAGATCAATGAGTGTGCCAAAGCGACAATGTGATGGAATAACCAATAGATATGCTGGGAAGGGAGTTGCGCGGGACGTTCAGGAAGGTAAAAGAGCGTTGCAGTTAGTAACGCGAAGCGCGCGTTTCGTTGATTATGGCTGCAATTTTAGATAAATATCGGTTATTGCTTCGAGCAAGACCCAGGTTACATTTTGCAACAGAGGTTCATGTGCGCACTGATGTTGATGACGAGAGATCGCAAATCCACTATAATTCCAGACCGCAGACTGCAAACCGAGGAACAAATCATGGGCCTCTTCCGTAAACCGACAGACGAACGACCGGCGACGCCACAGGATCTCGTTGACCTTCGCGAAGCCATAAGTAAGGCCTACCTTCCTGAAAATGTGCTCCCAGTGGCCACCAAAGAGCTTGAACGGCTGGAGAAGACTGATCCCTCGGCAGCGGAATACGGCATCGGCATATCGTACATCGACTATCTGGTTTCTCTGCCCTGGAACCGGTTCACGGATGATAACCTGGATATCGAGCGGGCTGAACAAATCCTGGAACGTGAGCACCATGGGCTGGCCAACGTAAAAGAGAGGGTCCTCGAATATCTTGCTGTGAGAACCCTGAGGAGTCAGAAAAGGTTCAGTATCCTGGTGGTTGACGACGAGGAACTAGCCAGAGAAAACGCGAGACACGTGCTTGTTAAGCTCGGTCACGAGGTGGAACTGGCGACGGACGGACTGGACGCGCTGAAGAGAATGGAGGGCCGTGAGTTCGACCTGGTGATCACTGACTTGAAGATGGGGCGCATGAATGGCCAACAGCTCCTGGAGTCAATACGAGCATCAAGCCCGCATACGTCCGCTATCATGATCACAGGTTACGCGACCGTGGATTCCGCAGTGGACGCGCTCACAAAAGGTGCTGCGCACTATCTGGCCAAACCTTACAAATTGGACGAGCTGCGTGGAGCGGTAACGCGCATACTCGATAAGAAACGGTACGCGCAGATCACGCGGGGCCCCATACTGTGCTTTTCCGGTCCTCCGGGAACGGGAAAGACCTCCATCGGACTGGCCATTGCCGAAGCCCTGGAAAGGAAGTTCGTCCGCCTTTCATTAGCAGGCCTGCGCGATGAGGCAGAGCTACGGGGCCACCGGCGGACATACGTAGGGGCCATGCCGGGGCGCATCATCAACGAGATCAAGAGGCTTTCAGTAAAGAACCCGGTCTTTATGCTCGATGAAATCGACAAGATCGGTCAGGACTTCAGGGGTGATCCCGCGGCGGTTCTTCTCGAAATATTGGACCCGGAACAGAACCGGAATTTCGTTGATCACTATCTCGACGTGCCTTTTGACCTTTCTGCCACCATGTTCATAGCAACAGCCAATATGGTGGACAATCTGCCCGCGGCGCTCGTTGACCGGCTCGAATTGATCAGCTTCCCGGGTTACACCGAGAAAGAGAAGATGAGTATTGCACAGGAATTCCTGATCCCTCGGCAGTTGCGGGACAGCGGTTTGGGTGGTCTTGGGATCTCGTTCTCGGACGACTCCATCGAGACTATAATCCGAGACTACACCAGAGAGGCGGGGCTCAGGAACCTGGAGCGAGAGATAGCCAACGTCTCTCGCAAATTGGCTCGCATGTATCTCAAAGGCGATGAAGAGGCCGGATGCGCAGTGGTGACCAAAGAAACTGTCACTCAAATGCTGGGCCCGAGGAAATTCACTCACGAAGTTGCGGAAGCAGGCGATCAGATTGGGGTTGCCACGGGCCTTGTCTGGACCGAGTTCGGTGGCGAAATTGTCTTTGTGGAAGCTACGCGCATGAGAGGCTCGCAGCAACTGGTGCTAACCGGCTCGCTCGGCAGGGTGCTCAAGGAGTCGGCCCAGACTGCCCTCAGCTATATTCGCAGCCATGCAGACCTTCTTGGCATCGATTCTGGTTTTTTCACAGGGCATGACATTCACATTCATATTCCAGCTGGCGCGATCCCCAAGGATGGGCCGTCCGCAGGAGTTACAATTGCTATGGCCTTGATTTCGTACCTGACCTCACGGCCGGCACGGCGAGACGTGGGCATGAGTGGTGAGATCACCTTGAGTGGAAGAATTCTGCCGATCAGTGGCATTCGCGAAAAAGTATTGGCCGCTCAGAGGGCCGGTTTGAAGATGGCGGTCTTTCCAAAAAGAAACCAGGAAGATGTGGAGAACTTGCCCCAGGAGGCGCAAGAAGGGTTGGAATTGGTACTAGTCGAAGACATCACGGAACTGACCAACGTTGTGCTCCTCCCGCCAAGCGCGAGTCATCAACCATGAGCCGCGTTCGGCCGGGTCTTCGGTGGAAATGTAGCCACGAATGTAGTTCCTTGGCCCGGCCGCGATCTAAAGGTAATGCTTCCTCCGTGCTCTCTTAGGATCTTCTGAGTGACCATAAGACCCAACCCCGTGCCTTTGTCCCCTTTGGACGTAAAGAAGTCCTCGAATACATGTTCTCGCACGTCTTTGTCGATTCCGATGCCGTTGTCCGCAACTTCTATGATTGTTGAACCGTTCCTTCCCCGGCGTGTTCGCATTTCTACTAGGTGCTCATCCTTCCAAAGGTCGATCTTGCAGGCGTCCATTGCGTTGGTAACCAGATTTGAAAGAACCGTGTGCAAACCATCGGGGTCGATCACCGCTTTCTTGATCTTGTCATCGAGGTCAAGCTTGATCACTATTGCGTAGCTTGCAGCCAAGCCTTTGAAGAGGTTATAGACTTCTGTGACCACCGCGTTCGGTTTAATCTTTTGGAGATTGGGTTCCCGCTCCTTCGAGCAGTAGAGGATGTCTTTGACAATCTGGGAGATCTTTTCAAAGTTGAGGAGAACCATCTCCCAGCCTTCTTTGACCTCGTCGGGCTTCTTGTCTTCCAAGCCCTTGTTCACAACGTAAATGCCGCCTTCAAGACCCATCATGATGTTCTTCATACTGTGGGCCATGCCTGCTACCGTCTGCCCCAGGAGTATCAGTTGTTTCTGGATATCCTTTACCGAGGTTATGTTTACTGCCGTCTCGAGTACCGAGCGAATCTTTCCCTTGTCATCACATACGGGAGATGTATAGACGAGAACATTGACGCGAGTCCCGTCATCGCTTCTCAGCATCATTTCGCTGCTGTGTATCTCGGCATCAGTAAACGTTTTCTTAGCGAGACAGTCGGGACATCTGGCGTTGCCAATTCGGTAGAATTCGTAGCAGCGCTTTCCAGCGGGGGGCCCAAAATCGCGACGGCATGAATTGTTGCTCCACAACACGGTCAAATTGCGATCCAGCAGGGTCACATAACAAGGTAATGCGTCAAGAAGCCTCTTGTACTGGCCATCCGGTGAATCTTTCATAGCAACTGCCATAGCAAAAGAGCCACAACGAATCGTGAAAGATCTCGACTTTGGCGAGCACTCCGGGCTTCGCCCTTACCATCCAATGGTCTTTCTGATAGTCTCCAGCAGCGCATCTCTGTCTATGGGCTTCTCAAAGACTGCGATAGGTTTGGAAACAGCAAGGTGACGCCCTGGGATCCCGCTTACGACGATCACCGGTACGTCTTTGAATTCCTTGTTCTTCATCATATTCCGATAGAAACGCGTGCCCGTTTCATTGGGCATCTGGAGGTCAAGTGTCACCAGATCGGGCTTCTCCTTCTTGAGGACCTCGAATCCTTCCAGCCCGTCCGCGGCGCAGCACGTCTCGTATCCGCAATCCTGCAAGAAGATGGTTAAATATTTTACCACATGGGGCTCGTCGTCTATGACAAGAATCTTCTTGGGCATGACGGCCTCCTTTCACGCCCGCTCAGTGCTTTTCAGGTTCGAAGTCCGGGTGGTCGTAGAGGATAGGCATGCGGTTCATGATCCACCGAAAAGTGAGAATGCCGATAGTGACAACCGTCACCGTGAGCATTACTTCCATCCAGTGGGGCACGTACCGATATTCCCACGGAAGGTGCCAGTTAAAAGCTATGATTGAGTGGTTGAGCCTATTTAATACTATGCCGACCGCTGCCACGATAGCCCATCCCCTGACCATACGAACATGCCCGTTCTGCACCGCGTACATCAGTGCAAAGGCCGGGAGCAGCACGAACCCGAGGACCTCGACCAGATACCAATAGCCGTATCCTGTGTCGAGGTAAGCCCATGAGTTCCCGTGAGCCAAACCGACCACCTTCATGAAGAAGTAAGCAAAGAGCGCCACAGAAGTGGCCTTACCCAGACCGATCGTCACCCGATCCAAATGCTCAGGATCGTGATTCGTGATCTTGCCGGCGAAAATACGATGCGACGCCATGCTTTCTATGATGGTCATGGCAAGCCCGCCAATGATCGCGGACATAAAGAACCACAGCGGGATATATTCCGAGTACCACAGAGGATGCAACTTCTCGGGCATGAGGAGAAAGATCGACCCGAGAGCCGACTGGTGCAGCATGGAGAGACAGACGCCGAAGATGGTCGCCGCGAGTGTGGCCTTCACAAAGATCTTCCTGAGCTTCTTCAGATTGAGCCATTCCCATATCGCGGGACACCACTCCACGAACTGACAGCCAAGGTACAGGGCCACATGCCAAGCTACTAGAAACAACACCGAATTAACACCCCACGATACGACCATAGGATACGGGATCCGATAATACCGCCCAAGATCAAAGGTCAATGCAATGATGGCGAAGAGGTAACCGAGAAAACCGGTAAGCACTGCAGGCCTGAAGAGGAACCCATATTCCTTCATTCCCATCAGATGCACCGCGGTGCCTATCACAAACCCGCCGGCTGCCAGAGCAACCCCGCAGAGCATGTCGAACCCGATCCATATACCCCAGGGGTTGTTGTCCGAGAGATTGGTCGAGGGTCCCAGACCGAATATGAGGCGATAGATGATCACCGGAATTCCCACGGCCAGGATCACGGTTACCACCGCGTTGAAGGGCGTGTAATTGCTTCTGAGGTACTCTTTGAACGGCATCCCCAGGAATAGCTTCTCCTGAATCCAGGTGGGCCCGATCGTAGTTGCAGCAGTAGTTTCCATTACTTGCCTTCCTTCTTTTCAAGGGCTTTCCTGACTTCGTCTTCTTCTAGTCTGTCCCTACGTTTCTTAAAGCTGTACAAACCCATGCACAGCGCGGGAATTGCAATGAACACAGGCGCCACGAGAGAGAGAAACGGCTTGCCCATTGATGGAATGGGAACGCTCCCCAGGTCCGTCCTGAACCCAATTAAGTTGAACGGCACCGCGGACAGGTAAAGCCAACTGGTTCCTCCCACTTCCCGCTCGCCGTACACATGGTTGACGTATTTTCCAGGGTTGTCCCTGATCTTCTTGTGAGCCAGGTCAATGAGGTCCGTCCTTTTGCCGAACGTCATGGTTTCCACCGGGCAAATTCCCACGCAGGCAGGCACGCCGCCTTCTGTGGAGATTCTGTTGAAACAGAAAGTGCATTTTGTTACTTCCGGAGTGAACGCGTTGTAATATTGATAGGCCGGGATATCGAACGGACATGCCGCCATGCAGTACCGGCAACCCACGCACAAGGATGCGTCATACGTAACTGCACCCACCGGCTGTTTGGTAAATGCTTTGACGAAGCAAGAGGAGGCGCACCCCGGTTCGTAACAGTGCATACACTGTTTCTTGACGTAGATAGGTTTTGAAGGATCTCTGGGGTTATTGAATCGGTTCACCACGGTGAAGGTGTCGGCATTCGTCCTTCTAGGCTTCCGGAACACTTCTTGATCTTTCTCGTATTCCTTTAAGGGCTTCTGGTTGGTTAACTTGTTCCACTCTTTGCAAGCCCATTCGCAGCGACGACATCCGATGCATACCGTGGTATCCACCAGTACCCCAAATTGATTGGGGTACCCGGGCAGCGTCGCCACATCGGCCAGCACCAGATCAGGGGCTGCTACAGCGGATGCGATGCCGGCGCCGGCCAGTATCTTCAAGAATGTTCTTCTCTCTTCATCCATGGTTGAACCTCTCCTGTTGCCCAAGGGCAGGTTTCGGCCAATATCAGGCCGATCCTTGACAGCTAGTCCTTCTCTTTGTAGGTGAGAAATCTCCAAAAAGAGATGAAAACGAAGAGATATATGATCACCACCAGGTATTCCATCCCCTTGGTCAACGTGTAGAACTCATGGAGTATGTTCGGCATTGTTGTCCCCTTTCTCAGCTCAGCCGGCAACTTATGAACTACCTAAGTCCTGCAACGGGCGGAATGAGGTCTTTAGTTTGGATCGGTTCTTTTGCAGGATGACACTTTACGCATTCCAGCGCGGCCGGCTTTTGATTCATGGTTTCGTGACAGCCGATGCACTGGCGATGGTACGCGGCCGACAACCCAGGTCTTCCCAGAGCCTTTGGATCGAAAGATCGATTGTGGCACGTGCTGCACTTCGGAGCCTTGACCGCGGCCTGTTGTAGTTCGCTCCTGTGGTGGCATCCGGAACAGAGGGTCTGTTCTGTTGCCCCGTGAAACCGGCGTGCGAGAGAGCTCTCATTGGACAAGCTCACCAACTTGTTAACAATCTTCATATGTGGCATTTCAGCGGGCTTGAATTCTCTCTCGAGCAACTTTAATTGCAACTTTTCAGGTACCTTTTCCTTGTCATGGAAGAGCGGGGTAGGGGCCTTTTCAACGATTTTGCCCTCCGAAGGGCCCCGATGGCATACCTGACATGACGATTGCGGCAAGCCCGTTTCCATCCACTGATGGCACCCCGCGCATTTCTTGTCTTCTTTTGCGGCCGAGTGGCAACCCACGCAGGATTGTTGGGCATCAGGTTTGTGAAAAGCTCTCTCGTATGTTATCCCGCCCCCCTTCTTGGAATCACCCGCTGGAGTATGACACTTGTTACACTTCTCCAGAGAATAGTGATGGCAGGTGTTACAGAATTGAGTCCGCGTCTCATGAGATTTGTGGTTGAAGGGGACCGCCTTCATTCGCACAGGCAGGGCAGAGACAGGCAGAGGCTGCTGAAGTTTTTGAACCGTACTCGATTCCGCGGCTCCGAGCGCCACGTCTATCATATCCTTCTGCCCTCGAACCAGCCGAGGAGTCTTGACGATCTGGTCGGGTGTAAGTTCTTTGTGTTCTCCATGACAGCCTTTGCATTCGAAGGGGCCAAAGCGTTTCCTCTCTTGTTCGGTCAGCTCCGCCCTCCCTTGCCGAAGCGCTTCCTGTTTCACCCTTTCCACCAATTTCATGTGGCAGCCTACGCACGCCGCGTGTGCCACCTTCTTCATGGATCTGGCATTCTGAATATCTTCGTGCTTGTGACAAGCTCGACACGAATTCTCGGTGTCGTCTTTGTAGACAAGCTTTTTCAACCCTTGGTCGTAGATGTGATGGCAGACCAGGCATCCTTTTTTCGGGTCGGGGATTTCGCCGATCACCTCAATCTTATCGACCACATTCAATCCCACGGACGAGTCAAATTGTTTTGCAGCTTCCGCGTGTTTTGCATGTCCGGCATAGTTAAATAGGGGGCTCCAGGCCCAGGCGGCCTTTCTGATGTCAGCACGCCTGACGTGGCATTTGCCGCAGAGACCGATATCCGGCCCGGTCTTTTTGCCTTCAGATTTCATCTTCCGGTGACATGCGACGCATTGGTTATGATATGCGTACATAATTGCAGTCTTATCAGCCCTGTGGGTTAGGTCCTTTGGAAATCCGAAGATCTTCACTTCCGGGTTGATCAAGCGTTTGTCCGTCTCCTTGAGAACATGGCAAACCGCGCAATCTTCAATCTTGCTTTGTTTCAGAGCGGCCGTATGCAGGTCGTGATCGAATCCCACCGGCGGACGTTCCAGAGTGGGAGAAGAGCCCAGATGAGCCAAAAAGATCGGCAGCCGAGCTTCGTCCGGAGGTGCCGGATGAGCTCGATTCGCCGAATAGATGACAGATACGCCGGCCACCAGCGATGCAAAACACAGGCTCAGGAGGATCATGAGAAGCCTTTTGTTGACCTTGTGCATGGAGCCACCCCTTTGTACGGTTTCAGACGCAAGCAGGCTGCATGTGACTCATTCCGCCTTCAGTTCATCCGGAATTTCCATAGTTGCCATGAGTATCTCGATCAGAAATTTCACATGCATGCCTAGCTTGTACCCACTGATGATATCTTCGATGCCGCTATGGCAGTTGTGACAAGGCGTTATAACTATATGAGCCTTGGTCGCGGCCAGTTGCTCCGCCTTCACGCTGTTCCCTTTGACCCGTGAGGTTTTCCAGGGCGGACCACAGTTGATTACTCCGCCGCCCGCGCCACAGCAGTAGTTGTGTTCAAAGTCAGGTTCGGGAGGCGGCCTGAAATCGGCACACGTAGCTTGAATAACCTCCCTCAGTTTGATTCCCAAGCCTCGGCCTCGAACTATGTTGCAAGGTTCTTGGACTGTAACCGGCTCTTCGAACTTCTTAACGATCTTTATTCGTCCTGAAGTGATAAGCCTGTGATAGAAGTCCACCGCATGAACTACCGGCACAGGCGGCTCGCGCCATCCCAACCATCTGGGGCCGTCATAGACAGCTCCTCTGAAAGCGTGGCCGCATTCACCCATTACGATCTTCTTAACTTTCAGCCGGAGAGCTGCCTCATGGTGAGCTCGTTCCACACGGCCCATAGTCTCGAAGTCTCCGGCGAACATGGCCAGGTTGCTGTTGTCCCATCCATCGAAGGAGGGCATGGTCCAATCTATTTTTGCCACAGCCATAATCTGGGCCATGCCTCCGATCAATTGAGCGAGGATCTTGGGCTCAGGAGCTATGACCGAGTACATGACGTCGGCTCCTTCTTTGTCCAAAGGTATTCTTGCCGTAACCACTTCGGACTTTGCCTCTTCCTCCTGCCACTGAAGCGTATCGACCCATTCATCCTGTTTCACCCACATCTGATTCAAGGTGACAGAATGACTATTTGTTGTGTCTTGAAGAAATTGGGGAACGACCCCTAGCTGGTAGCAAATCCTTCGCACCACGAATAGAAGGTAGGCTATGTCGATCCCAAACGGGCAATACATGCTGCATTTTCGGCACCCATTGCATTCCGTCTGGGCAATCCGGGAACACTCTTTGATGAAATCGGGTTCCACTTTTCCCTTTGTTTTCACGATCTCCCAGAGGGTTTGCTTGACTTTTCCCACGGGAGAGAACCGAGGGTCTCGATCATTTGACAGGAACCAGTGACACGCGTCCGAGCAGAGTCCGCAGTGAACACAGGTATTGAGGTACACCCGGAACCTGGCCGCGGTTTCGCGGTCTATTACTCGATTCACCACTTCAGCTATCCGCTGCGGAGTGAGATTCCTGGCATTTTCATCCAACCCCGGGTCAACAACCGCGGGAAGCACCGGTAGTTTCATTGCAGCTAAGCCCATGATCGACCTCCGTGTATCGATCTACGATTACCAGTCCTTAACATTTCGGACTGCGCCGAATTCAGAGCCCATGTACGCCCTGGTGAACGGGAAAAAGAGCATATGGCTCAATCGAGTGAACGGTATAGCCATGAGCATCACAGCTCCTGAAATCATGTGAATCACCACGATGGTTTCGTAATCGAACCACTGACGGTAAGCCATGAAGCCTGTAAGAAAGGGAAGCGCGACAATCGCGAGGAGAACATAATCCGATGGGAATGTGACAAACCTCACTTCAGGGAGCATCCAGCGTCGCACCAGGAAGAAGATAGCAGCCAGTATGACCACAATAGCGAGCCAATCCGCAGTCCGCTCGGACAGAGTTACCCACTTCGGTCCCCATGCCAGGGAGAACATCACCACGTGAGCTGTGAGAAAGATCGGCACAAGAATCAAACATACATGAAAGAGAAAAGTCACAATGGTCATTTCGTACCGCATCCGCATGTTCTTTGAGGCGAGCGGTACCACCCAATGGAGCAGCGAGCGTAGACCATACTTTGCGCTCATGTATGGGTAGATAACCTTGTCCTTCTTGGCCGATCTAACCATCGCAACAAATTGGTAAACCATGCCGCCGATGAACACGATAAATGCAATCCAAACCAGAGGGCCACTGACAAAGGCGTACATCGAGATTCTCCTTCGTAACTAACCAAGGAGTTTTGTCATCGGAATGACTTTTCGGTACAGTCTCCCGAATTCCACGGCCTTCATAAGCAGGCTCGAACCATCAGGACTGAAGGCGGGGTCCCATAGCCTTGTGCAACCAAGCGACACAACCTTACCGTCCATCACCATGTAGAATTCGCGTCCCTGAATCGCTCTTGCAGCAACGTGCTCTCCATCGGGGTTGAAGACAGGGTCCCAGATCATGTCAAAATCTTCTTGCCAGGGAATGCCGTCCACCGCGATGGTCCACCGGCCGTTATCCTTGACCACGGCCGCGACCCTTCGGCCATCATGGCTGAAGACCGGGGCAAGGACCACGTCCCCGAAAGTGGTCTTCCACACGTCTCCATCCACCGCGATCGTCCATCGGCCGAAGCTTGGAGCAACCACCGCCGCGGACCGTTTCCCGTCCGGAGTGAATTTCTGGTGCCATATTTGGGCAAAGGACTTGTTCCACATAGGTCTTCCATTGATAAGCAACTGCCAACCCTGCGCCGTAACAGCAGGTGCTACCGCATCGTGGCTGCCTGGAAAAAAGACGGGGCTCCAGACAGCTTTGAACGCTTCGGGCCATGGAATTCCATCCACTGCGATCGTTTGAAGACCTGATTGAATCCTTACTTCCGCGGCCACTTTTGTTCCGTCCTCGCTAAAGGCGCAGTCCCACACATTTACGAAGTTCGCATCCCACGGAGTGCCATCGACCGCGAGACCCCAGACCCCTTTCTTGAAAGTGAAGATGTCGCCTTCCGAGAGCGGCTCCAACTGCACGGTTCCCGCGGTGTTCATTCCTTTGGGGCTAATTTCGCAACTCCTCATCTGAACGTATGTGCTTGGCCACGGTTCCCCGTTCAGCGCCAAGCCGTATCCCTCCGAAGTCTTGATATTAGCCGCGATTCCGCACCCGTCAGGGCTGAATCGCAAGTTCCAGACGTAGTCAAATGTTTCTTCCCACGGTTCGTCTTCCTGATAGACGGTCCACTCATCATCATTCATCCCAATACAGACGAGGCGATCATCGGGGCCGAATTGCAGCGACCATACTTTCTCGAAGGTATTGGTCCACGTTTTCTCGTTCACGCATACGGTAAAGGAATCATCTTCCGTCTTAACTACTGCCGCGACCCTTTCCCCATCCCGGCTCACTACTGACTCTTGAACCTCGGAAAACCGGTCCCACCAGCTACTCAGGTCGGTTATAAACCGTGAGAGATTCTCCCAGTCCCAAGCGCTCTCAGGTCTCTTCTGTACCACTTGTTCCATGGTCCCTCCGATGCAGGCGAGATTTCAGCCTACTGTCTTTGCTTGAGAGTACGTTCGCGCGAAGACTGCCTGCTTTTAGTGACACAGTATCGGTCCTGGGTTCACGAAATGTTGCTTACTTCGCGATTGTCCTCTTTACTCCCAACGTCATTCCCCGGATGGTCCGCGCCGCTCAAACAAAGCCCCGATCTGGTTTCCTTGAGGAAGTATGATAGTGAAAGTGGATCCCTGGCCTTCCTCGCTCTCAAACAGCATTCTCCCGCCATGTTCCATAACGATCTTGCTCGTCACCATAAGCCCCAGTCCTGTTCCGCGACTCCCTTTTGTGGAATAGAAACTGGAAAAGATCTTTCGCTTCGTCTCTTCGCTCATGCCCGCGCCATTGTCAAAAACTTCGTAGATGAGATTCCCATCCGGATCTTGCTTCGTTCTCATCGCAATACGGTGTTCGACTTTTTTAGAGTCTATTTCGCACGCGTCCAAAGCATTGGAGAGAAGGTTTGAAAGGCAGGTATGAATGCCTCGCTGGTCTAAGAAGATCTTGAATACCTTGCCCACAGTTGGATCGAAGGCTCTTTCTATAACGATGGATTTCTCCTTGGCCCTAATATCAAATAGAGCACACACTTCTTCGCCGAGAAGATTCGGATCGGTCTCTTCGTATCGAGGCGCCCTTTCTTTGGAATAGCCCAGTAGGTCCTTCACAAGAACCGATATGCGGACAATATTGTTTTGTATCATCTTCCAGCCGCGATTGAGCAGCTGGTCGTCCTTGTCTTCTATTGCCGTCTCGACGACAAAGACGCCGCCTTCAAGGCCGGTCAGGATGTTCTTGATGCCGTGCGCGAGACCGGCTACAGTTTGACCGACAACTGCAAGCCGATCGGACGCCTGCTTTTCTCGTTCGAGTTTCTTGAACGTTCGGAGGTCTTGGAAGAAACCGACAGCTCCCGCGGGCTTCTCTTTGTCAAAAAGAATGAAGCCAGAAAAGCGCACCGGTATTGCTTCGCCGTCCTTCGCAGTGACCACTGTTTCTTGGGCGACCAGCCTGGAGTTGTCGATCTTTCGGCCCAGGTGGCAAGCGAGAATGAGCTCCACGAAGTGCCTTGGAAAAAACTTATCCAGTTCGGTGTCGCCAATGACCTCGGCCGCGTGGTACCCAAGAAGGTTCTCTGCCGCGATGTTGTATATAGTTACACGACCGTGCTCGTCGGTCGCTACGATACCGTGGATAGAGTTCTCGATCAGATTGGTCTGGAAGTCTTTGGATGCTTCCAGGGCTCTCTCCAGTCTCACCCGATCCCCAATATCCACCGCGATGATCATCGCGTAGAGAACCTGTCCCTTGTCATCCACAATTGGGGTTGTGTAGCTAAGATAGTTCGCCTCTTCCCCGGTGACTTTTAGTCCGCAATGCTCTCTTCCGCAGGTCTTTCCTTCTTCTAACGTGATGTCCACGTGGCAGTCTTCACATTTGGAAGGACGCTTTTTGAACACCTCGTAGCAGTGCATGCCGACGCTGCCCCTGAACAGGTCCCGCATGTACGAATTCTGGCGAACTATCTCGAAATTCTTGTCGATCACACAAATGAAACAAGGTACTTGTTCGAACAGATTCTTATATTCCCAACGGCTGCGAACCAGCTCCTGTGTTCTCCTCCGGATCTGATCTCTCATCATATTGAAGGATCTTGCCAACTCGCCGAGTTGGTCTTTTGATTCAACCGGCACTTTGTACGTGAAATCGCCCGCCGCAATCTTCTTGGTCGCGTCGCGGAGGCGACTCACCGGTTTGTGCACCCTGACCACTATGTAGAGTCCTATGGTTCCCAGAACAGCCGCGAATGTTACGCCGCTGAAAAGAACAATATCCAAGACCTGCGAACGCACGTGGGAATCGAAATCTCGTAAAGAAATACCCATATCAAGCACGCCCAACACTTTTTGTTCCTTGGGGTGCACATGGCATGTGGCCACATAACAGCTTTCTTTGTTATAAACAGGGGTTATCATCCCGAGCACCCTGTGTCCGCCGTAGTAGTGGATGCGGCTCCTCTTGTTGGTTACGACCTCGCTGAACGGTTGCTCTTCGGTATGACAGGCAAAACAGGCCTCAGCCTTTTTATCCACCTTGGTCCCAACTTCCCCGGGCTGGTTGGAGAATTTGATTGCGCCTTCATGGTCATAAATACGGATGTCCGAGATCTCCTCCAGCTTTCCAATGTCCGCGATGATGCTGCGAGTTGCCTCCCGATCGTCCTGCAACATGCTGTGGTTGGTTGCATTTATCACCGCTGCGCTCAATCGGTCGGCTTCCCGCAGCATCTGGGCAAAATGGAAGTCTTGCTGGATGTCCAGGACGAGGTATACAAACCCCGCGTAAGATACGAGCAGAATCGCCCCAACGCTGAGGCCGATCCTAAAACCCAGACTCCTGAACAAGGCCATCCATTTCTCTTTGAGCGTGGCCACTGAGGACCTCCGCTTTCCGCTTAGCACAGACCCTGTCCATGGTTAGGAAGGCCCGGAGACTATTCGCCCAGTACTTCCTTGACGGCCTGCAAAAATTGCTCTTTGTTTATGGGCTTTTCGATGTATCCCTCGGGACGAGGAATTGATCGTTCCTCTATGAATTTCCTGAAGTCCTTGAAGTCCCACCTGTCCACAGAGGCGATGCCGGTCACCATAATGACAGGGACACATTTGAGCTGCTGGTCTTTCCGCATCTCCCGATACATCTTGATCCCGGTCTTTTCCGGCATGAGGAGATCGAGACAAACAAGGTCAGGTTTTTCTTCAAGGACCTTCTTCATCCCCTCCACCCCATCACACGCTTCGCACACGTTGTATCCGTTCTTGCGCAGCAACGTGGTAAGGAAGGTGATGACATCCGGCTCGTCGTCAACGACCAGTATTTTCTTGGACATGACCGGTCCCTCCTTCTCTGGCCCGCCTCACTTTTCCCTCAGTTCGTCCACAGAAAGAACGAGGCTTGGACGGCTCTGCTGGCTTCCGAATGGTGACCTGCCCTGAGAAAGAGCAAGGGCCATGCCACGGGCTCACGAATCTGTGAACATATCACGTGAAGAAGATAATGGGCTGATATTGCTGCCCAAAAAGATCAAAGGCAAAGAAGGCAGAAACTCAGAGGCAGGACGATCACGAGTTGCGCCTAGGAGACGCGTCAGAAGAAATGTTTCAGGGGTGCGACGCGGGTCACGCCAGTGCGCGACAAATTGGGACGTATCAAGATGTTACCGAATGTTTCATTTGTGAAACGTTGTTTCACGTCACAACCTACCCGGCGATCCCATACTTCTCCATCTTCCTCCACAGCGTCGCGCGGCTGATTCCAAGCCGTCGAGCGGCAATGCTCTTCTTCCAATCGGCAGCTTCCAATTCCTTAACTATTAATTCTCGTTCAATAAAGTCCAGCTTTTCCTGCGCTCTGGGCTTCTTTGGTGCAGTAACCACGGGGGACGCTTCTGCAACACTGCGGGGCAGGTCTGAGGGGTGAATCAGGATCCCTTTTGCGTGCACAAACCCATGTTCTATGGCATTGGCAAGTTCCCTGATGTTCCCCGGCCAGTAGTAGGATTCAAGGATCTCAAGGACTTGGTCAGCGATTCCCTGAATATTCTTGCCCATCTGTTTGTTGAATTTGTTGATGAAGTGGCCCACAAGCAGGGGAATATCCTCGATTCGCTCTCTCAGAGGCGGCAAAGTCAGAGGAAATACGCTCAATCGATAGTAGAGGTCGTCGCGAAAGGAGCCTTCCCGGACCCTCTTGTAAAGCTCCTTGTTCGTGGCCGTGATCAGCCTGATGTCCACTTTGATATTCCTGTTGTCACCGATCCTCTGGAACTCTTTCTCCTCCAGTACGCGGAGTAACTTCACCTGTATTGCCGGGCTAATTTCAGCTATCTCGTCCAGAAACAACGTCCCACCATTCGCGAGCTCGAATTTTCCCATGTGGTCGCGAATCGCTCCTGTAAAGGCTCCCTTCACGTGGCCGAAGAGTTCCGTTTCCAAAACACCCTCCGGCAAAGCGGAACAGTTTATCGCGACAAAAGACTTGTCCTTTCTGGGACCGTAGAAGTGAAGTGCCCTCGCGATGAGCTCTTTGCCGGTTCCCGACTCTCCCTGGATGAGGACCGCGGTGTCGGTATTGATCAGGGCACCGAGCACTTCGTAAACCTGGTGCATGGCCTCACTGCGACCCACAATGTTGGTGTAGCCGTAATGATGCCGCAACTCTTCCTGCAGCCAATGGTTCTGGGATACGTCGCGGAAGGTTTCCAGGCCTCCGATGATCTGGCCTTTGGAATCGTACAACGGCGCGGCATTTATGAGCAAGTGGACAACCTGGTTTCGCTTATTGCGAATCGGCACCTCCACATCGCGATAAGGGTGACCGCATGAGAGGGCTCGATCCACCGGGCAATGCTCGCGACAAAGGGAGGTCCGAAAGAGTTGCACGCACTCTTTCCCGAGCACTTCTTCCCGATGAAAACCGGTGATTTTCTCAGCAGCACGATTCCAAGAGGTTATCCGCCAGTCCTTGTCCAGCGTCATAACCCCTTCGGATATGCTGTTGAGAATGGCCTGGAACAAGTTGCCGCTTTCCATTGCCCCCTCCCTTGGTTACCTGTGACCACAGAAGGGCCAACAACGTTTGACTACCAGTATCAAGTCCCAAGATAAGCTCAGAAAGCATGCCCGACCGAGTGGTCCTCGGCGTGCGGATCACTTTGTCGAGCGAAGTCAAGGTCTCGTGCGAGTTTCGCGTAGCCCGTGAGGTCTGCCCAATGTCTTTGCGAGATCTTCCGGTTCCAGTATATATGCAATAACTAAGCCAGACAACCACGGATTTTGCTCGCTCCGTGCATCCCATAGTCTTAAGGAATTACCAGGCGAATTCCCACAGCCACCAACACGCCGAAGTCGCGTACGCGAGCACATGCGGTGCGGCTGCAACGTCGCGCGACTCATTACATCGCGCTTCCAGCGCCACAGGACCGGAACGCCTTCCGGGAAGTGACGGCGCGAACACCCCTGAGGTCATCGCGTTGGGCCTTCGTGTCATATCCGTCCGGTTTTGGATGGTCTTCTACATACAATGTAGAAAGCCGGGAGAAATCGGACCAGGTAAATGGCGGCAAAAGCCGGAAAATGGCGAAAATGGAACGGAAATTTGTGGCATCGCAGGGACGAAAAGGCGAAATCGGACGCGATTTCCGGAAACGGGCACTTGGGACGGAAAATGCTCGGGCAAAAGCGGATGAGCTTAAAGACCAGCTCCAAAGTCAGCCTTAGCGCCAGATACTCAAGAAACGGAGAGGACCCTTCATTCGTTAGACGCAGGGGCGCCAAGAAACTATCCGTAAGCCAGTGATGCGGCTTTGGTCACGAGTCCTCCGACATCGCACCGTATTTAGACGTGCTCCTCAGCAGAGCTCACTCAGGAACTCTCCTTCATTGAAGGTGAGGATGCGGGTGACCTTAGAAAGGGCAGGGAGCTTTAGTGAAGAAGAGCTGAGAGCAAGGCTAGGCATTAGACGCGGAAGGGAGTTGGACACCTTTCGCGGTAATCTGCTCAACATGATCCAAGCCGGCGAGATCAGCCGCGAAGGAGAGTTTTTGGAGATCGAACCGCACGGCCTGAACTCTGAGGTAGAGAATCTCAGACAGTGGCTAAAGGCAAATCTCGATCAGCCGCTTTCAATCAATGATTACGAGCGCTTCAAGGGGCTCCGCCCAAAAGGCTACCAGGTTCGTCTGGGGCTCGATCTGCTTCGAGCGGAAGGGTTCAAGGTCAAGCGGCTTCCGCCGAAGAGACTTGGGGGTCCTCGTCAGGCTGTAATATCGTGAGCGCTTGCCATCCTTGTATGTTGGGTTGCACGTACTCATTGTTTTTCAGTGGTACTGCAACAGTGGGGGGACGGTACTTGTACTTGCCGGAATGAGTACCGGAGGCTAAAGGGGGGCTGGCAGGGGCGTGGCAGATCGTTTCATCCTGGGGAGATATGGAGCCCGTGGAGGAGCGCGGATCGCCACGTCCTTCTCTAAGAAACCCGAACAGTTGCCGGGGCGTCGTGAGCCCGTATCTGGCAAGGCTGGGTATTGGAGAATCAATCATGAGTTCGTCTGAAGCTTTTGTCGGCGTAGACATTTCCAAGGTTGAGTTGGAGGTTGGGGTGCATCCCCAAGCGCGGACCTGGAAGGTGGCCAACAACGACGCGGGCATTACCGAGCTGGCCATGAAGCTGGTGGAGTTACAGCCTCGCCTCGTGATTATGGAGGCTACCGGCGGATTAGAGCGCCCGGTGCAGGTTGTGCTTGAGGAAGCGGGACTCCCGGTTCGTGTCGTGAATCCGCGGCAGTCTCGTGATTTTGCTAAGGCTCTGGGTCTCCTGGCTAAAACTGACGCCATCGATGCGCTCATGCTGGCTCGATATGGCGAATCAGTCAAGCCTGAGCCTCGACCCAGCAAGGACAAGGAGACCAGGGAGCTGGAAGCGCTCTTGGTCAGGGGTCGGCAGCTGGTACATATGCTTGCGGCCGAAAAGAACCGTCTGAGCTGCGCGGTCAAATCTATTCGGCCCAGCATTGAAGCCAACATTGCCTGGCTCAAGAAATGTCTCAAAGAGATCGAAAAAGAGACGAATCGATTTATTAAGAACATGCCCATATGGCGTGAAAAGGACAAAATCATCCGGAGCGCGCCTGGGGCCGGTCCTGTTCTCTCCAGCACGCTGCTCGCCTTGCTGCCCGAACTAGGCAAACTCAACCGGCGGCAGATTGCCGCTCTGGTTGGTGTGGCTCCTTTCAATCGGGACAGCGGCACGATGCGAGGGAGGCGCTGTATTTGGGGCGGTCGTGCCTGGGTCAGGCGCATCCTGTATATGGGAACGGTTGCCGCCATTCGATGGAATCCTCTCATACGTGCCTTTTACCAGCGTCTTATCGGAGCTGGAAAGCAAAAGAAAGTCGCTATAACGGCCTGCATGCGCAAGTTCCTGATTGCACTGAACACCATGGTACGAGACCGAACCATGTGGAAACCATTAGCTAGCCCGAGCGCCTAAGAGACGCTCAAACAGAAAAAAGACTTGACAGGCAACACAGTTGCTCCTCCTTTGAGCAGGAGCATAACGAGAGGGATACGTCTCTATCATTCAGGTTGTATTAATTCTGCGCACTGCGGTCAGGTTGGAATATTCGGTAGTCTTAGCAATTGGTTGGCGCGTCGGCCCAGGACGGCCAGGAGCAGGAAAACCAAAGAGCTTTTTGAAGAGTAGCCGGGGAAGCCCTTTTTGTGTAAAAAGGGCCTCCCCGGACCCCTCCCCAAAAACTCCCGGCTTTTGTCACCGCAGCTAGGAGCAGGAAAGCGTCCGTAGACTTCTGGGATAGCTTCCTGGACCTGGCATCGTCTAATAAGTTCGGCTAGATATCACGCTCCCCGTTCCCCTCCCATCAAGGGCGGGGAGGCGGAAGAATCCTCTCCTCTCAGCGGAGAGGGTTTGCAGGATTCCCCAAAAACTCCTGACTGTTGCCAGCGCGTCCAGGAGCAGGAAAACTCCGCAGATTTCTCAGATGGCTTCCTGGACCTGGGATCGGCTAATAAGTTCGGCTAGTTATCACCCTCCAGTGCCCCCTGTCCCCCATAGGCGTTAGCTTAAAGGAACTCGGCATGTGATTTCAAATAGTTAACTGAAATGCATCCCGTCACCCCGGACCCCGGATCGCCGTCCGGGGCAGGCTTTGATCCGGGCTCCAGTCCCGCGCGGAACGCGGGATTGAAAAGGCTGGATTCCCGCTTTCGCGGGAATGGTGCGCCCGTGAGCGCATATAGTCAGAGAGGTGTAAGTCCTCTCCAGGAGTACGCTACACCCTGTAGCCGACTGTAACTGCGTCGCCGTGAGGCGGGGTGGAGAG
>JBFLZC010000036.1:0-46933 GCA_040756375.1 Thermodesulfobacteriota bacterium
GAGGACCTTCTTGTAAGAAGGTCCTCCCCGACCCCCTCCCCAAGAACTTCCACCATTTTTCGGAATGCTCATTTCTCCGGCGGCGAAATGAGCATTCCGAAAACCGTGGGAATTTCTTGACTGAGCCGTGGAGGTACCTCTCTCACAAAGAAGATTTCCCCGATCTTGGCTCTTTGAATGCGCACCAGTGTGAACAGTTACGTCAGCGCCTACGGGACAACACGGTCTACGCGACCGTCGGCGAAAGAGACCTCGATTCCAGGCCCTCCAGCATCTTTACCCAAGTACACTGCTTGGACTCCTGATGTCTGACTTCAGGAAAACGGCAGCAGGAGCCATGTCAAAACAAGAGGGAGCGCAGCGCGAATACCGTACATAACCGTGGTAGCGGGAAGATCCGTGCCATTCTTCGACACCCACCCCCGCGGCGGAACAACGGCGCCAGTAAAAACCTGAATTTCGGGCATAGCCCCATGGAGCGCAGGGATTAGCTCAAAGCGCGGCCCGTGCTCGTCAACACACCTGGCCGTATACGTCTTCAGGTCCATTTCTACACGCCCGGGAGCGAACTGCCAGCACGCAGTTACTTCATGTTCTCCTTCTCCATCTATGGCGTCCCAGACCACCCAATATTGCTCCCGCACGAAGATGACTTTTCTCGTGAAGCAGACTTCACCATCGAGCCTTTTCCACGGGCCCCTGAATATTCCGGTAACAGTCAGGGCGTCTTCGGAAGCGGACCAGCTGAAGTCCTTACCGGGAGGCTCGATCCGCCGGCCAAAGCTCAGCTTCGAATAATCGGGCCCTTTTCCATCCACGAGTATCGTGTTGTGGGCCGCGGCCGAGCGATAGTAATCGGTCCACGGCCCTGGAGCGTACGTGGTTATCCCTGGATCCACCAACCTCGGAATCCCAAACGCAGTCACGTCGAGTGACAGAACGTCCTCGTGCACATGGGCCGCTCCCTGAGGGCCTGCCCGGAAGACAAGGTGATGCGAGTCCCTTTCATAGCCCGAGCGCATCACCGCAATGCCTGCCTGCGGGAAAGCTCGCAACCGCTCGGAAGGGGCACAGCCTTGCCGGCCTTTGTTACCGACCCAGGCATAGTCAGCCCGTTTGAAGACCTCAGCGGCTTTAGTCATCAAGCCGGTGTAATCGCCTGCCATGCCGCCTGAATCGTTGAGGGAAGGCCAGGTAAAGTCAGGCCGACAGAGCGCAGCGAGGTAATCGAATGATCGCTCCAGCGGCTCATCGAAGAGGTCGGGAAGAGGAATGCCTCGTGAATAAGCTGCCTCTCGCACCTCAAGCAACGCATGAACGCAAATCGCATGGTACATCGGCGATATTTCAAAATGCACGCCATCCGTGAAGAACTGCTTCTCAAACGCCTGAGTCAGTCTGGTTATGCCTTCCTGCGCCCACGTTTCAGCATCGGTGAACTCCGGGAAGCAGATCCCAGCCAGGGCCAGAGCGGCTGACTCCACAATGAGCCAATTATTCGGGTGACCCTGGTGATCCATGAGGCTCCGAGAATGCTCCCATATGGAGCAGAGCATGTTCAGCTTAGTTTCCCGGCTGAATGAACTGTTGGGCCAAGCAGTTCCTATCACCCAGAGCCACTCCCGGAGCCGCCATGCGGCGGAGAGCGTTTCCCAAGCAGGGCCCGCTCCGCCGTTGGAATCAACCGGGACAGGACTGGTAGCGATCCAGCTCGATAGGTAACGGTCCAGCGCTTGTGCGTAACGATGGTCTTCTCGCTCATAGAGTCCCTGGACTAGCTCTCGCAGGAAGTGATGGCGATTAAGAAAATGTGTCCATTCCAGGGCCCCGAGGGGATTAAAGTCCCAGCACGCAAGCTCGGGGAGCGCATATGCGCTAAAATCGGGCGGCTCCTGATGGCGCACATTCCCCCTCACCCTGCCCTCTCCCACCAGGGGAGAGGGTTTACGGGCTCCCCTCCCTTGACGGGAGGGGGAAGGGGGAGGGTGATGAGCGGTTGTTATCCCAGTGGCTAATTCCTTGTGGGAATGCCTAAGACCTGGGAGTTTCTGGCCCATCACGTATCCCTGGATGATCCGATCCGCGCCTTCAAAGGGATAGGGATGGGGAGGCGAAATCCAAAGAGCTGAATTGGTCGAGATATAGGGTTCGAAGCCTCGCGTGCAGCTTCCATCGTGGCCGATGCGTGCGATCACGTCGTCCGGCCGCGAACGCAAGACCTCTGCGAGGCCTTCAAGAGTAAGCCGCGGGCCTTCCGGAATCTCACGGCAAACTCCCTCAACCGTGCCGATGCCCACTTTCACAAGATCATGGGGTGTCTCCGTCTTTTCCCAGCCAAAGGAAAGCTCGATTTCCCGCACGTCCGACCAGTCACTTGCGGTTCCGTAGGTTCCAAAGCCTTCTTTGGGGAAAAGCAATGTAATCGGGGCGCCAGGGGGAGCTTCTGCTCGACCGCCTGATAACGAGATGTCGGGAATACCTTCACCTCGTGATTCAGGGCCGTGAACCAGCGTCATCCCGACCAGTAGGCGCTGGGAGCCGTAGTTGTGCACGAGCACAGAAAGCGCATTGAATTCAGACAGGTTTGTCTCGTGGAGTTTGAGAATCAGCCGGAGCGGTCCAGGAGCGGAAAAGGTAACAATATCGTCTGCTCGCGTTGCTCCCTCAAGCGCGGCGAGAGCGTCCCGCGAAATAACCGGTTTGACGTACCGTACGCGATCTCGCCGGAATGAATGATCAGCCAGTCCTGGATCCCACATGGGGAGGGATCTATCGTGACAGGCCCAGGTAGGCCATGCCTATTGGATTGGTGCAGGGGAGCCACGAGAGAACTCCCCACACTGCCGACTTGCCCCGAGCGCGCGCGATGCCAGTCCATATTAGGAGACCGGCGATTACTGGCACGAGGAAAACGAACCCGATTAGCGCCGCGGTCAGTATCCATCCCGTGGGATCGACAGACACGACCACGGGGGTAGCGATGAGCAGCACGGGCAGCAAGAACAGCAGCAGCCACCAGATCGGCTTCCTAGCTATGTTGAGCATGAGGATGAAGTTGGCAACTGGGACGAATGCCAGCCATGCCATGCTTGTGCGGGTCTTTCTGGCCATCAAAAAGACCATGAGTGCAAAGAAAATATAATAAAGTGGAGGCAGGAGGCCAATGAGCGATCCTAGTGTAGTTACGACATCCACGACGAGTGGGAGCCACTCCTGCGCCCATGCGGGCAGAGGAACACCTCCTGGTTTGGTGATGTCCACGCTCTCAGGCAATCCGGGAATTGCCGGAGCGCCCTTGGGTGGAGCCGTCGGAGTCGGCGGCTTAGCCACTGGCGGCTTGCCGGGAGGCTGCTGAGCGACTTGTCCTGGAGCAGGCTTGGGTGGCGGTGGCGGCGCCTTCTTAAGCTCTTCGATCTTCGCCTTCACCTGGTTTGCGTCCGCCGCGTTGGGACTGAGTTTCAGGTATTCCTCATAGTGCTTTATTGCGTTTTGGGGATTACGCTGCTCTTCAGCGACAAGCGCGGCATTGAATTGAGCTTCAGGGAAATTCTTGTCGTGCTTTATTGCTTCGTTGTAGTCCCGCGCGGCAAGGGAGAATTTCTTCTGTTTTCTGTAAAGCTCGCCCCGATTGTTGTATGCGTCCGCGTAATTGGGGCTGATGCGGATGGCTTCGTTGTAATCCGCAAGCGCTTTGTCTTGATCTCCCAGCTCCTCGTACGCCATGCCGCGCCAGTTGTGTGCTTCCGCGGCCTTGGGAGTCTTCTTTTGGAGTGCCTCGGTATACAGTTCCACGGCTTTCTTGAGATTACCGGTTTTGTGGTATTCCAGCCCTTCGTTGAGTATGGACATCATCTGTGCGCTTGCAGAGCCCGCAAGAACAAAGCTGAGCATACACACGAGAACGAACGAGCAGAGCAAGCCGCGGAAGAGATGCCCAATCGCAACCGGATGCCGGCCGTCTTGGGTGACGGCAGAGGAAACCGGACTGGAGGCCGCCGATTTGAAAGATGAAGGCCGAAGCGACTGAACAGGGTTCAGTCCTCGTAGTCTCAGAGCCATCCGCGCAGCACCCTTCATGATTTCCATAGCTTTCCCCGCAGAAAAGAGAAGTGGTGTGAAACTGTCTACCTACACGCAACTAAGCATGATTTATCAGATTTTTGGCCCACGGTCAACGGAGATGTTGGGAAAATCGTACTGCGGAAGTCACGCGGGTCGAACCAAGAGCTCCCTGATTACCCCTAGGTCTTGTCGCCTGAGAAATCCCCTATTTCCCCATAGCCCTATTTTAACATCTATGCGCAATGTGCCCATCGGTGCTAACTTAAGATGCAGACGAGGTGGGTATTCTGGTCGTCCCGGAGGGACCGTAGACAGTAGGCCGGCGATTCATCGCCGGTTATAGGAGCCAAATAGTACAACTTGAGTCCCGGATGGGACGACTGATAGCGGAGGATCGTGAAGTGGCCGACACCTATTACTCGATCAACATACACTATGTCTTCAGCACAAAGGGACGCGTCCCACTGATCACCGGGGAACTGATGAAGCGCTTGCCCCAATTCTTGGGAGGGATTCTCCGCAAACACGGCGCAAAGGCTCTGAGTGTGGGAGGGACGGCCGATCACCTTCATATTCTTGCCTCCCTGCCCGCGTCGCTTTCAGTCAGCAAGGCTGCCCAACTGGCAAAGGGCGGCTCTTCGAAATGGGTACACGAAACCTTTCCCGATAAACGCGAGTTCTCGTGGCAAGAGGGGTACGCCGCATTTAGCGTGAGTGTCTCTCAGATTCCGGCAACCACTGTGTACATCGAGAATCAGGCCAAACATCATGTGAAGAAGAGCTTTATGGAGGAATACATCTCCTTTTTGAAAAAGCATGGGGTGGAATACGACGAACGGTATCTCCGGGGATGAATTCAGTCGTCCCTGCAGGACTCGCATGAATTGGTAGGCACCTTTAACCGGCGATAAATCGCCGGCCTACTCTCGGGGCGTCCATCCTGGACGCAGACGGCCTCAAGCCGAGGAATTGACCTCCTGGAAACTTACAGAGCAAAAGAAACAATCCTTAAGAAAATTCTTAGGGCCTGCTTATATGCTGGAAAATCCGTTCCACCAAAGGCTTCGGCTCTGACTCGAACGCAAGCAGGGCCTCAGGAGGCCGGCCTACTGCGGCTACTATCTCGGTCAATTTGTCGGCAAGGCCGCCGGATTCGGTGAGCACGCCAATTGCGCAGCGGGATTCCAATTCGTCGAATGCTATGGTGAATTCATTGAGTGTGCCCATTCCACCTCCAACGAATATGCACGCGTCAGCGCTCCTCACCAGGACGACGTTTCGTCCTTTGGTTCCCATGCCTGTAAACATGATCAGTTCGCTGTCCAGCGGGTATCCGTAACGGCCCCGGTGTTCGTCAGGATTCATGGCAGGCGAGACCGCTACCGTGAAACCTCCCGCGCTCCTCGCTCCAAGGACTGCCGCGTGAGGCAGACCTGTGCAGCCGCCGGTAAGCACCGCGGCTGCGCGACCAGCAATGAGCTCGCCCAATCGAAAGGCCAGGGCTCCTGTGGGAGAATCTTCCCTGGCAGAAGCCGATCCCAGCACCGCGACTTTCAACATCATGTTCAAATGAGGCTGTTGCATCTGAAACTCCCAAACGCTCCTGCCGTGTCAAGGCGGCTCTTTCTTAGCAGATTTCGTTTGGTTGAGAAACGGTTTCGGCTGGAAGCGGTCATACGCGTCACCGGAGGCGGCTTAATCTTGCTGGGCGCCACTGACCTGGGCTTGCTCAGGTCAGTGCCGACGTCACATCACTGAAGAGCACTGACCTGGTTCCCAGGTCAGTGGCACCCGAACAAGTCACCAGTTGTGTCAAAGTAATCCCATTGGTTTCGGTGGGACAGGCGTCCCGCCTGTCTATTCGGGCTTCATCCTTCTACCCAAGGCACGACAGGCGGGACGCCTGTCCCACCAAGAAATAGGACCTCGGTTGTCCCATCCTCGTGGGGCGGTAGGTGCGGAACCACGTGCGCGCCCATATTTCCCGATTGATTGTTCTTGGGGGGAATGCTAGGCTATTCCATATAAAGAACCACTAATAACGACCTCACACTTACCCTTTTGCCGCCCTTCAGCGGCGGGATATCGGCGCCCCTGCCTCCTGGTAGGAGAGGCACAAGCAGAGACCCTCTGACATCGCCCGTCGAGTCGACGTCCTGAACAAACAGGACTGCGACTCAAGATCGCAAGCACCTTGGTTGCGAGAAAGGGGAATTGATATGGCTACCAAGAAGAACACAAGCAACACGAAGGAGCGGAAACGGGAGGCCCCTGCAAAATCGCGAGCCGCTGCTCGCGCCAAACTTCTTCCGGCTCCTGTTGCCCCCAAGCAAGTGGTTAAGACTTCCGACGTTGCAGAAAAGCCGATCGATTTCCCTATCGTCGGTATCGGCGCTTCCGCGGGCGGACTTGAAGCGTTCGAGCAGTTCTTCAACAATATGCCCCCGGACTCCGGCATGGCTTTTGTCCTGGTTCAGCATTTGGACCCCACCCATAAGAGCATCCTCACTGATTTGATTCAAACCTACACACGGATGCGGGTCCGGGAAGTTGAAGACGGGGTGAAGGTAGAACCCAACCACATCTACGTGATCCCCCCGAACTCGGACATGGCCATCCTTCACGGACGTTTGCACCTCATGGAACCATCTGCTCCCCGCGGGCTGCGTCAGCCCATCGATTTCTTTTTCCGGTCCCTTTCTGAAGATCTTATGGAAAAAGGTATCTGCATTGTGTTTTCGGGCACCGGCACCGAGGGGACCCTTGGCCTCAGAGAGATCAAAGGCCAGGGGGGGATGGTCATGGTGCAGGACCCTGCGACCGCGAAGTATGACGGCATGCCCAGGAGTGCGCTTGCTACGGGACTGGTTGACTATGTCCTCCCTCCTGACAAGATGCCTGAACAGTTGATCGCGTATGTCCAACATCCCTTTACCAAAGAACCCGGCAAAGCCCCTGTAGTGGAGCCGGACTCGACAAATTCTCTGCAAAAGATCTTGATCCTCATCCGCTCCAGGACCGGCAACGACTTCTCTCTTTACAAGCACAGCACCATTATCCGGCGGATAGAGCGACGAATAGCGATTCATGAAATAGCCAATTTGTCCGATTACCTCCGTTACCTTCAGCAATACCCTGAGGAGCTGGATACGCTCTTCAAAGAGTTGCTCATCGGTGTGACCAATTTCTTCCGCGATAAGGAGGCGTTCGAGGCCTTGAAGAGAAGGGTGATTCCGCTGCTCTTTGACGAAAATAGAGATGAAAACAGCGCACTGAGGGTCTGGATTCCCGGTTGTTCGACAGGTGAAGAAGCGTATTCACTGGCCATGTTGCTCCAAGAGCACATGGAGCAGATAAAACGCGAGATCAGGGTCCAAATCTTCGCTACCGATATAGACAACGGGAGCGTAGAAGCGGCTCGCACAGGCATATACCCCCACGGCATTGCCGTAGATGTCCCCCCCGACCGATTGCGACGCTTCTTTACCAAGCACGACAATGCCTACCATGTCAAAAAAAGCGTGCGAGACATGGTTGTGTTTGCAGTGCAAAACGTCATTACCGATCCTCCGTTCTCGAAACTCGACCTCATCAGTTGCAGGAATCTTCTCATTTACATGGGCGCGGAGCTTCAAAAGAAAGTGCTGCCGATCTTCCATTATTCGCTGAGAAGGGGCGGCTTTCTCTTCTTGGGCACGTCAGAGACCGTTGGTGAATTTTCCGATTTGTTCAACTCAGTGGACCGGAAGTGGAAGATATTCCAACGCAAGGAAACCGAGGCGCCTGTGCCAATCGGCGTGGAGATCCCAGCTCTCGCGGCGCGGGCCGCCTACCTCATCCCTGCAGCGGACGCCCCGGTTCCCCGACCGCATGTCCGAATCACCAACCAGGAATTGGCCGAACGCAGCTTATTGAACACATATGGAGCTTCAGGAGTATTGATCAATGAGAAGGGTGACATCTTGTATTTTCATGGTGAGACAGCGAAATACCTGAATCCTCCAGTCGGAGAAGCCACATTCAACGCCCTGGGAATGGCGCGGGAAGCCTTGAAGCTTGAGGTGGCCAACGCGATCAGAAAGGCCGTCGCGACCAAGGAGGCGGTTCGAAAGGATCGAATACGGGTCAAGTCTGATGGGGAAGAAGTTGCCCTCAACCTTGTGGTCAAGCCTATCTGGGAACCGCCGTCCAAGCGAGGCCTGTTCATGGTCGTGTTTGAAGGAGTGAAACCCGAAGAGACTGAAGAAGCCGCTTCGGAAAAAGTAGAGCCGGAGGAAAGCACGGATGCAAGAGCCAAACAATTGCAGCACGAGCTGGCTTCCACGAGAGAATACTTGCAGACCACCATCGAAGAATTGGAGACCTCCAACGAGGAGCTCAAGTCCTCCAACGAGGAATTGCAGAGCACCAACGAAGAATTGCAGAGCACTAACGAGGAATTGGAGACATCCAAGGAAGAACAGCAATCGGTGAACGAGGAATTGGTCACCGTGAACTCCGAATTGCAGCAGAAGATAGATGCATTGTCAAAAGCCAATGATGATATGAACAATTTGCTTGCTGCAACACAAATAGGCACCATTTTCTTGGATACCAATCTGAACATCCAACGATTCACGCCGCCGGTGAAAAAGATCATCAACCTGATCGATACCGACATCGGCCGCCCAATGCCCCACATCGTGCACAATCTTGAATACGATCGGCTCGCGGAAGACGTGCAGCTCGTTCTTCAGACACTCAACTCCAAAGAGACGGAAGTGCGGACCAAGGCCGGAAACTGGTATTCCATGCGGATACTCCCATACCGCACCACTCAAAATGTTATCGAGGGCGTGGTGGTCACCTTTGTGGACATTACCCTGAGAAAACGAGCTGAGAAAGAGCTACAGGAGAGCGAGCAGCGCTACCGAAAGATCGGCGACCTGGTTTCCGGGGTGTGGACATGCACTCCTGACGGTCGAATGACTTATATGAGCCAGAGTTTCTTGGACATGATGGACATGACGTGGCAGGACTGGGAAGGACACAAGTGGGTCAAGAAAGTGCGCATCAATAATGCAGACAAGCTGGTTTCGGATTGGAAGCGGTGCGTCGCGGCCGGAGGACACTGGAGCCACAAGTTCAGCATGCGTTGCAAAGATGGAAAAGACAGAACTATACTCGCACGAGGGGTACCTATCAGAGATGAAAAGGGTGAGGTGACCTCGTGGGTCGGCATTAATCTTGACATAAGTGAGCCTGGAGATAAGTCAAGCTCCTGCGTCCTCGAATCGTAACCATTCCGTTGTCTTCGGTAGGACCGGCCTCCGTGCCGGTCATTAGTGGACCACCAGGGACGGTGGTCCCTACCATTCTGGGGTCAGTAATGCAAAATGATGAGCGGGAAAAGGATGAAGCGGAGAAGTTGCGCCGGCAGGCGGAGACGTTGGTGGGCCGTGTGCCGGCGGGTCGGGATGTGTCAACGCTGGCCGCGGAGGATATGCGAAAAGTCATTCATGAACTACAGATACATCAAGCCGAACTTGAAATACAAAACGAGGAACTCCGTCGCACCCAGCTCGAGCTGGAGACGGCAAGGGACAAATATGCGGACTTGTACAATTTCGCGCCCGTGGGATATTTCACTTTTAACGATAGCGGGCTGATTCTGGATGTTAACCACAGTGGAGCCCTCCTTCTCAACCGTGAGAGACGCTTTCTCATCCAGAAGCCATTTGCTGCATTGGTGTCGGCGGGGGATTTCCCGAAATTTTACCTTTACCTCAACAAAGTCTTTCAAACCGACTCCAAAGAGAGCTGCGAAATAAACCTGGAGAAGCAAGGAGTCGGCCAGATCCGCGTGAGGCTGGACAGCATCGCGCTTCACGGCGCGGAAGGTGAGGCGGAGACCTGTCGGACTGCGGTCGCTGACATTACCGAACTGGAACGGCTTAAGGAAGAGGTTACCAGGACGAGAGAACAGGTTCTGCTCAATATGATGGAGGGGGTCTGCGTCTGTGACGAGCGGGGCGTTATTAACTTTGCCAATCCCGCGTTTGATGCCATGTTCGGCTATAACCGCCGCGAGTTGTTGGGGCGAAACATTACAGAGCTTGAAGACTGCAATTACGAGGAAAACTCAGCTACTTTCCCGCAAATACTGAACAAATCTCTTGCGGATGGAAACTGGCGCGGGCATCTTCGCTGCAACAAGAAAGATGGAACACCTTTGTATGTGAAGTTGACGACGTCTTTAGTCTCTCTTTTTGGCAGGAAAAACATCATTATCGTGTGGGAGGATATTACCACTCTCAAACAGGCTGAAGCGCGATTGCGTGATAGTGAGCAGCGATTCAGGGCCATTTTCGAAGGCGCTTCAGACCTCATTTTCTTAAAGGACTTTTCTCGTCAGTACACACACGTAAACCCCGCGTTTGAAGAAATGTTTGAGAAAAACGGATCGAGCATAGTCGGGCTCAATTATGTGGAACTGTTTGGTAAGGAAGGGTCGGAATACGAAGCAGATGTGGACATGCGGGTGCTCGACGGGGAGACCGTTGAAGAAGAACGGTCCAGAAATATCGGGGGAGTGACAAGGCGGTTCCATGAAATCAGAGCTCCTCTTCGCGACGGGCAGGGTGATATCGTCGGCGTGTTCGGGATAGCTCGTGACATTACCGAACGACAGAAGATCGTCGCAGGGCCGACCAAAGAGCTTGAAAGCTACCGTTCAAAGGCCATGCGCAAGACCATGCAACTGGCGCTCCAAGCCGCAAAAAGGGACTCCATAATCCTCTTGAAGGGAGAAACGGGCGCGGGCAAGGACTATGTTGCCAAGTATATCCATGACCATTCCCCTCGTTCCGACGGGCCTTATTTTTCCATAAATTGCGGCGCGGTGCCGGGGGAGCTGGCTGAATCGGAACTCTTCGGCCATGAACGCGGGTCTTTCACCGGCGCACATTCCCGCAAACGTGGACTCCTGGAACTGGCTGAGGGCGGGACTTTGCTCCTCAACGAAATCGGTGAACTCCCACTCATATTGCAAGCAAAACTGTTGACCTTCCTGGACACGAGAAAATTCACACGAGTAGGTGGCGAAAAGGAGATTTCCGTCAATGCTCGGCTGATTGCAGCCACTAACAGGGATTTGGAAAAAGAGGTTGAAGAGGGCCGCTTCCGGCAAGATCTGCTTTATCGTTTGAACGTGATGGTCATAGAGGTGCCGCCTCTCCGGGAAAGGCTGGACGACCTCCCGGCCCTTGTGGAGCAGATCGGTTCTCGGCTGGCTGCGGACTTGCAGCTCTCTCATATACCGGTGGTCGATCCTTCGAGAATGAAAGCTTTCGCGGAATATCATTGGCCTGGAAACGTGAGAGAACTTCGCAACGTGCTGGAACGCTCATTCATACTAGGAGATTTGCCGCGACTCGGAACTCTGTTGCCCGCGTCTGAGGCAACCGAGAGCGATTACTCCTTAACCCTAAAGTTTGGCGAGGGGCGCACTCTCAAGGATCTAACGGACGAGGTCACCAAATCGCTCTGCGTTGAGGCTTTGAGACGCTCCGGCGGCAATAAGAAAGAAGCAGCCAAGCTCCTGGGAATTGCGCGTGATTCTCTGTACAGGCACCTGAGAAACTTCGGAATTGAATCGGAAGAACGGGCAGAGTAGGGGGAGGCCTTGTGCCTGCCCTTGGCCGTATCGTCCCGAATCGGACAGAGGTAGGTGGGGTTGAGCCCAGCGAAACCCGACAGGTTGCTTTGGGCATGATGTCGGATTTCGTTCCGCGCAGAACGCGGGACTCAATCCGACCTACGACTACAGGCCGATACTGAGGCCAATTAACGTGGCCGCGCCGAAGATCACACCGCAACAGACGATTCCAGGGAGGATGAGTGCGAGGATACTCTTTGCCGTGCTGGTCCCGTGAACCTCAGAAAGCCCCACCACCGTAAGGTAGAGCCGCCAGAAAAGGCCGATGAAGCTGCCCACAACGGGCACCACATTGATCAGCTCAGGCGCGGACGCGTAACAAGCAACTCGGAATGTGGCCTCGAAATCCTCCTTCGCTCCACCCACGAGGAAAAGGCCCACGTGCAGCGTTACCGCCCATATCACGACCCCCAGGAAGACCAGCATAGGAATGAGCACGCCAAATATGATGGCGCGGTTACCTCCGAGGTTCTCGTGCCCGAACAAGGGCGTGCCCATAGCAAAGCCCCACAAATAGCCGATCATGGTACCCAAGGTTTCCACGATCAGCGCATAGAGTAGGGGCATCATGAAACCGCCCTTGAGCGGTAGCCTGCCAAAGAATTCCTTCGGATTGAAAAGGCTCTCGCGCACGGTGAGGTATAGGCCGGACGCGAACCCCAATTCTTCCTGGTCTTCCCAGGGGCAATATTCGTCCCGGACCGAAGGAGGCTCGCCGGAAGGCTCAGGCTCGGTGCTGATATCGACGCGTGGCAGGTCCGGGCCGCTATCGGTGGTCTGAGTGTCGGGCGCGACCAAGGGTTTTCCGCAGAACGAGCAGAATTTCTGGTTCTCGACAGGATGGAGTTCACGACCACAATGGGGACAATTCACGGTTTGTTCCTTTCTGAGCCGACCGTTGTCAAATGATGTGCTCCGCGATCCAGCTATCAGGGGCTACATGGCTCACGCTCATGATCCGCTCGTCAGATGCTGCTTCCCGAATACCAATGCTTTCACCTCTCGTGGCCGGCTTTGCGTACCTGCGGATGATGCTCCCAATGAGCTGTTCTTCCTCGGGATTAGGACGGCCCTGGACGAGAGCGGTTGGCCCTGGAAAGCCGATGGGGCGAAAAAGCATACCCGCTGCCGCGAGCTGCTCCAGACGGAGATTTTCCTCATGGTTGCGGCCCACGACAATTCTCAGCCCGGGCCTTATCCTAATGTGTCTCCCCACGGTCAATGCCTGGAAGCCTTCTCTGGGCCCTTCTTCATGGTCCGAGAGGAGATCTCGCATTCGATGGGAAAAACTGACGTCAGTAAGCAAACATCCGCCGGCCGGAGATTGAAAGCCGGTGAGGCCAATCTCCTGGGCCAGCCTTAACTGGTCTTTTCGCCCGCGGCCTCGTATGCCAAGGAGTAGGGCCCGATCTACAATCCCAGCCTCTTCAGGCAGCGTCGGAGGCAAAGCGAGTGCCGACAACGGCCGCAACACAAGTCCTTCGCAGCCAGACTCGCGATCGATCAGCCTCATGGCGTCGCGGCGCTGGGACATAGGTCGCTGCCCAAGCACTTCGCCCGTGACGATAAAAGAGGCCCCTTCCTTTTCCATGAAGGCTCGCGTCTTCTTGAATGTATATATGCGGCAGTCGATGCAAGGATTCAGGTTCTTCCCGTGCCCAAAGCGCGGGTTGCGGATGATCTCCAAGAAATCATCCCCTTTTGGGAGAAACGCCACCGGCACATCCAATTGCCGGGCCAGGGTCATGATGGGAGAATCGGGAGAGCCGGGATCATCTGAAGAGAAAAACCAGGTGAAGTGCACGGCCAAAACTTCTATTCCCTGGCGTTTCGCCAGGTGAATAGCCAGCGCGGAATCAAGGCCGCCGGAAATGAGAGCTATTGCTTTTCGATTCATGGTCGGTGATTCGGAAGCGATTTAGAAGACATCTGCCGAGAAGATATACACCGCGGTGTCCTTGTCTTTCCACGCGTCCCGGGGCAGCCCGGCTTTTCTACACGTCTCTTCCAGAAATGTCATGGTGTCCCAGTTGCGTTCCGTGGCCACTTGCGGCAGAAGAACCCCTGCGAAATAGCCTTTTCTGATAATGATCCCGTGGATCCCTACCTTGATCTCCGATGGATCGTGCACTTCCTGGAACGGGGTCAACGCGGAGATCTCCAGCTCAAGATAAGGCAGTTCGTCCTGCGTGACGGGCCGAAACCGCGGATCGTTAAATGCCGCGGCCTCTGCCATTTCTCTCACCGTTTCGATGAGAGGTCCTTTTCCTTCCAGCGAGCCTATGCAGCCGCGGAGCATTCCTTTCTTATACAGACTCACAAAGGCCCCACGATGCTCTTTGAGCTTGTCGGAAGAAGTTTCAATCGTCGGTCCCCGCTCGCCCCGCGCGCGTTTCTCGATGGTCTCGAGAGCCAGGCGGCGGAGTTGTTCCTTCTCTTCGTCGCTCAGACCAAGGTCTACTCCCACCTCTTTCTTGCTCTGCGACATTGGCGGCTCCCTGCGTGTAGTTCTATAGCGGCTCTCGAAAGCGAGCACGGGCTCACTTGCGGGTGCTCCCGCGAGACGCGGGACTGGCTCGTCCAGCGGTGTCGGCGCAAAAAGCACTGCTGGTCAAGCCAGTAGTGGCACCCAAGCACTTTTGAATTTTAGCAAGTGTCAAGAACAATGTCCGATTGCCGCCTGGGCTTTGGTAGGTGCCGGCCTCCGTGCCGGCACATTTTGCTCAAGAAGCATTAACCAGCTCGGGCCGGCAGGGACGCCGGCCCCCACCGGTCTTTCTTCAAGCGCTGGTTGTCCAAGAAGCCAAGAGTTTTGACAACCGGTAAAATCGAAACCCCCCTTCCCCCGTCCTTCTGTGGGCAGGCATTCCTGCCTGCCATTCCTGGCGGACTGGAAAGTCCGCCCCACAAGGGAAGAAGGTTTTACAACCCCCCCTTGATGGGAGAGGGAAGGGGGAGGGTGACTCTTGGCGCAAACTTCAACGCTGTTCACTATAGAGCACTGCTCGGACCGCGCTGTCTAGCCTCTTCGCTGCCCAAGCCTGTGATTACGGAAAGAGCGGAAGCCCTGTGAGCCCCAAGGTTTCCTTGAGGCCCATCATGATGTTCATGTTCTGGACTGCCATACCTGAAGCTCCCTTGGTCAGATTATCCAGCGCGGACACAATGACCACGATTCCGGTCCTGTCGTCCACTTCCACGGCAACGTGGCACATGTTGGTGCCCCGCACCTGCAAGGTGTCGGGAAGCACTCCGGCCGAGAGCACCTGCACAAAGGGCTCTGCGCTGTAGAATCCTTCGTAGTGCTCACGAATCGTATCCGTGGCCACAGGGCTCTTCAGGGGCAGGTATATGGTACTGATCATGCCGCGGCTCACCGGAATCAGGTGTGGGGAAAACCTCACCCGGACCCGGTCGCCTTTCAGGAGCGACAGTTCCTGCTCCATTTCAGGAATGTGCCGATGGCGCATGATACTGTAGGGCTTGAATCCTTCACCCGCCTCGCAAAAGCTGGTAGTGAGCTTCGTGCCTCGGCCTGCTCCGGAAATGCCTGATTTCGAGTCAGCGATGACCACCGAGGTGTCGGCCCAGTCCTGGGTGATGAGCGGGGCTACGCCCAGAATCACGCTCGTCGGATAGCATCCGGGGTTGGCCACCAGCGAGGCTTTGGCAATCTCAGCTCTATGGATCTCGGGCAATCCGTAGATTGCCTGTGGGAGGATTTCCGGGTCCTGATGAGGCCCGTACCACTCCCCATATACCTTGGGATCATGGAGCCGACAATCAGCCGAAAGATCCACCACTTTCACGCCCGCGTCCAGGAGCGGTCGCACGAACCTTGCAGATTCCCCGTGTGGGAGAGCCAGGAACGCCAAGTCTGCCGGCACGCTCAGCAAATCGTCCGCAGTGGACAACGTGAAATCGTACACACCGCCCAGAGAAGGGAAGACCTCACTTGCCTGCTTCCCGGCCCATTGCTGCGAACTTCCTCCAGCGATCACAACATCAGGATGAGGCGCCAGGAGCCGAATGAGTTCCACGCCGGTATATCCGGTAGCACCGAAGATAATTGTCCGAACCATGTAATCCTTCCGTTGTCCGAGGGAAAATCCCCCTTCCTCCATAGGCCTTAAAACAAGTTCACTATAGTTGACCTTCGGTGGCCCCAGAGGGGCAACCGAAAGTAGCCCGGCGATTCATCGCCGGGAAAAGCTCCGAAATCTCCGATACTCATAGTCCCAGAGGGACGACAGAAAGCCGGAATTGTGCCGGCGGATAGGGTTCGCGTTCCGCAGTGACTCTGCCGTCCCTCCGGGACTAGGAGATATTATTCTTTGAGGGTTCACCTCACCCGGCAATGAATTGCCGGGCTACTATCTGTGTGTCCCTCCGGGACACCAAAATCCAGACAACAAGTTGACCCTCCTTCTAACGCCTATGCGCCCTTCCCCCCCTTGGAAAAGGGGGTTACCGTTTCTCTCTTGCCTTACATTTCCACGCGATAATTTGGGGCCTCTTTCGTGATCACCACGTCATGCACGTGCGATTCCTTGAGGCCTGCGGACGTAATTCTGATGAACTGGGCCTTCTCCTGCAATTCCGCAATGTTCTTGGCTCCCACGTAGCCCATGCCTGCCTTGAGTCCACCCACTAATTGGTGGATCGAATCCGCTGCCGGCCCCTTTGCCGGAACCATGCCCACGATTCCTTCAGGCACGAGCTTGGGTTCTGTCACGCCTTCATGTTGACCGTACCGATCTCTTGAACCTTCTCTCATGGCCTCCAATGAGCCCATGCCACGGTAGGCTTTGTATGAGCGGCCTTGGTACAGCACGCTCTCACCGGGGCTCTCATCCGTTCCAGCCAAAAGGCTTCCGATCATGACACAGTGGGCTCCTGCCGCTAGGCCTTTGGTGATGTCCCCTGAATACTTGACTCCGCCGTCGGCCATCAACGGAATGCCCAGCTTCCGCGCTGCTTTGCAGCAGTCCATGATCGCGCTCAGTTGAGGCACTCCGATGCCTGCGATGATTCTGGTGGTGCAGATCGACCCTGGTCCGACGCCGATCTTGACGCCGTCCGCGCCGGCTTTGACCAGGTCCTCAACGGCCTCTGCGCTGGCAACATTCCCTCCAATAACCTGAATGTCGCGGAAGTTGCTTTTCAGGTGTCTGATACTCTCCACCACGTTCCGGGAATGGCCGTGGGACGTATCGACTATAATCACGTCCGCGCCCGCCTTCCGGAGCATTTCCACTCGTTCATCCCGGTCCGGTCCCACTCCCACGGCTGCTCCCACGCGGAGCCGCCCATACTGGTCCTTAACTGAATCGGGGAACATGATGGCCTTTTGTATATCCTTGATTGTGATAAGCCCTTTCAGGCGATTGTCCTTGTCCACGACCAGAAGTTTTTCGATGCGGTGCCTATGGAGCAGGGCCTTTGAATCCTCGATGCTGATCCCTTCGTCCACGGTGACCAGGTCTTCCTTGGTCATCACGTCAGCGACCCGCATGTCCAGATCTTCCACGAACCGCAGATCACGGTTAGTCAGGATCCCTACCAGGTAGCCGTTCACAGTCACGGGCACGCCGGAAATATGGTATCTCCCCATAATTTCCAGCGCGTCGGTGATCTTCTGTTCGGGTCCGATGGTAATCGGGTCCACGATCATGCCTGATTCAGAGCGCTTTACCCGTTCTACCTCCCTGGCCTGATTCTCTATGGAAAGGTTCCGATGAATAATCCCGATGCCGCCCTGACGAGCCATCGTTATGGCCATCTGAGATTCGGTCACGGTGTCCATGGCCGCGCTGACGATAGGAATATTGAGGGAGATTTCCTTCGTCAGCCTGGTAGCCACGTTCACCTCGAACGGCAAGACCGCGGAATACTTCGGAACTAAGCTTACATCATCAAATGTGAACGACTCCTCAATGTGCATCCGATCCACTCCTGACATTCCAATATAAGAGCCGGGCCCGACGGGCTCCTCTAGCCAATCGATGACCGCACCCGTCATTCCCGCGAAAAGCCTGCCCCTGGCTTGAACAGGGGCGGGAATCTAGTCGGTCAAGCATCTCAGTATGGCGATTGCTCACGGGAACCATAAGAACTATCCCGACGCGGCTGCCATGTAGTTTTCTGGATTCCCGCGTCCGCGGGAATGACGAACAAACATGCAGCCAAGGTCATGAATGCCATGCAAGAGCTCGCGTCTAGTAGACCCATAGAGAAGGCGGCGCCACCCGCACCTTGTCCGACAGACTCTGTGCGAGCCGGCCAAGGCTCCCGGACAAGAGGTCCACGAGACCTCCCCACTTCTTTTCGGGGTAGACCAGTTTGGGGTCGCCCTTTATGCCCGCCAACTTCGCGGCGACTTCCACCGCGTCGTAGAAGTTGCCAAGCGAATCCACCAAACCAAGCTCTTTTGCTTTCTCACCCGTGAAGAAGCTGCCGTCGCAAATGCTGCGAAGCTTGTCTTCGTCGATCTTGCCTTTGCGGCCTTGCGCCACGTCCTTGATAAACTGTTCGTGGATCTGTTTGGCAAAGCTCTCCAGCAGCTTTCGTTCCTCTTCAGACATCGGTCGCACGCCCGATCCGATGTCTTTATACTTTCCGGCCTTTATCACGTTCACATCCACGCCGATCTTGTTGATGGCTTTGTGAACCTCTGCCATAAACATGATCACGCCTATGCTCCCTGTTATGGTCCCGGCAGAGCAGACCACCCGGTCAGCGTTGGACGCGATGTAATACGCGGCAGAAGCTCCCACGGTTTCCATCGAGGCGACCACGGGCTTCTTCGCCTTGGTCCGCTCGATCTCCCGGTAGATCTCCTGCGCGGGAGCTACAGCGCCACCGGGTGAATTGATCCGGAGCAGGACTGCCTTGATGGACGACTTCTTCCGGAATTTTCGGAGCTGTTTGATTATGTCGTCAGCCGAGGCAATCGTACCTTCAATGGGAACTACGCCGATCTTTTCCGATGTGCCTAATACCTCGGCCACAGACGTGGTCTCTTCGTCGGATTCCGTCAGGAATGCCAACGTAATTAGCAGCGCGAGAAAGCCCACTACGAGGAACCCGATGAATAGAAGCGCTATGCCGGTCCTTGATCTCTTCATGGACTCCTCCAGCGTCAAGATTCCCCTGCAATATCACCCAATTAACGGCCCAACCGTCAGGGATATGAAACCTTAACAGAATTCCCCGCCACTCGCAAGGAGCTTTACCGAAGCCGTGCAATGCCGAGACTGCCTCTAAGTCCCTCGATATCCTCCGCGCCTGTGAGCTTCAGGAATGCTTGTTCGAGATTGCCGCTGGTCCGGGCAATCCTGCTCTTGATGTTATCGGGGGTGTCGGAAGCTATGATCCTGCCTTTGTGAATGATGCTGATCATGGAGCATATTTCTTCAGCCACTGCCAGGGTGTGGGTGGAAAGGAAAACGCACATACCGGTATCTCTCACCATGTCGGTGAAAAGGTCCTTTACCAGGCGGACGCCTTTGGGATCCAAGCCCACCATAGGTTCGTCGATGATAAAAATGCGCGGGTGGTGGAGCAGCGCAGAGATGATGACAAGGCGTTGCTTCATGCCGTGTGAGTAACCTTCGATCAGTTCGTCCTTCCAGTCGGTCAACTCGAACATCTCCAGATACCGGGAGCCCATGCGGTTGAGCTCTGCTTTGTCAACATTGTACAACCCCGCGCTGAACTCTAGGAACTCCCACCCGGTGAGCTTTTCATACAAGTACGGCCTGTCCGGTACAAAGCCGGTGATGATTTTGGCCTTTTCAGGCTCTTCCGCCAGGTTGTGCCCGCCCAGGAAAATCGTGCCGGTATCAGGCTTCATCAAGCCCGCGAGCATCCGTATGGTAGTGGTCTTGCCTGCCCCGTTGGGTCCGAGAAACCCCATGATCTCTCCCGCGGGAACGTGAATGTCAATATGATCGACGGCCACGGTTCTGAGGAACCGTTTTGACAGGTTTTCAACTTGAATCATAGCCTCATATCACCTGTTGTTGTTCACTGAAGCACAAGAATCAACCCTCATTTCCGGAGGACGCGGCCTTGAGCACCTGGAAGCTTAAGTTGCCCAGATAGGAGATCACATTGAGGTGCTTATCAACATCGCCATGCATGAGCGTAACATGTGCCGCGTCAACAGGAAACTGGTTCATGAGAGGGTCGGCGGTGAACCAGTTCTTGCCCCCCCAGAAACCGCACCAGGCATGATAATAGAACTCGCCCTCCATGTACACCAGGCCCAGCGAGATACGCGCTGGAAGGCCCACAGCCCTTGCGAGGGATGCCGCGAGCACCGCATGTTCATTGCAGTCACCCTGCCGAGTTTCCAGTATCGCGTAGGCGTCCGGCACTGAAGGGGTGGGGACCTTTTTGAGATACCCATGAACCCATGCGTTGATCAACCGACCCGCGGCCACCGGGTCTTTTTCGTCTCCCACAATTTCTTTGGCCTTCTTAATGATCGCGGGATGGTCGCTCCGGATAAACCGTGATGAGACCAGGTGCGCTTCCATTTTCGCGTCTGTGCAGGGGAGGGTGTATGTTGCCTCGGGTGGCCCTTCTCGCTTGATAATGAGCTTCGCGTCATTTTGGATTTTCTGCCGCAAGGGGTCGATATCGTGGATGAGATTGAGCCCCTTAACGATCTTCAACTCTACTTGTTGGGCGTTTTGGGGATCGGAGATCGTTCCTTCCACAGGGACTGCCGAGATGCCCATCATATCGGGCAGATCGCGGACTCCCCCAACGCTCTTTTCGATCTCGTCCTTTGTAGCGCGATTTACCGTGATACCCAGCGGCAATCGTCCTTTGAGAAGGCGACCTTCATGATCGATCCACATGGAAAGATCCAGAGCGCGGTATGACGCGCGAACAAGCCACGCCTCAATCTTCTTGCCTCCGATTTCCATCTCGCTCTTGTCCTGGACTTTGATCACCGCATCCCACTTTTGACCGTCCATGGGATCGAAGATCGGTGTGCGCATTTCATCTCCAATGTTCAGGCCGGTCAGCGGAACAGGCAGCCCCAACGAACGAGAAATTCTGGGAATATCGTATAGCTTTATCTTCTTTGTCCCCCCTCCCATGAAGGAGGGGATAGTCAACACCAGGTCTCTCCCTTGCACCCGACCCTTTTGCTCAAAGGACACGATGCCGGAGCTGAGTTTGAGGTGGAAAGAACGCAACCTGAACGCGTCATCCACTTCTGAGGTGCTTGCAATCCGTATGGGCTTGATCTGCCCTTGAATGTTGAGCGAGAGCCTCAGGTCGTCCCTGAGGGTCCACCCGTCGGAGGCTCTAAACTGTCTGGACCTGCCGAAGCCGGCATAGGCGCCGCCAATGCGGATAAGGAACCAATCGTCGGATTCGGTGCCCGCAATATGAGCGGATGTGGAGATCTCCGCGCCGCTATTCAAGAACTGGTCCTTCACCAGAAAGCCCATGAGCGTCAGCCACGCGGCCACGACGAGAACGGTGATCCAGGGATTCATTCGGAGGGGTGATGGACGCCAGGAAAAACGCATGTCACAAGATGCCAAGGGTCTGGAGACGCTCCCTGAGCCTTTGGAGCAGCTCCTCGTTGTTTTGTAGCACTCCCGCGGCTTGTTCCTCGGTCAGTCCTGCGCCGATCAGGATCTGATGGGCTCGCTGACGGGAGATAAGATTTTCAGGTGAATGGGTGTCTGTGTTGACTACCATAGTAGCAGCGGTCAGCAGAGAGATCCGGGCCACATGGCCGTTCGTCAGGCTGTGCCCGTGCCGAGAGGTGATCTCCAGGCAGACGCCCCGCTCTGTCGCCATCCGGGCTTCGGCTTCTGAGATGTATCCTGGATGGGCCAGAATGTCCACGCCGGCTTCGATCCCTGCCCGATTGGTGCCCGGAGCCACCGGTTCGACCGGAGATTCGCCATGCACTACCACAAGGGGAGCGCCTAACTCTCTGGCCAATGCTGCAAGCTCCCCGATCTGCCCTGGAGGCGCATGGGTTATCTCCACCCCAGGGATGACCAGAGTTTCCTGGAAGCGGTTCAACTCCGTTGCCACCTTGAGAATGGACCGGACAACAGCTTCCAGGTTCGAGCCATCCACGTGATCGGTGAGCCCTATAGCACGGTACCCGATGACATGAGCGCGCCGGACGAGCTCACTGGGGTTGAGCGCTCCGTCGCTGAGCAACGTATGGGCGTGAAAGTCAATCATGTGCCTACTCCTGCACTGATCGCTCGGCTCCGGTATCTCGTGGTGTCGCACGCAGAGATTCTACGGGCTGAGCTCGCGCAAATTGGTCGAAACAACGACGAGTGACCTTTCGCGCACGAGAAGTCCATTCCTGCTACCATACCTCGGGGAGAGCTTCACGCCAAGTGGAGAGCATTGACTCAGGTCACCTGCCCGCAGATCGTAGGTCGGGTTGAACTCTGTGAAACCCGACACACGATTGTGTCGGATTTCGTCCCGCGCAGAACGCGGGACTCAATCCGACCTACTATCGGGGCGGGCACGGGGCTGGGGGAAGAAATCACTTCCCATAGAGAGGCTTTTATTCTAAGATCCCGAGAGGAGCAGTCTATTCAAGGCGCGCTCCGATATTGATAATCAATTCCAGTTACCTGCAACGGTTCGTCAATCCAACGTTATGGAAAAGAAAGAAGCCAGAATTCGATGCACTGGTTGCGGCGCCGCGTTCAAGGTGAGAATACCCGTAACCGACAAGGCGCTGAGTTTCACGTGCAAGAAGTGCGGGAAGATCCTGAAAATAAGGCTTAAGTCTTCCGCGCCGGCTCCGAAGGACCAGGCTCCGGGACAGGCGGATGCGGGACAGGTTCCAGGATTCGAAACCACGCAACTACCGGATTCGGCAGAATTCCAGGATCGTCCCGGTAGCGGGCCTCTTGTGAAGACCTTTGACGATGTGGAAGGGCGCTACGGCCGCGCGACCCCGTCAAAACCTTCTGGAGGTCCTGAAGCCCGCTGGATGGTCCTTTCCGGGGAAGACGTAAAAGGCCCGTATACGGATGACGAGATCCGCGATCTCATCAAAGGGCGCGAGATCGACCCCAACACCTCTCTGAGATTGGGAGAACGGCCCTGGATCAAAGCGAGCCAGGTGGCGCATTTCCGCTCGCATTTTGAAAGCCTTGGACATATGCGCAAAAGCGCGGGAGTTTCTTTGGAAGGCCTGTGGGAGGGAAGCGACCAGGACGTAGGGGAAGATATCGCTCTTGACAGAGACTTGGGTGCGTTGCTGCGCTATCCGATTCGCGATGGATCATGGCAGCCACTTGCTATTTTCGCCGGATTGGCCTTTGTGCTCTCGGTTGCGCTTTCACTGGACTTCATCATAGGTCTGCCCATCAGCATTCTAGGTTGGATCCTGCTTTACGGCTATCTGGGGCTCCTGGTGAGACACAGCGCCAAGTTCCCTGACAGCGCGCCCCCTAACTGGGATTTTAGCAAGGCCGCACTCATGGGAAGAACAGGCGCAGAGATCTTTGCCGTTCTCTTGGCCTATTCCCTGGCCCCGGTCGCTCTTCTACTCGTACTGATGATCGCGTGCTTCTTGAACGGCATGGCATTGCCGGGCTATCTGTTCATGGTCCTCGCGGTAGCTGTCTTTGTGGGATCGGTCTTCGTCGTACCGGCAAGCTTGGTCGTTCTTGAGTCGTCCGGGCGATTGGGAGATGCCCTCAACCCCGGAAAGATTGTGGCGGTGATCAGAAAAGGAGAGCATGGGTACCGAATGCTGGCCCTCGTTTCCGTAGGCGCGGGCGTGGCTTGCTTGGTGGCGTCCTTTGCCGGGATATTTCTCGTAGAAGTGCCTATGGCGGGCTTCCTGCTGTCAGGGCTCGTCATGGCCCTGATCTTCTCGTATGCCCACTTCATCTGGTTCCACGTGGTGGGCAGATTCTCCAGAAAGTACAGACAAATGCCGGGTCGGGCACTGGCCGCCACGTAGGCCCCCTGACCAGGGTCGAGTCGTTTATCCGTATGATCCTTGATTCCCGCTCCCGATGGGTTGTCATACGCGCCGCCCTTGCCACTGCAATGGTGTGGGTCTTCGTGGTGTCGCCGTGCGCCTTGGCGGTCGACTCCTTCGATGTGGTTTCCGGCGTAATCGAGTCCTCACGTTTCAAAGGTAAGAGCCCGCTTGAAAAACTCAATCTGACTGCGGACCGCTTTCGGACTCAGAAACTCGACCAGTCAGACATGAGTTTCTTTCTCTTGGACTGGGCGGACCAATATCTCAGGGCTGTATCCGACCCGCTGGAAAGACTCCAGAGGTGGGCGGAACTGACCAATGACGACAAACTCCGCCACCTTAGGATTCCGCGCGATTTCCTCAACCGAATACTCCTGGCAGAATATCTGGCGGCCAATACTTCCTACCTCCAAGTCCCGCCGTACGAAAAACTTCAGATAATTGCGGACTTGGAGCGTCGCAATCTGGTCGATTGGTCGGTGGCCCTGGCATACGCCCGTATCTACGCGGGCGGCGTGATCTCAGGTGCACAGGAATACCAGAAGCGTGGCCCCCTCGAAGCGCTCAAGTCTCTCAAGACCTTGATCGACAAGGGCCTGGTTAGCTGGCATTACCGGGTGCCGACCGAAGCGGTCCTTTCCGCTGAAGCCCTCGCTCTCGATCCGGACTACCAGACCGGCTCATCGGAGCAGCGCCTGGTGAAGTTGCGTGAACTGGAGCGCACAGGCCTGATCTCAGAACTCACCAAGCGAGAGCTGGAAAAGCTCCCGGCCTGGAGGCACCTGGTGGACGATCCTGCGTTCCTCAGTTCAGATGCCGCCGCGAAGCGAGACCGTGTCTCGAAAATGAGGACCAACAACCTGATTTCGCAGGCCACTGCTGCGGATCTGATAAACATCTTCCGCCTCAAACCCATCTCATCGCCCCTGGAACCCAAGGCAAGTTCACCCCCCAAGCAAATCCCCGCTTCAGGTAATTGATCGCAGGCCGGCCACGTAGGCTCTTGACAATACGCGCAAAAAAAGGTATAAAGTATCCGAGTATTATGCGTAATTGTTAAACCGTAGTCTAATGTATGGCTCCGGAGGCCCATCATGACCCAAAAAACAGCTCTAACCCTCTCGGCCATCCTCCTCGCCGGAACATTCGCCGTGGCCCTAGATTCGGCCCAGGCTTTTGAGCTGTTCCCACGGCCTGTGGAGCAGTACACGGTCAAGCGTGGAGATACTCTCTACGGCATTGCAGGCAGATACTATTCCAATTCGGCCCTGTGGCCTTTTCTCTGGAATCAAAACCCGTCCGTCTTCATGGGAGCAAATGTCCAAGATCCGAAGAATGAACCTCTGGTTCCTGGAACAAAGGTAGACCTGTACCATCGAGTGTTTCCTTACACGGTAAGCAGGCAGACCTTTCAACCTCCTACCGGCATTCCCGATGATGTTCGGTTCCTCTCCAGGACAATCCCTTACAAGGGGGTCCCGTATGAGAAGGCGTACTTCAGGCACCGACTCTCTCCCAGACCGACGCAGCTCTGGGGGTACATTGCCACTGCTCCGGATACTGCCAAAGCGCACTATCTGGAAAGAGACCTCGTGTACATCAACTTTCGGCCCTCCAAACGCCAGTGCATTCTTGTGGGGGATCGTTTTGGGATCTATCGGGACCGCGGCCCGATTTTTCATCCGAGAAACCCCGATACTGCCATTGGACACCTCTCCGAGATCGTGGGGGAAGTGGAGATCATCTCCACAGGACACGAGTTGATCACTGGCATTATCCTGGAAAGCTATGTTGAGATTGTGCGAGGGGATAAGATTTCTCTCTTTGCGCCTCGTTCCCGAGAGATCGTACCCACCAAGACTCATCGGATGTTGGTAGGGACCATCTTGCAGTCGGCCACTCGCGAAACTTTTTATCAGGACTCTCACAACCTGGAGAACGATATCGTCTTCATAGACAGGGGTGAGTGCCACGGGATGAAGGAAGGCTTCCTGGTGAATATTTATCGGCCCACATTTCGGGCGAAGGACCCGCTCTTCGATCGTTACATGGCGGTGCCGGATCAGTATGTGGGTGAGGGCATGGTCCTGAAGGCCTTTGACAAGAATTCTACGGTGCTCATAACCCGGACGCGGGAAGAAGTGATTCCGGGAGATATTGTGAAGACGGTTTCGGACTAAAGCCCCTTATCCTCCAAAGTCCTTGACAGTCCTTTCCTGCTAATCTAATTTGTGCGCCATTCTTGTGTCAGCTAAAAGAGCGTCCTACACACGGTCTACTTGAGGTGAGGCGCTCGTACAATGGTGTGCTGCAAAAGGCTAGCAGGACCGACCCCCGCCCGGAAGATCGCGAATGAATGACTGATTCGCTCTCCACGAAGCTCGATAGTCTGTTCGACTGGTTGGCTCTGGAACGTATCCCGCGCGTCGGGCCCCTGACCATGGCTCGACTGATCGAAGCGTTCGGCAGCCCCAGATCCGCGATGTCCGCGAGCGCGGACGAAATTCGACGTCGAACCGGTCTGAGCGAAAATCTGGCACGATCGGTCGCTGAGTCGGTTCCCGCGCAAGACCAGATCGCTGAGGACTTGGAAGCACTTGATCGGTTGCACTCGCGGGTGATCACTCGCTGGGACCAGGATTACCCCTCCAACTTAAAGGACATCTACGATCCGCCTGCCATTCTCTTCATGCGTGGACAGATCGTTCCTGAGGACAGTCGTGCGGTGGCCATGGTAGGCACGCGCAATCCCAGCAGGTATGGGCGCGAAATAGCCGAAACGCTTGCGCGGGAACTCGCGGGAGCCGGCGTCACAATTGTAAGCGGCCTCGCACGGGGCATCGATACGGTCTGTCATGCCGCTGCTCTCAAAGCGGGTGGCCGAACGATTGGTGTCCTCGGGTGTGGCATTGATGTCAACTACCCCAAAGAGAATGGCGCTTTGATGGAACAGATGGCGGCCTCAGGCGCGGTCATTACCGAGTTCAGGCCCGGGATTCGTCCGCTGGCCACCAATTTTTTTCGGCGCAATCGCATTGTTTCGGGGCTCTCTCGCGGCGTTGTGGTCATAGAGGCTTCCAGAAATAGCGGCTCCTTGATCACGGCCGAACATGCGCTGGACCAGAACCGCGACGTGTTCGCTGTTCCAGGAAATATTCTGAACGTGAGGGCACGGGGGTGCCATTACCTGATTAAGCAAGGCGCGGGACTGGTGGAATCTGCCCAGGACGTACTGGATGCGGTTTTCGGGTCTGGTCCTGTTGAACAGCAGGTTCCCTTATTTCGATACGCGGCGGAGGCAGAGGGTCTGTCCGACACTGCCAGTCGCGTACTGGCTGAAATCGAACCTGACCCCGTGTCTATTGATGCTCTCTGTGAATCGTTGGGAATGGAACCTGGGAAGCTGGCCGGCATATTGTTGGAACTGGAATTGAAAGGACTGGTGCGCCAGGCTCCAGGCAAGCTTTTTGCCAGGGCCATTGCCTAGGTTGTGACGCGGCCTTTCCAAGTCGTCGAGCACTGTGGAATAGCAGTGATGGTCTTGACAGACGGGGTGCGAGGTCTAATCCTCTTTTGCAGCAGGGGGTCTCGTCCGGCCTGAGAGAAGATGGATTGAGAAAGGGATTCGATGGAAAAGACGTTGGTTGTCGTTGAGTCGCCCGCGAAAGCGAAGACGATAAAGAAATACTTGGGGCCAGGCTATGAAGTGAAGGCGTCGGTCGGCCATATCAAGGACTTGCCGACCAGTGTGCCGCGAGGAGATGCCGGAGCAAAGGGACCAGGATCCGCAAGACCGAAAAAGAACCCCACTGACGGGGTACTCGGGGTCGATGTGCAACATGGCTTCGTGCCTCATTACGAAACGATCCCAGGCAAGGAAAAGATCATCAAGGAACTTAGAAAGGCCGCGCAGGATGCACGCCGCGTCTTTCTAGCGACAGACCCGGACCGTGAAGGTGAAGCAATCGCGTGGCACGTGAGCGAAGAGTTGGGGAAACCTGCAGAGAGCATCTATCGGGTTCTCTTTAATGAATTGACTGAGAAGACCATTAAGCAGGCCATCAAGTCTCCCGGCAGACTGGATCCTGACAAATACAACGCTCAACAGGCTAGGCGTATCCTGGATAGGATCGTAGGGTATCAACTTAGCCCGCTTCTCTGGCAGAAGGTCCAGTACGGTTTGAGCGCGGGACGAGTGCAATCTGTGGCGCTCAAGCTCATTGTGGATCGCCAGAGAGAGGTGGACACCTTTGTGCCCCAGGAGTATTGGAGCCTGGGAGCGCTGCTTGAGGCTGACGCTCCTCCGTCGTTCGAGGCAAAGCTTATTGAGGAGCACGGCAATCGGGTGGAGATCCCTGACGGGGAAACAGCCGCGAGCCTGGCTGCCCGAGCGGGGAAAGGTCCGTTTCAGGTCGCGGATGTCAAGCGGCGGGAACGGAGCCGCAAGCCGTCGCCGCCGTTCATCACGTCAACGTTGCAGCAAGAGGCATCTAAACGGCTTCGGCTCACCAGCAACCGAACCATGCGAATTGCGCAGCAGCTGTACGAAGGCGTGGAGCTGGGCCCAAGAGGGTCTGTGGGACTGATCACCTATATGAGGACCGATTCTCCGCGAATTGCTCCGGAAGCACTACAGGCGGTCCGAGAACATATCAAGGCCACGTATGGCGCCCGTTATCTTCCGGAAAAGGCCCACGTGTACAAGGGAAGGAAAACCGCGCAGGAAGCCCACGAAGCGATACGCCCCACCTCGTTGGACCTCACTCCCGATGCGGTGGCTCAATTCCTGGACAAGTCCCAGGCCGCCGTGTACCGGTTGATCTGGAATCGTTTTGTCGCTAGCCAGATGTCGCCGGCCATATTCGATCAGACCACGGTGAACATCCAATGCGGAAGCCTTCTTTTTCGCGTTAGCGGATCGGTCCTCAAGTTCGATGGCTTCTTGCGTGTATACCAGCAAGAAGAAACGCTTGAAGAGCGCGACTCTCAAGATGAGGAAGCCGACCGAGCACTGCCGCCGCTCAAGCCCGGCCAGAAGCTTGCCTTGCTCAAAATGGCCCCGCGCCAGCACTTCACCCAAGCTCCGCCGCTTTTTACTGAAGCATCTCTCATCAAGGAACTGGAAGAGAAAGGCATTGGCCGACCTTCCACGTACGCGGAAATCGTTACCACCATTCAGAAGCGCAATTACGTGGATCTCGCGGACAAGAAGTTTCGGCCGACTCTGCTGGGCAAGCTAATCGCCAGTCTTCTGGCGGACAGTTTTCCCAACCTGCTCAGCGCTCAATTTACTGCCGACATGGAGTCATCGCTGGATCTGATCGAAGAAGGGAGCGCTTCTCTGACAGCTACACTTGAGGACTTCTACAGCCCCTTCCAGTCGGATCTGCGCTCGGCCAAACAGAACATGACCAACGTAAAGAGAGAGGGTATCCTTACGGGCCTGGAATGCCCTCAATGCGGACACGGCGTACTGCTCAGATCAGGCCGGTACGGACTTTTTCTCGGATGTTCCGCGTACCCTGATTGCGATTACACCCGCAACATCTCCGCTCAGAAAGCTCAAGCCTCCGAGCCGGTCCCTACGGACGAAAAGTGCCCCAATTGCGGTGCACACATGGTGATGCGGGACGGTCGAACCGGCCCGTTCCTTTCTTGCTCTCGGTACCCCGAGTGCAAAACCACGCGGCCGCTCTCTACTGGAGTCAACTGTCCTGAGTGTAAGACCGGCGAAATGGTTCAACGTCGCTCCAGACGAGGCAAGACGTTCTTTTCATGCAGCCGTTATCCTTCGTGCACGTATTCCTTGTGGAACAAGCCCGTTAGCGAAAAATGCCCCAATCCCGATTGCGATTCTCCGATCATGGAAGAAAAACGGAGCGCAAAGGAGGGAACCTACCTCCAATGCCCAAAGTGCAAGCGTAAAGCCACGTAGCCGATGACGCAACTGGTCCTGGATCCGCTCACGACGCCGATCACCGGATGTGTGGGTTGCGAGAAGCGCGCCTGAATGCCCATGTTTCATCGGCGCTAGATCCGGCCGTCTGCAACTGAATTACATCCAACCAGAAAGCAGGGTCCGATAGCCCGGAGAGAATCCGCCGCCCACCGGCATGATCAAGGAGGACGATGGTCCGGGCCTTGGTCTAAGGTGTCTTTAGGTACACCGAATCCGAAGAGGAGTTTCAACCTAATTGCGTCATTTCTGGAATGAGATTGCAGCGTTTCCATCTCAAAATTCTCGACCAATCGTGATACGTCCTCCTCGCCGATCAGTTCCAACGCAACCTGCCGGTATCGTCTTCCGGATAGATCGGCAATGGGATCGTCACGATCCTGGATCTTCTCATCGGGTATCAACCATCGGAGAAATGCGAGAATGTTTTCAAGGTCTTTGGTAAGCCATTCGCTAACTTCTTTCTTGCTTCGCCAATCCGACCACCTGAACAGCACATGGTCAAGATCGGGTACACTTTGGAGAGAACCCTCATCGGAAGCCGCCGCAATCCTGTTGCCAGTAATTGACTCCAGTTCGAGCAGCGTTCCTGCACTCACCAAACGTTTGTCCTCCGGGAGCGCTTCGCCCGAATACTTCCCGTGCTCATCACCGAGCGCCGCCACTAACTGACTAGTCGCGGCCAAAGAGGGTGCAGTCTGGACAGCAGTTCTAAGCAACTCGGAACGTTCTTTTAAGGAAAGCGCTCTGAGCAACAACGTCAAGAGACGCACGAAACGGTGTCGGTTTTCGACAAATCCGTAGGGTAATCCACGGTCCGCATTCGAGAGAATCGCGTCTCCGGCGTAAAGCAACCCGTGGACCATATTGGGCACGATTTTGGCATCGATGGATGCGTACTCGGCAAGGTCTGCAAGCTGTTCTAAAGCCTGGGAAGCACGAGTCACTCCGCCACGTCGTCTTTGTTCGGTAAGTCGCTTTAATATTTCTCCGAGACTCTGTGGAACAGGATCGCGGGCCGCGTTCACTAGGCCGTCCAATTCCAGTCGCGACAATTCCCCTTCAGGCAGTCCAAATGAGAAATAAAGTTCGATCTTGTCCACGGAGCAGGCACGCAGGGCTTTTCGCCATGCCGATGGTCTATCAGGAATTGCGGTGCTGAACATTAGTTCGAACCGCGGAAATATCTTTCTCAGGAGGCTCTGCGCCAGCGCGTCAACAGGTCCGTTCGGCTTTTCGATAAAACCCTTGAGGATCGACTTAATGACTGTTGACTCAAATTCAGAAGGGGTACCTCCGGCAAGGATGGCCGTATTTGCTTTGATCCAGCGATAGACTTCAGGTCGGAAGAGGCGTAGCGACTCCAGTGCAACGAAGTCTGCCAGGCTAACTTCGCGCGCTACAGGGCGATAGGTAAATTTCATCGCATTGATCAGTCGGGCAATATTTCGGGGAGTGTTCAGCAAATCTCTTACACCTGCGTTGTACACTTCGTGAAAATAGTCTAGATCAAATTCTGGCAAGGTCAAATCTTTTATCAAATCATTAAGTTCTTGCATAAACATACTGTCCAAGGCCGCCCGGTCCAGTTTTGGGAGATCAACCACCAGCTGGGCAATCTTTTCGAGGTAGTCTTCGCCCTGGACACCGCTCTCAGACAACGCGTTTGCCACGACCGCCCTGTCGAACGCTATTAGGTAAATGACATTAGGGAAATTCCCTACGGCCTTGATGAGCCGAAATAGATCCTGGATGTCGCTTGGAGGCAAACGATCAATGTCGTCCATAATCACGAGTATATGCTTCCGCGCCTGCACTAAGATTTCGGTAACTTCCTGTCGCAGCTGGACGATATTTCCTTCGCTGGCAATGATCCCTGCAAACTCCTCTGCCACTTTGAAACCGGGGATAGGGACATGAGAGATCAATCGAACGAATGTTGCGATCCTCTTTAGATTCTTACGTTTTGTCAGCTTGTTGGGTGCGGCAGTGGCCAGGAGTTCATAAAAGAAGGCAGAAACCAGTTGCTCGGTTCCGGAAAACCACCAGGGATTGAAATATACAATGTCAGGTCGTTCGCGCTCCTCCCTGCGAGCTAAGTAATAACGGACGAACTCAATGAGCGTGGATTTTCCGGTCCCCCACTCTCCGCATATAGCAGCAACAATTCCCTCTGGCGTAGACATTCCGCAAATAGCGCTTGCCAAACGATCGGCAAATGGGGCATATCCAAGGCGGTCGTCTGTTTCGGGGTTCTTTCCAGGTCTATCAGCCGAAAAGAACTGCTCTGGTTCTGTCATGATACGTGTCCCTCATCCCACGCCTCACCAGTTCATTCATCTAGTGGTGGAAACAAATTGAATTATCTCTTCCGCACCTTGTGGCGGAATGGAAATTCGACTTAAGTCTATCACCACTTGCCACAGAACTCACCCAAAACGAGGCAGGAGGGCGTGGCTATAAAATGCTTGCCGTGAGCCTGCTACCGGATAGGCAGGGGCGTGGCACCCTTAGCATGGGAGCGCGCCCCCCGCCAGGAACAGATCTGGCGACTTTTCCATCACGTCAGAGTGTTGATTGACGTCCAAAATGGCGAGTCATCTGACGCGATAACATTATTCGCCTGCCATAGTTGACCACCGTGCGAACGGGAGGTATGTTCGGTCACAGGTGCTCTGCCACCAATTGAGTCCAGCCCACTGGATCGGCTTGACATGCTACTACTTCCTGACCTCAAGAACTACAGGCAAGACTGGATGCACGCCATTGCTATGCCAAATCTGGGGGGCAAGTATATAGGCCACGTAACGCTTGATGGGCAGTATCTCTTGTTTAGGGACCCGTATAGTTACGACCTCTTCGTGCTCCCTGGCCTTGGTTCCGAACATCCCCGTTTCGATAAATTAGTTTTCTACGCGAACTGTCTGGCCTTCGATCACGACCTGCCGGTTCTAATGATCCCCCGTTTTGGAGGCCCGCTTTCCGAACCTCTCACAGGCGGGGGGCTCAAATATAGGCGTGATAGTTACTACGATACACACTGCAAAATGCTTGAAACACTTGGGAGGATAAGATGGGGCCCTCTGGCTTATGTGTGCTTCCGCTGGAGCGATTACAAAAAAGGGGTCCATCTTGCCTACTCTGAGAAATACGGCAAATCGGCCAAAGAACTGAGCCTGTATAGCCAAGCATTGAGGCAGATCGACCCTTTGTCAGAGTTTCTTCATTACTACAGAATCATAGAGAGTGTTGATGGCCCTAACGGTGGGGACGGCAAGGCGTGGATCGGGAGCAATCTGAGCCGTGTCAAGAATTTCGATTTTGGTTTCTTGGAATTAGAAGAGGAAGGGGCCACTAGAATACAGCGGAAAAGAAGAGTGAACCTATTCAGTCGCTATAGGCAGCGTACACAGGACCGACTCAAGCAGCTGGCCAATTCAATGAAGCCGAAACGAATAAAGGACTATTTCTATCACATAAATAGGTGTGGCATCGCACACGGCAAGAAGTCTGCGGGTGACTTGAGACTGTTCGACTTCGCGCAAACCGTGGCTGAGGTTTCGAGGGATGTACATGTGCTGAGACTTCTCTCCAGGATCGCAATACAAGACAAGATAGGTTCGGGAAGTCCTGTAGTGGGCGCGTCGCCTTCGTGAATGGATTCCTCTCAATGGGGAGGGGGAATATGAACCAAGGGGTCCCGTCTGTTATTGCCGCGATCCGTGGCTTTCCGTGTGTCTGCGGTCATTATCGTTTGTGCGAACAACAGGTAATCAAACTGACAGCCCCACACCCCTACAACCGTGAGGCTTGTATTATTATGCGCCCGGGCGCCGAAGGCGGCAAGGGCGCCACAGTGTGGGAGTTTTTGGGGAGGGGTCTGGGGAGGCCCTTTTTGGCAAAAAGGGCCTCCCCAGCGCTCCAGAAAAGGTTCTATTCACTGACGTTGCGCTGCAGCGCCGTGGAGGGCTGGGGGAGCCGGCGGGATTTCGCTCACGTCCAAGCGGTCGAACGGGTTTGGGGGCGGAGCAGATTTGATTGTAACCTGTTTGAACGTGGCTTTTTCGCGCAACTTCTTCAGGTAGGATTCAGCTTTGTCCAAAGGATAGCTAATAGCTCGCCCCATAAGCCAAAAGACGTACATCTGTTCCCGTGGAGTGGGCATGGGCTCGCCATGGACAGCAGGTTCACGGGGTTCCTGGTTTCCGGGAACGTAAGATGCCTCGTGGAAGCTCGGTTTAACCGGGATAAGTGTGGGCCGCCGGCTCTCGTTCTCTCCCCAGCATGGGGGACAGAACCAAACCAGCATCAGGAGGACAACCAAACCATATCGTACCATCAGAAGCCACCTCTAACAACAATGTTGGGGGCCCCTGTATCACATGTACGCAAAAAATCCAGACTTTTTTCGATGGGAGAACTCAAACGCTTCTGCCAAACTCATTCATCACGAATGAGCCTCGACCCACGCCTCTGTGCGGTCGGAGCGGAGGGCAGCATCCAGGAGGATTTGCGCTCGTAGGCCGTCTTCGAAGTTCGGTCGGGCAGATGCTCCTGTCTCGATCCAGTCCAGAAAACGGGAAGCCAAAGAAGATACCGCGGGGATACGGCTGTCTTCAGCATTCTCTGGGCTGAGTTCCGGAGTGGGCGCCTGCTCAAAGCTGCCACCGGACCGGGAACCGATGAAGAGTTGGAACCCCTTCATATAATCGGCCGTAGTATTGGTCAGGAGCAGCGTGCCTTCTTCGCCGTAGAATTCCAGTCGGTGGCCGTTTCCCAGGAAAGCATGAGTTGAGAGTGTGACGGATACCGCCGCGCCGGAAGCCAATTCCATATTCATCATCGCAAGGGAATCTCCGGGTCGCTTATCTCCCGGGGCGCGAGTGAGTCGCGCGTGGAGCCGCCTGATCGGGCCTGCCAGCCATTCCAGGTAATGCAGAGTGTGAGAGCCGAACGAGAAGAGCACGCCACCACCTTCCGCCGTCGTTGTTTTCCAGGATGAGAGCCTCATGCGGTTCGCGTACGTTTCCACCTGCCACGCGACAGTGACGTGGCGCAAGGCACCGATTGTACCCTTGTCGAGCAGCTCTTTGGCCGCTTTCCACGCCGGGAGCTCGGGAAAGCCCAGATCCACCATATGCGCGACGCCTTGCCGGGTGGCCCATTCCAGAAGTATTTCAGCGTCTTTTGCGGTTGTGGCCAGAGGTTTCTCGCAGAAGACCGCCTTTTGCTGTTCGAGCGCGGCCAATGCAATGGAAGGTTGAAGAAAAGGGGGAACAGCTATGGTCACCGCGTCGATTGCCGGCGACTGTATCAGCTCGCGCCAGTCGCCAAACGCGTGGGGGATTTCGAGGCGTTCCGCGACTCGCTGAGCGCGATCCAACGAGCTGGAGCAGATCGCCGCGACCTGGCAGGTAGAGTGCGAGCGAAATGCAGGAACGTGCACCTGCTGAGCAAATCCAATCCCTATCACACCGACCTGAATCGGGGTCTTTCTGTCACTCAGCCTTGCCGGTGCGGCGTTCAGATCAGACATCCCTTCCCGAAGAATCCCCATACGTCCAGCACTGGTTTACCTTTTGTGTCGAGCCCGCGGTATGCGTCGTGCGGCACGCAGAGTATCAAGATGTCACTGCGGTTGACGACTTCTTCCAATGGTAGCAATTGGGTATCTTTGGTTACCAGAGGATCGGTAGTCAGCACTTCCGCACACGCGAATCGCAGCAGCCTCTTGAGCTTATAACTGAGCGAGGAACGTACATCATCGATGTTTGCCTTGAATGCCATTCCCAGGAGCCCTACGACCTTCTCGCGCAGCGGCCACCGCTCCTGCATGCGTTCCACCAGATAATTGGCGAGCCCTTCGTTGGCGAGAACAGCCACATGCCCGAGAAAAAACTTATTGTTGGAAGCCGCGAGCAACTGCATGGTGTCCTTGAAGAGACACGGACCTGCAGCAAGGCCTGCTCCGGGGAAATCAGCCATTCGATCGTAATCGGTACGAACCGCCTTCACGACGCGGCTGTAGTCCACTCCCGCGGAATTCGCGATTACGTAAAACTGATTGGTTGCAGCAAACTGGATGTACCGATACGCGTTGCAAAAGAGCTTGGCGAACTCGGCTTCAAGTGGCGAAAGACGCACCACCGAGGGAGAAATCAACGAAAAGAAGCGAGCCGCAGCTTCCTCGGCGTCGGGAGTGACGCCGCTGACAATCTGGGGCAGTTGCTGGAGCTCAAGGATCGCCCGGCCTTGAACGATTCGTTCGGGGCAATACGCAATCAGCGGAACAGGACCGTTCTTTTTGAGATATGCGGCCAGCCAATCCATAGTCCCGGGGCACAACGTGGAACGAAAAATCAGGAGCTGGTTGGCCGACAGATGGGGAGACAGATCATTAGCCAGCCGTCTGACCACGTCGATTACTGGATTAAGGTATTCGTCCACTGGTGTCCCGATGGTAACGATTACCGTAGGAACTCCACGTATGTCGCCCAATGAGGACGTGAAGGCCAGCGTGCCGTCTGACAGGACCTTGTGGAGAAGCGGTTCAGCTCCCTCTTCCACAAAGGGCATGTGCCCCGCGGCTAGACGCTCCAAGGCCGCTTCATCGATGTCATGAACGATGACCTTTAGGCCTCTGCTCGCAAAGAGTATGGCCATAGGAAGACCCACGTGTCCGGCCCCGCCTATGATGCAGAGATCCGCAGGGCGGCCGTCCTTGAACTGCACACGGGATCCACCTGAACCAATCATAAGAATACGCCTCCCTGAAGAGCCGACGATGTTACGGCAAGAGCTTGCGCTCCTTGAGCACGGTGACGATGTGGCTCGCAATCATGCGAGACATCTTGCCGCTGTAGTGGTAAGCGTCCACGTAGAGTGGCTCTTTTTTGTCCCGCTGGATATCTCCGCACCAGATGAAGTTCTCGCCCAGCTCGCTGGATGCGGCCACCTTTGCCATAGCCTCATATCCCGGCTTCACGTACGGCGTGAATTTCGCGTAGTCGAATCGGCCGAAGATATTGTGGGATTGGTCATATCCATAGACCGGCATGGGTTGCCAGACAAAGACCGGCGTGATGCCCAGCGGCTTGGCGAAAGCTTCTAACAGCGTCTTGTTCGACCGATAACGTTCTAGGACTTCCGCGACCACAGCTGCTTCCGACTTTTTGGTCTGATCTGCACCCTTAGCCGCGGCCTGTCTGGTCCCGCCCTTCTTCTTCGGATCGCCCAGAAAAGCCTTTATCATAGGCAGTTCACGCAAAACTTTGCGTACTGTGGGCACTTCGCCCTCGTTCATGAACGCGGTAAGCTCTTTTGTGAGCGCTGGTTCGCCGTCATAATGTGCCAAGTCATTCAACCCATCGATGAAGATGGCCATCCGAGGGACGGCGCCCCCGAGAATGAGTTTCTCCAGCAGGATTCGTTCCTGAAGCGAAATGTAACTGCATCGGCCGAAATTGTACACCTTTGGCGAAAGTTGTTTCTCCGCTGCGAGCAAGGCCTGTACGTGCGACGCGATCGTGTCGTAATCAGGTACTCCATACCCGAAAACCGTGGAGCCCCCGAAGACAAAGATGGTGAAATCCTTCTTGTCCGGCGGCCACGGGCCCTGTTCCTTTATCGGCCGAAAGCCTCGAGCATCAGCGTTGACATAGGTTCCTTTGAACGGCCGTTCTTTAAACTGCGTGTAGGACTGGTAACCGAGCGTCACGTGGCGAGTATCGTCAAGCAGCTGATCTACCTGGTCCGCGGTCATACCTGGATACACAGGGGCCAGAGCGTCGTTGTAGGTCCGGTAGTTGTACGGCGCGGCTTTCCGTTCCGCACGCTTTCTCAGATATTCCTTGAGATCGAGGACTCCGCTGAAAACCAGATTCACCAGGATGAGCACCAATAGAGTGTTCAGGACAATGATTGCCAGGGTTCGATACGATTCTCCCAGCTTTCGCAGTATACCTCGCCTATCGATCATCCAGGATGCTCCGGCCGCGGATGGTCCGCCGCGGCCTATATGGTACCGAAGTTGTGCAGTATTCGCAGACCCTTCTTCTGGCTTTTTTCCGGGTGAAACTGCACGGCAAAGATGTTGTCCCTACTGACCGCACACACGAATTCTATTCCGTACACAGAGGTCGCTGCCACGTCCGAGCCGTTTTCCGGCGCTACATAGAACGAGTGGACAAAATAGAAGTGCGAGCCGTCCTCTATACCGCTAAAGAGCCGCGTCTCCTTGCGGAAAAGGACCTCGTTCCAGCCCATGTGCGGGATCTTCAGACCCATATTCTTATCAAAAGCCTTGCATGTGCCGGGTATGATCCTGAGACCCTCGTGAATACCGAACTCCTCGGATTCGTCGAAGAGGAGCTGAAGCCCCAGACAAATCCCCAAAAAGGGACGACCGGAACCGATAAACTCGCGAATGGGCTCCACCAGGTCGAATCGGTCCAGGTTCTTCATGCATTCGGGAAAGGCTCCGACTCCGGGAAGCACCAGCCGATCCGCCTTTCGGATCGCATCCGGATCTCGGGAGACCACGGCGGGCACACCAACCTTCTCAAAGCCTTTCTGGACGCTGCGAAGATTGCCCATTCCGTAGTCAACCACAACTACCATCGTTACCTCAGTATGTCGTTTGCCTCAGCCGCCTATCGTGCCCCTGCCCTGGCCCTCTGTGGGGCAGGCATTCTTGCCTGCCATCTTCGGCGGACTGGAAAGTCCGCCCCACAGGGAAGGGGGAGGGTGACCTCCGTCAGGTCAGTATTCCCTTGGTCGAGGGCACGTCCTTCACCCGCGGGTCCAACTCCACCGCTTCTCGGAGAGCTCGCCCAAGGGCCTTGAAGAGAGCCTCGGCCGCGTGGTGCGGATTGTCAGCGGCAAGAACGGTTGCATGAATATTCATCCCGCCACGGTCCGCCAGCGCGTGGAGAAAGACCGGGATCAAATCCAGGAGGAATTCACCGGCCCGGCGATGGGCCAGAGGATTCGACACCACCACGTACGGCCTTCCGGAAAAATCCACAGCTACCTGGGCGAGAGCCTCATCCATAGGAACAACCGCGAATCCATATCGCCGGATGCCGCTGCGGTCGCCCAGTGCCTCACGGAAGGCTTCGCCCATGCAGATAGCCACGTCCTCAACCGTGTGATGATGGTCCACGTGCAGATCGCCACGGGCCGTCACCTGGAGATCGAAAAGCCCATGCCGAGCCACGTGATCGAGCATATGATCGAAGAATCCGATGCCTGTTTCAATGGCCCTATGGCCGGTGCCGTCAAGGCAAAGCCGCACCAGAATATCGGTTTCCGATGTCTTGCGAGAAAACTCCGCTGTTCTCATAGCCTGTACCCGTTGCCAAAAGGCTTATCCGATACGAAGCATCCTAATACCGTCACCCCGGCGGAAGCCGGAATCCAGATCATACTAAAAAGACTGGATTCCCGCTTTCGCGGGAATGACGGACGAAGGAACGACGTAGCCTCAAGTTGACGCCTATGACCCTGACGGGATCTTCCGAAAGGTCCTTCGATACGACTGCGCTTGGCGAGCGCTTCTAAACGATATCGTCTTTCTCGCGGCGGATATCCGCGCCGAGAGCGGACAATTTTTCCGGCATCCCTTCGTATCCGCGCTCCAGGTGATAAATCCTATGGATTTCAGTGATCCCTTCCGCGGCCAAGCCGGCCAAGACAAGCGACGCGCTGGCCCTGAGGTCGGTAGCCTGCACATGAGCCCCGGAAAGAGACCGCACCCCTAGCACCCGGGCACATCTGCCGGAAATGCGTATGTCTGCGCCCATACGGCCGAGTTCCGGCACATGCATGAAGCGGTTTTCAAAGACATTCTCGGTGATCCTGCACTCCGAGTCGCCAAGCGTCATGAGAGCCATGTATTGAGCTTGAAAGTCGGTAGCGAAGCCCGGATAGGGATTCGTCTCGACGTTCCGGCTCCTGATTTTGCCGTTCGAAGCGACCCTGACTCCGCCATCGTCGGCCTCTACAGTAAGGCCCGCGTCATCAAGCTTTTCCAAGAGCGCACCCAAATGCAAAGGCTCGCATCCCACCACTCGCACATCACCGCGCGTTATTGCGCTCGCCATCAGGTACGTGCCGGCCTCAATACGGTCAGGCATGACCTCGTGCACGACGCCGCTCAGGCTTTCTCTTCCCTCGACAACGATAGTATCGGTCCCGGCTCCTTCCACACTGCCTCCCATGCTGTTGAGCACGTGAGCCAGCTCGACAACTTCCGGTTCAGCCGCGCAGTTGCGCAGCACCGTGGTCCCTTTTGCCAGGGCTGACGCCAAGAGCAGGTTTTCCGTACCGGTTACGGTCACGAGATCGAAGGTGAAATCCGCACCCGCGAGGCGATTCACGCGGGCTTGTATGTACCCCCGATCCAGCTCTATCGTGGCGCCCATGGCCTCCAGGCCTTTCAAGTGCTGATCGATGGGCCTTGCGCCGATTGCGCAACCTCCGGGTAAGCTGACGTCAGCCTTGCCTTCCCGCGCCAGCAGCGGCCCCAGGACCATGACCGAGGCCCTCATGGTCTTGACCAACTCGTAGGGCGCGGTGTGATCGGTAATCTCCCTGGCTTTGATTCGGAGCATTCCCGGCGTGAAATCGTCCAGTTGAGCCCCGAGCTGTAACAGCAACTGCTTGGTTGTGCGAATGTCACGCAGAGCCGGAATCCGGTGCAAGACCATCTCGTCGCCGGTCAGCAGAGAAGCACACATCAGAGGCAGCGCCGCGTTCTTTGCGCCGCCGGCTTCCACCGATCCCCGGAGAGGATTACCGCCTCTGATGAGGAGCTTTTGCATCCGACTCAACCTGTTGAAAACATAAAGAGCTACACAAGCAGCCGCGTGAACCGTTCTGCGTATAGCATCTTCGATGCGCCCGCGCAACAGCCCGGGATTTGTGTCCATTCAGTTACGAGGAGTTGGAGGTTCCCTCCGAACCTGTCATTGCGAGCGGAGCGAAGCAATCCCCCAGCTTTACCTGAAAATGCTCCACTCTCAATGGACGAGGCAACTCTTGCCTGGTGCCACGGATGTGCCGAAGGCTCATCCGTGCCTGTCTGGTCCGACGCAATATTGTTGGCATAGGGGTCAGAGGTCAACTACTGGAGCGGTTCTCATCGGCCGTGGGGCATTAACCGGCCGGCACGGATGAGTCCCGCGGGACGGGACATCCCGCGTCTCGCGGGATGGCACCAGACTCCAGTGCAGCATTTTCATATTCCGTTGTGACCCACAAGTCATGGTCGCTCAAGAGAGCGGATTATTGGTGGGACGGGCATCTTGCTCGTCATTTTTTGACAGGCGGGACGCTTGTCGCACCATTCACCCCTCACAATTGCGAGTGTCAACTCAGTTGATATGGGCGTCCACAATCTTGACAGTTAAATTCAAGGGCAAAGATCGTGCCAGAGACGCATCACGTGTGAATACGGCCAGGAAAGCGCTTGCAAGAGCTCACAGGTATGGTCCAAGTCTTGCACCCTCTTAAATCAACCATATCCATCCTCCCTGCAAACAAGCCATCGTTCAGGGGGTGGCAGATCTCCCGGCTCCGGAAGGCCGAAAGGGGACTCCTTCGTTTGAGGGAGTCCCGCGGAGTTCTGGGTACTTATGTCTTATGTATGAGAAGGAGTTGTGGAATGACTAAGCCCGAAATCGTGACCCGCATCTCTCAGGACGCCGGCATCACCAAAAAGGCGGCGAACGCCGCTCTTAGCAGCCTGGTGCAGGCAGTGCACTCCGCTCTTAAACAGAAGAACGGTAAAATCCGGATTGCAAATCTGGGCACATTCAGGGTGATCGCCCTCAAGGCCCGCAAAGGGGTAAATCCTCGAACGGGAAAGCCCATGACGATTTCTGCGATGCGAGTGCCGCGATTCAGTTCGTCGGTTTCCCTCAAGGATAGCGTTCAAAAGAAAAAGTAGCGTTTACAAGTCTTCTGTAGATGTGGGATAGTGATGCCCCTCCAAATGGGGCAAAGGGGACAAGTACGTCTTTTAACCTAACTTCACGACCTTGTCGGCCGCGTGCCGTTAGGCTTGCGTATTGGGGTATGCGTATGGCGCGATGTTCCGTGGTCGTTGCGCTGATGCTTGGGTTGTGCCTTGCCGAAAGCCTGGACAACTCAGCGTTTGCGACCAGTCCCAGATTGATGCTCTACGGCCGCGCCAAAATCCACTTGGTGGAATCGGTCAACCTCTGCACGCTCCGAATGGTTGACACGGGCCAGGTAGTAGCCGTGCGACTGGTCGGCGTAGGTTCGCCGCTCAACCGAGACCGCCTGAAGAGCGCTGACCCGGCCCTGGTCCGACACATCAGACAAAAGCGCCTGTGGCAATCCGCCAGCAACTCTCTCGAGACACTGCTCCACGGCAAGGTCATCCAGGTCTGGAGCAGGAAGTGGGACCGGCACGACGATAAGAAGCGCCTCCTTGTGTACCTCAAGGTGCCGAACTCATCGGGAGAGTTCATGGACGTGAACGGAGAAATAATCCGTAGAGGCCTAGGATTCGTAACGCGCGACTATGTGCACGTGACCTTCGCGGAATACAAGCTCCTTGAGCAGGAAGCTCGCGTCGACCGACGAGGCTTCTGGGCCGGACTTCCTCACCGAGAAGCCCGCCGCTGATCCGGTAGCAACGTGTCCTTTGGGAAGAAGTGCCGGGGGAACCCTTTTTCGGGGGGGGGAGAAAAGGGTTCCCGCGGCTCCCTTCCCAAAAGACTTCATTCCTATGGCAAACTGGCGCCGCGTGCCGAAAGTCATCGCTTGAGAACTACTTGAAACGGCTTCCTTCTCCAGCAATGTCACTGCGTGCTCTTATCCGTTCATTCAACAATCGTCTTAAATACTCCGAATACCTTGATTGTTCTAGGATTTCTACCGAATTTCTCAGCGTATTTCGGTTTGAACTCCGACAGGCCCTCCACGTCAAGCCTGCCTTTGATCATGTCGCCCTTGGCGTATGCCTTCTTATCCAGAGCCAACTTTTGCCGTGTCGTGGTCCACGTCACGGCGCCGGCACCGTCATGGTTCCAGTACTGACACGTAAACTTTCCATCCCTGATCCGAACTAGCATTGAATCACTAAACGCTCCTCTGCTCTCATGGATCAAAAGATCGATCACCTGCCCATTAATTAGCCTGGCTTCACAGAAATTGACCGTATGCTTCACACCGAAAGAGGTGGAATAACACTTGGCTGTATGTTTCACGACCGGCTTGCCCCGCTCGCAAGTTGCACATTCTTTACATCCGTCCGGACAGCTCCACTCTCTTAGCTCGAAGCACGTATCCGGCAGCAAAGGATTACAAGGATCACTGAGTATCAAGACCGGCTTACCGTCTCGGCAAGCTGCAGGTGTACTAGAGCCATACCGACAGATCCACTGATCAGACTCGAGGAATCTATCCGTCAGCTTCGGATCGTAGTCGACCCGGGAGCGCATCTGCTCAGGCTGCCCCGGCGGAGCTTGCCATATATCGTAGGCAAAGCCATGACCGAGGAACAACAGAGCCAACATAGGCCCTAACAGTATCCGCTTGACAGGTCGGATGCGCATTGGGGTTCCCCCGGACGCGAACTCTTTAGGCTGAAACATTGGAATCGACCTCTACTGGATGTTGCCATTTCCTGTAGGGGCGCACCCGCGCGTGCGCCCTAGAGCGCCCTGGGCAGACGCGCTGGTCTGCCCCTACCGGAGCCTAGTTCAATCCCAATACACGCCTGTATAGCTATCTGATCGGGTCTCTCCTCCAAAGAATTCATCCGAATTATCATGATCCTTTTCACTACCGTTAAGTGTTCCGGGGAGGTCTCCGTGAACCGGGCGACCATAGGATATGGCGGCCCTCCAGGACCACATACGCCAAGCAATGGGGTGTGGAGTCTCAGTTCTTCCCCTGGATCACTTCGCACCGTGAGCCTCCAAGTACCGGGCAATTTCGGACTCGTTTCGCGCAGAAGCAAGGCTGAGAGCCGTTTTGCCTGTCTTATCCTGGGCATTCACTTCGGCTCCTTTATCAATGAGGACTTTCACCACATCGGGCTTTCCTCCCAAGACCGCGAACATAAGGACTGTTTTGCCGTTCTTGTCTCTTGCATTCACGTCGGCTCCCTTATCGGCGAAGAACTTTGCTACTTCGAGATGTTCCCTCCTGGCAGCGGACTGGAGAGTCGTATCCTCGTCATTGGCCTTCGCAATCAGCTCGGGCCCTTTATCGGCGAGGAATTTCCCCACACACTGCCTGCTCCCCAAGACAGTGAACATAAGGACCGTTTTGCGGTTTACGTCTTTTGCATTCACGTCGGCGCCCTTATCAATAAGGAATTTCACGATCGCGAGATGTCCTTCGCCGGCAGCCTCCATGAGGGCCGGATTGAGCCATTTGTCATCGACACTCATCTCGGCCCCTCTATCGACAAGGAACTTCACCACTTCGAAATTTCCTCCTGCCGCAGCGAATATGAGGACCGTTTTGCCGTGTATGTCTTTCGAATTCACGTCGGCGCCCTTATCAACGAGGACCTTCACCACTTCGAGGCGTCCCCCCAGGGCAGCGTTCATGAGGGCCGTATTTAACCATCTTTCGTTGAACCTCACGTTGAGACCCCTATCAAGGAGGAGTTTCACGACATTGAGACGTCCCATAACAGCAGCCTCCATGAGGACCGTATTGAACCATTTGTCATTGACATTCGCGTCGCCTCCTTTATCGATAAGGAATTGCACGACCTTGGTCTTTCCCTGCCTGGCGGCGGCCATGAGGGCAGTTTCGCCGTTATTGTCCCGGGCATTCACGTCGGCTCCTTTATCGATGAGGAATTTCAGCACTTGGAGATTTTCCCCTGATCCCGCCGACCTGAGGGCTGACCGGCCTTCCTTATCCCGCGCATTCACGTCTGCACCTTTATTGACGAGGAATTTTACGAGTTCGATATTTCCGGAACCCGCAGCCTCCATGAGGGCTGTGGAGCCGAAACTGTCCTTGGCGTGCACGTCAGCGCCCTTGTCGATGAGAAGTTTTGCGAGCTCGACATCTCCCCTCGAGACAGCGAACATGAGGAGCGTTATGCCGTTTTCAACTGGGGCATTTACGTCTGCGCTCTTATCGATGAGGAGTCTTACGATTTTGGGTCTTGGCCGCCCGGCAGCCTCCATGAGGACTGTGGAGTCTTTATTATTTCTGGCATTCGGGTCGGCTCCTTTATCGATAAGGAATTCCACGACTTCGAGATTTCCCCAAACAGCAGCTTCCATGAGGACCGTAGCGCCTTGACTATTCCGGGCCTTGATGTCGGCGCCCTTATCGATGAGGAGTTTTACGACATCCAGACCTGCCATCGAGGCCGCGTACATAAGCACTGAGGAGCCTTGCTTGTCTCTCGCGTTCACATTGGCTCCTTTTTCGACAAGGAATTTCACAACTTCGAGATTGTTCGCCCTGGCAGCAACCGTGAGGACCGTGATGCCGATAGGAGTCTGGGCATTCACGTCCGCGCCTTTTGCCAGCAAGGTCTTGATCCGCTCCAACGAACCGTCTTCTGCCGACTTCAGCAGCTCTTCATTCACCGAGGGACCCGTCGCGATCCCGGATACAGGAGCCATAATGCAAGCCACGATTGCGACCATCATGATCATTCCGGTCACCCAAGTCCGATTTGTTCCCATTGGTCGTCCTCCCAATCCCAGGAAATCCAAAGTGGCAGCTGCTTACTCAACAATCGTTTTGAAGACCCCGTATAACTTGATAATTTTTGGCCATGTACCCCATTTCTCAACGAACTTGGGATAGGTTGCCTCCTGTAGGCACTCAAAGTCGATCCTGCCTCTAATGACGTCACCTTTCCGGAAGGCTTGCTTCTCTAAAGTCAACTTCTGGCGCATTGTCGTCCATATGAAATCTGCCTGCCCTATTGGTCCTGGGTAAAAAGTCCAGTACTGACACGTGAACCTTTCAGCATTCACCTGAACTCTTAGTCGGTCAAGGAACCCTGGACACGTATGATGAATGAGGAGATCGATCGTATTGTTATCAACTAACCTGGCCTCGCAGAATTCCACTACATGCTTGGACCCGAAACCAGTGGAAAAACATTTGGCCGTATGCCTTTCCCTAGGCGGCTCCTCTTCAGGTCTTTCATCACCGGTAGTCTCTTCAAAATGGCCGTCCGGATGCTTGATAATCCACCACGGATAGCTCCATTCACTTGACTCGAAGAACAGATCGCTGAGATTGGGATCGTAATTGACCCGGGACCGCATCTGTTCAGGTTGGCCTGACGGAGGTTGCCATATATCGTAGCCATCTTCACCGCCAAAGCCATGATCGAGGAGCAGCAAAGTCAAGGCCAGAACTACACCCGGCCAACACTTCCTAATCACTCTACAGCTTCGGAGCTTCATGGCATGACTCCGGTTCTTCCTGCTCCATTAAGCAGGAGCGTAACGAGAGGGATCCGTCCCTATCATTCAGGTGGCATTAATTCTGCACGCTGCGGTGAGGTTGGAATATTCGGTGGTTTGCTCAATTGAAAGGTGCGTTGGCCCAAGGCCGGTTCACTCTTCGGCAAAGGGGTTTCGGGCCAGACGACACGTACAATTTCCCTCATCGCCGCTGTTCCACTCGTTGATGATCTTTCTGAGCCCGGGCTTATCAAGGTCGAGGTATTTTTTCACATCCCCCTGAGTGAGAAGGCGCATCTTGTAGCAGAAGAAGACCGCTTCTTCCAGAAGCGCGGGCGTAAAAGGAAGCCGTTCTTTGAGCAGCCCGTGGCGGTCGAGGAGATCCAGGATTTTGGAGTACGAAGCTCTTAGTTTCTCCGGGCTTGCTACGTTCATAGCGGGTAGTTCCACAAGACTAATTAAAATGATCTCCTCTGGAGTAGTCCACCGTGGCTCCTCCGAGTTCCCGGATGGAGGCCATTATAGCGCTGGCCAAAAGTACCGCCCCATTCGCCACCCGTCACCCCGGCGAAAAGCCTGCCCCGGGCTTGAACCGGGGCCGGGGTCCAGTCTCGCGCGAAACGCGGAGTCGAAAAGACTGGATTCCTGCTTTCGCAGGAATGGTGCGCCCGTGAGCGCATATAGTCAGAGAGGTGTAAGTCCTCTCCAGGAGTACGCTACACCCTGTAGCCGACTGTAACTGCGTCGCCGTGAGGCGGGGTGGAGAGCAACAGGAGGCG
>JBFLZC010000037.1:0-38500 GCA_040756375.1 Thermodesulfobacteriota bacterium
CCCACGCCCTGGCCAGTCAGCCCCGTAAAGGGTAACCACCAACTGGAGAGCCGTATGCGGGAAAACCGCACGTACGGTTCGGAGGGGGGAGCGACCGGGAGACCGGTCGTTCCTACCCCTATACGGGGTGCAGGAGTTGCGGATCGGATCAGGATTCCGGCAATCACTATAGGGCTCACTATTGCGGCCCCTGATTTTCATCAGCAGGGAGGCGCACCTTTACGATCGTGCCTGATCCCTCCTTGGAATCGATCTCCAGGGTTCCGCCAAGCGATTCCACCAGGCTTAAGCACACGGGCAGCCCAAGACCCGTGCCTTTGCCCGGTTCCTTGGTGGTGAAGAAAGGATCGAGAACTTTGGTGAGGTTTTCTTCTGAAATTCCATGTCCCGTGTCTTGAATTTCGATTTCTGCGTGCTCGTCGGTCATCCGCGTTCGGAGCACAATTTCGCCGCCGGTGTCCGGCATGGCGTCTGCTGCATTGAAGATGAGATTCACCAGTACCTGACGCAGCTTCTCCGGCGCGGTCAGGATCGGTTTGAGCTTGGGGTCGAGCTCCGTCCGAAATAGGATCTCCCGGAATCCTTTGCGAACCTCAAGGAACGAACCGGCCTCCGTCACCAGTGCGTTGAGATCGCAGGAGCGCATTTCTTCCTTTACGGGTTGGGCAAAGGTGAGGAGGTTGCGCAGGATATCATGGATGCGCTGCACTTCCTGCTCCATCTTGCCTAGCATTTCGGCGTTTGAATCTCTGTCAGGGCGCTTCTGGAGGAGTTCCACGTACCCGCTAAGGATTTGCAACGGGTTTCCGATCTCGTGACACAGCCCCGCGGCCAATCTTCCCACACTCGCGAGCTTCTCCGACCGGACAAGCCCGCGTTGAGCAGCCTCCAGGTCCCGGTTGATTCGCCGTAAGCGCTCTACCAGCGCCTGCATATCTTCCCGGTCCCGCATGATCTTGAGGATCATACCCTTGATGCTCGCGGAGATCCGCCGAATATCCCCTCCCTTTCGCTCCTCATGAATCGGGTCCTGCCCCTCGGCCATGCCCGCTGCGCGAGTGGCGAGAGCTGCGGCATCCTGAAGCGGGCCGATGATCGTTCGGTGAAAGAGAATATATCCGAGAAGAAAGAGCGCTGCTTGGGTAAGAATAAGGTACGCTCCGAAGAATTGCCAAGCCACGGAAAAGACTCGCGGCCCGATGACTGAGATGACCCGCACAGACCGAACGCCGTGAGGAAAATCCGCGGTGAAGTCCGCGACCACTGCCATTTCTCGAAAGAGATTAACAGGGAACCGAGCACCCTCTACGGTCACGACTCTCTTAAAATCGAGAGGGTCAGGCTTGGGCGCGTCTGCCTTTTCGCCGCATCCTCCCAAGAGTGCCCCGTGATCGTCGTACACAAACAACCTGAGGTCCGGGTCACTCCTGCAAAGATTTCTGATCTCCTGCCAGAGCTTCTCGGGAGAGCTTGCCCCGTAAACAAGATTCTCCACACGCTGTGCCAGGAAGGAGCCTCGCTGCATCCTCTCTTCGATAACGGCCCGTTCCAGCGAGGCGCAAAACACCACGAAGAGCAGACATCCGCTCACAGCGAGTATTACGGCAAGGTTAACCAGCACACCCCAGCGCACTATTTGATGTCCTTTCCGCTCTCAAATATACCGGTTGCCAAGGACAGTGTCCCTTTGACCATGAGATCGAAAATCCCCTTGAATACACCCAGTGACCGCTTCATCGTCATTCCCGCGCAGGCGGGAATCCAGAAAAGACCCAGCAAAGGGGCGAAAGAACACCTTGTGCTAGGCTTCCTAGACTGGATTCCTGCTTTCGCAGGAATGACGGGGTGCTGCAGCTCATGCGAATTGCACAAAGATTTTGGCACCCGCTGCAGCTGTGAAAGATATCGTCTCCCATAGGCAAATGAGCCAGCCTGAGGGTTCATCTTCACTGGTGAACGCAAGGTTGGGATGACAAGGTGCGCCACTACTGGCTACTGGCGCTTGCAAAGCGGCAGGTAAAGATCCGGTCAACCGCCTTTATTGTCCCCTTATTCGGCGCAACCGCTCCACCAGCTTGTCCACGATCTCGTCGGCAAGGGTATCCTTGATCCTCGCCACGACCCGTTCGGCTACTTCATCAGCCAGGTCCCGACCTGCGAGCTCGGTTGAAACTTCAATAACGTCCGCGCCGCCGATCGTTGGGGTCTGGTAAGAGCCGGCTTTGCCTGCCTTCGGGAATTCGCCTGTAGCGCTTGGCCGTTTCATGGCCGCTCCAGGGCTGGGAGGTTTTTCTTCCAGCGCCATCTCTCCGCCGTGGGTGGTAACGAAATCCTCGTATTCGACTTCATCAATCGCGCCCAGAGCTTCGTCATTCAGGACCGCGTCGGCCTCCTGTTCCACCTCCATGGGCCGCCACCGTGTTGTGCTCTCCGGTATGGCGCCTCCGAAATCGAGATCGAGCCCTTCAAACTGCTCGATTCCATAGCGGAAATTCATGTTGATATATTTCACGGTGCAGTTGGAAGTCTCCCCGGGCATCTTGCAGTTGGTCGTATCAGGCAGGCGCAACATGGAATCGAGAGGGATCGGGGTTCTGCAGAGGAAATAGGCATTGAGCTTCTGGAGAACGCTCTCGATTCGGCCCCGGTCCCTTATTTCCACAGGCGTCTTAAGCAGCCAGTACAGATGCACGCCGTACCCCGACTCAATCACGATCGATGGAGGGAAAGCAAAACTCCTCACGGCTTTCGCCGCGTGCGCGGGACCGCGTAAGTAGGTATATCTCCCCGAATACCCTTCCGACCCCAAGTCTAGTCCGGCCCACAACGCAACCAAGTAGCGGACCGAGTCCTCTCCCCCTTTGGTTCCCTCTCGCGGACAGACCCCGAAGAAGACGTTCGTCTCGTGATCGTAGACCTCTTTGGTGAGATTATCGATGTTGGGGAAAAAACGGGTGCTTACTTTATGATCGAGGCGGCGGGTTGTTCGAACTATAATAAATCCTCCTTGCTGCTGCAGATAATCCGTGAACAGCGCTTCCAGGAAGTCCTTTCGCGTGAACCCGCTTACCATTGAAAACGAGCCTGGCTCTGACGTTCCTACTCGCGATCACTTTATGTGAGGGGAAACGCAATGTCAAACAGTTCGACCTGGTAGGAACCTCAGAGGGCCAATATGAGAAGACGGGCGGCAAGCGGGACAGTCCGGAAAATTGGGCCTCTCAGTAAGCATTGATTTGCGCAGAGGTGTTTGCCGCTTTCTGTCATTGCTGTAGATGTTAGATAATTCGTGGACGAAGTACTCTGGGGGAGAGGTAGTGAGTGGTGGGACAGGCGTCCCGCCTGTCAACGAATGACGGGCAAGATGCCCGTCCCACCGGCAATCTCTGTCTTTGAGCTCTGAGATTGCTTCCCCCGCTTTTCAGCGGGGTCGCAATGACATTCGTCCGCCCCTGGCAGCGCAAGAGGTGCGTCTCTTACTCGTTCACTGCGGCTGGATTGTCGGTCCCCTTCGTGGTAAAGAGAACGCTGCTTACCGGCCTTCGAGGGTTGCCTGGACGCGTGGCGTGCCCTGGTCTTGCCCGCCCATGTTGGCGGCATCGGGGCACGAGAATTGAATCCACGCGACACGTTATGACAAACAAGAGGATCTAACTCCATGACTGCGTCCCGCGTGCTTATCGTGGGGATGGTTGTAATCCTGACGATATCTGTGTTCACCACGATCTGGCCCATAGACTTGCTTAACGATCTGGACCGGACAGAAAAAGGCTTCCAAACCAAGCTCGGTATGATCGAACACTTTTCCGTGGTTCCGGTGCTGGAAGGCATCGAGATGAGTGCCATCGGCGAGCATCGGGTGATGACGATCCCGTACGATATCAAATTTTCGCCCGAAGAGGACTACCTCATGAACACGTATCGTGAGGCTCGCCCTGGACTGATCCACGCTAAGTACGAGCTTATCGCAGGCAAGAAAGAGGTGCCGTTTCATCCATTGGAATGGGCGCACAATGTGCTCAACGCAGCATCGTACGCGGAGCAGACCAAGAAGTTGGAAGAGAGTAGGCCGTTGATAGACACCCTCGTGAAGCAAGCCATGGATCATGCGAAGGAATCGGGGTCGGCATGGTACCTTGGCTATCCGTTCCGGTTCCGGCTTGCGGACAAGACTCTGGAGAACCCTTGGTTCAGCGGCATAGGCCAGGCGTACGTAATGGCTGCCTGGATCAAACTTTACCGGGTCACGGGCGAAACTAAGTTCAAGGACCTGGCTGAAAAGACCTATCGCTCGTTCTTGCAGATACGCACGAAAGAGGGCCAAGACGCCCCTTGGGTCTCATTCGTGGACAAAGCGGGGTACCTCTGGTTCGAAGAATATCCTTCCCCCACCGATCCTCAACCTCGCGTCCTGAACGGCCACATTTGCGCAATCATGGGCTTGTATTCGTACTACCGCCTGGAGCCGAACCCGGAGACCCTTGCCCTGATCCGTGCCGGAATCACCACCGTTTCTCGTTACTTCATCGAATTCCGGAGACCGGGGAGCACACCGAATTACTATCTGATCGGCGAATACGCAGACTACAGCCCGGGACGAGCGGTGGCGCAGCAGGAATGGCTTTATAGGATCACCGGCGATCCCTACCTGAAACAGGCCTGGTCTGCGCTCAAAACGGACGTGACTTACTGAATCATATATCGGATCTCGAAGACTTCGTCCTTTTTGAGTTGGAATCTCAAAGACGGGAATCATCAGTTATATGCCACTGCCGGCTCGTCCAGCACACCCACCCAGCTCAAGCCCTCCATTTTCCGGAGACGCGGAAGAGGCTCAAGCCTCTTTATTCGAAAAAAGGGCACTTAGCATCAGCCCGAATTATCTATTCCTTCGTCCCACGCAGAAGATCCGCATGCACCTTGATCGGTATTCGTCGAACTTCCCGGAGTTCGTTTCCTTCATGGATCCTGATGCGGATCTCCGTGCCATCCAGGGTTTCGAGCTGCGGTCGATGGTCATCCGGTATGAGCACGATAAAGACGCCGGAATTTGGCGGGAGAGTGAAACGTTCCCACTTCTCGCGGTGCAGTTTTGTCTGTTCGGGTTTCCGAATTACTCCGGAATACCAGAGTCCTTTGTTTGGCAGCTCTAACCCCAACGTCAGGTCAGATCCGGACTTGTTGTCGATATTGATCACGTCGCCTTTTCTCACGTTTTTTTCGTCGAAGAGGATCGATGTCTTGTCGACTCTGACAAGCTCCTCCGTCTGCGAGCGGGTGGGCTCTACGGAACTAGACGGCGCTGCGGCTCCAACTTTCAGATTCGGGGCAAGTTCGATGGGCACCCAAAGGATTTCTCGGACTTCGTTCCCTTCATATACTTTGATGCAGACTTCTTTGCCGTCCAGCATCTGACGTATCGCCGGATCGCTGTGAGGGATGATCTTGACGGCGACCCCGGAATTTGGCGGGAGGATATAGCGTGGCCACGTTTCGCGCGGCACCCTTGATTCTTCAGGTTTGTGAACCATCGCGGAAGAGGAAAGACCCTGTCGCGGTAACTCAATCCCGATCGTTTGATCGGACCCGGATTTATTGGTGATTACGATCATCTCTCCTGTCTTGACGTTTTGGTCTCCGAAGAGGATCGATTTCTTGTTTAGGGTTATCGGATGATCATCCTGCATGGGGCCCAGATCCGCGTCAGTCCAGGATTTTGCTGCAACAAACTTCAGATTTAAGGCCACCTTGATGGGGATGCGGAGGTCTTCCCGGACTTTGTTTCCCTGATAAACCTTGACGACAATCTGCTTCCCGTCCAGCGCTTCGAGTTCTGTCGGCTCCATGGATGGGATAATTACGATGAAGACCCCAGATCCCGCGGAGAGGGTAAAACGGGCCCAATCCTCAGGCCTCACCCTCATTTGATCGGGTTTTCGAACGACTCCGGCATAGGAGAACCCCTTGTTGGGCAGCTCTATTCCGAGTGTCAAGTCAGATCCTGACGTGTTGTCGATGGTGATAACTTCGCCCTTTTTGGCATTTTCCTTGTCGAAAACGATCGCTGCCTTGCTCACTTTGATGGAGGCTTCACCCTGCGCATGGACCGCTTGCGAGGGCATGAGCGCCACAACTACCGCCAATGCTACCATCCAGATCGTAGCCGGAGAAATTTGTCCAATTTTCATAGAAAACCCCCGGTTCCGCGCCGGCTCAGCCGACATGGGGCAGTTCTCCGATTGAAGCGATGTTCACCGCTTCATTGTGGGGCTATTGGTCTTGCAGCTTCCTCGCCGGCCGACACGGAATGGTCTATTTTCAGTCGCTGATAATCTCGAAATGCTTCAAACGCCGACCATATGAGAAGCGCGCCCAAGATCAGCCACCAGGGGCTGTTTCCGCTATAAATGCCGATTCCCACGTTGACGGCCAACAGGAGAAACCATATTGCGTCCAAGACGAGCAGTGTCCTGCTCGGCCGAAATTTCGCGAGGAGCGCAAGCGCCAAGAGGGAGACCCCGAGAAAGGCTCCGATAGGGTCAAACGGGACTGGATCCATGCCCGACTGTGGATCGCCTGGTAGAGGTATGGATAGCACGAGATACAGAATTCCAATTGCGATGCAAAATGAAAACCTTGGCTTCAGGACTCGGCGAAGCCTTGCGGGCGTTGGAGGCCCGAACCACTCCTTGAAAAGGCGCAATTGGTCTGGGTCCAACTTGAAGGCCGTCCGCTTAGGTTCAAACAATAGGAGAAATGGAGGAAATATCGACGATTCCGTCAACTGGAGTTTCTCGTCAGCCTCAGAGTTCGGTATCTCCACGGAATGATTTCCATCCGCAGATTCCAATTTCAGCCTGTCCTCAGACAGGATAGCCTTCCATTCGCCTTTAAGCCCGCTTACTGCATTCAGGATAAACGGTGCTGCCGTCGCGAGATGAGAAACAGGTTCCTGAGAAGGGGCTTGAGGTAGAGCTTCACGGGTCTGCGGGGCTCGTGGTGTTTGCGCGGGGGTCGGTTCAGCGTTGAAGGAAGCAGCTTGTTTGTCGAGTCTCGCACTGTCCAAGAGCCCTGCGTTGGCAAGCTTTTGAAATACGCTCTGCAACTGAGCGGCCGTCAGCTCGTACTTTTTCGCCAAGTCCCGGTCAGTCATTCCGGAGCCAATGTCCGCCAGCAGTTGTTTAGCCGACAGTTTTCGCTTTTGCTCAGTCATGGGTTCTCCTACCTTATTCCCTGACCAAGTCTTGGTTCGCTCAGACAAAAGAAATGGTCAATTCCAGGTTTGTGGATTCGCTGCACTGATTCCTAAGTCTTTGCATATCACATGGTTGACTGGAAAAACATTCATTTAGCAGCCTACCTGCATGGCAAATCGCCGACTGTGTCCTCACCGATTTAGTAGGACCGGCATCTTGCCGGTCCCCGGACCACGCGGATCGAACACGTGACCGGCAAGATGCCAATGCCGGTGAATGACCGGCAAGATGCCGGTCCTACTGGGGCCAAAGATTCACCGGAAGGCATGGGTTTCCTCACAAAACCGAGTCCTTGCGTCTTCCTTTCGATTTGCTCTTGACTTGGGGGGCAAAACCTGTTACGTGTAGAAATTACGATAAGATACGAAGTGGAAGCGGTATGATTTCCAGCCAGCTCCTTCAGATTAGCATCCTCATTCTGGTCGTCGTTGTCCAGGTCGGACAACTTTGCGCAGGAGCCTGGTAATGGAACTCTGATACACTAGAAGATAATGCAGGCAATCAAAAGATCCGTTACCGGGCTCCCGGTAGCGGATCTTTTTTTCCCGGCCTTTTTCCGTGGAGGAAACACCCATATGAGCCAAGAACCACATCGCCCCAGCCGCACCCTGACCGAAGGCGTGGAACGTGCGCCCCACAGGTCCTTGCTGCGATCCATGGGCTTCACAGACCAGGACATGGAGCGTCCCCTGATCGGGGTGGTGAATTCATATTCTGAGATCATTCCCGGGCACATGCACCTGAATTCGTTGGCTCAGGCAGTCAAAGCAGGCGTGTACCGAGCGGGCGGGAATCCCGTGGAAGTCGGGACCATCGGCGTGTGCGACGGGCTCGCGATGAATCACCTGGGCATGAAGTACTCGCTTGCGAGCCGAGAACTGATCGCGGATTCGGTCGAAGTGGTGGCCAGATCCCACTGCTTTGACGCCATGGTCCTCGTGCCCAATTGCGACAAGATCGTCCCCGGCATGATCATGGCCGCGGCCAGACTCAATATACCTGCGATCGTGGTTAGTGGCGGGCCCATGCTTTCCGGCCGTGACCGTGACCGGTCGCTGGACGTTGCCTCCGTCTTCGAGGCGGTGGGCGCGGTAAGGGCAGGCAAGATGAGCGCTGAAGACCTCACGCGCATCGAGCAGGCCGCGTGCCCCACCTGTGGTTCCTGCGCAGGGATGTTCACCGCCAATTCCATGAATTGTTTGACGGAGTCTCTTGGCATGGCGCTCCCAGGCAACGGGACGATCCCCGCGGTCATGAGCGCTCGCTTGAGGCTCGCGAAGGAAGCCGGCGCCCGGGCTGTGGAGCTCTGGCGCGAAGGAGTCCGGCCTCGTCAGATAATGACCGATGAGGCCTTCCGGAACGCGCTCAGTGTGGACATGGCTCTGGGGTGTTCCACCAACACATTGCTGCATCTCCTGGCAATAGCCCATGAGGCGGGCATCCGCCTGGACCTGGACCTGGTCAACGAGGTGAGTCGAAAAACGCCCAATCTGTGCCGCATCAGCCCAGCGGGCGCGCATCACCTGGAAGACCTGGACAGGGCCGGCGGTGTCCATGCAGTGATGGCAGAACTGGCGTCAGCCGGTTTGCTCAATACGGATTGCCTTACCGTGACCGGCAAGAAAGTGGCTGAAAACCTCAGCAATCGCACGGTCGCGGATCGGGATGTCATTCGTTCCGTGGAAAATCCGTATTTGAGCGAGGGGGGCCTAGCGGTTCTCTTTGGGAACCTGGCTCCCCAAGGGGCTGTGGTGAAGCAATCGGCAGTCGATCCTGCCATGCTTCGCCACGAAGGCCCAGCCCGGGTATTTGAATCGGAAGAAGAAGCCACAGCAGCGATCCTGGGTGGCTCAATCGTACCGGGCGAGGTGATCGTGATTCGTTACGAAGGACCGCGAGGAGGTCCGGGCATGAGGGAGATGCTCACTCCCACATCAGCCCTGGCAGGTATGGGGTTGGACACAAAGGTCCCCTTGATAACTGACGGCCGCTTTTCCGGCGCAACCCGCGGCGCGGCCATCGGGCATATCTCCCCTGAAGCCATGGCCGGCGGGCCTATCGCCGCGATTCGGCCTGGGGACACCATATCCATAAATATACCGGCAAAAACCCTCGATCTGAAAATACCACCGGAAGAGCTTTCGGCTCGACTTAATACCTGGCGGCGCCCCGAACGGCAGATCCCGGCGGGGTACCTGGAACGTTACGCGCAACTGGTGACATCGGCCAATACTGGAGCCGTATTCGGCAATAACCTGGCCGGCAACGGCTCCTGAGGCACCATCCGAGGGGAATGACCATGAAACACTATACAGGCGCTCAAATCCTGATGAAATGCCTGGAAGCGGAAGGCGTGGACCTGATGTTCGGCTATCCGGGTGGAGCAGTGATCGACATCTACCACGAGCTGGATGCGTCCAACATCAGACATATTCTCGTGAGGCACGAACAGGCCGCGGTCCATGCCGCGGACGGGTTCGCACGGGCTTCGGGCAAGGTCGGCGTCGCGCTCGTGACTTCCGGGCCCGGCGCTACCAACACGGTCACAGGGATTGCGTCCGCATACATGGATTCCATCCCGGTGGTGATCTTCACCGGGCAAGTTCCGACTCCGCTGATCGGCAACGACGCGTTCCAGGAAGTGGACATCGTCGGAATCACGCGACCGTGCACCAAACACAACTTCCTCGTGAAAAGCTCCAAGGACTTGGTGAAATCCGTCGCGCAGGCTTTTCACCTGGCTAAGACAGGACGGCCCGGTCCTGTGGTGGTGGACCTGCCCAAAGACATCATGCAGGCACGACAACCGTTCCAGTACCCGGAATCGGTCCAGATCAGCGGGTATCGGCCCAGATATCGACCTCACGTGGGCCAGTTGCGCAAGGCCTTTGAGCTGATCGCAAAAGCCGAACGGCCCTTGATCTACGGCGGTGGCGGCCTCATCTCCGCCCGCGCCTCAGGCGAACTTACCCGGTTCGCACGCAAGCTTTCCATCCCGGTCACGCTCACGCTCATGGGCCTGGGCGCATTCCCTGGTGATGACCCGCTCTGGACCGGAATGCTCGGAATGCACGGCACGTACACGGCAAACATGGCTGTGGCGGAATGCGACGTGCTCATCGCGATCGGCGCACGATTCGACGACCGGGTGACGGGCAAAGTGGACGAATTTGCTCCCAAGGCCCAGATCATCCACGTCGACATCGATCCGTGTTCCATCCAGAAGAACATCCGAGCGGATGTGCCTGTGGTTGGCGACTGCCTGTCTGCTCTCCAGACGCTGAACGTCTTCGCGGACGAAATGGATGCGATGGACTGGCATTCCCGCCGCAAAGATTGGCTTGCTGCGGTGAAAGGGTGGAAGACCGACCAGCCGCTCAACTACACCCAGGATCCCGAAGGTCCGATCAAGCCTCAGTTCGTGGTGGAGAGCCTCCATAAGCTCACAAAGGGCAAGGCCATCGTCGCCACTGAAGTAGGCCAGAACCAGATGTGGGCTGCTCAGTACTACCACTTCAAATCGCCAAACAGCTTCCTCACTTCCGGCGGTTTGGGTTGCATGGGGTACGGCTTCCCCGCAGCCATTGGAGCTGCGCTTGCTCGTCCGGATCGCACTGTCATCGACATCGCGGGGGACGGCTCGATTCAGATGAATATCCAGGAGCTGGCTACTGCGGTTCAGCACAACGTGCCGGTGAAGGTTGCAATCCTGAACAACCGGTACCTGGGCATGGTCCGTCAATGGCAGCAACTCTTCAAGGACGGTCGGTACGCGGGCACAAACATGGAAGGCGGCCCGGATTTCCAGCGCCTCGCAGATGCGTACGGCGCGGTGGGGATGCGTGCCACCAAACCGGAAGAGGTGGAACTGGTAATCAAGCAGGCTCTGGCAATCAAACGGCCGGTGTTCATGGATTTCTGGGTGGACCGTGAGGAGAACGTCTATCCCATGGTTCCCGCGGGCAAACCGCTCACAGAAATGATCCTGACATGACAAATACGGAAACACCGACCGAGACAAGACATGTTCTGTCCGTGCTGGTGGACAACGAGCCGGGAGTGCTTTCCAGGGTTACCGGTCTGTTCAGCGGCAGGGGCTTCAACATCGACAGCTTGACCGTGGCGGAAACCACCGATCCAGCGATCAGCCGCATCAGCATGGTGGTGCCGGGTAGCGAGACGATCCTGGAACAGATCAAAAAGCAGCTCAACAAGCTGATCAACGTGCACAAGGTGACGGACCTCACCGCCGCGCCTCATCTGGAACGGGAATTGGCTCTGATCAAGGTCAAAGCCAAACAGGAAGACAGGGCTGAAATCCTCAGAATCGTGGATATCTTCCGCGGCCAGGTGCTCGACGTGGGCGCCCTGGAATATACCGTTGAAGTGACCGGCGATTACGACAAGATCCAGGCGGTCCTCGATCTCTTCGCGAGAATGGGAATCGTGGAAGTGGCTCGGAGCGGCGTGGTCGCACTGGTACGCAGTAAGAAAGGAGAAAAATGAGCGCACGCATCTACTACGACAAGGACGCAGACCTTGGCCTGCTCAAAGACAAAACCATAGCCATTATCGGATACGGGAGCCAGGGCCGACACCAGGCGCTGAACCTGCGGGATTCCGGGCTGAACGTGATCATCGGCCAACGCCCCGGAGGACCGGGGTTCCAGGCCGCGGAGCAGGACGGCTTCAAGCCTCTATCCGCGGGTGAAGCCACTGCCAAGGCTGATATTGTCCAGATCCTCACGCCGGACCATCTTCAGGCGAATCTCTTCAAACACGAAGTCGAACCGGGGCTCAAATCAGGCGCGATGCTGATGTTTTCGCATGGGTTCGCAATCCATTTCGGCCAGGTCAAGCCGCCCGCGCCCGTAGATGTGGCTATGATTGCGCCCAAAGGCCCGGGACATCTGGTCCGCCGTGAATTCGAAGGCGGCGGCGGAGTGCCTTCGCTGATCGCGGTGCATCAGGACCCCACAGGAACCGCAAAATCAAGGGCTTTGGCATATGCGAAAGGCATCGGCGCGACCCGTGCGGGCGTCATTGAAACCACCTTCGCGGAAGAGACGGAAAGCGACCTGTTCGGCGAACAGGCCGTGCTCTGCGGCGGGATGACGACCTTGGTCAAATACGGCTTTGAAACTCTGGTGGAAGCCGGTTACAAGCCGGAAATCGCGTACTTCGAATGCCTCCACGAAATGAAGCTCATCGTAGACCTCATGTACGAAGGCGGAATGAAGCTCATGCGTTATTCCATCAGCGACACCGCGGAATACGGTGACCTCACCCGTGGAGAGCGCGTGATCGGCCCTGAAGTAAAGGCTGCCATGCGGAACATACTCAAGGCTGTGCAGAGCGGCGAATTCGCCCGTGAATGGATCATGGAAAACCAGGCGGGCCGGCCGGTCCTGGAAGCCAGACGCCGGCAGGAAGCAGCGCACCCCATAGAACAGGTGGGCGCAGAGCTCCGCAAGATGATGCCCTGGCTCACCCGCAAGAAATAGAATTTGAGAGTAATACCAGTGCGCTTTCAAAGAAGTAAAGCATGGGGGAAACTTCTTTGTGTAAAGAAGTTTCCCCCAAAGCCCCCTTCAAGAAACTCTATATTCCTCTGGCATTTCGCCTTCCTGGACAGGAAGACGAAATGCCAGAGGCACATAGAAGTTTTTGGAAAGGGGTTCGGGGAGGCCCCGCGAAGCGCGGGGTTACAAAAAGGTTCTCCCCGTCTTACTTTCTTGAACGCGCATCGGTATAAATCACGGAACCATCGGCTCGGGGACACCATACCTCATATCAAAATCCAGACGCTTCCAGGTATGGTGTTCCCCAATTCACCCAAGCACAGGCTTTGTCTTGGTGGGACAGGCGTCCCGCCTGTCATCTGTGCACATCCTACCCCGGTCACGGTCTTCGGTAGGACCGGCCTCCGTGCCGGTCATTGATGGACCACCAGGGACGGTGGTCCCTACCAAAGGCAAGATCCGATGGGTAACCATTGGTAAGCCGTGTTCAGATCGTAGGATGGGGTGAATGAAAGCAACCGCTTCGCTCGCGGATTTTTCCCTGAGCTTTCTTTGGTGGGACAGGCATCCTGCCTGTCGCTAGTGGGTAAGCTCTTTAACAAACTCTTCAAAGGGGCGGACTTCCCCCTCCTCGAGAGCTTCCTCCAGGGCTTCGGCAGCCATGCAGTAATCCTGGTAGTCTTCCCAGGCATCCTCATCCTCGGCCCTCACAGGATGCTTAGGCAACTGGTCGGTGGGTTCCCGCTTTTTGCGACGCGAAGGTGACATCTCAGAATCCTTCGTGAAAGTCACAATCAGCTTATCGCATAAGACGGTCTTTTGCATCAAGTGTTCCGCCCGCGCCATCCCAAATCTCCTTTTGGGCCCGGGTACGATGTGCTGACCCGGAGCTTTGCGGAGGAACCGCATCACTCGGGTTCTTTCATCCAAGTATTTCCCCGAGTTGAACTTCAGCACGCTGCAAGGGAGCCGGCAGCGTCAGGAATGCTCATCCGCACTGAAGCATGGTAGATGACCCAAGAACCGATTTGGCCCCACGGCAAGAGTTGAGGGTCCCATCCACGGTGAGTTAAACTAACTGTGGCGTAAAGCCAATCGATGACAAGAACTCTATTATTACTTCCGTAGCTATCGCGTGACCAGTAGGCAAGAAGTAGCTGACCTCTGGCTCCCCATCCCCGATTCGAACTGTTTGGGCGGCTATGGGGGTTGATTCCACATTACTTACTATCATGCCTACCACCGGGCAACCAGGTCGATGCAATATTACAGGCGCGCCACTCGATCCCTGTAGAGCCGGAAATGAAGTATCAAATGAAGGGGTATTTTCGATGTGCGGGTCTCGGCTCGGATAATAGCAGAGTATGTTTCCCTTATGCATCACAAAGTGGAACTCAGTCCCGGCACCCGTAACCATTGTTCGACTGAAATCAACCATTAGTACATCTTCCGATGTAAATACTCGATTACGAACTAACGGGAGCGGTGCTGGGTCGGGGGGATTGGGCCACAAGAAAGCGGCGAGGTCGGTTGTCTTGGAATAAAGCACATCACTTCCATAGAAGTAGTAATTTGGATAGTCAGGATGTAAGCCAACGCGAACAGCGCAGTAAGCCTCATTTGAATTAAACATTTGTTGGCTCAACACGTGCTTGGCGGTTACAACGAGAGAGGATGATTTGGGAACTGCCGCCGCAACAAAAAAACCCGTCCCTAGAAGTTGGATCGCTCTTGGGTGGTTTAGATCTGCTTTAATGATTGGCACTACAGATCGCAGCACTTCTAGCTCCTGCTCTATCCAAATCAGTTTGCGTTCGGTCTTCTTAATTCCCGATACCTTCTTTCGCTTCGCCATGTGCTCACCCACTTGTGCTGCGCATCAAAGTCAGTCCCTGTCCGGCATGGGGGCGAACTTGCCCTTGTCGGTCCGGGTTGGCATTCCCCTCATTTAACATAGTGAAATCGGCGATCACCATACACCATTTCATTGTTTTCTGGAACAGTACATGGGCCCCTGTTTGTCTATTCGAAACCGCATCGGCATAAGCTGTTTAACCATGTCTTCGGGCAGAACGCAGGTATTTGCAGTCAAGAATGTCCCGACTTTCAGCTTCGGCGGGTGTCAACAGAACGGGGCAGCGTCGACGAGGCTCGTCCTCATGGGAGTCTGATAGCGGGTCTTTTTATAGGAATGCGCTTTCAAAAAGGTGAGATGGTCTTTTGGGCGGGATGGGGATCTCCTGAACCAAGGTCCGCCGGCCTTGCGTCGTCCAAAGTGAAGGAGATTACCAGACGGCAGCCTCTCGAAAGGCACTTATTTGGAGGGGCATTAATGACGATGGACAATGGCTAGCCATAACTGGCCCTATCCCACTCATCGCTGCCACAATGCGTCATAACAAGTCGAAATACTCCATTGCCTCTTTCTGTATTTTGAGGTGCTCCGGATTCTCAGTATCAAAAGGACCTGGAACAAGCTCTATCAGAACGCCTTCGCAGAATCTTTCAACACGCCAAGCCGGAGCTTTCAGGCAGTAATCGATCCCGCCGATGGAACGCGCCATGCCCTCGTCCAGATAATGGAATCCCCTGATGATCGCAGGTCTATCGAATTCGGGAATGGCTTGCTGGCGATTGTAAGCATTAAGCATCTCCTCATTCTCGGTCTCTTCTAGACAAGCCTCAAAAGGCGTAAATATTTCAATGGATTTCTCGAAGTAGTCGAAATCGGGCAGTTTGCTCCTTTCGCCAATTGAGAGGTCGAAAGCATCGATAAAGATCTCATCCGGCTGGGTCCCGGTGTGAATTTCAACCCGCACAGTGTTGTCGTCTCTTTTTCGCGGAGGAATAGTAAAAAAGTCCAACGTAGCCCCTATACTCGGAAAAAGCTTGTCGGTCTCCTTCTCAAAAATTTCCTGAAGTCTCCGAGCGGTCAGGTCCACAGGCCCGTTATCCGCATCGTACAAGGCCGGACATCGAAATGCCTCTTTTACCAAATGAAGGAAGTCAATGACTTCGTCAATCCGGAAATCTCCTCGCGGCCGACATAATTGGCGAAATGTATAACTATTCATCAAATCCTCTCCTTACGGTTCTATGGACAATCCCGGGACCCTGCCCACTGCTTTCTGAAAGGCCTTCACCTGTCTTGCCCCGACCCTCCAAACAACAGGCACTCCCTGCGCTGCTTTCGTCTGTCTTATAGCCTGATCCCGAAATTTCTTGGCGCCACTGACCCAATGATGAAACTCCCTTTCCTTGTTCAACAAATTGCCGTGAGGTCCTTTATACTCATACAGCGTCCCGCTTTTGTAGTCATCAAATTTCACCCCATTTACGTCATATTCCTTGATGTAAAGCTTCCCGCCGCGCTCACGGATCGGTTGACCCGACATCGCTCCTTGATGAGCCAATCCATTCGGGCCACGGGCCACTTCGACCCATTTTCCCGGACCGCTCCCAGCACGTTTTGCGGCGCTGACCACAGCGCTTGTTGCCATGTTCCGGAGGAAATTCCGGAGAGTTCCGGCCGGGGAGGTGAGAAGTCGTCGGTAGGGGAAAAGGTCCAGCAAAGTGTGTGGATCCGCCTCCAGCCCTTTCATGTCAGCCTGTATAGCTTGCCGAAATGCTTCCAAACTTTCAGCAAACTCTCTCGTCACGGGGTCGGAGTCCTCATCATCCGAGTCTCGACTGGTACCCGAATCATCTCTGCGATGCGGTGACCACGAATCGCCACGTGATTTGTTGTGAGGATGGCCCCTGGTTCCCGCACGGCCCCAACTATATTCGGGGTGTGTGGCGAACCACCATCGTCGTTGTTTGTCGGTCTCGATCAAGTCTTGCTCCTTTCAGGAACCAATAGGTCGGGTAATCGAAGTGCATGTTGGGCGCGGGATTGCCTGACAGCATGAAGCATCGAAGGTTCGCAGGCATCGAGGGATGCGCCCTGGGGTATGTGGTTTGTGGACGTCAAAGATAGGAGATAGGTGTAGCTAAGTGATTTAGAGTAAGCTAATTATACCAGGGAAATTCGGCGAGTCAAACCTTCGATGAAAAACCTCTCTCCAAATTGTTGTTGTGCTCTTTTGTCACCTTCAGGTTCGATGCATTCGCGAAATGTCATTGCAAGCCACAAGAGGGGAACTCAATGTTTGCAACCGATCAACAACGCCGCTGGTGGTTTGCCACTCATCCGGAGTATAGCCAGAGCCAAAAGGGAGAAGGAGCCGGCAAGGACAAGGAGAGAGGTGAAGATCCTGACAAGGTCTCCCCAAAAGACGTCGACTATTACGTAGGCAATGCTCTGAAATACGTCGATGGACCCGTTGCCGATTTGCTGAAATCCGTAAAACGGCATTTCGGCACCGAAGCCGAAGCCCCGGACACGTCGTCTTCTCAGGACAATGGTGGAGAAGATGCGGCCAAGGAAGCGTTCATAAAGCAGCTAATGGACGCTGGATGGAAGAGAGAGTGGGCAGAAAGCAGGTGGAAAGCGTACAAATTGTACAAGAGCACGGGCTGGGGAACCGCCCTAGCTGTAGGCATGTATGGAGCGATTGCGGCTGCAGCACGCATCTTGGGAGTCGGTTACGGAGGATGGGCCGCCACAGGGAGGATGGCCACCTCGGCGGGAACTTTCACAGCCATGACTTCCGTAACGCGTGGGAGCCTCAACAGGTTACAACTTCAGAACCTCCAAAGGTTTGAAAAAAGACTTCCAGCGGCTGCGTCTGAGACCGAAATCTATAAGTTGCCTGGGGGAGGAAGAGTTTTTCGGGCCGAGGTACCGGGGAAAGTACCTAGGTCCAAAGCGATCTACGAGAAACGAGTGGATGCGGCGGGTCGTACGACCGGTTATACTAAGACGACCGTGGATCCAGAAGGAAAAGTGGTGCACGTCAAGGACAAGTTCAATAGGTAATGAAGACCTGATGAAGGACAATCGAAGGCATGGAGGCATTATGATGGCACACCGAAAGACTCTTCTTATCGCGCTGCTGCGAGCAGAAAGACCCGTTCGAAATATTTTGTCTGAACTTGATAAGTTCCCGTGGGACTCAACAGAGGAATTGGTCACTCTCACTCCGCAACATCTCGTGAACGTGTTGAGTCGCTTCCTTACGGGCGATCTTTCTGACGCAAACGTAGGAGCTTGGGCGAGTGCAGTAGAAGGCCGAGAGGATATCGGCTTTGAGAGCGCTTTCCAAGATGTGCTCAAGCAATGTGTATTTCAGTTGGCCACTCCGGAACTGGGATACTCTCTCACGAAGGAATTTGCACAAGAATGGATCGACCGATTGACCCGGCTGGCGTAGCGGGGATCCTTTGCTCATTATTGGTTCGCTCGCGGATCACGTCTATCCTACAAATGGGTGGGATCAGGTCTTGAAGTTTGCATAACCGAAAGGGTCCTACGCCTCGGTGTGCCCCCTGGAGCTACAAAGGCTCAGAGGTCGGCTCTAAGAAGTCTGATTGAATACGGTAGACGAAACGGAGTGAAAGTGGAGGTTATCACAGTGCCATGAAACGCGCAGAAGCATACAAGAGAGAAAAGAAGATTTATCTTAGCCCTATGTGGAAAACGACGACGAGCATTTGGATCGGTAAGCCCCCAACAATTATTCTTGATGAGACGGAACCCCCTTCCATAAAAGGGAAATACGTAAGAGAAATTTTAAGGCATTCCAAAGAAGGCGTGCCTCATCCCACAGACTGGGACAGCTCCGCCCGGGTTTTTCTGAAGGAGGTAGGTATTCAATCGTGGAACAAATTCGCCAAGACTGCCGTGCAATGCGCCATTGAGCAAGAAGGAGATCAGTTGAAGTTCCTTCCGTACAGGAATTGTGCTCCCCAGGACCATTACGCCTTCGTGCCAATTAAGGATCGAAAAATGACCATTTCCGTCGATGCGTCCGATGAGGAGTTGGGCCTGCTTCTGGAAAAGGCGTTCGAGGCTTGTGAATGGACAGAGGAAAGAATCTCATCGTGGCTTGCTCGAGGCGAAGGAGCAGTAGTGAAGCTCCAAAGAGCGAGGATCACATAAGCCCAGAATAGGTCGTCCTCTCGTTCTCCTTCAATCAATTGAGTCGATTTAAAATCTCTCTGTGCGGATCGCTGGCCCTCAATCCAGTTCAACCGTATCCCCTGTGCCATAGAACTTCACGCGATCCCCGAAGGTTTTCCACAGCCGGGCTGATGCACGCATTCCGGTGCAGTGAAGGGGAACGATGAGATGAGGATTCCATTCCTTGAGACCGGTTACAACCTGATCTAAGGTTTCATCGCCGTACGACCCCAAATGAAGCCCGCCGATAATCGTCAGCACCTGCTTTTCACCGCTGATTTCAGCAGCATGTTTCAAGGTATTGAGTAGGCCGGAGTGGCAGCACCCGCAAATCAAATGGAAACCTGTTCCCGGCCTGCGAATGACGATAGCCCTGTCATCCACCACTTCGTCCGCGAGATACTCTCCGTGTTGTTGCCACAACAGGCCGTGGTGCGATTCCTTTTCAAAATCGAATACCCTTGAAATTTGCCCTGTTAGAATGATGTTAGACGTAAGAAAGAGGGTTTCTGTTGACTCTATAAACTCCACTGCCTCAAGTTTGTTTTTGGAAAATGGAATGCCGATATCTCGAAAATAGGGCTGAGTATTTGCCCTCGGAACAAAAGAGGCCGGGTGGCCGATCACCCTGACTCTTCTGGTGAGATGAGGAATCAAGTCCGGCAGGCCACCTGAATGGTCATAGTGGCTGTGGCTCAACACGATGGTGTGAAGCTTGGTCCAGTCGACCCCCATTTGCTGCGCATTCCTCAGCAAGACTTCCGAGCTCTGCCCAGTGTCAAAAAGTATGAATTCGCTGTACTCCATCTCCGGACTTTCGACGATCATGGAAAGCCCGTGTTCGGCGAGATAGGGACTTTCGCCGACAACATTGTTAACCAGGACGCGCAATCGCCACCCGGAGTCTGTCATAAATCATCCCCTTGTTTTCAATTTAACCGTCGCGGAACCAACCGGCTCCGCGACGGCATGAGCACGTTACCAGGTTACTGGGAAATGAGCACTCCTATCAGAATAATGTAGAAGATGCCCGCTACAATTGTGCCGACGGTGAATATCCAGTGCGGCTGGACCAGTGCCCGGGTCGACTCGCTGTAAAGGCTGGGCAGTTTCTTCGCGGTAAGATACGCCACTGCAAAGGCCACAACAGGGAGGAGGAACGTGCCTTCAACCCAAGCTGCAGCCTGCAGGAAATTGACCGGTACCGCGCAAAAGAAATAAACCAAGAAGAAGTTCGCACATGTGCCGTAAAGGAACCACATCCTGTAACGCCACAATTGAGAAATGTTCTTGTAGCTTTGCCAGTTGGGAAGACAAATCAGGATGAGCTTATTGATGGAACGGGCGTAACCGTCGTAGATGGTAGCCATAGTGCTGTAGATCACGCCGAACGCGCCCAGAAGGTAAAGCCATTTGGCCCAGGGCCCGAGCGTCGAGGTGAAGGTTTGGGACAGCGTCATGATGAATTTCATGCCACCCGGAGCCTCTTGCAAGGGGTTGAGAACCACAATGGCAATCAGAAGATAAAAGAATGTTGCCACAATAGTCAGTACGTTGGCTCCCCATAGGCAGTCGTGAAACATGACACGAAGCCAGCCCCTGATTTTTTCCACCACGGACGAATCCAGAGTTTTCAGCTCGTCATAGTTTATAGCCGTCTTTTCGAGTCCGTCAAAGTATTTGCCAAGGCCAATTCCTTTTGAAAGTGCCCAATCGGAATACCACAAACTGTTCACCGCTCCGCATCCTGCGAAGGCCATTGCGGGCAGGATTTCGATCATGGGAATGGATGAAATCTTGTATTTCTGCACAGCCCACTCCGGAGTTACGGAAGGAATGCGAAACATAAAACCTTCAACGAGTTCCCGCAGGGGAGGGAAAAAGGCTATGCCTATCATCACCACGCTGATGGTAAGAATTCCCACCGTGACCATGAGAACTTTTTCGAGAATGGTATACTTGTTGGTCCATGAAAGCACCACAAAGGAGACCATAATCACAATCGACCAAACAAAAGGTGTAAAGACTTGGACAAGATTGTGGAAGATAATGCCCACCATAGCGACAAGCCCGCCGATATGTACTGCTCCTAAATAGAGACAAACAATCAGCAGGATCCAGTTCAACCATTTGCTTGGCCCGGGAAGCAGGGCAAGACCGTCCATGATGCTTGTCCCTGTGGCAACGGACCATCGACCGATCTCATTCACCATGAAGTACTTCAAAGCGATGGCCAGAAGCGGCATCCACAGAAACATCATGCCGTAAACGCTTCCCACACGAGGAATGAGAACCAGCTCGCCGCCGCCGATGGCAAGCCCCGCCCAGACAATGCCCGGTCCGATCAGTCCGAGAATGGCTAATCCTCGAGGCGCTTGACCGAGTTCAACCTCTTTCGCAACCATAGTTACCCCCTTTCTCCATTTCATTTCCCCATTTATGGTTCAAAAGTTGCCGCGGCTTTGATGATAGGCGCGCGGCACCGCCATTACATGCCCCGTTTTGTCAGCCCCGCCTTTTTGAGCTCATGAACCGCGTTGCCGAGGTGCTTCCTCATCAAGATTTGCGCTTTCTCGCGGTCTCTTCTTTCGATGGCTTCGACGATAGCCGCATGTTCAACTACGGTCTTATCGCTTCTTCCCTCCACTCGCAGACTCGCTTTCCATCCTTCCAGGAGCGACCCCGTAAAGGTGTCCATCAAGGTGGCCAAAGTTCTGTTGCCTGTTGCCACCGCGATCACTTGGTGAAGTTGCGCATCGGCTCGAATCATAGCCACAAGATCTTTTCGTCTATTGGCTTCTTTGAATTTATCGAGCGTCTTCTTCATGGTCCTGATCTGGTCCTTTGACGCTCGTTGAGCGCAGAAGCCTGCGGCGTGCGGTTCGATCAGCATCCGGACCTCGAAATGTTCGAGGAGAGCCTCCTGGTGAACAGAGAGCCATTGTTCGAAAGGCCCAAAGATGGAATGATCCGGGTGAGCTACGAAGATGCCCTTTCCCGGTTTGACCTCGATCAACCCCATCATTTCGAGAACACGAAGCGCCTCCCGAACCGCAACCCGACTGATACCCAATTGTTCCATGAGGCTGCGTTCTGAGGGCAGAGAATCTCCGGGCTTCATTTGCTCGGCCGACAACATCTGGCTGATCTGTTCTACGGCCAGATCGGAGACTCTCTGTTTCTTGATGGCTTTGAGCATGACTTTAGGACCTCTTGAGGTATACTGGTCAGACCAGTATACCTATACTCTAAACCGAGCCAAAATGACTTGTCAAGAAGTTATTGTCGCCACAGGAAGGCCTTCTCTTTGGCAAACCATCCAGGCCGATTCTCGGCTTCGCGTTGCACCACTGGCGCGGAGGCAGAAGTAAGCAAGCCACTAATCCATAACGGTGGGCCAGATCCGACTTGCCCCCCGAATCACGCTCCTGTCTTGCCTGTTGCGTGTTGTTTGGAAGGGAAAAAGGAGAAGAGGCCGGATCAATCGTCCAGAAACTCGATTTCCACGATCAAATCGTCAAACGTGGGCTCTCCCCGTCCATCGCTACAACGCAGAACCATCTTGTTTCCGGTTTCTTCGACAAGCATTCCGAAATGCCTCCGCCAACGGTCAATGGCGTCATTTTCGTCTATCCATGAATTGTAGAATGTAATCTTGCTCCCCCGAGGGGAAGGTCGATAATGTACCTCAACAAGGTCAGGGGACGTGTCCAAACGCAGAATCATTTTGGGAGAGATGGTGTCTTCTATGACAAGATCTCCAGGCCTAATGTTAATCCGTAGCGCCTGGACCGGGCTCGGAACCGCTCGCAGAAATCTTACAATGAATTTCCCTGGTTTTCGCACTTCCTTGAACACAACGCCATGGACGGTTTGCCCCTCATACTGGACGGTGGCTTCCGCGGTCTCGTTCCACAGTTCGGCCAGAGTCTTCTTCATTTCTTCTTGAGCCTCCTGTACGGGTCCACGGCCGCGTGTTCCTCCGGCCAGACCGGTATTACTTCCTTTCCTCCTTCTCGTCGAGGTTTCGGATGGTGAAGTTCCATGCTTTCCAATTCACCGGTTTCCCTATTGGTCTGTTGAGGCGCGCGCCCTCGTTTCATCCGCGCAACATTTTCAGCACCCCATTCCTTAATCGCTCCTTCTTCTGCCGCCTCGTTCTTCCAGTGCCGTCCGGCCTGTGTGGGCCAAGCGGGTTCAGTGCCCTTTCCTGTGGGCGCAAGGGGGTCATCTCCGAGCTTCCAGCCCCTCGGAGAATCCTTGACGCCTTCTGCTTTGCTTACGTCAGCTCCACGTTGCGCGTCTGCATCAATTCTACCACGTTCAGGAGTTCCTTTTGGAGGTAATTTGGGGCCCCGGGTCACTATGCCGGAAGCAACTACCCCGCCCGCGCCCGTCAAAATTCGCATCGCATCTGCAATTAGGCCGCGAACGCTTATAGCCGTGGCGGTAGTCCTGGCTATGCTCTCGTTTAGTCTTTGCAGCCTCCATTTCGACTCCGCCCATTCTCAGCTCCATCCCGCCCTCATCATCATGTTTATGAAGGCTTCTTTTGCTGGATCTTCCGATAGGTCGCTCTGGGTCCCAGGTGGTGGAGCCCCGTATTTGTCAGGCCCGGGTCCTCTGGCAGGATGCGAGGGCCACTCACCACCGCCCGGCTTACCGTGGCTTTTTCCCGTTCGTCCTCCACCCCCGCCGCTATATTCAGGGTGAGTGGCAAACCACCATCGTCGTTGCTTATCTGTCTCGATCAAGTCTTGCTCCTTCCAGAAACCAACGGGTCGGGTAATCAAAGTGCATCTTTGGCGTGGCACTTCCTGGCAGCATGAACTCCCATACGAGCGGAGGCATCGAGAGATACGCCTTGGACGCTGTGGTTTGGGCTCCAAGGTGGAATATAGAGGTTTCTACGTAGCTTAGAGGAGGCTAATTATACCAAGGAAATCCTGTGAGTCAAACATTCGATGAAAAACCGCTTTTGATATTGTTGGCGTGCTCTATTGTGACCTTCCGGTTCGACGCATTGGCAAAATGTCATCGCAAGCCACATTTGGGAAGTTCAATGTTTGCAACTGATCAACAACGCCGCTGGTGGTTTGCCACTCATCCGGAGTACAGCCAGAGCCACAAAGGAGAAGGAGCCGGCAAGAACAAGGAAGAAGGAGAAGAGCCCGAGAAGGTCTCCCCAAAAGACGTCGACGATTACGTGGACAACGCTCTGAAATACGCGGAGGGCCCGGTCGCTGACCTACTGAAATCCTTGAAACGGCATTTCGGTACGGAAGGGGAGTCGCTGGCAACGGGACAAGACCCAAGTGTGTCGGCAGATAGGGCAGAAGACGGCTGGCCGGGCCTCACGGGGTATTCCGCCAATGTTGGTCTGGTTGTTCCAAGGCCGCCCACCCTCGACGAGCTTTCACAGCTGCCAGAAGAGCTGGTGAGAAAGCTCTTTCGATGGTTTGATGCATTCTATCGGAACAATCTGTTCATTGTAGACCCGAACGCGCTGGAACGCCACCATCAGCTGGTCAAGGAACTTGCAGATTATTTTAAGAAATGCGGTTTAAGAGTCGATGATTTCATAAGAATATTGCGGGTCGCCGACCATCGAATGAAACCTGACGGTCTGCATACCGGAGAGGGAAAAGGAGGACGCTGGAATGAGGAATGGAGGCAGTTTATGCGTCAATATCCGGCCAAGAATACGGAGAAACAGAGAGAGCGAATTCGGAAGAAGTTGGACGAAATGGAAAGGAAGTATGGAGTGACTGACAAAGGTTATCTATTGCCTCCGAGGTCCAAAGGGAAGTAAACTCTATCAAGTTACGTACGACGCTGGCAGGTAGATCATCGACTCAGACCTGATGGTTTGCACTCCGGTGATCGACGAGTCCGAATTGAAATAGGGGTTAAAAGGCCGATGAAAGAGGTCTTTTATCATCTAGATTACCCAAGCGATACACCCCATCAAGTCTATGGACGGACCGAGTGGCAGAGACGATTCGGCACTGGCTCGTGGAGCGACAAGGTAGGAGGACTCTCCACCGGCCGTCTTGTACCCCCCTACGGCGAGACACGCGTGGACTTAACGATCATGCTCCCCTCGCCGAAGATTGGAGATTTTGTTTGGACATGGGCCAGCGACTGTATTGTTACTGATCGCACCCTGTCTCTCTTCACGCAAGCAAGCTTTACGGGTTTTAAGGCTCGTCCGGTTACGGTTGACAAAATCAAGCGCGTGAGCAAGAAGCGCAGAGAAAAACTGACCATTCCTCCGTTGTCGGAACTGTTGATTCAAGGCAAAGGAGGAGATGCAGCCGCGGAATCGGGTATATATCCCCTGTATGAAATCGAAGATTCCGGGGGACTTCAATATTCGTCTTTTCGGAACGGGATCATTGTGGACGAGTCCAACTGGGACGGCTCAGATTTCTTCACCGCTAACGGGTATCACAAATATATTTTGGTAACGGAGCGGGTTAAAGAATGCATAATAGGCCATCAGTTGACCAACTGCGCTCTCATACCTTCTCACAAGCTAGAGTGGGGATCGGGCGTTCGACCTGAAGAATCGCTGGAAGAAACGCGTACCCTCGCCGGCCGGCCCCTGGAGTCTCTTCTTGCGGATCTTGAAGCCTCCGAAAAGCCAATGGACATGATTCATGCTCTGGCACACAAGGGGGATCCTCGGGCAGTGGATCCGCTTATCAGGAAATTCGATCACCCGGATCCCTTCATCTGGAATCCCGCGGCGGACGCTGTGGTCTCGATTGCCCGGCACAAGCAAACGCCGGAGGAGATTCGCCAGGAAATCTTCTCTAAACTTGAGGGCTTGCTCCATGACGAAAATCCTCAGGTGCGTAAGAGCGCAGCCACAGCTTTTGGTTTCATTGGCGGGGACCGAGCTGCGGAAGAGCTCGTGGAACTATTTGAGGACCCTGACGAATCGGTGCGGAGTACAAGCGTGTTTATGATAGGTCACCTTTGTTATAAGCCGGCATTGGAGGGGGTAAGGCGCCTGACTCGGGATCGCAGCAAGACGGTACGCGAAATGGCTCGAACAGTGGTACTAGAGTTGAGCTGCGAATGCTCTTGATAGGCACAGGGCAGGCGTTTGAACCGGCACAATTTGGTGATCGGCTCCGACTGAGAAGGAAATGTTATAGAATTCGTGAAACAGACGACTGCGCGCTCCCAAGCTGTTTTCGCACATCCAACACGTCCATCTTCACTGATCCGTCTGCAACGTTGCCCGTCGGCAATTCGACAAATGGACATCTCCCGGCGAAACCGGCCCGTGCACTTGCCTCTTTTACGGTTGCTCTCTTTTCCGGTAAGGTTCTACCCCGAGGGTTTTGCAGAGCTCTTCAACTGGTGTGTAATCAAGCGCTTCCACAAAGCGCTCCACACGAGGAGCCTTTAACGCAGGATGGCCCGCGGGAATAGACAGTAGTGTGCTTTTCATCTTGGCCGCAAGATCAGAAGGAGTGCCCTTGAGGCACGCGACAGTTGCTTCGGGATACAAAGCCGTGCTGCACAGTTGAGTGAAGCCTTCATGACGCGTTTCGTTGATGATGGTAAATTCTTTAAGGTCAATCTTTCCTTCGCGCTGCATCCGTTCGAGTATCCCGGTTCGTATGGCTCCCACATCAACTTTTTTGTCTTTGACGGCCTGGACTACGGCCATTTGATCAGGAGCCTCCAAGAGCTGCTTGCAGTCTTTCTCCGGCATTATTCCACCTTTGACCAGCGCCGCTTTTTGGAACAGCCAACCACCTAAAGAACTGAATTTGTAGCACATGAGCACTTTGTCACGGACGTCTCGTACCGAATTGATTCCGCTGTCGCGGCGAGCAAATATAACCCCTCCGAATCTTGGGCCTTCACCTGAATATTCGACGGTCACCAGCGCTTGTGCGCCTTTGACGAGCCTGGCTCGAATGTAGACCCATGCATTGTGGAACAAAAACCCTTGAGGATTGGCTTCACAGAATTCCCGAAATGCAGCGGGCGATACCGGGACAAAGACAACCTTATCGCCTAGCCGCGTACTCAAATAATCCGCGAGCGCGGCCCAATCCTGCTGGGCCTTTTCCGCGCCGCTCGGCGCCTGGACTCCGATTTTGATTTCCGCGAATGCGCCCGAAATCAGTAGAGTGGTGATCAACACAAACGCTACGCAAACGAAAAGACTTCTCATGGTCGCCCCCTCTTGAATAGGTTGCTTTAAAAGCGAAATCCCGTTCTCACGCCAAACAGGCACACTTAGAGGAAAGAGCTCGCTCTCGCCTTGCCCGTGCGCCTAAACTAATACCGACTAATTTACGACAGAAACCTAACGATTCCTCCTGTGCCGGTCTTATTCTTGTCTATTCCCAGCCTGTCCGCCTCAATACCGAGACTCACCGATAGGTTTTCCTGCAACACCTGTACATGTGGAACGCATTCGAGAAAATTGCACGCTGCTAGATCTTGAAAGGATTCGGTCCCATTGCCTTGAGCTCCTCAATGTACGATTGCAGCAAATCCGCGTAATTTCGAGCGTCCCTAATTTCCACCGTAGCGAATTTCACTCTTGCAGGATCGATCATCATCTTTTGCAATTTGTCGGCCAGGTCTCCACTGCGTTTTTGGACGAGCTGGCTGCCTTTCACATAATGGCACTGTCCATCCGGACACCCTGCAACGAGAACTCCGTCGATTCCGGCGGAAAGCGCGTCGGCAATGAGTGCGTTATTCACTGCGCCTGCACAAGGAACCTTGAGGAAAATCACATTGGGCGGGACCGCGAACCCCTGATCCGCCGCGGCACGGGCAGCTTTGTAAGCGTCGTTTTTGCAGAGAAATGCCACGACGGTGGGTTCCTTGCCTCCCATGAACGCAGTATTGATCGCTCCAATCTGGGCCGCGGTTTGTTTGATGGTATTGTGGCCCAGCGACACCACGGCGAGAGGACAAAGCCCCATACAGTTTCCGCACTGACGGCATTTTGCAAGGTCAGGCGTCGGAAACCCCTTCTCGTCGAAGACGAAAGCGGAAAAAGGGCATTCTTCCATGCAACGCTTGCACTGGTCGCACTTGGTTTTGTCCACTACCGGAAAAGTGGGTTCAACGCGAACAGACCCTTCCAGAAATCTTAGAGCTTTCATCGCAGCCATGTGAGCGGATTCGATGGAATGGCTGACCTTCATGGGCTCTCGAGCGCACCCAGCCACATAAAGACCCGTTCTCTGGCTTTCCTCAGGATGGCATTGATAGTGGGACTCAAAAAAGCCATAGGAGTTCTGAGGCAATTTTAGGACCTGGGCCACGTCACCCGTCCCTTGTGACGGAACCATCCCGCCGGCCAACACCAGGAGATCGAGACTTATTTGCAACGTTTCTTTCAGAGTGGGATCGACCACCTGCACGGCGAGCTTCCCGTTGACGGGGTCCGTAATAACTCGGGAGGGAAGCTCACGGTTAAACACAACGCCCAGATTCCTGGCTTGCCGGTAAAGATCTTCGTCAAAGGACGGGGACCGGATATCAATATAAAAGACATAACATTTTGCATCCGGGAATCGTTCCTTGAAATATAGGACCTGCTTCAACGTAGCGGAGCAGCATACGGCAGAACAGTATTTCAAGTGTCTTTCATCCCGGCTACCCGCGCATTGGATGAACCCCACATCCTTCAGATCATGGAGCGCTGGGCCCGCGCTGTGACCATTGTTTCCACCTTCGTTGCAGAGGATTTCCATCTCGAGGTTGCTGATCACATTGGCCAAGCGTCCATAGCCGAATTCCGCCACCTGGGATAACGGATAAGGGTCCCATCCCGTGGTGACAAGGACAGCTCCGACGCGGAATGTATGCTCTTTCAACGTTTGGTCCAACTCGATTGCATGTGTAGGGCATACTTTTTCACATTCGTGACATCCTTGAGGACAATGTTGTCTGTCAATTACGAAAGAAGATGGGAAGGGCATCGGCGCGGCCGGGTGGATGGCCTGGGGTCTAGGCGGGTGCAGTTCGCCAATGCCCTCCGAAAGAATGCTGACGCTGAAGAGATTGTCAGGGGATCCAGCGTCAGCAGACAAAAGAACGGGACAAGCAGCCATACATATGCCGCAAGCATTACATCGCTGCTCATTTACATATCGAGGGCGCTGTTCAATCCTCACGTCGAAATTTCCAGGGCTTCCCTCAAGCGAAACGAGCTTGGAAAGAGTGTGGAATTCCACAAGATTCGACTTTGCCAGCTCATCGATGGCGAATTCCAACCCGCAATGAGGATCGCAGAGTCGAGGGTAGAACCGAGAAAGAAGTGCTACTTTTCCACCTACGCCGCTTTGCTTTTCCAGGAGATGGACGTGCTTGCCCAGTTTTGCAAGCGTCACGGCGGTGTGAAGTCCTGCGACTCCCGCTCCAATGATCAGGATAGCATCGGAAGCCGGGAGCTCCACAGGCTCCAGCGGGACAAGGAGACGACATCGGGCCAAGGACATCTGAATCAGAGTCAGTGCTTTCCGATTCACAATGCCGGGATCAATCCCTGGAATGCCGATTCCCTGCTCCTCCAGGTTACACCATTCATTGAGATACGGGTTCAAGCCTGCGGTAGCTAGCTCGTTCTCAATCCATTTCATTTGATCCGGCGTAAAGCGACCGACCCAAAGTATTCTGTTTATCGCGCCGCTTTGCACATCCGACTTAATTGAATCAAAGGAGGCCGGGGACAACGGATCATTCATGAGTTCGCACCGAACCACGCCCTTGGTCTTGGCAAGTTTCGTCGTCAGAGCCGCCAAGTCAATTGTTTGGGCGAGCCGGCCTCCTGCGTCGCAAATAGGAAGACCAATTTTGGGGACAAGTTTTTCCATCAATCAGGCTCAACTCTGTTTTTGTAACGGAAGTGTTCGACGTTCCCGTTGATATCTATGCAGGTCCAGGTAATGCTGTCGGTTCCCATCATCGGGATGAGCTTAGCTACGTGGTAGCCCAACTGATAGGGCATACGGGTCTCTATGGCCCCGACAGGACAGATCTTCGTGCAGGACATACAATCCCAGCAATCTCTCGGGGATCTGCAATAGGCTTGCTTGCTTTCGCCCAGAACCATCAGGTCTCCCGGGCAGACTTGTTCGCAGAGAGGCTCGTGTTGAGCCTTGCACCCATCACATTTTGCTTTGTCAACTCTTGGGGGCATGATGATCTCCTCCTCATTCTCTTATGGCTGATACCGATCGCCGGGGACGATTTGTTCATACGGCCGCGTAAACATTTCTACTTCGCCCGTGGCCTTGTTCAGCTTGCTTTCGACGAAGCAGTCCAGTTTCGGATCGATTTCCGGGTAATCCGAACGTGTCTGCCAGCCGGGCCAGCGAGTCTCTTTTCGGAACTTGAGGTGATGTACGAGCACCTCCGCCATGTTGAGCCGGTCGATGACCTCGTGAGCGGCCATCAAGTCGTGCAGGTCCTTTGCGTACAGGTGTTCGACCTGGCTCTGCAACATCTTCAGGTGCTTGAGCGCGTAGTCGAGTCGTTCCTCGTTGGTTCGGTAGAATTGTGTAATTCCGCCCGCGTATTCGTCCATAAGACGTTGCATCCGCTCTTCCATTTCCAGTGGAGCAACGCCGTCAAATTCCGGGCCTTTCAACAGAGGCGCAAAAACCCGTTCCTTCTCTTTGGCAGCCTGGCCCTCATCCAGAGCCGGTAGTTTGACTGACGCGATGTACGCAACAGCTCCTCGCGCGGCCAACTTGCCTTCTGCGGCACAGCCTCCCACGAACTTGTTGGGCGTCCCGCCTGCCGATTCGCCCGCCGCGAACAGGCCGGGAACCGTGGTCATGCGGTCGATCGAAACCCAGTAGCCACTCTGGCAATGCCCGCCAACCACGTAGGGGTCGCTGCCGTAGATCTCTATGGGTTCTTTAGTGATGTCTTGCCCTCTACTGGCCAAGAACAAAACAAAGGACGGCCTTTCATTGAGGTAATCGGTCTTCAGATCCTTGGCTTCTTCCGGAGTCAGGTTGGTGGTGTCAGCGTAGGTGGGACCTCTTCCTGCAAGCCATTCCTCCATGGGCGCGTTGGCTCGAATGTACCGAGGGGCCTTGTCGCCACCGAGATGTGCATAATGTTTCTGTAAGACGCGCTCGCCATGACAGTTGATGATAGAAGACTGGTACCCCACGGAAATGGTATCGACCGGACCGCAGTGGTCTTTGGTGCGAGTCGCAACCCACCTCTGTTCCAGCGAGGTCATCTCCGCTCCCTGCCGGATTCCTATCGAATAGCCTGTTCCCACGTTGAAGGGACACATCCAGGTTTGATGGTGCGAGGAAGTAGCGTCGCTCGTGTAAGACTTGTACAGGCCACATGCTCCGCCGGTGGAGACAACAACGGCTTTGGCCCGAAAGACGTAAAACTTGCCGTCTCTTATGCCGAATCCCATTGCACCGACGCATCTGTCCCCGTCCATGAGGAGATTGGTTGCCGCGACTCGATTGTAGATGTCCGCGCCGGATTCAATGGCTTTTTCCGCCATGATGGGCTTAAGTTGCTCGCCGTGGATGGAGATGTCCCATTTTCCTCGATACTCGGGTTGCCCGTTCTCATCTCGGATAATGGGAAGACCCCAGCTCGCGAGGTCGTCCACCGCTGCATTGAGCTCCTGAGCATTACTCAGCGCGAGGTCTTCCCGAATCGGTCCCCCTCCTACCTGCGAGCGACTCCATCTGACCAGGTCTTCAGGGGTTTTGCCTTCAGGAATGTAGGTGTTGATGGCGTCCATCCCCGCCGCGGTTGCACCGCTCCGACTTATGTGAGCCTTCTCCATCACTGCCACGCGCAGGTTCGGATTGACTTTCTTGGCCTCAATCGCGGCAAAGCATCCTGCATTTCCGCCACCGATGATCAGTAAATCGGTCTCAATCGTTTCGGTGGCGATTTGGCTTAAATCCTGCGGTCGCTCTTTTGCCATGTCTTTCACTCCTTCCTTAATTGAACAATGGCTGGTATCGGTTGCGCCGGCATTTTGGGGAGGTGAGAATTCGTGGAGATCCTCCCTCTTTCCCGTCGCGTCAAAACATACGACTCCAAATGATCCCGTGTGCATTGTCGCCTGTGCACGTGGATCGGTTCTATCGGCCAAACGATAACCGGTTCTTTGCGAAAGAAAATTTCCCGACGACAAATCAGCGGAATTGGTTTTGAAAAGGCGAGTACGCGGCGAATCCTGGACCGGAGTTGGGGGCAGTGGCCGAGATCCGGTCCCGTGGAAAACGTAAGATTGAATCACGCCTTTGGCGTGACTGGATTCCGGCTTCCGCCCATTCGCGTTAAGTTAAAGGATCTCGGTATGTGATTTCAAATATTTAACTCAAATGCATCCCGTCACCCCGGACCCCGGATCGCTGTCCGGGGCAGGCTTTGATCCGGGGTCCAGAACATATTGAAAAGACTGGATTCCCGCTTCCGCGGGAATGACGGACGAAAGAACCGGGCTGCTTAGCTTAACGCCTATGGGCTTCCGCCGGAATGAGGGCAAAGCGCCCTCGTCAATTGAACAAGATATGTGGCCACGGGTTCAGGCAAGGGCGGGTTCAATAGGTGCCGCAGGATGGCAGCTTCGCGGGGTTAATGGTAGAGGCGTTCCAGCATGTCCCCCGGCTTGAGGAACTTGATCTCTTTTCTGGATATGTGAATCAGTCCGTCTCTTTCGAACTGCTTGAGGATCTCGCTGACGGTTTGTTGACACGAACCGGTCATCGCGGCGATCTCTTCCTGAGTGAGGCTTCGAGGAATGGTAACAGGAGAATTCGGCCAGTGACACTCGCTCAGCTTGCTGAAGCCCAGATAGAGGAGGATCTTCAGGAGCCTGGACGTAACATCGTGGAGCATAACGTTTTCAAGCTGCTCGCTGAGGAACCGCAACCTCTTGCCCAAGAGCGCGATCACCTTTCGGGCAAAGGCATGGTGGTGCGCAAGAAGGAACTCGAAGTCGTCCTTGGCCACGGCGTACATTGTGCAAGGCGTCAGGCATTGAGCATTACATTTTCGGGTCTTCCCGTCGATCACTTCTGCAAGGCCGAACAGTTCGCCGGCTCGCCGAATGAAGAAGATAGGTTCCTTACCTTGCATGGTGGACCTCAGTATCTTCACGACACCCTGTTCCAGGAGGTAACACCGATCCCCCGGCTCGTCCTCGAAGAACACGAAATCATTCTTCTTGAGGTCCAACCTGGTTGCGCGACGGACAAACTCCTCCTTCAACTGAGGGAGGTCTTCGAAGAAGTCCTCGTGCTCCAGATGCCAATGATCTGTCATGGCCATTACTCCCCGGCGGATTCCCCCTGAGGTATTCTAGCCCACGTGTCCCAAGAAAACCATGCTTTCTCCGCGTGCGTCGGGCAGCAGCCGGCCTGGTCGTGCAGGAATTACCCTCAAAGATGGCCCGGGGTCGTAGCGTTTCCTACTCGGGCCCTTTACCGGTCAACGCCGTTCCATGAACTTAAGGTCTAGTGTCAAAACGGCCAGGGCGCGCTCGGATTCCAAACGGGAAGCCCAAGAAAGGCGTACCACGGCGCCATGACGATCAGCCCATACGCCATTGCGATGAGGATGCAAACCCACCCCGCCTTCGCGTAATCTCCCGTACTGAACGTATCCGAGCCGTAAGCAATAACAGCCGCGGTGATCTGGGTGGGAAGCAGGTACGCATAAGTATCGGTATCACACACCAGTAATGTGAACGGAACGGCATTCAAACCCACCTTGGGCGCCATGGCGAAAACCACGGGGGCTAACATCGCCACGGCCGCGACATTTGAGAGCATGCCGATCCTGATTACGTGCGTGCCTGCCATGAGCGCCAATACGATACCCCACCACGGCAGTCCTATGACCGACCCGTGAATGATATCGGCGAGCCACGCGGCCAGGCCAGATTTAGCCATGGCCGACGTCATCGTGATGGCCCCTCCCAAGAGGAGGAAAGTCCCCCAAATGGTTCGTTCTTGCACCGCTTTCCACGTGAACGGGAAAAGGCCCGGGGTGAAGAGTATCATCATGCCCACCAAGCCGATGATTCCGAGTTGGAGGCTGTGGAGATGGTATATGGGGCTGCCTTTACCCATCGCAAATATCACGGCTATCCCGACGAACAGGGCAAGAAGCATCCATTCGGGCGCGGTCATGGGACCCAGATCCTTATGCATCTTATGGATCGATTCATGGCCCCCTGCGATCTTGATTGCCTTGGTTTTGAAATGGTACCTCACCCACCACTGGGTAATGACAAACATTCCCAGATACGGAAACTGGAGAATCATCCAGTCCAAGTAACCAAGATTCTTGAAGCCGTTGTTTTCGAAAATGCCGATCATTATCATGTTCGGCAGATGTGCAGTCATGATGAATACGCCACAAATCATGGCGCCGTACACGAGGGACTGGATCACGATGGCTTTTTTTGCTTCTTTCTCTTCAGGCGTGTCACCGAGGAGATCCACAATACCCTTGACCACCGGTAACAGGGTCGCTGCCCGCGCATTCGCGGCAGGAACGAGGAATGCCAGAACGATGTTTACTCCGAACATCCCCCAAATGACTTGGCCCACGGTAGAGGCGCGAATCCTATCGAGGATTGCGAGGGCAATGCGGCGATCGAGTTTCAGCAGTTGCATAATGGCCGCGATGAAGAACGCAAAGAGGCACAACCAGACCACATGATCGGTGAAGCCCGCGAAAACCTGAGCCATTGGGGGCTTGCCTTTGTCCCACGGTATGGTGTGAGTCAATATCAAGAGCGTGGGTATAGAGATGCCCGTTATTCCCACGGGCAACGCCTCGGAAACCCACATGATGCTTGCCCAAACTACCACCGCGAGGCAAGCCATCCCATTGGCCGACAAACCATTGGGCGCAGGAATGACCTTGAGAAGCAGAAAGAAGAGGATCCACGCGGCAAAGAAGCCGCCGAGCACACGGGCCGGCTCCTTCCCCGCCGCTCGAATGTTCTCGGCAATGAACGAAGCCACCGTCAAACCGCTTTGGCCTTTGGCTGGAGATGCTAAACCCGCAACCTCGGTTCCGGGCCCTGTACCCGGGGCAAATCCTGGAAGTGTCAGATCGGTCCCGTCGCTCTTCGACATGCGCTCCGTCCTTTCTCGTTCTCAAGTTTAGTTGTTTAGTTCGGGGCTCGGAGAATTCACTTCGACATCATCTACACCTTATTGTCCAGTGCCCAGAGTAAATCTATCGGCTCGACGATAAAACAAGGTCAAACTATTCGGAGCAAGAATGGGCGAGAAATTCTGAGGGGTTAGGCCAACTGCCGCAATTCTCGGTCTCTAGCACCACCGGTGCTCCAAGGACTCCGGTAGGGGCCGGCGTCTCTGCCGGCCCGAGTTAGTTGATATCTTTAAGAAAAATGTGCCGGCACGGAGGCCGGCACCTACCAATGTCCAAGTGGCAATCGGACATTATTATGCAAACTTGCTATAGATAGAAGCGAGAATGAAGAACGACTAAGAGGCTATGATTATAAGAGTTTCTCGGCAGAGACCAAACTGCTAAGGCGCGGATTCGGCCCAAGGGTTTGCGCGCTTGTTCAATCTCTTGTCCCATTCAGTGCGGGCTTCTGTGGGAGGGGGTAGGGTGGAGCTCAAGTACCTCATGCCAGGGATGTATCGGACGGCCCAGCTTTCGCCGGCTTGGTCCTGGAGAGGTGGAGGTGACGGGCTTCCAGCGCGGGCTTCCGTATCGAATCCGGGCTTGGCTGCGCTCAGCGAACGCAGAGCGGAACACGAGGAGAGCAAGGGGAGCAATATGATGAGCGCCAATCCAACCACGAAGACCTTTTTCATATAAAATACCCCTGAAACCGGATGGTTGATTCAAGGTCACCAATCCACGCGCGAGGATATATCTGTTATTCGCTGTGTGCACAAGCATTTTCGACTCATGAACCAAAAAAAATTCTGGAATCATAGTTGATAGGCACTAGGTTCTGAACTAACAGTTCACAGTATGTGAAGCGTCGCTTCCGCGGTCGATTCGCAATGCCAGTAAACCTGCCGCTACATAAAGTCCCGCAGCTAAGGCCAACAAGACCGTGAAGCCATACGCCATAGCCATAAGGACAGCGAGGCACGCGGAAACCACCGAGGCAAAGCCGTTCACAGCCCAAGCGAGTGGGATCGTTCCCGGGGCTCGCTCCTGAAGACGGCCTATTCCCCAAGGAAACGGATTGCCCATCAGCAGAGCAGTTGGAGCCATGAGGCCGATTCCAAGGGCTGCCTTAACAGGCAACGACGAAAGCGCAGCCCATTGAAAGACGAACGGAAGGAGCAAAGAATCAGCGACGATGAAGCCGGCTATGAGGCAAGCGGTGGCGAAGACAGTGCCTCCCAGGCGCTGAGTCAGTCCAGGTTGGATCATGCTCCCCAGACCCGCAAAGGAGAGGAAACCGCCCAGAACCAGCGCGGCCGCAAGGATCGGTTCGCCCATGAACCTGGTAAAGAGCTGGATGAAACTCATTTCAACAAACATGAAGCCCGCACCCAGCGCCGCAAAATACACGGCCGCTCCAAGCCGGGAGTCTGTCCCGGAAACCGCGTGGCCTCGTCGATCGAGCAGCACGGGGACCGAAATCAACACGAAAGCCACCAGGGCCGTCCAGCCCGCGGCAAGGACGAGAACGAGGAATCCGAGTTCCGCACGGGTCAGCCACAACGGACCGAAAACCGCAACCAGTTGCGAGAGCGAGACCCAGCGGAAGAAGTCATGAAAGAACGGGCGATCGTCCCGGGCAGGGCGGACATTCCAGAGCCAGCTTTGAGCAAAGTCCTCTGCGCCGGTCCCGATCAATTTCCTGAGCGCATGGTGGTACCACGAGATCCTGGAAGCACCCGGGCCAGGCAGGACATGAACCCGATTCGTTTCTGACGGTTCGATGCCGGGGTACCATTCCATATCCCACGACTGAGACTGACAAAGGCGGCTAAAGCGCTCTATTGTGCCGCGCTCAATTGGTTTCCCTGCCGCGAGGATCGCGCACCCAAGCTCATCCCTGGCCATGAGTAAGTGATTTCCCGGGTCATGTACGTTTCTGCCCCGAAGCGCCTCAATCCATGTGAAGACGATCTTGATGTTGTCTCGAGGCGGGTCCGGGATACCTCGCACCGAGCATGCGAATCCATCGGGGGCGAGGGCAGCCAAGCACCGGCGAAATCCTTCCACAGTAGCCAGATAATCCTCCCGAAGGCCGGCTATTCCACCCGAACCCGGCGTAAAACCGTCCAACTCTGCCAGATGAATGATGTCAAATGCGCTCCGGTTTGCATCAAGAAAAGCCCTGGACTCAGCCTCCACCACGCGAATGCGCGGGTCCCCGAGGGGATTTGCGGGATGGTCCCGCAGAAGCCGTAAAACGTTTCTGTCAGGCTGGACCAGGACAATCTCTTTCGCAGGGCTCAGAGCTGCGAGCGACAAAGAGACCGATCCTGCTTCCCCCAGAATGAGGACGCGGCGGGGAGATATCAGGTGATAGGGAATCGCGGCGAGAGTCCCCATGAGCACCTTAGCCTCCGTTGCTTCGCGAATGTTCAGGATCGTGCCGATCTGGAATCCGTCCTTGAGTACCACGTCCATTCCCGGCGGAGCAGCTGTTCCACCCAAAGAGAGCAGGCTGTGGAAATGCGGGCTTGAGTAGAGATCGACCCTTCCACGGGGCCCGAAGAGCACACGGGTCCTCTGGGCCTGGCCCTGGGTTTCGAGTCTTTTCACGTCTGCGAGGCTCTTGTACTGGTCGATATTGAGCGGGAAACTCTTGTCTGCCGGTGTGATGAGAAGCCAGCCGAGGGCTGCTGCCACGACTAGCAGGACCGGCCCGGAAGCAAGCATGCCCGAATGTCTCACCACGGGTATAAGGAATATACAGGAGAGAATCACGGAGAGTGCCAGTGGAACTGCCAACCCATTCGGAGGCAGATAGCTCATGAGGATCATGGTTCCCAGCGATCCTGCTGCGCTTCCCACGAGGCTCGTCGCATAGACCAGATGCGCTTCACCGGTCTGGGCCATCAGAGCCAGGCCCACAAGCGTGCCTGCCAGCAGAAACGGAACCACATGCACCAGCCAAAAAACCGACCACCAGCCGAGGTTGGAACCCCACTGCATCGGCGGGAAGTAAACGTCGATGGGGAGGAGCTCTCCCAGCCACAAAGCCAGCGGCATGGAAATGGCGAAAATAGGCAAGCCCCAAACAAAGATGCTCGATGCCCGTTGCAGGAACCATTTACGCCGTACCGCTAGCAGAGTGCCGCCGGCCCCAAACCCAAGCAGCGCGCAACTGATTACGAGGAAGGAGAAATGGTGGTACCGAGAGATCAGCAAGCACCGCATGAGCCCGAGCTGCCAGCCTACTGCGGCCCCTGAGACGCAGAATACGGCAGGCAAGAGGGCCAGCCTGGTTATTGGCGCTGAAGAGGTCATACCGATTCGCTTTCAAAGAAGTAAAGCACGGGGGAAACTTCTTTGTGTAAACAAGTTTCCCCCAAAGCCCCATAGGCGCTAACTTAAGGGCTCGGCGTTTGTGATTTCACATAGTTGCGTAAGGGCAATTCCGTCATCCCGGACTTGATCCGGGATCCAGAACATATTGACAAAACTGG
>JBFLZC010000038.1:0-30080 GCA_040756375.1 Thermodesulfobacteriota bacterium
TCGTAATCCGCCCTGATCTCTCGACTCATCTCTGCCTCACTTGATTTTTCCCGCCTTTATAGTACATCCATCCACACATCGCGAGACAAAAATGGAGTTTTGAGACAGTTTCTTCATTGCCGGGTGACGTGAACCCTCAAAGAATAGCATATCTTCGTCCCGTAGGGACGGCAGAGTCACTACGGAAAGCGAACTCTATCCGCCGACACAATTCTGGCCCCGTTTCAAGCCCGGGGCGCGCTTTCTGTCGTCCCACTGGGACTATAAGTATCGGAGATTTCGGCGGCTTTTCCCGGCGATAAATCGCCGGGCTACTGTCGGTTGCCCCTCCGGGGCCACCCAAGGTTAAATATAGTGATCTCTTCTAACGCCTAGGCACGTTCCTGCGAGGTATGAATGCTTCTCAGGAGCGCTCGCATTCCGATAGCTGCGTCTTCCGGGAGCACGTAGGTAGGGACGCCCGCTTGATGGAGGTTGGATCGGTCCGGGCCGATCTTCCGGTATGAGCCGATGAAGCACGCGATAATGGGTTGGGGATATTGATGAGCCAGGTCTACAAGCGCACCGGAAGGATAGGGCCAGTTCTTGTGTTCGCAAAAGATAGCGAGCAGGGCGTCCACAGAAGCATCCTGGAGCATAGCCTCGGCTATATCGTGGAAGGGTTCGGTGAGGAACGCTCCAGCCGCGCCGTCCACAGGATTCTTGTACACCACGGGAACCGTGGGTCCGAGGATTTGAGCGATCCTCTGAATCGTCTTGTCCTGGAGTTCGGGCAGCACGCATTCGGGCTCGTGCCTGAGTATGTCCCAGGCAACAATGCTTGGGCCCGCAGTGTGCGTGAAGATCCCGAGTCTCTTCCCCTTAGGCCGTTTGCCTACCGATAGCGCTTTGCACACTGAGATCATCTCCGAGGAGGATGAGACCCTTTGCGCTCCGGCTTGTTTAAGTGCGCCATGCCAGACTCGATCCGAACCTGCGTGTGCTCCGGTGTGCGTAAAGGTGACCCGATCAGCGTCTGCACCGGTGCCGCCCTTGTACACAACCACCGGCTTGCGGAGAGTTGCCGCTGCTACAGCAGCCAGAAGAGCGCGCGGGTCTGCGCTCCCTTCGAGGAAGACCCCGATCACAGAAGTTTCCGGGTCTTCCGTGAGGTACTCGATCAGCGTGTGGAACTCCAGGTTTACCCGGTTCCCAACGCCAATCCATTTCGCCAAGCCCAAGCCTTCGTCGTCTGCTCGCCCCTTGAGAGAAAGCCCAATACCGCCGCTTTGACTGAGAAATGAGACTCCTCCGGGATGCAGCACCCGAGGATAGAATGTTACATTGAGCGCTGCTCGCGCGTTGAGAAATCCCAAAGTATTGGGACCCACGATAGGCATGTCTCCTGCCGCGTCTTTGAGCTGCTTTTGGAGCTCTGCGCCCTCTGCTCCCATTTCCGCATAACCGCCGGCGATGACGCTTAGACCTGCCACTCCCATTTGGCTCAGGCGAGCCGTCACCTGTACCGTGGAATGCTGGTTCAGGGCCACCACAGCCAGGTCGGGGACTTCCGGGAGCGCATCCAGGTCTGGGATGACCGGGATACCCAAGATCTCCTTGTGCCTCGGATGAATGGGATAAATACGGCCCGGAAATTCACCGGTAACCAGGCTGTCCATGATGGCGTGGCCAACTTTTTCCGCTTCCGAGCCCGCGCCGATTACAGCCACAGAGCGTGGCGAAAACATTCGATCCAATCTCTCGCGCAGCGCTCTATTCATCAGAATGGGCCTTTTCGGAATTCATCACGATTCATCTCCCTCAGGTTTCCTGGATTCGGGGAAAGCTACAGAAAACGTCGTGCCGCCCGATTCCATGCATCCCTGGAAATCTGTCACGTCTTCGCATGACGAAATGCGTCCAGGGCAATGCTCGGAACTGTTCGGTATGTATCGGCATCTTGTGCTCTCAAAAGAGATGGCGAAATAACCAGCTTCCGCCAGCACTTTGAGCCGCAGCAGCTCAAGGCCCTTCCCGCCCGCATTGAAATCAAACGGTTTGCGGGTGGAATATTCGTCGGTCGCTTGGGTGTAATGGAACCCGTCGAATATGAATTCCTGGTCGCTGACCTTGATGCCTACGCCATAGTCCCGAACCTGCAACAACACCCCGTCAGACGCCCGTTGGACGGAAATCACCACTTCTCCTTGGTCCGGAGTGTGTTCAACCGCGTTCTTGACAAGCGTGTTGAGCACTATGTTCAGGAGTTCCGGGTCTATGGCTTCGCTCTGAATGGGCTGCAAACGTGTGGTCAAGCGAACCTCTCTGTGTCGGGAAAGAATCCTAATCTCCTCGATAATTTCCTGCACCGTTCGGTCCACCTGCAGAGGTCGCGGGGTGAACTTGGGCGGCGCCATGATCTGTTCCACAATCTCTTGCATATCCGTTAAGCGCTTGAGATTACGGCTGATGCGCTCCGCGGCCTTGTTGTGAGCTTCGTCCGAAGGGTCATTGCGCACCAGGCCCTGAACCGTGGCCTCAATGATCGCCAGCGGAGTCTTCAATTCATGAGACAAGTGGTTCACCGCGCGACGACGTGCCTTTTCCATTGCCCTGAACGCAGTGACATCGCGGAAAACCAGAACCACATTTTGGAGAGACGGACTGCATACATCCACGTCCATGTACGCTGTAGCGACGGCTAGATCAACCGTCTGGCCGTCCCTCCGCTTAAACTGGGTTTCCGTGTTGGAAGAGTGTAGGCCCCGCTCAATCGCGTCGAGGATGACCTCTGTGAAGTGTCGGTTTTCCGGCTCGCTTGAGAACACATCCTGAAGTTTCCTGCCCTTAAGCTCTTGCTCTTCGTATCCCAGGATCCGAGTTGCGGATGGATTGACCGTGTGGATCGCGCCGCTACATTCCAGGGTGATGACGCCTTCATTCATGCTGCGAAGGATCATCGCCTCAATCGGTTCAGTCTCCTCCGACCTCTCTTTGAGAATTGGCTGATCGGTAGATTCCGACGACATGGAGCATAGCCCTTGTGGTCGATGATAAGCGAATCTGCATCCATGAACATAACAGAACGCCTTATTTTGTCCAGGATTTGTGCCTTTCGACGCCAGAGAGGCACTGCTGGACGAGCCAGCAGTGGCACCCTAATGCCTCCCCGAACTTGAGATAGGGGTTGCCCAGCGAGTGTTGAATAATCTGGCTGCCAGTTCTCTCTCGTGGTATTCTATAAACGGCTCCGCACCGTCCTCATTTTACTCGTTCACGATAATTGTCTCCTGGAGTGATTCCGGGTGGCATCAGTACGGAGGGACAAGGTCATGGAAAAGATCTGGCGGAAGTCGTACGTTACCGGTGTTCCGCACGAAATGAGATTTGAAGAGATCACTTTGCCTGCCGCGCTCTCGCGTTCCGCGGCACGCTATCGAGACACGCCTGCGCTCGTCTTTCAAGGCACGGAAGTCACGTTCCATCAATTAGACGAAATGGCCTCGCGCTTCGCGTCTGCGCTGAAAGGTCTTGGTGTCAAACCAGGTGACCGAGTCGGGATATTGCTCCCTAACCTGATTCAGACCGCGGTGGCTGTATACGGGGCTTTGCGTTTGGGCGCGACCGTGTGCATGCACAATCCGCGATCGGATGATATGCCTTTACGGCATCAGCTTACCGACGCGGAACCGCGGGTGTTGGTCTGCCTCGATGTGTTGGTTCCGCGAATCCTGGAAATGCAGAAGCGCACGAAGCTTGAAAAGATCGTGTCATGCCACATCCGCGACTATCTTCCGTTTCTCAAGAAGCAGCTCTTTCCATTGGTTAAGACCAAGCTGCACCTGAAGACGCCTCAGGCGGAGGGAATATACGAATTCACGAAGCTCATGGAATCGAGCGAGCCGATCAAAGAAACGAAGGGTCCGGGACTGGACGACACCGCGTTCATACTGTATACGAGCGCCACAACGGGCATTCCCAAGGGCGTGCCGCTTTCTCATCGCAACTTGTCGTACAATACACAGCAGGTGCGGGCATGGTTCCCGACCTTTAAAGACGGCCGAGAGAAAGTGGTAGGATGCCTGCCCTTCTTCCATGTGTTCGGACTCACCTGCGCCCTGAACATCGGGATATTCTACGGGTTCACCGACATACTGGTCCCTCTTCCTGAACCGAAAAACATTGCTGAAGCGGCTCACTCGTATCAGGCGAGCTTTATCCCTGCATTGCCCACGCTGTACACCGCATACGTCAATGACCCGAGCCTGACCAAATATAGCTTGAAGGCGGTCAAAGGATGTTTCTCGGGTGGGGCGCCGCTCGCTTTGGGCACCATCCGCCAATTCGAGAAGATGACCGGAGCTCAAATCTGCGAGGGATTCGGCCTCACCGAATCTTCTCCGGTGACCCACATCAATCCGTATGGTGGGAAAACCAAGGTGGGCACCATCGGGCTGCCTTTGCCGGACACCGATGCGAAGATCATGGACTTGGACGACCCGACCAAGGAAATCACCGCGCCTGGAGTTCCAGGAGAACTTTGGGTGACCGGGCCGCAGATCATGCAGGGATACCTCAATCTGGCCAAGGAGACCCAAGCGACTCTGAAAGACGGCTGGTTAGCCACCGGGGACATCGCCACAATGGACTTTGAAGGCTTCTTTAGCATCATTGCGCGAAAGAAGGACATAATCGTTTGCGAGAGCCAACGCATTTATCCCCGCGATGTGGAAGAAGTGATCTTCTCCCATCCCAAGATCCAAGAAGCGTGTGCAATAGGAATAGAAGGTCCCGGCAAAGGAGAGGTCGTGAAGGCCTTTGTCGTGCTCAAGAAGGGAGAGACGGCATCAGAGCAGGACATTTTGGCGCATTGCCGCAAAAAACTGGCTCCTCACCAGATGCCGACAAGCATCGACTTCCTCGACGAGATGCCCAGGAACCCTGTGGGTAAGACGCAACGACGTGAACTGAAGAGGCTCCACCTCCTGCGGACGTACAAAGCGAAGGAAGCTACTCAGAAGAACGCCTAAGAAAATTCATTTGCGCTATCGTCCGCGTAAACCGCGCAAAGGGTTTACCTGTGGCTTGGCGGGCATTAGAATAATGACAGAACCCTCGCCGCGGAGTAGGAAAAGGAGCAAGATGATGATTGAACAGCGCAAGTGCCCTCATTGCGGCGCAGAGATGCATCCTATAGAGACACCGCTGCTTTCCAGTTGGGGTGGTGAAATCCACCATGTATGCTTTAACGACAACTGCTGCTACTACCTGGCAAGCTGGGACGTCCTGGAGCAACAAGGAATTGAAAAGACCGGCTACCGATGCAGTGTGGATCCCCGAGGCCAGTGTGGACCTCTGGCTGTCTGGTCTTCGGACGCTCTCAAAGACTTGATCGTTTGCCAGGAAACCGGCCGCAAGAAATTCCCGGAACAGGCAAAAGGAACCCTAGCATACTTTCGCGCGGAAGACTTTGCTCGTGAGGATGAGACGCCGGATCTGGAATTCCACAAGACGCCTCGTGTGATCGATCACCTGGATCCCTTGGCACTGTCTACGGTAGAGGACTTGTACGCGCAGTTGATTCCCAAGGGAGCGAAGATCCTCGACTTGATGGGAGGGGCGGATTCGCATTTAAAGCCGGAATTGAAACCGGAGGCAGTCACGGTGCTGGGTATGAATCAAGAAGCACTGGACGCGAACCCAGTCGCTACCGAGCGAATACTTCACGATTTGAACGCGGATCCCAAGCTGCCGTTTGGCGAGGACCAATTTGATGCGGTCATCAGTACGGTCTCCGTGGACTATATAACCCGTCCACTCGAGGTTTTTTATGAGGCAGTCCGGGTGCTCAAACCGGACGGGGTATTCATTGTGGTCTTTTCCAACCGCATGTTCCCGCCCAAGGCTGTCAACATCTGGAAGCAATCCACCGAGGCCCAGAGGGTGGACCTGGTCAAAGGCTTTTTCGAAAAGACACCCGGGCTGGACGGAGGGGGCTATTTCGAGAGCACCGGCAAGCCCCGTCCCAAGGACGACAAGTACTACATGCTGGGTATTCCGAGCGATCCCGTATATGCGGTATGGGGTAAAGCGCTCAAATAGCTGCCCGCGCTTCAGGGAACGGAGGAGATGTCCAAAATACAGCGGTACGTCTTCGTAATCGGGTTGGCCTTCGTGATTGCTGCCTGGTGCTTTCAGGCAGCTTCTGCCGCGGAGCGGGCCAAGGTGAAGTCTCAGGTCTTCCAAGTGCCCACTGACGGGAAGATCCTAGACGTGATTTATAGTTCGGAATTCGACGAGTGGTGGGTGAAATGCCGCGAAGGGGAAAATATCGCGGTTTATTCTTTGGATCAACGCTCGGGAAAATGGGCGAAAGTCCTTTTCACCGCGAAGAAACCTCCGGAAGAAGGCAAGGAAGCAGAAGCCAAGAAGCCTGAAGTCCGCCCCGATCCGGACGCCGAACGCAAAGCCCCGGCCGCGTCCCCCAAAGAGCAGAAACCGGCCAAGCCCACAGAACCCTCTGCGGAAAAGCCCAAGACGGAGGCAGTCCAGCCTACAAAGGCTCCTGATAAGCCTGAAACTTCACGCTGGTGGGATCCGTTTGACCTCGTGGGGAAAGGCCAGAAGATCTTCTTTCCTCCCCTAAGAGAAGAACAAACAAAGTAATCACGAATAGCGACCGTTGAGCCATCTTGTTGAAACGGTACGGAAAGGATCAATCTGTGAGCCATTACGCACTACTTATCGTGGACATGATCAAAGACAACGTTCAAATCGGAGGCAAAGGACCGCTGGATGCGGAAGCTACAAAGATCGTTCCTTCAATCAACCGGCTTTCTGAAGCCTTCCGGCGCACAGGCCAAAAGGTGGTCTTCGCGTGCGACAGCTTCATGGAAGGTGATTTCATCTTTGGCGGACGCATGAAGCCACATGCGATCCGCGGCACGGGCGGAGACCATCCTCTCCCGGAGCTGGGCATGCAGCCATCCGACCTCTTCCTTCCCAAGCGTCGAATGAGTTCCTTCCACAAGACGGACCTCGATCAGACGCTCCGAACGTGGGGCGTAGATACCGTGGTGGTGTGCGGCATCGTGACCAACGTTTGCGTGCTGCTCACTGCTATGGATGCGATGCAAAACGATTTCAAGGCAGTGATTGTCCGTGACGCATGTGCGTGCCACAAGCCCGAAATTCATGAAATGACCCTGGAACTATACGATCCACAGATCCTTCATCCCCTCATCCGTATCATGACCACGGATGAAATCGTTCGCGAGCTGGACGAGCTCGCGTGACCGCGAACATGGTCAGCAGCCATGCGAAGTCGTGACTGCCGGGAAAGCTGCTTGAGCTTGGATTCGCTCTGGCAAGGGCTTGGAACGTATCCACACACCTCGAATCGCGACAGACCACTTGAGAACGGCATATTGAGGGGGTTGACAATGCTTAGGAACTTCATCCGTTTTCTGATTGGAGCCATCTTATGGGGCGCAGTGGTGGCAGTAGTTGCTCCGGATCTGTCACAAATCAGAAGTCTGTGTGGAACAATTCTTGGGATTGCAGCAATCATACTCGTATCGACAGGAATCCAAGGTCTATGGGCCGAGCTATTTTCTAAACGCCGACCGGTGAATCAGCCAGATCCTTAAGCAAAGACGGTCCACCCGGCTCACCCTAGCCCGGCTTATTCGAGGGGTAGACCGGGTGAAGAATTCCCGCGTCCCGCGGGATGAGATCCAGGGGACGCTCCCTCCGCCACCAACCTCTCGGGAATGGCCACTTGACAGTGAGCAGACCTGGTTGGTACACTTCGATTGGGATCGGAATTCATCAAGAAAGAGTCGCGAGATGTCTCCTGAAATCGGGAAAGAGACGATGAATCCTTTCGATCTGTTTCGATCGCCGGGAATCTACAAGGTCGCCGTACTCTATTTTTCCCGGTCTCGCGGCCTGGCAATTATCGGCCGCGGCATCCAGGACAACAATGTGGAAGTGCTCCAGATTTCCGGCGAGGTCGATCCGCGAACGGGCAACTTCACGGCTCTGGATTATCCCTCTCCTGAAAAGCGAAACACCCGTCCGGTGATTACCCGCAAAGACTTTGACAAGCTCCTCTCGTTTATCGCGTCCAGGATCGATGAACAAACTCGCATGAGTGTCATCGAACCGGAAGTGATGCAATCCCTCCTCGCAGACGTGGATCCCGAGGAACCTGCCCCCTATCTTCATTAATCGGCCCCAGCATCGCCTGTATTCGTTTGCAGTCCTGAGATTGTGTTGGACCGCTGTATGTCCGACTATTCCCAAAAGTACCCCCAGAGCTGAACTGACAAAAGCTGAAATTAGATCATAATAGACGTATTCGCTCATCCAGTTAAACAGGCCAACATCAGAGACCGGTTGCATTTATTCGATATATTTGATATTATTTCACCGAATTCCTATGATCCAAATGATCGATCAGCGCAGCTCAGTGGGGCGCAAGCAATAGTCTGCCCCGCGGCCCGGTCATCGGCAATCACCGGATTGTTCCGAGCTTGGATTCATATGGTCCGGTTACTTGAGCAGGGAGTCATACATGCATCGAGTTTGGGTAGGCGCTCTCTTACCGTGTGTCTTCTGTCTGGTCATAGGTCTTGTGGTCTTCTCTCAGGGATCCTGGTCTGAGCCCAAGCAGTCATCGCTTCTTCACGGCACGAGCTCCGTCACATCGGGCGGGCTTGACCCTCGTGTATCTGCTCAGGGAACGTTGGAAGCCATACGAAGCCGTGGGGAGCTACGCGTGGGTATGCAGACAGGATACATGCCGTTCCAGATCCCGGACTCGGATGGCCAGGCAATTGGACTGGATGTGGATGCCGCGGGCATAGTGGCTCAGGCGCTCGGCGTAAGGCTCCGGATCGTTAGACAGGACAGCCGAGAACTGATTTCATCGCTGCTCAGGGGCAAGACCGACGTGATCATGTCCGCGTGGTCCATTACGCCGGAGCGTAATGCCCAAGTGGTCTTTGCACGGCCGGTTCTGGTGACCGGCAGGATGTTCGCCGTGCATCGGGAATACGCGGAAAGCTTTCAACAGCTCAGCCATTTGAATCGCGAGGGGCTCCTTCTCGTTTCAGGGCCGTCAGGGTACGGCAATCTTAAGGCGGAAGAAACTCTCCCGCTGGCCGTGTGCCGTGAACTGCCAGACAGCGGGAGGGCTCTGGACGAAGTTATCCAGGGCAGAGCACATGCCTATGTAGATGAGGAATTTGCAGTGCGTATGGCTTGCGCCAGGTACCCGGACCTCCTCATGGGGAGATTTGAGCCGGTCACTTACGAGCCGATAGCGTGGGCGATCCGACCCGGCGACATTCACTGGCTCAATTGGCTCAACAACTTTATCGACATCATGCGGCACGACGGTACACTTGATGCCTTGCAGAAGAAGTGGAGGAACATCTCTCCGGAAGAGATGGGAATAAGTATTGCGTTGCTGAATGGTAACCGGTAGATCTGAGCTAGGCCCCCATTCTTGGAAATGCCGCCTAATCTGAAGCACCATCGGAAAGTACTATGCTCGTAACAAGGCCTGTAAGCCCGCCTAAAGCGCGGTTCGTCGATTCTCACGCTCATCTGGAGTTGGAGCCCTTATTCCAGAATGCGGATGGGGTGATGCAACGGGCTCGTTCAGCCGGAGTCGCGGCAATCATAACTGTGGGTATCGATTTGGACGATGCGGGGCGTGCACTGGAACTGGCGGAGCGGTTCGAGGACGTTTTCGTCTCTTTGGGGTACCATCCTCACAATGCCAAAGAGGTCCGTGATGCGACCTTGCAGGAAATGGCGGAACTCGCGGCCCGCAGGAAGGTTGTAGCATACGGCGAAATCGGGCTGGACTATTTCAGGGATTATTCACCACGATCCGCGCAGAAGGCCGTTTTCTCAGATCAGTTGAGCATGGCCAAAGCTCTGGGGAAACCGGTGGTCATTCATCTGCGCAGTGCGTACGACGAGGGCCTGACCGTACTGGAAAAGGCAGGACCCTTTCCCGCAGGCGGCGTAATCCATTGCTTTTCTGGTGACGAACGGGATGCTCAACGAGCCTTGGATCTTGGGTTCTACATCTCCATTCCCGGCACCATCACGTACAAGAAGAACGAAAAGTTCAGGGCCATTGTGAGCCGACTTCCTGAAGACCGGATACTGCTGGAAACAGACTGCCCATTTCTTGCACCTGAGCCGAAACGCGGAAAAGACAACGAACCGGCATACATCGTATATACGGCGCACACCGTGGCATCAGTGAGGAACACCTCGGTGGAGGCCATAGCTCAAGCCACCACGGCAAACGCCGCGCGGCTATTCAACCTCCCCCTGAAGCAGGCACAGTAAGGTCTGAAACGTCTCCGGGGGGCTTTCTTCAACCCTTCTTGGGTGTGCGACGAACGGGCTTCACGGTAAGTACAGGGCAGTTCGCGGTGCGCACCACGTTTTCCGCGGTGCTCCCCATGATGATATGCTTCAATCCGGTCCAACCATGGGTGCCCATCACGATCAACTCGATGGAGTTTTCGTCCGCGAACGCTCCGATCTCGAAGGCAGGGGTCCCGATTCGAGTGTGGGTGGTCACGTCGGCCAAAACATGCCGACAATCGGCTGCGACCAGTTCCAGCCCCTTATCCACTGATTCTTGAATTGTGTCCAGCACGGATTTGATGTCCACCGGCACGGGTTCGGCCAGCGACGGATACCCGATCTGAACGGAGTTGATCACGTGCAGCACGGCCAAGTCCGCGCCGAATGCTTTTGCGTAATCGAGGGCACACTGAAGAGCCGGTCTGGAATTCTCGGAGAAATCGGTACAGAATAAGATTCGCCGGGGGATCATTGTTCAAGCCTCCCCATGATAGTAGTGTTGGGTGGGAACCTGATCGCGAACAGTCAGCGATAACCACTGTATGGTTTTGCGAAGGAAAGATCAAGCAGAGTTGATGTGTCTGAGACAGGTTTACCGATGCACCTCCAGGAGAAGGTACGGCATACAATTCTTCGTTACCGGATGATAGGGCCCGGAACTACGGTGGTGGTCGGGGTTTCCGGAGGTCCTGATTCCGTGGGGCTCCTCCATATCCTCGCGTCTATGCGCGGGGATCTGGATTTCCAAATGGTGGTCGCGCACCTGGACCACGCGCTACGGCCCTCCTCAGCCGTGGAAGCTGACTTCGTGCGCAGCCTGGCTAAGCAGCTCGGAATCGTGACCCGCGTGCGGCGGGAGGATGTGGCGGAACACGCTCGGTCCCACGGGATAAGCGTTGAAGAGGCCGGGCGCCGCATGAGATACGATTTCTTCGAGCATGTGCGTCACGAAGCCGGTGCGCACACCATCGCAACGGCGCATCATCGAGACGACTCGGTAGAGACTTTCCTGCTCAGGATCTTCCGAGGTTCATCCATTACAGGGCTGCGCGGGATCCTTCCGGTGCGAGGCCACATTATCCGGCCGTTCGTCGACGTAGCCCGCTCTGAAATCCTTGCCTTTCTCCAGCACGAAGGAATCGACTTCGTTCAGGACACCACCAATTTGGAGAGCACCACTGACAGAAACTTTATACGCAACCGGTTAGTGCCGCTCGTGACTGAGCGTTTTCCGGGATTCGCGGAGTCGTTGAAACGCACCACGGAGCTGATCGCGGAGGAAGAGGCTATTCTGGAGCCGGCCGCGGATGCGCTGTACCATGAAGCGGTTTCGCCGTGCGCTCAGGGTCTCAGCCTCAATGTGGGGAGGCTGTGTCGGGCTCCAAGGGTTATGGCCGCGAGATGCCTGCGGAAGGCCCTGTATGAATTATCCGGTCCTGAAACGCGCTGGAAACGCATCCACATTGAGGCTCTGCTCAAGTTGCTGCGAGGAGACAAGCCTTCCGCGCAGGTGGATCTGCCCGGGGGACTAAAGGCGGTGAGAGAATACGGTATCGTCTTACTGACCGCGGATCGGCCCAATTATGGGCCCAAGGCTCTGAATATCGTGGTTGACGGTCCCGTCCGTATGAAGACCGGCGCCGGCGCATTGGAGTTCGCGGTCCTTGATGCGTCCGAGGCAGAGCTCCCGAAGGCCGGAGAAACCAACCGCGCATGTTTTGACGCGGATGAGGCGCCTTTTCCTCTAGCCGTGCGAACTCCTCAACCGGGTGACCGGATTGAGCCCTGGGGCCTGCCAGGATCGACCAAGCTGAAGAAGCTCTTCATTGATCTCAAAATCCCTCGCGCTCGACGAGGCAGCCTCCTTGTGGTGGCGAAAGACGACGACATCCTCTGGATTCCCGGCATTCGGCGCAGCAGGATCGCTCCGATTAGGCCCGAAACCCGCCGGATTCTTGAAATACGCTGGGACGGGATGCACTTGGCGGAGGGCGGGGAAGTTAGGACCGAATTGGAGGTTCCTTAAAGGCAAGGGCCGCTGCAATGGCTTGGCTCAATTCGTCGACCGTGTACGGTTTAGGGACGAATCCTGCGATGCCCTCGGCAAGTGCTTCTGTCAGGGCTGTCTCAGCTCCGTAGCCTGTGGAAAGCAGAACCTTTACCGAAGGGTTGATCCGCCTCATCTCGATGTAGGCTTCCTTCCCGTTCATGCGTGGCATGATCATATCCAGGATAACCAAATCGATCTCTTGCCATCGCTGGCGGTAGATGTCCACACCTTCCGAGCCGTCCGCTGCGGCGATCACGGTCATTCCCATTTCCTGAAGCATCTCCGAAAGCATCTCACGAAGGGACTCTTCATCGTCCACGAGCAGAATTGTTCCCTTGTGCAATCCTACTTCGAGCTGTCGTGCAGTCTGGGCACCTGCAGCGGCCTCGGCCTTGGCGGGAATCAATATATGGAATTCGGTCCCGTGCCGCGGTTCGGATTGAACTTTCACGGCCCCCCCGTGACTCTTGACCGTAGCGTACACCATGGCGAGCCCCAGGCCCGTGCCTTTTCCATCCTCTTTGGTGGTGAAGAACGGCTCGAAAAGCCGTGCCTTAATCGCCTCGCCCATGCCTTCGCCGTCGTCTTGCACGGTGATTTGCACGTATGAACCGGGCGTAATTCCGTCATAGGTCTCGGCCAAGCTCTCGTCTACTCGTAGAAGGTCGGTACTAATGAGGATTAGCCCACCATTGGGCATCGCGTCCCTTGAATTGAGGCACAGATTCATCAGCATTTGCTGGATCCGCGCGGGATCGCCGGAAACGACACTGCGCGCGGCCCGTTTGGCGCACATAACCGTGATTTTGCGATCCACGGTCCGCTCAAGGATCTCTTTGACTTCGTCAATGAGTTCGTGGACGTCCGTGTCCTGGAAGAGCGTCTTGTCCTTGCGAGAGAAGGCCAAGAGCTGTCCGGCCAAGGCTGCGCCTCGTTCCGCGCTCCTTTCAACCATTTCCGCGTAGTGACTCAACTGGGAATCTTGCGCCACTCGCTTCTTGATCAGGGACGCGTATCCCAGCACACCACTCAGTATGTTGTTGAAATCGTGCGCGATGCCTCCCGCCAGCGTGCCGAGGGCTTCCAGCTTCTGGGATTGTTGAAGTTGAGCTTCCAGCTTTCTAAGCTCGCTGACGTCGGTATATACCCCGAGTGCGCCTTGCACCTCGCCTGACGAATCGATGTACGGGGTGCCGGTGACTACCATCTGGTGGGGCTGGCCTTGCAGATTCGTGAGGGTGACATAGTAGGTGGAACTCCGGCCCTGCCGTCGAATAGCCAAGTTTTCTTCGAGGATCGGACGGTTTTCTTCGTCATAGTAATTCCCCAGCAGCTTACCTTCCGGAGAGGGGTCGCCCAGGATATCCTTCATGCGCGGATTGGCGAACAGGATGGTGCCGTCGAGATCCACATAGGTGATGCCGTCCTGCACAGTTTCTACAAAGATCTGGAACTTGGCTTCGGATTCTCGCAATGCTCTCTTGGAACGGATCTTTTCGGTGATATCCCGCGCGACGCCGACGATGTATTCCGACCCGCTGTCATCCCTGACGAGGTCCGACCGATACTCCAGATAATGGATCTCCCCGCTGATTGAGATAAACTGAGAAATCCCTTCGGTTACCCCTTGTTCTCGCATGGTTTTGAGGGTCTCGGGGAGATAACTGCGGACCGGTTCGGGCATGATCTCGGCGATGGATTTACCGACTACTTCATCAGGCGCGTAACCGAAAAGCTTCACCCCGGCCTTATTGATGCCCAGGAGAATTCCTTGAGGGTCAAGCACAAAGACCACGTCCGTCAAGCTGTCGATGAGATCGCTATATTTATTATCCAGCGTGTAGAGCCTGTCCCTACCAAAGATCAAATCCGATAAAGCTTGGCAAATCAGGACTCGCTTACGGTCGCTCAAGTCGAGAGCCTGAATGAGCGCGGACCGAGATGTGCCATCCTTCTTCCGTAACCGAAACGAGGTCTGCAATTTCTCGGTCGAATCGGGCATGGACGCGATGAGCAGATCGAAGCCTTTGCGAGGGTTCAAGGGATCGGGGATAATCCTTGCAAGCATGTTCTCAGGAGTGGGTGTGTCCTCGGGTGTATACTCGAAGAGCGTTCGGAACCGAGGATTCGCATACTCAAATCCATATTCCTTGTCGAGGATTGCAATGGCCAAGGGAATCTTTTCCGCCAGCAGACGGAAGCTCTCTCTGGTCGCGGCCAAATCTTCTTGAGCACTGGCCAAAGCGGTTACATCCTGAACGATTGCAATCCCTTCACGAAGCAATCCCTTTCGCGGCCTTAGCGGGTAGGCCTTTACGTCCAATGTTGACGTTTTTCCCCACTTGGAATCGTATACAGTGCTGCACTGTTGTGGTTGGCCCTTTTCGACGGCAAGTCGCAACACGTCCGAAATCCCTCTACGGATCAGGTTCTCAAACGTAAAGAGATTAATGCTGCGGGTTGCACCAAGTGAGGGAGATCCCAGAATCTGAAGCAAGAATTCGTTCGCTTCAAGCACTTGCCCGTGCTCGGAATAGATGAGGATGCCCACGGGAGCGGAGCTAAAGAGGGCATCGAAAACACGCTCTTTGTCCAGCTTGCGCGAGCTGTTCGTTTTGGGGGTGTGTGTCTTGTCCGCGCGACTCATATATCACCTGTTGGTTGTAGGAACTGATGGATTCTAACAATAATACCAAATAATCAACCGCAGTTATAGAACCTGTGGAAATCCTTGTTCGGCAATGTCGTCCCGTTTGGGAAGAGCTTTTAGGAATTATGATAAGTGCGCTCTTGTCCAGGCTCGTCACTCGTGTCATCATGGACACGAGAAGAAGTTGCCCTCGTGGTGTATCTGCACATCTCACGAGGCCATCGCGCGTCGATGAGTCACCACTGAGCCTCAGGAGCACGACAGCTAAGGGAGCAAGTTACTTTGCAGTTTTGGCTATGTCACCGCACGTCCGTGGTTGGTCCGAGGAGTCTTTTCATCTGCCTCGCGATCTTGTTCATGGGCGTATTTACGGTTTGTCCAGCATGCCTGTCGAATGCTTGGGCGGCCGATCTGCTCCCGATTCCCGCGGACCAATCCTGGCCCACCCTGGCTGCCCAAGCAGGGCAACCCGAGCGGCTCGATTTTCAGCTCTTTCAGGATGTGATGGCACTCATTCGAGCGAATTACGTCGAAGATGTCTCAAAACAGGATCTATTCCGGGCCGCGTTGCAGCGGGCCACCTTGACCCTCTGGCCCTTGCGCGAAGACGGAATCCTCCCGGTTCAGGAATGCTCGGATGCCGACGAGGAATGTCTGCTCAATGCGCTCCGAAGCCTGGCCGAAGGGTGCGGCATGGAACCTGACCAGCTTCTTCGCAAGGCTCTGGACTCTATGCTCCACGACCTCGACCCGTACAGCGGCCTCATGGACAGCGCTATGCTGGAAGAGCTCAAGGTCAGCACGTCGGGCAAGTTCGGCGGGTTGGGCATGGTGGTGGGTCCCCGTTCAGGGGACTATGTGGTTATATCTTCATTTGACGGCTCACCTGCGCACAAAGCAGGGATCAAAGCCGGCGACACCATTCTGGCAATAGACCACATTCCAATCCATGGATTACCCCTTCCGGAGGTGCTCCGCATGGTCCGAGGCCCTGCAGGGTCCAGGATCACCGTAGCAACGAAGGAACGGAACTCCGATAAGGTCAAGACCCTGGTGCTCCGCCGGAGCCTTATTCGCATCAATCCGGTGCGCAGCGCGGTTCTCGACGGCCGGATCGGTTACGTGCGCATTGTGAACTTCCAAGAGACCACGGCCAAGGATGTCTCGCGCGCGGTGCGGCAGATATTTCGGTCGGTTCCCGGTAGGCCGCAGGGACTGGTTCTGGACCTGCGAGACAATCCCGGGGGATTGTTCGATCAGGCGATAAAGGTCGCGGACCTCTTCTTGGATTCTGGCGTCATCACCATTATTCGGGGACGGAAAGAGAAGCTGAATAGGACCTTTGAGGCTGTATCAAGTGAGAAAGTGCCGCCTCTGCCGATCGCGGTGCTTATAAACCGTGGTACTGCCAGCGCGGCGGAAATCCTGGCGGCTGCGCTTACCGGTCGGCCTGCCGTAGTCGTTATCGGTGAAACGAGCTTCGGCAAGGCATCGGTGCAGGGGGTATTCCTCCTGCGTAATGGGATGGCCCTGAGACTTACCACGGCCCACTACTACACGCCGAACAACTTGGACATAGAAGGCAAAGGGATTGAGCCGGACCAGCGATTTGTGAGCCCCGCGGAGGAATCCGACGCGCAACATGCAGCTTCCCGCCGCACGGGTGATTATGAGGAAGATCCCCTTGTGCGCTTTGCCGCTTCACAGTTGCTTTCCCTGAGCGCGACCGCGCAGAACCCTTTTTCCACGTTGTATTAAATACGAGCCGGTAGCCGATGGAGTCGGGTTTCGCAAGGCTCAACCCGACCTACGAATTGGATTGAAATTAGCCTTACAAGCCGAGCCACAGACTTCCAGGGGGCCATTTTCCGCTTGACGAAGTCGCTCCTTTTGTGGCAATTCTATGGGCTCCAATTCACGAGGCCGGATTTTGACTGAGTGCGTCGCACGCGCCGCGGAAAAGATTTCTTGTCGCGGTAGATTGTGCGATTTTCTTATGTTCGAGCAATAGAAGTTTATCTTATTGCTTGCTTTTACTCCGATTTTTTTGTATAGTCGGGAGGCCTCTGCTGGAGAGCGATCGGGAATTTCCCCTTGAGGCTAGGTAAGGAGGTTCTGCGAGCATGAATGTGCTGGCCGCACATGCCAAGCGGCTTTTGGTAGGATTTACCTGTGCAATCGGTTTTCTTGCTCTGTTCGCTATTCTTGTGGCTTATAACTCGGAAGCGGAATCGTCCAATTACACGAGATCCGCAGTGGATGATTATCCGTTAACCATAGCGATCCCCACTGCTTCTCCGCAGGAGACCATCCAGTTCTATCAGAAGCTAGGATTCAAGACCTCAGCGGGATTCTCGGGCGGGTTTGATGTGGTCTCGATGGAAAAGCTCGGCAGCCCGTACAAGTTAGAGATTTGTCACAACAAATTCTCCACCGCGGGCCGAGTGGACGGCGGTGTTTCCGGCATGAGCTTCCCTGTTACGAGTCTTCCCCAGGCAGTGGAGACCCTTCAAGCTAAGGGCCTTTCGTTTATAGAGACCTCAGCAGAGCGAGACGGTGTAACGTACGCGTCCCTGTCGGATCCGAACGGCATCAGCATCAAGCTCTTTCAGCGCTAACGGCGTTGATATATACTGAATAAAAAAAGGCGGGCCTCGAACCCGCCTTTTCGCGTTCTGGAAGCCCCTACTCCTTCAATTCCTTGATAATGCGTTTGAGATCTTCGTCGTCAGGAGAAAAGGGAAAATTCCGTATATCCGGGCCCGGTTTTTCGTTCCCGTATGGCCGGTTGCACGCGGTTTTGCCGTCCGGCCCCGGACAGCCGGATGTTTCAAAAGGCTCGCCGCACCGAATGGCTTCATCCAGTTCCGCAACAGTGACGCCAAAATCGAGAATGCGACCTGATCCATCGAACGTCATCCGATCGGGCACGGTCAGATCGTGGTCGATGAGCCACCGGGCCAATTGGATTCGGCGGTAGGCTCCGATGGGCGGCGGCGTGTGGTTCTCAAGTGCGGAACCCTTCTCGGGAAAGAACGAGAAGAGATGCGTAGAACCTCCGACCGCGCGTGCCCGATAGATGGCTTCAACCATCTCGTGTTCCGTTTCACCCAGGCCGCAGATCAAATGCACCCCGGCCATTCCTCGGCCAAAAACCTCAATGCTCTTCTCATAGATCTTCCAGTATCGATCCCATCGATGAGGTCCATTCACCGGCTTGCCTCGGAACCGATCGAAGATCTCCTCAGTGGCCCCATCGATAGCTACGCCGATACGGTCCGCTCCGGCGTCCTTCATTGCGGCGAGATCCTTGCCGGTAATGACACTGGGTGAAATCAGGAGCGATGCGGGCAGGCCGGTTGCTTGCACCACCTGCTTGCACACGGCGAGCACGTCATCACGACATCGCGGATGGGTGATCATGGAAATACAGACCCGTCCCACATGGCTGGGCCCGCGCTTGATCGCTTCTACAACGTCCGCGGTACGAAAGGTTTTCCACGGGACTCGGATGAATTTCTTCGCGGTCCAAGTCGCATCTTTTTCTCTTGCCAGACCGCAGAACGCGCAGCTTGCCTTGCATCCATCGTCATAAGTGAGGAGCAGGTTCACACACCTCAGCTTCGCGTTCCGATGAAACCACCCCGGCACAAACCCCAGAGTCATGGCCGCGGCCAGGGAAAGCCTTACATATTCTGGGCTTTCATGGCCGACCACCGGAAGAGTACCCACGTCTGCACAAGACATTAAGTTTCACCTCGATGTGGTCAAAGACAATTCTTACAAGCGCTGGAAGCGCTTGCAGAGGGGGAGAGTTTTTGGTGGAGGGGTCCGGGGAGGCCCCTTTTTGCAAAAAGGGGCCTCCCCCCCCCCCCCCCCCCCCCCCCCCCCCCCCCCCCCCCCCCCCCCCCCCCCCCCCCCCCCCCCCCCCCCCCCAAGTTCTTCCACAAACTCCGGTTCTTTGAGGTCGCATCTGACGGATTCACGCGACCGAGCAGCAAGTTTCTCGGAAGCTGATTTCCAATCCTCTCTTGCGGGCTTCCTCCAGGCACTGGTCTGAAGGTAAGGCCACGCTGTTGATTCCCGCGCGTACTGCCAGGACATCCAATTCTCGTCGGTACTTGCCTCTGGGCCGGGCACAACCAAGGCCCGCGTGCACTTGGGGCAGTTCGAGCCTGGCCCAGGCAAGAAACGAAGCCACTTCTTCAGGCTCGGGAGCCACAACTTCGGCCATTGGAGTGCCTTTTGCCGGCATGAGCACCACCACAACGTATTGTTTTATGGGATAGCTCTTGAGCATCTCCAGCGCGGCCCGTTCTCCGCGGGGCTTGCCATAATGGATGCCGAACACGATATGGGGCACGATCTCCAAATCGACCTCGGCAAGCGCATCGAGCGTCTGTCTCACGGTCGCGGCGCCATGAGGCAGATGATACACCTCTCTGGCTGTTCGATCGTCTCCAATCACATCCACCAGCACCTGGTCCACGCCGGCTGCTTTCAGGCCTCGGGCCGTGGGCAGATCGATCTGGCCTGAATGGACCGAGATGGCTAGATCGGTCTCGGCTTTCAAGGTCTCGATGGCAAATATGAAGTCGTTCCACGGAAGTCTGCCCAGCTCATCGCAACCGCCCGTAACAAGCATCCCGTGATCGCCCCGTGCTACGGCTTCTCGTCCCAGCCTGATCAGCGCCTCCGCATCGAGTGCGTGGGCCATGGTCTTAAGGAGCGAGCCCTTGCAATGCTCGCAATCAAGTGCGCATCCTTCGCCGGTGATCGAGACTGCACGATACTTGCCACGGCGGCCGTCGACCACAAACATGCCCGGAACGTGCACCGTAAGCAGCCATCCATGCGCCGCGCGGGAGAGGTTCCAGGCCTGTTCCAGAAGTCCAGGCAAGGGCTGGGACGGCGCAGGTCCTTTTAGTCCAGGATTTGCTATGCTGAGGTCCCGTCTCATCGTACGCGTCGCCGGTATTCCTTGAAACCGATCCACCACTGCTTGCTGGCCTTTTCGAAATCCGCTTCGTGCCAGCCAGCCATCATAAGCCTTCTCTTGGCAAGCGCATGGTCGAGAACGCCACGGTACCGGCCCGTCACCTCGTTCTCATAGCTCTTCAAATGCGCTCGATCGCGGGTTTTCAGCGCGGCAGCAATTGCCCTGCCCGCGAGGTCGCCTGAAGAGACAGCCTGCGGAACGCCCGCTCCCGTAATCGGATGCGTGAGCCCTGCCGCGTCGCCGCAGAAGACCACATTATTGAACACTAGCGTTGGTCTCATGCCTGATACGGGGATCAATCCTGCGGTTTGGCTGAGCCTTCCCGGCCTGATCAGTCCTCGTGACATCAGCATGTAAATCAACCGCTCCAGTAGCTTCCTTGGGCTCAGGTCCGGTTCAGAGCCTACCCCGAGTCCCACATTCGCAACGTTTCCTTTAGGGAAGAGCCAGCCGTATCCTCCCTTGAGATCGCGGGAAAGAAAAACCATTGTCTTGTTCAGGGGCCTCGCCAGCGGGGCTTCGACCTGCACGCCTCTGAGAAAGTCAGGTTGTTCCAGGCTCAAGACCGAAGCGACCGTCGAGACTGCACCGTCTGCCGCGACAACAAACCGAGCTCGGATCTGAATTTCTTGGCCGTCAATCCCGATAATCCAGCCATCATCCTTTCTGCCCTTCAGCCGTGCTCCTGACAGGACTACGGCGCCGGCAATCGCGGCTTCCCGGGCCAGTTGCCGATCGAAGCACACCCGATCAATGAGGAAGCCGGGAGACCGCTGCACGCTTCCGGGGCGCAGCACCTCGCCTTCTGGCGAATTCAGGTCCACGACCACGGTTTCCATATCGTCCACGGCTTGGATTACGGAAACCCGGTCTAACCCACATTCGACGAAGAGCTGCAGTGGAACGAACTCACCGCAATGGGGCTGCTCGCCGATTCGGACCTTGGCGTCGATCAGGAGCGTCCGTGCGCCCGCGGCTGCCGAGGCGGTCGCGGCACGAGAACCTGCCGGGCCTGCGCCCACAACGAGTACGTCCCAATCATCTTGCAAGAGCATGGAGGCGCCTGAGGGTCTTTTCGATCAGCCCCACGTTGAGGGTGGTTTTATTGTCAAAGTGTCCTTGATAAGCTTGCATCCCTTTGCCCAGATCATAACAGGTGGTCGAATCCAGGTTTACCAGGAGCCCTTTTGCTTGAACCTGCTCCATCTCCTGCTGGTGCTTGGCATAGAAGGCTTCACAGCACGAGCCTACATACAGCCCGTCTTGGTGTTCGCATTCGGAACGCAGCACCTCCATAAGGTGCTCGAAGCTCTGCACAGTGATCGGCTCGATTTGAAGCGACCTAGCCAGCCTGCAACAGTCGCCGATTTCGCATTGACCGCATTCATCGCAGCCCGGTACGTGGCGAAATTCGCAGTCGAGGCTCTTGGAGCAGTATGGCAGCAGCAACCAGCGTGGTCTGTGAGCCCCAAGTTCCTGCGGGTTCACGTTTATGAGGAAGAGCTCATTTGCTTCGCTGAGCGTGAAAGCGTCTTTGGCGAGCATCCTCCGTTCAGCGGCCATTCCCACTGCTTGGCTTACCTGTTCGTGCTCGATGCCCAGGAATTGCCCGTCAGTAGACGAGAGAAAGGAAAGGACAGCCTGCTCCAGTGCTTCCTTTTGGAATGGTTGGCCCACCAGGGAAGCTTCCAGGTCGTGAACCAGCCTTGCGGGAGCCGTGAAGAAATCCCCGGCTATAAGGGCCTGACGGACCCTCTTGCCTCCAGGAGATGCCCAGAGGTGAATTCGCATGGTTCCCGCGTCGGTTTGGGTGATGGAGCGAGTCGGCTCTCCTTCGTGCTCGGGCCTGGACCGGGCCCTGATCCACGCAGGGCTTTTGTAAAAGCCGCACTCTTCACCCAGCCGACACTTCTCCCGCGCGGTTAACGAACCGGGAATCAGCTGAATACCCAGGCCGGACGCAAACTCAGCCACCAGTGCGTCTTTGAGCTCCCGTACGCTGGGCGTTGGATGAAGCAGGTCCGACAGGAAGCAAATCCGCTCCATGAGCGACTCGATTTCCCGCTTCTTCAGCTTTTCCACAGGCACCCGGAGCGCTTTGAGGAACTGCTCGACTTCGTTCGCGACCAGCACGGTGCCCTGGAACATGAACCCACCGGAAATGGTAACACCGCCGGTTCCAGAGATCTTTCGCCCATTTACTTCGATGTCATTTCGAGGTCGAAATCGAGCGCTAATGCCAAGACGGGACAGGCCCGCGGCTGCCACTGCACAGATTCTATAAAGGATCGCCTCGAATGAATCGCGAAAGGGCGCGTCGCCTTGAACTCCGAAGAGTTCCCACCCGAGCGCGGATTCCTGGAAGAATATCGCGCCCCCACCGGTAATTCTTCGATTGATGTCAATTCCATGAGTCCGGCAGTAATCCGCGCGGATTTCCAGGTCCACATCCTGGTGGTAACCAACCAAAGCCGCGGGTGGCGAGAACTGCAAGAAGCGAATGGTTGGCGGGCTCTTTTTCTCCGCGACCTCTTCGAGAATAATTTGGTCCAAGGCCATATTTTCGGCCGCAGTCAAATGCCCTATGTCGAGGAGCCTGAATTCATTCATGAGAAAGCCACAACAAACCGTGAAAGTCGTCGGCTTCGGTGAGCACTCCGTGGCTTCGCCTCGGAGAGACGCTTCAAGAGCGCATCGTTGCGCAATAATGTGGAGGGGAGACTCATCTCCCCTCCACGCCTCCCCATACGCAGACCCGACTAGCGGTACTTCATGCCGAGACCTTTGACAGGTTTCATTGCAAAACCGGGAACAACTTGGTCCTGGCAGCCGCGTGGATCGGTCCGCCCTGCAAACCCATCGCAGCTTCCCGCACTGCTTCCGACAGCGTCGGGTGCGGGTGCATGGTTTCTACAATGTCCGACGCGGACATGCCCGCACGGATCGCCAGGGTCAATTCACTAACCAGTTCGGAAACGTGCGGACCCATCAGGTGCGCGGAAATCAGTTTCTTGGTCTCCGCGTGCTCGATGAGCTTCACCCACCCGAGCGATTCACCCATAGCCACGGCCTTGCCGCTGGCAGAGAGCGGAAAAGTGCTGGTGCGGAAGGGAAAACCTGCCGCGGATGCTTCTTGTTCAGTCGGCCCTACCCAGGCGATTTGGGGCAGCGTGAAAACACAGCAGGGGACAAGATCGTCTTCTGAAGGTCGCTCGAAGCCCGCGATGTTTTCCGCGACCACCTCTCCTTGATACGACGCCACATGCGCAAGCATCTTCTTTCCCAGGACATCTCCGATCGCGTACACATTTTCCAGAGAGGTTCGCAAATAGCCGTCAACCTGTAAAGCGCCGTTTACCATGTTGGCGCCCAGCTCTTCTATCCCGGACCCTTCGGAGAACGGCCGCCTTCCTGTGGCCAGAAGCACGACGTCGGCTTCTGCGGTCTTTTCCTGAGAGCCCTTTTCGTAAATCACCCGGAGCCCGCTCTGATTTGTTTCAATGGCCTGCACCCGAACTCCGGTCTCGTTCCGCACACCCAATGGCTGTACAAGCGAAGCGTATTTCCGCGCGAGCTCGCCGTCGACCCCCAGGAGTATCCGGTCCAGGAGCTCCAAGACCGTTACTTTTGTGCCGATGCCTGCGAACAGCGCGGCAAATTCCTGGCCGATGATTCCTCCGCCTATAATAACCAAGCTTTCCGGAGGCTTCTCCAGCGCAAGCATTTGACGAGTGGTGAGCACTCCTTGCAAGTTAACTCCTGGAATCGGAGGTCGAGTGGAACGAGAACCGGTTGCAATAACGATGTTTTTCGCGTAAAGAGTCTCCCCATTTTCCGTAAGCACTACACCCGGTTCCGCGACCCTGGCGAGCGTTTGCACGGTGCGGACGCCAAGCGCGGAGATCTGCTTTTCAAGGCTGGTAACGAGCTTGTCCACGACCGTGTTTTTGCGGCTCATCATGCGGCTGAAGTCGATGCTCGGCACATGGTCCAAGATTAGATCTTTTGCCGCACGCTTGACCCATTGAAAGCCTTCCACATCGGATAAGAGGGCTTTCGTGGGAATGCACCCGTGGTTGAGGCAAACCCCGCCCACCCGTTCCTTTTCCGCGAGCACCACACTAAGGCCCAATTGACGCGCGCGGATCGCGGCCACGTACCCTCCCGGGCCTCCGCCAATAACAGCCATATCGTAGGTTTCAGACATTGTGCGGCTTCTAGGAGCGAACTGCCGGATGCCGGCGGCTCGCCGTTGAGAGGCTCAGACACAGTGAGCCCTGATCCAATCTCTATTTTCTCTCTGGTTGTTTCGGTTCTTCGGTAGGCTCGGGCTTGGCGTCCAGGGCCTTAATCACATCCGAAGTAAGGTCTCGCACGCCCTTGGAATAGAGAAACATTTGATCTTTTAGCACCATGGTGAGCCCTTCTTTTTCTGCAAGGCTTTTCACAACTTCATCAATCTCTTTTGTGAATCGGTTTCGTTCGTTTTTCCTGCGGAACTGCAGCGTGACTTCGAGAGTCTCTCTCTCGGTCTGGTACTCTTCTCGCTTGGAAAGCAGGGCTTCTTCCAGCTTCTTCTTTTCTTCAGCCCCCAGCTTCTTTTCTTCGATCTTCAGTCGATCTTCAAGGGCCTTGATCTCGGAGGTGAGGCCGAGAAGCTTTGCTTTACCGTCCACCTCAACTTTCTGCAGGTCCGTGAGGGCGGTTCGTATCTTAGCAGACCCTCGGTAAACCTGCTCCAGGTCGACCTTTGCGATCTTGAGCTCTTGAGCTTGTGCCATCCCGATCCACGCGGCCACGATCACTACAGCAAAAACGACTTGCGTGAGGGAGCCTTGTGTGCGTGCGAGCCTCATGGTCCTCTCCTTTCGTCAACAGGCACTCCGAGGATAGCGGAAACAGGCCGGTGTGTCCACGATGGATGGCGATTGCCGAAATTCCTGTACACTTCCATGACCGCTGAGCGGCGTCAATCCTGCCTGTGTCCGAAGGCGCGTGCCGGTTATGCGGGGACTGATGACAATCTGGTGCCACGGATGCATCCCGCCCCGCGGGATTCATCCGTGCTTGTCTGCTATTGCCCGAGGGCGAACAGAAGCCTCTTCAGGACGGAGACCCGATACCATCCGCCCAGTTCCTGCACGGATGAGCCTTCGGCACATCCGTGGCACCAGATTGCATTTCAGCACGTTCATGTGCCTTTGAGGGGGGCACGTCAGGGTAGTTGGCCATTTGCCGTAAGGGGGCTCCTGTGCGTGCGCCCTTGATCGGCCTTTGCGGGCACGAATGAGCGGGGAGCTCGGGGGCGTTTAGTAATGCGCGGGAAAACCGTTGACTTCGGGACGGCAAACGGAGACGGAGAGGCTCAACAAGAAGCTTCTCGCCGGTTTCTTGACGCCACCAAATCTCTTTACTATTCAGGGAACTTCTTTTCGATTTCACTCAATCGTCGGTCGATTACGTCTAGCCTCTTCCATATTCGCTTCAGGATGTTCTCAAGCGAACGGAAGTCCATGCGAGAAGCGGGTTCAGGGGATTCCTCCTGGGGCTTTTCTGCGGGAGGCTCGGGTGCTTGGGCAGCAGGCTCCAGCTCGGCGGGTACTTCCTCTTCTACTTCCGGTGCACTCGCAAGGGCTGGTTCGGGCTCGGGCTCAGGCTCTTCAGGGACTATTTCCGCTTCGACCTCGGGCTCCTCCGCCACTACCATTTCCGGCACGGTATCCCCAATGGACGGCCCTTCCGTCGCCTGTGCCGCGGACTCCGGGGCCGGCTTAATCGGGAGCCCTCGAAAGAAATCGTTGAATTGATCCTTTGTCAACTCCCCTTTGCGGTACAGGGGGAGTAGGATCATGGCCAGCTCTTCATCAGAGATCTTGTAGTCTTTCTCGATCTCGCTCTTGAGAGCGCCGGCTTTGGCGCGCTCCACGAGCACATTAGGATCGACCCGATCTTTGAACAGCGCCATGGCTAATCTCCGACAAGGCTCGTCTTTTATCCCCTCTTATAAGAAATCCTTACGGAACTCAACCGGAAAACTGAACGATCTGAAACTCTTGGCTTGCAGAGGGGCAGTTTTATCTATGGAGTGATTGCGGCGATCTTTCTTCGTGCACATGCAGCTTGCACGTCGTTCCGCGAACTGGTATCAGAAGCTCCCAACTTATCAATGCGTGGATTGAGAGACATGAATGCCAAGAAGGGAAAATACAAAGCAGCGGTTTCTTCCGATTGGAGCGAATGCCTGTCCCCGAACGGTCCGTTTGATCCTCTAGCGTTCACCTATCCTGAGCTCGAATCGGAACTGTCTCACATCTTTCGGCAGTACACAGGCAATCGGATCTCGTTGACCGAAGCTACTCAGCGAATCAAAGTGCTGCTGCCCGCGCCCCTCACCGTGACACAGATGGACGAGTATCTCGACCGGCACTTCCGCACATACCGAGGAGTCCCCGAGCTGATCGAATGGTGTGCGAGCCGCGATATCCTGTTCATGCTCAACACCACAGGCACGCAGGGGTATTTCCAGCGGGCGTCGGCCAAGGGCCTTATACCGGAGATCCCACTGGTCGCGTGCAACCCGCTGGTGCAGTTCACCGGTGAATCCTATCCGGAGCGCTATCCTTGCCAAGTACTCGAAATCGAACACAAAGCCCGATGCTCTCAGCAGATGCTGGAAGCTTTCGGCATCCCCGCTGCCCGCCTTGTGGTCATGGGAGATAGCGGCGGCGACGGTCTCCATTTTAAGTGGGCCGCGGGCGTCGGCGCGTTTCTTATCGGCAGCATGATCAAGCAATCGCTCTGGAACTATTGCACGGATGAATCAATAACCATAAGTCATTGTTTCGGGCTTTCCTATGCATCAGGGGAGCCCCGAGACCCCGAAAGAGAAATGCAGGTCGATTTCATGCACCTCACGGGCATCATAGAGCAGGCAATCGCAGAGAAGGGGAACCGGACCAGATGAGGAAGTTAATCGCAGGAATGGTCGGATTAGCAGGGATCTGCGTGTCGGCACATGGGCCGGCGACAGCTCAAGAGTTCCCGACCCCGGAATATGCGCTTCGGGAAGCAAAGGCCATACGCTATGAAAGTGTATACACAAGGGTTCCGTCCTCCGGAAAGCTCGCAACCATCAAAATCACCGACAGCGGCCGGATCTATTATGTCTGCCGAGAGAAGTCCGGTTTCGCCATTTACCACGTGGAATTCAGGCCCGCAGAGCGATTCAAGGCGCAGATGGAAAAAGAATTGAGAGACCTGGCAGCCAAGTGGGATCGAGTCAAACCGGACGAGCTCCTCTTCACAAAAGAGACCTACGAGCAGGAAAGGCTCAAATGCATTCAGCGATACAGCGAAGCAGTGTGGGTCAGGAACGAAATCGTCATGTCCAAACCTGCCAGGTCCGCGGACGAACAGCAGTAACGAATCCGATCTTGTGGCTCTTCGCAGAGACCTCCTAGCAGTTCGGATGAATCCTCGCATGGAAATATGGCAAGATCGCAGCTCAATGGGCATTACCCGCGGCGGGCTGTTCTTAGTCTTTGAGGGCATAGACGGATCTGGCAAGACTACCCAGGTACAGCTCCTGGGCGATCGTCTGGAGGCGCTCGGTTATCCAGTGCTCTGTACTGCCGAGCCGTCGGAAGGACCCGTGGGGCGCCTGATCCGGTCTGCCTCTACGCGGCCGGGGCCGCAAGAAGAAGCCCAGCTCTTTGCCCGGGATCGCCGTTACCACGTTGAACAGGTTATTGCCCCTGCGCTTCGACAAGGAGTGACGGTCATATCCGATCGGTATTTTTATTCATCCGTCGCATACCAGGGCGCCAGGGGAGTATCCGTCCAAGGAATCCTCAGCCTAAACAGCGGCTTTCTTGTCCAGCCGGACCTGATCTTTCTGCTGTTGGTACCAGTAGAGGCAGCATTGTCTCGTATTGAAGCGGAAAGAACCGAGGGCTACTCCCTCTTTGAAGTGGAGGACTACCTTCGCGCAGTGGATCGCATATACCGGTCACTTGACGATCCTCTGATATGTCCGGTGTCCGCTGAAGGACCCGCGGATCAAGTCCATGACAAGGTGTTCAGCGCATTACGAGAAAGAAGCCTCCTGGATCTCCCTCCGAACCGGTAGCCCTTATTCAATTGATGCATCATGATTTCTACTTATCTTGACAGAATATCTTAGTTTCTGGTATTATCTCTGGTGGAGGCCTCATACTCCCTCCGCGGAGGTACAATGTCCATTCGCTCCATTCTCACGGCTGTTTGCTGCTTAAGCATATTCGTGTTGTGCGCTATTCCGGACACGTGGGCCCGCGATTATAACCGTCGCTTTGTTCGCAATTATCCGCCCGGATTCCACAGCATGTGGTACTCGGCCACGCGCTTCTTCGAAACTAAGAAAGAAAACGTGCCTGCTGTGGAACTGTACCGATGGGACAGATTCATGACACAGGTCACGGGCGTGTCGTACCCGTTCTTTCCGGTTCCGTACGAATGGGACTACGGCACTGGTCGCAAATTCAACCTGCCAAACTACAATACCAACGATTGGCGGTGACTCCACAGAGAACGTCGGCGCTCATTGTGCCGGCTGATTGAGCTTTCCGCGTAGAATACGACGGATTAGGCCCAAACCGAGGCAGACTTCGAGCCCCAACAGGCGTTTGCCTCGGTTCTGTCTTCAGGGTAAGAAAGGGGCCGAAATAAGAGGGCCGACTCAGCTCCGACCTGACAGGCGTGTCGTTTCTGGCGGAGAGAGAGGGATTCGAACCCTCGGAACACCTTTGTGGGCATTCACGCGATTTCCAGTCGCGCCCCTTCAGCCGCTCGGGCATCTCTCCTGAAAATGAATTAAACTCATACTAGACGACTCATTCCAAGCGGTCAAGGAGAAACCAGGACAATGGCGGCCCAGCACGAGTCGGATTTCAGGAGCGGATTTGTTGCGGTCGCGGGCCGGCCTAATGTTGGCAAGTCAACCCTAGTGAACCGCATCCTCGGTCAAGAGCTGAGCATAGTCACGCCAAAAGCACAAACCACGCGCAATCGGATCACCGCGATTCACCAGACGCCGCGCTTCCAGATGATACTGCTCGATACGCCAGGAGTTCATGCTGCGAATACTCCTCTCAACCAAGCTATGGTGAGCACGGCAGTTAAGAGCCTGGAAGAAGCCGATGTGGCCCTGATGATCACCACCCCTGCCGAAAAAATCCCGGAAGAGGATCTCTTGCTTATCGATATTCTCCGTTCGGCCGGCTCGCCCGCGGTCCTGGCGATAAACAAAATAGACACGGTCCAGCCGCAGTTGCTGCTCCCGGTGATCGACCTCTTTTCCAAGGCGTACAGCTTTCAAGAAATTGTGCCCATCAGCGCGCTCACGGGCTCAGGCGTTGACCAGCTGGTCGAAGCCCTCGTCAAGATGCTTCCCGTCAGCCCGCCGCTTTTCCCCGAGGACGACATCAGCGACATGCCGGTCCGATTCTTTGTGGCTGAGATCATAAGAGAAATGGTGACAAAGATGACCGGCGAAGAAATCCCGTACAAGACCGCGGTGGTCGTGGAAGCCTTCAAAGAGCGACCCTCGTCCGTTTTGATTCAGGCGGACATCCATGCGGAACGGGATAGTCAGAAAAAGATCCTCATTGGAAAAGGCGGGCAGATGATCAAAAAAATCGGGACCGCGGCCCGACATAAAATCGAGGCATTCTTGGGCCAGCCGGTCAGACTTGAACTCTTCGTAAAAGTCTCACCCCATTGGACCCGCGATGCCAAAAAACTCGCCGAGTTCGGGTACTTGAAGCCGTAACGCCAAGGCGCTTTCAAAGAGTAAAGCCTGGGGGAAACTTCTTTGTGGAAAGAAGTTTCCCCCAGACCCCATAGGCGCTAACTTGAAGTGGGTCTGTTCTTTGATCCGTATAGGGGTAGGAACGACCGGTCTCCCGGTCGCTCCCCCCTCCGAACCGTACGTGCGGTTTTCCCGCATACGGCTCTCCAGTTGGTGG
>JBFLZC010000039.1:0-26846 GCA_040756375.1 Thermodesulfobacteriota bacterium
GACTCTCGATAACCGCCCAGTCTTCCTTATCCAAAACGTCTTCTATGTGCATAGCCGTCCCTCCCAGGAACGTGCTATACTCCTTCTAAATCCAAAACGCGAGCAAGAAGTTAGCGCCTATGGGGCTCTGGGGGAAACTTCTTTACACAAAGAAGTTTCCCCCATGCTTTACTTCCTAGAAAGCGCACTGGTATGAGGGCCGGCGATTGCCAGAAGCGCCGCACGCTTCCCTCGTACTCCTCTTTCATCCGCATGTCTATATCAGGTCAACGGTTTTTGGGCAAACTGGCCGAAGCCTGTCCGTTCGATCACGTGGAAGGCTCTTGGCGAAGGGGCGAGAGAAGCCAACCCGAGGGAGAGAGGGTCAAGTCTGCTCTTGACTCATCTGGCTTCCCACGAACTCCGTCCTCTGGTGCCGGTATCCCACAATGTTCAAAGCGTGGTACAGTAGGCTGGTGGACATGCCTTGTCTCCCTTCCAAGTCTTTTTCAAAACCCGGAAGGACAAAGCATGTCCTCTTTTATTTTTCAACTACACGTACGCAATTACCGGATGAGCCATGAGCCATAGCATGAGCCAAGAGCAGACCTGACCCCCTTTCACCTCAACCGGTTGCGCCCATATATGGCCCCCGCACGTTTGTAGGATTTTCCGAGCCGGCATGCACAAGATAATCGAGGTGGATAATCCACCCCCCATCAGGAGCATCGCCAGAATGGACTTCGTACTCGGGGTACCATGCGTCGATGCGTTTCAGTGGCTTATCAGAAATGCCTTTCTTTAGACCGCAAACAGACCCACTACCTCCAGGTCCCCCGTTGTTAATTCCAAAGCGAACTACTTCGAACGCGCCGACCTGCCGCCACTTTTCTTCTGCAGGGCACTTGACCCAAAGGTTCATTTGGTAAGTCGGGACGAGGTACAAATTCGGGTCCTTAAACGTCCCATCAGCGTTTTTGCCGGCTTTCCAATTCCAAAGCCAACTGTAGCCCACCTTTTGGTTGGTGACTTCCATAACTATCTGTCGTTGGGCCATTCTATACCTCCTCTGAGCTGAGCGCCAAAAGCCATTGTTTCGCCGGGACTTGGAATGCCTGTCTGGTGGAACACGGTCACCATATGCTTGCAGAGGCCTACTGAACAATCGCGTTAAAGACCCCATAGACCTTGATACTTTTCGGATTTCTGCCCCATTTCCCGACGTATTTCGGGTTGCTTATCTCCTGAACACATTCAAAGTCAATCCTGCCTTTGATCGTGTCACCCTTGTGGTACGACTTCTTGTCCAAGGTCAACTCTTGCCGCTTCGTCGTCCATATCAAGCCTACATTCGTAGAGTCCTTGTAGACGGTCGAGTACTGACACATAAACATCCCATTCCTGATGTGAACTCTTAGTTTATCAAAATACGCCGGCTTAGTAGTGTCATGAATGAAAAGATCGATCATGTTCACATCAAGTAACTTGACTTCACAGAATCTGACGCGATGCTCTCTCCCCCCGAAAGAGGTGGAAAAACACTTGGCCGTATGTTTTAGCCGTGGCGGGTCTTCTCCCTCTGGCCACATTCCGCTGGTAACGACTTGACCGCCATACGGATAGCTCCACTCATTTGACTCGAAGAACGGATCGCTGAGATTGGCATCATAATCAACCTGGGACCATATCTGATCCGGTTGCCCCGGCGGCACTTCCCAACTGCCAACGCCATATCCAAGGTTATTGGCAAAACTATGAGCGAGGAGCAACAAGGCCAAGACAGGCCCCAAGAATATCCATTTGAGAGATAAGATGTTCTCCGAGGCTAATCGTTCAGACTTGGCGGTTCGATTGTCCGATGCAACTAAGATGACCATAAGTAAGGAGCGGACGATTGGGCCCGCACACTTTCCAGCAGGGAAAAGATCCATATCCTCAACCTCCTCCTTTAAGCAGGAGCGTAACGAGAGGAATCCGTCTCTACCATTCAGGTGGTATTAATTCCTCGCACTGCGGTCAGGTTGGACTATTCGCTGGTTTTCTCAATTGAAAGGCGCGTCGGCCCAGGACGGCCAGGAGCAGGGAAACCGGGGAGCTTGCGGAAGAGGAGCCGGGGAAGCCCTTTTTGTGTAAAAAGGGCCTCCCCGGACCCCTCCCCAAAAACTCCCGGCTTTTGCCTCCGCGGCCAGGAGCAGGAAAGCGTCCGTAGACTCCTGGGATAGCTTCCTGGACCCGGCATCGGCTAATAAGTTCGGCTAGATATCTCGCTCCAGCGCCCCCTCTCCCCTCCCTCTCCCACCAGGGGAGAGGTGGTTCTTGCCGTAACGGTGGGGCAGCTCCGCGAAACGTAGGATTACCTGCCACTCCTGGCGGACTGGAAAGTCCGCCCCACAGAGGAGAGGATGTGTAAGAGTTACAAGGACACGCTTCCCCATGTTTGGGTATTTTATGACTGGACCCGGGCCCCGTGTCAATCCGTACACAAGGATCTCTGAAAAACGATCCTTACAAACTATCTTGCTGCGCGTTGAGCGTGAGCTTTCCCGTGCCTGCCTTACCCCCCCTCCCCTAGCCTCCATAGGTGTTAAAATAAGGCCCAACTTATTCTCTGAATTCTGGAGTCCCGCAGGGACACACAGATAGTAGTCCGGCAATTCATTGCCGGGTGAGGCGAATCGTCAAAGAATAACATCTCTTAGTCCCGGAGGGACGGCAGAGTTGCTTCGGAACCCGTACCCTATCCGACGACGTAATTCCGGCCCCGGGGCAAGCTTTCTGTCGTCCCTCTGAGACTATAAGTACCGGAGATTGCGGCGTCTTTTCCCGGCGATGAATCGCCGGGCTACTTTCGGTTGCCCCTCTGGGGCCACCCAAGGCCAAATATAGTGATCTTATCTTAACGCCTATGGGAGGGGAGATGAGTCTCCCCTCCAAATTGTTGCGCAACGATGCGCTCTTGCTGCCAATCTCCGAGGCGAAGCCTCGGAGTGCTTGTCGAAGCCGGGGCCTCTCATGATACGTTGCAGTTTCCTTGCTACGGCAGTCTGTAGAAACGATTACGGCGAGGTGCATTTTCTTATTGACAGGGGTGTGCAGAGTAGTCTACTAAGTTTCCTACTAGGAAACCCCCTTTCTCTCGTGAGCGGCGCGGAATCTTCTCGGGGACACGCCGAAGCGCGGCTGCCGCACTGCGCTTCCGGCACACAAAGGCTTGAGGAAGCCGCCGCGAGCTGCGGCGGCGCTCCGGTTCCCATCGTGAGAGGGAGCGCCACGGGTTTCCAGAAGGGAAACAATGGCCTCGCCTCATCCCCTGTTGAACCCCGTGAAGGTTGCTATGCCGACCGAATCCGAAATCGGCTCGAACATTCGCCGCCTCCGCAGAGCCAGAGGGCTCACTCTGGAGCAACTGGCGCGACGGTGCGGGTTCACGAAAGGCTACCTTTCCAAAGTGGAGAACAGTGAAAGTTCTCCGCCTGTTTCCACCCTCTTGAACATCGCTGAGGGCCTCGGGGTCAGCATCTCGGAAGTATTCGGCGAGCGCACCGAGGCCACTTCTTTTTCCCTCGTCAAGAAAGCCGAACGGCAAATCATGGCTCGTGGCGGCACTATGTTCGGGTACTCGTACGAGACTCTGGCGCACAAGTATCCTCACAAGCACATGGAGCCGTATCTCCTCACTTCTCCCGCTCATGCGGAGCCCTATCCGCTGTTTCAGCATCGTGGCGAAGAAATGCTCTTCGTGCTCAAAGGCACCATGATCTTCTTACACGGAGATCGTGAGTACGTGGTGGAAGAAGGGGACTGCATCTACTTTGACGCGAGTATTCCGCACCATGGCAGACCGGCAGGAGATGAGGACCTATTGTGCGTGATGGTGATCTACACGCCCCCGGGGGAGGCGTAGTCTAGTGTTCGTGAAAGAGTTTCGTCGACCCGCAGACGCTTTCCAGGCTTGGCGGCAAAACGAACCACTACGGTGAATTCAGCCCCTGGAAACGCCGGCTCGCCCGGCCGCGGCCCACGAAGTCTTCGGAGAGAGGCTGCACAGGAGATGTGAGCCTGTCGGCAAGGTCCTTTAGGAGACTATACGGCCGCGCATTAGGATTGGGCCGATTTCACCCTCCCCTGTCCCCTCCCATCAAGGGAGGGGGACTGATTCCCCTCCCCTGGCGGGAGGGGTGTAGGGGAGGGGGAAGGCTGGGCTCGGAAAAAGGGCTCGGATTCAACACGCGGCAGTATAGCGGCCAAAACAAACGGTTTGCCTTATCCTTGAAGAGCATAGGACGACACTCATGGAATTCGCGGCTTCCACCATCATCATCCAAGCGCTTCACGGTCTCGTGTACGGGATGTTGCTTTTCCTCGTGGCATCGGGCATGACCCTGGTCTTCGGAATGATGGACATCCTCAACATCGCACATGCGGCATTCTACATGCTCGGCGCGTACCTCGGTTACACCGTGCTGATGGCTACAGGAAACTTTTGGCTTGCGCTGATTGTGGCTCCTGTGGGCGTGGCCCTTCTCGGAGCCCTCGTCGAGCGGTTCTTCCTGAGAAAAGTACATAAGTACGGTCATGCGTTCGAACTCCTCATCACCTTCGGGGTGTTCTTTGTGATCACCGAGGCGGTTAAGTGGATTTGGGGCGACTTCCCTCGCCCTGTGGAAGTTCCCGCAGCCCTCGCCGGGTCGGTGCATCTGCTGGGGAGCCAATACCCGGTGTATCGGTTCTTCATCCTCATTATATCCTTCGCTGTTTTGGCCGGCCTTCTCTACGTATTCTTGAAGACGCGCATTGGTATCAGGATCCGCGCAGCTGTGTCAGACGCCCAGATGGTCGACGCCCTTGGCGTGAATGTTCCCAGGCTCTTTTTGGGTGTCTTTTCGGGGGGGTCGGCATTGGCCGGTTTGGCAGGTGTCGTAGCAGGCCCGTTCCTTAGCACGTATCCGGGGATGGGCTTGGACATGCTGGTAGATATGTTTGTGGTGGTCGTGGTGGGAGGGTTCGGAAGCCTTCCCGGGGCCTTTGTCGCATCACTCATGATCGGAGAGCTCCAATCTTTCGGGATTCTCTTTATCCCTCGATTGGCGCTGGTATTTCAGTTCCTACTTATGGCCGTCGTGCTCATTATCAGGCCCGCGGGTCTCTTCGGAGAGAAAGTATGAGGCGTCTTACCCTCTTGCACATTGTCGTGGCCGTCGCGATTGCTGCAGTTCTGCTTGCGGCCCCACGGATCCTGACCGTCGTACAGGTCAGAATGCTGACGGAGATCGTTTATTTCTCGCTGTTCGCCGTGAGCTTCAACCTCCTCTTTGCTTACGCGGGTTTGCTCTCCTTCGGCCATTCAGCTTATTTCGGACTCGGCGCATATGTGACGGCCATCTCTCTGAAACACGTGCCGGGTATGCCTTTCTTTGCAGCCATCTTGCTCGGAGCAATCGCGGGAGCGGTTGGTGGAGCTATCATCGGCTTTTTCTGTGTCCGGCGTAAGGGATCCTATTTCGCCCTGTTGACCCTGGCCTTCAATCAGTTCCTTTGGGCGATCGCGTGGAAATGGAGGGAAATTACCGGGGGTGATGACGGCATAGGCGGCATCGTCCCGAAGAAGCCTGTGGATCTGGGAATTTTCAGCGTCGACTTCACCCAGGTGGGGAGCAAGTACTATCTCACGCTCTTCCTCGTGACTATCTGCCTTGCACTTGGCTGGTACCTGATCCGCACGCCCTTCGGCAACACGGTAAAGGCGGTGAAAGGCAATGAGGAGCGAGCCTCATTTCTCGGATACGACGTGAACCGATCCAAGTTGCTGATCTTCACTCTTGCCGCGTTCTTTGCAGGCGTCTCGGGCAGCCTCTTCGCCTTATTCCAGGACTTCGTTGCGCCGAGCGCTATTTCTTTGGGGATGTCCACCGAGGTCCTGTTCATGGCCTTCCTTGGAGGCACCGGCTCGTTTTTCGGACCCATACTGGGAGCCGCTATCTTCGTCTACTTCACGGACTGGATCAGCAGCATTACCGAGAGGTGGGAATTCATCCTGGGCGTGCTCTTCATTGTCCTGGTTCTCTATTTCCACCAGGGGTTTATCGGCTTAGTTCCCGCCAAGCTGAAGTCTCTATTTTCCCTCGGGAATAACCGCTAAAGGAAAGCGTCCATGCCTCTCTTGGAAGTAACGAATCTTTCTAAAGATTTCAGCGGCCTCAAGGTGCTCTTCGGGATCGACCTGAAATTGGAGCAAGGTGAGAGACACGCTATCATCGGGCCAAATGGCGCTGGAAAATCCACGCTCTTTAACGTGATAACGGGCAAGTACGCGCCGAGTCATGGCAAGATAACGTTCAAACGCCATGACATCACAGGCCTTTCACCTCACAAGATTGCCCGGCTGGGCCTTGCCCGTTCCTTTCAGGTCACCAACATCTTTCGGGCCATGACCGCCTTCGACAACGTCAGGAACGCAGTGCTTTCCCGAAACGGCAAGCGTCACAGCATATTCCCCACGCTGGGCGGGATGGACTCCATAGCGGAGCAAACCGAGCAAATACTGAACCTGATCGGGCTTTTGGATCGAAAAGATGAGTTGGCAGGCGAACTGGCGCACGGGCATCAACGGGCTCTGGAGATAGGCATGACAATCGCCATGGACCCTGAGCTGATCCTGTTGGACGAACCCACGGCCGGGATGTCTTCGACTGAGAGTCGAGAGACCGTGAAGCTCATCGAGAAAGTCACGGAAGGGAAGACGTTGCTCATCGTGGAGCATGACATGGACGTGGTCTTCAGCATCGCCACCAGAATTACGGTTATTTACTATGGCCGGGTGCTGGCATCAGGATCACCTGAGGCGATTCGAAACGATCAGCAGGTCAAAGATGCATATCTCGGTGAAGAGAGAGAGTAGGCCATGCTTCTCGATATCAAGGATCTTCACAGCTTTTATGAAGAGAGCCACATACTCCAGGGGATTTCCCTGAATGTGGATGAAGGGGAGATCGTCTCTTTGCTCGGGCGGAATGGGGTGGGCAAGAGCACTACGCTGAAATCCATTATTGGCATATTAGTTCCCCGCTCGGGCCAGGTCCTTTTCAAAGGCCGAGAAATCGCCGGTATGACTCCCCACGAGATTGCCAATCTGGGCGTGGGTTATGTACCTGAAGACAGGAGGATTTTCCCTAGGCTGACCGTTCGGGAGAACCTCTTGATGGGAATCAAGCCGGGCCAAAAGGAGAGCGCCAACGGGTGGACCGTGGAAAAGGTCTATGAATATTTCCCGCCGCTCAAAGCACGAGACAAGCAGAGAGGGGCTTACCTTTCAGGTGGTGAGCAACAGATGCTCACCATCGGCCGGGCGCTCATGGGAGAGCCTGAAGTTCTTCTCTTGGACGAGCCGACCGAAGGGCTGGCTCCAATGATTGTAGCGAATTTGGAACAGGTCGTAACCGACGTCCACAGCCACGGCGTGGCCATCCTACTTGTGGAGCAAAACATGCGGGTGGTGCTGAGGCTGGCCAAGAGAATCTACGTTATCAGCAAAGGGAAGATCGTATTCCAAGGGAGTGGAGCGGATCTCAAGGAAGCCCGAGAGATCCGGGAGAAATACCTTGAGGTGTGAGAAAAAGTTTTCAGATCGTGTGGGGCTGTCATCGCTCGGGGTCCCATAGAAATCGGGGAGGAGGTAATCCGATGCAAAAGAAAGTGCGCTTTGGCAAGTTGGTGCCGATTGTCATCCTTTTGTCTCTTGCATTTTGCTTTGGGCTGACGCCGACGTATGCCGCGGAAGGGCAGATCGTGCTGGGAGTGATTGAGCCTTTGTCAGGCCCGATGAAGGACGTGGGAGATCGGTACCTGAATGCCGTGAAATTCGCGGTGTTGAAGATCAACGCGGAAGGCGGCGTCCTGGGAAAGAAGCTGGTGGTGGTCGCAGAAGATAGCCAGCTGAAGGCAGACGTAGCGACCCGCAAGGCTACCAAGCTCATCCTCGAGGACAAAGCTGACTTCATCATGACCGGCACAGGTTCCCACATTTGCAAGGCCATAATGAAGGTAGCCGAGCAGAACAAGAAGATTTGTCTTACGTACGGGACCGAGGGGGCCAGCACCACCGGCGCTGATTTTAACCCTTACACTTTCAGAACCTGTCTGAACACGGACCAACACTCGGCCGCAGTTATCGAGTACTTTGCCAAGCATACCAAATACAAGAAGTACTACATTCTCTGCCAGGACTACGTCTTTGGCCGAGAAGCGGCCGAAGGCTTCAAGAAGAAACTGAACGTGATTCCCGGGGCCCAACTCGTGGGGGAAGAGTTCCATCCCATAGGAATGAAGGACTTTGCCCCGTACGTTAGCAAGGTCATGGCGTCCGGCGCGGAGGTCGTGCTCACGGGCAACTTCGGAGTGGACCTGGACAATCTCTTGAAGACCGGAGCTTCCCTAGGCTGGAAGTGTATCACGGGTAACTACTTCCTCAACGATCCTCTGAGGATGCAGGTGATCAAGGACGCCGGCATTGGGCATGTTACAGCGGATAGCTATATGATTACCATCGACAATCCCGAGAACAAGAAGTTCATCAAAGAGTGGTATGACGCGCACAAGAACTTGACCATAGGATTCTGGTACCCGGACCTCTCCATGGGTCGCTGTTACTACGGAATTCGGTGGCTTGCCGACGTTGTCAAGAAAGCAGGCAGCACGGACCCTGAAAAGATCATTCCCGTTTGGGAAGGAATGGCGTACGACATGCCGTGGGGCAAAGTCACCATGCGGAAGTGCGATCATCAAATGATTACTCCCGGGGTGGCCGCTGTCATACAGGCCAAGAGTGAGTTCTTCGACTTTCCCTATATCGGCAAGCCGACCATCATTCCGGCCGAGGCTATCACTGTGCCCCCTGCGCAGACCGGGAATCCCAGGTGCAAGTGATTTGGTGTCGAGGTTGAAATAAGCAAAGGGATGGTGGAGAGGAAGACTCACCATCCCTTTGTTGTGATCGCTGAAATTACGCTGCGCGACTTGGAATGTCGAGGGCTTACCGAGACCAAGCTATTTCTGGGACAAAGTATTGGCGGCAGCGAAGCGTTTGATACCACTGCGCTATCAAACGCTGAAGCAAGGTAGGTCGGGTTGAGCCCGTCGAAACCCGACAGTTGCTTTGGACATGATGTCGGATTTCGTCCCGCCCAGAAAGCGGCACTCAATCCGACCTACGGCTGGGACAAAGTACTGGCGGCAGCGAAGCGTTTGAGGTTACGCGGCATGAAGAATCTTGAACGGATAGGGATACTGGGTGCAGGTCTCATGGGCCATGCTATCGCACAGCTCTTTGCCCTGCATGGGCACCTCGTGACCATCTTTGACAACGATCAGACGATGCTTCAAACAGTCCCACAGCGTATCCGCACTAATCTCGACGTGTATGTGAGACTTGGCTTGGTACAAGCGCCTCAGGTTGAAGAAACCCTCAGGCGGGTGACTCTCTGCGCAGACTTGTCCGAGATGTGCGTTGACCGGGATCTCATTATCGAGGCGGTCAGCGAGAACTTGGCTCTGAAGCGAAAGGTCTTTGCCGACCTGGAACGTTTGGCAAATCCTACGACCGTTCTTTCGAGCAATACGTCCGCCATTAGCATCGGCCTCATTGCCGAGCACTTGGAGCGCCCGGAGCGCATGCTCGGAACCCATTTCTGGAATCCCCCGCACGTGGTGCCTTGCGTGGAGGTGATCGGCGGGCCTCGAACCAGTCCGGAGGTTCTGGAGTGGGTATGGCACCTGCTCAAGTCCGTGGGTAAGGAGCCTGTGTGGGTACGCAAGGACGTGCCGGGGTTCCTGGGCAATCGGATGCAGCACGCTCTCTGGCGCGAGGCAATGAGCCTTGTCGAGTTGGGCATAGCATCGCCGGAAGACGTAGATCGGGTGGTCAAGCACGGTTTCGGCTTGCGCCTGGCGTTTATCGGCCCACTGGAAACTGCCGATCTGGCAGGCCTGGACCTCACCCTGGACGTGCAGGAAGACCTACTTTCCAATCTGAACAACAGCGAAAACCCCTCGCGATTGATGAAGGAAATGGTAGCCCGCGGAAACCTGGGAGTGAAGACCGGCCAGGGTTTCCACTCTTGGAGTCCTGAAAGGGCGCAGAGCATCAAAGCCGCGAGAGACGAGGTACTGCTCAAGATCATCAGAGATGTGGGCAGCGGGCAGATCTCCTGCGAAGGTGATGCCGGAGACACAAGCGTGCCTCCATTTCGAAACAGCCGTTAGTGCACTATTCCGCAAGTACCGGACAAGAGGGGCTTTTTGAGCGCGCGGCCGAAGTGTCGGCCAAGCGGAAGACGGCCTAGGAGTGAGAATGATGGACAAGACAATAGTAACAGCCGCGATCACCGGCGCGATTCATACACCAAGCATGTCCCCTTATTTGCCGCTTACCGGCAATCAGATCATCGAAGAGATTCTCGCGGTGCATGGGGCAGGCGGGGCCATCGCTCATGTGCATGTGCGAAACGAGGAAAGCGGCTTGCCAACCGCGGACCAAGATATCTTCCGACGCATCGGGGAAAAGGTGAAACGTCATTGCGACATCATCATCTGCTTCACCACAGGAGGCAAGCTGGGGGAATCGGTAGAAAATCGGGTGCGTGTGGTCTCAAATCTGCATCCGGAGCTGGCTTCTCTCAATGCAGGCTCCCTCAACTTTGCCTTGTTCCACATTGCAGATCGGGGCAACCAATGGCAACAGCCCTGGGAAAAAGGCTATCTCGAAGCCACGGAGGATTTCATTTTCCCCAACACTTTCCGCACTATGCGGGAGTACCTCACCATCTTCCGCGCCAATAATACGAAGCCCGAATTTGAGATTTACGACGTGGGCATGGTCAACAACTTGGCCTATCTCATCAAGGCCGGCCACGCGGACGAGCCGGTTCACTTGCAGTTTGTCATGGGCATATTGGGTGGTATACCCGCGACCTGTGAGAATTTGATCTTCCTGCTCAACACCGCCCAGAAGGCTCTGGGGAGATTCACGTGGTCGGTTTGTGCGGCCGGCCGCGCTCAGTTTCCCATGTGCACTCAGGCCCTGCTCCTTGGCGGACATGTTCGTGTAGGACTTGAGGACAACCTCTATCTCGACAAAGGTGTAATGGCCAACAGCAATGCAGAGCAGGTGAGCAAAATCATCCGTATCATTCGTGAGCTTGGCGGAGAGCCTGCCACGCCCGAGGAAGCACGCACAATCCTGGGGCTCAAGGGCCTGGATAAGGTCAATTATTAGAAGAGGTTGCCAAACAATTTAGACCGACGCATCTCACGTTATCACCGCCTATCCTCGTTCGCGGCAGAGGGCGGCGCCAGAAGGGTGAAACCTTCCGCGAACTCCTTGAAGCTCGCAAGTTTCGTCTCCATGTCATCCAGCAACGCTGTTGATTGAGGGTCTGCCGCGATCCTTTTTCTCAGTTCCAGAAGCGACCCTCGTACGGCCTCCTCAGTGGCCAGGCTCAGCGCCACAATCTCCTGGATGTTGCTAGTCAGGCCATTAATGGTTTCGCCGATCAAACCGATTTCATCCCTTGTACGAACCTCGATAGTCCGGCTGAGGTCACCGTCGGAAATCTTTTCCGCCTCTCGGTACATCCGTTGAAGCGGGCCCGTAATCCGTCTCATGAACATGATCAGAACGATCAGGGTGACAACCGCTTGCACCCCGAACATGAGAAAAGCCTTACCCCGTAGAACGGCCATGTTCTTCCTTACCCCTTCCAAAGGGTCTGGCGATGCGGATGATGTAATCTGCTGGGAAGGGAAGGGTTCGGGAGTAGCGACGCTTATGGCCCATATGAATTCAATGGTTATCAAGAGGGAGGCCGCGGCTATCAGCCCGAAATAGGAGAGCATCTTGCGCTCCAAACTCGATTGCTTCCTCATGCGAAGGCTCCTGTGGATCGCAAAAGACCTCGCTCCAATTCCTCGGAAAAAAGGACGGCCGATTGCCGACGGGAAAGGAGTGAATGGCTTTCCCATAGCACCCCTAAGGCGTCCTGCTCGTTGTGAGGCGGCCGACAAGCACCCCTGGGCGCAGTGTCAGACGGAAGGCCTACCCGGACGCTTTCGCCTCGCGTAATCTGCCCATCTCGTTGATTGCGTGATTCGCGATATCGCTCATGCGAAGGACCCCGATCACCTGCGACGATTCGGTCACTAAGAGCGAAGGATGATTGTACGCAAGCATCCTGTGAATGACTTCCCCGAACGAAGCCTCTTTTGACATGTATTCGCTCTTTGACGGCTTCCTCATCACTTCTGTGATCTTGAGCTTAGAGGCATTCAAACAGAGCTCGGGAAATGGATCAGCCCAAAGTCCGTACTTCTCGCGGACCGAATCCCAGAATTCCTTGGGCGCGTCGGCCCCGGAAAGCGCTCTCAAGCCTCCCAGTTGCTTGTATCCCGGTTCCATAGCTTCCAGAAGTTCGAAATGCCTCACGGTACCGACGATTTGAATGTCCTCATCATGGACAAGGATCAGTCGGGGACGATAGTCCCATCGCTGATAAAGAAGCCGCGTGGCCTCCATCGCCACCACTGCGTCGTACAATGTCTCGTCTTGAGAAACGGTCGCACATTGCGACAGAGGGATAATGAAATCCCTTGGTTGCACCTCCGACATGGTGACCCCCTGGGAATTGCAGCGTCGTTGCGACCCATTTTAGCATTTTGTTCCGGATGCGCTTATTCTTTTGTCGAAAATCAAGCAGTGAATCCATCGGGTGCGTCTCGGCATCTATATTGCCGTGAAGGTGGGTTCATAATGGATAGGAGGGTGTTACGAGAGGAAAGAGTATATGGAAGCTGACTTAGTGATCGGGTCCGCGCTGCTGGCCATTGCATGCGGCCTCGGAACCCTCATGGTATTTGGATGGGTGGCCGCAATGAGACCTCGTGGAAGGCCTTCTCGACATGCTCACTCAAGTGCGGCAATGGAACTCGCTGCCGCACAATGCGTGTACGATTGCTTGATATGGTTTCAAGAAGATCCGGATTTGGTTGGCTATTGTGGCCAGGCCTGCGGCGTCGGCAAAAAATGAGGTGAACCCGCTCTCAAACGATGCGCGCGCACCGCGCTGATAAAATACGTTTGCCCGAAGCCACTATCGCTTTTCTGCCTCAGGAGCAGGAAGCTTCTGTTCTTCCTTCTGAAGGCTCTCCAGGAAATCCCGATCCTTGAGATCTTTGTCATAGATTTCTATGAGTTTCTCTTTATTGTTAAGATGGGTCACCTCGTAGAGGAAGGGCGCGTTATCTCCAGGCCCGTAAACGAACATCTCCCTGTCCTTCATCTGGATCCGTCCGGAGGGTTCCTTTGACACGTTAAACCTGGCCAGGAGCGCGTCTCTGATGCCCGTGGCTGCTTCTCCTGCGTCGTCTTTCAGCGCCAAGCGAATCAGGTAGAGTTGATCCTTACCCGTGAAATCAAATTCCACACGTTTGAAGTACTGACTTTTTGCCGGCTTCCAGGTAATGCGTTGCCAATTCTTCGTATTTGGAGTCTCCCCGACAGAATGCTCGCCCGCGGGCTTGATTTTGTCCATGACCCACGCAAAAGGCGCGCCCATTTTGATGTCCGCAATTTCAGGCGGAAGTGCATCCTGCCCTGCAACAATCTTTGGCATGGCGAACGCCGCCGTTAACACTACGATGAAAAGAGGACCGCGAATACCTAAAGACGGCGAGCTACTCATAGTGCAGATTCCTTGCTGGGTCGCCGTTCGGGACCTATCAGAAGGATCGGCGCATCAAGCGCGGCGGTTAGAACGGCGGTTTCAATCTAACTCCCTTCCCGTCAGGGCGGTTCGCGGAAACGAGCTCTTCCAGGACCTTTGGTAGGGCCAGGTTGAGGTACTGCTCGGGTATTCGTTTGTTTTCAAAGACGAGCAAAGGCGTTCCAGCCAGGTTCAACTCCTGGCCCTGCTTTACGTCCTTGTCCAGCCGCCTGTCCGCGGGTGAGCCTTCCTTGAGCAGTTCTTGGAAGCGGGCACGGTCCAAATTCAGCTTTGACGCGAAATCGAGCCACGGCGACTTACTAAAGAGCTTTTGGTTCTTGAAGAGCAGCTCCGCGTACGCCAGGAACGCCTGGTTTCCGCCGAGAAGGTAAGCAGCCTGAGCGGCTCTTGCAGCCTGGCATCCCATAGGATGCAAGTTGGTGAGAATGAAGTTATTACAGTCGGTCGAGAGCGGATAGGTCTTGTAAACCAACTTGAGCTCGTGCTTGTTTCTGTCTACCAATTGACGAAACAGGTGCTCGTGCCTGGCGCAGGCCGGACATGCGAAATCAGTGAAGACAATAAGAGGAAAAGGCGCCTTGGGATCTCCGAAGACCGGGTCGTCCGGCGAAATCGGCACGTCCACCGATGGAGAGGCTTTCAAGAGCGCCATAGTGACTACAGGATTGCCGATCAACTCTTCGTACTTGGACGTTCTGTCCTGGACGGTTAGCGCCTGCTCCACCATCCCGGACACGAAGAAAGTCAGCAAGGAAATCAGGACCCCTCCGGCGACAAAATAGATTCTCTCTGCCAAGGAGGAAATTTCCGGCAGCAGGAAATCCTCTCGCTTCCTGATCGCAACTACCATCAGGATCGCTACTGAAGCAAAATTGACTGTGTGCACCACCAAACACCAGGGGCACACATTATCGACCTCATAAGCCATCAGATAGAGGAAGTAAAGGCTCACGCCCAGCGCGGTGAAGAAATAGAGAACGAGGAATATCCACGCGACCTTCCTCATCCGCTGATTGATCAGGGCATTCACCGTGCACCAGAGAACAAACACAAATCCCATGAGCCCCAGCGAGGACGCAGGCACATAACTTATCACGACCGCGTATTCACTCAGGAGAATCGCGTCGCAATTGATCGCTCCTTGGGCCCTACACAAGGCCGATTCAGGCACGCCACCGGTCTGGGAAAAGAGCAAAATGTGACGATAGGTCAGGAATGCGGTCGCAAAGGCTCCTACCAGCGCCAGAACCAGAAGGGCTATCAGAGGCCACGGCCCAACAAAGTACGGGTTTCCGGAGGGAGGCGGAGCAGAGGCCGATTCCTCTGATCCAGTACACCCGCGAGCTCTTCGGAGTATCGACCAAGTACGAGAGGCTGAACTGTTGCTCGATTGCATGACGTTCCGCATCCTTACGAGTGAATCAAACCGCTCTCGATATTAGTGAGAAAGGTTCGGCGAGGTCAAGCGACCGAATAGTTGCTGTTGCACCCCGAGGCCGTTCGCTTTGTTGGGATCTGCGTCCATCTGCGTAGTCTGCGGATCATTGCACTCCCGGGCCGTTGGCTTTGTTGTTGGTCCGAGCTTCTGCGCGGGAATTGCGCTGGTACAAATCTACCCAACGGTTGTGCTCCTTGAGGGTTGATGAAAACTGGTGCGTGCCGTCGTTCTTTGCCACGAAATAGAGATAATCCACGTCCGCGGGCTGCACGGCCGCTGTGAGCGAGTCCTTGCCCGGGTTGGCGATGGGTCCTGGAGGAAGCCCTGCGTGTTGGTACGTATTGTATAAATGGGGGTTATCCAGATCGCGGCGCGTGATCCGTGAGCCCATTGGTTTGATGCCATAAATCACCGTGGGATCGCACTGGAGACGCATTCCCTTCTGGAGTCGATTATGAAAGACTGCCGACACGAACGCGTGTTCGGATTGCCTTGCCTCCTTCTCGATGAGCGAGGCGAGCGTTACCACATCCTTTGTCTTCCACTTGTGGGCTTCTGCGATGGGCCGAACCTCTTTGTCGTACACCTCGTAGAACCGTTTGACCATCCTGCGTACGAGCAGCTTGCCATCCTTCTTTTCCGAGGGACGGATGAAATACGTGTCAGGGAAGAGATATCCTTCCAGGGAATCTCCCTCGACCCCAAGCTCTTTCAGGGTCGGCTTGTCTTGGGCCATGTTCAGGAAGTCGCTGCGGGACATCATCCCGGACTGCTGAAACAAATCCGCCACCTGATAAACATTGTACCCTTCAGGCACGGTGAATGTGAACATTAGGGTCTTGCCCGAAATGAGCAGGTCCAACACATCTCCCGCGTCGGACCCTGTCTTTAGGCTGTATTCTCCTGCCTGTATCTTTCGCTGCTCACCGCGGATGGCTGCCACGATCTTGAACACAAGCCTGCTGGAGATCACCCCTTGTTCCTCCAACAATGCAGCCACCTGGGACAGCGTGGCGCCCTTGGGGATGGACACGATGACTTCTTGTCCCGGCCGGACCTTTGGCGTTCGGCTGGAAGCCGCGAGTTCTTCCAGAATCGCGGGCAAACGACTGTACGCCGCGTAACCCGCGGCCACGATTCCGGCTAACAGTGCCACGATGGCCACGCCCTTGAGTACGCTGAAGAAAGATATTCTCATGAGATGGCGAGGTCTCCTCTCTTCTTGTCCAGATAGCCTTGAAGAATGATCACCGCAGCCACCTTGTCTATCACCTTGCGGCGCTTCGCTCGGCTCATGTCAGCCTCCAGCAGGACGCGTTCCGCTGCCACTGTAGAAAGCCGTTCGTCCCATTCGCCTACCGGTAGACCTACCCGAGCGGTAATCTCCGCCATGAACCGCCTCACCTTCTGTGCCTGAGGGCCTTCCGAGCCGTCCATATTATATGGGACACCCACCACGATTTCGGTGACCTTGTATTCTTCGACTAACGATGCAATGCGCTCCAGGTCCTTCTCCGAACCCTTGCACTCCACTACAGCCACCGACTGAGCAGTGATGCCCAGTGGATCGCTCACCGCTACGCCAATGCGCTTAGTTCCTATATCAAGACCGAGAATCCTCACAATGCCTGCCGACGTTGGCGATTGAACCGGATTGTTCGGCACCGGCCGCAACTGGGAAAGGTTATTAATGAAAATTGCGCGCTATGTCAAGCCGGCCTTTGAATAAGCCCTGTGAAGGATTTTTGTTGCATCCGGCCGCCATGTTCCTTATTCTTGACCCGAGAGGGTGTCACTTCTCGACCGAGCCGAAGCGTCTGGTACCTGATCTTGAGCCGCTTTCGCGCCCGAACAAGCGCCCCACTAGCAGGTATTAACTGAAACGCCTTGAGATATGTGCGCAGAAGGACTCTTCCCGGTCGCGTCGCGTCGAGACTCAGGGCGAGAAAGTCCTCGACCTTGTCGCCAGTAGCCGTAGGTCGGATTGAGTCTCGCATTCTGGGCGAGACGAAATCCGACATCATGCCCATTGCAAGGTGTCGGGTTTCGCTGGACTCAACCCGACCTACCCGTACTCATTGTTTGATAGCGCACCGGTACGGAGTATCGCCGCGACCCCTGAGTTGCGCTATCTCCCGTGTCAGCCTGAGCTGATGCGGAGTTGGGGAATCGAGGTCTGAACGGGACCGGAGGAACGGATGGACATTATTCCCCAGATTATCGTGAGCGGTTTGGCGGCCGGCGGGGTATACGGGCTAGTGGCTCTGGGATTCGTGCTCATTTACAAGGCCACGAGCATCCTCAACCTGGCCACAGGGGAATTCATGACCTTGGGCGCGTTTGTCTGCCTCACTGTTATGACCCAGGTACACGTCCCGTTTTCTCTCGCGATGGTAGCCACCCTCGTTTTCGCGGCTCTTCTGGGAATAGTGCTGGAGCGGATCCTTCTCAGACCGCTGATCGGCGAACCCATTATCTCGGTCATCATGGTGACCATAGGGCTGGCAAGCATACTCAAGGGGTTGACCCACATAATCTGGTCGCCCGAACATCGAGCTTTCCCACCTATCTTCCCTCCTGAACCACTCGACCTCGGTTTCGCCATTGTCCCATCGGGCCTTTTGTGGGGCTTCATCTCTGCTATGGTCTGTATGGCCTTCTTCACCGCGGTTTTTCGGTACACCCGAATGGGACTTGCCATGAGAGCAACCGCAAGCAATCAGCAGGCGGCGCTCTCGATGGGCATCAGCGTGAAGGGAGTATTCGCGCTCTCATGGAGCTTAGCAGCCATTACCGCGGCCATCGGTGGCGTCATCATCGGCAACATAAGCGGAATCAGCATCTACCTCGGCAATATCGGCCTCAAGGTTCTCTCCGTGATCATTCTGGGAGGACTGGACAGCATTGTAGGAGCGATTCTCGGAGGATTTATTATAGGAATTCTGGAGAACCTCGCCGGGGTGTACCTTGGCAGCGGCACTAAGGAAGTGGTTCCTTTTGTCATCCTGGTAATCATCATTATGATTCGGCCGTACGGCATGTTCGGCAAAGAAATCATCGAACGGGTCTGATGCATCCCGTGATCGGACTTGTTGGCGGTCTCGAGCTCCGGGTTGGAGATTCCGTAGGCAAGGTGTGGAATGCGCTGCGGTGATTTCAAAGAATCGTACCTCGAGGACGAGAAGATCTTCCAGTCACTCTTTGTGAAAGTTTGGCTGGCGATCCTTCTTGTCGTGCTGGTGACGTTGCCCCTGTTTGCCAGTGATTACGTGATGTACGTGGCGAATCAGATCGGTTTCGCAGTTATTGCCGCGGTCGGCCTGAACCTGCTCACAGGCTGTACTGGGCAGATTTCCCTTGGTCATGCAGCGTTCATCGGAGTTGGCGGGTACGCTACCGCGGTCTTTATTACACGTTTTGGGATCCCATTCTGGTTCGCCCTGCCGCTTGCGGGTCTGCTTTCAGCGGGCGTCGGCATGGTGATCGGCATCCCGTCGCTCCGCGTGAAAGGGCTTTATCTCTGCATTGCAACATTGGCAGCGCAATTCATCCTTGAATACGTCTTTGTGAACTGGGAAGCGGTGACGCAAGGGATTCGAGGCATCAATGTGCCGCCTCCCAAAATCGGGAACTTTGTCTTTGCCACCGAGAAGAGCTTCTATTACCTCACGCTGGTTGTCATGGTGGCAGCGATAGGTTTCGCGCGGAATGTCCTGCGCACGAAATGGGGCAGAGCCTTCGTAGCCATACGGGACCGGGACCTGGCCGCTGAGATGATGGGCATCAATCTGTTCCGGTACAAGTTGATCGCTTTTGCGCTAAGCTCCTTCTATGCCGGAGTCGCCGGCGGCCTGTGGGTCAGCTTCATGAAGATAGTGACGCCGGAGCACTTCCCGTTCTCCAGATCGATCGAATACCTGGCCATGATCATCGTGGGAGGCCTGGGCAGCATCCTCGGGTCTATATTGGGCGCGATCTTTATGGTGCTGGTCCCCGAGCTTCTCAATGTGGGCACAGGACCGCTCAAGGGTCTCTTTCCCGATTTGGCCCAGATCTTTATCCCGATGAAAGAAGTGATATTCGGCGCCCTGATCGTAGGGTTCCTCATTTTCGAGCCACACGGGCTCGCAGAGATATGGCATCGGATCAAGAACTTTTTCTCCTTGTGGCCGTTCTCCTATTGAGCGCCGGCCGCCGAGAGGCGGGCATATTCGCACCGGGTGAACAAGGGCCTTGGTACCAATCGATAACGCTCAGAGTGGGCAGTTCGCTCTTCCCACTGTGAAGCCCGAAAGGAGGTCTAAGAGATGAAAGGGAGGCTATTGAGTTTGGCGGTCTTCGCTCTCGGTGTCAGCCTCATTGTGGGGCTCAGCCTGCCTGCGTTCGCGCAGGACGCGATCAAGATCGGAGCGGTGCAGCCCATCACCGGGCGGTTCTCGTTTGCAGGAGTCAACATCGACGCGGGCCTAAAGGATGCCCTGATGATGGCGAACGAAGCCGGCGGCATCAACGGCAAGAAGATCCAGTACATTATGGAAGACGGTGAGTACAAGATGGACGCGGCTACCGCGGCCTTCAAGAGAATCATGTCCAGGGACAATCCCATCATTATGTACGGCGAGAGCACCGGTCTGGGTAAGGCCATGTCGCCGGAAATCAAGGATCGGTACAAAATTCTGTACAGCTCCACGTCGTTTTCCGGCGAGCTTGCCGATGTGAAGGCCAACCCCTATGTCTTCGTGCCCGGACCCACGTATGCCGACCAGTTCGGTATCCTGCTTAAGCACATTGCCAAGGAAAAGCCGGGCGCCAAGGTCGCATTCTTCTACAGCGACACGGAATTCGGAAAGGACCCGGTCCCGTACGGCAAAGAGATGTGTAAGAAGCTCAACCTCAATCTGGTGGCTGAAGAAGTCGCGAAAGTGGGCGATGTGGACGTGACCTCTCAGGTGCTGGATCTGAAGAGGAAGGAGCCGGATTATGTCATCTTTCAAGGATTCGTGACCTCGCCCGTCCCCACGGTAATCAAGCAGTGCAAGGACTTCGGCATGAAGGCCAAGTACATGGGGACCTTCTGGGGCATGGACAAGATGATGCTCGACCAGCTCGGACCGCTGGCCGAAGGTTACCTCGGGGTGAATCCCTATAATTACTGGTGGGCGGAAGAGATCCCCATGATCAAGAAGATCCGGGAATACACCAAGAAGACCTACCCGAGCGTTGAGTATCGGCCCAATTCGTATTTTCAAGGCTTTGTCACCGGCCTGATCTTTGTCGAATGCCTCAAGGCCGCGGACAAGGCCGGCCAGCTCAACGGCGACGGCCTGGTTAAGGCTCTCCAGGCGATCAAGAACATGGATACGGGCGGCCTGACTGCACCCCTGACGTGGAGGGACAACAAGTTCCCCGTGGCGAGGGTTTGGAAAGCCAACGTGGCCAAGAAGATCTACGAGCCCGCGTCTGACTGGATGGAGATTGAATAGAAGCCATTGTTGGTGGGTCAGGTCTGCGCTTGACCCACCAGCCTCACCCAAAAATCCCCCTGTATCCCCCTTTAGAAAAGGGGGATACAGGGGTCAGCCCCCGCTTGCATAAGGGAGGGCAAGTCTGGGTAGGATGCGGTGAGTGAAGCAAACCGCATCGATCGCGGCTTTTCGCCGAGCGATGCGATTTCCGCGCTAAGCGCGAGCTTACCGAACCCTGCGGGGCTGACACGCCTCTGCCTCGGGCCGGCAGGGACGCCGGCCCCTACCTAGGCCATTGTGGATTCCGGTATTGCTTGAACCGATTATTCAGCTTGAAAGAGCGCTTTTTTCTAGTCAAGAAATGCGTGCAACAAGGATGACAGGACCTGCTAATGGCTGAGACACTTCCCCACCTTCTGATCGAGAACGCTCGGAAATTCGGCAATCAGAAGGTAGCCTTGCGGGAAAAGGAATTTGGGATCTGGCAGTCTGTGACATGGCAGGAGTACCTGGACAATGTGCGAGACCTGGCACTGGGGCTCGTGTCCCTGGGATACGAGCCGGGAGACAAGCTCGCGATTCTGGGGGATAACCGACCGGAATGGGTCTATGGTGAGCTGGCGATCCAGTGCCTGGGCGGAGCTTCGGTTGGAATATTCCCGGACAGCCATATCGAGCAAGTTCGTTACATCATTGATCATTCGGACGCGGTCTTCCTGATGGTCGAAGATCAGGAGCAGGCGGACAAGTTCTTGCAAATCAAGGACCAATGCCCCAAAGTCCGCCACGTCATCGTGGATGACATGAAAGGGATGCGGTACTACGACGATCCTCTGCTCATCCCACTCAAGACCGTGCAGGAGAAAGGCCGAGAACTCGGTGTGAAAGATCCCGGCCTTTTCGAGCGCTACGTTCAGAGTCTGGATCGGGAGACCGTCGCGATTCTCGCGTATACGTCAGGCACCACCGGGTTGCCCAAAGGCGCGATGCTGACTCATCGCAACATGCTCCAGATGGCTGAGAATCATGACCAGACCGATCCGGCGTACCCCGAAGACAACCATGTGTCATTCCTGCCGCTCCCATGGGTGGGAGAGCAAATGACCGCGGTCTCGTGGAACCTGTACAAAGGCTTTACCGTCAATTTTCCCGAGAAAGTGGAGACCGTCCCGGAGAACATTCGTGAGATCGGCCCGGAGATACTCTTCGCGCCCCCGCGGTACTGGGAGAAGGTCTGTTCCGATATCCAGGTGAAGATTCAGGACGCGGTCTGGATTAAGCGTCTCTTCTACAAGCTCTGTATGCCCCTCGGCTACAAGTTGGCCGACTACAGGCTTGCGAATCGAACTTCCTGGTTCCTTGATTTGTTGGAATGGCTCGGTTATCTGCTCATGTTCCGCTCTTTGAAGAACTACTTCGGCATGGGCAATTTGCGTAACGTCTACACGGGCGGAGCTGCGTTGGGACCGGAAATATTCAATCTCTTCCAAGCCTTGGGCGTCAACATCAAGCAGGTCTACGGACAGACCGAGACAGCGGGAATAGCCGTGGGGCACCGCAATGGGCGGATAAAGCTTACCACGGTCGGTGAACCTATTCCGGGAATGGAAATCCGCATATCAGACTCAGGAGAGATCCTTACCCGAGGTCCCACGGTATTTGCCGGCTATTACAAGAATGAGGACGCCACTCATAAGGCATTCGTCGATGGGTGGCTCAAAACGGGAGACCAGGGGCTTCTGGACGAAGACGGCCACCTCGTCATGATCGATCGCATGAAGGATGTGATGGAACTTGCCGACGGCACGAAGTTCTCCCCCCAACTGATCGAAAACAAGCTCAAGTTCAGCATGTATATCTCCGAAGCGGTGGTCGTGGGCAAGAATAGGCCGTACGTTGCAGCCATGATCAACATGGACATGGCCAATGTGGGCAAATGGGCTGAAAATCGCAATTTGACCTATACCACGTACACCGATCTCTCTCAAAAAGATGAGGTTTACAACCTGATCGCGGGCGAGGTTGCTGAAGCCAATCGGTCGCTTCCCAAGGCCGCACGGGTGAACAAGTTCGTCATGCTCCACAAAGAACTGGATGCAGATGACGATGAAATGACCAGGACACGAAAGGTTCGGAGGTCCTTTGTCGAAGAGCGTTATTCGCAGCTCGTGGAAGCGCTTTACGGCGACAGGGAAAGACTCCAGGTGGCTTCAGACGTTCGGTACCGGGACGGTAAGGGATTCCGGATGGAAACCAAGGTCCAAATACGGACCGTTCCGGAAGCGTAAGAGCGCACACGACCCTGGAGCCTTGCAAGAAGGGTACAAGCATTATGACCGACCTGGACCAACGCCAGAGTAGGGGCGCACGGCCGTGCGCCCCTACGAGCGACGTCAATAATCAGCTGCTCAGGGTGGATGACATATCTCTGCGTTTCGGCGGGGTAAACGTCCTTGCCAACGTCTCAACTTCCGTGACTAAAGGTGAGATCGTTGCCATTATCGGTCCTAACGGCGCGGGAAAGACATGTCTGCTCAACTGCATTAATCGGTTCTATCAGCCTGTTTCCGGAAGAATATACTTCGAAGGGCGAGACATTACGCCTCTGAGGCCACATCAGATCCCCGTGCTGGGTATTGCGCGAACTTTCCAGAATGTTGAGCTTTTCAAGGGCATGACGGTTATCGACAACATAAAACTTGGGCGCCACGTGCATTTGGACACAGGGCTCATCTCTGCGGGGTGCTATTTCGGCAAGGCCAGGAAGACCGAGCTCGCGCTGCGAAAAGAGATTGAAGAACGGATCATCGACCTGCTCGAAATAGAGCACATTCGCAAGAAACGGGTAGGCACCCTCCCCTACGGCCTGCAGAAACGGGTGGAGCTGGCGCGAGCCCTCGCCATGAAACCCAAGCTGCTGCTCTTGGATGAGCCCGTCACTGGTATGAACCTGGAGGAAACTGAAGACATTGCACGGTTCATTCTGGACATCCATGATGAATGGGGCGTTACCATCGTGCTGATCGAGCACGATATGGGAGTGGTGATGGATATTTCCGATCGGGTGTGTGTGCTCGACTTCGGCGTGAAGATCGCAGAAGGGAGTCCCGATGACGTACGCCACAACGAACAGGTGATCAAGGCTTACCTGGGAGAGCAAGACCTCACCTATTCTCGGCTGGGAGCGTAACAGTCCATGGGCACCATGCTGGAAGTCAACAATATCGAGGTCATTTATAACCAGGTCATCCTGGTCCTCAAAGGTCTTTCGCTCCAGGTGCAACAGGGACAAATTGCGACTATTCTGGGAAATAACGGCGCGGGAAAAAGCACCACCCTTAAGGCCATATCAGGTCTCCTCAAGTCAGAGGACGGCGAAGTAACCGACGGCTCAATCTCGTTCATGGGTGAGCGCATCGATAGAATCGACCCTGAAAAGATCGTCCGTAAAGGTATTTTTCAGGTCATGGAGGGACGTCAGGCATTCGAAGATCTTACGGTGGAAGAGAACCTGCTGGTGGGCGCTCACACGGTCAAAAGTCGGGCACAGGTAAAGAAAGACCTCGAGGTAGTATATCATTACTTTCCCAGGTTGACGCAACGGCGAAACTTCCTGGCCGGCTACATCAGCGGCGGTGAACAGCAGATGTTGGTCATCGGTCGGGGCCTGATGGCGCATCCGCGGCTGATGCTCCTGGACGAGCCGTCCATGGGACTGAGTCCGCTGCTGGTGGCGGAAATATTCGAGATCATCCAGCGCATCAATAAAGAGGAGAACGTCACCATCTTATTGGTGGAACAGAATGCACGCATGGCACTGACCATTGCTCACCACGGATACGTGATGGAGAGCGGGAGGATCGTCCTGGACGACGACGTAGAAAAGCTTCGTGAAAACGAAGACATAAAGGAGTTCTATTTGGGCCTGACCGATATGGGGTCCAAAAAAAGTTACCGAGATGTGAAACACTACAAGCGCCGCAAAAGATGGCTCACCTAAAGCCACGCGTACATTGGACAGCATCCGCGGCGCTCTGAGACCTCTGTTCGCGCAGGTTGAAAAACCGTATCGATTTGTAGGATTATCCACTGACTGGCAAAACCTCATGCTGAGACAAAACCTTCACGCTGTGTTGCCATAGACCCAAAGCCGAGGCACGAGAAGCCTTTCGCCCTATGTGAAAACATCATAACTGGTCCTACTGCAGGATAGGCCGCCGCAAAACCCTTTGCGTCAAACGGCGGTACTACATGTGTATGGTTCTGCGTCAACCAAATGTTGGCGCTATCCATAAGATGTACCTTAAGCAAGGAGGAAATGATGCGAGTTCGAAATGTGCTAACGTGTATGGTAATCATGATGGCACTGCTCATAGCGTGCTCATCCACAGCATCAGCCCAGGAGCCTATCAAGATAGGCTTCGTCCACGTGTTCTCGGGCGGGATGGCGACTTTCGGCCAAGTTGCTAAACAAGGGGCTGATCTTGCAGTACAGGAGATCAATAGTGCCGGTGGAGTAGACGGCCGCATGATCGCTCTCGTTTACGCGGATACCGAGGTCAAGCCGGCGGTAGCGACAGAGGCTATCAAAAACCTTGTGGAAAAAGAAAAGGTTGTGGCGTTGGCGGGCGTCGTTTCAAGTGCGGTCGCGGACGCAGCAACACCACTGATGGCGCAATTGCAGTGCCCGCTCATCATCACCCACGCGATGGCCACGGATGTCACGGGCGCGAAATGTAACCCATGGACGTTCCGTATTACATGGAGTGTGCCCCAATGCTACAAGGGCTCGGCCATGTTGGCTCACGGACTGGGAGCCAAGAAATGGACCACGCTCGGACCCGATTACGGATTCGGCCAGGAGTCCTGGAAGTACTTCAAAGAATATCTAGGCGCTCTCGGGCCTTACGCCTTTGACGAGGGCATTATGCTGCCTATGGCCACCACGGACTGGAAACCGGCTATAGAACAACTGAAGAAATCCGGCGCAGATGGCGTTATGTTGTCCCTCTGGGGCAACAATTTGCAGGCGTTTCTGAAGCAGGCTCATGAAGAGAAGTTTTTCCAAGACAGAAAGGTCCTCTGCCCTGTAGGAGGTTCAGTGGAGATCTTTGTGGCGCTCGGTCGCCTTGGGATGCCTGAAGGCGTATGGTTCGGCACTCCGTACTGGTATGAGGCTTACGAGAACGCGGCAAATGCGAGGTTCGTCGACGCGTATCGCGCGAGGGCTGTTTCCAAGATCCCACCATCCTACGCCGCATACAATGCGTACGCAGCGATCAAGATGCTGGCCGCGGCCATAAAGAAGGGCGCTTCGACCGAACGAGCGAACATCGCTATGGCTTTGAGCGGGCTCACGTTGAGCGACTTGCCGGTCGGCCCAACCACCCTGAGAAAGGAAGATCACCAGGCGATTTTCGACGTGGCGTTCGGAAAGACCTCGTCCAAAGGCGCGAAAGACTTTGAGCGAATACGCGGCCTGGATCCGATCAAGCTCTCCCCCGGGGCGGACATCACCCCAAGTCCTGCGGACACCAAATGCTCCATGTCTCCGCTCCAGAGGTAGAGACGGCAGGTCCCACAACGAGGAGATTGACATTCTCGACAAAATGAGTAAATAAAGGTATGTAAAGGCCGTCATCCTTTAGTATCATGACTCCCCCCCGTGATACCACACCGGAGACGGTCTTTATTTTGCCGAATTTGCGGTGTACAGAGCTTTTTCCGCTGGAGCGTGGGCCGAGATTTCCTGTGCTGAGCAAGACCAAAGTACTGAACTTAGCCGTACATATGGCCACGATTCGTCTCCGTGAGGCGCCAAAAACTTGGCCCAATTTTAGTGTGCGGCCAAACGATGAATATAGCGCTTCCTAATAATGATCCCGAAATGAGATCTAGTTCTTGGCTTTCCCGTGAACCAGCATGATCACTCGATCACAACGGAATATGAAGATGCCGCAATCGAGTCTGGTGCCGCGGATGCGTCCCGCCCCGCGGGACTCATCCGTGCCTGCCGGTTAATGCCCTACGGCCGATGAGAACCTCTCCAGGAGTTGACCCCTGACCCCCATTCGCGCTAACTTCTCTAGAGCCACAGACATTCATTTAGCAGTTCATCCATTTTCATCAGACGTTTTCGAGGTCGCTCCGCGAGCTTTTTGCACAGGTTTTTCCAGTCCTTAAGTCGCGAGA
>JBFLZC010000040.1:0-25791 GCA_040756375.1 Thermodesulfobacteriota bacterium
CCCACGCCCTGGCCAGTCAGCCCCGTAAAGGGTAACCACCAACTGGAGAGCCGTATGCGGGAAAACCGCACGTACGGTTCGGAGGGGGGAGCGACCGGGAGACCGGTCGTTCCTACCCCTATACGGGCGGAAGAACAGCGTGGCCTTAAGTTGACACCTATGGCTTTGAGCACAGCGCGGGCTGTCGCATTGGGTAAGGTTGTGCGGTAATAGCGTAGTCGCAGGCTCATAAGAATTCCCATAGCTAGAGAGCTACAACATCATGAAAGTCCTCGGCTTCAGCGAGCACTCCGTGGCTTTGCCTCGGAGGCTGGCAGCAGGAGCGCATCGTTGCGCAATCATTTGGAGGGGAGACTCATCTCCCCTCCAAACCACCCCATACGTAAACCCGAACAGGGGTGCCTCACGCCGACGACTTTCGTACAAATTCGCTCAAGAGAGCATTTCATCAAGGAGGTAGGGAATGGACGTGAAGGTGTTTGGTGTGGTGGGTTCAGGTCAGATGGGTAATGGGATTGCTCAGGTGGCCGCGCAGGCGGGACTTGATGTGATCATGAACGATATCAACATGCAATTCGTCGAGCGTGGTCTCAGCACCATCTCCAAGAATCTGGACAGAGCGGTTTCCAAAGGGAAAATGAGCGAGTCCGATAAGGCCGCGATCATGGGCCGGATCAAGCCCAGCACCAAACTGGAAGATTTGGGCAAAGCGGACTTCGTGGTGGAGGCCGTGCCAGAAATCTTGGAACTCAAGAAGAATGTGTTCACGACTCTCGACAGCGTGGTACCCGCGGGCCGGGTGCTCGCCAGCAATACCTCGTCAATCTCTATTACGAAATTGGCCGGTCTAACTCAGAGGCCGGAGAAGTTCATCGGTATGCACTTCATGAACCCGGTTCCTGTCATGAAGTTGGTGGAAGTGATCAACGGCCTGGCAACAGACAGAGAGACCACGGACCTGACCGTGGAGCTGTCAAAGAAGTTCGGCAAGACCCCTGTTGAAGCCCAGGATTTCCCCGGCTTCATCTCCAATCGTATCCTTATGCCCATGATCAATGAGGCGGCGTTCGCGCTCTTTGAGGGTGTGGGCACGCCGGAAGCCATTGATGAGGTCATGAAGCTGGGCATGAACCATCCCATGGGCCCGCTGACCCTCGCGGACTTCATCGGCTTGGACACGTGTCTGGCTGTGTTGCAAGTGCTTTATGACGGCTTTGGCGATCCCAAGTATCGTCCGTGCCCGCTGTTCCAGAAGTACGTGGACGCAGGCAGGGTCGGACGTAAGAGCGGACGCGGCTTTTACGATTATTCAGGCTAACCGAGGGCGGGGCAGGTCGCACACGGATGAGCGTGAACCTCTGTTGTCCTGACAGCTCGAAATCCTGCGCGGCCTGCTGCGGGCTTTACAACGTTTCCAACGGAACGCGGGACACATTGCTCGAAAAGCTTTCGCGGCGCACTTTGCTCTTTCAAGAGACGGAACGCTCTGTGGAAGGTCTCATCCGGTACCAGTCCACTGTTCGCGCACTCGAGCCCGATGTGCCCCTCGACCCTTCGATCCATGTGTGTGAGTTCACGGGGTTTGTGGACAAGGCTCGGCTTACCCCCGGTTGTCTGCTCCATCCGACCGTTGCCGGCAACCAGGGTGTGGATTTCCGCGGACTGTGCCATTACGGAAGCATGGCCTGCAAGTCGTTCTATTGTCCTGCATGGGAAGAGCTGCGCCCGGACGAGCGCGATATCTTGCTCAAACTCCTCGATGACTGGCATTTGTATGGGCTGGTGATCAACGACCTGGATTTTGTGGAATCCCTCTTCGCGCTCCTTCGACTCCGTGTGAGCGGCGACCTCAGCGAGTCGCGGCTCTTGACCGGTCCTGCGGCCGAAGTGCTCAAACAAATGCTTGCGTGGAAGGTCTCCTGGCCCTGGAAGGGGGATTCGCTCATCCGTACGAGCAGATACTTTTGCAAGAGAGCCCCATGCCTTCATGAAAGCGACGATGGGGCGCACATCACCAGGCTGGTGGCAGTACTGGGCTCCACTTTTGGGATCGATTCCTCGACGGAGCGGGCACGCGAATTCGTGGAAGACGCGCTCGGCCGGTTCGCCCAAGCCTATTCCTGCGAGTCATGTGATAACAAATAAAGGCATAAAGATTCATAAATTAGCCAAATTTAATAAAACACAACATGAAATAATGCTCCTGTATGCATGGAAAATTCTTGACCAGCCACCGCGCTTGCGGTATTGTAGGCGCGTTCCCGAATACCGTTGCAGATGTGAATGCGGCCTCTGATGCCGCCCCAGGAGTCTATGCGTTGAGACACGGCCTGGACAAGGCAGCCCGCGTGGCACTCATCATTGCGTGCCTTATGGTCATTCCCGCAATGGCCATGTCGTATACGCCTCCGCCATACATCTGCGAGATGGAACCTCTCACGTTTGCTCCGCCGGCTCCTCCGACGTGTGCGGGACCTCCGCCACCGCCTGTGTGCGGCCCCTGCCCACCAATGAGGATGTACCCCCGGAAGTTGGAAGGTCCCCCACCGTGTCCGGTGACTGTGTGCCTTCCTCCTCCAAAACCGACGAAAGCGGCGTACACCGTGACTCCTCCTTGCGCGGTCCCGCCGCCGCCTGCCTGTAAAGCTCCCAGCTGTCCTTAGTAGACCTTTTTCCTCACCCAACAGCGCCCTTTGCACAAAATCTCCGGAACTTCCTGCGCGTTATGACCTCCTGCTCCTGAATAGAACACCTCGCGGAATTTGGCTATTTTCGTCAGAATGTTATTGTCAAAGCATCATATTTTGTGTTATGATCAACTCCGAACTCATCTTTATCACGGAAGTTTATTTTACTGAGGACGCGCCCACGCTCGGCCCGTCCCCGTCGCGCAGGAAGGAATCGCCCTCTTCATGGCACTCGCTGTCGCTCGGAACAAAACCTCTGCAAAAGAACTGCGCAGCGGCGGTGGTCATTCGCCGTCCGTCGCTGTTGAGTGTCGTGGCCTGGTCTTCGTTGCCCTGGGGATCTTCTTCCTGCTCTGCCTCCTGTCGTACGACCCGCGGGACCCCTCGTTCAACACTGCGACCGAACGTCAGGGAATCTCGAATCTCTGCGGTCTAGTCGGCGCGCACGTGGCGGACCTGTTGGTGCAGGCAGCTGGGATTGCCGCGTTGCTCTTCCCGTTGGCTCTTATTTTCGTCTCTTTGCGGGGGATCTTTCATCCCGGAAGGGCAGGGTGGTGGTCTGAAGCCGCGTCCCTTCTCGGGCTGACAGCCGCGCTGGCCACGATGCTGGAGCGGTTTTCAGTCGGGCAGTTCCTTCACTTCAACCTGGAGCACCCAGGGGGAACGGTCGGTGCTTTTCTCCACAACCTGATCTACGCGCTGCTCGGTTCCGGCGGGGAAATCCTGCTGTGCGCGACGCTCATGCTCGTGTGTCTCCTGCGCATGAGCGCGGTTTCGTTCCGAGATGTGGCGATCGTCGCGGCTCGCGGCGCGAACCTGGCGAAAGACCTCATTGTAGCGTCTCGTGAACGGATGAGGTCTCAAAGAGATGCGGTCCAGTCGCTCAACGACAGCAAAACCATCTTTCCGGAGCCGGTTGTTCCCGTGCCTCCGAAGGCACGACGCCGCGAGAGCGTTGTTGTGGAGCCGCCGGATGAAATTGAATTCGAGTACGAAGCGCCGTACATAGACGGAACACTGGCCGGTTCCTGGGAACGGCTCTCATGCCTGCCCCAAGAGAATTGGGATGAGGATTACGTGGGCCCGTTGGCGCCAGTGGAGAGGCCTGCTGACCCTGAACCTCGCGACGTACCCGAGCCTTCGCCGGCTGTCGATGAACTGGAGCTCGCGGTGGAGGCGTACCTTAAAGAGCAAGCGGTAGTCGCTGCCATTGACGATTGCCCTGAAGAAGTTCCGATCGCGCCTGTCGCCTCTGCCAGGACGAATCGCCGAAAGATACATGTAGCCCGGCGGGTTGACGAAGACGTGCCACGTGGCCGCGTGCGGAAGCGGGAGAAGAGCGCGAAGGACGAGTACGTGCTGCCCTCTCCGGAGCTCCTTGACGCGCCACCCCGCGCCAACCGAGCCGTGGACCAGCGTCTGCTCAAGCGCAACGCGGAGATCCTGGAACAGAAACTGATGGAGCTGGGCGTGCGGTGCGACGTGGTTGCGATCCATCCCGGGCCGGTCATCACGATGTACGAAGTGAACCTGGCTGCCGGCGTGCCTCTACGTAAGGTGCTCAACACATGCGACGACCTGGCCATGGCCTTGAAGTCAGGCTCCACCAGGGTAGTGGCGCCCATTCCGGGAAAGGATACGGTAGGGATAGAAGTTCCCAACCTCTACCGGGAAATTGTCTATTTGCGCGAAATCGTGGAGTCTCCCACGTTCGTGGAATCGACCGATCCTCTGAAGATGGCCCTAGGGAAAGGTATTGACGGTGAACCCGTTGCCACGAGTCTCGCGAGAATGCCACACCTCCTCATAGCCGGCGCTACAGGTACCGGCAAGTCGGTAGGGCTTAACGCGCTCATCTGCTCCCTGATCATGTGGTGTCACCCGGATGATTTGAAACTGTTGCTCGTGGATCCAAAGAAGCTCGAACTCTCGTATTACCAGGATATTCCGCACCTGATCCATCCGGTGGTGACCGAGCCTGAGAAAGTCCCTGCCGTCTTGAGCTGGGCTATTCGTGAAATGGAGCGCCGGTACGACCTCTTAAGCGCAGCGGGTTCCAAAGACATCGAAGGGTACAACCAGAAGGTACGTTCAGGAGATGCCCCGGGAGGCCCTGAGGGTCAGCCCGCGGAGAAGCTCCCGTACATTGTCATTATCGTGGATGAGCTTGCCGAATTGATGATGGTGGCAGCCAAAGACATCGAGATCTCCATCGCGCGGCTGGCGCAGATGGCCAGAGCCGCGGGCATCCACCTGGTACTGGCCACGCAACGGCCTTCTGTGGATGTGATCACCGGGATTATCAAGGCGAATTTCCCAGCACGCATGTCGTACCAGGTGTCGGCCAGGGCTGACTCCAGGACCATTCTCGATACCGTGGGCGCGGAACACCTGCTGGGCCGCGGGGATATGCTCTTCCTGCCGCCCGGCGCGGCCAAATTGATCAGGCTTCACGGCGCATACATCTCGGAAAATGAGATCAGCCGCATCGTGGATCATATTAAGGCCCAGCGTTCGCCGTCATACCTGCAAGAAATCTCCAAGCACGTCGAAGGGGAAGGCTCCAAGGCCGCCGGCTCCGACCTGATCGATGACGAGAAATACGACGAAGCCGTGGAGCTCGTCTCGCGGCTGGGTCACGCATCTATATCCCTAATCCAGCGCCACATGCGCATTGGATACAACCGGGCTGCACGCATCATAGAAGCTATGGAAGTCGAAGGTCTCATCGGGCCGTCAGACGGCACCAGCAGACCGCGCGAAGTTCTGGCCCGATCCCTCCACCATATTCCCGACCGTCCAGGATTGTAATAAAGGTTGTTGCAGCCCCGCGAAGCTCCGATTTACCCCATCCGTACAATCAAGGTGAATAGTCGCGACGACAGGAATTTGTAACGCCCGGCGTCCCTGCCGGGCAGATCTGGTCCATTTGCTTGTGCGTCTTTAAGGAAGCAAGCCCAGGACCCGTGCGGTTCCTCCGGCGGTTGGGCTATCACATCGTACCCATCGGCTTCGTGTAAACCAGCGGGTGCCACTGCTGGCTTGCCCAGCAGTGCTTCCTCAGCCCACGCAACGGTCTCAAGGAGACACAATTTCACTCAGCGAAGTAATCACCGGCAACCCTGAATCCGGTTCATCGCAAAACCCGAGGAAATGGATGGCGCTGGACCAACGCCATTCTATTTCAGTAGTCACAAGTCCGCGACGGACCGGGTTGCGGTGTAAATATTGAGCTGCCGTTAATGCCGTTTTGAGGCTTGTTAAGTTTCGATCGTACCCCGGGCCCTCCTGCCAGAAGCGGAATGCCGTAACGCCGGGTCGTTGCAGAATGGTCAGCTTCGCCAAAAGAGGACTCCTGGTATTTGTCAGCAATTGCTTGATTCGATAAGAAGACGGTCTCTTGATTGCTTTGAGCAGTCGATCAATGCGAGAAGCCCCATCTTGCGGGAAGACCAACAGGTGGACGTGCTCAGGCATATATACGAACGCGATCAACAAGTACCCGTGACGCCGCATTGCCCTGTCGACGCTCTCAGTGAGTAGCAAGCGGCAGGAGTCGTTGTTCAGCAACGGCATGCGGTTGTAACAGGAAAACGTCAATTCGTGGAAATGCCCAGGCTCGTCGAAGTGATGCACTTTCTTGCGATGAGTGAACAGTTCTTCCATGGCGGAAGTATATCCAAGTTCTGCACTGCTGGACAAGCCAGCAGTGGCACCCATACTGTCACCGCTCTTGCATTATCTCCATGCCTTTGCAAAGTGCCAAAGCGTTTTCTCCGAGTACGCCGGTGTTATACCCTCCTTCCAGCACCGCGTAGTACCTGCCGTTGCACTTGGCCCGTGCATAGTCCTGAACGTTCCTGCCGATGGTAAAATAGTCCTCTGTGGTCAATGTGCCGCCCCAGTCGTGCACGTGGCGATCGAACCCCGCACTGATCGCGACAATGTCGTAGTCATTTGAACCAAGCGCCTTGTCCACTTCCTGAAGGAAACGCTCACGGTTGTTCTCCTGGATATTGGCCACCACCACGTCCTTTCGGCCCATGAAGAAGTTGTCCGTGCCGTCACCGAAATGGAGATCTATGTCCAGGACAAGCGCCTGTGAAATCTGACCACGGCGAAAAAGCTTCTCCAGTGATATGGCCACATTGTTAAAGAAACAGAAGCCCCAGTGGCTGCCGGGACTTGCATGGTGACCGGGCGGACGAACCGCCGCGAATGCAGGCTCACCCTTCAACGCAAGCTCCGCGGCCAGGATCGCCCCTCCCGCAGCCATGGACGCGGCTTCGTAAAGGATAGTGTCGCGCTTCACCACACTGAGGATCGAATCCAGGTGCACGAGCAAGATGTCATCGTCCGTCGCGGCCGCGGGCGTCAGCACCGGGTGGTGTTGTCTCAGCACTTTCATGATCGACTGCACCCGGTCCGGAGTTTCACACGAAGCAGTCAAATAGTCGTTCAGATACAGATCGTGGTAGATGACCGTCAATTGATTCTGTAGCATGGAAGTCCCCCTGCGCTGATGCGGTTTGTCTTAGCCCGAACGAGCAATTGGCGATGCGGACACTCTATATTTTCAGCATAGCAAAGAATCGCGCAGAAATCCCAGCCGCACCTGTGGTATTTGGCAACACAGGGTATGGTTTTTTGCCACACTTGTATTAACTTCGTAATTTCAAGGCAATACCGATCATTGACGATTTTGGCAACAGGGTGGTGTGGCAGCCTACCTCAGTCCTTGTTCACGAGTCTCGCTGGTATCTTCGCGTAATAAACGCAATCATTACGCCATGATATGCACACAAGGAGGCTTTGGCACGCAGGTTGCTCTTACTTGAGGCAAGACCGAACACAGCGGTCATCATCGACCACAAGGCATTCGTAAGATCGTTCACCAACATAAGGAGGCCCACGATGACAACGACAGCGAGAATAGGCGAAATCACCACCTCCCTGAATCTGGCAGTGCAGCAACTGCGTTGTCTCCACACACTCACGGGCCGCGCTCCGCAGCACAAGCTCTGCGCGAACGGTTACGATTGCGCAACCTGCCCGTTTGATCAGATGCTCGACGACATGGCGCAGCCTGAAAGAGCCGCCGACCGGGCCGGAAGTATTCGGGCCGCGTAGACGGAGCGTAGAGTAGCGCCGGACGCGGGCAGCGCACCAGCGCAGCTCCAGTGGTCCACGGCGCGGGCCTCAATGGATGACGAATAACCGTTTATACAAATATAACTATGAGGAGGACTACGATGGCCGCGAAAGAGACAAAGAAAGATGTGATCACCGGCTTCAACTTCTCGCAGAAAGAGTGTGTGTGGATGAAGGCCAAGGTAATCCCCACGAAGTACTGCGACAACGCCTTTGACTGCACCACGTGCAACTTCGACAAAGGCATGCAGAAGAAGATGAGCCGCGAATCGGTACGTGCAGGCTGGAACACTCATATGTTCGAGCTCCCGGTTGAAGAGCAGCGCTGTCGCCATGCCTTAACGGGTCGCGCACCACAGAACAAGATGTGCGCGCGCAACTATGAATGCGGAGAATGCCCGTACGACCAGATGCTGGACGATATGATCCAGGTGGATCACACGCTGTTTGGGCCGCCTCAGTATCTGAGCGCTCACGGATACTTGGTTCCGAGGGACTACTACATCCACACCGGCCATGGTTGGGCCAGGGTCGAATACGGCGGAAGGGTGCGAATCGGTCTCGACGACTTCGGCAACCGTCTGGTGGGCAAAGCCGACAAGTTCCGGTTACCGTCGTTGGGCACGCGATTCAAGACCGCTGATGAGTCCTTTATCCTTTCCAGGGAAGGTCACGAAGCCGGGGTCAAGGTGCCCCTGAGCGGCGTCGTGACCGCGGTGAACCAGAAGCTCTTGGATCATCCGGAGTGTGCGAACGCGGATCCGTACAGCGCAGGCTGGGTGGTGCTTATTGACCCGATGGAGCTCAAATCCGACCTTAAAGACCTGGCGTTCGGCGTGGAGAGCGTCAAGTTCATCGAGGCTGAAGCAGAGCGACTCCTCTCCATGATCGCTGACGATCCCAAAGCTGCGGCTGCCACAGGTGGTGAGCCCATCTCCGACGTATACGGTGCATTCAAGGAGAAGGGGTGGGACAACCTGGTGAAGAGTTTCATCTGATGCGCAAGGGATAGGTCCACGGTCCCTGATCGGGTCACGCATTGAGCAGAAAGGGCCCCTGACACACGAGATGTCAGGGGCCCTTGTTTATCGTTCTTCAAGCAGGAGCTTCTCGCTCAATAAGACAAATGCGGTCGCTCATTCCGGTACGTCACCCCGGCGAAAGCCGGGGTCCAGAACCCTGGATTCCGGCTTCCGCCGGAATGACGGAAGAACCGCGTTAACGCACATGCCGGTATTCAGAGAACGAAGTGCTCAGCGCTCATAGAAAGCAAAGAAGTCCTTGGCGTAGCCTTCGTCGTATCGCCTCAGGGTGTACTTCAATTGTTCCGGCGAGAGCTTGTCTCTCTTCACGATCTTATCGCGCTCGTCCCGGAAGTAGAAATTGCAGACGATGTTATGGATATTCGCGTCCCCGTGGATCGCACGCTTACACCCTGCAAGAATCAGTGCCTTGGCCAAATCCTTGGTACTGACGTGGTGCCCCATGGCGAACACGAGATTCCCGTCGTCGCGTATACCGAACGCGGTCCTGTTCGCCAGGAACCATGCCTTCTTGCCCATAGTGCTTTGGCCTGAATTGTCGATGAGGAACCCGCCAAGTCCGATTTCAGAGTCCTCGATCTTGCCGTTCTTGAGCACTCGTTCAACCACGAGACCATCCTTGACGATGAGGTGGCGTAACTGCCGCGCATCCTTGACCAGTCTCATAGGGATCGAATCGGACCACTCGATGATGTCCACGGAATCGTCCTCATACACCACCAGCGTGGCCATGCCGGAAACCATGGGGTACACTACCTGTCTCCGAAAGATAGCACCAGCGCCCCGAGCATGCTGCTGCATCCACATCGCGTTGGTGATAGCCACTATCTTGGACAGGCTTTCGCGGTCCGAAGGATAGCTAATATTGTAGATGCCGGGCTCTGTATTGCCGATGAAGAAACGGGTTCTTAACCGGTTCATGTTGAACACGGCCAAATAGACAACCGCGTTGGGGTATTCAACGCTCGGTCGATATAGAGTTTTATAGACCAGCGGCCGACCGTCCGTGCCCTGCGGCAAATCGTCTGTGGTCCAGACCCCCTCGCCCTCCAGGACTGGAGAGGTATAGAGCGGTGTAATGCTTGCGGGTTTGGGAAAAGCCGGATCGACAGTTTCCTCGGATCGTGGCAAGCCTGCGGACTTAGTTTGAGGTTGGGCTTGGTCGTCCTGGATGATCTTGTTCGGGATCTCTGCTTTAGTTTCCGTGTCGCTAGCGGGTTCCGCACTCTGTTCGGGGTCTTCTCCTCCCTGCCGATCCCCCGGACGCAGCGCCGCGGCAAATTCGTTAACCAGAGCTTCAGTTTCATCATCTCCGGGCAGGCTGGTCAGGAGCTTGTCCAGCCAATCAGGGAGAACGAATTCCTGCTGATCGTCGGTCGGAAGCTGACCGTCGAAGGTGCGGGAATCCACCTTTGCAAGTCTGGTCACCGAGCGATTGGGCTCAGCCGACCAGCCTGAAGTGGAAAGCGCGAATACCAGAATACCTACGAATGCGATAAGGAGGCAGCCGAATCTCCTCCAACCCGACACAACATCCATCCTCAACCCTCCGCGGCAAAGAGCGCCGCAACACTCATCCGAGCGGTTCTCAACCACAACAAAATGCACCGCTCGCCAGCGCTATCACCGGACTCCGAAACCCTCTCTTTCAAGCGAGAAGCCGAATTCCTCCAGTCCTGCGCTGGATAGAAAACCGTGTAATTATATCAAAGCGATCGCAGGAGCGCAATCGCTCTTTCCCGCTTGCTGTGCGCGGAGCGTTCCCCGAAGGAATTCCCCGCAGCGTCAAAGGGCTCTTACACCAAAATATCTTGTTGTCAAGACTGGATACTCCAAAATGGTAAGTATTCACTTACGCGGAGCGGGAGTTTTCAAAACACTTCCCGCGTTTCAATAAGATCGGCAAGATCTTCGGGGTTGAAATCGAGCAGTCGGAAGATGCGTTTCTCAAGTAGGAAAGTCTTATCTCGCATTTCACTCAGGCGATCGAGTAGAAATTGAGTTTTTCCGTAGGTGTTCGCCAGGTATTCGAACCTCTCCTCCAGAGTCACCAGCCTATCGTGCACCACACGCTTGTCCGCATAGAACAGGACATGTTCTTCCCGGACAACGTCTCCACCCTCGTCTCTGAGGATCACATGCTGGTCGACGATCCGCGCCACCTCAGGCAAGCCCTCCTCCACAAGCATCTCTCCGCCCACCACATCATGAAATCCTCTGCGCTCTACGATACAAGGATATTTGGCGATATCGTGGAGCAGGCAGGACGCGCGCAGGAGCTCCATCTGCAGGGAATGATCATTGCGTAGGAGGCCCTCCGCTACTACGCGAGCCACATGCCAGACTTTCTGGGAATGCAGGACGATGTGTTCCGGGGTGCTGAATTTTTCAAGGAGGGCCATGCAGCCCTTTTCGTCCGGAATGTTCATGGCTCTTTGCTTCTCCGCGGCAAGTGCCGCTAATTCGGGTCCCCGGACATTATGCATTCAATCCGGTTCGGCTTGCTGAGTCAGTCATTTTGCTCGTAACCTCGCTCCACGTCAACAACGTGCGAGCGCAGGTTCCCATTCACTGTTATCTCCTGGATTTTCAATCGGTAATCGCAGAATATAGGCTCTGTTACGCGCAATGCGGCATCCCGTCGTTGAAATTTCGTGTTGCGTGTTGTACTATGTCAATAGGAAGTCAGGCGGATCGGCTTTCAGTCGTGGCCCGCTTTGAATGGCCGCATAGGCCGGACGGGGGAACGCAACACCTTCGGTCATCGAGCAAAATAAGGACAATTCCCGCGCTGAGTACGGGAACGTGTTGGAACATGCTTCGAGAACAGATAAACGACATTATGACTCGCTGGAATCCCAAGGAGCGACCGGGCAGTAAGTACGATCCTATCGCTTTTGTGGAGACTCCTGAACAGGCTCGGAAGTTGATAAGGCACCTTGAATGGGAGATAGGCCGCGCAGAACAGGAAAGGAATTCTGAACTCGTGGCGGAGATTCAGCAGGTGCTGTCAACGGTGGAATGCCTAGCGAGACGGTTCTTCCGTTGGGAGCAAAACAATCTGCGCGCTCTCAGGGCTCAGGAATTGCGTGAGATAAAGAGATTGCCTGTGAGCCTGTGAATTGATGATGAGACGGAACGCGTTCGTTGGCGGTTCCACTGGACCGAGGGCGTGATCGCTCCAAAGCTGTGATGTCATGAATCTACTTGAATAACCCGGGGATTGGTCTTTTGCCGCTAACCGCGGCTGGGGAATGAGGAACTCCGGTTCGAGCTCCACAAGACCTTGCGTGAGGCGCCTTCTTCTACCGAGTGCAATTGTGTTTGAATGGGCGGGCCTGAGGTCTCGGCGGTGAGACCTCGGCGAAAGTAATGGAGGATAAGAGGATCATGGATTTAGAGCAGATGACCAGGGAGCAGCTCGTCAACCACGTTAAAGAGGTGAATGAGTACATGGAAAATGTGGTGGTCTTCTGGGGAGGAAAACGCGAGTTCCGGCAGACGATGGAGGAAGTGGCACGGAACGAGTCAGGCGAATACACAGACGAGGAATCGAGAAGCGCGGCTGTCATCATCGAGAAGCCGGGCGCATTCGACGAGTTCATTCAGCTCATTCAGGAATCTTTTGAGCGAGGCGGCATAAGCTACGTGATCTCGGAAAAAATCTCGGCTATCATGCAGGAGGTGGCATCGAAGCAGGCGGTGCAGGGCAACTGAGGAGGGAAGAAGGCTCTTCGCACGTGCAGAGAAGATTGCGAGAGCAGTGTTCGGGCCCCCAAGTCTTATGACCGTATTGCACGTTCCCAGAATACTATGGAATCCTGATAATTGGGTGGAAATTTGTACTAAATTGATTTAAGATATGGGCCTACTGGAGAGGGTGTAAGGACATTAAGTCCTTTGTGTTAGGCGAAAGGAGAGATGAAGGGTGTTTAGGATCGAGGGTGGGTTCTGGTTCGGCGTAATGGTAGTCTGCACCTTGTTCCTGATGGCGGTAGGGTCCCCGAGTGGCGCTGAGGGTCCGGTTTCGTGTTCCACTGCTCTCCAGAAATGGGATACGATCATGGACGGCGTGGAAAAAAAGCTCCAGGAATACCAAATTCTCCAGCAAACTCCCCTGGAGCAGATCATCCGCAAGCCGCTCGTCGATAGGAATGAGAATAAGACCATAGCCAGACAGATCTCTGAGGCGATCCAAGCCAAGGAAGAGCTTCTCGCGGAGAGGAGGAAAGAATGCCTCACCCTTCTCAACCAGGAAAAAGACCTCTTCGATCAAGTGGAGAGGTGTAGCAAGGGGGATAGCGCCAGGGATCGGGAATTTCGACGGTTGGAAAAGAAGAGACAGAGATTGGTCGGCAGAGCGGTTATGCTCGTGGCTGAGGTGCGAGAAGTCCAGGGTCGAGAAGATTACGCCCAATACGCGGATTATTCGAGACAGCAGAATTACTATGAAAATCAGTGGCGGAACCAACAGCAGATGTACATGAGATCCTGGGGCCGCTAGGCCTGCCAGGAAACAAACCTTCTTTCTCTTAATCCATCAAGACCTGCATTTGAGGCTATCTCAGAATTGTCTAACGTGCCAAAATCGTAGCACGATACATCGTAGGGGCAGGTTTCAAGCCTACCCCTACAACCCGCGTAGGATGTGGTGAGCGAAGTGAACCGCATCAATCGAGCCAAAAGCCGCGAGCGCAGCGAAGCAATCTCCCAACCTTTGAAAGAGGGGATTGCTTCGTCCCCCGGATCGAGTCCGGGGTCCTCGCAATGACAGGTCGAATGCGCTTGACTCCCGCGCGTAACCGAATCATTACGCGCCGCGCGTGATCGGCCTTGACGCTGGGCTGTCTCACATATAGAATAAAAGATTACAGCGAAGTCCCGGGCCCATAGCTCAGCTGGTAGAGCTCCCGGCTCATAACCGGTTGGTCCCTGGTTCGAATCCAGGTGGGCCCACCATGAACAGAGGAGACCCCCACCATGACCCCCCCGAACACATGCGGCACCGATCTGACTCTCATCGCGGGGAGCTCCACTTGGGCTCCCCGTGATCTTTTTGGGTCCCGGATTTGGCATAGGGTCTTGGGATAGCGAGAAGCGGCATGAAGGACGAACACTCACGATTCGATTTCCGACCGGCCGAACTTCTCATCTTGGAAGCTGCCTCTGGGTCCCCTTCGTGTCCTCGTAATCAACCAATATCCGGAGAGGCTTTGTGAGCGGAATAGCGCTAGCCCGCATCGTGGAAATTGCTGATCGGCTCTTCCCGTTCGATCAAGCGGAGAGCTGGGATAACAGCGGGCTTCAAATAGGCGATCCCCAGGGCACAATAAACGCGGTGGCCTTTAGCCTCGATCCAACACCACAGACGATCCGGTTTGCCGCGGAGAACTCATGCGGCCTCTTGATTACGCACCATCCTTTGTTTCCGGAACCTCTTCGTTCAATCACCTCCGAGACTTTGACCGGAAGGACCGCACTGGACTCAGCCAGGCTCGGGGTTGCGGTTCTGAGCCTTCACACGAACCTGGACGCGGCGAACGGCGGTCTGAACGATCATCTCGCCACCGACCTTGGCCTGACCGGAATAAGTATGCCGGAACCGGCCCGGTGCGCTCGGATGGGTGAACTCGCTCAAAGCACGGGCTTACGGAATCTCGCTCGTCGCGTGGCGGACGTGTTTCAGACTCCAAACGTGCGAGTGATCGCTCGAGACGATGCCCAGGTCCGCAAGGTCTTCTTGGCCTCAGGCAGCGGAATGTCCTATTTGCCCGAGGCTCTCCGGTTCGGAGCAGATGTGATGGTGACAGGAGATGTGCGTTACCACGCGGCCCGAGAGGCATTGGAAATGGAAATGCCCGTGATTGACGCGGGGCACTTTGGACTCGAAAAAGCTGCGGTCGGCCTTCTGCACAGGAGATTCCAGGAGGAGTTCTTGCTGCTCGATCTGCAAGTCTCCTGCGTGCCGTGCACGGCGGAGGCCGAACCGTATCAGGTGATACTGTAAACCTCAGAGGAGGAAGCGACCTTGAAAGAACAGTTGCAGCTACTTGCAAGGCTTCAGGAGATAGATCTCCATATCGATCGCCATGAAGGCAATCTTGCGCGCCTGCCGATGGAAGTGCAGGAAATCGCGAGGAGCCTGGTGGTCCTTCGTCGGGAGATAGCTGAAGCGCGTGACAAGCTCACAGTTACGGAAAAGGACCTCCGGCTCAAGGAACAGGATATGGCGGTAGAGCAGGAGAAGATAAAAAGATCGGAACGGCGCCTGCTGGCGATCAAGAACCAGAAGGAGTACAACGCGCTCTCGAGAGAGATTAAACTTGGCAAAAAGCTTGTCGGCGACCTGGAAGAAGTGATTTTGGGAGCTATGACCGAAATCGAAAATGTGAAGAAGGTCCTGGAAAGGAAGGAAGGCGAGTACGCCGCGAGCGAAGAGAGCCTCAATGAGAAGAAGGCTGAAGCGGATCGAACGTCTAAGGCCGCTGAAGAGGCGCTGAGTTCTCTCAAGCGGGAGAGGGACTCGTTGGTCCATGATATCGACGACCACGTGATGAAAAGGTACTCCACGATCAAAAGAGCCCGAGGAAATGCAGTTGCAGAGATGGCTAACGGATCGTGCTCCGGATGCAATATGGCAGTGCCGCCCCAGATGACGATCCAGGTGCTCAAGCAGGAAGAATGCCTGGAATGTCCCAATTGCCACCGAATTCTGTATGTGCGGCCGGAGAATGTGCCCGAATTGAACAGGCTTCAAGCTTGAAGGCATCCAAACCGGCGGTCTTTCATCTCGCACTCCGCTTCCGGTAATGGATGAGTCGCGGGCCTGGGGGAAGGACTACATGTCTGCACACAAGCTTTTTTCAGGGATCAGCCCTGAAGACATCAGGCGCATCGTTCGAATCGAGCACTCAGACCCCCACAGCGTCCTGGGGGCCCATCCTGCGACGGTGAATGGGGAGCAAGGCGTCATTATTCGCGCATTCCATCCTGACGCGCTCAAGGCCGAATGCCTCCTGGGCGACCAACGCATACCCATGGAAATGCCGGGACCGCGGGGGCTTTTCTGTTGCTTTGTGCCGGCGGCCAATGCGCCGCTCGCGTACCGGATTTCCTTTGAATTCAGGAACCAGGAACGATGGGTCACCGAGGGCCCGTACCGATTCTTGCCGACGCTGGGAGATCTGGATCTGCACTTTGTGGGCGAAGGAAGACATTATCAGCTCTACGAGAAACTCGGGGCGCATCCACAACAGATTGATGGAGTTAGGGGTGTCGCTTTCGCGGTATGGGCTCCGGCAGCGAAACGCGTGAGCCTGGTCGGTGAGTTCAACAACTGGGACGGCCGACTGTATCCCATGAGGAGCATGGGGAATTCAGGAATATGGGAGCTCTTCGTTCCTGAGCTCGAACCGGGGCAGCTCTATAAGTATGAGATCAAGACCAGGAAGGGTGAGCTTCGCATCAAGACCGATCCTTTCGCATTCGCCATGGAGCCGAGACCTGCGACCGCGTCGCGCGTGTGGGACCTGGACACGTACCCGTGGTCCGACCGGGAATGGCTCCAGGAGCGAGAGCATCGCGACGTGTACAGCAATCCCATGAGCATCTACGAAGTTCACCTGGGTTCATGGCTTCGTTTCCCAAAAGAGGGTAATCGTTGGGCCACGTACCGTGAGATCGCGCCTGCGCTTGTGGAACACGTGAAAACATATGGTTTCACCCACGTTGAGTTCATGCCGGTAATGGAGCACCCGTTTGACGCGTCCTGGGGTTACCAGGTGACCGGGTATTTTGCTCCCACCAGCCGCTTTGGAACGCCGCATGATTTCATGCATCTCGTGGACACCCTGCATCAAAACGGCATTGGAGTAATCCTGGATTGGGTACCGGCTCATTTCCCCAAGGATGACTTCAGCCTCCGGCTCTTCGACGGCACTGCGCTCTACGAGCACGCCGATCCACGGCAAGCTGAGCACAGGGACTGGGGAACCCTGATTTTCAACTACGGCCGCAAAGAAGTGAAGAACTTCCTTGTCAGCAATGCACTTTTCTGGCTCGACAAGTACCACGTGGATGGTTTACGCGTGGATGCGGTCGCGTCAATGCTCTATTTGGATTACAGCAAAGATGAAGGGGAATGGGTCCCGAATCGCTACGGCGGAAACGAGAACCTCGAAGCCATAGCATTTTTGAAGGAATTTAACGAAGTGGTCTACCGGCACTACCCCGGATGCTTTACCGTGGCAGAGGAATCGACCGCGTGGACCGGCGTGACCACGCCGACCTATTTGGGTGGGCTCGGGTTCGGTTTCAAGTGGGACATGGGCTGGATGCACGATACGCTCCAGTACTTCTCCAAGGAGCCCGTACACCGGAGCTTTCACCACAATGATCTGACTTTCTCCATGATGTACGCATACAGCGAGAACTTTATTCTTCCTCTCTCTCACGATGAGGTGGTTTACGGAAAAGGCTCACTCTTGAGGAAGATGCCGGGGGATGATTGGCAGAAGTTCGCGAACCTCCGGCTCCTCTTGGCTTACATGTACACGCACCCTGGAAAAAAGCTCCTGATCGCCGGTTCCGAGCTGGGTACCTGGAACGAATGGGATCACGAATCGTCCCTGGAACGAGATCTACTCCAATACCCGGTCCACGACCAGATCTCCAAATTCGTGATGGATCTAGGCAAACTGTACCTTTCCGACAATGCTCTATGGAAGTGGGACCACAAGCCCAAAGGCTTCTCGTGGATCGACTGCAACGATCATTTGAGCAGCGCAATTTCCTTCCTGCGTTGGGGACCTGATGGTTTTCTCGTCTGCGTCTTCAATTTCACCCCGGTAGTTCGCAGCAACTATCGAGTCGGGGTTCCCGAACCGGGTGAATATCTGGAGGTCGTGAATTCCGACTCCCGCTATTACGGAGGGAGCGATGTGGGCAATGGTAGCTTGATTCGCACCCAGACGATTCCCCACCACGCTCACAAGCAGTCGCTGAAGCTTGTGCTGCCTCCGCTGGGATGCCTGATCCTTCGGAAGAAGTAGGCCAGGCCCACCCTCTTGCATACCGGTCTCTTCCTGGTCCTCAGTAATCCTATTCTTTGACTATCACTCAAGCACTCCCCTAGAACATGTTGCAATCTCTGCCCATTCTTTGGTATAATTAGCCATCGTTTCATGTGAACATTGGAGTGTATTGATCATGCATTTCTTGCGTGCGCAGGGGTCTGTTTTTGTCTCTGTGACCCTGTTGGTTGTGGTTTGCCTGCTGTCGGCCTTGCCGGCGCAAGCTCAACCCTGTTTCGACATCCGGAAGGATGGGTTTTCGATCTCAAACGAGCCGGGCTACTGTTTCGCGATCACCGCGTTTTCCCGCTGGTACTATCTGACGAATCAGGATCGTCCCGGGCTACGAACCGCGCTCAACAAGGGCGCACAATTAGCCATTGCCAGGGAATTGCAGGGCTATTACAGCAAGTACTTGATTCGGGCTCAGGCTGAATACTGCAACCAGAACTCGTCGGATCCGGGGGAATCGTTCCGGCGGTTCGTGACCGGTCTTCTCATTGGAGAACCCAGGTTAGTGCTGTTGATGACTCGTAATCAAAAGCGTGTTGTGCTCCACGCGGTGCTCGCGTACGACTGGATTCCAGGACAAAACTTGCTGAAGATCTACGACCCGAACTATAGCAGCCAAGAGAGAATCATGGACCTGGAAGAGGGACGGTACACCTCCCTGGATATAACGTACGACGCGATCTGCTTTCCGGAAGTCCTGGATAATAACCCGGATCTTATACGGAAAATGCAGGCCCTGTACCGGCAACATGTGCTCCAGGAGAAGCGCCATGCGGCCACCAGGCCCGCAACCCTCCAAACATCGCGCTGACCGAAACAGCCGTCTCCCACGATTCTCGCACCAACGCGCTTTCAAGAAAGTAAGACGGGGAGAACCTTTTTGAAAAAAGGTTCCCCCCGTCTTACTTTCTTGAAAGCGAGTTGGCGCTAGAAAGTGAAGCCTACGCCTGCGGTGAGTGCGAACGTACTTTGGAACCACTCATTGTTCAAGCGCTGGTTATCCTCTTGGTATTGTGCAGTTCGATTTGACCCACTCACGGTCAGCACGAGGTCGGGGATCACTTCCCAGAGCGCGGTGAAGCGGCCCGCTGCGAGGTATCCTCTCGTAATCATATGCATGCCTTCGAGTTGAAGGCTCACCTCGGCCCCGAGCGGAAAGAAGTATTTGAATTCCAGCCCAAGGACCGGGAAGATCCCATCAAGCTCGCGCATGTTCGAGTAAATCCCTTCTTCCTTGGTCGTCCCATTTACCGTGATAGCATTACGCACGTAGTAAGCGCCCAGCCTGGGCACAATAGCCCATCCCTCCAGGTCGACCAAATGGTAGCCGTACGTGAGACGAGCCCAGTCCATATCGAGTCGCGTTTCCACAGTCTCGCCCGCGACATACGTTTTGTTCTGAAATCGAAAGGTCCTGTTGAGATTTTTCACGCCGGTGAGGGAATAGGCGAGATACTCTGCATCGAGGAAATGTCTCTCCACGATGCGGGCGTACAGGAAGAAGGAAGTGCCTTCCGTGGCGCCAACCCCCAGCTCGTCTAGCCCCACGCGCGATCCCGACCCCGGCCTTCCCCCGGCCGGGACCAGAAAATCGCCCGTTGGCCACAAGTAGTTGAATTCCATGCCAAGCACGAATCGAGTGTACGGGCTCAACTGGAAGGATTCCGCGGCTAAGACCGGTTCCCCCACTCCCCACCAAACCCAGAGGAACCCCACGACGCTCAGAACGACACGGAGGCGAGCATGCATCTGGCCTTTCACCCCTGTGTGGCAGACATGTGGTATGGATTAACGTTCATATAGTAGAAGATGCACTGCTGCCCGACCCGGCAGGCTCCCACTCCGATTGCTGTTCAGAAGCCGACTCAACACCCGCTCATCAATGATCTCTCTCCGACCGGCGGACCGATCTGCGCCAAGCTCTACTATCGGCCTGGGGGAAAAGCAAGCGCAAAAAAACCGCAAAGTGAGTCGATTCCGCGCAGCACAAATCAACCCGCTTCAGGGCTTCTTCGGGCGACTGTTGAACCAATCGACGATTTCCCTCAGTTCAGCCAGTTCTCGTCCCGAGAATTTTTGCAGGACGCTTAGGAGCTGCTGTGAGAGCCACAACTTCTCTTCCGGCTGGGCCGATTCCGCAGCTTCGACGTACTCCTGCAGGAGGCCGATTATGACTCGAAGCTGGTCCAAAACTGAATCTGCGACCACGGAATCGAGTCTTCGCTGCTTGATCTCGAGAATGTTTATCACTTTGGACAGGTCCACCGCAGGGTCCGCGCCGGCAGGCGCTCCGGATTTCATGATCACCTGAGCGGATGCAGCCGAGATCGGATGGGCTCGCAGCAATTCTTGCACGTCAAGGCTTGGATAAATCTCTCTGACCTGCACGCCGGTTCTCACGTCGTACAGCTCTGCCTCGCGCACGTCACCTGCTTGCCGAGCCTTCCTCAGGACGCGGACAAGGATGGAGCTATCTCTTATCAGGAAATGGTCAAACTTCTCGCCCGTTGCCATGAAACTACTATAGCATGGCTCTTCCAGGCGACTCATTTGATTTTCCAAGGAGTTGCTACAAGGTGCAGGAAGGCGTGCGAGTTACAGGAAGCTTGGGAAGAAGCGGCAAGAGCAACAAGCGTGCGAAGGCCATGGCCTCTATTGCTCTTCTTCGCTTAATTCCGCGAGCACGGATTTCAATCGATCCGCGAATACCGGTTCATACTGCGGGTCTTTTCTTATCCTGCCGAACTGCTCCCACAACTCGGGCGGCAAAACGGACGGATCGTAGTCAACAGTGGCTGTTCCCTGAAAGACATTCACCGAGAAGTCCTTGAGCCCAGGCATGCGCTTGGGCGCGCCTTGCAGATCGACGCCGTCGAACAAGAAAGCGAGCTTGGGGAGATCCCACAGAGAGATCTTGAGCGTGACCCGACCGGGCACATGGTCCGCCAAGTCCACGATATGGGCAGCTTTGAGCGCAATGTTGACAATCTGTTCATTGTCAAGTGGCGCAAGTGTTCCGGTCATGAGTGGCTTTCCGTGACAGGACTGTAACAGGTTTTCGCCAGGTCTGTGCTAACCTTAGCAGCACCTTCGATCGCGTCATCTTCGGTAGGATGTGGTGAGTCCCGCGTCCTACGCGGGGTGAACCGTCCCGCGAGACGCGGGATTCGCGGCCTTTCGGCATCTATCCGGTTCCCTCGTGGAACGCGGGTTCATCATATCTTACGCTCTACGTTCGGCCAAACGGGCTACAACAAGTGATTCCTTAGCAGTTTATTACTAAATACACCAGGCGAAGGAGTGAAGCGGCGGTGGCGAAAAGGGAACGAGGTGAAGTATTCCGCTTGCGGCCACGCCAAAAAAATAGGCCCGGACGAACCGGGCACAATTGGGTATGATTGTTCTGTCTTGCTAAAGAATAATATGCCATAATTATCATGAGTTGTCAAGATATCCACTGTTTAACATTAGATTATCTACATAACATATGATAATTTAAAGCTAAACTGATGTCATGGTCGCCTTGATGGCCTGCGATTGTACCTGCCTTTGGCGAGAATGTGGGATTTAAGCCTTTGATGCACGTGAGAGTATGCTTATCTTTTTGCTCAGAACGAAGTGATGCATGGAGGAAGGAGAGGATCGGCTGTGGTCTTAGTATTCAGTTTCGCAAGTTCGGTGATGTATTCGGGTGCCACTGCTGGCTTGTCCAGCAGTGCTCTTTCCGCATACACTGCTGGACAAGCCAGCAGTGGCACCCATGTGGGTCAAGCCGTGCCATTCCTGTGACGGGCGCATGATATTGGCGTATTTACGCGACGAAGCAATTGATTAATTTCACATCTCTCCCGCCGAGGGAGCGCTCTAAGAAAGGATGGGCACCCATGGAAAGGGCTCGGGTAATTTCCACGATAATACTGGGCATCATGCTTGCCGTCGGGGCGCCTGCGCGTGCAGTCGTTTCAACAGAATTGATGGAAGCCGCGGTGAATGGCGACACGGCAAAGCTGCAAGCCATGATTTCCTCAGGGACTCAAGTCAATGACTCGGATAAAGGCGGCCTCACGCCGCTTATGGTGGCAGCTTTCTACGGCCACTCCGAGGCGGTGAAGCTCCTGCTTGCGAAGGGGGCCGATGTGCGGTCAGCTGACAACGACGGGGAGACGGCGCTGCTCAAAGCTGCGGCCGCGGGGCGTGCCGATCTGGTCGCGCTCCTAACCGAGCATGGGGCTGATGTGAATACGGGGGAGAAGCGGGGTATCACCGCGCTAATGATAGCCGCTTTCAACGGTCACGCTCCCGCAGTTAGGCTCCTCCTCGATAAAGGCGCCAACGTGAACGCGGTCGATGCGGACGGGGAAAGCGCAGCGCTGAAGGCGGCAGCCACCGGGCAAGAGGAGATCATCCGCACGTTGGCTGAACGGGGGGCGGATCTTGCCAAGGCGCAAAAGGCCGGGATAACTCCTCTCATGGTGGCTGCTTTCCACGGACGGGAAGGAGCCGTGAAACTCCTGCTGGATCGCAAAGCCGGGGTGAACGCGGGCGATGGAGGCGGTGAGACAGCCCTCCTGAAAGCCGCGGCTCGAGGCCATCACAGCGTAGTGTGGATGCTGTTGGACGCGGGAGCCGATGCCAATGCGCCTGAGAAAAAGGGTGTTCGGCCGCTGATGATAGCCGCTTTCAACGGCCACACAGAGACCGCTCGGGCGCTGCTGAAGGCAGCGGCCACGGTAAACGCGGAGGATGCCAGTGGTGAGACAGCTCTCCTGAAAGCAGCGTCTCAAGGCCGTCTGGAAACGGTTGAGCTGCTTGTGCGCCAGGGAGCAGCGGTGGATGCGGCTGAAAAACAGGGCATCACGCCGCTTATGGTCGCGGCCGCGGGCGGTCACCTGGAAGTCACCGGATTCCTCTTGGATCACGGCGCGACCGTCAATACTAAGTCCAAGCAAGGGGTGACCGCGCTCGATGCTGCTTCCCGGAAGGGACAAGAAAAGGTAGTGGAACTCCTCAAGAGTCGAGGAGCGCAGTGACTGTTGCGTACAATATGTTATTATAAAATCAGATGAGACACGCTCGATCGTTCCGGGGGGCCCACGGGGTGCGCGTCTTGTCTCACGCGGCAACTGAGCGAGCTCAGCTCCATGTTGGATCGGATATGAGTGCCACCCGGCAAACAGCGAGACCGCACGAGAAAACAGATGGCTCAACAGGATAAACCCAAATCGGACGCCCTCCAAGAGAAGGACGCGGCTCAGGAAGTCGAGCCCGGCCTGGATACCGTCCAGGTAGAGGATACAACCGACAAGCTCATATGCAGCCTCGCCGGCGCTGATACCAGTGAAGTCTATGCCGATGAGCTTGGCAAATTGTTTCGGGCTATTCCTGTCCCTATATTGCTCGTTGACGAGGCTCTCCACGTCGTCTTCTTGAATGAAGCCGGGAAAGGGATCGGGAAATCGTACGAATCAATTAAAGGCCGGCCTTTTTCCGATCTTATTCCGAATGCCTCCGCCGGCAGAGAGGTGGAGGCGTTGATGAAGGATGTTTTCGTCAGTGCGAGACCTCGCGTGATCAAAGCCGTGATGGCAGCGGGGAGACGTGCGATCTGGGCGCGAATGCATATTCAGGGCTTCGCTTTGGGTGCGGCGAAGTTCCTCATTGTGTTGCTGGATGATGTAACCTCGGAAAAGCGCAAGCTTCTCTTTACGCAGAGACGCCGGGACGAACTCGAGCAGGAGGTTGATTTCCGCAAGAGGGCGGAACAAGCGATCCGCAGCAGTGAAGAGAAGTACCGGTCGCTGCTCGCAAACGCTCCTGTGGGGATCATGACTGTCGATCGCGAAGGCCGCATTATTGATGTGAATCCGAAATTGCTGGAAGTGCTTGGGTCGCCATCCGAGGAAAGCACAAAAGAGATCAACATGTTGACCTTTCCTCTCCTGGTCGAAGCGGGAATTTCTGAGATATTCAGACGCAGTATGGAAGAGGGCGCAACCCTAACCCTGGAGACACCCTACACGAGCAAATGGGGTAAGTCGTGCTACCTTCACACGCTGGTCACACCCATGAGGACGCCGACAGGAGAAGTGGCCGGCTGCCAGGCGGTAGTGGAGGACATAACGGATCGCAAGAAGGCCGAAGAGGCACTGCGCGAGTCGGAAGAAAAGTACCGTCTTGTGGTGCAAAACGCGAACGAGGCCATTCTGGTCGCACAGGACGGGAAGATTAAGTTCATCAATGACAAAGGCATGGAAATCATGGGGTACACCCGAGAGGAGATGGGAGCCAGGCCTTTCCTGGAGTTCATCCATGCCGACGACCGAGAAATGGTTGCCGAGCGCCACCGAAAAAGGATGCGCGGAGAACCGGTGCCGCATGTCTACCCGTTCCGCATTGTTGATAAGTGGGGATACGTGAAATGGATGGAAATCAACGCGGTGCTGATCACCTGGGAGGGCCGGTCGGCTACGCTGAATTTCCTCCAGGACATAACCGCGAGGCGGCGGCTGGAAGAAGAGTTGGGGAGAGTTGAGAAACTCGAATCGCTGGGCATTCTGGCTGGAGGTATTGCGCACGACTTCAACAACATACTGACTGCCATTATGGGAAACATCACGCTTGCTCGGATGGTCGCCTCCAACCCCGAGAAGATGAGCTCGCGGCTCGTGGACGCGGAAAAGGCGTGTGCGCGTGCCCAGAGTTTAACTCAGCAGTTGCTTACGTTTTCTCGAGGCGGCGCGCCCATCAAGAAGATCATGAATCTCGGTAACTTAGTCAAAGATTCGTGTGCTTTTGCCCTCCGAGGCTCCAACGTCTCCTGCGAGCTTTCCCGTGAAGAGGATCTGTCGCTCGTTGAAGCGGACGAGGGACAACTCAGTCAGGTCATCAACAACCTTCTTATCAACGCAACTCAAGCGATGCCGGAAGGCGGAGTGGTGATGGTTCGCTCCGAAAACGTGGTCATCAGCTCCGATCAGGCTATTCCGCTCAAGTATGGCAATTACGTGAAGCTCACTATCAAGGACCACGGCGTTGGTATCCCGGCGCACATACTCCCCCGCGTATTCGATCCCTATTTCACCACCAAGAGAGAAGGAAGCGGTCTGGGGCTGGCCACAGCGTTCTCAATCATCAAGAATCATGAAGGACTGATCACCGTGGAGTCGGAAGTCGGTCAGGGGACCACTTTCCAGATCTACCTCCCCGCGACGGAGCATGACGTCTTGGCTGACAAAGGCCGTCGGAAGGAGGCGATAAGGGGTTGCGGCCGGGTGTTGATCATGGATGACGAGGAATCTATCCGTGAGTTGGCACGGACTGCACTCACCGAGCTCGGATACACGGTTGAAGCGGCCCGGGACGGCGAAGAGGCTATATCTCTCTTTCGGAGTGCCCGAGAGTCCCATCGGCCCTTTGACGCCACCATTCTTGACTTGACGGTTCCGGGAGGCATGGGGGGTAAAGAAGCCGTGCAGAAGATAAGAGACATAGACCCGCAGGCCGTAGTCATTGTTTCAAGCGGCTATTCCATGGACCCGGTCATGGGAAACTACCGAAAATACGGATTCGACGGCGTGGTTGCCAAGCCATACACTCTCACCGAGCTTTCCTTCACACTCGACCAATTGATTAGCCAACGACGCGGATAGTCCGGACAGTGCATCCAGCGGTTCGTGTAAAGGCAGTCCGGTTGAGGTCTGCTTGTTCGGGGTTACGTATGGGGTGGTTTGGAGCGACTGTGTTTTGTGTCAAGCGAAAACTTCCCGGTACAGTTCTCTCTTCCTGACCATGGCATTGAGAATGATCAGGAGTTTTCGCATACATGCC
>JBFLZC010000041.1:0-19754 GCA_040756375.1 Thermodesulfobacteriota bacterium
GGGAAAACCGGCAAAGGTTGCCATCACGGCATGTATGCGAAAACTCCTGATCATTCTCAATGCCATGGTCAGGAAGAGAGAACTGTACCGGGAAGTTTTCGCTTGACACAAAACACAGTCGCTCCAATCCTCCCCATACGTAGACCGGACCGGGCCGCCTCGTGGTGGCAACCGTCGGAGGAAGCGTATTAACATTATTCTTCTTTCAGTAATCTCCCTACCTGAGAGTTTATCAGGCGATACGTCGGGTAGATCGATGATGCCAGACACGCAATCATGGTTAACAAAAAAGTCTTTGCAAAGATCCAATGATTGAAATAGATGTCCACGGACCAGCCAAAAGAGCGGTAGTTGATCGCGTGTACAATAATGTAAATGAGAAACATGCCACATGCTACCGCGATCAGGAATGCGAGCGCACCCATAATGAGCGCCTGGTATACGTTGATCCAGCCCAGCTCGCGCGGGGTCATTCCCAGATATCCCAGCACGGTCATCTCGTTGGACCGCTCGATCAGGATTGCCATGAGCGCGGTCGCCACCCCTAACAACGCAACCAGGAGTGACACACCTTTCAACGTAGCCGTGGGTGCAAAGGTCTTATCAAATATGACCATAATGTCTTCCCGCATCTTGACGTTTGACACGACTGTCTTATCCAGGCCCGGAAAACGTTCGACAATTGACCGACGGGCCTTCTCTATGGACGCCCCGGGCTTGAGGAACAACGCCACGGACTGCACCTTGTTATCGTGCCAGATGCTCTCATACACGGTTCGATCCATCTGAACAGTTCCCTGATCGGATGAGTAGTCCCTAGTAACCGCTACCACCGGAAATGACCGAAGTCCCTGCGGAGTCTGAAGCGCCACGGAGTCTCCAACATTCAAGCCCTGGTGGTAGCCCAGCGATTCCGATATGAACACTCCACCCTGAATCATCTTTTCCCACGCGGCTTCTTTTCCCTTGAGAAAGGTAAATTGCGAATAGTCCTTGAGCACGGGAGCATCGATCACCCTGAGCCTCGCGGGTCGGCCGTTTAGGGTGATGCCGTACGTGGAATATCGCTCCAGGGCTGCTACGTCCGGATCCTTTTGCAACTGCTCGATGAGCGATTCGGGGAGTGGATGGGCCCACTTGGTGGTCGCGGGCGAAACGTACAGATCTCCTTGGAGAGCGCCTGCCAGCCAGTGTTTCACCGATTCACGGAAGCTGTGGATCATGCTGTCCACACCGATTGTTACGGCGAGCGCAACCGCGAGCGCGGCTACCGCGATGCTGGTGCGGCTCAAAGAAGCTCGGATGGTTCGGGCAGCCATGAATGCTTCGAGGGATCGGAAGACTTTCTTGAACCAAAGACCTGCATAGTGCGTGAGCGGCGATATAAGCGGCGGAGTGAACATAGCGAAAGCCAGAGTCATGCAGAATGCGGAGATCCATCCCCAAAACATGGAAAACCGAGCTGCCCACCAAGTGACGAACGCTCCACCGAAGAAGATAAGCCCAAGCACAAAAAGGAGCGCTTTGAGCGCATGAGCCTTGTCTTCGATAGTACGCCTTTTCATTCCCAGAATAGGGGGTGTGACCGCCACCTCGAAGGAAGGCAGCGCCGCGCCCACAAACGTAGCGAAAAAGCCCACACCGAAGCCGCTCAGGATCACCAGCCACGTCAGGCGCACCTTTTCGGCCCTTACATAAAAGTAAAGCTCGGATATGGTCGATGACACCTTTTCCATGCTCGCCCAGGCAATCACGTAACCCAGTGCGACTCCGATCAGACTCCCCACCGTGCCGAGGAGCAGGCTTTCCAGGATGAACGCCTTCACGAGATCGCCTCTGGCCGAGCCCAGCGTCAACAGAAGAGACATGTCTTCTCGACGGTTGAGGACCGAAAACATGGAAAAGTTGTAAATAAGGAATATTCCCACAAACAAAGCGAGCAAGCTCATGGCCGCAAGATTGAGTTGAAAAGAATACAGCATGGACTGTAACGTGGCTTTGCGATCGGCACGATCCGTGAGCTGGAGGCCTGACGGGAGCTCGCTCGCCAGTCGTTCGCTCCCTTCCGGCACCACCACGTCTATACGGTCGAGCTGTCCGCGGCGGTCAAAGACCTCTTGAGCGACGCCGATATCCATCACGGCAAGGGATTCGCCCATGCCGAACTGATCCGACCCGGGCAGTGCCCCTAGAATGCGCACCTTTTTCTCAACACCAGCGGTGAGCACGGTAATGGTGTTCCCGGGCTTAAGCCCATGACTGGACAGAAGATCTCCCGATAAGTAAGCCGAAGCAGGCTGGCTCCGGAGAAACGCAGTGAGAGCAGCCCGGTCTCGGCCTCCTGGTGTTAGTTCACGAAATGGGGCGTCCAGGAACGGATCCAATCCGAGAAACCGAATCGGTTCGTTTCCGGTTTCCAGTGTGGTGGCCATCACTTCGATCATGGGTGACGCGGCCTTCACAAGCGGGTGCTTCCACACGTCGATGAAGACCTGCTCGTCTATGTGGCCGTACGACGAAACAATGCTATGAGAGGCTTTTCCGGCCAGGAAATCCACCGACGCGGCGAACGAAGAAAGCGCGGAGTCGTTTATCAGCTCCACTGAGACCACAATGCCCACTCCGAGAGCGATCCCGAGCAGGCAAAGCACCGACAGGAGTACATGCCGTCGATAATACCGAAGGTTGAATTTAAGAAGCGGGGAGAGGTTCATGACAGATCTGCGGAGCGGCTGTCATCGGGGGCGCCCCTCTTTCTTGGGACTCTCGGGTTTGGCGCGCTGCTGCTGCGGCTTTTCCTGTTTTTCAGGTGGCTTGGCCATCCCATCGAGGGACTCCACGAGCGCAAGTGTCTTCTCCCAGGCTTGACTTACTTCGTCCGAGCGGATCAGCAGGTCTCCGGCAAGCCCTTTAATAGCATTGAGCCCACCGGTCAGCGCTGAGGCTGTTTTTCGGTCGCGCTCGGTGGATGCCTTTTCTGAAAAGAGCTTTGCCTGCTCCAAAGCAGCCTCCCATTTGGCGCGGGATTTTGTGCGTTGCTCTTCAGCGAGCGCGCCACATGCCGCGACGCGATTGAAGAAGACGGCCTGGAGAACGTCAATGCGAACTTCGTTGAGCATCGCGGCCGCGGCGTAGGCTTCGGCCGTCGGTCCGCCGAGCAGAAGCTCTTCCTCCTGGGACTTGACCCAGTCTATGAGGCTTGCCGATCGCCGATCGAAAACGTCACGGATAATTCGCAACTCTTCCACAGAAGCCAGATTTTTGGCCACATTCTCCTTGAACTTTCTCGATCCGACCAGCAGCTTGGCAAAGAGCTCTTTTTCCTTGTCAGTTCCCACCATCTTGCCCATCGTGGTCACGTGGAGTTCCATTGCATCTCCAAGCTCTCTGATGCGGTAAGCCACCTGGGTGTCCCCGGTAAGCAAATATCGGTCGAGCAGATAGGGAAACGAATTGATCAAAACTCGAAATCGGCTCTTTAATTGACTCAAAGGGAGGACCTTGCCGTCAGCGCCGGTAACGGACGAGCTGTCAATGAAGGAAGGCAACCATTCCGCGTGGGATGGACAGGTGAACAGGAAAACCAAGACGATCACAGAAAGGTGGAAGATGTGCTGTTTTCGCATGAAAAGTCCTCCGAACGCGAATGGGGACCGCGGGGGAGCGGTGCTGAGACGAACACAGCCTTGCGGCCGCATGCTCAATTGACCGGCCTCCCACTGGGGGAGGGGAATGCACCGGCAGGGACGCCGGCGCCTACCAAAGCCCTAACCCCTCCCTTGATGGGAGGGGACAGGGGAGGGTGAGATCGGGTTGGTTTCAACGCGTGGCACTCTAGTTCGGCGCCTCCTCCCGCAGTTTCTTTTTCAGATCTTCAAGCTGGGTCAGATGCTCCGCGTCTTCTTCGGTCTCCAGGGGCATCTTGGGGACCACGGCAGTGCCGGAGATGCCCAAAGCAGCGAGCTTTTTCTTCTCGTGCGCTAGGATCTTGTGCTTGTCTTTTTTCTGATCTTTGGAAAAGCGCTTGGCAAGCTCTCTGAATCGCTTGAGCAGTTCGCCTTTTGCGGCTGCCTGGGGTAGCTTCTCCATGATATCCAGATGCTTTTGAGCATGGTGGTCGGCTGGAATGCCGTCAGCCATCTCGTTCCACAGAAAGGAGAAAAGGAGTTTTCTATCCGCTTGCGACTCGTTCGCAAGCGAACCAAGGATATCGTTTGCTTCCGACGCCGCGTCCAGGAGCTTGATTCTGAAACCCTTGGCTCTCTTGCCCAATTCTTCTTTGCGCAGAGACGCCTTCTCTTCTTCCGAGAGTGACATGCCGCGGGTTCGCTCCATCATAATGTCTATGGTGCTGCGGATTTCCGTCACGGCATTCTCCTCAGTACGAACGCGCCTGCCTCGTCGGCAGATGACGCAGATGTCTCAGGTATCGTATTCTCCTTGAGCTAACGCGGCTGCTCCCAAGCGCTGCGATGGGGTGTGAGGCTTTATGATAATCGTCACGGAAGCCATCTCGTACGGCTTCCTTGCCCGGCTATTCTCGTATCTGCCCCTCCCCCAGCACGATGAATTTCGTGGTAGTGAGATCTTCGACTCCCATCGGACCGAACGAGTGCAGTTTGCTCGTGCTGATGCCGATTTCCGCGCCAAGGCCGTACACGTACCCATCACTCATCCTCGTGGCCGCGTTCACGATCACGGATGATGAATTGACCTCTTTGAGGAACTTTTGCGCGGCATCGTAATTCCGAGTCACGATAGTTTCCGTGTGCATGGAACCGTAGCGAGTGATGTGATCTATGGCCTGATCGATGCCGTCCACCACTTTCACTGCGAGGATCAGGTCCAGGTACTCCGCATACCAGTCCTCCTCGGTTGCCGGCCTCATCGAAGGGACCACGCTGCGCGATCGTTCGCAGCCTCGCAACTCCACGCCTTCGGCCTCCAGCCGTTGCGCAACTCTGGGAAGGAACACCTCCGCGATGGACCGGTGCACGAGCAGCGTTTCCAGCGCGTTGCATACTCCGGGGCGCTGAACCTTGGAGTTCACGGTAAGTTTTTCAGCCATGTCCAGGTCCGCGGCCTCGTCTGCATAAAGATGACACACACCCTTGTAGTGCTTTATGACTGGAATCTTGGAATTCTCAGCCACAAAGCGGATCAGATCTTCCCCGCCCCGAGGAATTATCAGGTCGATCTGATCCTCAAGCTTGAGCATATACAGGATCGCCTCCCGGTCCGTCATGGGAACCAGGTTCACCACGTCTTCGCTGACGTTGTTCTCCCGGAGTGCCTCTTTGAAAAGAGCCGTAATGGCCTTGTTCGAGTTGATCGCTTCTGAGCCGCCCCGCAATATGACCGCATTGCCCGCCTTGAGACAAAGTGCGGCTGCATCCGCGGTCACGTTGGGCCTGGATTCGTAGATGATCCCGATTACCCCCAATGGAATGCGCATCTTGCCCACTCGCATCCCGTTCGGGCGTGTCCACATATGGACGATTTCTCCCACGGGATCGGGAAACGCCGCGATTTCTTCCAGGCCGTCCGCAGTCTGGTCAATGACCTTGTCCGAAAGGGTGAGTCGATCGAGCATGGCTGCAGAAAGCCCTTTGGCCTTGGCGTCTTTCAGGTCCTTGTGGTTCTCTTCGTGAAGGTACGCTCGACGGTTCTTCAGCTTTGCGGCCACATCCGTGAGGATCTTCGCCTTTACGGGAATCGAGAGCTTTGCGGCCTCTCGTGAAGCTTCCCGGCCGGCTTTGGCTATTTCAAAGATCTCTTCCTGAATTGACATTGATCACTCCCTACGACACGAGCCTGATGCCGAGACGATTGGCGTGACATGCTTGATAGGACTCGTCCGAAGCGAACAGGATTCCCAGCCCGCACCGCAAAATTGCGCCGTTGATTGCCCGTTGGAACGAGCGCTCCGAATACGGTCGAACGCGAGAGGATGCCTTGAAAAGGGCAGGGCTCGTGCTCTTGTCAAAAAAATCTAGCATCCCGCTCCCGACGCGTCAACGCTGTGAAGGTGAAGAGGGCGAGAAATCCTCTGTACGAACACGTCTTGAACATGGTTTTTCGTAGCGCGCTTGTAAAGAAATTTGCCGAGCAGACAATAGGCAGGGCGACCGTAGGGGCGTGATTCATCACGCCCTGTACTCGGGCGCAATGAATTGCGCCCCTACGGCCCGCTAATCGCCTTAATTAGAGATTTCCCGCATGGGCCCATTCTTAGTGTGTGGTTATGCGGAACACTCGTCGTGAGTTCAGTGCCCAAAAGGGGATGCCTTTCGGCAAGAGATTGTCATGCATGGTGGAGCGCGGCGTGCGATCTGTATTATACTTTGTTGAGAGGCATTCTGTTTCAAGAGGACTACTTATGATCCCGATTGTATCGATTGTGGGCAAATCCGACGTAGGCAAGACCACGCTGCTTGAGAAGCTCGTCAGTGCATTGACCTCCCGTGGTTATCGGGTAGGCACGATCAAACACGACGCGCATCAGTTCGAGATAGATCGCGAAGGGAAAGACTCCTGGCGGCACAAACAAGCGGGCAGTCGGATCACCGTGATTTCTTCGGCTCAGAAACTGGCGCTGGTCACGGACACGGACCATGACCATACCCTCGTGGAGATAAGGGAAAAGTTTTTCCGGGACGTGGATCTGATCATTACCGAGGGATACAAGCGGGAAAAGCACCCCAAAATCGAAGTGTTCAGAAAGGAGCACTACCCGGACCTGCTCTGCGATGGAGACGACAATTTGGTGGCTATCGCGGGCAATCCCACAGATCCGCCCGCGGGAGTGCCGGTCTTTGACCTGAATGACTGGGAAGCATTGTGCGATTTCATTGAGGAGCGGTTCTTGGGGAAGGGGAGCAAGTCGAACTAGATTTCACTATAATGAACAAACGGATGGCCTCCCACGCGCCGACTCGGTACCTGGGTGATCGAGAAACACTACATAATATCTTGACAATGGGAGATTTGAACGTCATCATGGATAGAGCGAATAATACGGCAATTACTTCTTCCGGGTGAACGATGCTACAAATCCCTTTCAATGATATTCTCAGGGCCACGTTGCCGGCCCACTGCGGAAATCTCGGATGGATCGGCGTATCCCCACGTGGAGATCAATATCACGTGGTGGTTCCTGTGGACGCGCAGATAGCTCGCGGGGTCATGGCCTGCAATTGTCCCACCGACGGCACGCCATTTGGCGGTTATACCGGCTGGCTGTACTTCATGTGCCCCTCGTACGAATACGAAGAGGCTGATTCCGATCACGAGAAGGGCCTGCGCCACGGTAGGGCCCGCGAGACATGCCGCGAACTGGTTCAGTGGCTCGCTTCATACGGCATCGAAGCACAGGTAAGCCCCGGGCCGCCGGTCGAGACAGGATAGCGAAAGAAGCAACCGATTGGGCAGGCGTGAAGAGAGGCTCCGAAATTGAAATTCATGCTCAATGGTTTTCCCGAACAGATTGACGGATGCGCGGTAACAATCCAGGACTTGCTGGACCGAAACCAGGAAGACGATCCCGCGGTCATCGTGGAGGTGAACGGTCGATTTGTCTATCGCAAGGATTTTCGGACCGTGGCGCTCCAGGAAGGAGATCGCGTGGAATTCATCCATCCTTCGTTCGGAGGATAACGATTGGATCTTTTGCTCCGGCTTCTTCGAACCCTTTTGCCCTCAGCAAGCAGGAATCGCACGCGCCGCAGGGCTTTCCCTCGGGGGATGGATCGTAGCAACTGTGGGTGATCGAATAATCCACGCCTAGTTTAAGCCCTTTGCGGACGATGTCGGCTTTGGTCATGGTTATGAGCGGGGTATGGATTCTGAACGCGCGTCCCTCCACGCCTGCCTTGGTACCCAGGTTGGCCATCCTAGTAAACGCTTCGATGTATTCGGGCCTACAATCCGGGTAACCCGAATAATCGAGGGCATTCACTCCGATGAAGATGTCCTGGGCTCCCAGAGCTTCGGCCCAGGCAAGGGCCAGGGATAGGAATACGGTATTTCTTGCCGGCACATACGTGACCGGGATCTCGCGAACCATCTCGTCCAGACTGCGCCCTCTGGGAACCGGCTCTTCCGACGTGAGTGCTGATGCGCCGATCGTGCGCAGATTCACCTGTACGATAAGGTGTTCCATTGCCCCCATTCGAGTGGCCACCCGTCGCGCAGCTTCAAGCTCGATCCTGTGGCGCTGACCGTAATCGAAACTAATAGCGTGGACCTGGAAACCTTGGGCCTTCGCGACGGCAAGGGTCGTGGTCGAATCAAGCCCGCCGCTTAGGAGCACTACTGCCTTCGGAGCCATTTATCGGTCACCTGGTGAACGTCGATACATTATGAATGCTGTGAGTCGCTAAAGCCTCGCGGGGGCGCTTGAAAGTAGCCCGGCAATTCATTGCCGGGTGACCGATGAGCGAAGATCCATCTCTTCGTCCCCAGTTGGCGTCCGAAGGATCCATCCTTCGGACGCCAACTGGGGACGAAAAAATACTTTCTTGACCGCTCGTTCCCGGCGATAAATCGCCGGGCTACTATCGGAGCGTCCATTCTGGACGCAGGAGGCCTCATTCTGAGCGAGTAACCCCGTGGGGGATTGCGGAGCAAAGGAAACAATCCTTTCTGCAAGGACGTTTTCCCCCCGAAGCACTCCTCTTTTCGAAAAATGTCGGCATCCTCAGACCCCTTTGGTGCCGGGGGGCCAGATGAACTTGTGCATTTGGAGCTGGAGTCTGGCCTGAACCTTGTCTGTAAGCATCCATTCAGCCAGAACCCGTGGGGGGAGTTCCCCGAAGACCGCGGAAAAGAGGATCTTGCTTTGGTTCGCGCCGAACCGTTCTCGCAGGATACCCTTAGTCCATTCATAGTCGTGGCGATTGGCCAAGACAAACTTGACTTCATCATAGGGCTCAAGCTTCCATAGGTTCTGCCACAAGACGTGTTCGCTCTCTCCGCTGGACGGACATTTAATATCCATGACGCGGATAACTCCCGGGGGGAGCACCGATATGTCCAGCGACCCGTTTGTCTCGACCAAAACCGTGCGCCCTTTGGATTGCAGCGCTCGCGCCAGGTCTGGGGTCTTCTCCTGCATAAGGGGTTCGCCACCGGTAATTTCCACCAGTTTCCAACCGTGGGCTAGGACACGTTGGACCACGTCATCCAGGCGCATCTCTTCGCCACCGTCCTGGGCTTGAGGAGTATCGCAGTATCGGCAGCGGAGGTTGCACCCGCCAAGCCTCACAAAGGTCATGGGGAGGCCTGCGTACGAGGACTCACCCTGGATACTGGCGAATATTTCGCAGACTTTCAGCGACATTCTCCAGCCTCCTTTCTCGCTCGGCCCGCAACCGTGAACCGGACAATTTCTTGATTTGATCGCGAGCAATCATTATAAGAGGGTTTGGCCATCGTGCACATGATTATAGTATTCAGTATATAATCTTTCCGTCCTTGTGGCCAGCCGGTGCAGTCGACACGTGGTTTCGCACCGCAATTTGGAGGAGACATCTTGGAAAAGGCCCTTGTTCGGTTTCTGCCCGATGATGTGACGGTCGAGGCCCGCGCGGGCGAGCTGCTCCTTGACCTGGCCCTGGACGCGGGCGTCTTCATTCCAGCCGCGTGTGGCGGTTCCGGCGGTTGCGGTCAATGTAAGGTCAAGATCACGGAAGGCACGGTCGAGACGCTTAAGATCGACAAACTCGACCCGAAGCTGCGGGCCGAAGGTTACGTCCTCGCATGTCAGGCAAAGGTAATCGGAAACGTCGTCGTCGAGGTACCGGAAGCCAAGGTCGGCCGCAAGGTGATACCGCGAGACGAGGCCGAGCGCATGAGGATAACGGCTCGGCCCATGGAATCGCCCCTGGAGCCTGAAATCAATCCCATGTCCGTGAGGGTCCTCGTGGACGTGGATCCTCCGAGACCGCTGGACAACCTGAGCGATTACGAGCGGGTGGTCCGCACGCTCAAGGTCAATCACGATATCAGTCCGGTAACTGCGGACCTGGACCTGGTTAAGCAGCTCCCCACCGTATTGAGGCAGGATGAATGGAAGCTGACAGCGAGTTTGGAGGTGGAAGATACTCCCGGGTGCGATACCCCGGTGTATCGCCTCCGCGGTGTCGTGCCCGGGCACTTGAACCACAACCAGACCGCGCTCGCGGTCGATATAGGGACCACTTCTCTGTGGGGTGAGCTCATCGACCTGACGAACGGAGAAGTGCTGGCCAAAGCCTCCCGGTACAACCCTCAGATCTCTATGGGCGACGACGTTATCAGCCGCATCGTCTTTGCCCTGAAGAAAGACGGTCTCCAGAAGCTTCAGGCGGAAGTGGTCAAGGGAATCAACGAGATCATCGACGAGACCCTCAAGGTGAGCGGCGTCCCGCTGGAATCCCTCGGTCACATGGTTGCCGCGGGAAACACCGTAATGACCCATCTGTTTCTCGCGCTCTACCCCAAATTCCTCCGAGAAAGTCCGTATGTCCCGGTCGCGCTGAACCTGGAACCCGTGCCTGCATCAGTGATCGGACTTCACTTGCCTCCACATGCATTCGTGCAGGCCTTCCCGTGTGTTGCCTCATACGTGGGGGGAGATATTGTAAGCGGCGTCCTGGCCACAGGCATGTGGGACTCGGATCTGATGACTCTTTTTATCGACATCGGAACCAACGGCGAGATCGTGGTCGGCAACCGAGATCTCCTCATGACCGCGTCGTGCTCTGCAGGCCCCGCATTCGAAGGCGGCGGTTTAGAACATGGCATGAGAGCAGCCCCGGGCGCGATTGAAGGCATACTCATCGACCCTGACACCTTTGAACCCATGATCAGAACGATCGACTCAAAACCCGCGATCGGCATCTGCGGTTCAGGGATCATCAACATCGTCTCTCAGATGCTCAAGACGGGAATCTTGAACCGTAACGGCAAGTACGCAACCGACCTGAAGACCGATCGGATCCGGAACGGCCGGAGCGGGTATGAGTACGTGATCTGCCGGGCCGCGGAATCAGGGATCAAGCAGGACATTGTTCTGACCGAAGTTGATCTGGACAACCTCATCCGGGCAAAGGGCGCGATGTTTTCAGGCTATACGTGCGTGTTGGACAAGATCGGTGTGAGCGTGGACGCGCTCGACCGGGTAATCATCGCGGGAGCTTTCGGGAGTTTCATCAACCTTGAGCACGCGATTACCATCGGTCTGCTCCCGGATATTGAAAGAGAAAAGTTCGCGTTTATCGGAAATTCGTCGCTCAAGGGAGCCAGGCTCGCCGCGCTGGATCGGGGCCTCTTTCAAACGGCAAGGGCTGTCTCCCGAACCATGACCAATGTAGAGCTCTCCGAGGATGCCTCGTACATGGACAATTTCATGGCTGCGCTGTTCTTTCCCCATACCCGAGATGAGCTTTTCCCATCCGTGAGACTGTAGCGGGGCCCACGTAAGGTCTTTCCCCTTTTGCTGTACCGGTTGTCAAAATCCATGGCTTCTTGGACAGTCCGCGCTCGAAGGAGACCGGTAGGGGCCGGCGTCCCCCGGATCAAGTCCGGGGCAGGCTCTGCCGGCCGGGCTGATTGATATTTTTAAGAAAAATGTGCCGGCACGGAGGCCGGCACCTACCAAAGCCCAAGCGGCAATCGGACATTATTTTTGGCACTTGTTATAAAGGAAGATGCGGGCCTGTCCGCCGCATGGACGCAGAACTCCCTCCAAAGCCCAGGTTGTTGCAGGAGCTTCCAAGGTTCGCGATCTTCTAGGTCGGAAAGCCTTTTAGCTTGGGTGCGGTGACCTATGTCACTCTGATCCGTCCCCCCATCACGCCGTTATAGTATTCGCAGATTTCGCGACATTGGCGGATCTTATCGCCGTATGCGCCCTGACGTTCCCCTCGGCACAGGGTCGATCCCACATTCCAGCAGTCGAAACCGTGTTCAGGATATGCGGGGCAATCGCTTTCTCGCCCGCATTTCAAGTGCTGCCAGCATGGAGTTCCGGCCATCTTCCGTGCCCCCCTTTCGCGAAGTAATAACCTCTCATCGAGCACTCCGACCTGACCCCCACAATTGCGGACATAACAATTGTAAGTCGAAGCAAGCGCGAAGAGATTGTACGCGAAAAGAGCGTACAAAAGCACCAAAGTGGTGTCAAGAAGATTCACTGCTAGGGAGTAGAATCAATTTGCACAGAAGCAGCCGGCTACGTCACTTTGATTCGTCCGCTTATCACGCCGTCGTAGTATTCGCAGATGTCACGGCAATGGCGGACCTTGTCGCCGTATTTCCCCTGACGTTCTCCGCGGCACATGGTGGCTTCCACGTTCCAGCAGTCGAATCCACGGTCAGGGTACGCAGGACATTCCCTTTCCCGCCCACATTTCAGGTGCTGCCAGCACGGAGTTCCAGGCATGTTTCCAGCCCCCCTTTTTGAGAATTAGTGGCTGTTTTCAAGCACCCCATTAGGCCTCCACATTTCAGCAAAGTGGAACGGTTAGCGGAAGCCAAAGCGAAGAGAAAGGATTACACAAAAGAGAGTATCAAAGCGGACTTTTCCTGTCAAGAAGACTTAAGGTTGGCGGATTGGAGAGAGTTCTTCGAAAGTCGGCAAAAGCCCTGGAGACCACTGAAGAGACTAGACTACGAGCCGGAGGACCATCGATTCATCGTATTATTGAGCCGATGCGCTTCCACCTGATCCCCGGGAATGATCCCGCGGAATAATAGATCAGGAATGCTTCCCCCTTAACATCTTCCACCGGGACAAAACCCCAGAATCGACTGTCGGCGCTGTAGTCCCGGTTGTCACCCATTACAAAGAGAGCCCCGTCCGGCACTTTCACCTGAGCCATATTGTCACGGGGATCTCTGTTCCTGGGTCTCACATTTCTATCCAAATGACGTACTTTCGGATCGCGTACCAGGTTTCCATTCACGAGGACATTCTTGTCTCTTATTTCGATCGTGTCGCCTCCTATAGCAACCACTCGCTTGATGAAATCCTTGGTGCGGTCTTCAGGGTAAACAAAAACAATGACGTCACCCCGCTGGGGAGTCTTGAATTCAGGCCACCGCATGTGAGTGAAAGGGACTCTGACCCCGTAGATGAACTTATTGACCAGGATGTGGTCCCCGATGAGGAGCGTCGGTTCCATAGAACTGGACGGAATCTTGAATGCCTGGATCAGGAAAGCCCGGATGATGATCGCCAGGATCACCGCGACGACAAGGGCTTCCGAGTATTCTTGAAAGATGATTCGTCTGGATTTCTCAGCTTTAATTTGGTCGGTCATCGGCGTATTGGATCTCTCGCTTGTGTCGTCTTTGACCGTGACAGTGATTTCCGGATTCTTTCGCGTGTGCGCCAATTCAGGGAATATTCCCATCTTAGCACGGAGACTTCAGGTCACAGCCATAAAAGGAACTTATAGACCATCAAGCACCCTGTGTAAAGCTCCTTCTCCGGAGGGAGGGTTCGCACTCAGTCAGGTGCGGGATTGAACGGCATCGCAGTTGTCATTGCGAGGACCCCAGCCTCGATCCGGGGGACGAAGCAATCTCAGCTTAGGTGGCCAGGAGATTGCTTCCCCCGCTTTTCAGCGGGGTCGCAATGACAACCCTCCCCCGCGTGACTGAAGAGTTACGAAGACAGACGACCGTGGACTGGGGCAGGCCGGATGCAACTGCCCGCTTGCCTGGTAGAGGTTTTCCGGCCGTGGGCCACGAGTCCGGCTGGCACTACGGGTTGAGTGATCCGAAGCCTGACAGTATAATGCGTCACGTCCGGCAGGACCCAAATCGAGGCGGAAAGGTGTCGGTCCGACCTAGGGCTTTTCCTATGAAAGTTGCCGGCATAAGGCACCCGTGGTCGGGTCTACGTATGGGGACGCTTGGAGGTCCGGTGTAGCCCGGTTTTGTTGCCGATCTCCCAAGCGAAGCCCCGGAGTGCTCGCCGAAGCCGAGAACTTTCATGATTCGTTGTAGCTCTCTAGCTATGGCAGTTGATATGAGACCGACACGAAGGAAAGCACCATGATCAAAGTCACCTGTTTCGGAGGCGCGGGGTCGGTGACCGGCTCCAATTACCTGATTGAAACTTCAGATGGAAAGAGGGTTATCGTAGATTGCGGGCTTTTTCAGGGCAGTAAGGAGGAAGAAAGTCGCAACTGGGAAGACTGGGGCTACGATCCTGCTCAGATCAAGAACCTTATCCTGACACACGCGCATATCGACCATAGCGGACGTATTCCCAAATTCGTGAAAGACGGTTTCCGCGGAAGGATTGTCGCTTCACCGCCGACGGTCGAGTTGAGCGAAATCATGCTCCTCGATTCCGCACATGTTCAGGAGATGGAAGCCGAGTGGCGTACAAAAAGAAATCGACGGCAGGCTCGGCAACACATAGAGCCGCTTTACACCACGGAGGACGCCCGAGAGAGCCTCAAGTATCTGTCATCCACTGAGCTTGATCTAATAATTGATCTTGAACCGGGCATTAAGGCTCGCCTTCGAACATCAGGCCATATCTTGGGATCATCTATTGCAGAGCTGTGGATTGAGGATGAAGGCAAGGTCGCGAAAATGGTTTTTTCCGGCGATCTGGGGAGGCAGGATCCACTTATTGTGAAGGAGCCGTTTGAAATTGCGGAAGCAGACTATTTGTTTATCGAATCCACCTACGGTGACCGCCTGCACCGCCCATTGGAAGAGAGCAAAGCGGAACTGCTCGAAGCTATTCAGTACGCGGTATCCCATCACGAAAAGGTGTTAATCCCCGCGTTCGCGGTAGAGAGAACCCAGGAAATACTTTATCTCCTCGGAGAGTTTTCCCGCGAAGGAAAACTTCCGGACATTCCTGTGTTCCTCGACAGCCCTCTTGCAATTAAGGCTACCGAAATCTTCCGCAACAATCGCAAATACTATGACGCACCTGCCCGCGCGTTGGTCGCAAAAGGCTTGGATCCATTCAATGTGCCCAATCTGAGGATGACCCCAACGGCGCAAGAATCCATGAAGATCAACCAACTCCGCGGGTCGGCAATTATCATCGCCGGAAACGGTATGTGCACCGCGGGCCGTATCAAGCATCATCTGAAACATAATTTGTGGCGCGCGGGGGCAAGCATTGTGATCGTCGGATTCCAGGGTAAGGGAACAGTCGGACGGCAGATCGTGGACCGCGCGAAGTCGGTAACGATTCTAGGGGAGAAGATCGCGGTCAGGGCAAAGACTTTCACAATCGGCGGTCTTTCCGCCCATGCGGATCAGAAGGACCTTCTTGCATGGATGGCGCCTTTTGCGGAAGAAACCAAGCCTCGGACCTTCGTGGTTCACGGAGAACTGAGTGCGAGCCAAGCATTGGCAGCTGAAATCAAAAAACGATATGGACTCGATGCATACGTACCTCGAGCAAGAGAAGTGTTGAAGCTGGATAGACGCGAACGCGCAGTCGAAGTCGTCCCCCCCACAATTCCGGCGGATGGACGACAGGCCCTGCTTCGTATCGGGGCGGAACTTGAGCGCGAGATTGCTACGTTGAAGGCTCAACTCGCAGCGGGAGGGCGCGAGTTTTCTGAGGTAGAGCTGGACAAGCTCAAGGACATTCAGGAGGAGTTGCACGCAGTTGTTTCGGAATAGGTCAAGCGCTTATATGGGGCTTTCAGGACCGATAGCACGTTTCAAGGGCTTGAGCACGAGTAGTATAGCGACTCCCGCAACAAAGGCAATTACTGCAATTAGAAGGAAGAATATATCCTTGGCCACGATTTCCCAGTAGTGACCGAGAAATCCCGCTGCATAGTTCCCGAAAAACGACGATAAGAACCATACTCCCATCATCATGGATACTATTCGAGCCGGCGAGAGTTTGGTAACCAAAGAAAGGCCCACCGGAGATAAGTATAACTCGCCGAGGGTGACCAACAGGGTGAAGAAGACAAGCCAGAACATACTGACGGGCGTGCCTTGCGCCGCGTATAGCCTCGCGGCGGGGACCATGACCAGGAAACCTAATGCCAGGAGGAAGCAGCCAACAGCCATCTTCGTTACTGCCGTCGGTTCCATGCCTTTCCGCGATTGTCGTGCCCAGAATGTGGTGATAATTGGCGTAAAGAGAAACACAAAAGCAGGGTTGAGCGATTGGAACCACGACGCGGGGAACTCCCAACCAAATATGTATCGGTCTGTATGAGTGTCGGCCCAAAGAGCAATCGTGTTGCCTTGCTGTTCAAACGCGGCCCAGAAGGCCACGCTGATCAGGCATACAGCGATCAAGCCCCACACCTTGCTCTTCTCTTGTGCGGTAATCGGCAGCTGAACCACATCTTGGGCCAGTTTTCGTCGCATGAGATTATCCGGAGCAAGGCAATGTTGGCCCGAAAGATAAATCAAGAGCCCTACAACCATGCCTACGCCCGCTGCGCCAAATCCAAAGTGCCATCCGTAAACTTCACCTAAGGTGCCGCAAACCAAAGGAGAAAAGAAAGCCCCTAAATTGACACCCACGTAGAATATGCTGAAAGCTCTGTCGCGACGTGGATCGCCGGCAGCATACAAGTTGCCCACCTGCGTGGAAATGTTAGGCTTGAACGCGCCGTTTCCCAGAATCAGGAATGAAAGGGCAAAGAAGAACAGGAACTCGAATGCCATCAAGAAATGGCCGATGGCCATGAGAACCGCGCCGAGAATCACAGTTCTACGTTGTCCAAAAACGCGGTCGGCCAGAATACCTCCGAAAAAAGGGGTCAGATAAACCAGTCCCGTGTACAATCCGTATATATGCGAAGCCTCTGCTTGCGTAAACATGAGCTGCTTGAGCATGTAATAAACGAGCAGCGCCCTCATGCCGTAATAGGAAAATCGTTCCCACATTTCCGTAAAGAACAGTACAGCAAGTCCTCTCGGGTGCCCAAACAACGTCGAGGTCAAGTCTGATCCTGACTCATATTGCATAATTCTACTCTGGGACAACCTGCCAGAAATAAAACGAAGGGAAGCCCGCCCCTCCTCTCTCATGGGAATTTAGAGACACCGAGCTGTTCCATCATTCCGAGATCTTGAAGGGAGTCCCCAGCCGGTTTCTTAAGAGATCCCGGGTCCTGCAATCGCTCTTTAGGGCTTTACTCGCTTCCACGTGTTCCGAACATGGCCCGTCCCAGCTTTGGTCGCGAACTCCTTGAGGGTAACAGCTCCGCTCGGATCAAAGGCAAATTTGTATTGGTCGTCCCCTTCAAATTCGTAAATCCCGATGACCGTCTTGCCGGCGTTGGGACCGTTCTTGCGGACAAGATGCATTTCTTTGGGATTTTTTGTGGGGTCGATTTTCACGATGTCGAACACGATCACCTCGGGATGTTGATTGGGCACGAGAATTTGGCCCTTGTTGCCATCATAAGTGATTTTGCTGCGACTCACGTGCTCATCCACGGCTTTCTTGCCGCCCAGCTCGCCCGACACCATTACCCACGTTCCTTGCAACTTCTTGAGTTCCTTTTCAGCAGCTTCTCCTCCGGCCCCGGCAATCGAGGGTCCGAGGGACCACATAACCACGAGAACTACGGAAATCAATCGGATGTTCCAACGCATCATTTTTTTCCCCCTTTTTGAGACCAAATTAACCGCGCGCAACGCTTGTTGACGAATTCTAAGACACGCTCCCAGCGCGGCACATTATCATCGTGGCAGATCGATATCGCACAGTCAAGCATGATCACGTCTTCTGTCGGAGGATGTGTCATGACGTGATAACGGGCAGCCTCTTCCGGCAATCCTTATCTAGAGCGAGCTTGAGAAACTGAAATTGACGGGCCGGCTGAAGGTCAGGTATGCTGACACCCTGACTCTTGGACTCCTTTTTCATCTTGGATGAGGTTCTTCGCATCAAACCTACAATTCTCTAAGAGCATTGCGGAGGCATTATGAGCCGCAGACGTTTTGTGGACCTCAGTATCACCATAGAATCCGGGCTTCCCAGCGATCCCCCTATGATGATTCCGAACATCGATTACATGGATCACTCCATGGGAGCCGACCAGATGAAGGATTTCTTCCCCGGGGTCCGCAAGGAAGAGTTGCCGGGCGGGTTAGGGTGGGCCGTGGAGTTTTTGACTCTGACCACACACAGTGGAACTCATCTGGATGCTCCATACCACTATCACCCAACTATGGACCGGGGCAAGCCCGCTTTGACCATCGATCAGATTCCTCTTGAATGGTGTTTCAGCGACGGGGTGCTCCTCGATTTTCGCCACAAAGCCGACGGCGAAAGAATTACGGCCAAGGACCTGGAAAAGGAGCTTGACCGCGTGCGGTACGAACTGAAGCCGCTTGATATTGTGTTGATCCGGACCGGCGCGGACGCCTTGTGGGGAACTCCCGAATACCTGCTAAAAGGCGCGGGCATGGATCGAGAAAGCACGCTGTTCCTCACGGAAAAGGGCGTGAGGGTTACCGGGATCGATGCATGGAGCTGGGATCGGCCTCTGCCGTACATTGCCCGCGAATTTCAGGAAAAGCGCGATCCGAAAGTTATATGGGAAGCCCATTTTGCAGGCATAGAAATCGGGTACTGCCACATGGAGAAAATGGCCAACCTTGCTCAAATAGGGCGTTCTACAGGATTCACTGTTTGTTGCTTTCCCACAAAAATCAAAAATGCAAGCGCGGGATGGGTTCGGCCCGTAGCCATTGTGGATGAACCATAAATGGAATCGGAAGGACGGGGGATTCTCCACTAACGTTCCCCCGACTGCATCCAGCGTCATGAAGGACGTTTCGGCAACAATCGAAGCGTGCGAACGACGGTAGAACCAATCAATATCAACGCCAGCAGACCAAGCGGTAAAGCGGGCAGAATCTGCGCGATTACGCCGTCCCCAACAAGGCTTGGCACCCAGGCAAACAAGACTATTGTCATCACCACAACACCTAAACCCACAAGAATACCGATCGCCATTTTTCCCATAGTCCAGTTCGTTCTACCCATTAGATCTCTAGTTTCGACACCCTTTTCTTGGGCAACCAAGATGAGAGAGGCGTAAATCACCCAATAGTACGGGGCTATGAAGAGAATCCCATAAAACCGGCCCCAGAGTTCCAGAAATTCTTCGGCGATTGCCGAACGGTATGCTTCGGGGCCAAATGCTGCTGAAGGAAGGGATTCGAGACAGGCAAGGATCGTGAAAAGACCCAAGAAGGCGGCTGCGATGCTAACGCTGGCAGGCCAACCCAAGCAGATCATCCTTGCAATGAAGTCGGAATTGTCCCCACGTTTGTTGATTCTGTAGCACAGGGTGATTCCTATGACAGTGGTGGCTAGACTGGCTAGTGCGGATATGAGATTTGCTGTGGTGAAGGAACTGGAAACATTGAGAAAGAGCCAAGCAACTACGTTCAATCCGACAAAAGTTGCGAGGTAGTACTTGAACCGCTCCTTTTCATCAACGCGGCCTTCTCGGAAATCCTCCGCCAATTTTGCGGCATTCCACCAGTACATCTAACCTCTCCTTCCGAATCCCAGAAATAAGATCGCCGGATCGTCTCACACGGACTCGACGAAAACGGCGCTGATGTCACATTGGTGAAAAGACCTCACTTGTCACGCCTCCAAGCCTACGTTACTAGAGCTGGTTGCAAAACTTTTGATTAGCGTTAAGCGCGCGAAATCGCGTATGATTTAAGTGCTTGTTTTTCTGAAATAATGTGTATATTTGACTCACCGGAGGTAAGTCCGGTGAGCAAACGTG
>JBFLZC010000042.1:0-19179 GCA_040756375.1 Thermodesulfobacteriota bacterium
CGCCTTGAGTTCTTTGCACTTTTCCTGCCACCCCTCAGGCAACAGACTCTCGATAACCGCCCAGTCTTCCTTATCCAAAACGTCTTCTATGTGCATAGCCGTCCCTCCCAGGAACGTGCTATACTCCTTCTAAATCCAAAACGCGAGCAAGAAGTTAGCGCCTATGGGGCTTTGGGGGAAACTTCTTTACACAAAGAAGTTTCCCCCATGCTTTACTTCTTTGAAAGCGCACTGGTACTAGATCTTGTTTTCCACTCCTCGTATTGTGCCATGCGTGCCAGCAACCGGACTGCACGCTCAAGGCTTGGGATGGGCAGGGCTCGACCTCGTGCCATGATCTGAGCACGGGCCAGTGCTGCGTCCGGGCCGTAGAACCATGCCACGACCGGCTTGTTCGCCTTTTCAGAAAGTTCCTGGATAATCTCCACGACCCCGAGATGAGCCTGTTCCGCGGGACTCAAGGCCAACGCAAGGCAGATCACCGCGTCCACCGCGGGATCTCGAGGCATTTCCGCAAGAGCTTTCCGGTACACACGCTTCATGCCGTGCTTCATCAATGCAGGCCAGATATCCAGAGGGTTCCCCAGAGGCATCCAGGGTGGCGAAAGTTCGTGAATAGGCGCCAAGCTCTGATTGCTCAGTTCCGCAGGGGAAAGTCCCCATGCGTGCATTGCATCAAGGGACATAATCCCGCCCGCTCCGGAGAGCGTTACCACCCCGACGCGTCGTCCGCGCATGGGTGGAAGCCGAACAAAGCCCTGAACTACGTCCAAGAGCTCATCCGAATCATTGACCCGAATTATTCCGCCGCTGCGCATCACCGCGTCTGCGATCCGATCCTCGCCGGCCATGGAACCGCTGTGGGTCGCGGCTGCTCTGGCTCCTGCGGGTGAACGCCCGGTCTTCAAGGCCACCACCGGAATGCGGCCTGTCACCTTTCGGGCCACTTCAATGAGTCTGCGGCCGCGGCCGATCTCTTCCGCGTGGATTGCCACCACTTTCAGTCGAGGATCGAATCCCAGCCATTCAAGCGCGTCCACCATATCGAGGTCACACGCGTTGCCCACATCAACGCCGATGCCCATGCCCCCCAGGAAGACCCCTGAACCAACGAAGAAGATGCCTGACTGGCAGATAAGCCCTACAGGGAGTTCCTCGCGATCCAGCGGCATGAAAGAAGTCGTGAAGCCGTGGAACGCGTTGGTGACGCCCAAAGTGTTAGGGCCCAGGATGCGAACGCTGCCGCGGGCAGCCTCTTCCAGCATTGCTTTCTGAAGCTCCGCTCCCCTGGAATCCGCCTCAGAGAAGCCCTGGTTCGTGACGATTACCGCTGAAATGCCCTTGGCCGCGCACTCGCCGATTACGTGCGGGACAGTTTCACGAGGCGTGGACACCACTGCGAGATCCACGTTCGCGGCCACGTCCGCGATGTTTTTGTGCACGGGCAGTCCTGCGATTTCCTTGGCGTGGGGATGCACGAGGAAGATTCGGCCCTGGTATCCCCAGCTTTTCAGATGATCGACAGGATTGAGAGAACCGGGACCGCTCTTGCGTGGAACTCCGATGAAAGCCACAGAGCGGGGCTCAAGAAACAGCGATCTGATTTGGTCAGAGTTCACAGACACGTATCCTCACGTGAAATGCGTAACAGCCGATGTTCATTCAGGCTGCTGGAGGGCGTTTGCCGTGGAGCACACATCATCATGCATACATGCAGACCCCGGCGGTTGCAAGGAAGATATGGATTGAGGCCGTGAACGTGCCCCGAAGCCAACGGCAGTAAATGAGCTGGCGAACATTGCTCTGTTCGTATATGTGTGGAAGTGGCATTCGAGTGATAAAGGAAGGGCCTCGGCAACACATCCCGAATACTGCAGGGGGTAAGTCATGGCGGACAGGCGCATACACTATGGTTGGATTGTGGTTCTGACCGGGCTCCTGGTGACCATTGGAGCTCACGGGTTTGGCCGCATGTCCTACACCCTGATATTGCCTGCCATGAAGGACGGGTTGCAGTTCGACTACACCCAGCTTGGGCTCCTCGCGACCGGCAACTTTGTCGGGTACCTCGTGATGGCGTTTATCGGCGGAATCCTTGCCGCGCGGTTCGGGACTCGCATCGTGATTACTGTGGCCCTGATCCTCATGGGCATAACCATGATCCTCACAGGCATAGCTCATACATTCGGCTTCGCGTTTTCCATGAGATTGTTGACCGGCTTGGGGAACGGCGCAGCGTACGTTCCGGCCATGGCCCTGGGATCCGCGTGGTTTGCCATTTCACGAAGAGGCTTTGCCACAGGGATTGTCGCAGGGGGCATCGGCGGCGGAACCATGATTGCCGGGCTCGTGGTCCCCATCATTCTCGGTGTATACGGCAGTGACGGATGGCGGTTCGCTTGGTATTACCTGGGTGGAGCAGTCCTTGTCATTGCGGGGATTGCGGCATTGCTGATACGCAGCCTGCCTGAAGAAAAAGGGCTCCGCCAGGTAGGAGCGACAGAAGATGCCGCAGCCGCACTCACAGGTCAGCCGCAAACTTCGGTACTCCAATGGAGCACGATCTATCGGAGGGGAGCAGTCTGGTACCTGGGCCTGGTGTACATGATGTACGGCCTTTCCTACCCGATTTATATGACCTTCTTCGCAGCTTATCTGTGTAAAGAGATGGGCGTGAGCGCGGCCGAAGCAGGAGGGCTTTGGGCCTTGGTCGGCGGCTTGAGCATTTTTTGCGGCGTAATCTGGGGCGGGTTGTCGGATAAGCTTGGTCGAGCTCGCGGCGCGGCCCTGGTCTATCTGCTTCTCGCGTCCGCATACGGAATCTTCGCTCTGGTGCAGTGCAAGGAAGGGTTTTATCTCTCCTCGATAGTTTTTGGGCTCACAGCCTGGAGCATACCCACGATCATGGCCGCGACTGCGGGGGATTACGTAGGGCCTCGGCTTGCACCGGCAGGCTTGGGTTTCATAACGCTCTTTTTCGGGATCGGCCAAGCCGCGGGACCGGCTGTTGGAGGCTATTTGGCTGACGCGACCGGCTCTTTTTTCTGGTCATTCCTGCTCGCGTGCGGAATTTCGCTGGTGGGCGCAGGCCTTTCACTCGGGTTGAAGCCGACGTCCGCGGCTCAATGACCACGCGACGCCGGAAACACGAAGGGCACACCAAAACCGGGGTAAGTAGGGGCGCAATTCATTGCGCCCGATACGAGGGCGTGATGAATCACGCCCCTACAGCGCCTTGATCGATAAGTTTCGTTAGGGACCACTTAGAATAGGCCGTGTTCGGTGCGCGGTTGAATAGCTCAGACATTCCTCTCAAATCTATGAAGACTGGCCATCATCCTTTTCCTCAGTTAATAGGACGCCTGCTTCTCGCCATCCTTGTGGGAGAGGCGCTGGTGATGGCTTTTTTCAACCTGGCGGAAAACTCGGATCTGTTTCTGGGACTGGCCGCGGGCCGTGATGTGCTGGCTGGGCGGCTCGCATCGCCCGACCAATGGTCCTTCACGGCTCCGGGTCTGATCTGGGTGGACCAGAGCTGGCTCAGTCATACTGCTTTCTACGTGTCTTATAGGATCGTGGGAGACGCAGGACCGGTGCTTCTCAAGGCTCTGCTTCTCTTGGGATGTGCGGCCATCGTGTTCGTTAGGTGCCGAAGGCTGGGGATTTCGCTTCCGGTGACGCTGGCATGCCTCACGCTCGGACTTCTGGCAGCCGCGCCGTTTGTGCGCCTCAGAGCTGAGAATTTTGGCGTCTTCTATTTTCTCCTGTTTGTCATGCTGCTGTCTGATTTCGACGGCAAGCCCGCATGGCAGCGATACGGCCTTCCCGTGGTGATGGTCGTCTGGTCGAACTCTCACGGATCGTTCATCCTGGGATTGGGCCTGCTTGCAATCAAGGCTCTGTTGGTGATCGCGAGAGGGTTTGCTCAGAGGCGGGACGCGCAGCAAGGCGCACCCGCACAAAGCAGGATCGTTGAATGGGCGATCATCCTGGCAGCGAGCGCCGCTCTGATCTGTGTGGGAAGCCCGTTCGGCATTCGCAACCTGACTATGCCGTTTACCCAGGTCGGCGCGGAAGTGGTGACGGAAGTCTCCGCGGACTGGCTACCGTTGACCAGTCTGATACAAATGAGGTGGTTCCTCGGCTTTGGGAGCGTGTATCCCTATCTTACCTTTCTGCTGTTTATCCTTTTCTGCCTCTTCGGCCTCCTGATGTTCGCCAAGAGACTCGATCGCCGAACTCCTTCCCTAGAGCAGACCACCGCACTCGGGGATCGACCTAATGCACTACGAAAGACCGGTTGCGAAACAGTTCAAAAAGCGATCTCACAAACCGGACTTGCTAACTCTTTCCGCGGCATGAAGTTCGACTGGCTCATGGAGATTGTCGCGGTGCTGCTCACCTGTGTGCTTGCATTTAAGTTTAGGAGATTTCTTCTCTTTTCCGCATTCGCGTTCATACCTGTTGCGGGAATCGTGCTCCAGCTCCTTGTTGAAACTCACGCGCGAGCGCGTGAAGCAGCTCAATCAGGCCCACGTGCAGATGCGTGGTCTGGGCGGCTCGGAATCGCTGTCCTGCTGATCACGGCTTTCGCGCTAGGCTGGGTAGTATATCGAGTCTCGTTAGTACCCTATGCCCCTGACAATCCTCTTCGGCCCAAGACCCCTTTGATGCGGAGCCTGATGAGCTATGACACGCTCTCAGAGCCCGTGGCTCGCTTTTTGACTGAAAATCGGATCAACGGCCGTGTGCTGGCAGGATGGCAGATTTCCTCGTACCTTCTCTTTGAAGCCCCAGGAATTAGGCTCTTCATGGACACCCGCGATCAATCTTTCTATCCGGAACAGATTCTGCGGGATTATTTCAAGATCATGGGGGTCGGCGGCAGGAAGAATGCGGCACGATTGTCGCTCGTGGACAAGTATGGCGTCTCGACCGTGGTGATGACCACATATCCGTACGATTTCGATCTTGCCGCGGACCTGCTGCGGACCAAGAAATGGGGATGCATCTACAAGGACGATTACACGATGGTTCTGGTCCGAAGCGATTCTCCGCGTTTCTCGGAGATGCTGTCCAAGGCCGATTTCAGCGATTTGCGCTATTTGGACAAGGAAACCAAGGTTCGGAGCGAAGCTTTTCAGTCATATTCTCAAACCGGCACCATCCGTCCGGACCTGTTACAAGAACTCAGGAAAATGGTTGAACGCCGTCCTTGGCCCAATTACTATCTGTTTATCTGTTCAGGCATGGACAACATGAACGGCTGTTTCAAGAAGGAGACTCGAGACTTCCTCAGCTCAGAGGCTGCACGTCTCGCAAAGATTAAACCCGTCTACGCGCACTCGGCTGAAGAAGTGCTCCAAAGCCGTATTACGATCCTCGAACTACTTGAACAAAGCGCCAATCGGTGCGGAGATCGACGCGAAGCGGAGAGAATCCAGGCAGCAAGACAAATGGTCACCCTGCAGTACGAGATTCTTGCCCGTTACTACCTGGGAAAGGTCTTTTGAGGCTGATAATGTAGGCTTTCGCTAATCCCAGCATGGCGTTGGATAATCGAACGAATTCCGAAAAATCGTGAGCCAGTCAGATCTGGATGAGCGTGTTATGGATCCGGATCAGGAAATGTCGAGAATAGGAGATGGCTTAGGCACGAATGCTTTGTAACACAGCTAAAGGGGGGAATCATGAGTATCAGTGCTTTGGCAGACATCATCGTCAAAGATATGACCCGAGAACCCAAGTTGAAGGCTCTGGGTCTCACTTTGGCGGAACCGACCCCAACACAGCCCGAAGAAGTCAAGAACGCCTTGAGCCAGCTTGTGAAGTTCATTCCTACCGAGGTGATGACGGTGTACATCCCGATTGCCACGGGTTTGCCGTTGTTACAACCGAAAGTGCCGAAATATAGTTTGGCGGAACCGATTTTTTGGGTTTTCGTAGGTCTTACCCCCATCATTGTCGTGGTTGCGACGGCAAGTGCTCTGGCAAAGCGGGTTTCGGACCCCGCAGCGGGGCGCAGACTCCTTATTGCACCGAGACAGTGGCCGTGGTGGAGAATGGTCGCTGGAATGTTCTCGTTCGTCGCCTGGGCCCTGGCCATAACTGGAGGTCCCTATTTAACGGGGGATGTGGGCCATTTCATCGCCGGTCTCATCGTGCTCGGCGTAAGTGCCTTCATACTCTTGATTGACCCGTTGTTCAAAAAGCCGTCCGATTGACAGCGGTCCAAGAAGAATGATTTGACGTAGAGTCGTGCTGATGAGGCTGGTCTGGCGCTGATAGCGGTTCTGGGCAAGCGATGCAGCCTGGAATCCCGCGTCTGGCGGGACGGTTCGTCCCGCGCAGAGCGCCGGACTCACCACATCCTACCATCCAAAACAGACAAGATCGTGAACTGGTGCCTTTGGATTCGGACTCCGAGGCAAAGTCCAGCATAGATTGGCCAAAAGGAGCGTGAGCCATGCCGTCAAAGCAAGCTACTAACTGGGGAATGTTGTGTCATTTGTCCGCGTTGCTGGGTCTCGTACTGATCTCGTTTGGCCACATCCTCGGGCCGCTGGTGGTGTGGCTCCTCAAAAGGAACGATGATCCCTTCATAGACGAGCAAGGCAAGGAATCCCTCAATTTTCAGATCTCCATGACCATATACGTCATTATCGCGGCGATACTCTGTGTGATTTTGATCGGCTTTGTGCTGCTGGGGATTCTGATAATCGCCGACGTGATCCTGATTGTTGTTGCTTCAGTCAAGGCAAGTAACGGGGAAAGCTACCGATACCCGTTCACGATACGGCTTATCAAGTGATGCTCCAGCCGCCCCTTAAATGGGGCGGCTTGGGCCCCCCGCGCGAGTCCTTGCGCTTCATTTCCTCGGTTTTACACGCTGTAAAAAATACTGACACTGATGCACGCATTTGTGAGGACCGTTTCTCCGGCGCACTCGGTGAACCGGTCTGTTTTCATGCCGATCAGGGATCGTGGAAGGACGCCTTTCTGCTGGCACAGCGATTGCACCGTTGCGGTGAATTAGACGGAGGAGCGGCTCATGGACGCGGCCTTGAAGATCCTAATTGCTGACAGGAATCCGCGTGTGCGAGAATTCTTACAGCGTGAGTTCAGGGAAGCTGGATACAGGACCCAGACAGCTAAAGATTGTCCGGAAGTAATGACCGTGATGGACGGCACGGACCCGCCGGCCCTGCTCATTCTGGACCTGGAATTACCGCACGGAGACTGTTGTCAAATCGTACACTTGCTTGGGTCGCTTGAGGCCCCTGTGCCGGTGATCGTGCATTCCTTGCCGGGTCAACATCCGGAGCAGCTCGGAATAGAGGGTGCAGCCGCGTTCGTGGAAAAGGAAGGCGATACCCACAGCCTGAAACAAGCTGTCGCGAGGATACTCAGAAGATGGTATCCGGAACGGTTCCACTCACCCACACTTGCCACGGCAGAATGACAAGGGTGCGGCCGCCACTGGCGAAACGCAACCTGTGTCGATCAGTGTCGCTGAATGATTGAGGAGGCCAGGCCGGTGATAACAAGACAGCGCGGGCAACCCCGAAGGAGGCGCTGAATGCTCACTCGGCACTATCAAGAGCTTCGGCTCAAGATGGTCATCACGACCCTCTGTTTCGCGCTCATACCGCTTCTTGCGCTGGGCCTGACCATCTACTATCAATTCACCACCGCATACGAGCTCAGAACCATAGAAGCAGTGAGAACCATGGCTCAGAACAGGGTGAATTCGGTAGAACTCTTCCTTGAGGAAAGAATTGCCCAGCTCGTCACCGTTGCAAACACCCACACCTACGAGCAACTGCGCAACGAACAGTATCTGCAAAAAGTCTTTAAGGTCATGCAGCATCGCTCCAAGTCATATATCGATCTTGGGGTTATAGATCAAAACGGTGACCATATTGCTTACACAGGTCCGCACTACAGTGAATTAAAAGGCGTCAATTACGGAAAAGAAGCCTGGTTTCAAGCAGTTATGGCTTCCAGCCTTTATGTGAGCGATGTGTTTTTGGGCTTCCGCAAGGTGCCGCATTTTATTATTGCGGTTACGAACCACGAAGGAAACAAAACCTGGATCCTGCGGGCCACCATCAACTCGGACATCATTGATAATATGGTGCGCCGCGCTCAGGTAGGGCGAAAGGGGGACGCGTTCATCATCAACAGGGAGAATGTCCTCCAGACCACACCGCGTTTTAACGGCAAGGTCCTTGGTAAGCCCAATGCCCCCAATTTTTCCGCTGTGGTGGACACCATAGTTGAACGCGCGGATTCAGGAGGAGAAGAAAGCCTCTTTGCCGCGTCCTCCATATCGAATCCCCGATGGGTTCTGGTGATCAAGGAAGATCTACGTGAAGCGATGGCGTTACTTTTTCGTGCGCGTCATGTGGAAGTCATAATCCTGCTGGCCGGCATCGGCCTCGTGGTTGCCGGCACGCTCATTATTACGCGTTCTTTGACCAATGAGCTAATGAAGGTGGAAACGGAAAGAGCCAAGAGCGATGAACTGGTGGTGCAGTCCGCCAAGATGGCCGCACTCGGAAAACTAGCGGCCGGCGTAGCCCATGAGGTCAACAACCCGCTGCAGATTATCAGCGAGCAAGCTGGGTGGATGAAGGACATCCTCGAATCGGACACCGCTTCGTCACAGGAGAATCAGCAAGAGCTTAAACAATGTATCCGAAAGATCGAACGACAGGTTGAGCGCTCCAGAGCGATCACCCACCGGCTCCTGGGCTTCGGCAGAAGGATGGAACCTACCCAGGAGATGGTCGACGTCAACGGCCTAGTAGCAGAGACCGTCAAATTTCTCGAAAACGAAGCCCACCATCGAGGAATCGATATACAGGACGAGCTGGATCAGAGCATCCCGAAGATCACGACCGATCCGAGTCAACTTCAGCAGGTGTTGCTCAACATCATGGACAACGCCATTGACGCCAGCGGAAAGGGAGACGTGATCAAAGTAGTAACGAGCCATAATTCTGAGGACCCCCGTGTAGTCACAGTCCGAGTCTCAGATCAAGGGATTGGGATTCCCAAGGACAAACTGAACAGGATTTTCGATCCTTTCTTCACGACCAAGGGCCCGAGCGAAGGGACGGGACTGGGCCTATCGATAAGTTACAGCATTATGGAGAAGCTAGGTGGAAGGATAGCTGTTGAGAGTGAAGAGGGAATGGGGACAACCTTTACCCTCTTTATCCCAACGGAATCGTAAGAGGGGGGCGGACAACCCTGGGGAGTTCGTTACCGTGTGGAAGCGGTGTTTGCAGGAATCCAAGGAGCCGGTTCATGGAAAGATTTAGCGTTCTGATAGTGGACGACGAGGTGGACTTCACCGAGACGATCGTGAAGCGTCTCAAGGGGAGAGGCTTGGACGCGGACGGCGTCAATAGCGGAGAGGAAGCCCTTCGTCTGATGGAGACTCGAGAGTATGACGTGGTGGTCCTGGACGTGAAGATGCCGGGCCTGGATGGCATAGAGACGCTTCGAGAAATCAAGAAGCGAAAGCCGTATACGGAAGTGATCATGCTCACGGGCCATGGTTCGGTCGAGTCAGGCATCAAAGGATTACAGCTTGGGGCATACAACTACATCATGAAGCCGGTGACCCTCGACGAGCTGATGGAACACATGACCCAGGCATACGAGAGGAGGATCATCGAAGCGCAACGGAGAGAAGACGCGGAACGGTCGGAGCAGCGACCCTGATCCGGGTGTGCGGCACGGCTCGCGGATAACGGTGAAGGCGCATGACGAGGGAACTCGAAACCGGATCCGAGATTTTCTCCTCTATGGACCAGCTCTCTGCAGAGATTGCCCACGAGATTAATAATCCACTCGGGATAATTGCCCAGGAAATCGAATGGATCCAACATCTGCTGAAGAGTGACACACTCAAAGAATGCCGAGCAACGGAAGATCTCAAAGATTCGATAAGAGAGATTGAAGCTCAAGTACAGCGATGTAAGGTTATCGTACAGCGATTGCTCGGCCTTGCTCGCCAGATAGAACCGGTGCTTCAGGCGGTTAATATCAACGAGTTGGCAGAGAAACTGATTGCCTTAGTATCTATCGAGGCCAGAGAGAAGAACATCGGCATCGAAAATCGACTTCAGCCGGATCTTCCCATTGTCTACACCGACCCTCCCCTCGTGAGGCAGGTAATACTCAATCTCCTTGTCAATGCGGTTCAGGCCATAGAGCGGAATGGGACGATAACGGTGACCACGTCAATCACGCCCGATGGATTTGCAGAGCTGGCCGTGGAGGACAATGGATGCGGAATTCCCCAACAGAACTTGGATAAGATATTCACGCCGTTCTTCACCACCAAGCCCGAAGGCAAAGGAACGGGATTGGGGCTTGTCATTTGTCGCAAGATCATCGAACGACTCGGGGGGCACATCTCGGTTAAGAGTGAAGTCGGCAAATGCACAATATTCACGGTACGGCTCCCTCTAACCGGACAGGCAGGCAAGGAGGACTTCCAAGATGTCCGACAGACCAAGAGTGCTGATAGTCGACGATGAAGAGCGGTTCAGGTCGACCATGCGTAAACTCCTGACTGTTCGAGGCTTGTTCGCGGAGACCGCGGGAAGCGGAGAGGAAGCATTGCGGGAACTCACGGCAAATCCATATGATGTGGTGATTCTCGATGTGCGGATGCCGGAGATGGACGGCGTGAGGGCGCTGGCCGAAATCGGAAAGATAGACCCGGAAATCGCGGTCCTGATTATGACGGGTTATGCTTCAGTGGACACGGCAAAGGAAATCATTAAGCTGGGAGCACACGATTACCTGCTCAAGCCATACGATATAGAAGATCTTATGGAGAAGATCGAAGCTGCATACGACCGTAAGGTGGCCAGGAGACGTTTGCAGGATTCCGGCTCGACACCGTGATCACGGATATGAATGAAGTGCGCCGAGCCCGTGCTCTACTTCGAGGTCAATGATCCGCTGGGCGCCTGCGTTTCACAGAATTTCACAAAGTCGCGCGCTCCTTTGGAGATTTTGTTTTCATCCCAGTACATAAACATGGGGATAATGAGGGGATATGAGCCGTTGGCAAGCGAGGCCGCGGACGGCTTGATCCCCGAGCCTCCTGATTCCGGCTTGACGGCAAGGATCTTCACTTGCCCTCGCTGTTCGGCGACCAATGCCAACGCAAGATCCGCATAGCCGATCGCGGGCTCTTTCACGCGTGGGATGTCACGGATAATGTGCGAATAGAATTCGCGGACCTGAATCTCTGACGCGAACAATCCGCCGTTGAGCAGCTTTTCCTTCAAGAATTGTGACATTCCCGCGACCTCCGGGCTGCCCACAAGCCTGATTGGGGCATCAGGACCTCCCACCTCTTTCCATTTCGTGATATCGCCGCTCCAGATGCCTCGAAGCTGTTCCAAGGTGAGTTCGTTGACCGGATTGTCCGCCTTAGTAAAGAACACAACACAGGAACGAGTGGTAAAACATTCGGCAGGCTTGACCTCGGCCAACATGGCCGCCTGCATCTCCTTGACGAGGATCTTCCGAGATGCCATGACCAGGTGTGCTGCCTTCTCAAAAAGGGCATCAAATCCTGCATCGGTACCCCCTCCGGCAACCACTACCGAATACCCCGGGTTGACTTTCGAAAACTCTTGGGCCAGCCGATCCATGATCGGAGCCATGGCATTTGCGCCCCTTACGGTGACGACTTCCTTCTCTTGTGCGATGACCATGGGAGCTTGAGCCCACACGAGCACCACCATCGCAGCGAACACGGCGGCTAAAGAAAAACGTCTCGCCTGCATGGTTTGATTCTCCTCTCGATATCAGTTTCTTTGCCTGATTGAAGTGAGAATTGCGCAGTAGACCGACGGGCAATCGAAGGACAAGCCTGACCTTTCGCCATACGGGGACCGTAGCCGGAATGGCGCGGATGAGAAACCTGGGGAGCGGAGGATTCGATCAGTTGTCGCACGAGGCACAAAAGACCTTGCTGCTGTTAAAACTGCCTCCAGTTCTCCTGGGGAACGGTGAAACGGTAGCGCGGGCGTTCCACATATCGCGTTTGTGGACAGGTGGATGAGGTCTGAGCGATCGCAAGTCGCGAGATGTGGACAGGAGCGGATCCAGACGCGCCCATCGGAATTTCTAACATATGTACAAGATGCGTAAGCTCCTGTCAACAGCGCGTTCACCAAAAATGTCAGACTATTGCTGCCCTTGGGACCTCTTGACCTCCATCAAATCGTCCACTTTGTCTACCACTTGGCCGGTGATTGAGACGAACTGGAGCGATATTCTCTCGCCGTCGGTCGAAAGCAGGACATAACCTTCCTGTGATGAAAGCACCTGAGGTTCCCAGGGCGTCTTCTCTCGCGCATAGTACGGCGCGCCGGCTGTGCCCACGGTAATGTGCCATGTGGGATGGGTAAAGGACGGATCGGGGGAATAGGAATCCAATACGCCGTCCCGATTGGTGTCGTCCCCCGGATACACTCCCACCGGAGTTTGCCTGGTGATAAGAGTTCGGTGATACACGTGCTCGTGGCTCGTGATGACCGCCGCGACCTTGCTGGATCGGGAAACTGCTCTCCAAAGCCGGTTCCTTACCTCGATCATGCCCAGTTTTTCCGGTACCACGATGTTGCCTCGCTTGGTATAGGCCCGAATCCGGTTGTCCCCATTCCACCACATCGCGTCTTTCACATGACCCGCGCATGGGAATACCGGCTGGTGGCCGTAGAGGAGAATGGATTTGACCGCCGAGTTCGATTCGGCTTGTTCCAGGACCTGTTCGATCCATTGGAGTTGATCCTCCATGACGTAGCCTTTCGGGGAGCCTCCATAAGTGCTGACCACTCGTTCGGTCGTCCACCAGTAATCATTGTTGAACGCAAGGATCAGCAGCGGCCCAAACTGGAATCGATACACGTTTCCCTCATACGAGGGGCGCCTCGGGTCGGAAGGCTTCAAGTCCGTGCCTGGATTAGGAAATTCTCTACTGAAGATCGCCTCCCCACTCTGCGAGTGGTAGGGCCATTTATCCAAGGCAATGCCCCATTTGGCCCGGTCTTGATACACGTTAACGAGGCTTTCGTGGTTTCCCATGCATGGATAGACTGGTTTAGTACGCCAAAACCCTGATACTGCCTGCTTCCATGCCTTGTGCTGGAGTCGAAAATCCTCCACATCAGAGGTGTACCCGTTTGACAGATCGCCCGCAAATAACAGGAGTTCCGCGTCTCGGCGGTGAGCGTCGGCTGCAATCCAACTCATGGTATGGAGATTCACCCCCATATAATTTCGCTCGCCGCCTCCTGTGCCTTCGCGGCTGTCGCCGGTCACGGCCAGCGTGACTGCGCCCTTGCCCGCACGCGGCGCGGTGCGGAATCCATACAAGCCTGAGCGAACTCGGTCGCCGCGAGTTGTCTCGCACTGGACCATGTACAGGTACCGCGTGGAGGCATGGAGCCCTGTTACGGTCACTCGATGGTTACGTTCAGCATCTTTGCCTGTAAACCGCAGCGCCTTTGCCAGGAGCGCATCATTTACCGTGCGCGTGGACCGTGCGATCCGCGCGGGTCTCTCCGCCCGCCCGCTGTCATCATCAGGCCAAACAAAGACTTGCCCGCGGCATGCCTCGTCAGTTTCCCAAACTATGAGCAGCGATCCGGGATCATCACTTGTCACCCGAGCCACAAAGGGCCCTTCGACAATGGTGAGGGTCTTCAGGATGGCCTTCCCCTCTTTTCGGAAGCTCACCACCCCACCGTAAAAACCCAGGTGCTCGTAGCGATCGGCCTGGGAGCGCCACAGATCCAGCCGATACCCGACGGTTGGAGTTACCGGGGAGCGCCCTTCAGGCCAATGGTTGGCATTGATCTTTTCGCGAAAAAGCTCCGCCACCGGCAGCACGCCTTTGCCTTCTGTCAGTGAGCTTTGCAGGCGATAACGCGGGTAGTCGTAGTCTGCTTCTCCTGCTGCAAAAGGATATGGGCCCGTATAGATCTTGCCGTGTATGGCCGCGTCACCCAGGTCAATGGCGAGACCTTGGTCGGGCGATTCCGAGCTTTGGATGTTTCTCAACTGCTCAATGGTGATTCGGTTCCTGATGTCCCCTTCCCTTGGAGGCAAGTCCGGGACTACTACCGGCAGGTCCGGCTCTGCTGCAAAGAGGAGCCCGCACAAGGGCACTAAAAGAACAGCCAGACACAGAACCACCAGAGTTCGGCCCCACCATTTCTTGCAAGCGATGAAGTTTCTCATGCTCGTCTCCTCGGATACACAATTGTAGGTCACTCTATACCGAGCGCGAACGATTCTAAACTGAGCACTCTGTTTCACGAGTTCGGTGAGGTATTCGGGTGCCACTGACCTGACCAAGCTCAAGTCAGTGGTACCCCGCGTGTATTCATCCAACCGCGGATGTACCATTTCAGGAATCGCCCTGTCATCCCCCATTTTCTTCGGTTGACAAACAAGGCATTGCCAGGTTACTATCGATTATCGATAACGGGAATCAATAACACGACCCTCCGGCCATGAAAAACGAATTCCTCTTCGATTTCATACGATTACACCTTCTCCACCATGCCGCGGAGGGATCCATTTTCGGCTTGGGCATCATTGAGGAGCTTGCAAGGCACGGTTACAAGCTCAGCCCTGGAACTCTGTACCCCATCTTACATCGAATGGAAAAACAAGGCCTGCTCAAATCCAAGAAGGAACTGGTGAGTGGCAAATTCCGGCGAGTGTACAGAATTTCTTGGACGGGACGGCAGACTCTGTCCGAGGCAAAGGTCAAGCTGCGTGAGCTAGTGGGAGAGCTGTTCTCTTGATAGCGCTGAAGTAATTCCCAGTATTATGTTGGGACATTCCCGCGCCTCGTGGGATTGCCTGTCATTTCTGGACGGGCCGGACACCTGTCCCACCATGCTTGCCTCATGAATGTTACTTCTTGGAAGGAGCATTCTCACCAAAGTTGTCGGTATGAGGTACTTCTGGCCTGGTCGACGTATGGGGTTTGGAGGTCTGGCGTAGGGGCAACCCTTGTGGTTGCCCGTCCGGTTTTTGCTGCCGAAATTCGAGGCGAAGCCCCGGAGTGCACGCCGAAGCCGAGAACTTTCACCATTCGCTGTAATTTTCTGCTACGGGAGTAGCCATGGAGTACGTAGTTATCTGCAGTGTTGCGATTGTGGTGTCGGCATTGACGCTCTTCTCCGGATTTGGGTTGGGCACGCTGCTGATGCCGGCCTTTGCAGTATTCTTTCCAATTGGTTTTGCCGTGGCTGCTACCGCGGTGGTTCATCTCGCGAATAACCTGTTCAAGGTGTTTCTGGTGGGCAAGCACGCCGACATCAAGGTAGTTATTCGGTTTGCGCTACCGGCAGCGCTCTCTGCCGCCCTTGGCGCGTATCTGCTTGGATATATTTCGGACATGGCGCCTATTGCCCAATACACCGTCGGGAGCCGCGCTTGCGAAGTAACAATGGTGAAGCTCATGATCGCGGTTCTCATTGGCTTCTTCGCGCTCTGGGATCTTCTTCCTCGCTTCCAACAAATCGCGTTCGACGCGAGATATATAGCGCTGGGCGGGGCTCTTTCAGGGTTTTTCGGTGGCTTGTCAGGATTGCAAGGCGCGCTCAGGAGCGCTTTTCTCATTCGTTGTGGTCTTGGCAAGGAGGCGTTTGTCGCGACCGGGGTGGTTTCCACGGTGGTGGTGGACATCTCCCGTTTGGTAATCTACGGCGCGACGTTTGCGGCAAAAGACCCAGCGTTCGCGGCCGGCCAAGGCGCTACCGGCCTGATTGTGGCAGGGATGATGGCGGCCTTCCTGGGTTCATTCATCGGAGTAAGGCTTCTCCGAAAAACCACGATGAAGGAAGTGCAGGGAATCGTCGGTGCGATGTTGTTTATTCTGGCTATCGGGCTGGCCGCAGGCCTGTTCTGAGAAATCTCCCTGTATCCCCCTTTACATAAGGGGAAGAACAGGACTACCGTAGGTCGGATTGAGTCCCGCGTTCTGCCCGGGACGAAATCCGACACCATGTTCGCGCGGGTGGTGTCGGGTTTCGCGAGGCTCAACCCGACCTACGGGCTGGTCTGAGGCTTTGCTCTTCCTTCTTGGTGGGACAGGCATCCTGCCTGTCTATTCATGCCCTGATCTTCCTCCCAGCGAATGACAGGCAGGATGCCTGTCCCACCAAAACCGATTCCGGAATCGCAGCCCGTTATTTCTTTTTGAACTTAGTCACTGCTGCATCGGCTTTGGCAAGAGAGCCGGCGAACACCGCGCGGGAACCCTCGCCCCTACCGAGCCAATACTCAGGGAAGTAGCTGTTGACGTCCCATCCCGCGGCATCCGCGGGGTTGGTGCTGTACCCAGTGAACATAACCTGGGCCTTATATTGGCCAAGAACCGTCTTATGTGTCTGAGAGTCAAAAGTGGACGTCTTTTCGATTTCCACGGTCTGTGTTGGAACAACGTCATAAGTCCAGGTAGCGGTTGTGCTTCCGATAACTGCTTCTCTGTTACGGGTGTACAGATCGTTGAAGCCGACGGAAGATCCCCCGTCAGCCAGTCCGAACATCATGTCAAAGCTCCTCAGCGACGCGGTGAGCTGTAAGTCCATACGAGATTGCATAATGAGCGCGACGCCCAAGAGGCTTACCAGGCCCAGCACCAGGAGCACTATGGCAATTGCGCTTCCTCGGTTGTTCATCGGTCAATCCTCCGTGATTACTTCCACCAGCCTAATAGGAAGAGAGCGCGCTGGAACGCGGCGCTATCTTGATAATCTCCGTCAATAACGGAGCGCTAGCGAACGTCATAGGCTCGCCCGCCGGAGTCCGGGACGTGGAGGTCCCATGTTGGTGGAGCTTGTACTTGATTCTCACGTCCACGAGCCGCAGGTCCTTCGGATATAGGTCGGTCACCGGGATCGAGCTGGCATACTGAGTCTGTTCGGGCGGTGGCTGTGGAGACCACCATGTTGCCTCACTGCCGACTACGCTCTTGCGCCTTCCGTAGAACATAAGCCTGATCTCCAGAGCGTAAATACGTATGGAGCTACGCGGCTGAGCCATGGCGATGTCCTCGCCCAACAGAACCTGTCCATTGCGGAGCAGTGTCCCGCCACGCGACGCATCATACCCGGATGCGTCCTGACAATTGTTGCATGTGTACGAGAGAGCCGGAGCGTACACATATCCCGAGGTAAGCCCCAGGCCGGTGAGCGAACTGATCAAATTATCTCCGACGGAGAACATTGACGTGATGGAATCTCCGTCGGATTCCAGCAGGTATCCGACCTCATAGACGCCCGGATTCGATGTAATATTCTGGCTGCCTGCTCCAGCCCACGTAAAGTACGCATGGTTCTTGAAAACATTCGGACTCACGTAAGGGTTAGTGCCTGTCAAATACCGTCCCCAATTCAGGTACAGGCCTCGGTAATATTCAGCATTTCCACTCGTTGGGTACGGGTCCGTAACATAAAGACCCAGTTCAGGATGGTCTACCACTCCGTACGCGGCATGAAGGACATCACTCTTCATCATTTGCGAGGTAAGCGCGAGCATCTCGCGGCCGGTGCGCTTTCTTGTCTCTGCGCCGCCGTAAGTCTTCTGGAAGATCATGAAAGAGATGACAGAGGCAAAGAGCATGCCCAGGAGCAATAGCCCCACCATCATTTCGACGAAAGTAAAGCCCCGGGTCTTATGCATCCCGTGGTCCTCCTGGCTCACTTGATCTTCTTGGCCGCGAAGTTGGTAATAATAGTCCTATACTTACAGTTCTCCGGCGTGGCATTGTTGCAGTTCGCACCGCCGCCCCAGCCTACGGTGATATCGATCCGGTCCACGCCGGAAGCGGGTGAATCCTTAGTAACGTTCCATCGGTAATGATAGAGCGCCCTTGCTGCCGGAGTCGGCGATGGAGGGAAATCGGCTGATCCGCTTGTAATTCCGCTCGTGTTATCCGCGGCATCTGCTTTGAGCTGCTCGACTCTCATAACAGCCGGCGCGTCAGACTGGCGCTGCTCAACAGAAAATCGGTCCGAACTCATAGAGGTAAGCAACATAGATCCAACTGCCATCATTCCCAGAGCAAGGATGCCGAAAGCCACCAGGACTTCTGCAATGCTGAAGCCGTCTTGCGAATCCGCTCTTGGCATAGTGTCGTTCCTCTTTGACCTACTCTAACTGTTCCGTCATTGAATTCTGCCGAACGCGTTGACTGCAACAGCTATGGTCTTACTTAGCCTGTTACACGTGAATTGAAAGTCGTAAGGGCTTGGCCTCCAAGTATTGTTGCCTGGAGACGTCTCCCGCAGGGCAAAACCGCGCGGATCGAATAGTATCCGGGACTGACTGACAGTGCTGGGCGCAGGGGGCATCGTCACGCCGTTCATAACAATCTCATAGTATTGGGTGGTGCCGTCCGTGAGTTTCTTGTCTACGAACTGGAATTGAATCACCACCTCATGGAGTGCCGCGGTGTCGGTTGCAACGGTCTCGACTATTCGGTAGTCCTCCTTAAATGTCCAACCGCTCATAGGAGTAATCTGGAGATACGTCCTTCTCTTCCTGCCTGTCGCAGGGTCGTCCCCTTGTCGAGCGATAGCGCGGGCTCTGGTAAGGTCCACCGCACTGCGAAACGTTCTCACCATTGAACTGAACTTGGCCTGCTGGCTCCACGTCATAGCCATGTATGTGCCGATTCCAAGCGCAAGCCCGATAATTCCAAGCACCACAATCAGCTCGAGTACGGAAAAACCTCTGGCGGACCAACCGCTGCGAATAGCACTCATCGACAAGCAGGGTCGTCCGGGATACGCACGCTCCGAAGCTTGTGTTCCCTGCAAAGGTGAAATCCTTTTCATGGTATGCCTTCAGTTATCTGTCGGAAAGATCACCTTGCTCCATAGCGCTAATCTATTACTCTTTTGCCCAAATTCGGTCTCACATTTCGGTGTCATTTCCGTCATTCCGGCGAAAAGCCCACAGGCGTTAAGTTAAGCAGCCCAGTTCTTTCGTCCGTATAGGGGTAGGAACGACCGGTCTCCCGGTCGCTCCCCCCTCCGAACCGTACGTGCGGTTTTCCCGCATACGGCTCTCCAGTTGGTGGTTACCCTTTACGGGGCTGACTGGCCAGGGCGTGGG
>JBFLZC010000043.1:0-11796 GCA_040756375.1 Thermodesulfobacteriota bacterium
CATCACGGCATGTATGCGAAAACTCCTGATCATTCTCAATGCCATGGTCAGGAAGAGAGAACTGTACCGGGAAGTTTTCGCTTGACACAAAACACAGTCGCTCCAAACCACCCCATACGTAGATCCGAGCACGGACACCTCACGTCGGTGCCTTTCATGGCAGCGTTATCCGCTTACTTTATTGAAAAGCGGCTTTCAAACTCGGTCATTTCAAATAGATTCGAGCGAGTTCCTCCAGGAGCCTGTGGAACTCCTCGTGCTTACCATGTCCGATTCTTTCCTCTTCGATACGCTCGAATTGCTCGAACAGCTCGTCTTGCTTCGACTCGGAGAGGACCGAGTCGGCCATCTCGTAGAGCACCTGGTTCTCTTTCTCGATATGCTCACTCAACAGGGCCACGTACTCGCGCGCGTGGGTCGCGAAGTCTCGACCTGCCGGGGCTCCCGCGTCCCGATAGCGCGCTAGAGCGTCCGCCATGCCTCGGACGTGTTTCCGGCCTTCATCATGCTCCAGGAGCATTATTCCGACCGGGCCGCCTTCTTTGGGTATGCCCGCGGCCTCGAGCGCGGGGAAAAGCAGATCTTCCTCCTTGCCGTGATGACATCGGTCGGCAAACACTCTGATGAATTCTATGATTTTTTCCAAATGTGCAGGATCTACCTGCTCACCTGATTCAAGACGTCGGCTCACGTTCTCCAATATTTGCAGCATAAGGGTGATGCCCTCATGCTCTGCTTTGAGCTGAGCAGTAGCTTTCATGGCTCTCCTCTCAATCCGAGGCCGGAAAGACCCCCATTCGGGAAATGCTTGCGTTCGCTATTTTTTCAACATCTCAACGAATAACGGCCAGGAGCGCTCAGTCTGCCCCCTGACGTCAAATGCCCCGTCAGTAATCTGCCGCAGAACGATCAACGGCTGAATTAATCCGAGAAACATGACGGCAGCCGCTTTCGGTTCCACATCGGATCGGATTCGGCCCAATTCTTGGCCGCGCTCAATTATCCGAGCAACTCTCGCGAGATAACTCTCTACAATGCGTCTTACCTTGGCCCTGCGCCTGCTTTGGCTTGAAAAGATCGCTTCCGCAAACACGAAACTGGGGATACCAGGATTGTCGCGGAGCATCGCTACGTGGCGCTGAACCAGGCTCCTAAGCTGGTCAAAAGGATCGACGGAGGCCTCCGCTGCTTCGTCAGCAAAACTCGTCAGTCGTTCCAGAATTAGATTCAAAACCGCATCGACAATTTCGTCTTTGCTCTTGAAGTGGCGGTAAATCCCCGATGGTACCAAACCTACTCGATGGGCAAGGCCCGCGATATTGACCCCGGAAAGGCCATGTTTGGCAAGCATTGCGAGGGCTTGCTCGGTAATAATTCTCTGCTTTGCCCCTGTTTTCAATTTGGCGGCCATAGCAATTAATCAATTGTGAATCACTATTCACATAGTATGAATGGTCTTTGCCCATGTCAAGTATTTCTTTCTCGATACCCCAAATTAGTCCTTTCGGACCCCGTGAAGCGATGGTCAAGACGCGCTCGTGCCCATTGTGCGGCGATGGCGTTCGGTCTAAAATAAAATCGGTGCGAGCTTTCCTCTTCGAGCGGACCGTGAACAGGCTTCTGACCGTTGCGCTGGCATCTGTGGCGTTCTTCCTCTGTGTGAGCTGTGGCTCGGACCAGGCTGAGGCTCCTGCGCTTCCCGACAAAGAGCCTAGTCCGATCGCACGTGTCCAGCCTCGGTACAAACCCGCGTTCGGCGATATGATGGTTCGGGGAAGCATCAGCGACGCGTCCGTGCTCCTTCCGGCGCTGGCTCACGATCTCTTTACCGCCAAGATCGCCAATCTCGTTTACAACGGCTTGCTCAAGTACGACAAGGATGCGCAGTTGGTCGCGGATCTTGCGGAGAGGTGGGAAATATCTGACGACAAGCTGCGGATCCGTTTCTATCTGCGCAACGATGTGAGATGGCATGACGGCGTGCCCTTCACGGCCGCGGATGTGGAATTCACCTACCGCGTTTATGTCGATCCAAAGACGCCGACCGCTTACGCTTCCGATTTCCTCAGGATTGAAGAGAACGGGGTTCGAGTGCTCGATGATTACACGGTGGAAGTGACCTACCGCAAACCGTACGCGCCCGCGCTTGCATCCTGGGCAAAGGCCAAGATCCTTCCGAAACATCTGGTCGAGCCGTTTCAGATCACGGAATGCCCGCTGAGGACTCATCCCGTGGGAACAGGGCCGTACTGTTTCGTGAAGTGGGAGTGCGGGGATAAGATCGAGTTGGAAGCGAACAAGGACTACTTTGCCGGCCGACCCTACATAGACCGGCTCCTGATCAAGATTATTCCGGACCCGGCGACTATGTTTCTGAGGCTCAAGGCTGGGACTATCGATCAGATGACCCTGACCCCCGTGCAATTCAAGCGGCAGACAGAGTCACCCTACTTTAAGGAAAACTTCAAGAAGTATCACTTTCCTGCGTTCGGATTCATATACCTGGGTTACAATCTGAGGATTCCGAAGTTCCAGGATAAACGAGTTCGCCAAGCCATCACTATGGCCATAGATCGGGAAGGGATCGTCAAGGGGGTTTTGCTGGGAATGGGACAAGTGGCCCATTCGCCATACAAGCCCGACACCATGTGGTATAACCCCAACGCTAAGAAATGGCCCTACGACGTGAAAAAGGCCAAGAAGATGCTGGCCGAAGCCGGATGGAAAGACACCGATGGCGACGGGATATTGGACAAGGACGGCGAACCCTTCGCTTTCACTATCATCACTAATCAGGGCAATGAGCAGCGGAAGAACGCGGCCATCATCATTCAGCGGGACCTGAAGAAGGTCGGAATAAAAGTCGACATCCGTGTGCTGGAATGGTCCGCTTTTTTGAAAAATTTTCTTGGGAAGAGGCGGTTCGACGCGGTTCTGTGCGGGTGGAGCCTCGACGTGGACCCGGATCAGTGGGAGCTGTGGCATTCGACTATGGTCAACGAGCACCAACTTAATCATGTGGGATACCGGAATCCGGAAGTCGATCGGCTGCTGGAACTGGGCGTTAGTTCCTACGACCCGGTAGAACGGAAAGAGACGTACGACAAACTTCAGGAAATCCTGGCAGAAGACCAGCCTTATACTTTCCTATGGATACGGGAAGAGCTTGACATAATCCATTCCCGCTTCTATGGCATAGAACCGGGACCCATGGGCATAGACTACAACTTCGAGAAGTGGTACGTGCCTGAAGAGCTCCGGAAGTACTCGACCTCCGTGTACTGATTCGTCGGCCGCATCATCTGTCGAATCGATGCTCCACCACGAGGTAAAATGGCATCCTACATAGCGAAACGCCTCATATTGATGATACCCGTCCTGATCGGGATAACCATTATCTCCTTCGGAGTGATGAAGATGGCCCCGGGCGACCCCACCAACCTGCTGACCGACCTGAATCCCAACATCAACGAGGAAGCGGTCAAGCGCATAAGGGCGCACTATGGCCTCGACGAGCCGTGGTACGTGCAGTACCTGAAGTGGTTACGCAGTATGCTCATGCTTGATTTCGGGCGGTCGTTCGCGCCCGACAGCCGACCGGTTATAGATAAGATCCTGGAGCGGATACCGATCACGCTCTCCCTTAACATTCTTTCGATGATACTCACCATCGGGGTAGCGATCCCCATAGGGGTAATGTCCGCGGTGAAGCAGGATACTGTCTTCGACAAGTGCACGACGGTATTTGTATTTCTGGGATTCGCCATGCCCACGTTCTGGCTCGCGCTCCTCCTGATGATCCTGTTCGGAGTGACGCTGGAGTGGCTGCCCATATCGGGCCTCAGATCGCTCCACTTTACCGATCTCTCTCTGCCGGCAAGAATCCTGGACGTGGCAAAGCACTTGATCTTGCCCGTCTTCGTTGCCGCATTCGGCGGCCTGGCAGGAATGAGCAGGTACATGCGGTCGAACATGCTTGAGGTGGTCCGTCAGGATTACATCACGACCGCAAGAGCCAAGGGATTAGACGAGCGCACGGTGATCTACCGGCACGCGTTGCGCAACGCGTTGCTGCCTGTGATCACTCTTCTGGGGCTTTCCGTACCCGGGCTGATTGGTGGGAGCGTGATTTTCGAGACCGTTTTCGCGATCCCCGGTATGGGCCAGCTCTTCTATCAATCGGTCATGATGCGGGATTATCCCACGGTCATGGGAGTCCTGGTGATCGGCGCTGTTCTGACGCTATTGGGGAATCTCCTCGCGGACGTGTCATATTCGTTGGCGGATCCTCGGATCCGGGTATCGGACTGAGAGGCTCGCATGGCAGCTCTTTACGGCGATTTCTTGGCGCGGCTCTTCAAGAACAAGCTGGCTGTGTCGGGCCTGTTGGTGGTGGCAGCACTTTTTCTGGTCGCAATATTTGCCAATTACTTGGCCCCTTATCCACCCGATATGATTGACACTTCGCAGGTGCTTGAGCCCCCGTCCAAGCAGCATCGTCTCGGAACGGACGTCCTGGGTAGGGATGTGCTTTCTCGAATGATTCACGGCGCGGGCGTTTCGCTTAGCGTGGGATTTGTTGCGGTGGGGATATCGACCTTCATCGCGGTGATCCTGGGAGCGCTGGCCGGCTATTACGGCAGAATGGTGGATCGGCTCGTCATGCGATTCGTAGACATCATGCTGTGCTTTCCGTCGTTCTTTCTGATACTTGCCGTGATCGCGTTCATAGGTCCCAGCATCTATAACATCATGATCGTCATCGGTGTCACCTCTTGGATGGGGGTAACCCGCCTGGTGAGAGCCGAATTCCTCAGCCTCAAAGAGCGGGATTTTGTTCAGGCAGCCACCGCTCAGGGCGCGAGCGATCTAAGAGTCATATTTATACATTGTCTGCCCAATGCCATGGCTCCGGTCCTTGTTGCAGCCACCCTCGGGGTTGCGCACGCGGTGTTGATAGAATCGAGCTTGTCATTCCTTGGCATCGGCGTGCAACCGCCTGATCCATCCTGGGGAAACATGCTCACCGAAGGAAAGGACAACATCGAGATCGCCTGGTGGCTGTCTGTCTTCCCCGGGCTGGCCATTCTCATCACGGTGATGGGCTATAACTTGCTCGGCGAAGGCATACGCGACACCCTAGACCCGCGACTGAGGCGGTGATCCGCAAAGGCCGGAAGCGTGTGAATCCGCAGATGACGCAGATTTCGCAGATATACGATAGGCCCCAGGCATCAAAGGAGCGTGGAATCACGGGGTACCGCCCCTACTTAATTAGTTTCGCAAGGTCGTTGGCATATTCGGGTGGCACTGACCTGGTTCCCAGGTCAGTGCTAATCGGTGATGTAACTCCGGCACTGACCTGAGCAAACTCAGGTCAGTGGCACCCAGCTATATTCATGCCGGTTGTCTCAACTCTCTGCCTCTTGGACAGCCCGCGGTGGAAGAAAATCGGTAGGGGCCGGCGTCCCCCGGATCGAGTCCGGGGCAGGCTCTGCCGGCCCGAGCTAATTGAATTTCAAAAAGAATGTGCCGGCACGGAGGCCGGCACCTACCAATACCCGAGCAGGCAATCGGACATTATTTTTTACACTTGCGATACGAGACGGGACATACACAGAGGACTGGCAACTCATGGCACTGCGAATCGGATGGTTCTCCACCGGCAGAGACGAGGCCGCACGCAACCTGCTCCAAACGGTGTACAACGACCTCAAAGCGTGCGACGCGCCCGCAACCATTGAGTGGATATTTTGCCACCGTGAGGTGGGAGATGGCCCGGAAAACGACGAATCCCGTGAGAGGCAGCTCTTCTTCCGACTGGCCGACGAGCTGGGCATACCGATAAAGACCTTGTCCCACGTCCGATTTATGCCTGAATTGCGCAAGAAAGGTCTTGCTGAGAGTGCTTCCGCGGCCGAGGCGTCTTCGGACCTTGAGCGCTGGCGCGACCTGTTCGGCGAAGAAGTGGTGAAAGTGGTCTACCAGGACCCGGTCGATGTAGTGGTAATGGCGGGCTACATGCTGATCATCGGGGATCCGGAGCTCCGGCGCCTGAACCTGGTCAATATTCACCCCGCGTTGCCCTGGGGCCCAAGAGGCACTTGGCAGGAAGTAATCCACCAGCTCATCGCAGAAGAGGCTCACGAACAGGGCATCATGGTCCATTTGGTCACCAAGACGCTCGATAGAGGCCCTGTGATCTCGTACTGCCGGTTCCCCATCCGCGGTGAAAGTTGGGAAGATCTGTGGACGCAGTGGCGACACGACATCAACCCCGATAAATCTCGTGATGAGCGTGAACACCATCCACTTTTCCGAAAGATCCGTGAAACGGGCGAAGTGCGAGAATTACCATTGTTAAGCTGTGCAATCCGAGAGCTGGCCTTCGGACACATCCGGATTCAGGACAAGACAATCTGGGCGTACGGCAAACCACAGGATCAGGGTGTGGACCTCACCGACCACATCGAGGAGTGCGTCCGGCAAAGCGGTTGAAAGCCGTAGGGTAGATACAGGGCTTCACTCCTCCTCAACATTTTCATTGCCTCCCATTGGCCTCCTGCCCCCTACCTCTGAGCGATCCCCCAGACGTAGGCGAGTTCTTTTGTGTGCATACAGTTATAGCAGGTGTAAGAAATAATGCCGGATTGCCGCTTGGGCTCTGGTAGGTCCGGCCTCCGTGCCGGCACATTTGTCTTAAGAATATCAACCAGCTCGGGCCGGCAGCGCCTGCCCCGGGCCATGATCCGGGGTTCTCCGGGGCGCCAAGGATGGCCTATCGCATGTCCCTTGAGTTAAGCTTATGGAGCTTTCCTTCTCACGTAACTAAATACCTACGATTTCAATGAGAAATAGCTTGACAAACTCGAAAACTCCGAATAAGGTGCATGGTAATTCGGTGTATTTTATTTACTGCTGAGAAACTCGTAAACCGCGTTCCAGAACGTGGCAACGTTTATGGGTCTCCGCATTGCGGGAGGTTGAGGAATGAAGAAGACGCTGTTCGTAGTCGCCTCATTAGCGATTCTCATCGCGGTGCCTGCCGCGTCGTTCGCTCAGGGTTTCATGCCGTTCACTCTACCGAGTCTCGGGTGGGGGCCGGGGGCTAGTCCCGTAGATCCCATCAGGCCTTTCTTGGAGCCCCTGTCGTTCTATGTGGGGTATATGTGGACCGGCAAAGAGGTCCTTTTCAACCTTGACGGCCGGACTAATCCAACTCCCATTGGGTTGGAGCATAGGTGGCCTGTTAGTGGGGTGTGGCTCGGAGCAATTCAAAAGATCAATTTCAACGAGACATGCGGCGTCGCGGTTGAAGGTTGGGTGCTGATACCGAGTACAGCCCAAGGGACCGAAACATCGACATTCAGCAGGACCACGATTACGGTCAATGGCACCCTGGTTACAGTTACGACAACCGCGGGGCCGAGCGGAGAAGGTTGGACCACGAAGCCCGATTGGGGCTACGTTGACGGCAGGCTAATGTGCAAATATGGGAGCGATTTCGACTTCTTCGCCGGCTTCCGATATGACCATTTTTCAACGCGCTTCCAGGCGCCTGTGGATGCATTCCCCCTTGGGGTCAGCGAGGGCCAGGACACCGCGGACATCACCGTAAATGCGTACATTCCTTATGTCGGCGTGCAATACAGTTCTATGGGAAGCACCAGCAGCCTTATTCTCAGAGCCTTGGGCTTTCCGTGGTTTGGGGCGGATGTCCAGCATTTTCATACGGGTGAGGCAGGACCCGGCCTCCGATCCGAAGGAAGGAGCAGCTTCAGCGAGAGAAGCTACTTCTTTGAGGTATTCGGGGAATATAGCTATAACGTGTTTGGTGGGGGCGCGGACATAGGCGCGTTTTTCAAATGGAACGTCCTGCACGGCTATGGGGATATAAATACGGAGATTCCATTTGTGGGGTTCAACTTTACTGACCGGGTTGTCTTTGATCGTAACACCATCACGGTCGGCGGCAAGACATCATGGAATTTTAACCTGCCCTACCTCTAGTCAGGGACGCCGGCGTTAATCCGCAGGTATAACTACGATCTTTGCGACCCCAATCATCCAAGATGGTTGGGGTTTTTCGCGTGTACAGCGCGGCGTCGCGGTCAAAAAGATCTTGACCGAGACGCCAATCCAGCCTTGAATAAGAAGCTTGAGGAGTAATTCCGCGAAGGCCGTAGGTCGGATTGAGTCCCGCGTTCCGGGCGGGACGAAATCCGACATCTTGTCCAAAGCAACCTGTCGGGTTTCGCTGCGCTCTACCCGACCTACCTTGGTTCACCGTTTGACAGCACAGTGGTATAAGAGACTTGAGGAGTAATGCCGGGACGGTTTGATGCAAGGGTGTTTCTCGTCAAAGTGCCTTGAGGCTCGCTCAATGACAAAGAATTACAGGCAGCCGCACCCAAAAAAGCGAAAGAGAGGGGAATCAACCCGCGGCCCGCGACCAGCACCTACTTGTGCTAGTCCCAAGGCGGCAGTTCCACCAAAGACCGGAAAGTCTGGGCGTCAATGTTTTTTGTTTCTCGGTGTGTTGTCGGTGTTTATTCTTGTGGCAGTTGCCCTTCATTATCCCTCGTTCACGGCGCCCACCTACTATGACACCCGTAGCCTACTGGAAGCCAAGGAACACATTTTTGCGTCAGGCGAGGTGCTCAAGGCTATCCGACTTCTCCCACAGCGCTCCATAGCAATGATGAGCTTCTATGTGAACTATCGGATATGGGGCATGAATCCGTTCTTCTTTCGATTAGTCAGCGCGGTGATTCTGGGGCTGACTGCATTCATGGCAGCAGTGGCCTTCATCCTGATCTTGCAGGCAGCGGGCCCACCGCGGCCGGCAGATTCAAAGCAGAAGCAGGCTATTGGGATATTTCTGGGGCTGGTCTTTCTCGTACATCCACTCCAAACTTATTACGTTGCCTACATCTGGCAAAGAATAGAGCTGCTCTGTTGTTTGTTTTATATCTCTGCATTGGCGCTATATATGGCCGTACGGGCCGGTCGAATTCCTTACGTTGTCGCCGGGTACGCCCTATGCCTAGTGCTGTTCGTCCTAGCTTTAGCCAGCAAGGAGAGGGCAGTCACGCTGCCCGTGGCGCTGGTACTGGCGGAAATCGCATTTTTTTGGAATGGATGGAAGAGCCTTCTCAAGCGCACGTCAGTCTTCATTGTGATCCTGATCCCGTTGCTGGCAGTGCTGTCGTTTCTGGAGCGCCCCTACGGTAATGTAGAAAAATCCTTTGGGTTCCTGGCCACCATTGTCCAATACTACCAAGAGAGCGGCCTGAGCCTGTGGCAGGTCGTGATCTCACAGTGCCGCGTCCTGTTTTCGTACCTGGCCCTGATTGTCGTGCCGGTCCCGTCTAATGTGCGTTTCACCATCGCGCACGTTGTATTCAGCTCGCCCCTGGAATCTCCTGAAATCGCGGCGTCCGCCATAGGAGCACTTGCGATTCTCGCCGCGGGTCTTTTCTTGATCCGAAAAAGACCGCTCACCGGATTCGGGTTGCTTTTCTTTCTCCTCAATTTGGCGCTCGATTCATTAGCTGTCCCGTATTATTTCTTTTTTGCCTATAGAGCGGCTCTACCTATGTTCGGGCTCCTGTTGGTCCTGGGGGATATCCTTCAGGAAGTCTGGGTTAGAGCCGGGTCTCTCGATCGACGGAAATCATATTTGGCAGCCGCGGCTTTAGCTTGCACGGCTGCGATAGTAATCGGGTCGCTCAGCGCGGTTACTGTCTCCAAGTCGAAGCTGTGGAATGATCCCATTGCCTTCTGGAACGACATTGTTGAGAGACTGCCGTCTCATGCCAAGAATATTGAGAGGCGCGTGGCGGCTGACGCTCTGGATAATCTCGGCGTCGCGCTGTATGAGCAGGGCAGACAGGTTGAGGCTATTGCCCTTTTCCGGAGAGCGATCGAAATTCAGCCTCTCTACCCGTACGCGTATGTACACTTGGCGGTCAGCCACGAGGCCTTGGGGAACAGCAAAGAAGCCGAGTCATCTCTTAAGAAAGCGCTTGAGATTCAGCCGAACTCCGTGGATTCCCAGTTTGCGCTTGCTGAGCTCTATACGAGCCAACAAAGGTATGCAGCGGCGTGGCATCATATGCAAAAAGCCGCGGCTATCGCGCCGTCCGATCCGCGGTATCTTAATGGGCTGGGCAAAATTCTTCTTAAGGAGGGAAAGGCATCGGAGGCTACGTCATATTTCCGGAAAGCAATTGAAACCGCGTCGGGGTATGACGAAGCCCACTACAATCTCGGAGAGGCCTATGTAAGTATGCGGAAGCCCCAAGAAGCTCACCACCATTTCACGAAGGCGCTGGAGCTGAATAGGAGGAACTGGGAAGCCCACAACAGCCTGGGTTTGCTCCTGGCGCAATCGGGCGACACGGCGCAGGCCGAAGCCCACTTCCATGAAGCTCTGGTCTTGAGTCCGCGCGACTGGAGGATCTACAATAATCTTGGGGTCATGCTGGCCAAGTCAGGAGACTATGAAAAGGCCGCGACACAATTTGAAAAGGCCCTGGAACTCAATCCCGAAGACCCTTCAGCCAAACAAAACCTCCGGAGAGTCCGCACCCTCTTGGAAAACCAATCCGCGAAATGACCGTGAGAACATTGGGTTTCATAGGAGTTCGCTTGCGAACGGTGAAGATGGCGTTGAAGCAAGAGCAGCCGTAGGTCGGATTGAGTCCCGCGTTCTTCGCGAGAAGAAATCCGACATCATGTCCAAAGCAACCTGTCGGGTTTCGCTGGGCTCAACCCGACCTACCTTGATTCACCGTTTGATAGCTCAGTGGTATCAAGCGCCTGGAAGAGAGAAGGGCTTGCGTGCGCAGGCATCAAACCTGGCTGCCAGGTCCGCGCGCTCCAGAAGCTCTGTGGCACGTCCCACGGCCACCGAACTGCCCGAATCCATGAGCACGACAGTATCGGCTAATGCGAGCACCTCATCGATTGAGTGGCTCACGTACAGGATAGGAACTGAGAACTCTTTTGCCAGTCTCGCGATGAAAGGGAGAACCTCGCCTTTCCGCTCTTCGTCCAGTGAGGCAAGCGGTTCGTCCATAAGCATAAGGTGAGGGCTTGTCAGCAACGCTCGACCGATGGCTACCCGCTGCTTCTCGCCCCCGGAGAGTTTGGCCGGCCGTCGATCAAGGAGCCCTTCGATGCCGAGCAGATCCACCACGTGATCGAAATCCACGTACTGCTCTGAAACAGGCACGAGCTTCATCCCATAGATAAGGTTGGACCTGACGGAGAGATGAGGGAAGAGCCGTCCATCCTGGAATATGTATCCGAATCGACGCTGTTCGGGCGCAATGTCGATCCGCTTGTTGGAATCGAAATACGTCTTGGCGCTGACCAAGATTCTCCCTTCATCAGGACGAACCAAACCGGCCACCATGTTGATCACGGACGTTTTTCCGGCTCCGGACCGCCCGAAGAGGGCTGTCACGCCTGAGCCGCCTGTGCGGAACGAGACGTCGATAACAAAGACGCCTTGGGTTCTCCTCAGATGCACATCGAGCATGGTTCAGCCCAACTCCTATGGTGACGAGCGCCACAACGGATCACGAAAGTGCTCGGCTTCGACGAGCACTCAGTGGCTTCGCCTCGGAGATAAGTAGCAGGAGCGCATCGTTGCGCAATAGTTTGGAGGGAAGACTCATCTCCCCTTGTATATTCCAGATAGAAGTACTTCTTGGACAAGAAGCGACTTCCTGGTAGAGCGACTGTGCGTGAGAGTTCCACCTGACTGGCTCTTCGCGAGGGCCGGTC
>JBFLZC010000044.1:0-11655 GCA_040756375.1 Thermodesulfobacteriota bacterium
TCAAAAATAATGTCCGATTGCCGCTTGGGCATTGGTAGGTGCCGGCCTCCGTGCCGGCACATTTTTCTTAAGAATATCAACCAGCTCGGGCCGGCAGGGACGCCGGCCCCTACCGGTCATCGTCAAGCGCGGGCTGTCCAAGAAGCCAAGAATTTTGGCAACCGGTATAGATCAGCAAATCCTGCGAACTCTGAAATTCGCGAGGACGCTCTGGTGTCAACGCGCAGGTGGGTCTAGGACTTCACAGGCTTTCCCGGGCTCTTTTTCCCGAGCTTCCTTTTCCAGCCTATCGTGAGCGATGTGCTTGAGCAAGAGAAACGGCTTGAGCATCTCTCTTTCCCGGTCCCAGAAGTATTGCTTCACATCAATGGCAGTACCGATGTCGTCATAAACGATCACGAGCCACTCGTCTTGGGCCGCGATGTAACATATCTTGATTTTCTTTGCTGACGCGATCTCCTTGGCCACTTCCAGGGCAGCATTCTTAACCTTCTGATCTTCCCATTGGGTCCGCGTGCCGCCGGTTGCGGGAACCGGAGGCCGCTGTGGCGGTGTGGTCCGCGCGGATGGGGGCTCCACAGCCGGCCGAGGTGGTTCTTGGCTCATACGAGGAGCCTCTTGGCTCGCTCGGGGAGGCTCCGGACCCATCCGAGGAGGTTCCTGGCCTGGGCGGGCGGGCTCTTCTCCAGGAATGTACGGCTTGATGAGTTTTTGATTGCCTGCTTCGGATGGGCCCACTTGGAGCGGCTCCGGTCCCACGTCCGGACCTCTTGTGGCCTGCTGTGACGGGATCAGGCACCCTGAAAGCAGCGCCCCCGCGACGAGCGCCACTGCTGTCCAGGAAAATAGATTGGAAAACGGGAGGCTGCTTTTCTTATTTGGTGTTCTCACAACGATCTTCTTTAACGCTGAAATTACTGCACCGAGGCGCGCCATAAACTCTGCGGCGCGTGACCCACGGAGGCAGTTCTTTCTTAGTCTTATCACGAAATCCTCTCTACCGAAACGTTTTCGTGCGGCTCAGAGCCGCTCCGCAAGCCCTCATCATTAGTTTGTCCACATTAACTTGTTATTCCAAAGCAGTTCTGCTATAATTTCAACCACTCTGTTATACAATTGGATGTGGAGTCCTGTGTGAGAACTAAAATAGCATTTCTCACCATTCTTGTGATCTCAGCGATCGTCTTGGCAGGAGTGTTGGTTTCTTCCGCCCAAGGGAGAAACCGGTGGCAACCGGCTATCGATCAAAGCCTTACCGGATTCGTCGAGCAGGGAGCCTGGTACTTCCTGTGTTATTCCCCCGAATTCAAGCAGCGTATAGCACCATACTACAAGACGTACGGGCCTCCACCGCCCCAGTGCTGCCCTCCGCCCCCGCCATGCATGACCGTGCCTCCTCGATCCCAGAGGAACCGGGGCTCGAATTCCAACAGCCCGATCCAACCACCGGTATCACAGTGATACTTTAAGGTTTTTCACAGAACGGACCGCAATCCCCCTGTATCACATCGGCGCTAAATTTACGCTCAAGCTCTTCGCTTACTTCTGGTGTCCTGCAGGGACATGCAGATAATAGCCCGGCAATTCATTGCGGGGTGAGGAGAACCCTCAATGAAGCCCTCCTTGAGTCCCGGAGGGACGACAGAGCTACTCTCTAACGCGGATCCAATCCTCCAACATAGTTGGCATCCTGTCGTCCCTCCGGGGCTTACCAAAGCCAAATACAGTCCCGCTGCTTTTGCGCGCACGCCTCGTACATCAAGTCGTAAAGAGAAAAGCACTATTTGCCGCCCGGTGTAAGCGATCCATCGGGCAGGGGGATTTCCCCCTTTGATAGCCGACGAATCGCGACCCTGTTGTGGAATGCTATTGATTTTCATGTGCATTTATAATATAATATCTCTGTAACCTAAAGTAACACAGTGTGTGTTAACTTTAAGAGGTTGTAATGGCAGGCAAAATATTCCGCTATCTTGTTCGGGGCGCCGCGGCCTTCATCGCACTCACCCTTCTCGCGGTTTGCCCCGCTCACGCCCAGTTGCTCCCTCCCCCTCCCAGCGTACCACCCTCCCCTTTCGCACCTCTACAAAAGCTCTTCGGCTTTCTCGAACAAGATAGGCCGGGTATTACTGATCCGTATGCGCCCGCCATAGCGCCGCCCGTTTTCCGTGCGGAAACCAGGTTCAGGTTCCTCTTCCTGCTGACTTCAGGTTCCATTACGAGAACCGATACCGGTGAGAAACATGAATTCGTGTCTGAGCTTGGATATCCGCAAGATGCCATGATGATCGAAAGCATGTTCAGAGCGCAGCTCAGCCGAATCTCATTGAGGCTGCACTACGACAGCTACCTCCGCACGCTCTCCGGCAACTCCAGCCGCCTCGATTGGCCAGAGCTCCGACTGGGCCTGGATTTTGACCTCATCGACCGTGAGGATTTCCGGTTCGGCGGGAATTTTGATTTCCTGCCGTTAGCGCCTCAGTTCTCGGCCTCTAACAACGTGTTCGGCGCGGTGGCCTTTGCCACAGACCGACCCATTACTCTGGGAGTGCACGCCGCGTACAACCCGGTGTGTCTGGGAACGCTATCCACGTCTTGCGAGGCCCGATGGCGCATATCAGTGGTGAAGGACGCGGGCTTCAACGAAGTGGAGGTCGCAGCCGGAATCAAGGCGCCCATGACGATGTTCGGCACCATGGGAGTGCGAGGCGGATGGCGCTACACGACCCTAAGCTTGACCGAGGGGCCGTTTTCCGCGGACATGACCTGGAACGCGCCCTTCTTCGATGTTCTCTACTTGTACTAAAACCCCGGAACTGGCAGTAGCGCACTGCCGAATGACTGCCTTCGACCGTAACACTTATACCAGTGAAATTGCCTCAAACGTGTCATTGCGAGGACTCCGGATGCCATCTGGGGGACGAAGCAATCTCATCCTCGCCTAACTGTATCCCCACCATCAATCTGCCAATGCCTTTGACTCCGCATCTGGATTAGCCTACTATAGATTCAACCCGTTATCCACTCTTGCCTCGGTTGAGGCGTTTCTCACCTCCACTCCCTTCGCGATTCTCGGAGGTCCATATGAAGGACCCGGCTGATACCAAGACATGTCAGGAACTCTTAGACGATCTTGAGAACCTGCGCCACCGGCTCGCTGAGCTTGAGGACTCGGAACTCAAGTGTCGTATATCGGAAGAGGCTTTGCGCAAGAGTGAGGCCAAATACAAAGAGCTTGTCGAGCTTTTGCCTGAGGTGGTTTACGAGATCGATCCGCAGGGCAACTTCACCTTTGTGAATTGTAGCGGGCTTGCGGCGTTCGGGTACCAGTCCGACGATCTCGCCAAAGGAATCAAAGCACTCGACGTAGTGGTCCCGGAAGATCGGGAAAGACTGGCAAGAAACTTGGGGCAGGTAATGCAGGGGGCAAAACTCAGCGGGACCGAGTACGCTGCGCTCAGAAAGGACGGCTCCACGTTTCCTGTTCTCACCTATTCTCACCCCATTGTGCGGGAGAACAACGTGGTCGGAATCAGAGGAGTCTGCATCGATGTTACCGACCTTCGGCGAGCTCAAGAGAAATTGTGGATAAAGAACAGCGCCATAGCGTCATCCATTAACGCGATTTGCCTTGCGGACCTTGAGGGGAATTTGACGTACGTAAACCCCGCGTTCCTGAAGCTCTGGAAATGCGACACCACAAGGGACGTGCTGGGCAGACATTTGGCGGAATTCTGGGAGGATGCCCAAGAGGCCGAAGAGGTTGGTCGAGCCTTGGCCGGCAATGGATGGTGGATCGGCGAGATGGTGGGCAAAAAGATGGATAGATCCCTCTTCGATGCCCATGTCTCGGCAACTATGGTCACCGACGCCACAGGCAAACCCTTATGTCTCATGGGGTCGTTTCTCGACATCACCGAACCCAAAAAGCTGGAAGAAGCCCTTCGCAGCAGCGAAGAACGCTTCCGCGCGGTGTTCCAAGGCGCAAGCGACTGCATTTTCATAAAAGATCGCTCCCTGAGATATACCCATGTGAATCCCGCGGTCGAAAAGCTTGTCGGCCTGGATGCATCGCAAATAATCGGACGGACCGCGGAAGATGTTTTCGGCAAAGAAACCGGAGAGATCATAAAGGAAATGAACCTTCGGGTCCTGAACGGCCAATCCATCGAACAAGAACAAGTCAGGCCGATAAAAGGCGAGCGACTAACATTCCACGATGTCACAGTCCCGCTTCGCTCTCCCAACGGCATTATCATCGGCGTGTGCACCATCTCACGCAATATCAGCGAGCGGAGAAGCACCACTCGGGCGCCCCGCATTTCCCTACGGGAATATCCATCGCAAGGGATGCGCGCTACTCTTGAAAAGGCCCGGTTTGCAGCTGCCAGAGACAGTATTGTGCTGATCTGCGGAGAGAGTGGCAGCGGGAAAGACTACGTGGCCCAGTGGATACACAGCCAGTCTCGACGGAGCAGCGGGCCGTTCTTCGCGATCAATTGCGCTGCTCTGCCTCAAGAACTCGTGGAATCGGAGCTGTTCGGTCATGAACCAGGGGCGTTCACCGGCGCCAGGGGTCGAAAAAGGGGACTTCTGGAGCTTGCTGAAGGCGGCACAATCCTTCTCAACGAAATCGGCGAACTCGCGCTGCCTTTGCAGTCCAAGCTGCTCACGTTCCTGGACACCAAATCCTTCGTACGCGTGGGCGGCGAGAAGAGCATCCACATAAACGCTCGTCTTATTGCAGCCACGCACAGAAATCTGGAAGACGAGGTCGCAGCCGGCCGATTCTTGCCCGCGCTCTTCTATCGTCTGAACGTCTTTTCGGTGAATGTGCCCCCGCTGCGCCAACGGATAGACGACCTGCCCATACTGTGCGAAGAGCTTATGTCAGCGATAGCGCTGGACATGCAGCTAACGGAAATTCCGGTGATCGACACCGCCGCGCTGAAAGGCCTATCTCGGTATTCCTGGCCGGGAAACGTGCGAGAGCTGCGCAATGTACTTGAGCGAGCCCTAATGTTGTGGGACAAGGGGCGCTTCGAGCTGAGCATCACGGTGCTGGACAAAGCGCCTCAAGACTGGTCTCACCAGGTATCGTTCCCCCTTGAGCGAAGCCTGCACGATGTGATCGACGAGATCGCGGAGCTTCTGTGTAAGGAGGCCCTGGAACGATCAGACGGCAGGCGGAAGCAAGCTGCGCAGGTTTTGGGTATATCTCGCAATTCGCTGTATCGATACATGAAGCGCTTCGGGATCGCGCCCGGTTCTGGTACAGATGAGTGAGCCTATTGCGCGCTTAAGGTACACGAATTGAACAGGCCAACAGGGCTTTTTCTGGGATTTGCTGCGATCATGTCCCATATTCGCGCATAGCGGTCACCCTGCCCCGCTGATTCAAAACTGCCCACCACACACCCAACCCACTCCTAACATACTAAAATATCTTCCTAATAGCTACAGCATCCGTTGCGTGACCATGTTGGCATAAAAAATGCTTACCATCAGCTGCGGAAGGGCCTGAGGTGAGGCATCGGCACTGGACCGCGGAGCAGTCAACAAAACCAGTGTCTGTTTGGTCACGAGATGGCCAATCATACCTCTGCGTGGCCAAACGATGAAGAGTCATCTGAATCAGACACAGACCTGCCAAAGCTCAGGTCCGTGGCACCCCGGGCCGATATTGATTGGATGCCGGGTGCCACTGACCTGGGCACCAGGTCAGTGCTGCCTTGGTTAATACATCACCTTCACCTTCTGAAAGCGAACCGGTATCAGACAGGGCCTTGTTAGCGACTCTATCTCCGCCATTCCCGCGTACGGGGGAATCCGCATCCACAACAGACGGATGATGGCAGATCTTGCAGTATGCTTTCCACGCTGGATTCCTGCTTTCGCAGGAATGACGGAGCACGGCCGCCTATTCGACTACGAAATTCTGCGCGGGTAAAGAGAGGATGTGTAGGAGCAAGTCTCATGATTGCGCGATTGTGGTACACAAGAAACATGCCCGATCCTGGTACAAATCGTGCGACCAGGCACCCTAAATTCGTGTCCGCGCTCACACCTCCTTAACCCTTTCCATTCGCGGTGCGCGATGGGCAACGATTCGCATCTCGAACAGCAACAGTCATCCGTGGCTCCCAACCCGGGGCCGGCGGGCCACAGTGACGGCTTCCTGTTCATGATCGACACGCTCATTGAGACCGCACTGTTGCTTTCATCATGCATCTCCACGGCCGACGCTAGCCATGTCGAGCGATGCGAAGCTTTGGCCAGAGAGGTGCACGAACAAGAAAAGGCTCTCACCAGGGAGCTGCTGGCGTCTAAAGCTGGGGACGTGCCCAAGGGGCTTATCCATCTCCCGTTCCTTCTCCAAAGAATCGCCGAGAGGCTAATGAGCATATCCAACTGCTTGAGCCTCAAAAACAGAGACGGAATTCTTCTTAACGGTAAAGCCGAAGCTCATTCTGACCAGCTCTTGGTCATACTCGTGGACATGATGAGCAATCTTCGAGACGCATTCACGATTTCGGACGCGGTACTCGTGGAATCGATAATTTCCGAGGCTGGCGAGCTGAGCCGGATGATTCGGGACTTCCGAGCCGCTCATTGGTCTCGGCCGCGGGCAGGGGCGTTGGCCGGTCAAGCGACCGGCATGTATCTGGACATTTTGGATGCCATCAAGTCAGCGAGTGAAGACGTGGGAAACATATGCAGGGCGTTACTGGAAGTCGACACAATCCCTATTTGTTCCTCGAAGGCCTCTGAAGGGGCCGACCCGGGAGAACTAGAATGATACCGACGCACCATGAAAGAAGTAGAGCACGGGAGAAACTTCCTGGTGTGAACAAGTTCCCTGCGGAGGTCTTTCAAGAAGCTCTATGTATCGTCTGCATCCTGGCTTCCTGTTGCAGGAAGCCAGGATGCAGACGGCGCATAGAAGTTTTTGGAAAGGGGGTCGGGGAGGCCCCGCGAAGCGCGGGGTTACAAAAAGGTTCTCCCCGTCTTACTTCCTTGACGGCTCATCAGCGCAAGGCTTGGCACCATGCGGAGGGACATCATGAAAAACAACAAGATCGGTGCAGTGATGGTAGTTGGCGGTGGGATCGGCGGGATTCAGGCTTCCTTGGATTTGGCCGAATCGGGCTTCAAGGTATATCTGGTCGAGAGTCAGACCGGTATTGGCGGCCGCATGGCGCAGGTCGACAAGACTTTCCCGACAAATGACTGCTCCACATGCATCTTTTCGCCGAAGATGCTTCAAGTGGCCCAGAACCCCAATATAGACATCCTCTCGTACAGTGAAGTGGAAGAGGTTCGCGGGTGGGAAGGCCAGTTTAAGGTCAAAATCCGTCAGAAAGCCCGATATGTATTGCCTGAGCGCTGCAAGGGTTGCGGAGATTGTGCCGCGGCGTGCCCCGTGCGCCTGCCCAATCAGTTCGATCAGAATATGAGCGACCGTGCAGCCATATACCGCTTATTCCCGCAGACGGTTCCTCAAACCTTTGTCATAGAAAAGGCTGATCGTCCGCCCTGCGTGCACGCATGTCCTGCACACGTCAATGTGCAGGGGTACGTGCAGCTTATCAGCCAAGGCAAATTCTATGAGGCGCTGGAGCTGATATACGAAAGAGTGCCTCTTCCCGGCGTATTGGGGAGAGTCTGTCCCCACTCTTGCGAATCTGTCTGCCGCAGAACGGAAAAGGACCAACCGGTATCAATCTGTGCGCTGAAGCGTTTCGTGGCCGACCAGGCGGACTACTCCATTTTGCGCGTTCCTAAGAAAAGCTTTCGTGAAGAAAAGGTCGCGGTAATAGGTTCGGGTCCGGCCGGCCTGTCCGCGGCGTATTACCTTGCCCTGGAAGGGCACCAAGTGACGATCTTTGAGGCCGCGTCTGTGTTGGGTGGTTGGTTGCGGTTGGGAATTCCCGAATACCGGCTCCCACGCACTGTGCTCGAAAAGGACATCCAACATATTCTCAGCCTCGGAATCACGGTGAAGACCAACGCAACTCTTGGGGTGGATTTCACCCTGAGGGATCTCAAGACGCAAGGATTCAAGGCCACATTTCTGGCAATCGGCTGCCAGCGGGGCGTGCATTTGCCCATTCCGGGCGTGTACGCGGAGGGCGTGGTCCAGGGCGTTGACCTTCTGCGCGACGTGGCTCTGGGCTCATACGCTGGCGGCATTAAAAGGGCCGTGGTTGTCGGAGGCGGCAACGTGGCTATGGATTCTTCCCGCACGCTGCTGCGTCTCGGCGCGGAGCAAGTGACGGTGCTGTACAGAAGGTCCCGTAACGAGATGCCCGCGTCGCACGAAGAAATCGAAGCTGCGCTGGCTGAAGGCGTCACCATCCAGTACCTGGCTATCCCGCTCCTCATAAAGTCCGCACGAGGTCGGGTCAGCGGTATCACGTGGGGCCAAGCTGAACTGGGGCCACCGGATGAATCGGGCCGCCGGAGACCTATCCTCATCGAGGGTTCCGAATCTTTGCTGGAAGCAGATACGATCGTCCTCGCCATCGGTCAGATGATCGATCCGGACCTGTGGCGACGGCTCCCGGGAATCGGGCGAACCGACAGGGACACGATTCATGTGAACAAGACCACTGGGTCCACGATTATCGATGGCGTGTTTTCTCACGAGATATTCGCGGCAGGAGACGCGGCCACGGAACCGGCCACTGTCGTAGAAGCCATTGCAGGGGGTCGAGAAGCCGCGGAGTCCATTTCTCGATACATCAAGGGCGAGGACTTGGCCACAGGTCGACCCTTGGAATTTCCGGAAAACCCGAAGTATCGTCCGATCCCCTCTATGCGGCCTCAACTACGCACCGAAGCCCCAGCATTACCCATGGCTGAACGAAGGGGCTTCCAAGAAGTCCAGCTCGGACTTTCCGAGGATGATGCTTTGCGGGAAGCGAGCCGTTGCATCAGTTGCGGCTACTGTTCCGAGTGCATGGAGTGCGTGAAGGCATGTCCCGCGGAAGCGGTGGATCACACGACGACGGATAAGAAAATCTGTGTGGAAGTGGGCACGATCATCCTTTCCACTGGGTACGAGATGATTAACCCGTCCACCATACGAGGGGAATTTGCGTACGGCAAAGCCCCGAACGTGCTTACTAACATGGAATTCGAGCGCATGTTGAGCGCTTCGGGGCCGAATCAGGGCGAGATCAAGCGGCCTTCCGACGGCAATCATCCGAAGAAGATCGCGTGGATACAATGTGTCGGTTCCAGGGATCCCAGTAAAGGGATGGCGCATTGCAGCTCGGTATGCTGCATGGCATCCATGAAGCAAGCGGTCATTGCTAGAGAACACGACGCCAGTATCGAACCCACCATCTTCTATATGGACCTCAGGACTTATGGAAAGGATTTCTACACATATTACCTGCGCGCGAAGAATGAGGGCGGGGTAAATTTCGTCCGGTCAATGATAAGCCGAGTGGTCGAAAATCCCAAAACACGCGATTTGGAACTTACGTATCTCGACGAAAATCAAGCGCTCACGAAAGCCGCGTTTGACATGGTGGTCCTAGCCGTAGGTTTGAGGGTCTCAAAGGAATCTCGCGAACTTGCCGACATGCTCGGGGTGCGCCTCGATGAATCGGGCTTCTGCGAGACGTCGTCGTTTGCGCCAATCCAGACGAACCGTCCGGGAATCCTTGTTGCAGGGATGTTCCAGGCTCCCAAAGACATTCCTCAAACGGTCATGGAAGCTGCCGCGGCCGCGGGCGTTTCCTCACGTCTCCTGGCTTCCGTTCGCAACACCATGACCACGATCACGGAACTCCCTCCTGAAAGAGATGTGAGCGCTCAAGCGCCGCGAATTGGGGTCTTCGTGTGTAAGTGCGGGATAAACATCGCTTCTGTTGTCGATGTTGATGAGGTAGCGAGAAAGGCAGAGAAACTCCCTGACGTGGCGTACGCCGGGGTAAACCTATTCACCTGCTCTCAGGACACACAGATCAATATTAAGAAGATCATCGAAGAGCACAACTTGAATCGTGTGGTGGTCGCATCGTGCACGCCTCGAACGCATCTCAGTCTGTTCCAGGACACGGCACGAGGCGCGGGCTTGAACAAGTACCTTGTGGAGATGGCCAACATTCGCGAGCACTGCTCCTGGGTCCACATGCAGGAAAAGGACAAGGCAACCGAGAAGGCCATTGACCTGGTTCGGATGGCCGTGGCTCGCGCTCGCAGGCTCGAACCGGTCTGGAATCAGCAGCTTCCGCTCATTCAGTCAGCGCTGGTGATCGGCGGGGGTGTCGCGGGCATGACAGCCGCGCTCAATATTGCTGCCCAGGGATTCACGGTCGATTTGCTTGAAGCCACCGAAAAGCTCGGGGGCAATGCCTTACGGCTCTCACATACTCTTAAGGGAGAGGAAGTGTGGCCCTTCCTCGACGATCTGATCAAACGAGTGAACACGCACGCGAAGATAAGGGTCCACCATAATGCTCGCATAGCGGATGTTCAGGGCTTCGTGGGCAATTTCAAGACCGTGATCTCAAAAGACGGCGGGGAACCGCTGGAGATCGAGCACGGCGCGGCAGTCATAGCCACCGGCGCAACCGAATGGAAGCCCGATGTTTATGGTTACGGTACCGATCCACGCATAAGGACTCATCTGGAAATGAGTGAAGCGATGATGGCTCGCGATCCATCGGTAGTCTGGGCCGAAACCACGGTCTTTATTCAATGTGTAGGCTCTCGATGTGAAGAACGCCCGTGGTGCAGCAAGGTGTGTTGCAGTCACACCGTGATGGAAGCGCTTGCTCTAAAGGAGAGGAACCCCCAGGCGCGCATTTATGTTCTTTACCGAGACATGACCACCTTTGGACTCAATGAGCCGCACTACGAAAAGTGCCGACGATCCGGCGTAACGTTTATCCGTTACGAGCCGGAAGATTCTCCTGTGGTGGAGGTGGGTGAGAAGGTAGTAATCAAGGTTCGCGATGCGCTCGTGGGTGGAGTCATTAGGCTTGAGGCGGACAATTTAGTGCTGGCCGCGGCAATTGTGCCGAATGAGTCCAACAAAGAAGTGGCCAAATTCTTCAAGGTGCCTGTGCATCAGCACGATTTCTATCTGGAAGCCCATATGAAACTCAGGCCGGTGGATTTTGCCACGGACGGCGTCTTTTTGGCAGGATTGGCCCATTATCCCAAGCCTATCGACGAAACTATAGCCCAGGCCGAGGCCGCGGGATGTCACGCCGCGCAGGTCTTGGCTCGCGGCTCCGTGGAAGTTCCCGGGAGCGTATCGGTAATCGATCGGTACCTGTGCAGAGGGTGCGGCATGTGCGTGGAGACCTGCCCGTTCCACGCACCACAACTCAAGGAAGTCGCGCCCGACGTGCGCAAATCCGAAGTTAATCCCGCTCTGTGCAAAGGATGCGGAAGCTGCGCCGTTGTCTGTCCCACCGGAGCCGCTCAGGTCCGACACTTCAAGGATGAACAGATCGGCGACATGATCTATGCAGCCCTTCAGTAATCCCAAAACGCGGTCAAAGAAATAAAGCACGGGGGAAACTTCTTTGTGTAAAGAAGTTTCCCCCAAAGCCCCATTCGCGCTAACTTCTCTAGAGCCACAGACATTCATTTAGCAGTTCATCCATTTTCATCAGACGTTTTCGAGGTCGC
>JBFLZC010000045.1:0-11277 GCA_040756375.1 Thermodesulfobacteriota bacterium
CACGTTTGCTCACCGGACTTACCTCCGGTGAGTCAAATATACACATTATTTCAGAAAAACAAGCACTTAAATCATACGCGATTTCGCGCGCTTAACGCTAATCAAAAGTTTTGCAACCAGCTCTAGTCTCAAAACTCATTCTGTGAAGGTCCGTCTCACGTGGCAGACAGATGGAATTGCATCTTTCTATCCCCTCCTGTCAGAGGGCGTCATACTTCCAGGAAAGCCTGGAGCTACAGTGAGATCGGTGCTGTCTGGTCAGCTCCAGATGAGTGAAGAATCGTTATGCCGAGGTGTGCGAGCTATTTTCCTTGATGGAAAGACGGTGGCGCAACTGGATGCAGCTTATTTGAAAACGGGCTCTACTCTGGCCCTTTCGGCAGTGCTTACGGAACCATTTCTTCTCCGGGCATACGGAGACACACAGAGCCGTGTTTCTCGACCATATGAGGAAGAGGAGTCGCTTACTGGTTCAGCCTACTCGATAAAACACTTTTTCTACCTGAAACTCTTCAATTTGATGCTCGATGAGGTTGGCCCAACTATCCTGAGTTCCGGTCTCTGGATTGAAGCGCGAAGCTTTGAGAGTTTCTTGGCTGAGAGACCGGAACGATTCTGGGAAGAACTGGAAACAGCAATGGTTGACGAGGTGGCGACGACCGTTGAGGCTTTCAGGCTCTTCCCGTGGTCTCGAGTGACCGGGACCGTAGCTCTAACCGTTCAAGAAGCACAGAGGCAGCTCTAGCTGATATAAGTCTAACACCGCTGTTTTCCCGATTCGCTTCTCCTAATTCAGGGGACGCCATACTTAATTCGCTTCACTTTAGGCGTGGTGGAGGCGGGACGACTGGATTTGAACCAGCGACCCAAACATCCTAAAGACCTGGCGGAGAGCTTCACTGAGTTTGGCGAGCTTCAAGCCATTTGCTCAACGAACGCTGGGATTCGCCGGAAGGTTTTCCAAACAAAATGTTCTCAACACTGATATCTTCGTCGAGATCGGGCCAATGAATTCCCTCACCTTTGCCGATCAGACGCCAATTGTTGCGCTCTTCCGGGGTAGCGTGCAAAAGCCGTGGGTACCATACCAGCGGAACTGAAATGGTCCGTCCATCATCGAGGTCCACGGTCAAGCTGTAGGCTGTAGTTGTGGCATGGATCACAGTGGTCAACCTCATATCAATCGCTTAATTGGTTTTGCGTGATGAGGCCGAGCCTATCCTGCCGGCTCTCACCGCTCGGATATTAAGGGGCCATAACGGCGAAATCAGGGTGAAGCCGTGTTGGCTTAACTTCCCTGATTGTTCAGTCGATGTGGTGGTCGGGACGACTGGATTTGAACCAGCGACCCCTGCATCCCGAATGCAGTGCTCTACCAGGCTGAGCCACGTCCCGACAGCACTAAACTAACCTCGCGCGGCGGCCTTTGTCAAGGGGCAGAAAGGCGAAAACCCTGCGTTCCCAGGCGACTCGCTGCCCCCCTGGCACTCACGCATACGTCTCAGCGGTGACAGGGCAAATCACCCGCGGACGTCATCGTCTCTAAAAAATGATGCCCGAACTCCCCTGGGAAAGGAGGAAGCTCGGGCAAATGGCTCCCTTTCGTTTATGGGAAGCCGTTACAGTAAGTCCCCGCTGACCAGAATGCCACTACCGGCTCGCCCGGCAGTGGCATGCACCAATGAATCCGGCGTTTGTCTTCAAAATCTCTCTAAGGAGACGCTGTGCGATCGAGATTCTTCGGGATGCAGCCTAGGGAACAGCGAATCTAGTTCGCTGCATGTGTCCTGCTTCCAGGAGGAAGCGACGGGTCGGTCAGAGCCCGTGCCAAAGCCTCTTTCAGAAGATCGCGGACGTTCTTCAGCGCCCCCATATGCGTCTGGACCACTTCCAGCGGCGCAGCGCCGGTATTCTTCACGGCTACAAACATAGGCGCGCGTAGATTTTCCGGTATGGCCTTGTCAAGCTTGAATTCCGGATCGGCAAATAGCGGATACGGAACCTTGTGGCTCTGCTGGAACTGCTCTACCTCAACTTCCGTGTTGCCGGTGCCGATACCAATCATCTTGACCTTGCCCTTGAGCAGTGGATCTTCCGATACCATCTCGTAAATCGAATTCACAATCGGGGCATCAGCCTGGCAGATGGTGCAAAAAGAGTTGAAGATCACAATGATCAGATGATCCGCCCGAATCTGAGACAGGTTGAGTGTAGCTTCCGACGGCACGCCGAGATAGGCCCGGTGCTCCTGATTGCCGTTAAGCTTGAGCTGAAGATCTCCTAGAGCAACAGCGTTCACAACTGGACCCTCAGCGGCGGCCAGTGTCACAAACAGGGCCGTAAGACCTATGGTTAGGAGGGCAATGGTCTTCCCGCGTCGTTGCATCCGTTTCCTCCGTTGGCGCCACCGCCCGCATGTCCTTGACGGCAGCTCCAAATCCTGCTGAAAAGGCCTTGCTCGTATCTGGAACACCTGAGGCCTCGGGACCGATAACTCCTGGCGGAGTTCTTGGGGTGCTATCCTGAAGATTGCTGAGGGGAACCGATCCCGGGCCTCATAAGGGTCCAGATACGAATCAGAGGCTTGCCAAGGGGAGGTGCAATTCAGATGCCAAGAAACTGATTAACGGGTGCGAAAGGGTAATAAACTGTAATGTTAGTGAGTTACAGGGCAGAGAACGTGGCGAAGGCAGGCGCCCGGGTTCGAGACACGACGGCAAAGTAGCCGATTTTGGACCACAGATGGACCACCAATCGTGATTTCAATAGGTTGGCAACCATCCGGATGTCTCACAACTGAGCGTCCGGGTTTGGACAGTGACCGGATCTGGGCCAGTTCCAGGCTAGGTACGTGTTGCAGTTTCGGGTACGGGGGCTTGTCCCTTAATGTAACGGTACAGAGATTGGCGTGATATTCCAAGCAGTTCTGCCGCTTCCTTCCTGTTTCCCGCGGAGCGGCGCAACGCCTCCACACACAGGCCGCGTGTCACCTGGTCAATAATATCCTGGAGATTGTTGGCGTCCGGAAATGTGACCTCCTGTGACCACTCGCGCGGACCAGTGACCAAGGACGGGATTTCGACCTCAAGCTTGGCTCCTTTGGAGAGCATCACTGCTCGCTCTAGAACATTGCGCAATTCTCGCACATTTCCCGGCCAGCCATATGAAGCCAACTTCTCCATGTCTCGTGGCCCTATGGCGGGAACTTGGGTCAGGCGCATATCGGTGGCGAGGTTGAGCAGGATCTCCTCCACAATGACGGGAAGGTCTTCGAGGCGCTCGCGGAGCGCCGGCACTCGTACGGTATAAACATTCAGCCTGTAATACAGGGCTTCGAGGAATCGTCCCTCTTCCACTTCGGCCCGCAGGTCCCGATGTGTGGCAGCGATAAGGCGGGCATGTACGCGGATGTCCTTCTCGCCTCCCACTCTGGTAAAGGAACGAGTGTCCAAAAATGTGAGAAGCTTTGACTGGAGGTTCAGAGGAAGCTCGCCGACTTCGTTGAGCAAGAGCGTGCCGCCCTCGGCCAGCTCCAAAAGTCCCCGTTTCTTGGTAATCGCTCCTGTGAATGCCCCTCGCTCGTGACCGAACAGTTCGGATTCGGCCAACTCGCGAGGAATGGCAGCGCAGTTCACTGAGAAGAACGGACCGTCTGCGCGCTTGGACTTGCTGTGAATCCATCTTGCCATGTAGTCTTTGCCGGTTCCACTTTCACCGAGAAGCAATACAATGCCATCCGTTTCCGCGGCCTGCCGTCCTCGCTCCAGCGTAGCTATCATGCTCGGGGACAGATATTCTCGCTGTGTAAACGTTCGCGCGGGCTGCACACCCTTGCGACCCGTGATATTTCGGGAGAACTTGCACACTCCGACAACCGCTCCCGAGCTGTCTCTCAGCGGTGTCCGAATGTCGTGAAAAGTCAGGTTCATGCCACGAACCGGTCTGGTGTGTTCATCCTCGACTGTTTCCCCGGCCAACACCCTGAGGTCGCCTTCGAGTATGTGGCTAGCTGCTTCAGGGCCGAAGAAATCCTCCGCTCGTTTTCCGATAATCTCGGGTGCGGGCAATCCGAGCAACGTTTCTGCCGCAGGGTTGACGTGGGTGTACCGCAGATCGAGATCCTTGAGGAATATGCAATCTCGCGCAACCTCGAAGATCGTCCGAAAGCGTTCCTCACTTGTACGCAACGCCTCTTCGGCCTCTCTGCGTTCGGTGATATCACGGCCCAAGGAGAGCACGGCTCTTTCGCCCTTAAATGTTGTCGGGAGGGCTACGGATTCCAGGTAGCCCACGGAACCGTCCGCACGCAATAACTGTACTTCAGCGAAGTCGGATACAACTCCTGTGCGTTCAGCTTCCCGGATCCTCTCGGATACGACTTCACGGAACTCGGGATGGACGAAGTCCAGAAGAGGCAGACCCGTTAGCCCGTCGGCATTCTCAGCACGGAGAAACCTTGCTGCTGCCGCATTGCCAAAGAGGATCGTACCGCCGCGATGAACAATCATGGGATCGGGTGAGATATCGAACAGCTCACGATAACGGCGTTCGCTCTCCAGGAGGGCCTCTTGCGCACGCTTCCTCTCGGTCACATCTTGAACAATGCCTTCAGTGGAAATCAGATCTCCCTGTTCGTTCAGTATGGGGCGTGCATGGAGCGACGCCCAGATGGGTGTACCATCCTTGCGACGCAATTCCACCTCGAAGCCGTGAAGCACTTGGCCTCGACGCATCTGACGGATAAATTCTTCCCGCTGCCTTGAATCCACGTAGATTCCGTCGCCCATCTCCTTTCCAGCCCGGATGAGTTCTTCCGGCGAGTCAAACCCGAGAATGTGTGCTGACGCAGGATTGGCGTGGACCAGGTGGCCGCGTGCATCGGTTTGGAAGATGCCGTCTACAGCGTGTTCAAATATCCCTCTATATTTCTCTTCACTCAGCCTCAGAGTTTCTTCGGCTCGCTTGCGAACGGTTATATCCCGGACGATCCCGATCGTGTACCAGATTCCCTTCATATTCACGATGGACGCAGCCAATTCTATCGGGAAACGACTGCCATCGGCTCTGGCAGCTATAAACTCGGCTGTGTTGCCGTCACGCTCTTCTTCGATGCCTCGCATATGAGGGCTGTTGGAATGGGGCTGCTCGGCTTGGGCTGTCTCGAAGGAGTTTGAAAGCTCAAGCCCTTTTAGTTGAAGGAAATTGGCTGATGGCTGGCCGAGCAGGTCACGGGCGTTGTGTCCCACGGGATCGTAATCCAGCTCCAGGATCTTCACTAAGGCCGCATTGGAGCGGCGGGTAATACCATATGAATCGATTACCAGCAGACCGTCAGCTAGATTGTCGCTAATAGCAGAGACGTAAGTCAAAGTTTCCTGGAGCTCTTGGGTGGCGTCAGAAACTTCTCGCTCCAGCGTTTCCATGCGGCTCTCAATTTCAGACGCCATGTTGGTCATGGTTCTGGCCAGGACACCCACCTCGTCCCGTGACCGGATGTCCACCTCAGCATTGAATTCTCTGTTGGCCACCTTGTTCGCGTAATGGGTAAGTTCTATGAGAGGGCGAGACATCTTGTTGGTGAGCACGAAAGCAATTCCCACGCTTACCAGAAAGATCATGAAGGTGACCGCGTGAAGCTTTGCGATCGTCCACCACATGTAAGACATGACGCCGTCCAGGTCCATGCCGACGTGAACATGGCCCGCAACCCCGGAGAGTATGGGTGATGAAATGTCTAGGTAGTTGCCATAGCCTTTGAGACGGATATTGGTGACGATAACCTCTTCCGTGCTTTCTCTCGGTTGCTCTACTACCTTGCGCAACTCATAGGGCACGCTGGGCGCAAATGTGTGGGAGAGGAATTCACCGTCTTTGTTGACCACGAGAACATAGGAAAGCCCTTTGGTCTCCCGCAGTTGGTCGACAATGGACTGAATTGTGGATGCATCCCTATTAAGGATTACCTCCATGCTGGAGTGGGCGATATTGTCGGCTATGGCGATAGCTTTGCTCTTGTACTCATCTCTGATTCTGTCATAGAGTATCCATCCTGCAACCGCGGAGATGATCGTTGCCACTGCGCCGAACAAGAGGATCATCATGATCAAGGTTTTCTTGAATAATTTGGACATCGTCACTTCTCCAGGGGCTTCGGATGGGGGATCGGCACGAAGCGACCGTTTTCTACAGTGGTAATGAAGACCGCGTCCAATCCTTGATGCCGGTCCGCGTCAAAGTTAACAGGCACATTAATGCCAAGATCGAAATCCTTGATAGCTTCAACGGTAGCTTTGATGTTACGAGGTCGCAGATCCGGCCCCAGTTTCTCCAGAATTGCTACAAGCAATTTCGCGTTGAGAAAACCTTCCAAGCTCACAGGGCTGTGTTTGTGCGGCTCGTAATCCTGCTCAATCAAGCTCTTGGGCGGCATCACGTCGTATTTTGCCATCAATTCACGGTACTGAGCCACCGCGGGCAGATCAGTTGACTCGCAACTCGGGACCACCTGCGAATTGATGAGATTGGTGGTGTAGTCTTTGCCGGTGCGTTCCTTGGTATTTATGAGTAGTTTGAGCATGTTTTCGCTGTCCACAAATGATACATTGGCAATAGGAACATTGAGACCGGCCGCGCGAGAGTCACGTATAAACGCGGCACACGCTTCGTAAGCCCCGATGGATATGATCGAATCAGGGCTTGACTGCCTTATAGCTTTGACGTGTGATGTCATGTTCGTCTCGTACGTGGTCCCTCGGTAGTACGTGGCTTCGCCCACCATGCGCGCGCCGTGCTTGGCAACGCTCTTTTGAACAGCTTCCCACCCGCTTCTCCCGTACGCGTCAATCTGATAGAAGACCGCGATGCGGTTGCGGCCAATGGAGGCCAAATAGGCCACCAGGGCATCTATTTCCTGGTGATATGAGGCTCTCAGGTTGAAGACGTACTCACCGTAAGGTCGCTCCCTCTGAGGTTGAGCTCCGGTAAAGGGAAAGAAAAGCAAGATCTCTCGCCAGCCACTATAGATCTTCAACAAGGGAAGCATTCGGGTGACCGTGGGGGTACCCACATAGTCAAAGAGGAGAAATATGTCATCCTCTTCAACCAGCCGGATGGTGTTCTTGATGGTGGGAACCGGGTTGTATCCATCGTCGTAGGCTATCACGTTGATTTTGTGGCCGAACACCCCGCCTTGCTCGTTGATGTGGGAGAAATAGGCCATACTCCCGCGATAAAGCTCGATTCCAAGGCCGCGGGTGGGCCCCGTGAATGCTGCAGACATGCCGATCCTGATCTCCTTGCCCCAGACCGGCCCGGAACCGACTTCGAGGATTACAAGGAAGATCAATGCCTGGAATAGGCAAAGAAAAAGAGTCTTGTATCGGGCCTTTGTTTTCACGTTGCCTCCGACCACGAAGATAGGCATGGTGTCAAATTCCGGAGCAGCGGTTGCGTGTAAGCGCCTCAAGGGGCATCTGCGAGAGCGTCTTTGAGCATGAAACACCGCGTCGCGATAGTGATACGGTTATTTGGCGGCTCCTGAGTAGTACATCTTACGTATCAGTTTTGGAAGGGATAGATACACGTGTAACATGGCCGGACATAGAAATCAAGATGAGATTTTTACCTTGGAGATCCTAAAGCGTTTGAGCGTCACGATTATGGACCGAACGGTTCCAGTTGGCTCCACGACTTGGCCTAGCCCATGCGGCAAATGCCTGTGTACCAAAATCGGTTCGACAGGTATCTGGGAACAAAATCGAACCAAGTACATCGGTCAGTGTCCGGAGCGATGCAGCTGTCCGCATTGGGGACATTAAAGGGGGAATACATCGGCGCGTGCAGCAGGTAACTGCCAAATTATCATGCCTCAGGAGCCGTAATTTGACTCTTCCGGCCAAAGTGAACAAGCTAATTGAAGAGATTAGTGCCTATTTTCACAATCGTTGCATTCTGGGCCTGCCAATAAGTGGGGAAAATAATTAGTGCTGAGCGACGAGGAGGAAAAGATGATGAGAAGCACAGTTTACCCAAGGGTGGCGATGTCCTTCTTTGCCCTTGTGTTGACGCTCGCGTTTGCGACTGCTCCTGGCATAGCCGCTTCTCAGGAGGAGTCTGCCACTCCGATGGGAAGTGGAATCACGCAAGGAACAACCGGGGACGTCAAGGCCGGAGGAACAGGTGAGGTGTCCGGGCAAACAAAGGAAGGTATGCCCGAACGTATGAGAGGCATGATGTCCGAGGAAATGAAAGCCCAAATGATGGAGCGGATGAAAGGTCAAATGAAGGGCGAAGCAAAGACCGGGGCATCTGGCCGATCTGAAGCCGAAGTCTCCGGTGAAGCAAAAGGCGGAGCCACGGGTCATGCCCCAACAGGCGTTTCCGGCCAACCCCGAGTAGGTGTCTCTGGTGAAACTAGAGGCGGCGTTTTAGCTGGGCAAGAGCGTGCACCGGCTGCCCGGACTGAAACTTCTGCCCGCGTAGCCGGCGGAGAAGCGGTGGTGGTTCGAGTGGATCGACCTGATAACTGTCTCAGGATCCGCAGCGGTCCATCCATGTCACATAACATGATCGGTTGCGCGGTCATGGGGCAAGCGTTGGTTTTGACTGGAGTATTCAGCACGGACGGTCGATGGGCCCAACTGGACAACAATGGCTGGGTTACCTTTCGCCAGGTTCGCACTGCGTTGAAGCCGCCGAAGCGCACGGTGAAGAGAGTCAGGACATCCGAATCTGATTTTGATGAACCGTGGGAGAGGCCCGCAGGAGCGGGTGCATCCGCCACGGTCAGTTCTGAGCCGTATTACGACACCGACTACGTCTCTTATGGTGTCCCCTACTATTCGTACTATGGATGGCCCGGGTACGTAGCGAGGCGGCCGGCTCTTCCAAGACCCCCTGCCCTGCCCGCGCTTCCACCCCCGCCACGTCCATTTCCTTAACCATTAACGATCCCTGCGGTCCGGGCGGCAAAGGCCTGGCCGCAGGCCCAAAACCGCTTGCCTTAACTTCAATTTTATAAGCGTTGGCGGGTTTGCTTTGAGGGCAGGCGTCCTTATTCGCAGCTACCATTCATTTAGTCCCTGACCCTCCGGAGCTGAGCTGCTTACGGAGTTGTTCCACCCAGGGACGGACCATCACCGCGTGGGGCGCATTTCCGGCCTTTTCCAAGAACGTTTCCCACGCGGCGAGCGCGTCGGCCGGTTTCTTCAGATCGTCGCGATATACGATTCCCATATTGAAAAGCGCCATCATATGCGCAGGGTCGATTTCGAGGGCTTTCTTGAAGGCCTTCACTGCCTCTTCCGGCTGACCGAGTTTCCGGTAGCTAATCCCCATGTCGGTTATCACATCAGGGTTGCGTGGATTGCCTTGCAGTGATTTCTGGTAGGCTTCGATAGCCTTTTGATGCTGACCGACGTCAAAGTAGGCATTACCCAGTTCCACCCAGGCTTCGGTCTGGTCGGGCTTTACAGCTAACATCTTTTCAAGGCCGGCGATGCGTTTGCGTAGTTCCGCGCCTTCGTCTTCACGCTGGGCAGGTATAGGCTGTTTTGCTCCTTCGCCAATTGTGTCCAGTTTCCAGGCTGAAAAGATCACCCCCACGATGAAGCCGGAGGCAAACACCAGTACCCAGTAAGCCGCGGTTCGTACACTCTTCACGGAACAGACCCCCATTGATTTTGCCCACGTTACCACAACGAGCCCCTTCGGTGGAAGCCGGGGCAGTCAGGTGCGCGAGATGGCGATTGCCATCCGATGGCTTCCCGTGGCAAGGTGGGAGCATGTACAAGAAGCACGAGCTTCCGATCCAGTAAACGTGCGAGTAGCTCCGTCTACGTGTCCGATCTTGGGAGGGCTCAATGAAGGAAGATATTAAGAAGAAGTACCGCACTGTTATGGATGACCATTTCCCCGATGAAATGAAGATCTCGTTCGGGGAACAGACACTCACATACCGGAAAAGGGCCTGGAAGATAGAAGATCCTCCGGGCACGGTGGTCGAGAAAGGGCTGCGGTATGGGGAAAACCCAGGCCAGGAAGCCGCCCTGTATGAGCTCGTGCACGGTAATCTCACCCTTGGGGAAACGACCTTCATTTCTCCAGGGTTGGGCCTGGTGAGCGCTCTGACCGAATCCGAGATGATCCAGGCGGGAAAGCACCCCGGGAAGATCAACCTCACCGACGTGGACAACGCATTGAATATTCTCAAATATTTGATGGATCGGCCGGCCTGCGCCATCATGAAACACAACAACCCCTCGGGCGTTGCTGTCGGCGACAGCCTCAGCCAAACGTACCAACGCGCGGACCAGGCCGATCGCATCGCCGCGTTCGGAGGAGCGGCGGTCTTCAATCGACCCGTAGACAAGACCACTGCGGAACTAATTTCGCAGAATTACTTGGAAGTTGTTGCCGCGCCCGACTATGAGACGGGATCGACGGACATCTTGAAAAAGCGCAAGAATCTTCGCATACTGGCCGTTCCGCGAATCGACCGCTTGGAAGACTACCGGACTCTTCGATTCGTTGATTTCAAATCGCTTATCGACGGAGGAATCATCGTTCAGCAGTCGCCTATGAACGCGATCCGAAGCGCCAAAGATCTGATGCTGGCGCGTGCGACGTACCAGGGCAAGGAATACATTATCGAACGAGGACCCACGGAAAGAGAGCTTGCGGACATGGTCTTCGGGTGGGCTGTGGAACAGGGTGTAAGCTCGAATTCGGTCCTGTACGTTAAGGATGGATGTACTGTAGGTATCGGCACCGGTGAACAGGACCGGGTCGGGGTCGCAGAGATTGCGGTCTTCAAAGCGTACACCAAGCATAGGGACCGTCTCTGTTTCGAGCACCACCGCGTGCCGTACAGTGAACTGAAAGACCCTGGAATCAGGGCACAAATCGAAGCGGAGACCAACGCGTGCAACGCTGGTCTCATTGGGTCCGTCATGATTTCGGACGCGTTTTTCCCGTTTCGTGACGGAGTGGACGTGGGAATTGCCCAAGGCGTTTCAGCCATTGTGCATCCTGGAGGCTCGGACCGGGATTTCGAGTCCATACAGGCATGCAACGAAGCGCAGCCGCAGGTGGCAATGATGTTCACCAACCAACGAGCCTTCAAGCACTAGGAGCGGTGTCAGAAATCGAGAGCTTATGAAAGAGTGGCGGGGGGGGGGGGGGGGGGGGGGGGGGGGGGGGGGGGGGGGGGGGCGCGGCCCCCCCCCCCCCCCCCCCCCACACAACAACCGGCGCGGGGACGCCCCCCCCCACCCCCGC
>JBFLZC010000046.1:0-10701 GCA_040756375.1 Thermodesulfobacteriota bacterium
TCTCGCGACTTAAGGACTGGAAAAACCTGTGCAAAAAGCTCGCGGAGCGACCTCGAAAACGTCTGATGAAAATGGATGAACTGCTAAATGAATGTCTGTGGCTCTAGAGAAGTTAGCGCGAATGCCCTATGAGGCGGTCATTGAAGCGTTTGCCAGCGTGGGCATAAATGCGAGGTCAACAGAGAAAACTGCTGACGCGGAGTTCGCGCGTAAGGTGAAACAATGGGATGCGCTTTCCAAGCGTCGGAAGGTGGCAGTGGCGCAGTCACTTGTGACGCAGCGAACGGACGAGGTGAGGGCATTTATGGATGGCCTCACACGTGCCATCAGGAGGCAAATAGCCTCAGTCCGCGTCTTACCACTTCATGGAACACCGATAGACTGTGCATCAATCGAGGAAGCGATCAAGTTCATCGTTGGCTATGACGAGGCGGCAAACTCTCATCCGGTGTTAAGGTACGAGATTTCTGTCAAGTACAACAACGGCGACGCCATTGTGGCCCAGTTTAATGACAAAGAAGATGGCGTGGAATTCCTCCGCCAATTTCAAGGACCAGAGTTAACGCCCGCAAGCTAGGAGTAAAAGTCCGATTCTTTCACGAGATTCCCGTTTTTTGATTCTCCCCTTTTCCACAGCTTTGTCCACTGCTGCTACATCAGCCCACTGATTAAGGCAATCCTCTCACTCTTCTTCAGATCGGAAACCTTCTGAACTCGTGTCTCTTGGTAATATTCTGCCACCAAACAGTTTGGGAGTGCGGCATGGCATGTTCGGTTCCGAAAGCCACGAGAAGTTGTGTTCGAGGCGGTCGGATGCTAATATATTCGATTCGTTCGGCCACGGGCCGCTTAAGTAGTTTCGAGGAGCTTGGCATGGGTCTCGACCTCTTACCTAAAGTCTACAATCCGGAGGAGATTGAACGCCGCTGGTACGCAACCTGGGAAGAACGGAAGCTCTTTCATGCGAGCGACCGCAAGACCGGTAAAGAATATTCCATTGTCATTCCGCCTCCGAACGTCACGGGCTCCCTGCACATGGGCCATGCCCTCAACAATACCTTGCAAGACGTTCTGATCCGTTATCATCGCATGGCCGGGTATAACACACTGTGGATGCCGGGTATGGACCATGCAGGCATTGCGACCCAAAACGTGGTGGAGAGACAACTCAAAGAGGAAGGACTCCGGAGAGAAGACCTGGGACGAGAGAAATTCATAGAACGAGTTTGGACGTGGAAAGCACATTCCGGAGGCGTGATCCTTAATCAGCTCAAGAGGCTGGGGAGCTCCTGTGACTGGGACCGGGAACGTTTCACCATGGACGAAGGGCTGTCACGCGCGGTCAGGACAGTCTTTGTGCGGCTCTATGAGGATGGGCTCATCTATCGAGGCGACTATATCGTCAACTGGTGTCCACGCTGTCATACGGCGCTCTCGGACTTGGAAGTCGAGCACCAGGAGGCATCCGGTCACCTCTGGCACATTCGCTATCCCGTTGAAGGCTCGGACGTTTCCCTTGTGGTTGCCACCACCAGACCTGAAACCATGCTGGGCGATACCGCAGTCGCGGTCAATCCCAATGATGAGCGGTACAAGCACCTGATCGGCGGCTATGCCATACTTCCGCTCGTTGGCAGGCGACTCAAGATCATCGGAGATCCCGTGGTCGATCCTGAATTCGGCACCGGTGCGCTCAAAGTGACGCCGGCCCACGACCTGACCGACTTCGAGCTTTCGTTGCGCCACGATCTGGAGCGGGTCACGGTGATGGATTCCGAAGGGCGTATCAACGAGAACGGCATCCACTTCAACGGAATGGACCGGTACGAATGCCGTAAAGCCATTGTGACCGAGCTGGACCAGAAGGGATACCTGGTCGGCACAGAGCCGTACAACGTGGGCCTCGGACGCTGCTACCGCTGCAAGGAAGTCGTAGAACCGCTCATATCAAAACAGTGGTTCGTCAAGGCAGAACCGCTCGCGCGGGAAGCCATTGCTGCGGTTGAAGACGGCCGGACACGAATCATCCCGGAACACTGGACCAAGACCTACTACGAATGGATGAACAATATCCGCGACTGGTGCATCTCACGCCAGATATGGTGGGGTCATCGCATCCCTGCATGGACATGCCAGGATTGCAACGAAGTCGTCGTTTCTCTCGACGATCCCACACAATGCCCGTCATGTAAGGGCTCGCATCTGGTGCAGGAGACCGACGTCCTGGATACCTGGTTTTCGTCTGCGTTGTGGCCGTTCAGCACCATGGGCTGGCCTGATCAGACAGAACTCCTCAAGACATTCTATCCTACGTCTTGTCTTGTCACGGCCTTTGACATCCTGTTCTTCTGGGTCGCACGCATGATGATGATGGGCCTGAAATTCATGGGTGACGTGCCGTTCAGGGACGTGTACATCCATGCGCTGGTCCGGGACGAATACGGCAAGAAGATGAGCAAGTCCTTGGGCAACATCATTGACCCGCTCATGATCATGGACCAATACGGCACGGATGCGTTCCGGTTCACCCTGGCTGCAATGGCCGCTCAGGGTCGCGATATTCGGCTGTCAGAACAGCGAATTGAAGGCTACCGCAATTTCATGAACAAGATCTGGAACGCGGCTCGTTTCGCGTTGCCCCATGTGGAAAGCGTGCAGGAAAGACTCGATCCGGCCGCGATCCGAGACTACCCATTGCCTGAACGCTGGATTCTGTCTCGCCTCAACACCGTAGCGACCGAAGTGGCGGACGCAATTCGCACGTACCGATTCAACGACGCGGCTCAGAGCATCTATCAGTTCACGTGGCATGAATTCTGCGACTGGTACATTGAATATGCCAAGGCCCCGCTTGGCGGAGACGAGGCTGAGGCCGCCCGTCGCACCAGGATAGTGCTCAGGCACGTGCTGGATTCGCTCATGAGGCTGCTGCATCCTTTCACGCCTTTCATCACTGAAGAGATCGCGTCCAAAATCCCCCTGAGCGGGTCCACCTTGATGCTCGGGCCCTGGCCTGAATCGGACCCACGGCTCGCGGACCCCGAAGCCGAGGCGCAAATGACGCTTCTCATGGGCCTGATCACTTCGGTGCGAAATATCAGGGCCGAAATGAATCTTCCGCCGTCCACGCCCCTTCCGGCTATGGTCTTCCCAACCTCTTCGGCAGATAGGGACCTCATCGAATACAACAGGACCATGACCCTGTCCCTGGGACGCATTTCCACCCTGGATGTTGCCGGATCTGCTCACAACCCGCAGCCGCCTCGCATGTCCGCCACCGCGGTAGTAGGAGACATGAAGGTCTTTGTTCCGCTGGAAGGAATCGTGGACCCGGATGCAGAAATCGCTCGGTTGGAAAAAGAGCTTGCCAAGATAGAGCAAGAACTGGTCGGCGTTCAGAAGAAGCTGTCGAATGAAGACTTCCTGGCTAAAGCCAAGCCCGAAGCGGTGGAAAAGCAGAAAACCAGGCGCCATGAGCTCGCGGGCAAGACCGACGGCCTCAAAGAGAGCCTGGGACGTATGCAAAGGTTGAAACAGGGGTGATCGGGGCCGAAACGCGGGAAACTGTCTCGAAACTAACGATGCCCGCGGGATCCTGGCAGTAGCGGCCGGCGTCCCTGCCGGCCCGAGCCCAAACTCAGGAGCGTCCGGACCGACATGAATACCCCGGTCCTGAGCATTTACCGGAGAAAGCTCCCGCACTGGCGAATGGACGGCTCTGCCTATTTCATCACGTGGCGTTTGGCTCCTCGGCAGTCTCCACTCGATACCCAGGAAAAGACTCTTGTGGCGAATGCAATCAAACAATTTGCCGGAGAACGATACGAGCTGGTGGCATACGTTGTGATGGATGACCATGTTCATGTTCTGGCTGTTCCTGAGCAAGGGTTTTCTTTACAGGAAATCGTGCACGGTTGGAAATCATTTACAGCGCATCGACTCCAAAAGGATCTCGGAAGAACCCGAAGAGTTTGGCAGCGGGAATACTTCGATCGGATAATCCGAGACGAACGCGAGGTCGTGGAGAAGATAGGATATATCTTAGATAACCCACTGAAAAGATGGCCGGAACTCGAGGAGTATGCGTGGGTTGAGCCTTCTTTTCCTGTCGCGAGGTGATTACGAAATGGACCGGCAGGGACGCCGGTCCCTACCGGAAACGTCGCGACGAGGGGATGCTTCTTCTTGATGCGTATACTCCGCTGTTCAGCCGAGGAGGGGAGTATTCCCTGGACCGAGAGAGATGCGTGTCTAGCAACAATAAGCATGGATCAAACAACCAAACTCATCGTCTATGAGGAGGCGTCTTCCACCCAAGATATCGCCCGAAAGCTCGCTCTCGAGGGAGACCCCGGGCCAGTGGCGGTTATGGCGCTCAACCAAACCGCTGGGCGTGGTAGGTCCGGGCGCTCTTGGATCTCACCACCAGGGAAGAATCTTGCTCTGTCTGCGCTGTTGAGGCCGAGACTTGCTCCTCAAGAAGCTCCACTGATGGGACTGTTGGCGTCCCTTGCGGTTGCCGCAGCTCTCGAAGCAAGAAGCGTCCCCTCAGTGGCCTTGAAGTGGCCCAACGATGTGCTGGTGGACGGCAAGAAAATCGCGGGTATCCTTCCTGAAGCCAGTGTGAAAGGGAACACGCTGGAATTCGTCATTATCGGCATCGGTCTGAACGTGAATTCACGCTTATCTGATTTCCCGCCCGAGCTTCAAGACTCAGTCACGTCGGTCCTGCTCGCCACCGGAAAAGAATGGTATCTGCAAGACGCGGCACGTGGCCTTCTGAGAGAAATGGACGCGCTGTACGATCGTGTGAACAACGAGGGTTGTGGGTTCATACCGTCACTGTGGGAATCCCGTTGGGCGCATAGGGGCCGAATCTTGACTCGTGACGGCTTGGAAGGATGTGCAGAAGGCATCGGGCCATTGGGCAGCCTCATCCTAAGAACCACCGACGGCCGCCGCGTAGAAATCAACTCCGGCGAAGCCGAGCCAACCAGATAGGCAGCCGTTTCTTGAAGAGTAGTCGGGGAAAACTTTTTTGATTACAAAAAAGTTTTCCCCGAACCCCTTTCAAAAAACGCTATCCGGCGAGCGTCGGCTGGGAGGGTTTCAAGACCTGGTCGTCGCAGTGACTAGCCGGTAGAGTCGAGGGAAGAATTATGGGATTTATAAGATCGCTGACCAGAGTTCATTGGATTTTCGTCGTTATCGTGCTCTTCGCCAGTGCAATCGCCAGCGCATGGGCGGTCACGTACGTGGCCAGTCATCGAGTGGAGCGGATCCTGGATCGGGTCATAGCAAAATACGATTCGGTCGCGCCCGAAATTACCATTCAAGGCGGTCGCGCAAGCATCAATAAGGAGCAACCCTATTTCGTGAATAGCGATCCTCGCAAGGGGCCCGTGGTCATCATTGACACACGCCGGGAAACCCGTAAGGAAGCCTTTGAGCTCCTCAAGCAATACGAAGAGGTCGCGCTCCTCACCCGTACGAACTTCATATACAAGAGCCCGGATCAGACCAGAGTCGTTGCTTTGAGCAACCTCCCGGACATGGTGCTCAACTCGGCAAACCTGCGAGCCTTCAAGAATCGATATTTCACTCTCCTTGTCGAGGTGGTTGCGGCCGTGCTGGTTGTCTTTTTTCTCTTTGCAAAGCTCTTTCAATCCTTCATCCTGGGCCTCGTGCCTTACCTGGCCGCGCAAGCGAAGGGTGTCACATTCCCACAGGCTTTCAAGATCGCAGTCCTGGCATTGATCCTGCCGGTAACGCTGGACGTGATCGCAATGCTCACGGGCCTTCCTTTTCGCACCTCCATGCTCACCTATTTCTTGATTTATGCAGGTCTCATAGCGGCCATAGCGTTGATTCTCCGGAAGAGCGAGCCTCAGAGCTCCCAATATCGCGGCGCGATCAACCCCTGAAACGTACACGATCATGGAACTCTTACTATGCCTTATTGGTCTTCTGTTTGTGATCGAGGGAATCCCGTACTTCGGATTTCCCGATAAAATGAAATTGCTGATGGCCTATATGCAGGAACAGGATGATTCTACGCTTCGAGTGATGGGCGCGGTCTCAATGGCTATCGGACTCGCTATTCTCATTATCGCCAGGACAATTCTCAGCACGTCATGAATCCCACCAAGACGAGACAAGCCGTTCATCCCCCATCCACTGACACAAATCCCATTCCCCACGAATGCCGTTTGTCCGCCTACGACTACGAGCTACCGGAACACCTGATCGCACAGGAGCCGGCGGAAAGGCGCGACGAATCTCGGCTGCTTGTCATCAACCGGCAAGCCACGCGGGTCTCGCATCATCGCTTTCGGGAACTTTCGTCTTTCCTGAAACCATCTGACGTGCTCGTGCTGAACGAAACGCGCGTCATACCCGCAGCCTTACGCGCGCATAAGCCTACCGGAGGCAGGGTCGACCTCCTGGTGCTTGAGCCCGCGTCAACCGTACGCGGCGCTGGGTCAACGGCACTTGTGGAGCGCATCTGCATGTTTCATTCGAGCAAACCCTTGCGCAGCGCCACAGCGCTCAAACTGGAAGACGGCCCGGAAATTCTTGCAGGAGAAACCGTGACTCCCGGTCGAGTCCGCGTCCGTTTTCCCGTAGAGGAGAGCAAATTTCTCCAGTTCCTGGAAGAGCATGGCCGCCCTCCCCTCCCGCCCTATATTAAGGGTACGGCCCGGGATTCAGCACGAGACCGGGAACGATACCAGACCGTTTACGCGCGCCAGGCCGGTTCTGTGGCCGCGCCCACGGCAGGGCTGCATTTCACGGAAGAGATGTTGCAGGAACTGGAAGGGAACGGCATCCGCGTCGCGCGCATCGTGCTCCATGTAGGACCGGGCACCTTTACGCCCGTGAAACACGAAGACATAAGAATGCACCGCATGGAGGCCGAATACTACGAAGTGCCCGAATCATCTGCAGAATTGATCAATAGGGCTGCCGCCAAAAAGGCCCGTGTCATCGCGGTGGGAACCACCAGTGTGCGAACTCTCCAATCCGCAGTCGACTCCGAAGGGCGCGTGATCGCGGGAACAGGCCGAACTGACCTCTTCATACGGCCCGGGTATGAGTTCCGAACTATCCACGGATTGATCACCAATTTTCACCTCCCCAAGTCCACTCTCCTGATGCTCGTATGCGCATTTGCCGGCATCGATCCCATCATGGCCTCGTACCGGGAAGCGGTCGCCGCGGGATATCGCTTTTATAGTTACGGTGACGCCTGTCTGATTATTGAATGATTCGAGGTTGCGTAGCCGGCAGCCCTGTGCCTGTTCGACAGCGCCAGAGCGTGATAGGGGGCGAAAAAAAGGCGGGACCCCCTCTGGGGCTACGGGAAAGGAAATTCAAGGGCTGGATTGCTAGGAAGGTATATATGGTAGGACTGATGCAGGTGAGGGTCTTCTAGTAGGATAGGGTTTCTTTGTCAAGTTTTTTTTCGTAAAAATTCTTCATCCACGCGGGAAAATTGAACTATACTCTTAACCGCGTGAAACGAAACGTTATTTTGGAAGCCTAGAATCATTTATCAAGATCAAATCTCCGCGAACTTTAAGCTGGTTGTTAACGTTGAGTATATCTTGACATTTCAATATGTTTTATTTATAATTTAATCTATAACATTATTATTTTCACTCGCCCGAATCGGCAAAGGAGGACCCCATGCGAGCACCCCTCGCAGCCATCGCCGCGCTTATTGTTCTGCTCTTGTCCGCTTGGCCTGCCGTGCTTCCGGCAAGCGAAACCATCCCTGTTTCGGAGGAGTTCTCCGCTCCGTTGCCGCCACTCCCCTCTTCCGGATCCGCTGTTGCGCCTCAGCCCCCTCACCCGGAGCCTCTCCACCCTTCTCCTGGCCGGCCATTGAACCAGAGGCAAGATGCCGCGGAATCTGCCGCGGCCCCTCAAGGCCAGGGTCAGCCTCACCCACGCGCATCCGTGACTGCGTCGCGCAATCCCGAAACCCAAATGACAGGCCTCTTAGCGCTCCTAAAACCAAGGCAGCAAGACCTGGACAGGGCTTTTCTGGAACAGATCGATCCATCAGCCTATCGGATCACTCGGCCAAGGTCTTTACGAGCTTCAGAATTCTAGGCTGATTTATCCTTTTTCGAGGAATCGCCTGTCCGGGCTCGTCCAATGTGAAAAAAAGAGCATTCCCGCGGTTCCGATTTCGGCAGGGTTCTGTATAATCGCTCTGGCGAAAACGATACCACTCTCCAGGAATGGTGCCTGTCTTGTCGTGAGAAAGGCAATTCGGTAGGGGGGAAGCAGGCAAGCTCTTCGTCGTCATTCCCGCGCACGCGGGAATCCAGAGCTTGTAACGGTTCTCAAAGGTTTTGTCCGTTTTCAGTTAAAATCTGACAGATGAGGATGATCAGTTGAGTGCCACTGCTGGCTTGTCCAGCAGTGCGTGTGACGAGAAGAACACTGCTGGGCAAGCCAGTCCCGCGTCGCCCGGGAGCACCCGAAAGTCAATCCGCGATTACTTTCGAGAAGTACTATGAAAACGCGGATGAAGGCATACCTAATATCACGCTTGCCGGACTGGATTCCTGCTTCCGCAGGAATGACGTTCTTTTGCAGTAATGACGAGACGTGGAGCACACATGTAGGACACAGGCCGTGAACCAAGCTCGCTCGCCATCGCCTTTGTTCACGTGGGGTGTTAAGGCTCTCGTGGCGCTATTGCCGCCGTTGCTGACCCTCGTTCTCTTTCTCGTGTTGTACAATAATTCCGACCAAGGACGCTTGATACTTCTGGCACTCATCGCGCTCAACATCCTCGTGCTCACGCTACCCGGCAAGAGACTTGGGATGGACAAGAGGCTCGCGCCCGCGAAGGCAGCCTCTGTGTCCGTGCTTGCCTTTGTGGCGACAATATTGTTGGTCGAAATGGTGTTCCCTTGGATGCTTCCCGCGCAGTACGCACAGATACGGGACCTTTCCAAAGCCGTCACCGGCATAGCGGTTACGGACAGGGCGCAGTTTCCGGTAGTCTTCACCAATGCAGATCGTGAGCCGAGCGCGCTTCCCACCAAGCCCCGCGACCAGGTCCCAAGACTAATCGCGTGGCATCAACCGGGGAAAGACTTCGACTACTTCGGGTACGATCCAAACGAAAAGATACGTTACATCAACGTGATACGCTGGAATTCTCAAGGGCACTTCGACCGTGACTATGCGCGTGACAAGCCGCCCAATGCCTTCCGCATCGTGATTATCGGCGATTCATACGTCGAATCGATCCAGGCCCCACTGAACCGCACGTTCCACAAGTTGCTCGAAAGAGGCCTCAATGAGGCCACGAAGCAATTGTCCTCAGCGGGGCCTCGATTTGAGGTCATCGCGCTGGGCAATTCGGGCACCGGTCAGGTCGCGCATCTGAACGTGCTCAAGAGCGAGGCGATCACGTATTCTCCGGACGTGGTGATCTTCACGCTGGCCCACAACGATTTCTGCGACGACAATAAGGAGCTCAATCGGGAGCGGAATCTCTACTTGGGGGAAGCCACACCCTTCCTGCGAAATCTTGTGCGGCACGGCTATTTTGGGCTTGCTTTTGCCCTATTCAGATACCGTGAGCTTGAACGGAATCGGCTGGGGATTTCCCCTGAGCTGCTCCAGTGGTCCGCTTCGGATTCACCCAGGATCGAGGCCGCGTGGCAGCGCACTCTGGCTGCGGTGACGGATGCGCGCGATTTTTGTCGGGCACGGGGAATCAGGTTTCGGCTGATCTATCTTGGTTCCGAACTGGAGCTCAAGCACGCGCTCGACCCTGAGAACACACTCGCGGAGCTGAGGAACATGGATGGGCCTCATCGAAAAACTGAGTGGGATATGATGAGGTCTGTCAATCGGGTGGGAGATTTCTGTCGAAGAAATGATATCCCGTTCACTTCGCTGCTGGAACCGATGGTGAGCGCCCAGAAAGAGAGCGGCAAACTCATCTTCGGAGATCACTTCACATTCTTCGGCCACGAAGTGGTCGCGAAGACGCTCGAATCCGCGTTGCACCCGGACATTGATGGAAAAGCCTCGCCGGGATCGTCCCGATGACACCGCGACCGCGCGCCGACGCTTGCGGCGCGGCATCACAGGAATCGCCTTGTAGGGGCAGGTTTGAAACCTGCCCCTACGACGTTTATCGACAGCTCTCCGTGCGTGTAACGCTAGATCGGGTAGGATGCGGTGAATGAAATGAACCGCATCGGTCGCGGACTTTTCGCGGGCGACGCAGTACATGGTCCCGTTTATAGTCCGGCCAAGGATCTGGAAGACGGGCAATGCTGTGTTCCGCGGGACGGTTCCCTACGCCCACCACGTTCTAGGAACTGGACTTGGACTTGGCAGGCCCCGGAGGGGCAATCGAGAGTAGCCCGGCGATTCATCGCCGGGAAAATCCGAAGACAAAATCTTCTGTCTTGAGAGTCCCGGAGGGACGACAGGATGACACGATTATGGCGCAGGACGGGCGTGCGCTATCCAAAGGAGCTCTGTCGTCCCTCCGGGACTCAAAGATATTATTCGTGGACGGTTACCCGGCAATGAAGAGACTGTCTCAGAAGTCTGTGAGAAATGACCAGGCAATGGGACGCCCGCCGCCTGAGGCAAGAGGATCACCCTCGTAGGGCCTGCAGGACCCTGTGAAGGGATCTGAGTCTTGTATCAGTGGGT
>JBFLZC010000047.1:0-9025 GCA_040756375.1 Thermodesulfobacteriota bacterium
TATTCGTTGACAGTTCACCTCACCCGGCAATGAATTGCCGGGCTACTATCTGGATGTCCCTGCGGGACACCACAATTCAGAGAATAGGTTGAGCGTTATCTTAACGCCTATGATCTCCCCTCCAAACTACCTCATACGTAGATCCGACCATGGGCGACTCGTGCCCGCAACTTTCTAAGAATTCCTTCCTAGAGAAAATTGCCGCGCTGAGGAGGGGCCTTCCTCACGGGGCCTGGACCGCTTGAATGAGGCTTGGATATCATTCTGAAGGCGAAGCGACAATTCCTGAGCGGCCTGACTGAGGCCTGCCGCGATAGAGTCGGGGTCTTCGCTCGCGCAGGGGGTGATGATCTTGTACCGCTTCTTCATCACGGTCTTGTCCGCTCCCATAGGAGTCTCAAAATCCAATAGGGAAACTTCCGTTTCCAGGACCGCGCGCGGCCCCTCTTTGGTTATCAATCCTCCAAGGTCAAGGATCTTTCCTTCCAGAGTGTATCGATACGGCACCATGCTGAATTGGCCCACAGCTTTCTCAAAAAGCCCCGATGCTTCCAGATCGCGTTGGATAAGATCCGTGATCATGTCCGCGGGACTGCGGTCCCAGCGATGCTGGCTGACCGCTTCCTGATTCCCTTCCCCCTTTGCTATGACCAGGAAGTGGCTGTGCACTGTAGGCGCGAGCAGGAACCGATAGATCATAAGCGTGCCGCGGACCGGCGCAGTTGCGGTGTGCTTCGGTGCAGGGTACTGAAACGCGTGGTAAACAACAGGATTTGTCAAGGTGAGAGCGCATCCGCACACCACGAACACTGCGCCCCAAAGCAGCATTCCGCGCCTGTCGAGGCCGAAGTTTGATCGACCGCGAGAGGTCCCAACCCCTTGGATCCGGACAAGCAAGACAGCGATGTGCTGCTGGATCGATCTCAGTGGAACCATCGGCCCTCTGGTGATCTCGAGTCGGCTGACCACGGAAAACGGGCCGCGCTGGGCACGCGCGGCGCGAGGTTACTGTTTCTTCTTTGGTTTTTCCTCCGGCCCGAAGATGATGCTGGACGGCTTGATCTTGATCATCTGACTGAAATCTATCAAATTGTCGGCAGTCTGGTTAAGCTTCTGGCTCAAAAGATTCAGGTTGTTGTCCGTTCGGTAGATGAATTTGTCAGCGCTCCGGGCGGTCTTTGCAGCTTCATCCAGGAACTCCGTCGCCTTATCCATGGTAGCCGAAAACTTGCGTGCAGGCTGCATTCGGGTGATTTCCACGTTGATCTTCCTGGCAGCCTCTTTGATTTCGCGAAGGGCGTCTCCTGCTTCTGCCCCTAGATTTTCAGCCTTTGGATCATCCAGGGCACGGTCGAGCTTCGAGGCCACCCTGAGCACGTGGTCGGCTATCTTTTGGATATCAATTGCGTTAGCCTTTCGCAACAGGCTGTCCAGCGCGGTGCCGAATTCTCGGATATCCGACGGATAGGTGGTGACAAGGGGATACGGGGGTTTGAAGTTCAGTTCTATCGGCTCCTTACGAGCGCTGGGCCCGAACCGATCCATCTCCAAGTAACGTTGACCGGTAAGGCCCAGGAGGCCGATCTGCACGCCCAGGTCCTCGGTGATAGTGAACTTCTCGTCAAGGCTCATAACTACTTCTATATGACGCGCATCCGGGGCCATGCGCATATCTTTTATCCGGCCGACGGTAACTCCCCGATACTTCACGGGACTGTCCCGTTCGAGCCCCTGGACCGTCTCACTGAAATAGGCCACTACGTCTTGAGATCGTTGGAAGTAGCGAGATGCGCCGAGCCAGATCAGCAGGCCCATCCCCAGAAGAATGCTCCCCACCACGAAGAGCCCGATTTTGAATTTATGAGCCTGACTGTACATCTCGTCTCCTGATCCGAGAAATCCCGCGCTTCCTTAGAGGTCGGGGTGCGGAGATTGCTCCCCAAACTGTAATGATTCAGTTACCAGAGGCCAAGTACTGTCATTGCGACCCCGCTGAAAAGCGGGGGAAGCAATCTCAGTGCTAAAGGAACGAGATTGCTTCGTCGTTTCACTCCTCGCAATGACAGGTTGGATGTGCTTGACTCCCGCGCGAAACTGAATCCTTACTCCAAGCTCACAAGTCTCGCGCCTATCGCTTCAGGCTCAAATCAGGCTCTGAGGCCGATCTATTGAAGAAGTCACGTACGCGTGGATCATCGGACTTCTCTCTCAGCTCCTGCGGAGATCCTTGCGCGATGATCGTTTTCTCTTCTCGATCCAGCATGATCACTCGGTCCGCGGTCCTGAGGATGCTGGCCAGTTCGTGCGTGACGATCACCATGGTGGTCCCGAGACTTTTGTTTATCTTGAGTATGGTCTCGTCCAATGTGGCGCTGGTAACCGGATCCAAGCCTGCAGAAGGTTCGTCAAAAAAGAGTATCTTGGGGTCCAAAGCCATAGCGCGCGCCAGTGCCGCTCGCTTCTGCATTCCGCCGCTGAGTTCTGCCGGGAGGAGCTCCTCGAACCCTGCAAGGCCGACCTCCGAAAGCTTCAGGCGCACGATTTGCTCAATGGTGTCCGCAGGGAGACGCGTATGCAAGCGCAAAGGAAAAGCCGCGTTCTCCGCGAGCGTCATGGAAGTGAACAATGCTCCTGACTGGAACGTCACTCCGACTTTCTTCAACACCGCGCCCGTCTGTGCGCTCTCCCCACAGCAGATTTCCTCGCCGTCTATGAGTACGGTGCCTTCCACCGGCTCCAGCAGCCCTGTCATGACCTTGAACAGGGTGGTCTTCCCGCAACCGGATCGACCCAGTATGGAGAAGATCTCCCCTTCGAAAACGTCAAAGGAAACATCCTGAATAATTATTTCGTCTCCGTACCCGGCAGTAACGTTCCGCACGGATATAATCGGAATGGTCCCTGCCGCGGTATTTCGCTGCTCATTCATCGGTTGATGCGCTCGCTGAGTTCTTGCCGGTTCCGGGGCATAGCAGACCCGCTCTGTGATCTTACAGAAAGCGGGTGTAATGGTAAAACATGGCGAATACTGCGTCCGTGACGGTGAGAACAAAGACACTGGTTACCACCGCGGACGTGGTGGCCTGGCCTACACTTTCCGCGCCGCCTCGAACCTGAAATCCTCTTAAACAGCCTATCGCGGCGATTTCGACTCCATAGGCAAAGCTCTTGATAAGCCCTTTGAGCACATCGCTCACTTCCAGCACTCTTCCCACCTGATTGAAGTAGGTTATGGGAGTCAGATCCAGAGCAAAGACCGATACCACGCAACCCCCAAAAATCCCGACGATGTCCGCGAAAATCGTCAAGCAAGGGAGTGCCAGGCCCACGGCCACGATCCGAGGAGAGACCAGGAAGCGGATCGGATCGACACCCATCAGCCTGAGCGCATCCACCTCTTCGGTAACTTGCATGGTGCCGATATGAGCCGCGTACGCCGCGCCGGATCTTCCGGCAACGATTATTGCCGCGAGGAGCGGCCCCATTTCAAGGCAGATCGAGACGCTCACCAGGTCGGCAACGAATATGTTAGCGCCGAATTTCCTCAACTGGATCGCAGCCTGAAAGGCCAGGATCGCACCCATGAGAAAGCTGAGGATGGCCACGATGGGAACCGCGTCGCTCCCCGAGCGTTCGATGAGTTTCCACAGGGGGTCCCACTTCACTTGCCGCGGGTGGCGCAAATCTTCATAGAGGGCAATGGACGCCGCGCCGAGGAACGTGATGATGTCCTGAACCGTGCGGTATATCCGCTCAGCTCCTCCACCAATCTGCACGAGAAGAGGTGGAGCGGCTCGCGGCCGAAGAATCGGCTTATCCTTGAAGTGGTCGAAATCCACCAAATCTAAGAATCGCTGTACAGAAGGGCCGGCACGAGCTAACTTGAGCACGTTGTTCATCGCTCGGCATTTCCGGTACAGTTCCATGAGCACCGCGGCGCCGGAGCTGTCGATGTAATCTATTTGCGACAAGTCCACTACCACGTTCTTTAGGGGCTCTTGCTCCACTGCGCGCATGAGCGCGCCACGAACCTCTTCCGCATTCTCCACCCACAATCTTCCTCTCAGAACAAGGGAGAGCTCGTCAAAGGTCTTCTCGTGAATATCAAGGGCAAATCCCAATGGCCCAAGACGTAGCTCCGCGTCGGCCGAGCTTCCTGCCCTACTGTGGCTTGTAGTCCCCGTGTTGTTCGGGTTCTCTTCGGGGAGGTTCGTACTGATCATGATCGCTGAGTGCTCTCTTGCCTAAGTTTGGTACCTCGTTTCGGAAATAATTGGTAGGGCCGGCCTCTCACTTGTCATTCTCGGGCCGGCAGGGACGCCGGCCCCTACCCGACCGTTATGGCCATTGCCCACGTCACTTCTTTGACCGCGCATTATACAAGAACAACTCGGCATCTTGCGGTCGAGGCAACTTGTATCCCATGTAAGAATCAGAGGCAACAAGCAACAGCACGATGACGAGACAAGGTTCCGCGTAATCGTTCACTTGCTCGTGGGGGAGAGACAGCTCGGCTGGGTTTTGTAGCGTTTCAAATACCCCTGCCCGTATCTATTCAGTTACGCGGGGAGGTTGCAGAAAACCTTTTCACCGCGGAGAGCACAGAGTTCGCAGAGAAGATGCATGGTGCGCACGGCCGTGCGCACCATGCACTCCGCGTTCTCCGCGTTCTCTGCGGTGAGATTCTTGTCAATATTCTGGCACGGGCCGCCCATGACTGAACGATTACCCCTGCCCACATCTTTTTCTTGACCAAGATGGCAGGGTTCGGATTATATTGTTACGTTCGTCTGAGTGTTTTTTTGCCTTTGCGCCTTTGGCAAGGCTCACCAGAAGCCCAAGAATATGGGCTGCGGTTGGGGGTATGTTATGGGGGATCGAGTTCCACTGTCGCGCTGCATACTCGTATTGGCTTTGCAAGCGGTTACGCTGCTCATGCTCGTCGGCGCCGCCGACTCCCAAGGCATTCGGACTTCACCTTACAGCGCTCCATCGGTCCTAAGGGGTGCGGCCGGAGGGTGGCCCGGTTTTGCTCCGTCAAGTCCGCTGGGCCTGCCGGGAAGTTCCGCGCCGGAGACTTCTTCCGATACGGTGTCTGTTTCAAGCGGGATGTTTCCCGGCATTCTGCCTCCAATTCCCAATCTCCAGATCGGTTACCTCTACAGTTTCGGGCCAAACGTCAGGGGTGGTCGGTTCACCGCGGATTACTTATTACCCGTCAATTTGGGTGGGCGGTCCGTAGTGTTCGGGGAGGCCCACACCGAATTTCAGAGTTTTTGGAATACCGACAGTTATAATAACCGGGTGGATATATCCCTTGGCGGCGGTTACCGTACGCTGCTGGGCCGCGATACATTGCTCGGAGTGAACGGCTTTTACGACACGAGTCGCCTGGGCAATACCTGGTATTCCTCAGGCAGCCTCGGATTTGAAATGGCTGCCATCCTTCCGGGTAATGATGCTATTGATCTCAATTTCAACTGGTATGGTCACCTATTCAACAGCACGGTTATCCAAAACGCATTCAGGTACGGTCCGTCAAACTTCGATTTTCAGGCAGGATATTCTCATGAGGTTTGGAATGGCGGTCCTGACCTTCGTCTTAGCGCCACCGGGTACAGGTTTGATATCGGGACCGGTGTGTACGGCTGGAATGCCGGAGCGGAACTCAAGTCACGCGACGGAGTGTTGGTACTCAGGTACGACGTGGGCCATGACCGGGTAAACCGGACCTATCAGACCGTCGGCGGGTTCGTCAATGTGGGGCTCCGGCTGGAGAATCTCCTGAACGGTGAGAGCCCCTTCACCATGCCTGAACCTATTTTCAAGAGTCCACGCAGCCTCTGGTACATGCTGACGCATACGCTGACGCAGAAGGTGAACAGAAATTGGTCTCAGCCCACAGCTGCGATAATGGCTCAGGCTCAGCCGGGCGCGACGCCCTATTTCGTGTTTGCACTCGGACCAATTATGTCGGGCTCGATGACCTACACCCAGGATGCGGGCAACGCTACGGGTACGATGCATGAGGCGGTGGGTACAAGCAGTTACTGCTGGTTCTATTCGCTCGCGATTGTTGGCGCGAGCGGTCTCTCATTTCCCTTGACCGCAACTGTCACTCCCACTTTGCAGGGGGGGGTGGGGGGGGCATTTGCGTCCGGCAAGACGGCGGGGGCGGGATGAATCAACCAGAAACCGTGACGTTCCCGAATTCATCGACCTTGACCAGAACAGTGCCGCCCGATGGAAACTCCAGCGGTTCCTCGAACATGCCTAGAGTGCTGAATCCTGGGATAGCAGGAACGCAGGGTATCATCACCATCACCGCGCCCGGTGTTCAGACGCTTACGATAACCATTGTGGCGCCGTAGGTCGGATTGAGTCCCGCGTTTGCAGCGGGACGAAATCCGACATCGTGCCCAAAGCAACCTGTCGGGTTTCGCCGGGCTCAACCCGACCTACCTCTTCTTTCAGGAGATCCCCAGCCTCCCTCACCCTGCCCTCTTTGTGGGGCGGCCTTTCCAGGCCGCCGGCAGGCTGGAATCCCGCGAGGCCGCGGGACTGCCCCACAGGGGAGAGGGTTTTCAGAACCCCCTCCATTGATGGGAGGGGGAAGGGGAACGGGGAGGGTGGCCTTTGGCGCAAATCTCAATGCTGTTCACTATACAAGAGTATTCCTTGCTTGACCTCGGGCGGGTATCAGAGGAACCTTGGGTATTCCGAGGTCAATCTTCGGTCGTATTGGCAAAGAAGCGGTCGATTTCATCCGCATCCCGGCAGAACCGGCTGTTGAATAGGCTATTTCGGAAGACTTTGCCGTAGGGCTTGGTAAGAATCCGCTTATCCAGGATGCACAGTATCCCCCGGTCCGACCGGGTGCGAATCAGTCGGCCTAGTCCTTGTTTGAGCGCGAGCACCGCCATAGGCACCTGAAACGAGTAGAACGGATCCTCGCCTTTAACTCGAAGCCGTTCCATACGTGCGGCCACGAGCGGGTCATCCGGTGGAGCAAACGGGAGCTTATCGATGATCACGCACGAGAGCGCCTCTCCCTGTACGTCCACGCCTTCCCAGAAAGATGCTGTGGCAAAAAGCACGGATCCGATGCGTTCTCGGAATTCTTTTAGCAGGCGTCCTTTCGGCCTGGAACCCTGGACCAGGAGCGGATAAGGGAGTTGTCCCCGGAGCCGAGTAAAGACCTCCTCCATGTTCCGATATGATGTGAAGAGCACAAAGGCCCTGCCCCCGGTCTTTTCCAACACCTGCTTCAAGACAGGGACAATTGCTTGAGTGAAACCCGGTGACGCGGGCTCAGGTATGGCTTTGGGGATGTACAGCATGGTCTGGGTAGCGTAGTCGAACGGTGTGCCCAGGATCGCGTGCGAAGGACGAGGCTCTCGATCGAGCCCCATGCGCGAAGCAAAGTAGTCGCAGTTTCCACCTGACGACAAGGTGGCAGAAGTGAAGACCATTGAATCGACCTTTTCGTAAATCCGGGCCCTGAGCAAATCGCCGACCTCAACCGGAGAAGCGTGCAAGAACAGGGTCCTGTCACGGGGCTCGGCCCAACACGCGAACTCACTGCCCTCATTCGCGCCCAAAATCACCAGCAATTCGTCTTTGATCCCCAGCGCCCTCTTGGCAAGAACCAACAACTCGTCCGACGGTTCCGGCAAATGGGCCAGGCCAATGGCCAGAGTCTCAAGGTGCTCGCAGAGGACATCCCTTGTGGACAGGATCTCTCGATCCAGGTTTCCCAGCGCGGCACGAGTGGGGAATTTTTCCTGAACCATGTCGAACAGGCGCCGGGCATTTTGGTCAATTGCGTTCATGGTTTCCCGCAGCGTGCCGGGATCGGCGCCGGTGACGGCAAGCTCGGAAGCTGCGTCACGGGCCAACCTGGAGATGCGGAATCGGCTCATATGAAACCCGAAGTTCTGGGTAGCCGCGTCTTCCAGGCTGTGCGCTTCGTCAACAATCACAGCTTCGTACCGTGGAATGACGCCGCCAAAGCCACTTTCTTTCACAGCGAGATCCGACGTGAGCAGGTGATGATTGACCACCATGAGATCCACTTCCGCGGCACGGCTGCGCATCTTGAGCACAAAACAGTGTTCCTTGTCAGGGCACTTGCGCCCCAGGCAAGTCTCCGGGGTTGAACAGATCTCCGGCCACAAGGGATCGTTGTCCGGCAGGTCCGCGAGTTCGGCCCGATCCCCCTCCCCCGCGGTCAGCGTCCAGCGGTACCATTCCACAATCTGTTTGAGAGTTTCCGGGCTGCCCAGACCTTCCAGATACGGCTGGCGGAGCAGTCTTTTCAGCCGGGTGTGACAGACAAAGTTCCCCCGCCCTTTGAGCAGCGCGGCCTTGAGCTTTGGAAAGAGCTTCTCCTGCACAAAGGGGATGTCTTTTGAAAAGAGCTGCTCCTGGAGGTTCTTTGTCCCGGTGGAAATAGCTATGCGTTTTCGGGAGAGCGCCGCGGCCACGAGGTAAGCCAGGGTTTTCCCCGTTCCGGTGGGTGCTTCTATAATGAGCGCGTCCCCGGAGGCAAGAGCCTGGTACACCTGCACAGCCATCTGCGTTTGCTGGGGCCGGTGTTCGTAATTGCCTATGGACTGGGCCAGAGCCCCGCCCGGAGCAAATATGTCTTCTATCTGTGTAACAAGGTCCATGATGTCCGTTGAAGTGTAAGGTCGCCGTTGTTCATGTAGCGAGCTCCGAAGTGATCACGGATTCCCTTGTGGGTGCTCCCGCGAGACCAGGGACCCGATTGTCCGGCAGTCTGACCTGACCCCTCAAAGACTTTTGAAAATAGGATTGTTTCCTTTGCTCCGCAAGCCTCCAGGGGGTCACTTCCTCGGCTTGAGGCGGCCTGAGTCCAGGATGGACGCCCCGATAGTAGCCCGGCGATTTAGAGACTGTCTCAGAAGTCTGTGAGAAATGACCAGGCAATGGGACGCCCGCCGCCTGAGGCAAGAGGATCACCCTCGTAGGGCCTGCAGGACCCTGTGAAGGGATCTGAGTC
>JBFLZC010000048.1:0-8728 GCA_040756375.1 Thermodesulfobacteriota bacterium
ACATCAACAGCTGGTCGTAATCCGCCCTGATCTCTCGACTCATCTCTGCCTCACTTGATTTTTCCCGCCTTTATAGTACATCCATCCACACATCGCGAGACAAAAATGGAGTTTTGAGACAGTTTCTGTAACGTCCGGGCTACCCACCGTGGCAAGACCCCCCGGGTACCAAGACTTGTGTGACACCCTTCCAGCACTACGCGCCGCCCGATCGTTCCCCGGCTGCGATAAGTGCGCTCCCCATGCCGGGCACCAGATGGAGTCCTTTGCGTTTTCCCATTTCGCTGAAAGGAGAATGGGGGCTCAGAGGGCTATTCGTGTGCAGCAACTGCACCTGAACGGTCTTGCCAGCGGTGAAAGGCGCGTCTTCCGGCGCGAGGATCATGAGCCCGTCTGCCAGCACCATTGAACGCAACGCGCCCGAACTCTGATTCGCGGTGCGCCGAGCCATGAGTTTGCCGTCTTTCTCGAACACCTGGCATCTCACCAAATGGAGGCGGCTCGGCTCTTTGGGCGCGTCGTCCGCGAGCGTTGCCTCGATAAGCGGACGGAAAAGGTTCACGTGGCCCATCATCTTGAGAAGCGCAGGTCGGACGAATTGCTCGAATGAGATCATTGCGGATGTGGGATTTCCTGGGAGGCCGAACACGGGCTTGTTTCCAATGGTGCCAAAGACGAGTGGTTTTCCCGGTTTCATGGCCACTTTCCAGAATTTCACCCTCATACCGAGCTGCGAGAGCGTGTCCTTCACCAGATCGTATTTGCCCACCGAAACTCCGCCCGATGTGAGAATCGCGTCTGCACGCAGTCCTTCGGATATTCTGGCACGCTGATCAGCTTCGTCGTCCGAGGCAATGCCAAGCGAGAGCGGGATAGCGCCGCATTCCATGACCTGCGCGGCCAGGCTGTACGTGTTGGAACAAACCACTTTTCCTTCTGTGAACGGCTCATCCAGGTCCACCAGCTCGTCCCCTGTGGAGAGTATGGCCACCAGGGGTCGCTGATACACGTGAACGTAAGCATGGCCCAGGGTCGCGAGCATACCGATTTCAGGGGCCCGTACGATGTCGCCCTTTGACAGGACCGTCTCGTTCTCTTTGACGTCTTCGCCCCGGGATCGTATGTGCCGGGATTTGCCCGGATCCGCGAGGATGGTGACCTCATCGCCTTCTCGGGTGGTGTCTTCCACCATTACTACTGTGTCCGTGCCGGCCGGGATCAAAGCTCCTGTCATGATCCATGTGGCCTCGCCGGTTCCCACTCGACCGGTGAAAGGCTTTCCTGCTGCTGCCTCGCCGATCAGCTTCAATTTCACCGGATTGCTTGCGCTCGCGCCGGCCACATCCTGGTGCCGGCACGCGTATCCGTCCATCGCGGAGTTGTCTCCCGCAGGGACATCTCGTTTCGCTTTCACGTCTTGGGCCAGCACGCGGCCGAGAGCTTCCAGAATGTGGATTCGCTCGGTTCCCAGGACAGGGATCTCTTCCAGCACTTTTTCCTGCGCTTGACCGATGTCCAGCATGGCAACCTCTGGGCAGTAATACAGATCGACGACCAACGTAGAGAGATCTATCAGACACATTATAGCATGGCACGGGGAACCGCAATCGGATCAACGCACAAGGGATGGAGCCCTTTTCGAGAGAGGATTAATGTCTGGACTGCGTTTCGCACACGATAATGAACCAGGCTTCCTGTCTCATGTGTTATCCTGCAGAGAGACGTGGCCCCACTAACTACGGGAACATGCCATGAAACTTGTGGATAACCTTTGTAGGGGTGGATTTAAAACCCGCCCCTACGAGACGATTCTTGGGTTCTCATACCGTAATTCTTAGGCGTTGTACCACAGAACGGGCGTGACAACGAGGCCCAGAAGCGGAGGTGACCCGTGTATCTCGTGACAGCCGATGAAATGAGGGCGTTTGATGCAGTCGCGATCCAAGAATACGGTATCCCCGGCGCGGTTCTGATGGAAAATGCCGGGCGCAGCACATTCCATATCCTTCGGGAATACCTTGAAGGACAGATCTGGGGGCTAAGGGTCGCAGTGGTCGCGGGACCGGGGAACAATGGCGGGGACGGTTATGTCATCGCTCGGTACCTGATCAATCACGGGGCTGATGTGGAAACGTTCCTCCTGGCCCCGCGGGAGGCGATCAAAGGGGACGCGCTGATCAATCTCCTTGTGTTGGAAAAGATGACCTCCCAGATCTTCTCTGTAACGGATGAAGCCTCGTTGGCTCATGCAGCATTTGCCTGGCACGAGGCGGATGTCATCGTAGATGCAATTCTTGGCACAGGGCTTACCTCAGACGTTCGATCCCCGTATCGAGAGGCAATAGAACGAATAAACGGCGCGCCGGGTGTCAGGCTGGCGGTGGACATCCCATCCGGGCTTGATGGAGACACAGGCAAGGTGCGCGGGGTCGCTGTTCGTGCCGATCTCACTGCGACGTACGGATTCATGAAGCTCGGCATGGCACTGCATCCGGGCGTGGATTATTGTGGCACGGTAGAAGTTGTGGATATTTCCATCCCGGTGAACGCGGTGGAGAACACCCCCCCTGCAGCCCACCTGTACGATCGAATCCAAGGCACTGAATTTTGGAGGCTTCGGGCCGATCCCGAGGCTCACAAGGGGACCTTCGGCCATCTCCTGATCGTGGGCGGTTCACCGGGCAAGACCGGCGCGCCTGCAATGGCCGCACGAGCCGCGGGCCGCATGGGAACGGGCTTGGTCACAGTGGGCGTGCCTGCTTCGTTGAATCCGATTCTCGAGGCGAAACTCACCGAAGAAATGACCGAACCGCTGCCGGAGAGCATCCCCGGTTACCTGGGCGAGCCTTCAACCCAACGCATCCTCACTCTGGCGCAGAATAAGAGGTGTGTCGTCCTGGGTCCCGGGCTCTCTGCACGAGAAGGCATCCCTGAATTGGCCCGGGAGGTTCTGGCCCAATATGAGGGATGGCTGGTGATCGACGCGGACGGCCTCAATGTGCTCGCGGGAAGCCTTGATGCGGTCAAAGCCGCGCGAGGGCAGCTCGTCTTGACTCCTCACCCCGCGGAAATGGGCCGACTTACAGGTCTGTCGACCCGTGAGGTGCAGGACGACCGCGTGGGGATCGCTAGGAAGACCGCGAAGGACCTGAACGCTTGGATTGTGCTCAAGGGCGCGAGGACGATTATCGCAGCCCCTGACGGCCGGATATTCGTCAACACGTCTGGAAATCCGTGGATGGCCTCCGGAGGCCAGGGAGACGTGCTTAGCGGGATTTTGGGCGCTCTCCTGGCCCAAGGTTTACCCCCTGACGATGCCCTCCCCTTTGGTGTTCATTTGCATAGTTTGGCCGCGGATAAGATCGTGGAACAACAGGGGCCGCATCCAGTGCAGGCAATGGATGTGATCGACGAACTCCCCACGTTGCTGGGAGCGCTGGGGCCGCACAAAGAGGTTTGAACCGTAAGAATCGGGTGTAGCATTTGCCAAGAGTGACGAACTATTGATTATCCGTCACCCCGGCGAAGGCCGGGGTCCAGTCACGCACGGAACGCGGGATTGAAAAAACTGGATTCCTGCTTTCGCAGGAATGACGGCATCACGTTGTCTCGAATCGGACAGAATTTTTGGCAACGGGTATAGAGGCTGCAAGACGACCTAGAGAGCAAGGTAAGCTTTCGTGACGTGAGGATCGTTGAGCAGTTGGGCTGCAGGGCCTGACATGGCAATGGAGCCGTTTTCCAGGACGTATGCCCTGCTGCTGATTTCCAGGCTGAATGCCACTTTCTGCTCTACCATGAGCACCGTGACCCCGTCTCTGTTGATGGCTCGAATGGCCGAAAAGACATGTTCTGCGACAACAGGATGCAACCCCAAGGAAGGTTCATCCAGGAGCAACAACTTGGGGTCGCTCATTAAGGCCCGGCCTATGGAGAGCATCTGGCGCTCGCCGCCTGAGAGGGTTCCAGCCGGCTGGTCTCCGCGGTCCGCCAACCACGGATGAAGCTCGAAAACTCTGTCCAGGAGCTCCTTGATCTTGCCCTGGTCTTTGAGCACATGCGCGCCCAAATACAGATTTTCCAGCACTGACATGTCGGGGAAGATCCGGGCCCCCTCCGGTGCGATGGTGAGGCCCAAGCGCACAATCTGCTCGGGCGCGAGTCCGTCCAGGTTTCGGCCTTCCAAGAAGATTCCGCCCCCTTCTGCCGCTCGTGGCGGGACAAGTCCCACAATGGAGCGCATCAGGGTGGTCTTACCCGCGGCATTCGGTCCGATCACGGAAACGATTTCTCCGCGGAGGACTTCCAGGCTCACGTCACGGAGCACCTGCACGTCACCATAACCCGAATTAATGCGCACGATCTTAAGCATATTGCCGGCCCAGATACGCCTCAACTACGTGGGGATCGGAGGCTACTTCCTGCGGCTTGCCTTCCGCGATCTTGTGGCCGTGGTCCAGAACCATGATCCGGTCCGATATTCCCATAACAGCCTTGATAATATGCTCCACCACCACCAGGCTGATGCCGCGATCTCTCAAACCCTTGAGCAGCTCTAGCATCTCTTCGATTTCGCCCGATGTGAGACCGGCCATATTTTCGTCAAGCAGCAACGCCCTAGGGCCTGTAGCCAGCGCTCTGGCCAGCTCCAGCCTGCGCCGCGATGCCAGGGAGATCGCGGTCGGCGTCACGTCCGCGGCAGCAGCCAGACCCACCGACGTGAGGATTTCGCGAGCCTCCGAGCGTGCTCGTTCCAGCGAAAGCCCCTTCCCGTACGCGGACGCGATCAGGACGTTCTCAAGCACAGTGAGCCCGGGAAAAGGTCGCGCAATCTGAGAGGTTCGGGCTATCCCGAGACGACAGATCCGGTAGGGTCTCTTCCCGGTGATCTTCCGTCCCTCGAAGATTACTTCCCCGCTTGACGGTCCGATTGAGCCGGTAATCACATTGAACAGGGTGGTCTTGCCTGCTCCGTTGGGTCCGATAATTCCCAGTATTTCGCCTTCTTGGAGCTGGAATTCCACCTCCGAGAGAGCTTCCAGCGCGCCGAAACGGCAGGTCACTTTCCGAACCTCGAGGAGAAGGGCCATTCAGGCCTCCCTGTGAGGGGTTAGGAATCTACCCCTGAGCGATCCCACAATTCCCCGAGGCATGAAGAGGATCACTCCAATAATGATCAGGCCCACGAGCGCCATGTACACGTAGAGAAACCTGGCCCAGAGCATCTCAGATACGAGATAGAGAAAGGTGGCTCCAATTGCCGGCCCCAGCACAGTTCCCATTCCTCCCAGAAGCGTCATGATGACCATCTGAATCGTAATGTGTACGTCAAAGACCGAGCTCGGGGTAATGTACGTGAGCCAGTACGATTCCGCCGCGCCGAACATGCCAAGGAAACCAGCGCCGATAGCGTACGCCTGCACCTTGGTGCGAGCCGTGTTTACGCCTACCCCTTCCGCAGCATCCTCATCCTGGGCGATGGCCTTGAGCGCATAGCCGAACGCCGATCGCTCGGTCAGAATCGTCGCGGCCAGGATGCCGGTAGTGAGAGCCAAGAATACGTAATAGAAGAACTCCGACGAAGTATTGATGGGAAACGTGACCCCGTGACTACCGCCGAAAACGCTGATTCCGGTTAGGTTGTCCCATTCCAGCACCACCTGCTTCATGGCTTCTGCAAATGCAAAGGTGGCAATGGCGAAATATGCCCCTTTCAGCCTCAGCGTTGGTAGCCCGATGATAAGCGCAATCAGCCCGGACAGGACCGCCGCGAACAACAGGGCAACCCAAAAGCTCTGTTCCAGCCGCACCATCACCAGGAACGCCACATATGAACCGATGCCGAAATAGACGACCGAGCCAAAATCAATGTACCGTGCATATCCGCTCAAGAGATTCCAGCACGTGGCTAATCCCACCCACATGATCGTGAGCGTGGCGAGACGAATCGCATATCCGCCGAAAAAAAGGGGCAGAGCGATCAACAGAGCGCAGCCCGCCAGACCCGTCACGATGCGCAGGTTCATTCAAGCATACCCCTTCCCAATAAACCTCGGGGCCTCATTAACAGCACCAGGAAGAGGATGAAGAAAGTGACTGCTACCGATAGGCCCGGGGAAAGCAGCGCGGCGCAGAGGGATTCGACCACGCCCAGGAGCAGTCCCCCCAGCAGCGCTCCCGGGAGATATCCCATGCCTCCAAGCACCGCCACGCAGAACGCCACAATCGTGTATTGAAGCCCCATTTGGGGATGAATAACAAAAAAAGTGGAAATCATGGATCCGGCTACGCCGGTAACACCCGCTCCCAGCGCAAACGTCAGCGCGTATACGGCTTTCACGTTGATGCCGACGAGCCGCGCCATTTCCCAATCCTGAGCCGTGGCGCGTATGGCTCTGCCTGCACGGGTCCTGGAGAGCAGAAAATAAAGCAGCCCCACTACAAGGCCGGCCAACACAAACGTAACGAGCCTTGCCTTAGGTATGACAAGGCTCCCCCACGCGAGCCCCGTTCCCGCCCAGGGTACGGCAAAGGTACGAAAATCCGCTGTCCAGGCCAGGAGCGCAACATTGGCGATCACCAGATGGATCCCGAACGTGAGGATGTAGCTCATGATGGGTGGGGCGCCCACCACCCTGTTGATGAGCAACCTTTGCAGGACATAGCCGAAGCAAAAAAGAAGAGCGAAAGAAATGGGAAGACTGATGAGCGGATCCACGTGGCCCAGAATAAAGAGCCAGTACGTGGTGAACGCGCCCAACATCACCAACTCGCCATGGGCAATGTTCACCACCCCCATGACGCCGAAGATGAGGCAAAATCCCGCTGAATAAAGAGCGTAAACGCCTCCCAGCAGTATTCCGTTTATGAGCGCCTGAAATGTTAAAGACACGGCTTATACGTAACCGAATGATTACATCTCATCTCTTTTTCCAGGGCGGCATAGGATACAAGGGCGGGGCTTCCGCCGCATCTGCCGGGAAAACATTGACCAGCTTTCCCTTTTGGATCTGGACCGCCACCGGAGGATGATCCGCGTTGGCTCCGCTTTGATCGAAGTGGATACGGCCGAAACAGGTCATCATGTCGATCTCGTGCAACCCTTTCATGAGAGCCACACGGTCTTCTTCACGGAGCGGCGGGGCCAGCCCGAGTTTTTCAATGACCTTTTGCTGGGCAACCGCGCCACCGATGCTCGCGGCCTCCACGAAGTCGGGCTGCCTCCCGAAACGCTCTTTGTACTTACGGTTCAAGTTGGCAGCAGTTCCGAAGATGTCGTCCTTGTACGGCAGATTGGGAGTCCATTCACTGGCCGCGATGATGTATTCCGCGTCTTTCCCCAACTCCTCCACAAACTTGGGTACAGTCGGCCCATAGCTGAACGCCACTGCACGTGGCGAGAAATCAATCTCCTTCATGGCCTTGACCACTTTCATGGCCACAAGCATATGGGAACCCACCAGCAGGACATCGGGATTCTTCTCCTTCACCTTGAGCAGCATGGAATTGTAGTCCTGCAGGTCAATCGGGAAGAGCTCATAGTGGACGACGTCAAAGCCCCGTTCTTTGGCATACTTGCGAAATCCCTCGCACGCCAGTGACGTGAAGAGGATGTTTGCCCCCACGATTGCAATGGTCTTGGGCCGAGGCTGCACTGACGTGAAAACCTCAACGCATCCCCTCACCTCCTCGGTCGCCCTGCCCAGGGTGGAGAAGTAGTATTTGAAACCACGCTCAAACAGCTTATTTGAGCTTGCTGCCCCGCTGATGAGAGGATACTTGTACTTCTCGGCAACGGCCGATCCCGCAAAAACCTGCTCGGAACCGAAGCCGCCCAAAAGGAGATCCACTTTGTCGTCGGTGATTAGTTTTTCAATCAGCTTTGCGCTGACTGCCGGAGTGGATTTGTCGTCGTGGAAGATCAGTTCAACCGGGTATTTCTTGCCCTTGACCTCGATTCCCCCACGCGCATTGATCGTCTCAGCCCAAAACGTGTACGCATCCTTCACCAGGCGCCCGTCAGCGCCAACGAGGCCGGTGAGAGCAACGGATACCCCTATTTTGTAACCCTTTTCTGCTGCCTGGGGAGCACATGTCCCGATGACGGTCAACACAACAACACTTACTCCTACTGCGATAAAACGCCACATCTCATACCCCCACAAATGCAATCGAGAACTAAACGCAAGAACGTCATGGCCGACTCTGGCAAAAAAGCCCCCCGCAGTCAAGGACCCCCCCTTCTGAACGTATGCATTCAGTCATCCCAGGGAAAATCCCCCCTGCTCCCCTTTAGGGAAGGGGGGTATGTGGCGCGCCCTTCCCCCTTTTCTAAAGGGGGATACAGGGCATAGGCGCTAAAATAAGGTCACAGTATTTGACCGTGGGTGGCCCCAGAGGGGCAACCGAAAGTAGCCCGGCGATTTATCGCCGGGAAAAGCCTCCGAAATCTCCGAAACTTATAGTCCCAGAGGGACGACAGAAAGCTTGCCCCGGGCTTGAACCGGGGCCGGAATTGAGTCGGCGGATGGGGTTCGCGTTCCGCACTGACTGTGCCGTCCCTCCGGGACTAAGAGATGTCATTCTTTGGGGGTTCACCTCGCCCGGCAATGAAGAAACTGTCTCAAAACTCCATTTTTGTCTCGCGATGTGTGGATGGATGTACTATAAAGGCGGGAAAAATCAAGTGAGGCAGAGATGAGTCGAGAGATCAGGGCGGATTACGACC
>JBFLZC010000049.1:0-8630 GCA_040756375.1 Thermodesulfobacteriota bacterium
TAAGGGCAATTCCGTCATCCCGGACTTGATCCGGGATCCAGAACATATTGACAAAACTGGATTCCGGCTTTCGCCGGAATGACGGATCAAAGAACAGAGCCACTTCAAGTTAGCGCCTATGCCCCCTTCCCCCTCCCATCGAGGGAGGGGAGTTTGAAAACCCTCTCCCTTGTGGGGCGGACTATCCAGTCCGCCAGGAATGGCAGGCAATCCCGCGCTTCGCGGGACTGCCCCACAGAGGGCACGGTGTCTGCGGCCATCTGCGTAATCTGCGGATCAACCTCTCCCCAAAACCTTCATCCAGAACCCGCGGGCCTTGGGGTCACTTCCATTCCTGTGTTCTCTACGCCGTATCCGCCCAGCTCAGCGACCCGCTCCTTGAATCTGTCGCTCCTGAGCACTTCCAGGAGCGCTTGGATTTTCTCGTCCGGAAAGAACTCCTCAGGAATCACCAGCTCGTATTCTTCGGTGGCCACAGGCACAAAGTCCAGATCCAGAGCTTTGGCCGCGGCCAGCACTCCCATGCCCACGTCAGCGACCCCGCTGAGCACGCTGGCTGCCACCGCGGTATGGGTATACTCCTCCAGGCCATATCCAATGATCCGATCTCGGTCGATCCCCTGCCGATCCAGGTGATAATCGAGCAGAACACGCGTGCCCGCGCCTGATTGACGATTGATGAACGTCACGTCATCTCTGGTGAGGTCATCAAAGCCCTTGATCGCCTTGGGATTGCCTTTGGGCACGATGAAACCTTGTTCTCGGCTCACGCAGCGAATTACCTTCACGGGAATTTCCGGGATGTATCGCCGAATGTATGACCAGTTATATTCGCCGGTCTCCACATCAAGTAGATGGGACGTGGCAAGATGAGCAGTATGATTCTTGAGCGCGAGCAGGCCGCCCAAACTGCCCACGTGGCTGGAAGAAAGGAACAGGCCGCGGGAACCCAATTCGTCCGCAAGCACGTCCAGGGTCAGATCGTGGCTGCCGATGATTACCACGGTGCGTTCGATATCCAGAGGGTCTCGGAGCAATTCCACATTGACTTCCGCGCCCATGTCTACGCCTTCCACAAGCGGCCCGATTCTGATGATTCCATCCGCCTTGGTCAGAGTGGTGATCGAACCCGCGCCACGAGGAAGAGGAGCGGCAACCACACGATTGCCCACTTTGCCGAGCTTTACCCGGAAGAACTCTTCCCGGCCCAGCTTGGAAGGTATCTTTCGCGCTGACCGAACCGGAATGGTGGGCCGTGATCGGTGCGGGAGCCCTTGCATAAGCTCAAGCACCGGCAAGCCGAACAGCTCAAACGAGAGGACCGCGGAAACCGGGTACCCAGGATTGCCGATCACGGGTTTCTCATCCACGATGCCCAGAATTGTCGGTTTGCCCGGCATCATGGCCACGCCGTGAACGAGCACTTCACCCAGTTCTCGTATGGCCGCGGCTGCGTAGTCTTCACTCCCCGCGGAAGATCCCGCATTCACCACCACCAAGTGCGCGTCTGAATCGACCGCTTCCCTGATGGCGGTCTTTATAGACCCGAACGTGTCCTCCACTATTGCGGTGCGGGTCGCGCGTCCGCCGACGTGCTCGACAAGACTCGCGAGCATCACGGTGTTGAATTCGATGGTTTCTCCCGGAGCCGGCGCGCGTTGCCCCAGGAGATCTACCGGCACGAGTTCGGTCCCGGTAGGGATCAGCACCACGGAAGGTTGTTCCACGACCTCGACGGTCGAGATGCTTCCCGCAAGAAGAGCCCCCTGATCGTAGGCCGTGATGCGGCGATGCGCAGGGAGGATCATTTCTGAGGCCACAAAATCCTCACCGACCCTCCGAACGTGCTGCCACGGGACCACGGCCTGCTCAATCTCGAAAGCCTCTTCCGAGATAAAGTGGACATCCTCGATCATGATGACCGCGTTGGTCGCTTCAGGCACGGGCCGCCCGGTATTCACCGGCCACGCGTTCGTGCCCACCTGAAAGCGCACCGGGCGATCCGGCCCTGCGCCAAAGGAGTCCAGAGCTTTGACCGCGAATCCGTCCATAGCAGCCGCATGAAAATGGGGTGAAGAAATCGCCGCATACACCGGCGAGGCTGTTACTCTGTCCAGAGCTTGGGTGACCGGGATGCGTTCAGACCCCGGAAAGTAGCTCCTGTTGAGCCGCTTCAAGAAGATGTCCAGAGCTTCCGCGGGCGGCTTCATGTCCAGATAGATATTTCTTCTCAAGACGCGCCTCGATCCAGTTTGAGAAAAGTTGCACCTGCACCAAATCGCCCTTGTACAAGCCTTCACAATCCTGTGGGACGGTGATGCGGCCATGCGCTCGAACCATGGCCGAGGTCATCCCGGATTTGCCGAGCACCGGAACGGCCATGAGACGACCGTCCCGTTCTTCAAGCCTGACCCGGACGAAATCCGTCCGACCTTCCCTGGAAGCCACGTTGCGGCTCAGAAATGCGGGCACTGTCACGCCCAAATACGGTTCTACCGAATCTTCGCCCTCCAACCTGCGAAGCGCCGGCACCACGAATTGCTCGAAACTAACCATCGCGGAAATCGGATGACCGGGCAGCCCAAAAACCGGCTTGGAGCCAACCCGAGCGAGGATAAGCGGCTTCCCGGGGGATACGGAAACGCCGTGCAGCAGGATTTCAGCATCATCGCGCTGCTCGATAGCGGTAATGACCAGGTCGCGGATTCCCATGGAGCTCCCACCGGAGACGACGACGATGTCAGAGGCTTCCAGCGCTTTCGCGAGCATCGCGGAAAGTTGTTCCAGGTCATCGGGAGCTATTCCGATCCACTTTGGCTCCGCGTAAGCCTGTTGAACCAACGCGGTAAGCGCGTGTCGGTTCACGTCTCTGACGCACCCGGGGGGCGGCTCCTGATCGATCGGAACGATCTCGTCGCCGGAGCTCATGATCCCCACCACTGGTTTTCGATAGACGTTCACCTTCGTGCGTCCCATAGCCGCGAGCAAGCCCAGATCCTGCGGACGCAGCCTGTGGCCAGACTCCATCAGGATCTCATCTTTCCGATAATCCTCACCCTTTCGGACCACGTGCTCGTACGGGGCCACTGCCTTGAGGATTTCCACGGTATTGGTATCGAGTTCCTGGGTATGTTCCACCTGGACCACCGCGTCCGCGTTGGGAGGGAGCGCTCCGCCGGTCCAGATCTTTATGGTTTCACCTTTGCCCAGCGCTGTTTGGCTCACCTGGCCCATGGAGACCTCGCCGATCACCTGCATGAGGGCCGGCGCGGATTCCGTAGCGCCAAAGGTGTCCCTGGACCGAACCGCAAACCCGTCCATGGTGGAACGATCAAACCCGGGCATGTCTTCATCCGCCGCGACGGGCTCACTGAGCACGCGGAAAAGCGCTTCGTCCAGAGGAATTTCTTCGGCGGTGAGATGAAAGAAGCGCTTGAGCAGCGCTCTGGCGCTTTCCGGAGGATGAACCTTGAGAAAGGGTTTCGTCATGACATATCTATGCGAAATCTTGCTGTGTGATTGCCCCGGGCAGTGGAACACGCTATTGAGGGACTATAGCAAGGATGCCGGGTTATGTCAAAATTGACAAAACCACCGAATCGCTAGTCGGCATATTTCTCGACAAGCAGCCATTCTGATCTGTTATGCTGACAGAGGCCATCCCCACCGCCTCGTGCTGATGCGCATTCAAAGAGGCAAGATCGGGGAAATCTTCTTTGTGAGAAAGGTACCTCCACTGCTCAGGCAAGAAATTTTCACGGTTTTAGGAATGCTCATTTCTCCTGAGGAGAAATGAGCATTCCTAAAAATGGTGGAAGTTCTTGGGGAGGGGGTCGGGGAGCCCCGCGAGACGCGGGGTTACAAGAAGGTCCTCCCCGATTCTTACCTCTCTGAAAGCGAAGCGGTATCACAAGGCCGGAGAATTCAAGCCATGCGCGGACAAGACGCAAGTCGAGTGCTCACGTACCGGTGGCTCGTCTTCTGGGTCATGGCTCTGGCATACGTCTTTGTCTATTTCCATCGGCTCTGTCCCGCTGTAGTGGCAAACGATCTCCAGGCCACATTTCAGACCAGTGCAGGCCTTCTCGGTCTCATGGCTTCCGCGTACTTTTACCCGTACGCGCTGATGCAGTTGCCCGCAGGACTGCTCTCGGATTCTTTGGGACCCAGAAAGTCTGTGACCGTGTTTCTCGCGCTCGCGGCCGCTGGGAGCGTCCTCTTCGGACTCGCGCCCAGCATGGAAGTCGCGGTCGCGGCTCGCGTACTGGTGGGACTGGGAGTTTCGATGGTCTTCATACCTGCTATGAAGATCCTCTCGCAGTGGTTCCGGCCGCGCGAGTTTGCATTCATGACCGGCATCCTTGCCACCATGGGCGGGGTGGGTGGATTGACCGCCGCAGCGCCACTCGCACTGGCCACGGAGCAGTTCGGGTGGCGTGCAGCCTTTGAGCTCATCGGAGTAGGAACTGCTCTCATTGTCGTTGTGGTATGGGCCTTTGTTCGGGACAAACCTCAGGACATGGGCTGGCCTTCTATCGCTGAGATTGACCACGTAGGCCCGGGCAGCGCGGCGCTTCCGATGCAAATCCCGCTGTGGGATGGCGTCAAACGCGTGCTGACGGAAAAGCGCTTCTGGGCGCTGGCGATCTGGTTCTTCTTCTCCATCGGCGTTTTCTTCGCATTTGGCGGCCTGTGGGCAGGCCCGTATCTCATGCACGCGTACGGCATGAGCCGCTCTGAAGCAGGGAACATCCTCAATATGATCGCGGTGGGTCTTATCGTCGGAGCGCCACTGCTGAGTCTTATTTCAGACCGGGTGCTCAAGAGCCGAAAGCAACTGATCGTTCTCTGTACCGCGGCTCTCGTGATCGAAATGGCGTTCCTGTGCTACTATCCCACGGGCCTGTCTCGAGGGGCGCTGTACGCTATCTTCTTTTTCTTCTGCATCTCTTGCTCGGCTATTGTGGTGATTGGGTTCACCGCCACCAAAGAGCTTTTCCCCATCGAGATTGCAGGGACTTCCGTGGGCACGGTGAATCTTTTCCCCTTCCTGGGCGGCGCGCTCATGCAGGTCCTGCTCGGGCTGGTGCTGGACGCGTACCCCAAGAGCTCGTCCGGCGCGTACCCGTTGGAAGCCTATTCCATGCTGCTGGCAGCTCTGCTCGCGGCATCTGTGGTGGCCCTGGTGAGTTCGCTCTTCATCAAGGAAACTTTCCCGCGATCGTCCGGGTGAGTCGGTCACTCACGAGATTGACGACACCATGCCTGATCTTCAAGGACCTATCCTTATCATTCGACCGGGAGCGCTGGGTGATACGATCCTCACTCTGCCGCTCATTTCTTCCGTGCGCAAGCTCGCTCCGGACGCGGACATAACGTTCCTGGGCAATCGAGCATACAAGAGCCTCCTGCCCGGCGGAGTGTCTTTCCAGGCCTTTGACGATCAGAAGTGGCTGTGGCTCTTTGAGGAAGGAGGATTGCCCGAGAATGCGCGAAATGCGGACTACCGCACTGCGTTTGTCGTTCTCACCCGAGCCCAAGAAGTCCTGGGGAACCTTCGGAGGCACGGAGCGGGGAATATTCGACATGTTTCGCCCGCCCCGCGACCGGGAAAGCACCTGGTGGAGCATATTCACGAAGGCCTGGGCCTGCCCGTCCCTCCCCGTGAACCGGCTCTGCTGCATCTGGCGCGTTCGGAGAAACGCGACCTTATTTGGATCCACCCCGGGAGCGGCGGAGCGCGCAAATGCCTGCCTCTGGACGAGTGGATAGCGATAGCGGATCACCTGCAAGGATTGACCGGGTGGGAAGTGGCGATCACAGCTAGTGAGGAAGACGCTTTCCTCAAGCAGGACCCACGTTGGGCCAGTTTGACCGAGGCCCACGGAAGACAGCTCCTCGACGGGAAGTCGCTGCGGGAGGTGTGCGCGGAACTGGTCGCCGCGCGCCTGTTTGTGGGGAGTGATTCCGGAATCAGCCATCTGGCCGCGGGCCTGGGCGTTTGCTCCGCGGTGCTCTTTGCGGCAACCGATCCGGAGACATGGGCCCCGTGGGCTCCTGTGGGGCAGGTATCTGTGGTGGATGTGAGGAGTGGAGAATGGGGCCGTGAGAGGCTGTTGTCGGAGTTGGGGGCGGTTCTTGGTGCTGCGGCGGAGGGGTGAGCGTCTGGTTGGCGCCTGGAGCTGTCTTTGAGGGAATCGCGCGAGTTTCGTGCACCGGCGCGAACAGCGCTTTACCACAAAAATCTCAATAATTTGAGTAATAAGCCGTATCTTCTCAAGTAATTTCTAGTCATACAATCCCTTGAATTTCATATGATTTCTAGATAATTAACCTAATATCTCAAATTTCTGTCATTTTTTTCTTGACAATCAAAAACTCTCTGGTAAATCTCGCCATCACAAAACGTTGCCTCTGGGAGGGAGGGTATGTCTCTAGGAAAACCCTATAATGTAGTAGTATGTCTTGTGTTTTTGCTTGTAGCTGCCACAGCGAGCGCCCACGCCTATTCCATGGTCCAGGCTGCCGCACCACCCGCAAGCGAAGACTTCTATTCACCCACAATCGCCAAGGCGGACCAGCCCGCGCAAGCTCCCGCGAAAGCCAAGGCGAATCCCAAGAAGATCGCCAAGACAAAGCCGATCTACAAGGTTAAGCCGACAGAAACGGTCGCGTATACGTATCGCCCAAAGTGCATCCTGCCTCAGACTGCGGTCCGTGGCTGGGAACTGGATGCTCAGGTGGTCTTTGCTCGGACTAAAGGCACGGTCCGGTACATCCGCGGCATGTACGGCACTCTGGGATTCCTGGGTTTCTACAACGAGGATTTGGACCTGAATTCGGATCTGGGTCTGCCGGATCATGACGTGATGCCCATGTTCACGGCCGCGTACCGTTTCCGACCGAACTGGGCCGTGCGATATTCGTATATGCCCATGGAAGCCAGCAGTTCCCCGAGTCTGACCAGGCCTTTTGTCTTCGGGAATAACACGTATACGCAGGGGCAGAACATGCGTGCGAAGTGGGAGCGTGCCCAACATCAGGTGGGCCTGGTCTATGACCCGATCCACACGTATGCATCACGATTGAGCATCTTCGGCGAGTATGTCCGGATCGATGAGAAGCTCAGCCTCGGGCAGCCCGGATGCTGCGGCGATACCTTGTATAACGAACTCAACATGGGAATGGCCGGTCTGGAATTTGTGAAATGTCTCAAGACCGGTCCGTACTGCAACACATTCTCCCTGGAATGCAAGGCAGGAATCGCCTTCTTTGACGATGCGTTCGGTTCCGATGTCTCCAGCGGCATCAAGTACACAATCCCCATGAGCAGCGGCCGCTGGGGATATGTAGAGGGAGGTTACCGGTACCTCACCTATAAGAAGAATTACAGCGACGCCATGCGCATGGACACTGCCATGGATGGCGGATACCTCAAGGTAGGATTCCTCTTCTGAAATGCATGGAGCCGCGGATGAACGCGGAGGGAACCCGCGGCTCTGCAACCCCTTTTTGTCGACGGCCCTAGCATAGCAGCTTTTTCTTGCCCGACCGGCATGTGGTCGTCTCCCTCCCAGCTCGTTCCATCCGGTCGGGCTCTTTTTTTTGTACAGTCTCACGGAAGGCTCCGTTGTCAATGGCCTACAAAAGGGCCATACTACGAAGAGTTCGCCAAGCTTTGCGCTGAAGCGCAGAACCCAATCATGGAATGTGGTGAGCTTTGATGCTTGCACAGCGTATGCTCAAGATTATTGAAGAGCATCCCGGAACCTCCCCAAAGCGGCTTTCCGAAATGTTCCGGCTTTCTTCATATCGGCTGCATCGAGTATTCAGGCATATAGAACGGGATCTGTCCGGACGAACTCTAGTGCACAGTCAGGAGCATGGGGTGTGGATAGTAGGTTTGGATCCAACTCGATGCACGGCCGCGGAATGGGTCGGCTCGCGGAACGGAGGCTATCGCCAGTGTCTGAAATCTCCCGAATTTGAAGACGGGCGGTGCTTTGAGCATTCCGAGTGCGAGAATCCTGAAATGATCGCGTTTGGCCGTCGAGTGGCCTACCTCACAGGACCGGCTCGACCCAGTGCTCTGAGCTTCAGTCAACTGGGCCTTACGGTAATCGAAGAGCTGCTGGCCGGGCTGGAGCCTCTCGACCCTTGGACGAGAAAAGATCAAGCAAACAAGAGGCGCTTGCTCACCATGCTGGCCGCGGCCCACAGGGTCCTTGTGCAGAGGCAGCGGATGCGCCGCGATCGAGGCCACGGACTCCCGCCGGAATTCGAGAGGCGTCACCGGGCATCATCGGTCAATCCATTTGAATTCAGCCTGAAGAAGTACTTTGCGGTGTTGGAAGTTACGACGGACGCCACACGAGCGGAAGTGCTCAAGGCTTGGAGACGGCTGGCTCGCCTGTACCATCCGGATCGACAGGGTGGAGACGAAGATAAGATGAAGGCCATCAACCTCGCCAAGGACCGTATTTTCCGGATCAGGCGCTGGGATTATAGCAAGTGTCAAAAATAATGTCCGATTGCCGCTTGGGCATTGGTAGGTGCCGGCCTCCGTGCCGGCACATTTTTCTTAAGAATATCAACCAGCTCGGGCCGGCAGGGACGCCGGCCCCTACCGG
>JBFLZC010000050.1:0-8236 GCA_040756375.1 Thermodesulfobacteriota bacterium
GCGAAAGCCGGAATCCAGTTTTGTCAATATGTTCTGGATCCCGGATCAAGTCCGGGATGACGGAATTGCCCTTACGCAACTATGTGAAATCACAAACGCCGAGCCCTTAAGTTAGCGCCTATGGGGGAAAGGGGGATTTGAATGGGGTGGTGCCACAGAGCTCCGGCGAATTTCCCATGCCCGTGGCGGCGCGTACCCCGGAAGAATTGGAAAAGCATAGAAGTTTTTGGGGAGGGGTCTGGGGAGGCCCTTTTTTCAAAAAGGGCCTCCCCAGCCACTTCTTCACCCGTCTTACCCCTCACCCAAGCTTCTTGCAGAGTTCTGCCACGCGTGCGCCGAGTTTTTGAGCGATATCCGCGTTCTTATCATCAGGAGCAGCCACAGATGCCGCGCCGTAATGGCCCGTGGCTGACATGGGATCTCCCACGACAATCATTCCGTAGATGAGCAAGCACTGAAGAATGGATATGATCGTGGTTTCGTTGCCGCCGGCCCAATAGCCTGATGAGGCAAAGGCCGCGCCAACCTTGTTTTCCATTTGCTTGCGAACGCCCACGAATTCGTCAAAGACCCGTTTCAGGTCGGCAGCCATGACTCCGAAGTACACTGGAGAGCCTGCGATGATTCCTGCCGCGTTGACAAAGTCATCTCTGGTGACTTCCTGAGTCGATTTCATAACAGCTTCCACGCCGGCTATTGACCGCACGCCTTCCGCAACCTTTTCAGCCAGCTTCCGTGTGTTCCCGGTCTTGGAATAATACAGAATCAGTACATTCATGTTCCATCACCTCCCATATCTTCCCGCATTCTTAGCGCGGATTGAAGCCTGCCGCAACTAAGGAAACTGTTGCAGGGAGGTGGCCGGATGAACGACCCATTTGGTTGGTCGGGGGTTGGGGGCAAGAGCTCGTGCGGTCATTGGCTTCAGATACATGGCAAAAAACAGTGATATTAACAAGCTAGCGACATGACTTATGATCGTGCAGTGGTTGTCTTTTGTTGAACCCCACAATAACGAAGCATAGACTGGCAAACTCGCGCTCGACGAGACCTTGTGCGCAAGAAATTCTTGCGTCGTATCTTTTCTGTTGCGAACTCCAACCCGGACTAGATTGAGACGACCCGCACCGTGGGTCGTCTCAATCTATGTTATAGTACATGATTGCATTCCGGAACTACTCAGGCCCTCTGGACCGCAATCTCGCTCCCAGGGCAAGCCGGGGCACTGTCACGATGTAAGGCTATTTAGCAAGTCGATCAGTTTGGATCGCATAGGTCACCCCGCCCATGACCTGCGAGCGCCGTCGATGGTGCGCGTTCTGAACCACGTTGACGTAGAATCTATCGCGCGGAAACTCGCCGGCCGCTGGCCGATTGAATTCAATGTCAATTGGAGCGCTAAAGCGAGGCCCCAGCGCTATCCCCTCTAGGATCGCACCTCGCGGATCAGTTATTACAAGATCCTTGCCTTTCCGCTTAAACCCTCTCCCTCGATAGCAGCTTTGCGCCCAAGCCTTCAGAAGTTGTTCGTCAAGTCTTAGAGTAACTTTCCCGAACTTAAGAAAGCTTTCGCCCCTCTCTTTCTTGGGCGCTTCGAGGGCAAGAGAGATAAGCTTGGGCTGGCTTTCGGTGTTTCTGACGATGAAGCTAGCTTTGTATCCCTCAGCGATGGAGAGGTTCACGATGTTCACATTGCGCCAGACGAGGTTGTTGTTCCCGCGGGCGTTCGCGTTCATGTCCGTCGTCTCTGGTATGGTCATCGGATCGGAACTCGACACCCAGCGCGCCACAAGACAATGGTGGCCTGTACTACTTGGACTCCACGGAAACTCGACGATTCGCGTCGTGTGTGCGTCAAATGTTGGAACTGGAGCTGAGGAAACCAGCGTCCAGTCCGACGGCCACGACAGCCCGGTCGAAGCGTTAGCACTGTAGACCTCTACATTTCCCGAGGTTGTGCTACCCCCGTTGTGCAGCATCACGTAGATGTAATTTACTTGCCCGAATTCGGGATTTTGGTGTTCGTGCTGGTGGATAATCGACGCGTCCTGCTGCTGCCGTATCCAGATGTATGGGGATTGCCACATGGGAAGAGCGGCCTGGTTGGGATCCGGCTCAGCTCCCGTATCGCTCCACGTATCCTTCATCCAAACGTCATTCCGCCCCGGCGAAGAGCAGCGGAAGTTCGCTACAGTGAGGGCCGTGTTATTTAGAGTCTGTCGGTTGTCTTCCTGCTGGCCGCCAGTGGCAACCCCCATCGCGTCTCCACCCCAGGTTATGTTAGGGTTAGACCAATGCTGAAGTCTTGTGCAGTTTACACCCACGCTTGTGCACGCGTCGGGGTACGCCATAACGGTGCGCCAAGGAGAGACACCAGCCGTCGTCGGCGTCGGTTGAGTGTGCCCATGATTATAGGCGTACGGACTGTTATTTGTAGAATCAACAGTCCAATCGTGGCGTGCGCCCATAACGTGGCCTAACTCGTGCCCGAATGAATAGTAACCTGTAGCGCAACTTCTCTCGACAACGGCAAACGCGCTGTCTTGAAACGCATTGCCGACATTCGTCATTATGAAGGCCTTCCCACACGACCCTCCTCCGTTCTCGGTGATCAGGACCAACGCATCCGCCCCAAAGGTATCCCGCAACGTATGTACGTTATCCATATTGCCATCGGTCGTGCCTCTTAAATTGATGAGGTCGGTGGTCATGTTGCCGCTCTCGGTGTAAGATACTTCGGCGAGATGCACCAGCCGGAGCCTTTGGTTTATGCTACTGTTGAGGTAAGATTCATTAGTTTCGGCCACCGCAAGATACACAGTCGCTTCCATTGCATCGGCACCCCCGGCACCAGTACGGGCGTCTTGGGTGTAGACAACAAGCACATCAATCTCACCGGGCCCGTCGGTTGCGCATGGCTCCCTATCTTCCACTCCTGGTCCTTCGGCACGCGGAATCGGCTCGCCCTCTGGAGGGAACTTGCTGGCGTCAAGTTCCTCGACAAAGTGGATACCCTCGCTCCCATAACGCAAACGGACGAATTTTCCTTTTGAAGTGATGATGTTGCCCACGACCGCATTTTCTACGACCGAGAATGTGGCACTGCTCAGAGCATCCTTTTCAACCTTGCCATGCCAAACGAATCCGCGCGCTCCCACACGCTCCTCACGCGTCTTGAGGATGACCATCGACTCGCGGTCGGGCAGCAGAATAGAGAATCGATTGTTCTGGGTGGAAGTCAACTGCTTGACGTTCACAGATACAGCGAGGCTGCGAACGGTTTGAGGAGACAACGGTGCCTCGCCCGTCCACCTTGCAGGTTTCCAGAGCATCGGAGCTGTCTGTGCGGTCGCCTCTGCACCACCGTACAGCGGGAACAGTCCGGCAAAGACAATAACGGCCGCAACGCGCAGCTTCCATTGGTTCCATGATCTTGAGTGATTAAGCATCATTTCCCCCCTTCCGATTTTGGTGATGGTAGAGTAGCGTGAAACAAGGAACGGAAAGATCGATTCGCGCTCCCAGTAATTAAGAGCCAGCAGTTTTCTGGGGAAGAGAGGTTTGAAATAGAGATCTATGCGAGGGGTGCCTGATTAAGCAACTGGCTCTTGAGCGTGCAAGGAGAATTAACGAACATTTACTGCCGGCAATCGAGCTCATACAAGAGGCGAGGACGACTTCACCCCCTTCCTTTGCCAATGCAACTATTCTCTTGGCGAGTATTTTCAGTACGCTCCTGCGCCACACAGGATTCCAAAACTCCGCCGACAAAATCGTTTTATACCCCATGCTTATTTTCATTTGTCCAGCGCTCAGGTGTCAAGTTTTTTGACGCCCCCGAGGTCCCGTCTCTCGCGGAACGCGGGATTGAATCACGTCTTTGGCGGGGCTGGATTTCTGTTCCCGTTTCCACGGGAATGACGTTCTTTCGCAGGAATGACGGTATCAGGCTGCCTCAGAATCGGAGAAGACTTTTGGCAACGGGCATAACTTGCATGTGCGAATCCCCGCGGAACGCATCATTCGGCACGGCCTTAATCTTCTTTCAGGTGTTGGAGCGCTGTGAGTAGGGCTTCATATTCCTCGCTGCACTCGGCGCATATAGATAAATGATGCTGCACGGCCTCAAGCGCATCCGGAACCGGCTTGCCCGCGAGCTCGCGTTCTGCAAACTCAGCTATCTTGTCAAGGCATTCGTTACAATTCAGCTCATGTTCCCGCGTCTTGCCGAGCCCGCGCATAAGGCCTTTTAGTTGATCGACGTCAAGCGCCATGGGGATCCTACCTTGTCGGACTTTCCAAGACTTCACGCACCTGTTCCACGTCGTAGCCCGCAGCTTCAAGGGCTCGCCTGAGCGCTTTGCGCGCGTCATGGGAAAGCTTGTAAACAGCGTTTCTCGTAATACTCATTTGGCGTGCAATCTCATCCTGCGGCATCGCGTTCAGTTCAGCCAGCAGCACATCCCGCTGCCGATCCGTAAGTTTGGTGCGGACTAGCTGTTGCATGAGAGTAATCAGACTATTGAACGCGGCGGACTCGTGCGGATTGGCAGAAGTGTCGGCTTCGTCGAGCAGGGAACCGCGTTCTTCTCTCAGTTGCTCCAGGGAGACGTTGCTCCAGTCCTTGCGTCGCAACTCCGAATATGCGACCCGTAGTGCGATGGAGAGGGCCCAGGTGGAAAAAGCGCTGCGTCCTTCAAAGCTGTCCAAACGATCCAGAATGCGAAGCAGCGCAGTCTGAACTGTGTCCTCGATGAAATATTTGTCGGCTTTGGCGCGGCCGGACAACCCGCTGCGCACACCTTTAAGCAGGAAGAGGCGTAACTCGCCCAGCGCCGCTTCCCGATCGGCGCTTTCAGGTGCTAGACACTGGGACCACTCGCGTTCGTGAAGTTCCATAGGAATTGTGGGTGGCCCCGTCCCCCATTTCGGCGAATCGTGCCGTGAGGAAAGACGGGGCCGGAACGCTACTCGGTTGAGTTATATTGCTGCGCGTTGATCTTGGGCTTCTGGTTTGTGCCCTATGCCCCCTCCCCTTGCCCCTCCCGCCAGGGGAGGGGAATGAGCTCCCCTCCCTTGATGGGAGGGGACAGGGGAGGGTGAACGGGGGTCAGATTCAACGCGTGGCCGTATAATTGCCGCGTCTTCCTTCCAGTTCGATCCTGACTCTATCACTTAGCGTGCTTCTTCACCAGATCCGGCCAATTCTTCTCAGCCTTGGCCACTTGGCCTGCAAAATCCTTGTTGAACATGTTAGAGATCGCAGGATTGAAGTTGAGATACAGCTTTCCGTCCCTGACCTGCCATGTGCTGATATCCACAGGGAACAAATGCCCCAGAGCGACGCCGAAAGCGCAATAACCGCCGTACTGGGGAGCATACTTCTGCGGATCTGCCTCGAACATGGTCTTGTGCTCTTTCGACGCGAAAAGATACGTAGCGCCTTTATAAGTTGCTTTATTAGCGGGGTCACCAAACATAGGCTTCTTATCGGTGAAGAAGGCTACGGGATCGTAGCCACTCAACGCGATGCCGCTGGCGCCGGCAACATTCACAAGATCCCCGGCGAACACGGATGAGGTGAACATTCCCAATGCCGCGATTGTTGCGATAAAATATACTAATTTGCTCATGAGATTGCTCCTTCAATTTTCGTCTTTGTTTGTACTCTGCTCGCGGCCGCGGTGTTTGCGGCTCGCCCTATCTGTCAGATGCGGCAACCGCGCGTTTTCTTACCCCCCAGGATGAGATTTTTTTCAGAGTCTATTTTGGAGCGATCTGAAAGGATTTCGTGAACCTGATAATTCAACGAAGGCCGGGTCTTGAGGCGCGCAAGGGTTGAAATCTGCGATGACTTAAGCTATTGGCGGGAATTCTTCGTCAAGAGGGTGTTTCATTTATGTCCGTTGCTCAACATGATGTCCGTCCGGCTACGACGCGGAGAATCGGCTGGGGCCCAGGCAGCGAGCCCTTCCTCTTCATTCCCGCGCGGAGCCTGCCGCCGGCTTGAAAAGCGGCGGGAATCCGGAAGACCAGCACGCCGGCACTCGGAAACCTTGTGCCACATTTCCTAAGCTGGATTCCTGCCTTCGCAGGAATGACGGGATACGGGCACCTTCGCAACTTGCAAGGTTTGGTCAATGCTACCTTGTGGTGCAGGCCCAGGATACTATCCTGCAACTCGATCCTCTTGCGCCACATTCAGCTAACGCACGGGACTCCGCGCCGGATCTGTCGGCAAATCCGAAGCCATAACCAAGGGCTCCATTTCCTGCCCTGGCCAAGGCGCCACACGAATTCCTGAACCAGACCTTTACTTGGCAGTCGCTTCTCGCACAATTCGTGACTGCTGCACTTTCAGCGTCGCCTCTCGAGCCGTAATCGTACGAATAACCGTATCTCCCCGTAGATGACGAGTATGCAATCGCGCCATAGTTATCTGCACTGACTGTCTCGCCGACAGACAAGAGAACAGCCAGTATTCCGATACAAGCTACAGCCGCTGCTAGAGTTCTCATTGGACTACCTCCCTTGTCAGGAACTTAACCGGGTCAATCGAAGCCACTTACTCAGGAGATTAGTCACTCTGGAAGTCGTTGCAAGACGTAGGAGCTATTGAAGTAGAGGCCGGGGAGGCCGAACAAAAAGGGCCTCCCCGGACCCCTCCCCAAAAACTCCTAGTTTTCCAACCGCTTCCACCGGCGTCGTAATGAGACAGCGCCTCCACCTTGCCCCAATTGAGTGCACTATCGCTGTCAACCCGAACGAAAGATTAGGTATTGCAAAGAGTTGTAGTCACGGGGCACAATCCTCGCGATATTCTTCCCGAGCCTTGATCGGCAACATTCCATCAAACGCGACGCAATAGTAACTGGAGAATCGCCAAGTGATGATATTTCTGGTACCCCCGGCAGGGATCGAACCTGCGACCTGCGGATTAGGAATCCGTCGCTCTATCCACTGAGCTACGGGGGCTCTGGCAGGAAATAAGACTTCTGTTCCGCAGCCGAAACAATTTAGGTTAGGCCAGGCCGCAAAGTCAAGGGCCGAGTAGGGTTCGCGACGCAATGATGCGCTCTTGCTGAATATCTCCGAGGCGCAGCCCCGGAGTGCTCGCCGAAGCCGAGAATTCTCGTGATTCACCGCAACTTCCAATAGGAATACGTTCCCTAACCGGTGATAAGAATTCGGTGTCCAATGGGCAAGACCGGGGCTTTCTGTAGGGGCAGACCCGCGTGTCTGCCAGTTCTTGGGCGCACACGTGGGAGGCTGTCTCAAAAGTTTTGGGGCTTGCAATATCGTGCCACGGTGGGTGGCCGGGACGTCATACGTCCCGGTGCCGGAGGCACAAGAAGCGTTCTTCGTGCGGAGTACAGAGTTGGCATATAGGTAGTAGTTTCGGTGCGTTATGGTCATCGCTTCCTGTCGCTTCGCGACCCCGACGTATGACGTCGGGGCCACCCAGGTGAGACCTTCTTCACCAGCCGTGGCACGATTCTGAGTGGGGTCGTAGTTTTGAGACAACTTCGTGGGTGCGCCCCTACAAACGCCCCATTACTTCCTTGAACGCGAAACGGTATGAAGCAGACGCCGGAATTCAATTCCTCTTCGGGATCAGCTCCAGGTCGCACTGATCGCCGAGACCGGCTGTCAGGTCTGCTTGGAGCGCAGCAAGGGCAGCTTCGTCTTCCATTTCAACCACCAATTCGCCGTTATCAAAGCATTTCAGGCGGCCGTGCTTTTCGAAGATCTCAACAGCCGTCTTCGGATCCACGGTGATCCATCCCTTCATGCGCCGGAGCAACTCCGCGCCCGAGAACTCCCGCTCGATGGTGAGATCGACCTCTCTGTGTTTGCCTTTCCAGCCGATCACAGCCGGTCGGACAAGCACAGGCATGACCGGATCATGCATCGCCGCGCATCGAAACCATATTTTGGCTCTCAACATGATGTTGGTGTCCTCTGCAAGATTTTGGAAGTAGTTGGAAACCTGCGAGCCTCAATAGCGTTTGCCAGAAATAATGGCCTATTGACCATCCGTCACCCCGGCGAAAGCCGGGGTCCAGTCCCCGCCGGAACGCGGAATTGAAGAGACTGGATTCCTGCTTCCGCAGGAATGGTGCGCCCGTGAGCGCATATAGTCAGAGAGGTGTAAGTCCTCTCCAGGAGTACGCTACACCCTGTAGCCGACTGTAACTGCGTCGCCGTGAGGCGGGGTGGAGAGCAACAGGAGGCG
>JBFLZC010000051.1:0-6798 GCA_040756375.1 Thermodesulfobacteriota bacterium
CGCCTCCTGTTGCTCTCCACCCCGCCTCACGGCGACGCAGTTACAGTCGGCTACAGGGTGTAGCGTACTCCTGGAGAGGACTTACACCTCTCTGACTATATGCGCTCACGGGCGCACCATTCCCGCGTACGCGGGAATCCAGAAGTTCAACTTGCGGATGGCGAAAAACCTCGTACCAAGCCCCTAAGAATGGATTCCTGCTTTCGCAGGAATGACGGGCTGCACCCGCCGCGAATCGGACAAGACTTTCGGCGATCACCATATCTTATGCCTGACCGTATCTCACCAGAACCCCCCGGTCAAGCGCAACGTTTTCGGTGGCTCGCATCAGAACCCAGGACTGGAGCTGCCCAGGCAAGGATCAGTCTAAGAGCATATGAAATCCTCTGGTTCCTGGGAGCCTTCGGCAAGGCTCGATCCGCTCAGGCCCTTGACACCCGACTTTCAAAGACCCTCTTTGCTGACTAATCGTCCGCGGGTACCGTTCTTTTTGCACTGGTACTCCGTCTTTGTCGCATGAATGCCTTTCTCGTCTGCGCTCAATTCCAGCTCGGTTTCGGTGTCGCTCCCGTGGTCTCCACATGCCCAGTCAACTACCTTAACCGGAGCCTTGGCTTTGAGCAGGGCTTCCCAGTGGGATGCTTGGAGGATCAACGGCTTGTCCGGGCGTTCAACTGAGCTAAAGACATGCAATCGAGAGTTCCGGTCCGAAATTCCTATCACTACATTCATTTTTTTCCCGCAGGGCAATGTTCCCACCTGAAATGCAAATTCGGTGGCTTTGCCGTCATGGTCATAGTCCTCAAAGCGCATTACGCGAGCCGCCTGACGAGCCCTCACCTTTGAAGCAAAGCCCGGCGATTGACCTTCCTTGAGGTCCTTTTCCTCCACGTCCCATCGTCGCAAGACTGCCTCACCGGCATCAGCAGGGCCGTCCAATTGTCCGGTAAAGAGCTGAGAGAGCGATAAACGCTCCTGTTCTTGTCCAGGTCTCTGTCTCACAAGCACTAGGTTGCCTCGCTCTCCGAATGCAAAGCCTGCACAGGGACATGTGGACCAAATATCCGGCTCGTCAGCAGAGCAGACAGGACTCGGAGCACTTGCCCATTCGAGTCGCCAGATTTCTTCTACGCCGTTTACGGTAAGCTTCGCTTCTTCGCGAACTATAGGGGAAGGGGTTTCGGCGAAGGCAGATATTCCAACCAGAAGCGCGAGCAGGCACATAACGTATTTGATAAGCATCGGCTCTGTCTCCTTTCACGTGCCTAACACTAATTCGGCAGTTCCCTATAACCACGTCGCCGCCTCTGCTGCGTAATATAAGTCGCCTGCCGGACGTGCGCAAAAGGCCGGCAATCATACGTTGTGTTGTCTTGAGGGAACAGAATGGTTGCGATGCCTGTTTTGGTCTGGAAGAGCTCATCGCCGGATTCCGGGGGTGGCGGGAGAAGATTTCTCTTGACATGGTTCGTTGGTCGTCTGATAATGTAACCGATTACATTTGATGGGGCCTCTTCCAAAATTTCCCGGTGTGAGGAGCGTCCCCCTTGAGAAGCGGCACCAGAACAGCCATTTCCATTTTCTCTCCTTGCTCATCCGACCAGATGTAGAGACCGGTCTCGGCGGAAGAAGAAGGAAAATGGCGCATGAAATGTAATCGTTTCCAGAAACCGAGCGCGTCATATTCGCCCTCTGTTCCCCAGGCATTACGGTGACCTCATGGCTAAATTCACCATGCAGGATATTGCAGCTCTGGCCGGCGTTTCCGTGGCCACAGTGTCCCGAGCCATCCATACCCCCCAGTTCGTGCGCCCCAAAACCCGGGAACGGGTACTCTCCGTCATCGAAAAGCACGGCTACGTGTACAATGCTGCCGCGGGTGATTTCTCCAGGAACAAGTCCACGGTCATCGGGCTGCTTATCCCCACGACCGAGGCGCCGCTCTTCGCCAGCACTATTCTGGCCATTCAGGAAAGGGCCAACGATAAAGGGTATTCCATCCTTCTCGGCAATACTCAGTACGACTATCAGACCGAAAGGAGCTTGCTGCAACGGTTTGAAGAACGCCGCCTTGCAGGAGTCATCCTCACGGGCTTCAACATAGGACAAGAAGACCGCGTCAAGAAATTGGCCGATTCGGGCATCCCCTGCTTCATCATCTGGGAAAAGCCGGACAACCCGGAGCTGAGCTATGTGGGCTTAGACAATTATCGGGCCGCTTATTCCATGGCCAAGTACCTGGCTTCCCTTCATCACACCAGGATCGGGCTGATGATCGGCCTTTATACCAAAGTGGGCCGCGTCAGAAAGCGGTACGAAGGATTCATGGCCTGCCTGAAAGATCTGGGCCTGGAATGCAAGCCGGAGTGGATCGTGGAGACCGTGCCCACACTTCAGGGCGGCAAGGACTCCATGGCAAGGATTTTGTCCCTTCCCGACCGGCCCACAGCCGTTTTCGCGGCCAGCGACGTGCTCGCGATCGGAGCCTTGGCCGCGGTGCGGGCCGCCGGGTTGCGCGTGCCCGACGACCTGTCCTTGGCAGGGTTTGACGATATCGAGTTCGCGGCCTATTGCGATCCCCCGCTCACCACCGTCCGGGTCCCGGGATATGAAATCGGGCGCATCGTCGTGGATATGCTGCTGGACATGATTGAACGCAATTCTACCCAAGCCAGACACTGCTGCCTGGACACGGAAATCATCGTGCGAGGCTCATGCCGAGAATATCGTTGACCTCATTGCGGACAATTCTTTAACCGGGCAGGCACCGAACAGGAGCGATGAAAGGAGGTGTCGCAGCAATAGGGAGAGAATGGAAATCGATCGATTGCGGAATGCGCACGGGTACACCATCAGGTAGGAAAAGGAGGATGAAATGAAGATTTCCAGGATCGCTACGATTGCTATCGTCGCGCTCGTCATATTCACGTTTGTGGGACCGGTCGCGGCTGCCGACAAAGTCAGGGTCGGGTATCTCCACACATTGGCCGTGGACGGACAATTTTGGATCGCCATGGAAAAGGGCTATTTCAAGGAGCAGGGGCTGGAGATCGAACCCATTGTATTCACCTCCGGCATTCCGCTCATGCAGGCCCTGAGCGGCGGCAGTGTGGATGTGGCCATCATGGGGGCGGTCATCGCCAACTTCCCTTCCCGGGGGGTAGGTAAAGTCTTCCTTATCAACGACATCGAGTATGACACAGCCATGCTTTTTGCCCGTCCTGAAACCGGGGCCAAGTCCATCAAGGACGTAAAGGGCAAGAAGATCGCCACGGTCAAGGGAACTACCGCTCACGTGTTTTTGCACACAGCGCTCAAGAAGAACGGACTGGACTCCACCAAGGACGTGGAGATTGTGAGCATGGACATGGCAGGCGCGGTTGCCGCGTTTATCTCGGGGGCAGTGCCCTTCGTGGTGACTTGGGCGCCCTTCCACGTGCAGATCAGGGACAAGGTTAAGGGAGCTGTTCAGCTCAGCTCAGCGAAGGATTTCTATCCCGAGGCAGCGATCATCGGCGGGTGGGTAGCGGCAAACGGTTTCTATAAAGATCACAAGGACGTTCTGAAGAAGATCGTCAAGGCGTGGGTGCCGGCTAACGATTACCTTTTAAGCAAACCCGACGAAGCTTTGAAGCTCATCCACAGCAAGGCTTACGCCAACATCCCGTATAGCGATATCGAGGCCAGCTGGAAGGCCGAGAAATGCGAAACCTCCAAAGACTGGGTGAAATTGTACAAGGACGGCACGGTGAGCAAATGGATCGGCCAAGTGGAACAGGTGTTCGTGGAAATCGGTTCCATCGGCAATTGGGTGGACCCCAAGGAGTTCTTTGATCCGAGCATCTACTTGTCCGAGGTGAAATAGTGCGACGGCGGAGGAGCGTGGAGGCCTCGGGCTTCCTTCACTCCTCCCCGTTAGCTCTCCGCTGCGAACGAGAGTTCAGCGCTTAAGCGTTTGGGCGAACACCCACCTGAGCAGAGATTCTGTGACAGGAGAACTATTGGTCATGAGCGACCAGGAAGAGAAAAAGTCCATTGAGGAGCGTATCAGGAAGACCCGCCGAAAGGAAAGGTGGGAAAAGACCTGCTATTTCTTCGCTTCCTTCGGTATCGTGGCCGCGGTGTGGGAACTCTCCAGGGCCCTGCACATCATCGATCCTCAATTGTTTCCGTCGGTGTTTGCGGTCCTCAAGTCCTTCGTCACTCTGTCGAGGGACGGCAGCCTCCAGAAGCATATGTATGCCAGTTTCCTGCGAGTGCTTTCAGGATTCACCATCGGCATTGTGATGGCCGTCATACTGGGCTTTCTCATCGGATGGTTCAGAACGGTACGATTGCTCATCGACCCCATGACGAATTTCTTCCGCGCGCTGCCGCCCATCGCTCTGATACCGTTGATGATCATCTTCTTCGGGATCGGAGAAACCCCCAAGATCGTGGTACTGTGTTACGCTTCCTTCTTCCCCGCGCTGGTGGTCATCTATCAGGCGCTGGTCGGACTCGACCCGATCTACATTCGAGCAGGCAAAACACTGGGGGCCACCAACTCGGAGATCTTCCGAAAGATCATTCTGCCTCAACTCATTCCTCACATCATCACTGCGTGCCGGGTTTCCCTGGGAGTGTGCTGGGCCACGCTGGTGGCCGCGGAACTTATCGCAGCCCAGAGAGGGATCGGCGCCATGATGGTCGACGCCCAGAACTTCTGTCAGATGCCGCCCCTCGTGCTGGGTATCCTTCTCATCGGGGCCATTTCGCTGGCAATGGACACCGCGGTGCGGGCAATTGAACGGCGCGCGACCGCCTGGCAGGAGAGGCTGCCGTAGTCGAAAAATCTTGGCTCCTCCGATATTCGCGCATCTTTTCGGGGACCGGGATCGGAGCAGATGATGGAAAAAGGCATCACCATTGAACACGTGCACATGACGTACAGCGGGATCGCCGGCACGGTGGAAGCCCTGAGGGACGTGAACTTCACCATTGAACCCGGGGAATTCATCTGCGTGGTCGGTCCTTCCGGGTGCGGCAAGACCACCCTGCTCAACGTCGTCGCGGGTTTTCTTCAGCCCACTTCCGGCCGTGTCCTCATGGACGACCGGGAGATAAGCGGACCGGGGCCGGATCGGGGTGTGGTCTTTCAGCAGTACGCAGTGTTCCCGTGGCTCACTGTGCGGGAAAACATCGAATTCGGTCTGAAGCTGAAAAATAACCGCACATCCGCAAGTCAAACACGTGAGATCGCCGATCACTTCATCGACCTCGTCGACCTGAACAAGTTCAGAGATTCCTACCCCAAGGAATTATCAGGCGGCATGAAGCAGCGGGTGGCCATCGCCCGTTCCTACGCGGTCAACCCGGAAGTGCTCCTCATGGATGAACCTTTCGGCGCCTTGGACGCCCAGACACGGCAGTTCATGCAGGAGGCGCTGCTGCGTATCCTGGCCAAAGAGCGCAAAACGGTCATCTTCATCACCCATGGAGTGGAGGAAGCCGCGTTTCTTTCCACCCGGGTGGTGGTCATGGCGGCCAACCCGGGAAGGGTTCGTGAAATCATTCCCGTGGATATCCCCTACCCTCGCGATGCGGCTGTAAAGACCACCCCCGGGTTTATTGAAATCCGCGCCCGCGTCGACAAGGTAGTGCGGGAAGAGTTCAGGAAACAGCGGAACGGCAATTAACGCGGCGGCCGAGAGATCGGCCCTGAAGGGAGCAACGACATGCGAGCCCTTGTCACTGGAGGCGCCGGCTTCATCGGGTCCTACCTTATCCCCGAATTGCTCGAACTGGGCTCGGAAGTGGTGGTTTTCGACCTGGCCTCGGAGCCGAGAAGCCTGGAAGGGGTGCGGGACAGAATCACCTACGTCCGAGGCGATCTGGCTTCTCGACCTGATCTCTACCGGGTCATGTTGTCCCACGATATAAGCGATGTCTTCCACCTGGGAGCGGTGCTGGCCGGCCCGTGCGAAGAAAACCCCGTTATGGGCTTTGCGGTCAACCTCCAATCGACGCAAACCCTCCTCGACGCCGCGTTGGCGCGTGGAGTCAATCGGTTCATCATGCTCAGCTCCATTTCCGTTTTCGGCATGGACGTAACGGAACCAGTGCCTGACGATGCGGTCAAGAATCCGGAAACCATCTACGGGCAAACCAAACTTGCCGGCGAAAACCTACTCCGATGGTACGCTCGCAAACACGGAATGGACACCCGTGCCCTTCGCTTCACCTGGGTGTTCGGTCCCGGGCGGACCACTGGCATCACCGCGGTTTATTCATCCCTCATCCTGGACGCGATCGCCCGCGGAGAGGAGGTGACCGTGCCCAATCCCGACGAAAAAGGAGACTGGCTGTACATAAAGGATGCCGTAAAGGCCATTCTCACTCTGTGGCGCGCAGAAAAGCCGGCCCAGCGAATCTACAACATCGCCGGCGGGGTACATATCATCCGAGAAGTGGTGGCCATCGCCCGTAGGTACCGTCCCGGCGCCCGTGTGACCCTCGTGGAAGGAGGAAAAGGCCAGTCCCCCTACCCCGCCACGTATGACGATAGCGCTGCCCGGAGAGAGCTCGGCTGGGAACCCGAATACACCATAGAAGAGGCGATAAAGGAACACCTGGATATCGTGTCCCGCGCATCCCGGAACAAATAGGTCAAATGATGCCAATGCGCCTTAAAGAAAGTAAGACGGGGAGAACCTTTTTGTAAAAAGGTTCCTCCCCGAACCCCTTTCCAAAAACTTCTATACGCCGTTGGCATTCCTGCTTCCTAGATGGAAGCAGGAATGCCAACGAAATATAGAG
>JBFLZC010000052.1:0-5706 GCA_040756375.1 Thermodesulfobacteriota bacterium
CGACCGGCCCTCGCGAAGAGCCAGTCAGGTGGAACTCTCACGCACAGTCGCTCTACCAGGAAGTCGCTTCTTGTCCAAGAAGTACTTCTATCTGGAATATACAAGGGGAGATGAGTCTCCCCTCCAAGTTATTGCGCAACGATGCGCTCTTGCTGCCCATCTCCGAGGCGAAGCCCCGGAGTACTCGCCGAAGCCGAGGACTTTCTTGAGTCGTTGTAGCTCTTTAGCTATGGGAGTTGGTATTAGCAAATCAGCGGGGCCGCAAGTCCCATCCCTGCGTAACGATGCGATGGATATCGTTGTAAAAGACGAGCACCATCAGGAATATGATGAACAGGAGCCCTAATTGCGTAGCTATCTCCCTGGCCTTCCCCGTCACCGGTCGGCGCGTGACCGCTTCGATAAGGAAGAACAGGAGATGCCCGCCATCAAGTATGGGCACGGGGAGTAGATTGATCACGGCAAGGTTGATGCTGATAAAGCTCAAGAGAAAGATAAAGCTGGCCCAACCTGCCCTCAGACTTTCACCGGATGCTTGAGCTATGGTGATGGGCCCACTGAGCGCTTTGGCGCTGATCTCCATCTTTACCAGTTTCGCCAGTGTCTCGAAGACCAGGCCCGTGAGGTACCACGTGAAGCGGCAACCTTCGCTGATGGCAGCGAAGAACCCGAGCGTGACTCTCTCACCTGACGGCATGACACCGATACGCCCGATCGGCCTACCGAACGCGTCCTTTTCCTCACTGAGGGCGGGAGTCACAGGGAGGGTCGTCCTCTCGCCGTCGCGTTCCACCGTCACCTGGAGTTGCTCGTTTGGATGCTTTTCGATGATTTGGCGCATGTCATCCCAGCGCCATATCTGCTCGTCGTCGATAGCCACGACGCGATCGCCTTCCTTCAAACCTGCCTGCATGGCAGGTGAGCCGTCGACTACCTTCCCAACATGGCTGACGAGCACAGGCAGGCCCACCACATAACCTGCACAAAGAAGCACTACTGCAAGGAGATAGTTGGACACGGGGCCGGCCGCGATAACGGCCATACGAGCCAGCAAACTCTTGCTCGTGAACGCTCTGGGCAGCTCTTCCGGGGCGATCTCTTCATCGGATTCCGGGTCTTCGCCCAGGAGTTTCACGTATCCCCCCAGGGGGATCCAACTCAGTATGTATTCCGTTTCACCCCAACGTCTCTTGATAAGAGCAGGTGGGAAACCGAGTGAGAATTTGAGCACCTTCACGCCGAAGAATTTCGCAACCGCGAAGTGCCCTAATTCGTGTACAAAAATCAGTACGCCCAGCAGGACTACGAAACCGATGATGTAATACCCCAAGACGAGAGCCTCCAGTCATACTGTGGAGCAAGAGGAGTGACGGTGGAGACGATTCCTCTTGCAACCACTTCTGATAAGTATAAAATCTTTCACGTGGAAAACAACCCCCTTCCGGGCGATAGGAGCGAATTGAAAATCGGAATTCTGGGCGGGACGTTCAATCCCCCGCATGTAGGCCACCTGAGACTTGCCGAAGAAGCGGTCTTCGTACATGGTTTGGATCGCGCGGTCTTTATACCTGCCTCAATCCCTCCGCACAAGGACTCAAGAGAAATTGCCGAATCACGCCACAGGCTCGAAATGACCCGCAGGGCTTGTCACGGGAACCCCTCTTTTGAAGTCTCCGATGTGGAGCTCACCCTCGAAGGGGCGTCGTACACGGTAAAGACCCTTCAGTTATTTGCCAAAGACCCGGGAAACGAAATCTTCTTCATTTTGGGCACCGATTCCCTCAGAGAAATCCGTACCTGGAGAGACTACGAAGAGCTGTTTTCACTTGCAAGCTTCATTGTGGTGAATCGACCGGGAACGGACTTCGACGCGGCGTGGGCAGGGGTTCCTTTCCCATTGAGATCGAAATTCCGTCAAAGCGAGAATTGCTTGGTCCATCCCAGCTCACACGTGCTGATCTCTTCGCCGGTGGAGGGCCTGGACATCTCATCGACCAAGATTCGATCGCTTTTGAGGCAGGGACAGAGCGTCCGCTACCTGGTTCCGGAATCGGTCCGGGAATACATCCTGGAAAACCATCTATACGGGTGTTGAGCGTCAATGAGCCATCCACCAACAGGAGCCGAGGAAACGAGTTCAAAAGAAAAGGCTGAAATCCTCTTACGGGCAGCAGTGGCCAAGAAAGCCATGAACCCGGTCCTCATCGACCTCAAAGGTCTCACCTCACTGACCGACTATTTTCTCATCGTTTCCGCGCGATCTACTCGACACGCAAGAGCGGTCGCGGAAGCAGTGCTTCTGGACGCGAAGAAACACAAGATCCAGAGGTATTCTGCGGAAGGTATAGACCAGGGGACCTGGGCCCTCCTGGATTATGGGGACGTGGTCGTGCACGTGTTCCATACACCGGTGAGGGAATTCTACGATCTGGAAGGCCTCTGGGCAGAAGCGCCAAGGGAGCCCCTCCCTGCGGATGTTAAGGAAGAACTGGAGGCGGTCGCCGGTCAATTATCCGACACGGATGAGGATGAAGCGGATTAGCAGGGCGGCCCGTGCGCCCAATCCCGCCTGCTCAGAGAATCGTTGGGAGCGGTCGCTGTGTCTTCCTGCCGATATGACGACGAAAGGGACCCTGATGAGCCATAGAGTAATCCTGCAACTGGGTCTCGCGATTGTCTTCACGGGGACCCTCACCAGCGCAATTGCAGATGTCCCAACGCACATATCGAGTTCGTCGGACGTTAGTGTGACCGCAGGCTTCCGTCGCAGCAGCCTCGCCGGTCCACTAGGTGGTTCCCGTGGGGAACTGGCGCTCAAGAATATGGATCCTGATGAACCTTCTTCACTAAACAAGCAGCCCGCTCTGAAAAAAGCAGTCCCATGGACGGATTTGATGCAGGCTTCGGCCGACGGGGACGACGAAAGCCTGCGGCGGCTCCTGGCCGCGGGCGCTTATCCCAATACCCGGTCGTCTAACGGCTGGACTCCGCTCATGTGGGCCTCGGACGGTGGTCACAGCGATGCCGTGAAAATCCTTATGGACCACGGAGCAAATGTTGAGCTTGCCGACGAGCGCGGCACCACACCGTTGATGCTTGCTGTCATGAGGCGGATGCCTGGAGTGGCGGATCTACTACTGGATCGCAAGGCATCCCCGAATGCCGCGGACAAGAACGGTGTAACGCCGCTGATGATTGCTTCATCAAAGGGAGATAACAAGACTGTCCGCAGGTTGCTTGATCTCGGCGCGCAGGTGGATGCGCGGGACAAGTCCGGCCGCACTGCGCTCATGAGGGCAACGAATATCCCTGTCGCAGAAATCCTGATTCAACGGGGTGCGGATATCCACGCCAGGACGTACAACGGAAAGACCCCACTCATGGCCGCCGCGGAAGGCCACAGGGACAAAGTGATTGTGGCTCTCTTGGAACGCGGTGCGGATATCCATGCCAAAGACAATGACGGGAGGACTGCTCGCGAATGGGGTCAGTATTGCAATTACGGCGGCATTGAAGATCATCATGGGATTCTTGAGATACTCAGCGAATACCCTGACAAGGACACCCTCTGTAAGGCCGTTATTTCCGGACGTGAAGATGCTGTTGCAGAGTTCGTTCGTGCAGGACTTAAGACGAGTGACCTGGAAAACTGCGGGGATGCTGACGCACTGGCATACGGTACGCCATTGTGGTGGGCGGTAAAGACAGGGCGCCTGGGCATTGTGAAGCTGCTCCTCGAGAACGGTGCGCCGGTTCTAAAAGACGCCGGAGATCTCGTGTACGCTGCTGCGGCCGACGGTCGCGCCGACATATTGAAGCTGCTCATCGAGTATGGAGCTCTCCCTACATTGAACAGGAATGTCAGGGACTGGAAGGACCTGTGTAAACATAGCAGCAAAGAAATTGTCGAACTTTTGCGCCGGTATGATTCAAAGCTCTGCGCCAGCGCCTCCGAACTTGCTGAGTCTAGAGGCTGTGCGGAAATAGTGACGGATTATGGCAGAGAGAAGCTGAGGCATTATGATGCCGAAAAAGGGGTCACCCCTGAACTGATAAGAATGGCGGGGTGGGAAGAGATTTCAGTTTTGAAGTGCCTCCTCGATGCTGCAAAGAGCCAGGGTATACCATCCGCGGACTTCAAGGGTGCCATGGTGGGAGCCGCGCGCCGCGACCGACTCGAGAATATAGCCCTTCTCCACGAATACGGGGCCCATGTGGACCAACCCGACGATAAGCGCGGCATTACTCCTTTGATGTGGGCAAGCGCGGACGGCAACACCGAGGCCGTACGTACGTTGATCAAGTACGGCGCGAATATTCATGCGAGGAGCAACGAGGAGCAGACTGCGCTCATGTACGCACAGGCGCACGGATTCCTTGAGATTACGGAATTGCTCAAGAAATATGGCGCACGTAACGATGCTACGCTGGCCGGTGCCGCCGCCATGGGTGACCTAGGGCGAGCTGAAAAGCTACTCCGTAACGGAGAGAACATCAATGCATCGGATGCACTCGGCTGGACACCCCTTTTGTGGGCCTGTGCAACTGGGCAAACGGAGATGGTCAGGTTTCTGCTGGAGCGCGGCGCCCAAACCGAGGCTCGTGGGCAGGTTTTGTATTCATATCCTGAAGGCAGGGGTGGGTATGTGGGCCGTTTCAGCCCGTTGGAGGTTGCTGCCCACAATGGCCATCCGGACGCAGCGCGTCTTCTGATGGCACATCGCAAGGAATCAACTCCAGCCAATGACGGGCGCGATGTGGCCGGAGCTCTTCAAATTGCTGCTGAGAAGGGACACTTGTCGGTCGTGAAGGCGATCGTAGAGAATGGGGGTGACGTGAATGCCTCGACTCCCAGGGATGAAGTCGTGGGAAGCGCTGCCCTCTTGGCCGGCGCCCGAGCTGGACACACTGAAATAGTGGAATACCTGCTCGAACATGGCGCAGACCCCAACAGCTACGAAGAACCCCAGGGAGACAGCTACTATGCTCCCACGCCTCTAGACATGGCCACGGAAAAAAGACACATGAGGATACGGCAGTTACTGCTCCGATTCGGTGCGGACTATGCCAAGCAGCTGGACAACGATGGTTGCAATTAGTCGGCGCGCTGCACGAGCCTATTAGACTCATCTTATATGCCGAACATCGCGGGGGAGACCGAGTTCTTGCGCGTTGCTATTTCTTGAAAAGCGCGTCGAGTTTACGCCGTGCTTCCGCGGCCTTTTGAGCTGCGGACCCTGATGCTTGGCCCTCGCGGAGCTCAAAGTACTCGCAAAAATTACGCCGATCCTTCACCGTGACCTTTTCAGCCTGGGATTCCCTGCACTGATTGTGAGCGGACTCATCGTAATTGACACAGTTGAGGCAACAATACACGTCTGAGCCGCAGCCGGGACACGTGTCCTTTCTGAATACCTTATCCTCGAACTCCAGTGGCCGGCCGCAGTGGTGACAAGATCCTCTTCTCATAGGGTTACCCCTTGCCGAGTCTCCCGCGTGCGGGATATGTTATACCGGTGCGCTTTCAAAGAAGTAAAGCACGGGGGAAACTTCTTTGTGTAAAGAAGTTTCCCCCAAAGCCCCATTCGCGCTAACTTCTCTAGAGCCACAGACATTCATTTAGCAGTTCATCCATTTTCATCAGACGTTTTCGAGGTCGCTCCGCGAGCTTTTTGCACAGGTTTTTCCAGTCCTTAAGTCGCGAGA
>JBFLZC010000053.1:0-5489 GCA_040756375.1 Thermodesulfobacteriota bacterium
TCACCGATTACCGACGGATCGTTGTGAGATATGAGAATCATATCAATATGTTCGTGGCCTTCTTCCAGTTGGCCTGCATCATGATAACCTTGAGAAAATGTCTATGAGGTTTTGCAACCAGCTCTAGTCGTTTGCGGTCAATTAGAATCTTTCTCGTCACCTCACGCCAGAAACGGGTAGAAGACATCGTACGCAACAAAATCTTCTTCTATGCTGTGAGGTTGATGTCTTACGCCCTTTGGAACCCTCACGAATGTGCCTTCAACCATAGGCACGTCTCCCATTCCTTCGATCCAAAGCTTAGCTTTTCCCTTGAGCACGTAAATGATGTCGTCACATTCGTGCGTGTGTTTGTCCACGTGAGTTCCGCGAGGAAGATTCACCAACAAGCACGTAAGGTCCATTTTGTCGTCACGGTTTGATAACAAGTATGCCACCTTCGCGTTGGCAAGTTGAGGATGTGGCTCCCACTTTATGTCGTGTTTCTGGATGATTTTGGCTTGTTCCATTCTTTCATCCTCCTTCGTGGGGATTGCATGTGCTTTATACCGATGCGCCGTCAAATAAGTAACATCGGCAATCGCAGCCACCGATGCAAGGATCAAACTGCGGCCGGCAGGGACGCCGGCCCTACCGGACTGTTCGTCGCCCGACCTTGACTCGTGGGTTCCATCCTATTTTGGTAGGGGCCGGCGTCCCTGCCGGCCCGAGAACGACGGGCAACCCCATGCCTCGCGGGACTGTCCCACCAAGAACACGATATTACTTGTTTGAAAGCGAACTGGTATTAGAACGTCTATCTCTCTCGCTCAATCTCCTTAAGCGCGGCGATAATTTCTTCAGGATCGAGCCTTTTAGTATAATCAGCTTCCACAAATGCCTTCAGGATCCTTCGATCTGTTCCTATGACGTATGTCGCGGGGATCGGCAATTCAAACGTATCGTCGGCGTTTGATTTGGGAAGATCGATCCCAAACCCGGCGTAGATCGGCCTCAGATCCAAGGGAAGCTGGAAAACTATTCCAAACTGCCGAGCGACTCGGTTCCCCAAATCGCTGAGCACCTCGAAAGTGAGCTCGCTTTTTTCCGTCGTGGACAAAGAATTGTCCGGCGTTTCAGGCGAGACCGCTACGAGGGATGCCCCGAGTTCCTTGATACGGTTCAGCTCGAGCTGCAATGACCGCAGCTCCAGATTGCAGTACGGTCACCAACCTCCTCGATAGAACGAGAGCACCACAGGCCCTTCTTTCAACTTTTCCCCAAGGGAGACCGATTTCCCCACAGCGTTGGGGAGGACAAAGTCCGGCGCAACGTCTCCTTCTTTCAGACATGATGCGGTGATGCTTGACTTCTCGAGGTCCTCAGTCGCTCGGTCCATAACCGCGAGCTTCTCAGGCGGAATGTGCTTGCGTGCGGCCGCTCTACGTGCAACAAGGTCTTCGGTGAGAGACATGGGTGATCCTTTCTTTGGTCTGTTTGGTGCTTAGGCGGACCGTGCAGCGGTCTACAAGTCGCAGCAAGACAGACCTTTTAAATCGGAAATGCAATAATCGCGCCCGATTTGGTATACATGGACTCGCCGTGTCACGATTCTGGTGGGAATCGTTGGAAGGTTAGGAGTTTTTGGGGAGGGGTCCGGGGAGGCCCTTTTTGCAAAAAGGGCTTCCCCGGCAGCCTTTTCCGAAACTCCTCGTTTTGCAGACGATCACGGCACATTCGTGATGCCGGCTTCCAACAGCGCCAGGGCCTCAGCATACATGCCTCGCTTGATCGCTTGATACGTGTGTCGATTCTTGCCGGCCAAGGGAGCAACACAGGCTATGGCTTGCGACAGCACCTGATCGGCAGGGACCGCTTCATCTACAATGCCCAGCCCTTTCGCTTGCACGCCTCCGATCCGAACCCCGGTCAGCAGTAAGTCCCGGAACACATTTGGTGTGAGCCGACTCTTGATCAGAGCAGTCATGCCCGGGGCAAACGGAATGTTGATATCCACTTCAGGCAAACAGAAGTAGCCTCGGTCCGCACGCATAACCCGGAAATCGTGTGCCAGAGCCATCATCGCTCCGGCAGCAAACGCGTGCCCGTTCATTGCGGCCACCGTCGGAACCGGAAAAGCCATAACTCGGCCGAGGAACTTCAGCACTGACTTGATGAATTCCGGGGCTTCGGCCATGCCGTCGCCCATCATCCAGTCCAAGTCCAAGCCGTTTGAATAGAATTTCTCTTCGCCCCCGATGGTTACCAGCGCGGCCGGCCCGTCGGACCTTTCTACCGTATCCAGAGCTTCGTTCATCGCGTTAATGAACGTTCGGTTGAACCGATTTTCCCCGCTGTGCATGGTGAGAATGAAAACATCGCCTTCCTTTTTGAGATCCACAATGCTCATGAATCCTACGCCTCTCTATTGTTCATTGGTGAACTCCTGTTCACAGGATAGGTCCCGACATAAGGCACCGCGTCTTCTGTAATCGGCGACAAATTTGCCTGATAGAGGAGCGTGCGCTTGCCTGCTCGCGGTCATTGACACTGATTACATAAGTCTATGGCTTCGCATCACAAATAGAAGCGGCTAGCTGTCAGCGATTCCGCTGATGATGTTCCCTATCACTTCAACCGCTGTTTCAACTGCGGCTTCGGCCACAGCCGGGGCGTGCTCGGCAACAGCGGCACCGGCTTGGGCAACGCCTTCAAGGATTGAGCTACCTGCGCTGACCGCGGCCTGCAATGCGGCTCCGCCTGCGTCCTGCGTGCCTTTGAGCGCGTCCCCCGCAAAATCGAGCGCACCTTCGATGACCACGTCGCCCACAACCCCAGCCGCCTCGCTCACCACATCTAAAGCTCCCCAGGTTTCCTTCTTTGCCTCTTCTTCGACCTGGTCTTGGGTGCTAGCGGCCGCTTGTTCAAGGGTTTCATTGTCTGGCATGGCGCTCCCCCATTGAAGGATTGCTGGTTGGCACTATGTTAGCACGCAGGGAGTAGCGGGGCCAGGAAATTGAGCGGAAGCTGTGGGCCAAGCATAACCATGCCCCCTTTATCGCCCGACATCTTACCGACTTCCAGGTTATCCTACCCACGCGTAAATGCAATTACCAACGGCCAAGCGCTGTCATTGCGAGTGCAGCGAAGCAATCTCAGTGGTAAAGGAAGGAGATTGCTTCGTCGTTTCACTCCTCGCAATGACAGATAGCGTAAAAGCACCCCGCGTACGTGAAAGGTCACACCCACGCGCGTTTTTGAGATTGACCCTGCCCGCGGATCTGTTAGTATGGAATTGTACGGTTCGGTGCCGTACTTGAGAGGCTCGCGAAGCCAAAGCTGGGAAATCTCCTCCTGAGAAAGATTCTTCTCACACCCAGCACGATCCCTTGAAAACCACTCTAATCTTTGCGAGCGCGTTCGGAAGTCCCAGTTATCAGTCAAGAAACTCAACACTAACGACGAGGGGGAGACCATGACTGAAAAAGGGTCTTACGACAGGACCAAGTTCGTGGAACAAGCACGCGAGTATGAATTGCAGCGCCTTGCCAAAGAGCAAGCATGGAACAAGGTGAACGAAGTCTGGGTTCAGCAGCATGGGCCCATTCCTTTCCAGGAGCCCCAGTTGCTTTTTGACGGCAAATAGGATTCCATACTTCGCATGTCCGCGGCATTTAGGAAGGCTCTGCAGCCGGCGGGGAAACGCGCCCTCGCACGCGCGCGGCCCGCGATTCCCCATTTCCGCCTCTAACCGGAGCTCATTTCCTCGTTGAGGTCTGATCCCTGGCTCATTACCCGTACCTGCGCAAGATACAAGCGGCTGTCCTACGCAAGAGGGGCGGCCCCTTGAAGATCGAGACCCTGGAATTGGAAAATCCGCGCGACGACGAAGTCCTGGTGCGCATCGTGGCTTCGGGCATCTGTCACACCGACATAGACATGTGCGACGGATGGACTTCCGCGGATGGGCCTTTGGTGCTGGGTCACGAGGGTGCAGGCGTAGTTGAGCGGGTCGGCAAGGAGGTCAGAGGTATTTCAGAGGGGGACCATGTGGTGCTCTCATACCAGTCATGCGGCCGCTGCCCTCAATGCCGAAAACGACATCCCACGCAATGCGAGCATTTCTGGGAGCTGAACTTCGGTTTTGAACGCTTGGACGGCAGCAATGCTTTGCAACGCAACGGCGTGAGCGGGCATTTCTTCGGCCAGTCCTCATTTGCTACCCATACCCTAGCGACCAAACGCAACCTGGTGAGGGTCCCCAAAGATCTGCCTCTGGAGGTTCTGGCTCCATTGGGATGCGGAATGCAGACGGGCGCGGGGACTGTGATGAACTCGCTGAAGGTGCCCAAAGGGGCGAGTATAGCCATCTTCGGAACGGGAGCAGTCGGCCTTGCTGCGGTCATGGCTGCCTATATTGTTGGCGCCACTCCGATCATCGGTGTAGACATCAGACCGAAGCGGCTCAAAGTCGCTCTTGAGCTGGGCGCTACTCACGTGATCGACAGTCGCCGTGATGACGTGGTCTCCCGCATTACCGAAATCACTGGAGGAGGGGTGGATTACGTGCTGGAAATTACCGGCAACCACAAAATGCATCGGCTCGCGATTGAGGTGTTGAATCCGAGGGGCACGGTCGCGCTTGTTGCGAGCGGGACCGGCACAGGGTCTTTGACCAAGGGACGAAAAGCCCTTGGTATCATCCAGGGCAACGCGGTGCCGCAGCACTTCATCCCCAAACTGATTGAGCTGTATAGGGCAGGGCGGTTTCCGTTTGATCGCCTCATCAAGTTCTACAAACTCAGCGAGATTAACAAAGCCATCGCTGACGCCAAACGCGGAACTACCATCAAGCCTGTGCTGCAAATCAGCAGTGTTTAATGGGAGCTGAAGATGGAAATGGCGAACGACCTTCCCCTCAAGAAACGATCGCAGCTTCCAGCCGTCACCCCGGCGAAAGCCGGGGTCCAGTATTAAAGACCTGGATTCCGGCTTTCGCCGGAATGACGGAAACAACTACCGATTCACGGGGCAGAGGGCTGAGTTCGAGGACATTCCTCCTGCGAAGGCCAAGACAGAGCCAGGCGGTCTCACGTGGCTCTTCGCGAAATCGACGCGGTCGGCCGCCTCTCGTCTATCTACCCAAGAGCCCCATCACGCCCACAACGATCAGGTATATGGCGACGATGAAGTTGAGTATCCGTGGAAACAACAGAATGAGGATTCCTGCAATCAAGGCGATTAGCGGCTGAATCGACACATTGAGGTTCATGACCCCCCTCCTGAATTCTAGTGCTTAAGGCACGCGTGGGAAGAATAACTATCCTTTTCCTAACTGCCCAACCTGTGTGATACCAGTGCGCTTTCAAAGAAGTAAAGCATGGGGGGAAACTTCTTTGTGTAAAGAAGTTTCCCCCAAAGCCCCATTCGCGCTAACTTCTCTAGAGCCACAGACATTCATTTAGCAGTTCATCCATTTTCATCAGACGTTTTCGAGGTCGCTCCGCGAG
>JBFLZC010000054.1:0-3291 GCA_040756375.1 Thermodesulfobacteriota bacterium
TCACCGATTACCGACGGATCGTTGTGAGATATGAGAATCATATCAATATGTTCGTGGCCTTCTTCCAGTTGGCCTGCATCATGATAACCTTGAGAAAATGTCTATGAGGTTTTGCAACCAGCTCTAGAGTCATCCGACCATGAACCCATCGACCCACTCCCATTTCGCTTCTTAATTCCAATTCCGCCAATTCCCAATTCGGGGACACCTTACACAATTCTCTCGTTCGGGAGCAAATAAGCATGGTGTCCCCAGAATTATGTGCAACCCTCACCACTCTGAGTTACATGGTGCAGAACTCCCGGAGCAACAACTCGCGGCTAGCCATGCCCTGAAAGTCGCATTCGCCAAAGCGGGATGTCACGAATTAAGTATGGTGTCCCCAGAATTCAAGAATTGCAGAATTGACTCAGTCAACATCCAACTAGCATTGGTTTCGGGATATCTCCGGGGAGCACTGTCCCCGCCACGCCTCCTTTCCTTCTTCGGAAGGGAATACTTACCCTTTCTGTTCCCACATCTTCTTCACGCTCTTCCACATCACGGCCGTGTCCTCGGTGCCGAACCCTTGAACCTGGGCCATTTCGTTCATGAATTCCACGGTGCGGGCCAGGAGAGGGGGTGCTCCGTGGTCACGAGCCATTTGCGCTGCGAGCCGCACGTCCTTGACCAGGAGATCCACCGTGAAAGTGGGGTCTTCGTAACGGTCTTCCCCGATACGGGCGCCTAGTTCCAGGAAGAGGTTGCTCACTGTCCCTGCTCGACTTGCGCTGATAGTTTCGTACAGCAACCCGGGCTCTATCCCCATTTGGGAAGCGATGGCCATCATTTCAGCGGTCATGGCATTGATGGCGCCGAACATGAGCTGGTTGAGCAGCTTGACTTTGTTGCCTGTTCCGGACGGCCCGATCAGGAAGATCTTCGAGGCTAACTTCTGAAGCACCGGCTGAACGCATTCCAGATCCTCTTCGCTTCCGCCGACCGGCAGTGCCCAATTCCCCACGGATGCCGGCCTGCCTAGGACCGGGGCATCCAGGTACCCCATTCCTTGGGAGCGGGCCGCCTCGGACATGCGCACGGTGATGCCAGGATCCACGGTGCTCATGTCGACAATCACCATGCCCGAACGGGCAGCTTGCAGGAGCCCGTGCGGCCCCGCTACACAGGCTTCCACCTCTGTGGGCCCGGGCAGAAACATCAGGATGATATCGGCTCGGCCGGCCACTTCCGCTGGAGAGGATGCGCCCTCGGCTCCCAGGACCATGATCTTTTCCAAAGCCGATACAGCCGTATCGAAAGCGATGAGCGAATAGCCGGTTTCGATAAGTTTTCCCGCGGCCGCTCTGCCCATTACTCCCGCGCCGATAATGCCGATGGTGCTCATAGGAACCTCCATGGCTGGCAAGCCACAACGAACAATGAAAGCCCTTGGCTTCGGTAAGCACTCCGGGGCTTCGCCCCGGAGATAGCCGGAAAGAGCGCATCGTTGCGCAACAATTTGGAGGGGAGACTCATCTCCCCTCCAAACCTCCCCATACGTAAGCCCCACCCGGGGTGCTTGATGGTGAGAACTTTCATAGAAAGTCACTCCACGACGATTCAGATCCCTTGCCTTTCCCTTATTGCCTCATCCATCCTCACCTTTGCCGGTGCAGATGTACGGGCACTCCTCCGGTGAAACATTCCGGAGTACAAAGAATGCGGGGATTCTTCCCGACAAAACGTTCCGCCTGCTTCATGGCTTCCTGGAAGGTGGAAAGGGGGGTGAAGCCCATTCCTCGAGCGTATTGCGGGGCTTTGGCGCCCACGATGTACACGGCCGAGGTGCGCAGCGCAGGTACGCTGCCGCCGCTGATCATGGACATGGCGTGGTACGGGTGATAGGTGAACCGATTGGAATAGGCGAATCGGTATTCATAATTCGTCGTGATGTCCAGGGCATCGTTCGAAGCCAGGAACTCGGCGGGCGTGTTGTACTTCTGCAACGCCCGGTAGGTCTCCTCGTAGGAAGGGAACCACCCGTCGTTAAACCATCCATCGCAAATGGAAGCCGCCACGATCACTCCTCCTTCGCGGAACGCGTGCCAGCAGCGCGATAGTTGCCCGCCGATTGCCAGGCTCATGAGGATTGGGTTTGTGCCCATGCCCGGGCCATAGTGAAAATTGCGGGGAACACCAATGACCAGTACATCGGCCGGTTCTTTCATGTCCAGGTACACATTGGTGCGTTTGTCGGCCAGGGGCCAGGTCGCGTCCTCCACCTGAGAAAGCTCTCCGGCCGCTACGCCCAACACCTGGGACTTCTGACCCAGCACAGCGTCCACCGCGAAGATATTCTTCCCCATATTCGTTTCCATGGCCTGCCCGATTGACCGGAACTGATGACGCATGTGGGAGTCGGTGGAAGCCCCGAGCCAGTCGTCCCGGTGCATGGTTTCCGGGCAATGATGGGAAGCGATGGACCGCCACCCGGTGAGCCCGGTGACGATCATTTTATAGCCCCCGCTGTAACCTCCATAGGGATTGCCCGCGCAGTGGCCGATGACGATGGGCAGGTCCGCTTCAGCCAACAGACGGTTGCAGAGCACCACGTTGCCCATCTCGTCCGTACCGAAGTCGCACAGGTCCGGCGCTTCTCCGTCGTGGTTCACCAGCCGGTCGGGCCAGAACCTATCCACGATTTCCCGACCGAGGTACCAGTACCATTCTTCCAAGGTGTTCTTCCGGTGAAGCCCCATGGCGCATACCAGGGTGATGTTTTCCAGCTTGGTCCCCGCTTTGAGGAGTTCCTCGATGACCAAGGGAATGGCGACCCGGCGGTGACACGCAGCATGTACGCCACCTTTTACTCGATCGGGAAAAGCAATGACCACCTTCTTGTCGGATCCACCCAGTTCCCGTAGCGGCGGAAATCCGAGGGGCACCTCCAGCGCTTTTCGGGTGGCTTCAACGGGGTCCACTTCGGGCGGGTCGGTATAGGTTTTGCCGTAACGCACCACGGTGGCCGAATCGGGAAGCTCAACGGGCATCCGCGTGTCGCCATAGTCCAAGAGCACTTCCTGCATAAATACTCCTCCACACTTCCGCGCGGCTCAGATTGCGCGGAAATTTGTTATACCGATGCGCCTTCAAAGAAGAAAAGCACGGGGGAAACTTCTTTGTGCAAAGAAGTTTCCCCCGGAACCCCCTTCAAGAAACTCTATATTTCGTTGGCATTCCTGCTTCCATCTAGGAAGCAGGAATGCCAACGGCGTATAGAAGTTTTTGGAAAGGGGTTCGGGGAGGAACCTT
>JBFLZC010000055.1:0-1509 GCA_040756375.1 Thermodesulfobacteriota bacterium
CGCCCCCGACCGGCCCTCGCGAAGAGCCAGTCAGGTGGAACTCTCACGCACAGTCGCTCTACCAGGAAGTCGCTTCTTGTCCAAGAAGTACTTCTATCTGGAATATACAAGGGGAGATGAGTCTCCCATCCAAATTATTGCGCAACGATGCGCTCTTGCTGCCTATCTCCGAGGCGAAGCCCCGGAGTGCTCGCCGAAGCCGAGGGCTTTCATGACTCGTTGTAGCTCTCGAGCTATGGCAGTTAGTATGAGATCTTGATTATTGATGCGTTGCCCGATGCGAGCCGGTGCTGCTTGTCTTGTCGGGCCTCAACTGAAGGTCGCCCTGTGTCGTCCGGTATAACCGATAAAATCCACGCGATCCTGATCGATTATGGGGGCGTTCTGGCTGAGGAAGGATTCCGAGAAGGGCTCATGGCGATTGCACGAGCCAATGGCCTGGATGAACGGGAATTCTTCCGGCAAGCTGCCAGACTGGCCTACGAATCGGGTTACGTGATCGGCAAGGCCAATGAAGCCGAGTTCTGGGACCTTGTTCGCCGAAAAACAGGGGTGAAAGGCTCGGACCAGGAGCTGCGCCAGGAGCTCCTTAGCCGCTTCGTGCCGCGGCCTTGGATGGTCGAGCTTGTCAGACAGCTTAAACACCAGGTGGATGAGATAGCTCTGCTCAGCGATCAGACAAACTGGCTCGATGAATTGGATGCCCGAGACGGCTTCTTCCGGGAATTCGACCGGATATTGAATTCCTACCATATGGGAAAGGGAAAGACCGACCCGACCATCTTCCCCGACGTGGTTCGGAAAATCGGAAAAGACCCGCAAAACGTGCTATTCATTGACGACAATGAGGGACACGTGGGTCGAGCTCGATCTCAGGGCCTCGAGGTGCACTTATTCGTGGACAGGAAACGCCTTTGGGAAGACCTGAAGCGACTTGGGCTCGACCCTGGAGAGCTCGACACGGACGCGCGTTCGTCGGGCCTGACAACCGGCCGCGGGCGCAAGCGCCAAGGTTTGTGAGGGAGGGGAGATGAAGAGAGTAGAAGCCATTATCAAGCCTTTCAAGCTTGACGACGTAAGAGACGCCCTGAGCACGATTGGAGCCCAAGGCATGACCATTACGGAAGTGAAAGGCTTTGGACGCCAGAAAGGTCACAAGGAAATCTACCGCGGCGCAGAATACCTGGTGGACTTCCTCCCCAAGATCAAAGTGGAACTGGTGGTTCCCAGCGAACAGGTCGACCAGGTGGTGGAAAAGATCATTGAGGCCGCGCGCACAGGCAGTATCGGAGACGGCAAGATTTTTGTCACACCGGTGGAGCGCGCAATCCGAATCAGAACCGGCGAACAGAATCAGGATGCTCTGTAGCCCCGTCGCGGCCTATAGCAAGTGTCAAAAATAATGTCCGATTGCCGCTTGGGCATTGGTAGGTGCCGGCCTCCGTGCCGGCACATTTTTCTTAAGAATATCAACCAGCTCGGGCCGGCAGGGACGCCGGCCCCTACCGG
>JBFLZC010000056.1:0-1508 GCA_040756375.1 Thermodesulfobacteriota bacterium
GTAACCATTCACTTAAGCGCGGCAAAACATTGTCTGGTGGGGATGTTGTAGAATTCTTGCTCCTTTGGGAGGCAGGGGAGACATCATGGGGGATTGGATGGGGCAAACAAGATCGGAAAGGGATCTGCTTCCGGATTGCGAGCCAGAATATCCAACGCTTGTTTCATTCGACTCGCGACATTGCCACCCCGTTTTTTTATGGTAGCCGCCACCGAAGACAGCGTGCTTCTTATTTTGGCGCCAGCATCGGTGATTGAGCCAAAGCTGACCTTGCGAGCAATCACTGAAGGTCTCAAGTCCCTTTCAGCAAGATTGTTGTCAGCGGGGACGGCTCTGTTATCCACCCAATGATACAATCGACCCTCGTTTTCCCGAAAGATATCCTGGATACGGCGTATTGCCTGATGGTGGGCGGGCTTTGCCATAGTAGTCATGATCTCGTCACGCAACTCGGCCGCCCGGCGATAGAATTCATCATCAGAAATCGGTTGCGTACGAAGCCTCATGGCCAATGACAATTGGGGGGCTGCAACGGCTACAAAAGTCGATATTTCCTCCTCATCAGGAAACTCCTTCTCCAAGTCTTCCACGTTCCTCAACAGATGGGCAAAACAGTACTGAATCTCACATGGCGCTTTGTTGTAGCCGGCATAGCGGTCGACAACCAGAGTCCCCGGAAGGGAATGCTTACCAAAGATCGCTTGAGGGACTTTGGACGAACGATTCTTCCCGAACTGGAAAATGCTCAGATCCGGAGTGGCAAACAACCATACATACCCGTTCTTGCCGTCAGTCCGCCAGCCGGTCTCGTCTGCGTGTTTGACCGGCGCCTGCCGATACTCTCGGATGAGTCCGTTGGTTACTTCTCCAAAAAGATCTGCGCAGCGCCGAAACAGTTTCGCAAGGCTGCCAGGCCCGATGTTCAGATACTCACAGACCCTCCCCATTGGCATACCGTGCAGGTAGTGCATCTCCACAGCGTCAGCTATGAATTGATTGCCGTAAAGGCTTCTCGGTAACACACCCGGAGGCTGGGAAGTGACATTGCGGCGGCAATGGGGGCAGTATCGTTTGGCAAGACGAAACGTGATCTTTTCCGCCTTCTTGTGAGGAGTATCCACAACACTGCGGTCTGCCCACCCCTTCTTCTCCAGTGGATTCCCGCATTCCGGACACATCTCACTCTCAGGCTCCACTACTACCTTACGATCGATACTCCCGTCTACGTGACCCCTTCGACCTACTCCATTATGACCATGCTTTGCGCCTCTGGCCTTCTTCTCCTTTTGTTCGCTGTTAGGCCTCACCGGCTTCTTGGAAGACGGCGTGGAGGACCCGAAAAAACCGTCTTGTTCCTTGCGAACCTGCCGACCAATCTTTGCCCGAAGACGTTTGACCTCGTCTTCAAGGTCGTCGATCCGACGTTGCTTCTCCAAACAGACCGGACAGCCGTTGATCTCCATGAACCAGACACCCACCACCAAGATTCACGGCCATCTTTCTAATTC